>JAKJER010000039.1 GCA_022705325.1 Planctomycetota bacterium | reverse complement strand
CGCCGGCGCGGGCGCGAACGCCAGTTCCAGCGGCCTGCCCGTCGCGAAGCGGACCGTCTCGGTCCGGCCCGCCAGTTCCACAGTCGCCTTCTCGCAGTCCACGCTGGGGACCAGCGCGACGCGGATGGCGCCGTCCCAGCGAAAGGCGACGCGGGCCAGCGGCACGACCTCGAAGTCGATCCACGCGTCGCCGGCCTTGTGCCAGGCCTGTTGCCCGATCTTCGCGTCGGCGGGGACGCGGAAGTCGGCTGACCGGCCGCCGACGGCGACCTTCACCGTCTCGCCCGGCACGACGCGGAGGCGGTCGCACGTCGCTGTGCTCGTCGGCGCGGGCTGGGGCGTGAGCAGGTAGCTGAACGCCCCGGCCAGAGGCATGACGTGGACGAAGCCGCGGCTGAAGCGCACCTCGGCCGGACCCAGTTCCTTGCCCGCCTCGTCCAGTGCGACGGCGGAGGCGGACCGCCCTTCCAGGGCCGCCGCCATCGTCCTGCACGGGGCGACCGGGATCATCTCGCACTTGCCGTCGTCGCGTTTGAGGACGATGAGCGGGCCGTCGCAGACGAGCCGGGGCAGGCGGACCAGGCGCCCGCGGCCGTCGCCATACAGGTACGCGGGCGAGTCCACGTAATCCGCCCGGCGATCTTCCACGTTCGCGCTCCACGCGGTCAGCTTGTGCGTCTCGTCGTGGACGTGCCAGCCGTTGGGCGGCAGGACGGCCCGGCCGGTGTCCCAGGTGGCCGTCGAGTGCCCGTTCACCGTCACCGTCAGTCCGCCGGTGTAGCGCGTGACCACCTGCGAGCGCCGGTACGCCCCGCCGGCAACGGCGGCCGAGACATCCAGCAGCTTACCCGACTCATCCGCGTAGCGGATGTCTTCGGCCCGCTCGCGGGCGTATCGGGCGTGGACCTGCTGGAGCAGGAAGTAGCTGCGGGAGGCGTTGCCCATGCCGCCCTCCAACGTCAGGAATCCCGTGTGCCCGAAGGCCAGCGTCGCCGCCAGGAACCGGTCCAGCCGAGCGTCGGCCTGTTCGGGCGTGGCATGGGGCAACCGCCCGCCGTCGAACATCTGGAGGTTGCCCATCCCGAAGTTGCAGCACAACGGGTGGAGCTTGCGCAGGTCGAAGTCCACCAGCCACGGCTGGTTGTCCAGCCGGGCCGACTGGTCCTGCCCGTAGTTGCCGTCGGTCAGGCCGCAGTAGTACCAGTGGTTGTTGCCCTCGCTGTAGACCGGCCCGTTCCAGGTGGCCTTCTGGTGGAGCATGATCTCGCCGTAGGCGTAGAACGTGGCCGCGAACGTCCCCGCCCCCGGCACGCGAGCGTCGTAGTCGACGTAGTCCCACGGGCGGACGGCGGTATGGACGTCGCAGTAGGCGGTGTCGAGCTGGAACTTCCGCTGGATGATCGGCGCCAGGCGGGCCTCGAACTCGACGGCGCGGGCGGGCTTGGGATTGTAGCAGCGGGCCCAGGCGGTGCGCCAGCCGCCGTCGCCGGTCCGGGTGACCCTGTCCTCGTGCCAGTGGCCGTTCACGGGCGCGAAGTCGGTGTAGTTGTTGTAGATGCCGTAGCGGATTCCCAGGGCGCGGATCTTTCGGGCGTAGTCCACCTGGCCTTCGTCGCCGCCCTTGCCGGGCGCCGCCCGCGTGCGGAAGGTGAAGCTCTCCCCGCAGTCGCGCCAGCCGGTCTCGTGATCGGTCAGGGCGATCTTCGTCATGCCGTAGCGGACCACGCGCTTCCACAGGTCGTAGTCGGCCTGGCGGTTGTGGGCCCCGTGGGCCCGCCAGACCCGCTCGCCCGCCACGTGCATCCACGGCGAGGGCGGGTTGGGCACGTTCGGCAGGACCTCCTCGAACCGGGGCGAGACGGTCAGGAACAGCCGCTCATAGCAGTCGTTCCGCCGTCCGTCGGTGCGGGCCAGGTACCGGGCCCCGCCGTTGTACGTCGCCCCGCCTTCGGCCACGCGGTTGAGGAAGAACAACGCCGACGCGTTGGAGCGGCAGTGATCGACCACGCCCATCACAAACAACGGACGGTCCGCCGGGCCGGAGACTGCCACCGCAGGCCGGGCATTCCAGTCGCCCGTCAGGTACGGCAGCGTCACCAGCCGGGGATTGTCCAGGCCTTCAGCCCGGCCGAAACGCACCTCCCCCACCTCGCCGCCCGGGCAGATCACGTCGATCACTAACGACTTCTGCCAGAGGCGCAACGTGCATGCGACCTCGGCGGTCCTGTTGTCCGTCGTGAGTTTCCATCGCGTCACGACGGTCTGGCCCTCGCGGCGGCACGAGAGCAATTCGACCTTGTCCGGCTCGGCGCCCTCCGCCTGTTGGCCGCGCCACAATCGCGCGCCCCCGCCGGCCAGCGGGCGAAACTCTCTGCCGCCCTCGCCCCAGCGGGCGACGATGTCGCCCAGTTGCCCCGTGCCCGGGCGGTAGACGTAGCTCAGCACGCCGTCGCGCCCGCGATAGGTGAAGATGAACGACTTGTCCGCCTCCTCCAGGCTGGCCTCGAAGTCGCCTGTCAGGTTGTCCGGCAGGATCGTCTCCTCGCGCGCAGGGAAGGGCAGCTTGCCGGGGCCCGTATTGGTCCCCGGCGACTGGCCGGGAAGGAGCGCGATATTGCGCTGCGGACGGGGCTCGAAGGTGAGCGGGGCGAGCTGTTCGCGGTAGACGGCCAGGTTGTCGAAGAACAGCTCGCGGTCCTGGGCGTTTCGCCCGCCGGCGATCTGGATGCCCGTCAGCGCGCCGCCGGCCTGGAACGCCTCGATCTGCTCGGGTCGCAGCCTGGCGTGCAGCAGGTGCCACTCCTTGAAGTTGACCGTCGCCAGCGTCACGGTCTGCTCGGGGCCCTTGGCCGGCTGGAGCAGCGCGCTCACCCGCACCCGGGGGGTGGAGGCATCGCTCTGCCAGGCCCAGTTGTTCCCGTACGCCCACAGGTTGACGCAGTCGACGCCCCCGGCGAACCGGATCGGCTTGGGCGGGCGGAGCGTGACGACCGGCTGGGGCCCCGTCCCGCGATAGACCAGCTTGCCCACGTGGCGCCCCCAGAGCTGCTGTTCGCGCGAGCGGACGAAGGCGGCCACGGAGTCCTTCGTCTGGACCGTCCAGCCGTCGAGATCCTCGAAGTCCACCAGCGGCGGGCGGACGTCCTCGCTCCGCCCGGCCCAGTCCATCTCATAGGGGCGCTTGCCGACGGGTTCGTCGGCCAGGACGGCGATGGGCAGAATGGGGATGATGAGAAGTATGGGAATGATGACAGGCACCGGCACGGCAGAACGTGCTCCGACTTTCACGCTTCTTCTTCGCATACGGCCAATAGCTCCCATGCAAGGGCGTTATTTGCCCATGCAGAACAGACTGTTGTCGGTGCGGATGTAGAGTCGCCCGCCGGCGACGGCGGGGCTGGCGTTGACCATCCCGACGCGGCCGAGTTCGCTGGTGGCGAGGACCTCGAAGGCAGGTTTGGCGGGAATGACCCAGCAACGGCCCCAGCGCGAGAGGATGTAGATCCGCCCGTCGGCCAGCACGGGCGAGGCGTAGACCTGGGCGGCCTGTGGAAGCTTCTCTTCGTAGACGAGGTGCCCGGTCTTCGCGTCGGCGCAGCAGGCTGTGCCGCTCTCGTGGACCCAGTAGAGATGCCCGTCGTGGTAGATCGGTGAGGGTACGTTGGAGCCCTTTCGTAACGTCCAGAGCCGCCGGTCAGCGGTCACGTCCCCGCGGCCTCCAGCGCGGACGGCCAGCGCGCCCCCGGTGCCCCGCCCACCGATGCAGTAGACCACGCCCTCGTGGGCGACCAGGCTGGGGCACATGTACCAGCCGATGTCGGTATCGCACGACCAGAGTTGCTGCCCCTTGGCCGGGTCGAAACCCAGCACCTTGCCCATGATGGCCAGCACCAGTTCCGTTTTCCCCCCGCCCAGGGGCACGAGGATCGGCGTGTTCCACGACTCTTTGATCCCCCCGGATCGCCACTTCTCCCGGCCGGTTCGTTTGTCCAGGGCCACCAGGCTCCCGCTCTCGACGCTGGCGTTGACGATGAGCAGGTCCCCACACAGGATGGGCGAGGCGGCCGAGCCCCACCCGCTCACCTTGTCGCCCACACTCGCGTGCCAGAGTTGGCGCCCCTGGTGGTCCATGGCGATCACGCCCGACTTGCCGAAGAACACATACACCCGCTCGGCATCGGCCACCGGGGTGCTGGCGGCGTAGCCGTGCTCGCGGACGCGGGGCGAGTCGGGCAGGACAGGCGGCGCTTGCTTCTGCCAGAGGACCTTTCCGTCCAGGTCCAGGCACACGATGTGTCGCTTGAGATGCTCCATCTCGCCGCGGTCCTGCTCCGGCACGGCGTAGCCGCTGTAGCAGGTGACGTAGACCCGCTTGCCTATGACGATCGGACTGGACGCCCCGGGGCCGGGCAGGTCTGTCTTCCAGGCGGTCCCCCTGGCTTCGCCCCAGGAAACGGGCAGCCCTTTATCACCGCTGACGCCCTGTCCGTCGGCCCCGCGGAATCGGGGCCAATCGCCCGCCCCAGCCGACATCGCCGGCGCGAACAGAAGGGCAATGCCAGCGACGCAGGCCAGCGACACCGTGTGGACGCGTTGGATGAAAGATCGGGCCATATATGTTCTCCTGTGCTGTTCGGATAGGGACACATAGGAGTTATGATTCGCAGGCGGGGGGGAGAATGCAAGCAATCCCTGCGCCCCCGGGGGCCCAACGGTGCAACCCGGAAATCGAGGGAGCACTCACCGGGCCTAGAGTCGCCAGGGCCCGCGCAGGGCCCGCCGGGCCAGGCGCTCGGCGGCCTCGTCCCCGCCGACGAACTCTTCCTTGGCCGGGTCCCACCGCACGGGCCGGCCCAGCTTGAGGGCGACGTTGCCCAGGTGGGCGACGCTGGCGGAGCGATGCCCGATCTCCACATCCGCCGACGGCTGGCGGCGCGAGCGGACGCACTGAAGGAAGTTGCCGTGGTGGCTCTTGCCGGCGTAGAGGTGGATTTCGTTGGGCCCGATCGTGTGGCGCAGGAGCGATTCGCGGCTGGCCCGCAGGCCCTCGCTGGCCATGAAGCTGAGCCAGCCCTCGCTGCCCTCGATCCGCACGCCGCTGCCGTCCTCCTCGCCCGTCACGATCGTGCCGTTGGCGTAGCGCCATTCGTAGCGGTACTTGACCGGAACGTTGAACAGCCCGTCCGCCGGGCACTCGCCGCTGCCGCGGGCCTCGACCGGCCCGCCGTAGCTCTGCCCCAGCGCCCACTGGGCGATGTCCAGGTAGTGGGCGCCGTTGTTGGTCACCTGCCCGCCGGAGTAGTCCCAGATGAAGCGGAAACTGTAGTGGCAGCGGGCCTGCGTGTAGGGCGCCAGCGGGGCCGGGCCCAGCCACATGTCGTAGTCGAAGCCCTCGGGCACGGGCATGGCCGGCTGGGGCGCGATCGCCCGTCCGGGCGAGGACCACGTGCGGATGGTGCGGATCTCGCCGACGTAGCCGTTGACCGCCAGTTCGCACATGAACTGCCAGACGCCGCTGGAGCGCCGCTGCGTGCCGGTCTGGAGGACGCGCCCCAGGCGGCGGATCTCGTCGCTCAGGACCCGCCCCTCCCGCAGGGTCAGCGTGAGGGGCTTCTCCAGGTAGATGTCCTTGCCGCGGCGGGCCGCCTCCAGTGCCATCACCGTATGCCAGTGGTCGGGCGTGCTGATGGAGACCGCGTCGACGTCGTCACGGGCGAGGATCTCGCGAAAGTCGCCGCAGATCGCGCACGCGGAGTCGCCGTAGCGGGCGTCCGCCAGTCCCTTGGCCGCCCGGGCATGGGCGCGGTCGGCGTCGCAGACCGCCACCATCCGCACCTCGTCGTGGGCCAGGAAGCCCTTGAGGTTGTGGGTGCCCTGCCCGCCCACGCCGATGGCGGCCATCACGATCCGCTCGCTGGCGGGCGGGGTCCGCGCGTCGCCCAGCGCGGAGGAGGTCAGGACGTACGGGGCCGCCGCGCAGGCGGCGGAACGGCCCAGGAATCGACGACGGGAGATGGAGAGTCCGGCACTCATGGCATGGCTCCTCAGGAAAGACCGAGCCAATTGTATCCGGCAATCGAATTGCGTTGTCAATCGCCAATTGACAATTCAGGCCGTCCGACAGTTGCCGCGTTGGGTGACCCCATCCCTTGGGGATGGTGAAAGAGATTGAGCGGCTAGCCAGGCGGTTGCCTACTTTTGCCGACCCCACCGACCTTGTGTCGGTGGTGAAGGAGATTGACCCGCCAGGCCCTCCGGTGGCTACAGCCAAACAGACTTCTTCACCACCGGGATAAACCCGGTGGGGTCGTAAGGGCCGCAGTCAGTCCTTCTTAGCCGTTCAACCTGATTCACCCCTGGCTCAAGGCCAGGGGGGTCTGAATGTCGGACGGCCTCGACAATTGATTGCCCCGTTGACGGCGGCGCGTGTATACTTCTAATACCATGGCCAGACGCCTGCAGAAAGTGCCGCAGCCTCCGATCGACCGGGCCAGCCGCCCCAGCGAGAGCCGCCGTCTCCTGGGCGGCCTCCTGTTGGCCCTGGCAGGGGCGGTGCTGATCGTCGTCGGGTTCCTGGTCACGCACCGCCTGGGGGCCGAGGCCGTCCCCCACCGCAAGCTGGTCAAGCTGGTCACGCACGGCGGGGTGCGGATGTCCGAGACGCCCGCGCCGGCGCCGGGGCCCGGCGCCGGACCCGCCGCCCAGAGCACCATCAAGAAGGTCGAGAAGCCGCCCGACGACTGCCCTACCTGAATTAAGTGACCCGCCCGGCCATGCGTGACATGGCCACCCCCATCCATGGACCAGCCCAAGCACGAGCCCTCCGCCAAGCGACGCCGAATCGCTTTCTATCGTCCCTGGGTCCAGACCGCGTTCCTGGCCCTGTGGCTCTGGCCTCGCGCGTGGTCCATGCACTGGATGCCCGGCTGCGTGTTTCACTGCTACGCGTGCCCGCTGTCGACGTTCGCCTGCCCGATCGGCGTGATGGGGCAGTTCGCAGCCCTCAACCTGCTGCCCGTGCTGGCCCTGGGCGTGCTGGTGCTGGTCGGCGCGGCTGTCGGCTCGCTGGTCTGCGGGTGGGCCTGCCCGTTCGGCTGGGCCCAGGACCTGCTGGCCAAGCTGCCGCTGCCCAAATTCCGCATCCCTACATGGATGGGCTACGGGCGGTACGCGGTGCTCGTGGGCCTGGTGATCGTCGTGCCCTGGGTGATGGGGCGACAGGGCGTGGACTACGACGACCAGGCGGTCAACATCTGCACGCTCTGCCCGGCCGGGGCGGCCGAGGCGAAGGTGCCCTACCTGGTCGAACAGGGCTGGAAGGCCGCCGCCGACCAGGCCTGGTACGCCCGGACGTGGTCGGCTGTTCGCCACGCCGGCGTCGATTTCTTCACCGTGGCGAAGGTGCACGAGACCCCCGACGGCGCGGGCGGCGCGAGCGCGACCGTCAGCTACGTCCCGTTCATCAAGAACATGATCCTGCTGTCGCTGGTGGTAGTGGCGATGGTGACGTTCCGCCCGTGGTGCACGGTGCTGTGCCCGCTGGGAGGCATCTTCGCCCTCTTCAACCGCTACAGCCTCTTCTACCTGCACTTCAACTCCCGCACGTGCCGCGCGTGCAACCTCTGCCGTTCCTACTGCGTCTACGGGGTCAAGGTGGAGCAGTCCATCAACAACACCCACTGCATCCGCTGCCTGGAATGCACCACCTGCGGCGGCGTGGAGCCCGCCCTGGGCCCGCGCAAGAAGGCAGACAGCGAAGCCTCCCTCGCCCCGCGGTAGGCGGCGGCTATCTGACCGCCCGCGGTGTCGCCCGTGCTTGCCCCCGGCGAGTCGGCGCAGTATGGTGGTCACGTTCGGACCCGTAGCCCTGGTTGCGGAGATTGTCATGGCGCCCTCCTGCACACGTCGCTGTTTCCTGGCCGCCGCCACGTCGGCTGCCGCGGGCCTGGCCCTGTCCAGGTTGCCGAATGCCTCCGCCGCGGCAGCCCGCAAGCCGAACATCCTGTACATCATGGCCGACGACCTGGGCTACGGCGACCTGGGCAGCTACGGCCAGAAGGTCATCCAGACGCCCAACCTGGACAAGCTGGCGTCTCAGGGCACCCGCTTCACCCAGTGCTACACCGGCTCGACGGTCTGCGCCCCCTCGCGAAGCGTGCTGATGACCGGCCTGCACACCGGGCACACCACCGTTCGCGGCAACGCGGGCAAGGGCGGGCGCGTCCCGCTGCGGGCCGAGGACGTGACCGTCGGCGAAGTGCTCAAGGCGGCCGGTTACGCCACGGGCATGACCGGCAAATGGGGCCTGGGCGAGCCCGACACCGTCGGCCTGCCCAACCGCCAGGGATTCGACGACTGGTTCGGCTACCTCAACCAGAAGCACGCCCACGACTACTACCCCGAGTACCTCTGGCACAACGAGCAGAAGGTGGTCCTGAAAGGCAACGCCGGCTCCAAGCGCCAGGAGTACTCGCACGACCTGTTCACCGACTTCGCCGAGAAGTTCATCCGCCGCCACGCCGATCGGCCGTTCTTCCTCTACCTGCCCTACACCATCCCGCACGCCAAGTACGAGATCCCCGACACCGCCCCCTACACCAACAAACCCTGGAAGGCCAACGAGAAGGTCCACGCGGCCATGGTCACGCGGATGGACCGCGACATCGGGCGGTTGATGGGCGTACTGGAGGAGTTGAAGATCGCCGACAATACCATCGTCTTCTTCTGCTCCGACAACGGCGCCGCCGAGCGATGGGAAGGGCGATTCGACAGCTCGGGCCCCCTTCGCGGGCGCAAGCGCGACCTGTACGAGGGCGGCATCCGCACGCCGATGATCGTCCGCTGGCCCGGGCGCGTGAAGGCCGGCGCGACCAGCCCGGCCGCCTGGTACTTCGCGGACGTCCTGCCCACGCTGGCTGAGCTGACCGGGGCGACCCCGCCGGCGGGCAAGCTCGACGGCGTCTCGGTCGCGCCCACGCTGCTGGGCAAGGACCAGCCGGAACTCAACGAGCGCTTCCTGTACTGGGAGTTCTTCGAGCGCGGCTTCCAGCAGGCGGTCCGCTGGGGCAAGTGGAAGGCCATCCGCCCCCAGCCCGGCCGGCCGCTCGAACTGTACGACTTGGACGCGGACCTCGGCGAGAAGCACAACGTCGCCGCCGACAACCCGGCCGTGATCGAGAAGATCGAAACATACCTCAAGACCGCCCGCACCGAGTCGGAGCGCTGGCCCGTCCCGGCGCCCAAGGCGGAGGGTGGGAAGCAACCCAAGAAGGCGAAGACGAACAAGAAGTGAGCGCCAACATGCGCAGTGGGGAACAGCCATGAGATACCTTGCCCAAATGGCGACACTGGTTTCCTTGTTGGGCGCAGGCTGCGTCGGGCCGCGGCCCACCATGTCATTCCATGAGGCCCTCTACACGGGGAATGCAAAAGAAACACGCGCAAATCTCGAATGGCCGGATTCCAAGTTCATCAGCATTAGCGGCCCGGTCGACAAGACGGGACGAACGCCTCTGCACGTGGCCGCGGAGTTCGGCCACGCGGAACTCGCACAGTACCTGATCCAACACGGGGCGAGCGTGAACGACTTCGGCCACTGGTCCTGCAATTGCACGCCACTCCAGATCGCTACGCACAAGGGGCACGGGGACTTGGCGGCCCTTCTGAAGTCCCACGGCGCAAAGGACTATCCGATGCGACAACCCTCGTACCTGGTCCCGAACCGTTGAGGCTGACGGAAATGCAGGCTGGCCCGCTCCGTTCTACAGGTGGACACGATCAGGAGCAGATATGAATATCAGGGTTTCCAGGCGCGAATTCGTTTCTCGCACATTGACCGCTGCAGTTGTGGGCAGTGTCGCGGGTGCTTCCAAGGCACTCGCGGACCAGCGGACTGCGAGGGGCGACTCGCTACCCAAACGCCCCAACATCCTCTTCGCCATCTCCGACGATCAGACCTGGGCCCACACGTCGGCCATGGGCAGCAAGATGGTCCGGACGCCGGCCTTCGACCGCGTCGCCCGCATGGGCGCGCTGGTCACCCAGGCGTTCTGCGCCGCGCCGCAGTGCAGCCCCTGCCGGGCCTCCCTGCTGACGGGGCGCAACATCTGGCAGAACGAGGAAGCCGGCGTCCACGCCAGCTCCTTCCCCCGCAAGTTCCCCGTCTACACGGACCTGCTGGAGCAGGCGGGCTACTTCGTCGGCTGCACGGGCAAGGGCTGGGCGCCGGGCAGCCAGCAGGGCTGGGAGCGGAACCCGGCCGGACCCGGGTACAACAAGCGCAAGCTGGCGACCCGCCCGGCCCGCGGGATCGCCAACAACGACTATGCCTCGAACTTCGCCGACTTCCTGGCTGAGAGGCCCAAGGACAAGCCCTTCTGCTTCTGGTACGGCTGCTTCGAGCCCCACCGCGACTATGAGCAGGGCTCGGGGCTCAAGGCGGGCAAGAAGCTCGCCGACGCCGAGGTCCCCGCCTTCCTGCCGGATACCGAGACCGTCCGCCACGACCTGCTGGACTATGCCCTGGAGATCGAGCACTTCGATGCCCACCTGGGGCGGATGATCGACCAACTCGACAAGGCGGGCGAACTGGACAACACCCTCATCGTCGTCACCGGCGACAACGGGATGCCCTTCCCGCGGGCCAAGGCCAACCTGTACGAGTACGGCATCCACATGCCGATGGCCGTCTGCTGGCCGGCGCGAATGCCCGGCGGGCGGAAGATCGACGACCTGGTCGCCTTCGTGGACCTGGCGCCCACGTTCCTGGAGGCGGCCGGGCTGTCGCCCGCGCCGGGCATGGTCGGGCGGAGCCTGCTGAACGTGCTGGCCAGCGAGAAGTCCGGGCGCGTCGATGAGTCGCGAACGGCGGTGCTGTGCGGGCGCGAACGTCACACCCACGCCCGGCCGGACAACCTCTGCTACCCCGCGCGGTGCATCCGCACGCAGGAGTACCTCTACATCTGGAACATGGCGCCCGATCGCTGGCCCATGGGCGACGCGGACGGCAAGGGCGGGTTCCACGACATCGACGTAGGGCCAAGCAAGAGCGTCCTGCTCAATGGCCGCGAGGATCCCGCCATCCGTCCGTTCTTCGAGCTGGCCGTCGCCAAGCGGCCGGGAGAGGAACTCTACGACATCCGCACGGACCCCGCGTGCGTGAAGAACCTCGCGGGCCGGGAGGAACTGGCGTCCGTCCGGCGCGACCTGCGGACCCGCCTGGAGACGATGCTCCGCGAGCAGGGCGACCCGCGCGTGCTGGGCTACGGCGACATCTTCGAGAGCTACCCCCGCTACAGCGCGATGCGCCCGCAACTGGGGGGCTTCGCGGAGAAGGGGAAGTACAATCCCGAATATGCCCGCAAGGCGGCGGAGGCGAAAGCGGCGGCGGAGAAGAAGAACTGACAGCGAATCGCGAAGAGCGCAAAGACCCAACGAGTTCCCCGGCGAACGTTCTTCTGCCTTGCCCGATTCAAACGGCGTGGCCGTTCTCCGTGTCCGGTGCGGTAGATTCTTGCGGCCCCCCTTCCCGCGCGGTAGAGTTTGCCGGCCGCTTGCGAAAAGGAACCCGTCATGGAATCATTCGTGTTGGCCGCCGGAGGCTTCACCGTGCTGGACGGCGGGATCGTGGGCCTGTACCTGCTGGCGACGATGATCGCCGGCATCATGGTCCGCAAGTACGTGGGCAAGGTCGAGCACTTCCTCATCGCCGGTCGCGAGATGAATCTGTACCTGGGCATCGCGTCGCTGGCGGCGACCGAGTTCGGCATCGTCACGTGCATGTACACCGCCGAAGGCGGGTACAAGTACGGCTTTGCCGGCGCCACGCCGGGCATCCTGATGGCCCTGGCCATGTTCGTGGTGGGCGTGACGGGCTTCTGCGTCAAGCCGCTTCGCGACGCGGGGGTGATGACCATCCCGGAGTTGTTCGAGAAGCGGTTCGGCTCGAAGGTTCGCTGGGCGGCGGGCGTGGTGATCGTCCTGGGCGGATTGCTCAACATGGGCGTCTTCCTGCGGACCGGGGGCGAGTTCCTGGTCATCGTCTGCGGCTTCGACAAGGGCTATCTCGAACTGGCCATGACCGCCCTGCTGGTCATGGTGGCCGTCTACACCGTCCTGGGCGGAATGCTCTCGGTCCTGGTGACCGACTTCCTCCAGTTCGTGGTCATGAGCGCGGGCCTGATCATCATCACCATCATGATCCTCGTGCAGATCGGCTGGGTCGAGCTGACCCAGACCGTCGCCCAGAAATACAATGAGGGCGGCTTCAACCCGTTCCTGCACCCCGAGCTTCGCTGGCCGTACGTGGTGTTCAACGCCCTGCTGAACCTGGCGGCCGTCCTGACCTGGCAGACGACGATCCAGCGTCTGCTGGCCGCCAAGGACACCAAGACGGGCCAGCGGGTGTACACGCGGACGAGTTTCTTCTTCGTCTGCCGGTTCATGATCCCGGTCCTGTGGGGGATCGCCGCCCTGGCGACGCTGAAGCCGGAAGTCGTGGGGGGCAACACGCTGGAGGCGATGCCACGATTCCTCAGCCAGTTCGTGCCGGTGGGGCTGATGGGGGTCCTGGTGGCGGCGATGCTGGCGGCCGACATGTCGACGGACTCGGCCTACATGCTCACCTGGAGCAGCGTGATCTACAATGACATCCTGGCCCCGCTGCACAAGCGAAAGTGGAGCGAGAAGAAGGGCCTGCTCTGGAGCCGGTCCATCGTGGCCCTGATCGGGCTGTTCCTGCTCTTTTACGGGTTGTGGTATCCGCTCAAGGGCGACCTGTGGGCCTACCTGGGCGTCACCGGGACGATCTACCTGTCGAGCATCTCGACGCTGCTGGTCGCCTGCTGCTACTGGAAGCGGGCCAACAACTGGGGGGCGGCCGGCGCGATCATCGCCGGGGCGGTCTTCCCCATCACGTACCTGGTGCTGGAGCAGGTGCCCGCGACGAGCCAGTGGGCCAAGAACACCATCGGGCCCTACCTCTCCGGCATCGCCGCATATGCCGTCGCCGCCGCCGCCATGATCGTCGGTTCGTTGCTGAAGCCCGCTACGGCTGCCCCGAGCGAGACGACCCAAGACTGACCGAAGGACGAAAGCCATGGACGACCTGTTTGCCGCCATCGCCAAGCACTGGTTCTGGGCTGCCCTGACCGCCGCGGTGGTCGTGTGGTACCTCACCGTCACCATCTACGTCGCCATCCGCGGCGCGGTGGACATCCGCGGGATGCTCGACCGGCTCAAGAACGAGCAGGTCTCCGAATCCCCTGCCGAGGGGGAAGGGCCCGCCGCGTGACGCGACGCGAACGACTCCTGGCCACGCTGGCCGGACGCCCCGTCGACCGCCCGGCCGTCAGCTTCTACGAGATCGGCGGGTTCCCGGTAGACCCGTCGGACCCGGACGAGTTCAACGTCTACAACTCCCCCGACTGGCAGCCGCTGCTGGAACTGGCGGAAACGCAGACCGACCTCATCCGCATGCGCCCCGCTGCCCTGCGTCCCGCGTATCCGTCGGTCCGCGACCGGTTCGTCGAGATCACGAACTGGACCGAAGGCCGCTCCCGCTTCACGCGGACGACGGTGCGGGCCGGCGGGCGAACGCTGACGGGGCTGTCCAGACGCGACGCCGACGTGGACACCGTGTGGGAGGTCGAGCATCTGCTCAAGGACAGCGACGACCTGCGGGCCTTCCTGGAGTTGGACGACCAGGCGCTGGAGTTCGAGCCCGACGCGACGCCCATCCTCGAAGCGGACCGAGAGGTCGGCGATCGCGGGATCGTGATGATCGACCAGGAAGACCCGCTCTGTGCGGCCGCCCAGCTCTTGTCCATGGAAGACTACACGGTGACGGCCCTGTGCGAGAGCGACCTGTTCGAGCGCCTGGTCGAGAAGCTGGCCGGGCCCATCTATCGCCGGGCCGCCAAGGTCGCCGCCGCCGCCCCGGACCGGCTGTGGCGGATCTACGGGCCCGAGTACGCCGCCGAGCCGTACCTGCCCCCGCGCCTGTTCGAGCGGTACGTCGTGGGCTACACCCAGCCGCTGGTGAAGACCGTCCACGACAGCGGCGGCTGGGCCCGCATCCACTGCCACGGGCGCCTGCGAGCGATCCTGCCCATGATCGCCGACATGGGAGCCGACGCCATCGATCCCATCGAGCCGCCCCCGCGGGGCGACATGGAACTGGCGGACGTCCGCCGCCAGTACGGACAGCGCCTGGTCCTGTTCGGGAACCTGGAGATCGCGGACATCGAGACGTTTGCCCCCGAGCGGTTCGAGCAGGTGGTCCGCAGCAGTCTCCGCGAGGGGACTTCGGGCGAAGGTCGCGGGTTCGTCCTCCTGCCCTCCGCAAGCCCGTACGGGCGGACGATCACGGAGCGAACGCTGGCCAACTACCGGACGATGGTGCGGGAGATAACGACAAGTGCGTAACTCTCTGCGTCGTGCTGCTCCGCGAGGCAGTGCCTGAATCACTGAAATAACCCAGGCCTGGTCACTTCAGTGATCCAGGTCTTGCTTCTCGTCAGGTTCCGGAAGTTTCCGTTGGTTTCTCCGCAGGAGCTTCGCTCTTCGCCTGGGTTTTCTTCTTCCGGGGAGGGCGTCGGCGCTTGGGTTTGGGTTTCTGCTCCGCGGGCGCCTGGTCGGGCGACGCCTGCTTGGCGGGCGACTGCTTGTCCGCCTCTTTCTTCTCGGGAGCAGGCTCGTGCTTCTTGGCGTCCGCGCCGGCCTCGGGCTTCTTGTGTCGCCGTCCGCCCCGACGACCGCGGCGGGTCTTGTGTCGTTTCTCGGCCGCGTCGGGGGTCTTTCCGTCGGTCGCCTGCTCTTGGGAGGGCGAAGCCTGAACCGCTTCGGCGGGCGCCTCTGCGGGCTTCTGCTCCTGTGGCGCCTGCTCTTGTTCGATCGATTCGGCGGTCTCCGGTTTGGGCTTGCCGCGGACGGTGTCGTCGAAGCGTTTCTCGACCTCGATGACCTTCTGGGCCTCGCGGTCGACGAAGTCCTTGATGGCCTTGAGGACCTCGGTGCTGTCGGGCCCGGCCTGGGCGGCAGGCGGGGCTTCGTCCGACGGCGGAGGCTGGGTCGCGTCGGCGGGGGGCGTGCCGGCGGCCTGGGCGGCTGCCTCGGCGGTCTGGCGTTTCTTGTGGCGTCGCCCGCCGCGTCGTCCTCGACGGCGCCGTTTGGCCTCGCCCGCCTGGGCCTCGGCCGTCGGCGGCTGGGCGGCGGGCGCGGGAGCTTCGGCGGGCTTGGGGGGCGCTTCGGGCGGGGGAGCATTCTCGGGCGGGACGGAGGTCGCCTCTTCGATGGCGGCGGCGGCCTTCTCCATCGCCTTCTCGTCGGGCGGCGCCTCGGCCACGACCTCGGCCTCGGCCTCTTCCTCTTCCGGCTCGGGGGGCAGTTCCAGCGGAGGCAGGACGGCGGTCTTGAGTTCCTTCTTGGCCGGCTGGCGGGCGGGTTCGGCCTGCCAGGCCACCGGCGTGCCGCGGCTGGAGGTGCAGGTGAACTTCAGCTCCTGGGCCAGCAGGTCCGGTTCGGCCTGGATGGTGACGGTCTTCCCCGTCTTCTCTTCGAGTCGGGCGATCTGGCCTCGCTCGTGGTTGGCCAGATGGTGGGCAACGGAGGGCGTGACCTGGACCTCGACGCGGGCCACGTCCGCCTGGGCAGTCGCCCTCTGGAGGTTGCGCATCACCATGAGGGCGACCGATTCCTCGGTCTTGATCAGGCCCGAGCCGTCGCAATGCTGGCAGGTGCGGTAGACGGCCCGCTGGAGCGACGGGCGGATCCGCTGGCGGGTCATCTCGATGATGCCGAACGCCGAGATCCGCGTCAGCTTGGTCCTGGCCCGGTCGGTCTTGATCGCCTCGCGCAAGGCCTTCTCGACGCTGCGGCGGTTCTTTTCTTCCCGCATGTCGATGAAGTCCATCACGATCACCCCGCCCAGGTCCCGCAGGCGGAGCTGGCGGGCGATCTCCTTGGCGGCCTGGATGTTGATCTTGGTGGCCGTGGTCTCGGCGTCGCTGTGCTCGCGGAATCGCCCGGAGTTGACGTCGATGGCGACGAGGGCCTCGGCCTGATCGATGACCAGCGACCCGCCCGAGGGCAGCTCGACGCGTCGGGCGTAGATCTTCTCGATCTCGGTCTCCAGGCCCGCATCGTGGAACAGGCCCTCTTGCCCGGAGTAGAGTTCGACCTGGTTCTTGGCCTTGGGCATGGCGACGCCCAGGAACTCCTGGACCCGCCTGGCAACTTCCTCGTTGTCGCAGACGATGCGGTCGACGTCGCTGTTGTAGACGTCCCGCAGGGTTCGGATGACCAGGTCGCTTTCCTGGTAGATCTCCGAGGGGGGGCGACAGGTCTTGATGCGGTGCTTGACCTGCTGCCACAGGCGCAGCAGGTAGTTCATGTCCCGCTGGAGGTCCTTGCGGGGCCGGTCCAGCCCGGCGGTTCGGACGATGAAGCCCATCTCGCCGGGAGGGTTGAGTTCGGCGAGGATATCGCGGGCCTTGCCCCGCACCTCGTCGTCTTCGATCTTGCGGCTGACGCCCAGGCGGCTCATGCCGGGCATCATCACCAGCAGCCGGCCCGGGATAGACAGGTAGGTCGTCAGGGTGGGCCCCTTGGTGCCGATGCCTTCCTTGGTCATCTGGACGACGACTTCCTGCCCGCGGCGCAGGCACTCCTGGATGGGCGGTCGCTCGCGGTGCGGGCGCTTGCGCCCGACCGCCTCGGTGCTGGACTTCTGCCCTTTGGGGAAATACTTGGGGTGCACGTCGCTGATGTGCAGGAAGCCGTTCTTGCCCAGCCCGAAGTCGACGAAGGCCGCCTGGATGGCCGCCTCCACGTTCGTGATGCGCCCCTTGTAGATGTTCCCCACGTGACTGGCGCTGGAGGCCCGCTCCACGTAGAGCTCCTCCAGCACGTGGTCCACCATCACCGCAATGCGGCATTCCTGGTCTTCCACGGTGTTGATCAACATTTCCTTGGTCATGTCTTGTACTCCACGGCCGTCCGCTCCACCCGCGCCAGATCGACGCGATCGTCCAGCCCCAGCAGGGCCAGCACTTCGCCCGGACGGGCCCACAGGTCTCCCTGGGGCCGCAGGCGCCAGCGCAGGACCCCCTGGTCCAGACGCAGATCCTCGATCAGCGGTTTGAGATCGACAGGCCGTACTTGTTTCTCTTTGCGCCCCTGTTTGGGGCTGGTGATTCGTTCGACGGGCCAGTGGTCCTGGCCGGTGAGTTCCTCCAGTCGGGCGGCGACCGCGGCGGCCGCCTCCTCCCGCAGGGGAAGCTCGAATTCCTGTGTCACCAGGCGGGGCTTGCCCTCCAGGGGCCTGGCCTCCAGGACGCGCATGCCCGGCGGCGAGCACTGGTTCAGGCGGGCCGGCAGGTCCTGCGGGCCGATGTCCTCCTCCAGGGTCAACACCAGCAGCTCGTCCCGGCTGGCCACGCCGACCGGGCGCGGGCAGGCGAGCGACAGGACGGGGCGGGGGTTGTAACCCTGGCTGTAGCGAAGCGGCAGGGCCGCCCGGCGGGCGGCGCGTTCCGCCAGCCGCATCATGTCATGATGGGACAAGAACCTCAGATCGCCCTGGATGGCAAACCGGATTCCCCAGCGCTGGGACAAAGTCTGCGATGCCTTTCTGTTGTACGTCCCGCACGGGACGGCGCCTTGCCGGCCGGGCCTGGTGTCCCCGACGGCGGCGCAAGCCTGCTGGTCAATCCGCGTAAGCCTCGGGAAGAATCTTCCGAGTCTCCACGCGGAGGAAGTTGGTCACTTCCTTCTCTGTATCGAAGCTCATCACCCGCCGGGCGACCATCATCGCCTGTTCCAGGGTGACCGAGCGCACCATTTTCTTGATCTCGGGGATGGCCGGCGGGCTGCAGGAGAAGATCCGCAGCCCCAGCCCCAGCAGCAACAGCGTGTACTGAGGGTCGCCCGCCATCTCGCCGCACATGCTGACCGGGATGTCGAACCGCTGCCCGGCCCGGACGATCTCCTTGATCAGTCTCAGCACCGCCGGGTTGGTCATGGTGTACATCGAGGCGACTTTCTCGTTGCCCCGGTCCACGGCCAGGGTGTACTGCACCAGGTCGTTGGTGCCGATCGAGAAGTAGTCCACCTCCTGGGCGAACGCGTCGCACTGGAGGGCGGCCGCCGGCGTCTCCACCATCATGCCGATGGGGATGTCGCTGCGATGCTCGATCTCCTCCTCTTCCAGGTCCTCGATGACGTCGCGGACGACGGTCTTGGCCTGGCGCAGCTCGCTGAGGCTGGCGATCAGCGGGAACAGCAGCGAGGCCTGGGTGTTCACGCTGGCCCGCAGGATCGCCCTGACCTGCCTCTTGAACATGGCGAGGTTCTGGAGGCAGTAGCGGATCGACCGGCAGCCGAGCATCGGGTTGCGCTCCGGGGTGCGTTGGCGCGACTGGGTGTACTTGTCGGCCCCGAGGTCGAAGGTGCGGATCACCACCGGCCTGTCGCCGCAGATATCCAGCACGCGGCGGTAGGCCTTGTACTGGTCGTCCTCGGACGGCTCGGTGTCGCTGCCCAGGAAGAGGAACTCGGTGCGGTAAAGCCCGACCCCGCTGCCGCCCTTGTCCAGGACGTTCTCGGCCTCGTCGGGGAACTCGACGTTGCCCAGAAGGGTCACCTCGTGCCCGTCGCGGGTCACGGCGGGCAGGTCGCGGAGCTTGTCCAGGCTGTGGATGAACTCCACCTGCTTGGCGGCGAACTTTCGATAGCCCTCGATGGTCTGGGGATCGGGGCCGATGACCACGACGCCCCGGTTGCCGTCGATGATGACCAGGTCGCCGCTGGCGACCTCGGCCGCCACGTCGTTGAGGCCCACGACCGCGGGGATGCCCAACGCCCGGGCGACGATGGTGGTGTGGCTGGTCAGCCCGCCGGCGTCGATGGCCAGGCCCAGCACGTGCTCGCGGTCCATGCCGGCCGCCTGGCTGGGCGTCAGGTCGTGGGCCAGCAGGTTCACGTCCCGCGTCAGGTGGGCCAGGCTGTGGCGCCGCTGCCCGATGAGGTTCCGCAGCAGCCGCTTCTCGATGTCATAGACGTCCTTGACCCGCTCGGCCAGGTACTGCGTCGGCATCGCCTGGAACTCCTTGGCGAAGCCCCGCAGGACGGTGGCGACGGCGTACTCGGCCGTCACGTGCCCGCCGAGAATGGTGTCGGAGAACTTCTTGACCAGGGCCTCGTCCTCCAGCAGGCCCAGGTGGAAGTCGAAGATGGAGGCGATCTCTTTGCCGATGCGGTCGGCGCTGCGCTTGCGGAGGTCGAGAATCTCCTTCTTGGAGACGCCGATGGCCTTCCGCAGGCGCGCAAGCTCAGCCTGGGCGTGGTCCACCGGTACGTGGCGCTCGGGAATATCGAATTCCTCGGTGTCGACCACGACGGCCGGTGCGATCGCCACGCCGGGCGACGCGCCGATACCTTTTTTGATCTTCATCTTCGACTATCCGAGGCACGGGCGGATGGGCCCGTGCCGTCATGCTTCTGTCCGGGGGCGAGTCTGAGCGCCTCCAGTCTCGCCGGGCCCGGAACGAACTCACTCGCCCAGGCTGACGACGTTGGCGTCGCCCTCCATCTCGCCGAACCCGTCTTCGACCAGCTTGGCCAGAGCGGCTACCGCCTGCTCGGCGTCGTCCCCCTCGGCGCGGATCGTGAGCACGATGCCCTGCGCCGCCCCCAGGCGCATCACCGACATGATGCTCTTGGCGTCGACCGTCAGCGAGCTGTTGGTGATCTCGACCTTGCTGGAAAAGCCGTTGGCCAGTTCCACCAACTGCATCGCTGGCCTGGCGTGCAGGCCGTAGCGGTTGACAATCTTCACTTCTCGTTGTGCCGTAGCCAATACCCTGTCTCGACTGCTCCCGCGATCCGCCGCGGGTCCCCCTGTGCTATCCCAACTCGTCCGCTTCCTGGATCAGGTCCCAGATCGCCTCTCGCGTCTCGCTCTGACGCAGGAACTTGCGGAAGATGTCCCGCTGGACGTGCTTGAAAATCGCCTCCATCGCCTGGAGGTGCTCGTCCGGGTTGTCCGGGCTCGACAGCAGCAGGATGACCGAATACACCGGCTTGGAGTCCAGCGCGCCGAAATCGATGCCCTCGCTGGACCGCCCGATGGTGGCCACCGGCTGCTTGATGCCCTTGACCTTGGTGTGGGGCAGGGCCACTCCCTTGCCGATCCCCGTGGTCGCCTGGGCTTCACGGGCCAGCACGGCCTTGGCTATGTCCTTGGTGCTCTTGCGGGGGATGGCGCCGGCCTCGGCCAACGCCTCCACCAACTCGTGGATCGCCTCGTCGCGGGTCTTTGCCTGCAACTCCGGGACAATCGCCTCGGTGACGATGATGTCCGACAGTCTCATATCGTGTTTTGCTCCTGCAAAATAGAACCGTCCCGTTTGGCCGGGGTCCACCGGCCTGCCCGACACGGATCGTGAGCGGATAGTCTATCCACTTCCGCCCCGCCTTGCCAGAAAGATTTCCCGGGCGCCCCGGTCGCCGTTACAGCCCCCCGCCGGAGAGTTCGCTGTGGGAGGGGCCCTGGCGGTCCCGCACGCGATCCTTATGCCGCCGAAGCTGCTCGGTGATCTTGTGCAGGCACTGGTCCACGCTGGCGTACAGGTCCTCCGCCCGGTGCGTGGCGACAAACGTGTTGCGCCGCTTGGCGGAGACGACGATCTCCACCACCGCCTGGTCGGCCTCCATGTCCAGGATCACGTCCACCGACTGGATCATGTCATAGTACTTCGGCAACTTGGCAACCTTCCCCTCCACGAACTCGCGGATGGAATCGGTCACCTCCATGTGGGGACTTTTCACCGTTACATTCACTCTGCTGTCTCCTTACCTGGCAGTGAAACGAACGCGCCTTGCCTGGCCTGTTCGACCTCCCGGGTGCTGGGCTGTTCGGGCAGGGGCACAATCACGCCCCCGCTGACCAGCAGCCGGATCGCCTCGTCGATGCTCAGCGGCAGGTCGATCACCTCGTCCCGCCGAACCATGATCGTGTAGCCGGTCACCGGCGTCGGACTCGAAGGAACGAACACCAGCAACAGGTCCGCCCCGGTGGCCGCGTGAACCGACCGCAACCCGGGGCCCGTCACCAACCCCAGCGACCAGATCCCCTTCCGGGGGTACTCCACCGCCACCACCCGGGAAAACGTCAGCTTCTGCTCGGAAAACAGAAAATCCGTCACCTGCTTGACATACGGGTAGATGCCCTTGACCACGGGCAGCCGCAGGATGGCGTATTCCACCAGGCGCCAGATGTTGCGCCCCAGGAAACTGGCCACAAACCGCCCGAAGATGTACACCGCCACAAACGCCAGGATGAACCCCACCCAGTGGAGATTGTAGCGGTCCCAGTAACCGGGCTTCCCGGGAATTCCCTTGACCACGTCCCAATCGCGGTCGCTGCCGACGATCGGGCGCCACCATTCGTTCTCGTCGGCGGGACGTGGGTGATCGCGAAGGATGATCCCCCGGTACTGCACCACCACCCACTGCGCGCCGGCGTTCACGTGCTCGCCCACGTGGCTCTGGATCATCGTCAGCACCCAAACAATGATCGCCAGCGTCAGCAGCGTCGGCAGCACCGCCGTCAGGCCGCGAAGAAAGAATCGCTTAAAATCGCTGATAAAACCTTTCGACACTTCCGGCTCCCGCCTCGTCCCGACCCGGGACGATCGACGGCGCCCCCCGGCGTATCGTCTCGGCACAACCTGTTGACTTCTCTTGACTTATCCAGACTCCCCGCCCCGCATACGCGGGCGGGTGGCGGCACGGCGGGCCAACCCAGTGCACCGCCTGCACGCCGCACAATCCTAGCCCCCCTCTTGCTCCCCGTCAAGCCGATACCCGCACAAGGGTTCCGTATCTTGATCGGCCGATTGGTCTGCCTGCATTTACAACTGCCAACTTGTCAACCGCCCCGGGCCAATTATACTGTCATTATGATTGATCGCTTTTTTCTCGATATCGCGTACGCGTCCGGGCTGCTGGTCAGCAGCCCGTTCTGGCTGTACCGGATGATCCGGCACGGCCGATACCGCCAGGGAATCAGCCAGCGACTGGGCGCCGCCCCCATCCGCTACGGGCTCCAGCCGGTGATCTGGATCCACGCCGTCAGCCTGGGCGAGGTCAACGCCGCCCGGCAACTGGTCGAGGAACTCCACCGCCAGCTTCCCGACTACCGCGTGGTCGTCTCCTCCACCACCGACACCGGCATCGCCGCCGCCCGCAAGCTCTTCGCGCCCGACCACGCCATCTTTCACTGGCCCCTGGACTTCTCCTGGGCCGTTGCGCGGGCCCTTCACCGCATGAGGCCCTCCCTGGTCGTCCTCATGGAGGGCGAGGTCTGGCCCAATTTCCTGGCCTCCTGCCGGTCGCGCAACATCCCCACCGTCGTCGTCAACGCCCGCCTGTCCGCCGACAAGGGCTACCCGCGCTACAGGAAGCTCGGCCCGCTGGCCGGGTGGCTGTTCAACCGCCTCACGGCCATCGGCGTCCAGGACGAGATCTACGCCGAGCGATTCCTTCGCCTGGGCGTCCATCCGGACAAGATCCACCTGACCGGGATGATGAAGTTCGACACCGCCCAGATCGCCGACCGAATCGAGGGGCAGGACGAGCTGGCCGCCGCCATGGGCATGGGCAAGGGCGAGCCGCTCCTGGTCGCCGGCGGGACCGGGCCGGGCGAGGAGAAACTGATCCTGGATGTCTTCGGCGGCCTGCGGGCCCGTCACCCGGGCCTCCGCCTGGCCATCGTCCCGCGCAAGCCCGAGCGGTTCGACGAGGTCGCCCGGCTGATCGTCTCGTCCGGCTGCGAGCTGCTGCGCCGCAGCCAGCGCCCGGACGGCGTGCGCGAGCCGGTCAAGGGCCGGCCCGTCCTCCTGGGCGACACCATGGGAGAGCTGCGCAAGTTCTACAGCCTGGCCCACGCCGTCTTTGTCGGGCGCAGCCTCCTGCCCCAGGGCGGGTCGGACATGATCGAGGCTGCCGCGCTGGGCAAGGCCACCGCGTTCGGGCCGCACACGTTCAACTTCCCGCAGGCCGAGGCCCTCGCCGCCCACGGCTGCTCCCGCGTCGCCGACGCCGACGCCCTGGGCCGGCAACTGGAGGCCTGGCTGAGCGAGGGCGACTCCGCCCGCCAGGCCGGCGCCACCGCCCAGCAGTACGTCCGTTCCCAGCAGGGCGCCACCCGCCGCAACGTCGAGCTGATCTGCCATCTGCTCGACCGCGAGCCCGCCCGCCGCCCCGGCGAGATCGCGCTGGACAAACTCCACCAGTAAAGGAACCGCGTTCATGCCCGACAGGTACGTGCGAGAGCAGGTCATCCCGCAGGCCAGGCGGATCGTCGTCAAGGTCGGCACCAACTCCCTGACCGACGAGCACGGGCGGCTGGACCACGCCATCATCGCCCGCCTGGCCGACCAGATCGCCCGCCTGATGGCCCGGGGACTCTCGCTGACCCTGGTGGCCAGCGGCGCCATCGGGGCGGGCATGGCCGAACTCGACCTGCCCGGGCGCCCCAAGACCATGCCCCTGCTCCAGGCCACCGCCGCCGTCGGGCAGGGCCAGCTCATGCGCGTCTTCCATGACGCCTTCGCCCGCCACGGCGTGAAGGTCGCCCAGGTGCTGGTCACCCGCGACGATTTCGAGGACCGCACCCGCTACCTCAACATCCGCAACACCCTCCAGGCCCTGGAGGAAGTCGGCGCGCTGCCCATCCTGAACGAGAACGACGCCGTCGCCGTCGACGAGATCCGCTTCGGCGACAACGACATGATCTCCGCGCACGTGACCAACCTGCTGGCCGCCAACCTGCTGGTCCTGCTGACCAACGTCGACGGAGTGCTCAAGGACGGGAAGCTCATGGACGTCATCGAGCAGGTCGACGAGTCCGCCCTGGCCCTGGCCACCGCCCAGCGGAGCAAGCTGGGCTCCGGCGGGATGGGCTCGAAGATCTCCGCCGCGGCCCTGGTCGTCCGCGCGGGCGAGGTCGCCGTCATCGCCAAGGCCCGCGAGCACGACGTCCTGATCCGCCTGCTGGACGGACAGCGGCTCGGCACCGTCTTCGTCCCCGCCCATCGCAAGATGTCCAGCCGCCGGCGCTGGATCGGGCAGGCCAGCCGGCCCGCCGGAAAGGTCATGGTCGACGAGGGCGCGGCCAAGGCCATCGCGCAGGGCGGCAAGAGCCTCCTGCCCTCCGGCGTCGTCGCCATCCACGGCTCGTTCCCCAAGGGCGCCACCGTCAGCATCCTGAACCTGGCCGGACGCCAGATCGCCCGCGGGCTGACCAACTATTCCTCCCAGCAGCTCGACCGCATCAAAGGCCTGCGAACCTCGCAGATCGCCAAGGTCCTCGGCGACAAGCCCTACGACGAAGTCGTTCACCGAAACAATATGACGCTGGTGTGATTCGTTTAGTCCGCAGAGTCGTCTGATACACCTGGACCATCTGGAGTCGCTCATGAAGCTCGACCGTCGCACGTTCCTGAAGACCTCGGCCGCAGCCGCCTTGCCGGCCATCGTTCCCTCCACCGTCTTCGGCGCCGAGGCGCCGAGCAACCGGGTGACCATGGCCTCCATCGGCGTGGGCAACCAGGGCACCAACGATCTGCGCGGGTTCCTCCAGGACTCCCGCGTGCAGGTGGTGGCCGTCTGCGACGTGATGCGCGAGGGGGGCGGGTACTGGAGCGGAACGGTCCGCGGGCGGGAGGTCGCGCGGAAGATCGTCGACGAGCACTACGCCAAGGAAGCCCCCTCCGGCACATACAAGGGCTGCGCCGCCTACGAACTGTTCGAGGACGTGCTGGGGCGATCCGACATCGACGCCGTCGAGATCGCCGTGCCCGACCACTGGCACGCCCTGTTGACGGTGGCGGCCGCCCGGGCCGGCAAGGACATCTACTGCCAGAAGCCGCTCTCGCTGACCATTCGCGAGGGGCGGGCGATGGTGGAGGCGGTGACCCGCTATCAGCGGGTGTTCCAGTGCGGCAGCCAGCAGCGCAGCGACCGCAACTTCCGCCGCGCCGCGGAGCTGGTGCTCAACGGTCGCATCGGCAAGCTGCACACCGTCCGCTGCGGCCTGCCGAGCGGCGTGCCCGACTACGGCAGGACGGCCTCGCAGTGCGAGTCGGCCGCCCCGCCCGACGGCTTCAACTACGAGCGTTGGCTGGGCCCGGCCCCGTGGGCGCCCTACTGCCCCGCCCGCGTGGGCGTCAACTTCCGCTGGGTGCTCGACTACTCCGGCGGGCAGCTCACCGACTGGGGCGGGCACCATCCCGACTGCGCCCAGTGGGGCATGGGCACGGAACTCACCGGCCCGGTCAAGATCCAGAACGCCCGCGCGGAGTGGGCCGACCATCCGGTGTACAACACCGCGACCTCCTACTACTTCGAGGCCGTCTACGCCAACGGCGTGAAGATGATCGTTTCCGACCGCGAGCGGGGCGGGGTCACGTTCGAGGGGACCGACGGCTGGGTCTGGGCCAATCGCGGCCGGCACGACGCCCAGCCGAAGGAGCTGCTCCAGTCGGCCATCACCCCCGGCGAGATCCACCTGTACGAGTCGAGCAACCACTTCCGCAACTTCATCGACTGCGTGCTGTCGCGGGGCCCCACCGTCGCGCCGGTCGAGGTGGCCCACCGTTCAATCACCATCGCGCACCTGGGCAACATCGCGATGCGACTGGGGCGCGACTTGAACTGGGACCCCGCCAAGGAATGCTTCGTCAACGACCCGCAGGCCGACCGGATGCTCGGCCGGACCATGCGCAGCCCGTGGACGGTGTAGCCCGGGCAGTTCAGTGACTCGGGCGTCTGCCCGCGTTGCCCGCCGGGCCGCTAGCGCAGCGAGGCGTCCTTCTCCATGACCTTGCGGGCCTGGCGCTGCTTGAACTGCGCCAGCTTGTCGGCCAGTTCCGCGTCGCCCAGGGCGAGGATCTGGGCGGCCAGGATCGCCGCGTTGATCGCGCCCGCCCCGCCGATGGCCACGCAGCCCACGGGCACGCCCGGCGGCATCTGCATGATGCTCAGCGCCGCGTCGATGCCGTTGAGCGGGGCGCCGGCCATCGGCACGCCGATCACCGGCAGGGTCGTCGTGGCCGCCATCACGCCCGGCAGGGCGGCCGCCATCCCCGCCGCAGCAATGATCACCTTCAGCCCGCGATCCTTCGCCGTCGTCGAGTACTCGTGGCAGACCTCCGGCGTGCGGTGGGCCGACATGATCCGCACCTCGTGGGCGATGGCGAACTCCTTGAGCTGATCGATGCACTTCTGCATCGTCGCCAGGTCGCTGTCGCTGCCCATCACCACGCCTACGTCAACCCGTTTGCTTTCGCCGTCGGCCATACGTCTGCTCTTTTCCTTGTTTGCTCCCTGCGACGTCCACCAGTTCCGCTACCGTTCGTTCGCGACAGAGCTGCATCACCTTCCGCAGCACCTGGTTCACTTGCCGCGAGTCGGGGAAGGCCTCATGCACATCTGGATCGAGAAGCACGACGTTGGTTCCTTCGGCGTAGCGTGCGGCGTACTTTCCTCTGACGCCTCCGGAAAGGTCATACTCGGGCAGCATATCGTCATCTTCAGGTTTCTTCTTCATAGGTCTTCTTCTCCCGAGTCGTCGCAAGCCTTGCGATGATGATCCTTATCCCGTCTTGCCGATCACAGTGTACCACAAGAACCACACGATTTCTTATCGATGTTCCGACGGTGACATAACGCGACGCGTTTCCGTCGGCGACGAGTGGGACTCGTCCATGCGCGTAATCGACAGATAGTCGGCGAAGACGGTCCGGGCCTCATCAACCCCGACCCCGTGCTTTCGCAGATTCGTCCGTGCCTTCCGGGGGTCCCACTCGAATATCAGGTCCATCGGTCAGGTCTCCCGAAAATCCAGCGCCACCTTGATCGCCCGGTGGGCCGACTTGCGCATCGCCGTCATGAACGCCGCCTTGTACCGCCCCAGCGGGAAGCGGTGGGTCAGCAGCCACTCGCCCGGCAGCTTGCCCTGGGTCATCAGTTGGTGCACGAGCTGGTAGGTCCCCACTCGCCCCCCGGCCACGTGTTCCAGTTGCCGCCCGTACGCCCCCACCACCGTCAGCTCGCGGAACCACAGCGGCGTCAGGTCGATCCGCCCCCCGCTGCCGGTCCCCACGAGCATGACCTGGCCGCGCCCGGCGGCCCACTTGAGGGCGTCGTTCAGCGACGAAGCCGACCCGGCGCACTCGAAGATCACGTCGTAGCCCCCGCTGAGCATCAGGTTCCCGAAACGCACGCGGTGCACCTTGGCCCCGGTGCGCCGGGCGATCATGTCGAACCGCGCCCTGGCCGCCGCCGGCGGGCGCATGAACTCGTCGGCCCCCAGTCGCCTGGCCATCTCTTCCAGGTAGCCGGCCGCGTCCAGCGCGTCGATCGTGCCGGCGTATCCCATGGCCCGCAGGCAGGCGATCACGCCCAGCCCCAGCACCCCCGCCCCGTACACCAGCACCCGCGAGGCCCGCGACAGGTCCGCACGCAGCACCGCGTGCAGGCTGCACGCCAGCGGGTCGGTCAGCACCGCCTGCTCGTCGCTGATGCCCTCCGGCACGGCCACGAGCTGGCTGACGTGGGCCACGAAACGCTCCCCGAACGACCCGCCGGTACGGTTGTTGTAGCCGATGGACGTGCCGGCCGGCAGAGCGTAGCGACCCGCCCCGCCCGCGCCGAAGCTCTCGCACGCGCCGAACTCCCCTTCCGCACAGCGCCCGCAGGGCGGCTCGATCCCGCGGGCGGTGCAGCCCAGGGTCGGCTCGACGCAGACGCGGCGACCCACCCAGGCGGCGTCGACGTCCGGACCGCCCGACTCGACCACCGCCACGTTCTCGTGCCCGAGCATCAGCGGCTGCGAGCTGTAGGCCTGGAGGATGGAGTCGGGGGGCTGCTTCTGGGCCAGGATGCCCACGTCCGTCCCGCAGATGCCGCCCAGCAGCGTGCGGACGCGGACCCAGTCGCGCCCGGGCAACTCGGGCGGCGGGACCTCGCGGAGGCTCAGCCCGCCCAGGCGCGACAGCAGACAGCCCGGCCAGAGCCGCTTCAGGGCCAGACACGCCGCCCACCCCACCGGGCAGACCTGGTACAAGAGAGCTTTCATGAGGGGATTGTCAATCGCACATTGACCGTTGTCAATTGACCATTGAGGAACCGCTCAGACGGGCAATGACAAACGCTCAACCCGCCTGCAGCAAGGCGGGCAGGATGCAGCCACCCCGCGGGCTGGATTCACTCTTCCGTTCGCGCCCCCACCGCCTGGCCGTCGTCGGCCAGTTTGGCGCCGGGGCTGTCCGCGCGGAGACGGTAGTCGCGCCCGGCCGGGTCGCGAAAGAGCGGCTGGGCCAGGTGCGACTTGCGGTCCAGGCCGACCTTCGCCTGGTACTCGCCGAAGGCCGCCGGCGCGAAGTGCTGCTTGACCAGCCACCGCACGACCGGCTTGTCCGCCTGCCAGTACAGGTTGTTGCTCATGGTCAGGCCGGCGCGCCAGTCGTTGTCCATCCGCAGGCAGACCTCGCTGGAGGAGGCGAAGATGTTGTTGCGGATGACGAAGCCCTCCGTGGCGGAGGGATTGTTGTAAAACATCAGGTGGGCGCCGTTGGGGTTGGGGCGCTGGGCGTGGGCCCAGCCGCAGCCGGCGTCCACGCAGGTATTGTGCTCGAAGACGATGTTCCGCGTGACGGCCGACGCGGGGCCGTTCCAGAACTCGAAGGAGTACTCGGCGTTCCAGATGACGTTGTGGCGCCAGGTGATGTTGATCTGGTTGGAGTTGTCGCCGCGTCCCTGGTTGGTCAGGGCGGCGTCGTAGATTTCCCACAGGCGGTTGTGCTCGACCAGGTGGTCGCGGGCGGCGGACCAGAACTCGATGCCGTTTCCGTATCGCACCGGCCCGCGCCCCGGCTTGGCGTATTGCAGCCCGCCGCCGATCCAGTAGACGTCGCAGTTGCGGATGGTGATGCGGGCGGTCGAGCCCCCGCCGAAGCCGTGGGCCGCCCCGTACCGCACGGCCAGGCCGTCGTACGTCACGTCGTGCACGCCGCCCTGGTTCACGATGTGACGCGTCAGGGCCAGCTCGACGCTCTTGAACCGCGAGGCGGGGTTGGCGTCGCAGGCGACGAAAACGCGCTTGGACGCCGCGTCGTACCAGTAGTCCAGCGGGGCCTTCAGGTCGGCCTGCGACCACTTCTTGACGCCCCATTTGGCCCCGTGGTCCAGGATCAGGATGCCGATGTCCGCCTCCAGCGGCTGGCCGCGCCCGCCCACCGTCGCCCAGATCCCCGGCGTGGTCTGCTCCCACTGGTCGGCCTGGCTGTAGTCCAGCGAGCCCTGGAGGATCGGCTTGGGGCCCTGCCCGTAGGAGGTGTACGTGATCCTGGCCTTCTCGCTGCCGCTGCGGGGCTTGAGCTGCCCGCGCCACACCCGGCCGCGGGCGAATCGCACCGTGTCGCCGCCGATCAACTCGGCGCTGTTGACGCGTTCGAGCGTCCGCCAGGCAGCCGCCTCGCCGGCGCCCGAGGCTTTGTCGTCGCCCTTGTCGCTATCCACGTAGAACGTCGCGGGCGCCGTTCGCTGGCCCCACGCGACGCCCCCGGCCGTCAGGATCACCACCGCGGCCAGCACCGCCGCGCACACGCGCCGTTCCGGAACAGCTTTCTTACTGTCGATCATCGATCCTCAAATCCTTCGCAAACTCGATCACCTTGCCGCCACGGGCAACCCGCCCGCCGACGACGCCGGTTGAAAAGAATACCCTCGCCTCCCCCACCGTGACCTCCACGCCGTCACGCTGCATCGTCGCCGTCGCCGCCGGGCTGAGCGGCGCGTTCGCGTCAGCGGCGGTCAAAACGTGCAGGAAGTAGTCCGTCGCCGCGGGCTGCGGGGGCGAGACCTCGACGCGGCACTGGGGGGCGGGGCCCTTCTCCTGCCGCGGCGGGTAGTCGTGCCCGCCGTAGCTGTACAACTCGCTGCCGCTGACCAGCTTCGTCTGCGCCTGCTGGGGCAGGAGCGTCTGCACCGTCAGCCGGCCCCGGCCGTTGACCGTCACCAGCCGCCCGTCCTGCTGCTGAGGCACGGTCATCGCCTGGAGCAGCCAGGTCTTCTTGAAGTCGGCCCTGGTCGACGTCACCCGGTCGAACACCACGAACGTGCCCGGCCGCAGGTACACGATCTGCCGCGTGAAGCACTTGAGCTTGGCGGGCGAGTAGGCCCGCGTGGCGTCGGCCGCGACGTACAGCCACTCGCCGCGGTCCTCGAAGGCGAGCAGGTCGGCGATGTCGTAGATCGAGCGGCGCTTCTGCCAGTCGGCTACGTCGCTGGTGGCGCCGTTGTGGTGCGGCCAGTTGTGGTGCTGGCCGCCGTCGTTGCCGGTCACCTTGCCCCCGCGGATGCCGGGCCAGCGCTCGGCTGGGTCGTGCACCAGGATCGTGCTGTGGGCGATGGTGCGGAGGTGGTAGTTCACGTCATGAAGCGAGCCGAAGTCCTCGTAGTGCCCGCCGTCGCCGGCCAGCTCGGTGTGACGGTAGATCAGGAAGTGTCCGACGTCCAGGTGCTGGTGGGCGGTGAAGCGGTCGCCGCACGTGAAGAAGAAGCCGGTGGCGTCGTCGCCCCAGGAGCTGCGGGCGTAGACGTGTCCGGCGGCCGGGGCCAGGTGCGAGAGCTTGAAGCGTCCCAGGTCGCCCTTGGGCACGGCAGCGTCGCGCCAGAGGAAGTCCTTGTAGGCGTAGGTCCCGACGCTGGAGCGGGGGGTGGTCTCGTTGTAGGCGTGGACCGCCTGGTGGGCCGGGTCGCTGCGGTAGTGGTTGACCAGGATGCGCCGGGCCGCGAGCGCCTTGTCGCGGTCGCCGCCGAAGAGCCTCCCCCCGCCGTCGCCCATGGGCAGCGGGCGCCGCGAACCGTATTGCGAGATGCCGGGGTACATCTCGAACATGGAGGCGACGGCCCGGCTGCGGTAGAAACCGGGGGCGGTCGCGTAGAGGTCCAGGCCCGCGCAGCGGCGGGCGGCCTCGCAGAAGAACAGCCACTCGTACAGCCAGTAGTGGATGTAGTAGCCCTCGGCCCAGGCGCCGCCCGCGCCGGCCAGCTCCAGGGCCGGGGCGGCGCGGGTGCGGTAGTCGTCCAGCGTCGTGCGGAGAATCTCCGCCGCACGCGGGTTCTCGTGGTAGCCGGCCAGGGCGGCCAGGCCGATGCCCCAGTGCTTGTAGCCGTACCAGGCGTTGTGGAAGACGTGCGTCTCGCTCTGGACGTTGGCGTCGACGGTCTTGTTGACGTAGGCGTGGAAGCGATTCCGTTCGTCCGGCGTCCAGTGCTCGTGGCACAGGTCGTAGGCCAGCGCCGCCAGGGCCAGGTCGTGTCCAAACGTGACGTGGCCCTTGCGGATGGGCCCGTCGACGAGCTTGAGGGCCCGCTGCTTGGCCCGGCGGGCCAGGTCCGCGTCGCCCTCGATGGCGGCTGCCAGCGACATGGAAATGATGGCGGAGTGGTCGTCTCCCCCCTGGCCGCGGGCGACGGCAGCCATCCGCTTGTACTCAGCCGGGCGCTGCTTGGCCAGAGCCTGCAAGTCCGCCCGCGAGCCCAGCAGCCGCGGGTGCGCCTTCGGCACCGTCGGCTGATCGGCGGCATGGACGGCCGAAGACAGCGCGAGGGCAACCATCGCAGCCACAACCGCCAGACTGCGCCGAAGCCGCAGAGCACGCACAGGAGGTCTTCCGCCTGGGCTGCCGCGAAGCAACAGAGCACGCATAGGAGTTCTCCCGCCCGGAACGCCGAGGGTCAAGCTGTTCAACCAAGCCACGCAAAGAAGAACGCCCAGCCGCCGCATGCATGGCGTACTCTTGTGTCTTCTCCGGCCGCATCGCCGCCGAACAACATCTCAAAGTCCTTCTCCAGCCCCGCCCCGCCCGCCACGACCAGCCAGCCGCAGAGGCCAAGGAACGTCCAGATTCGCATGTGTCCGTTCATCCGTCACTCCTTCCGCTCTTGCATACCGCCGCATCTGCCCGCCATGCGGGCGCGCCTGCCGCACTACCGTGCCACCTAATTCGGTCTCTGCCCCCGAGTTCCCCCGAATTCCCCGAATTCGTGAAGATCCGAATTCACGGATTCCGGCAGTCACGACAGAATCTACTTCACAAGGTTGTCGTCGACAAACATTTCCGCAAACCGCTGAGGCACAAGGGGAAGGTTCCTTTCACGGGCGATGGTTTGGTTTCTCTCCCATACTTCCCTGATCAGCTCGGGCATGTTCGATGGCAGGTCCATGACAGAAGCAATTATCTCGTGCCACTCCCCCTGGGTCCCATACGTTCTTTGGAGTTTCGGCGTTAACGCTTGCAATGTTGCCCTTAGCGAATCATCCAACTGACCGATCGCCCATAGCACATAGCACTCTAGGAAACGGAGGAGAGGGCGACCATCATACCGGGTGTTCATTATGCTACCTCAGATCATGTCCGGATCACTAGAGGGGAATTCGGGGACAGATACCATAATTCGCCGAATTGTGGTATCTGTCCCCGAATTCCCGAATTCCCGCGCCGGCTGCCTGCGCGGCCGCGCCCGCCACGGCCAACCAGCCGCAGAGGCATAGGAACGTCAAGATTCGCATGTGTCCGTTCATCCGTCACTCCTTCCGCTCTTGCATACTGCTGCATCTGCCCGCTATGCGGGTGCGCCTCCCGCACCTTCGTTCCACGTAATTCGGTATCTATCCCGAATTCCCTCGATGTCAGGTGTTTAGTAGATAATTAAAGTCCCCTTCGGAAAGTCGCCCTGCCATCCGCAGGGAAAGTGACCATGGACGTACCAGTAGCCTTGGCTCGCATAGAAACCCGGCGGGTAAATGTCAGCATACTCGGCTTCCATCAGCAAGTGGAGGATGTCCCACTTCACAGTATCCAGAAACGTCTCCGGCAATTCATTCTCTTCCAACACAGCCTTTGTCTTCTCAGTTGCTAGAGCCACAGCAATTGGCCGGAGTTCAGTGGCAAGTTGATTCCACAGCTGGAATCGCTCCATCGACCGCTCAGCTATTCTTTCCCGAAGTTGATTTGCCGCCTCAAGGCAAAGGTCCTCCCACTCGCATGAATTGCAGCTCTCAATGGCTTCGTACCAAGACGAAAGAACCACAGCTGCTTCGGTATCTTGAACGCCGACACAGCGGAACCATCTTGTCCGCTTCAATTCATCCAACGTTGCTGCTGTTCTCGGATGCATATCTGTCCCTCTTCATTATTCATTATTTGCGCTGTGGGAGGCGTTTCGGCACAGACGGAACAGGCATCGACTCCAGACACCCATACACCGCTCGCTGAATCCCGGCTTGTTCCGCCAAGCATGCGGCTTCGGCTGGTGTATGTCCGGCCTTCAAAAGTGCCTGCTTAAGAGCGGCTCCATATTCAGCATTTGTCGGAACAGTACCAAAAAGTTCTCCCCCCTTTCTGTATTTTGACCAGAACTCCTCCAGAAAAGAGTGGAAATTGAAATGCGGGAACCCCACGTCGGCAAAAGCGTTTCCCTTCATCGCAACAGAGATGCCTTCCTTCTTGGGAATAATGCTGCCGAATGCAGCATTCTGATTGAGGTGATTCGCCTGTGCTCCTGTCCCTGCTAATTCTTTGGAAAGGTCGCCGTAAGATGCAGTTCTCGGCCCTTGGAGCGAAGCAGGCGGCGTCCATATCCTCTCGGCGTTGGCATACCATCCGAGAAGCGGGCTGCCTTTGGGCAGTTGATAAACAGTAGCGAGTGATGAAGTGACGCCACCGGCCGCAGATATCCCTCTTGTGAAAACGAGAGGTGGACCATATGCCCCAAAAAGCCGCCCGCCCGTGCCCCAAGGCTCGGCTCGGAGTTGAGCGACACCATTCTCGACTACGAGACGTATTCTGACAGCGTCGTCCGATGCAGCCTTTCGGGGGTCATTTGCGTAGCGCTTGGCCGTGCCCCACGCATCCGTGCCCATGTTCGTCATGTCGTTGCGGAACTGCCACCCAATGTCATTGACCAAACCAACAGTGTCCCCGGACATAATACGTCCACCAGCGTACTTGACGGCCTTAGATGCTGCGTCTATATTCGACGCCATGACAACGTCGGCGTTGCGCTTAAAGATGATCAGCGACGAATCATCTTTCGTCCATAGATCCCGTAGATCATCTTGGAACGCACCGCTGAAGAGCCAATGGCCTAGCCCGTATTTCCAGAGCCTCGGGAGGAATTCCCCCTCAAGCCCCAATGGGTCAAATGAGTCTATTGGGTTGTTCCTGCAGAACCCATACAGATTCAGCCCGCCCTCTTCTGCCAGTGGGTCTCTGGAGAGCCATTTGCCGTTTCTGGGGTCGTAGTATCGGTAGCCGTAGTAGTAGAGTCCTATTTCGGCGTCGAAGTACTTGGTGGAGAAGAGGAAGGGGTTGGCGGCGGCGGGGTTGGACCAGGCGGCGGCCGGGCCGTCGACGTGGAGGAGTTGGCCGAAGGGGGTGTACTCGTAGGTGGCGGCGACGGACTGGTCGGCGGCGTCGACGAGTGCGACGACGTTGCCGTTGGCGTCGCTGACCGGCCAGTAGGTCCGCTCGTCGAGGTGGTCTCGGACGGCCAGCAGGCCGCCCACGCCGCCGGCGCCGGCCTCTTCGTGCGAGACGTCCGGCCCCCAGGCGTAGGAGCGGAGGAGCTGGCCTTCGTCGCTCAGCTCGGCCAGCAGGAGCCAGCCGTCGTAGACGAACCGCCGGGCCGACTGGCTGACCCACTGGGCGGCTTGGGCGTCCCAGTGGAAGACCTCCTTGCGGAGTCGCCGGCCCTGGTGGTCGTACAGGAAGGCCAGGCGGACCTTCATGTGGGCCGGGACGGAGGCGTCGGTGCGGATGGCGTCGACGACCTGGACGGCGGTGAGGCGGTCCTTGTCGTCCCACTCGTAGAGGAACAGGCCGTTGGAGAGCCGGTTGCCGCGCCCGTCATGGACGTCCGACTCGGCCGGCGGGGGGGCGTAGCGGTAATGGGTGCTGGTGCTGACAGGCGCGCTGCGGAGGCTGGCAGTCCGTTGAAAAAGTGGCACGGGCATCTTGCCCGTGTGTCCCACGGCCGTCCCGGCCGTGGGAGTTGCTGTTTTCCGGACAATTCCACGGGCAAGATGCCCGTGGTACACATGGGCGAGACGCCCATGCCACGGTGGGGGGGCCTTTTTCAACGGGCTGCTAGGGATGGGGCGCACCGGGCAGGCGCCAGCCACCGCCGCCAGGCAGACGACGCCTACCAGGCAGATTGTCCTCATCCTGCTCATCCGCGCCTCGTCGTGTGGCCGTTCAGCATATAGTCGCGGACGCCCGCGCGCCAAGCGGCTTAGGTTTTCGGCCGGGAGCCGGGCGCTATGCCAAGACGCCCCTTCAGGGCTGACGTTTCTTGATCACCGCTTCCCAGGGCTCCCCGCGGTCGCCCTGGGCTTTCCTGGACGCCGCTTGGGGGCTTGAAACCCGACAGACGAAAATGCCCAAGTGGCGGCATTTCTCAAGACTGTTCGGTCAAAGGACTTACATGCGAACGCGTCCGCCTGAACGGCCAAGCTGAGGCCTGGAATGTCCCATTTCGGGTCCGAATGTCGCATCTCTGCGCAGATTTTTATGGTTTTGCCAATTATTCTAATTTAGCGTAAAAGCTCGCAAGGCCATATCCAACAGTTATTTATGGCGTTCTTGCTGAACCGACTGGCCGATCCGGATTTTCGCAAAAACGGGACATTGGGGAGGTCGCCCGGGTGGCGGGGTTGTCGGGCGGGCCCGGCCCGGAACGAGCGGCGCCGGGCGGGTGAGCGGCTTGCGGAGGGGCTGGCGCCGCTTGCCTGGTCGGCATGGTATAATGGCGGCTTCCCGCATCGTCGCCGGGCGCGGACGTGCTCGTGCCTCCGCGGCAGGGCCGGCTGGATGACGAGGACCGCGAGTAGACCCCATATGCCGCTTATCAAAGTGGTGCCGATCGTGCTGCTGACGATCTCCAACGTGTTCATGACTTTCGCCTGGTACGGACATCTGAAGCATCGCAACTCGCCGCTGGTGTGGGCCATCCTGGCGAGTTGGGGCATCGCCTTCGCCGAGTACTGCTTCCAGGTGCCCGCCAACCGGATCGGGGCTGAGCAGGGCTTCAAGACGGCGGAGCTGAAGACCATCCAGGAGGTCATCACGCTGTCGGTCTTCGCGTTCTTCTCGGTGTGGTACCTGAAGGAAGAGTTCAGGTGGAACTACGCGGTGGGGTTCGCGCTGATGGTGGCGGCGGCGTTCTTCGTCTTCAAGAAGTGGTGAGCCGGATCGCCGGCCGGTGGTACACTACGCCGCACGCCATGGATGAGAGAGACGACATGATCGAGTTTGTGAACGTTGACCTGGATCGCGGGCGGCGGCTCGTGCTGGAGGGGGTGAACTGGCGGGTGCGGGCGGGCGAGCACTGGGCGATCGTCGGGGCCAACGGCTCGGGCAAGACGAGCCTGCTCCAGGTGGCCACGGGGTACCTCTGGCCGACGCGCGGGCACGTGAGCGTGCTGGGCCAGGCGTTCGGGCAGGTGGACCTTCGGGTGCTGCGCCGGGCCATCGGGTGGGTCAGCGCGTCGCTGGGGCCCCTGCTGCGAACGAACCAGCCCGCCCTGTCGATCGCGCTCAGCGGGGCTTTCGCCTCGACCGGGCTGTTCGACCGTCCCTCGCCGCCGCAGGTGCTCCAGGCCGAGGAGTTGCTCCAGCGCGTGGGCTGCCGCGAGCTGGCCCAGGCGCCCTTCGCGACGCTGTCGCTGGGCGAGCAGCAGCGGGTGCTGATCGCCCGGGCCCTGATGGCCCAGCCGAAACTGCTGATCCTCGACGAGGCCTGCGCCGGGCTGGACCTGCCCGGCCGCGAAGACCTGCTCGACGTGCTCGAGGGCCTGGGGCGCGACGACGGGCCGTCCATGGTGCTGGTGACCCACCACATCGAGGAGATCTCCCCCGTCTTCACGCACGTGCTGGCCCTGCGCGGCGGACGCGTGCTGGCGAGCGGACCGAAAGAACACGTGCTCACGTCCGCCATCCTCAGCCGCACGTTCGGCCTGGGAATCGAAGTGGAGCGCCAGTTCGGCCGCTACTGGCCGCGGGTGTCGGCGCGAGAGAACTGATCCGGCGGAGCCGGCGGGCCTGACGCGCGGAGGAAGCCATCGGCCGGGTTTGCCGGCGAGCCTACACCCGCCGGATGACGCCGATGACCACGCCCTGGATTCGGACGTTGTCGACGTAGATGGGCTTGAGGCTGGCGTTGGCGGGCTGGAGGCGGATTCGGCCTTTCTCCTTGTAGAACTTCTTGAGGGTGGCCTCGCCGTTGTCCAGCAGGGCGACGACGGTCTGCCCGTTTCGGGCGATGCTTTCCTTGCGGCAGACGACGTAGTCGCCGTCGCGGATCTGGTCCTCGATCATGCTGGTTCCGGCGACCTGGAGGACGAAGTTGTCGCCCGGGCCGGTGAACATCTCCTCGAGGTCGACGGTGTCCTGGTCCTCGATGGCCTCGATGGGCGAGCCGGCGGCGATCCGCCCGGCCAGAGGGAGGCGCGTGGGCTTCTCGTCGGCGAACTGGACGTCAGGAGATACCTGCAAAGAGCGGGCACTGTGCTTGGGGCCTCGCAGCAGGGCGCCCTTTTTTTCGAGGGCTGCGACGTGCTCGAAGACGGTGACCTTGGTCAGCCCCAGGGCGTCGCCCATTTCCTGCATCGACGGCGAATAGCCTTCGCGAGCGCGAAAGTCCCGGATGAACCTCAGGATCTGCAACTGCCTCGGTGTCAGTGCGTGCATGGTCGATCTCCTGCATCAGCTTCCTGGCGGACGCGGCGAAGTGCCGCCCGGCCAGGATTTGCCCCCCGGCCGGCATGGGCATGGCGACGGACTCCAGCCGAACGGACCGCACGGCCAGGACGGCTGGACCGGACGGCGCGACGGCCTCCGCGGGCGGGCAAACCGCCTGCGGCAAGGCCTGGCAAACCGGCTGCGGCGCCGGGCCGCGAACCAACCGCAGCACGGCCGCCGCCACGCGGGACAGGACCGATTCCTGCCCCCCCTGCTGGCCGGGCGACTGGATCCACTGAATACCCTCGGGCCCTGTGCTGACCAGAGGCGGCTGGAGCCCCATGGCCTTCGCGGCGTTGCCGACGCTGCCCAAGGCCTGATCCTGCGGCAACGGCTGACTGCTGGGCGGCCAGGGTTGCACGAAATCTCCGCCGGGGCCGAACTGACATAGGGGTTGGCCGGTCATCGTTCTCGCTGCCTTTCGTCGTCTCAGCATCCGGCGGGCGACCGGTGCGGCGTGGTCAACTGCGCCCGTCCGCTGCGGCATCTGCCACCACATGGGCCTTTCGGGTTTCGTTCGCATATTCTATTCCTAACATCGTCCAAACGTCAAGCGGAACCTTAAACTTTTTCTTTCGTCCTCCCTGCGTCAGCCTCTCCTTCGGCGGCCTCCCCGCTGTCCGCTTCGTTCATCCTGCCGGGGTTTTTGCCCCATATATCCGCCCCGGACGGGCCGGACCCCCTACAGCTTGTTGTCGCCTTTCCTGTATCGGCGAAGCGTCCAGCAACGCTTCAGGCTTTTTGGGGCGGACGATTTTCCTCCTCCGCCCGGGCTGGTAGAATAGCGGGATGATCGAACCGAGCGAGCCAAGGCTGGCGGGCATCTGGCACAAAGTGCACGCGGGGCAGCGTCTCGATCAGGCGGATGGGGAACTCCTGCTGGCGACGGACGAAGTGCACGTGCTGGGCCGGCTGGCCGACCTGGTCCGCCGACGCCGCCACGGCGGGCGGACGTACTACATCATCAACCGCCACATCAACTACACCAACCGCTGCGTGCTGGCCTGCCTGTTCTGCGGGTTCCGACGTTCGCCGGGCGATCACGACGCAATGGAACTTTCCGTGGAGGATGTTGCCGCCGTGGCCGCCTCCGCCGAGCAGGCCGGGGCGTGCGAGGTCCACATGACCGGCGGGCTGCACCCGAGGTGGAAGCTGGGACATTACGTGCGGATGCTGCAGGCGATCCGCCGGTCGGCCCCGGGCGTTCACATCAAGGCGTTCACGGCGGTGGAGATCGCGCACATCGCCCGGCTGAGCCGGCTGACGCTGCGGGCGGTGCTGGAGCGGCTGGTGGAGGCCGGGCTGGGCTCCCTGCCGGGGGGCGGTGCGGAGATCTTCGACGATCGCGTCCACGCCCGCGCCTTCCGGCACAAGATGGGGGCGGAGGACTGGTTCGCGGTGCACCGGACCGCCCACGAGATGGGCCTGCGTTCCAACGCCACCATGCTCTACGGCCACGTGGAAACTCCGGCAGAGCGGGTTCGCCACATGCTGCGCCTGCGGGAGTTGCAGGACCAGACGGGGGGCTTCCAGGCGTTCGTGCCGTTGAGCTTCATCCCGGGCGGCTCGCCCCTGTCGCACCTGGACGGACCGACTGGCCTGGACGACCTTCGCACCGTCGCGGTCAGCCGCCTGCTGCTGGACAACTTCGATCACATCAAGACGTTCTGGATCATGCACACGCTGAAGCTGTCGCAACTGGCCCTGAACTTCGGGGCCGACGACATGGACGGCACGGTCGTCCGCTACGACATCGTCAAAGCCGCCGACGGCACGGAGGTAAGCGTAGAACGACTTCGCCAGACGATTCGAGAGTGCGGCCTGGAGCCGGTGGAGCGGGACAGCTTCTATCGCCCGCCGGCTGGGGAGTAGAAGTTATCGGTCGGCGTTGTCGTCGAAGTCGCTGGGCGGACGAGGGGGCCGGCTCTCGAGCATCTTGCGAAGATAGCGGTTCTCGCGACGAGTGGCCTCGAGGTCGAAGACCAGATACTTGAGTTGCAGGCGGAGATAGTCCAGCGCGTCTTCCACCTCAGTGACTTTCGGCTGGAGATTGGAGAGGTAGACCCCGTCGGCCGAGGCGGCCTTGGGCTGTCCGATAGCGGGCAGGGCCTGGACGGTCTGGGCGAGTTCGAGCAGTTTTTCCTTCAGGGCCGCCTCGTTCATGGCAGCGATCTCCTGCACAGAAGTCAAGACGAACCGCCTCCGATGGGCTGGTTCGCTGTATAGAAAGGCAAGGGACATGCCAAACCCTCCGCCGGTCACAAAGCAGAAAGCAGGCCTGCAGCTTACCCCTGTCAGTCAAGGCCTTCCGACCGGGCCCTTGGGTCCGCGGAACAGAGGGGGGCTGTTCCGGTTATGACGTCGTGTCGCCATAGGGCAACACACCTATCACTGGTGGGGCAAGAAAGGCCTTTATCGATGGGGTTCCAGTAAAGGGCAATCTTGGCAGAGAAGTGTCGCGAATAGGCAGCGCGCTTCCTGGAATCGACAGTCTCGCGGCACTGACAAAGCAATCAGGGGAGCATTATCGAGATCGCCGGGGCGGGCGAGGGAGGAATCGGTCGCGGTCGAAGGGCGGTTTGGCGCGGGCGGGGATCGGGTCGGATGGCCATTCGCGGGCCCAACTGCGACGATCTTCTTCGTCGGCGTAGTACCGAAGCCACAATTGAATGTGTTCGTCGCTGCCGCTGCCGACCATGTCGACGTGTCGGTTGAGCCCCGCCGGCAGGGCGACCTTCTGCTCGCGCAGCACGTCTCGGTGCAGTCGCGCATACAACTCCCGGTCGCTGAGGTGGTCGGTGGAGTAGAGATACGATCCGACGGCGGCCAGCGCCCGGATAACTTCGTCCAGCTTGGCCGCCAACTGGGCTTCGTCCATGGCGCTCGGCTCGGGTAGTTCGATGCCCATCCGCTGGAGTTGCTCGAGGTCGCAGGTCAGCGGAGCTTTCTCGTAGTCGTCCCGCTGCCAATAGGGCGACCACTGGTCGTGAGGGCCCGCTATGGACGCCGCGTCCCTGGCAGACGAGGAATCCCGTTTCAGCCGGTGGACATGAGCGCCCGGGTCCGGGAAACCTTCGCGGGGTTCATCCGTGGCCATGGCCAGTTCCTCTATGAGAGATGGCTCAAAGGGTGCGACGTGCACCTTCAGTGAACCACAGGTTTCCGAGCCTGTCAAGGCCCGTTTTCGAGGATTTCCGTCGTCCAGGCGCCCGACGGGGCGGGCCCCTTGTCCGCCGCCTGCCCGCTCGTGCCGACGCGGCGGGAATAGAATGCTACAACCGAGTGAAGACGGCCCTCTTTGGGGTCGAAAAGAAGAGCAGGAGCCGCGATGAGCACTGCCAACGCAGAACTGGGACGCACCCAAGTCCTCCGCAGACGCGGCGGGACCTTCGGGTCGCTGTTGTCGGCCCTGGGCAGGGCAGGCAGCCGCCTGGGCAACAGGCGTTCCCGCCGCGTCGTCCTCCTGCTGACGCTGCTGTGGTTGTGCGGTGTGTTCGACCTGGTCTTCACGCTCACCGCCCACCGGATCGGCAGCTTCCACGAGTTGAACCCGCTGGCGGCCGCGTTGCTGGCCCACCCCACCGTCCTGATCGTCTTCAAACTGTCGACGCTCGCCGTCGGCTCGGTCATCCTCTTCATCTTCCGCCGACACCTGATCGCCGAGATCGCCTGCTGGACCCTGTGCGGCGTCTACGCCGGCCTGGCGGCAGTGTGGGTGCACTACTACGCCTTCCTGAGCGACGCCGTGAAGTAGAGCCCCCCCGCCGCGGACGACCGCGCCCGGGTGGAGAACCCAGAGACGCCCCTGTCGGGCCCCGTCCGCCATCGGCCGGCGGCCGCCCGCCGAAAAGTCCTCAAGGGACGCATCGTGTACGACCTGCAAGGGCTCCGTCTCCTTGCTTACCGCGGGGTGAACGGTTACCATGATCCGTGCTGAGCGTGCCAGGCGATGGCGCCGACGCAGGCGCCGCCATGGAAAGAGAGTCCTGTACCTTCAACGGGCTTGGCCGGAGCCGTACCATGAAACGATTCGTTGTTGCCGTTGCCTTCGTGGCGGCCGTCGCTATTGCTCAACGCTCTCAAGCCGCGCCACCGAAGAATCCCTTTGAGGGCGACGCCGACCCAGTTGCCCAAGGACGGATTGACGAGCTGGTCCTCGGCAGGCTGAAGCAACTGGGCATCACGCCGGCCAGAGTCTGCTCCGACGGCGTGTTTGTGCGCCGCCTCTACCTCGACGTGATCGGCATGCTGCCGACGGCCGAAGAGGCCCGGCAGTTCCTGCAGGATACGGACCGCGACAAACGCCGCAAGCTCATCGATCGTCTCCTGGAGCGCAGCGAGTACGCTGACTACTGGGCGATGAAGTGGTGCGATCTGCTGCGAGTCAAGTCCGAGTTTCCCATCAAGCTCTGGCCCAACGCGGTGCAGGCCTATCACCGCTGGATTCGCGCGAGCGTCAGGGACAACATGCCGTACGACCGGTTCGTTCGCGAGATGCTCACGGCCAGCGGCAGCAATTTCCGCAACCCCCAAGTAAACTTCTACCGTGCCGTGCAGAGCCGCGACCCGCAGGCCGTCGCGCAGGCGGTCGCGCTCAGCTTCATGGGGGTGCGCCCGGAAAGCTGGCCCAAGGAGCGCTGGTCGGGCATGGCCGTCTTCTTCTCGCAGATCGCGTACAAGCCCACGGTCGAGTGGAAGGAGGAGATCGTCCAGTTCGATCTCGAGAAGGCGCGCAGCCAGCCGGGCGTGCAGACGCTGCGGGCGGCGGCCTTCCCCGACGCGGCGGCGGTCCGCTTGACGCCGGGCGAGGACCCCCGCGCGGCGTTTGCCGACTGGCTGATCAGCCCCAAGAATCCCTGGTTCGCCCGCAACGCCGTCAACCGCGTATGGTTCTGGTTGTTGGGCCGGGGAATCATCCATCCTGCCGACGACATCCGGCCGGACAACCCGGCGGCCAATCCTGAACTGCTGGCCTTCCTCGAGCAGGACCTGATCGCCGCTCGATACGACATGAAACATCTTCTCCGGCAGATCCTCAACTCGACGACATATCAGTTGTCGTGCGTCGCCCGGAGCGACGACGGCCGGGGGGAGGCGAATTTCGCGCAGTACCCGCTCCGTCGCCTGGAGGCCGAGGTGATCATCGACGCCCTGTGTCAGATCACCGGCACGACCGAGCACTATTCCAGCATCATTCCCGAGCCGTACACGTTCATGCCTGAGAACCAGCGAGCCGTGGCGCTGGCCGACGCCAGCATCACCAGCCCGTTCCTGGAGAAATTCGGGCGTTCGTCGCGCGACACCGGGTTGGAGTCCGACCGCAACAATCGTCCCAGCGCGGCCCAGCGGCTGCACCTCCTGAACTCCAGCCATGTCCGGCGGAAGATCGAGACGAGCCGCAAGCTGCGGGCCCTGCTGGGGGCCGATCCCAAGAGGGCGGAGAGCATTGTGGAAATCTACCTTACGGTTCTCTCGCGGATGCCGACGGACGAAGAGCTGCAAGTCGCCAAGGCGCACCTGAAAGAGACGTGGGGCGACGCGGGGCCGCGAGACCTCGTTTGGGCGTTGATCAACAGTCCGGAGTTCTGCTACAGGCACTGACCCAGGCTCGGAGACTGCGCAGGCGCCGTCTGCGCAATTGGACGGTGGAATATGAGCGGTACAAGTCGTTTTGAGCCGGTTTCACGGCGCGAGGTCCTGGTTCGGGGCCTGGCCGGGACGGCAGGGTTGCTGCTGGCCGGCGGCCGGGCGGCAAGCGGGGCGGACAAGGCGCCGCCCAAGCCACCCAGGGCCAAGTCGGTGATCCAGATCTGGCTGGCCGGCGGGCCGTCGCACCTGGATTCGTTCGACCCCAAGCCGGAGGCGGGCAACGACTACTGCGGGCCGCTGAACAATCCCATTGCCACCAACGCGGACGGCATCCGCATCGGCGAGTTGCTGCCCAGGCTGGCCAAGCAGGCCGACAAGTTCTCGATCGTCCGCAGCATGACCCACGGCGACAACGGCCACGAGACGGCCGCCTATCTGACGCAGACCGGCCGGCGGCCGGGCGACCGGCTGGTCTTCCCGTGCGCCGGGGCCGTGGTCTCGCTCTTTAAGGGCTACGAGGCCGGCTACAAGGGGCTGATCCCGCCCTACATCGTGCTCACCCAGTCTCAGGGGCGGTTTTCCGAGGCCGGCTTCCTGGGCGCTCGCCACATGCCGTTCGCAACGGGGGGCGACCCGGCCCAGCAGAAGTTCATGGTGGAAGGCGTCGTTTCCCCCGGCCTGAACGACCAGCAGCAAGCCAAGCGGCGCGAACTGCTTCGCAAGCTCGATACTCTGGGCAGCGTCCTCAAAACCGATCCCGCCCTGAAGGCCTTCTACCAATCGGAGGACCAGGCCTACGACATGATCCTGGGGGACGGCGCCAAGGCGTTCGATCTCTCCCAGGAGAGCGACGACGTGCGAAAGCGATACGACGTCAACTGGGGCACCTGGATCTCCCGCACCCGGTTCGGCCAGAGCTGCCTGGCGGCCAGGCGTCTGGTCCAGCGAGGCGTGCCGTACATCACCATCAACTTCGGCGGCTGGGATTCGCATACCGACAACTTCAAGGTCATGCGGCAATTGCTGCCGGACCTGGACACGGGCCTGGCGTCGCTCCTGGCCGATCTTGCGGAGCACGGCCTGTTGGAGAGCACGATCGTCTGGTGCTGCGGCGAGTTCGGCCGCACGCCCAGGATCGACTGGGGAGCGCCCTGGAACGGAGGGCGCAACCATTACGGCAAAGTCTTCTCCGCGCTGGTCGCCGGCGGCGGATTCAAGGGAGGACGAATCGTCGGCTCCTCGGATGCCAAAGGGGAAGAGGTCAAGGACCGCCCCGTCTATCCGTGCGATCTCCTGGGGAGCATCTACGAGTTGATGGGGATTGACCCCGGAGGCAAACTGGCCAATCCCATGGACCTGCCCTTGACCGTCACGCCGACCAAGGCGGACGGGATCCCGATGGCGGGACGGTTGAAGGAGATCATGTAAGAGGACCGTATGATCGAATCCCGGCGTTTGACAGCCTGCGGGTTACTGAGCGTTCTGGCTTCCTTGTCCGTTGCCGCTGCCGACCAGCGGCCCCGGATCGGCTACGTCTGTCCGGCCGGCGGCCGGCAGGGCACGACGTTCCTGGTCACGGTCGGCGGGCAGTTCCTGGGCTCCTGGAAGGGCGAGTACTTCATCGACGTCTCCAAGGCGCACTTCTCCGGGGGCGGCATCACGGTCGAGGTGGTGAAAGACGACAAGCCCATGAGGGAGAAGGACGCCAACGCCCTGCGCCAGAAGGCAAGGGAGCTCTTGAAGAACAAGCCGGACGCCGAGGCCCGCAAGCAAATCGCCCGGATCAAGCGTGAGGTGAGCCAATACGAGAGCGCGCGGATCGTGAAGCAGACCTACCCGGCGATCGGTGACACCGTGACGCTGCGGGTCACGCTGGCCGCCGACGCGGCGCCGGGGCAGCGGGAACTCCGCGTCGAAACCCCCAGAGGGATATCCAACCCGCTCCGTTTCTTCGTGGGCCGGCTGCCTGAATTCCAGAAGCCGCAACCCGACATCGTCGCGGACGCGCGAGAGGCCTCGGAGATGACCTACCCCCCCACGTCTACGACGGACGTTGTGCTGCCGGTGGTGGTGAACGGGCAGATCATACCCCGTAATCCGGACTCGCTCTGGCAGCCGCCCGATCGGTTCACCCCGGGCGTCGCCGACCGCTACCGCTTCCAGGCTCGCAAGGGGCAGCAACTGGTCATCGCCGCCGGCGCCCGAAGACTCATCCCGTACCTGGCCGACGCGGTTCCGGGGTGGTTTCAGGCCACGCTGGCACTGTACGACGCCGAGGGAAGAGAGCTGGCCTATCAGGACGACTACCGGTTCCATCCTGATCCCGTGCTGTTCTTCACAGTCCCCCAGGACGGACAGTACGTAGCCGAGATCAAGGACGCGATCTACCGGGGCCGCCCGGACTTCGTCTATCGCATCACGCTGGGCGAGCTTCCCTATATTGCCGGCGTCTTCCCGTTGGGCGGCCGGGCCGGAGCGGCGACCACCGTCAAGCTCTCCGGCCGGAACCTGCCGGCCGACACGCTGCCGATGGACGCCAAGGACATGACGCCGGGGATCCACCCGCTTTCGGTCCGCAAGGGGGACATGACCTCCAACACCATGCCCTTTGCCGTGGACACGCTGCCGGAATGTCTCGAACGGGAGCCCAACGATTCGACGCAGACCGCCCAGGCGGTCACGCTTCCCGTGATCGTCAACGGGCGGATCGACCGCAGCGGCGACTGGGACGTGTTTCGTCTTGAAGGCCGCGCCGGCCAGGAGATCATCGCGGAGGTCAATGCCCGTAGGCTCGAATCGCCGCTGGACAGCGTCCTGGAGTTTCTCGACGCGGCCGGCGCACGGCTGGCCTTCAACGACGACCACCAGGACAAGTCCGACTACCTGAGGACACACCATGCGGATTCCCTGATCCGCGTCACCCTGCCGGCCGACGGCACCTATTACGTGCGCCTCGGCGACGCTCAGCGCCATGGCGGAGCGGAGTACGCGTATCGTCTGCGGCTGAGCCCGCCGCGAGGCGACTTCGAGTTGCGGGTGACGCCCTCCTGCGTCAACGCGATCACCTGGCGGCTCAACCCCATCGCTGTCTACGCGATGCGCAAGGACGGGTTCGACGGCGAAATCACGCTGCGGTTCAAGGACGACCCGTTCGGCCTGGCCCTGGGCGGCGGCGCGATTCCGCAAGGGCAGGACCAGGTGCGCCTGACGCTGGCTGTGGCGCCCCTGCTGTCGGCGGAACCGGTCCACCCGCACCTGGAAGGCCGCGCGATGATCGACGGCAAGGAGGTCGTGCGTCAGGCCATCCCGTCCGACGAAATGACCCAGGCGTTCTTCTACAAGCACGTGGTTCCTGCACGCGATCTGACCGTCGTGCCCGAAGACCGCGACCGATTCCGCCAGGAGGCCGCCCGCGCGGCCAGGGAGAACAAACCGCCCAAGTCGCCCGCCGCGGCTCGCCGCACCTTCCAGAGCCCCATGGAGATCCTGAGCGAGCAGCCGGTGAGGATTCCCGTCGGCGGAACCGCCACCGTGCAGGTCCGCATGTCCTGGAACCGCACGGGGCAGATCCAGGTCGACTTGAGCGATCCGCCGGAGGGAATCGCCGTGGATCGCGCCTCGTGGGCGGAAAAGGGACTGCTCCTTGTCCTGCGCGGCGACGCGAAGGCGAAGACTGGGCTGAAAGGCAACTTGATGGCCAATGCCTTCCTTCAAACCACGACCAAGGGAAAAGACGGAAAGACCCGCGAGGAACGCCAACTGATCGGCCCCCTGCCGGCCATCCCGTTCGAAGTCGTCAAGCCCTGATAGGCAGGTGGACACCCCAACAGGAGTGACTGACTCGCGCCATCCTCAAGGCGGGGCCGTCCGGCCGGGTCCTTCGCAAGCCCCTGCCGCTTCCCGAGACCCCGTTCACCCGGGCTGCCCGGCACACGCCCAAGCCTCCGCCCCTCCGGGGCCTGCGGCTTGAGCGTGGCACGAGTTAGTTCTCAGTCCTTGGGGAGGCATCCGCCGGGCGAAGACGGTGTCCAGATTCGTCGCGGACATGTTCCCAACGTAAAGCGGGCGCCGCGGCCTGTCGGCCCACGGCGCCCGCGATGGTTGTTCGGTTCGCGGAAGACCGCCTGACGGCCTGCCTGCCGGCAGGCAGGCGGGACCCGCCTTCGGCGGGCAGGCTCCGAACGCTTATTTCTCCTCGTCTTCCTGCTGGCGGATCGACTGGATGATCTTGTTGCCCATGCTGCCCAGCATTCCGCCCTCGCCGGCCAGGCCGCCGCGTCGCTTGACGGGCTGTTCGATGGCGCCCTCGCGCTCGCCGGTGTCGGCGGCCGCCCACTGGGCGCGCTTCAGGCTCAGGCCGATCTTCCGCTCGTCGCTGTCGACGCGGAGGATCTTGACCTCGATCTCGTCGCCGACCTTGACCACGTCCTGCGGGTTCTCGACCTTGCGGTCGGCCAGCTCGGAGACGTGCAGCAGGCCTTCCAACTCGTCCTCCAACTCGACGAACACGCCGAAGTTGGTGAGCTTGGTGACCTTGCCCTTGACGATCTGGCCGGGCAGGTAGTGCTCGGGGATGATCCGCAGCCAGGGGTCCTCGGTGAGCTGCTTGAGGCCCAGGCTGACGCGCATCTTCTCCTCGTCGACGGCGAGCACCACGCACTGAAGCTGCTGGCCGCGCTTGAGCATCTCGCTGGGGTGCCCGATCTTGCGGGTCCAGGACAGGTCGCTGACGTGCAGCATGCCGTCGATGCCTTCCTCGATCTCCACGAAGGCCCCGAAGTTGGTCATGTTCCGCACCGTGCCGGTGATCACCGTGCCGGGCGGGTACTTTTCCTTGACCAGCGTCCAGGGGTTGACCTCGGCCTGCTTCATGCCCAGGGAGATTTCCTGCTTTTCCTTGTCGATGTCCAGGACGACGACCTCGACCTCCTGTCCGGCGCTGACCACCTCGCTGGGGTGGTTGACGCGGCGGGTCCAGCTCATCTCGCTGATGTGGACCAGGCCTTCGAGGCCCTCCTCCAGCTTGACGAACGCGCCGTAGGACATGATGTTGACCACTTCGCCCTTGATCCGCGAGCCGACGGGGTACTTCTGCTCGACCTGGTCCCACGGGCTGGCGGTCTTCTGCTTGAGGCCAAGGGCGATCTTCTCTTTCTCGCGGTCCACGTTGAGGACCACCACTTCGATCTCTTCGTCGATCTTGACCATCTCGGAGGGGTGTCCGATCCGGCCCCAGGACATGTCGGTGATGTGCAGCAGGCCGTCCAGCCCGCCCAGGTCGACGAACGCGCCGAAGTCGGCGATGTTCTTGACCACGCCCTTGCGGGTCTGGCCTTCCTCGATCTCGGCCAGCAGTTTCTCCTTGGCCTCGCCGCGCCGGTCCTCGATGAGCTTTCGCCGGCTGACGACGATGTTGCGACGCTCCTGGTCGATCTTGAGGATCTTGGCCTCGATCTGCTGGCCGATGAACTCGCCGATGTCGCTGGGGCGGCGGATGTCGACCTGGCTGGCCGGCAGGAACGCGGGCACGCCGATGTCCATGAGCAGCCCGCCCTTGATCTTGCGGGTCACCGGGCCGGTCACCACGTCGCCTTCCTGCTTGTTCTGGACGATCCATTCCCAGCCGCGGATGCGGTCGGCCTTGCGCTTGGAGAGGACGACCAGCCCGCTGTCGGACTCGACCTCTTCCAGGAACACCTCGACCTCCTGCCCGACCTCGATGGCCGAGGGGTCGTCGAACTCGTTGACGTCTACGGTGCCTTCGCTCTTGAGCCCCACCTCGACCACGACGTCGTTGCCGATGACGGCCACCACGTGACCGGTCAGGATCGTGCCCGTCTGGTGCGCGGTCTTTTCCTGGATCATCTCGCCCAGGGTGTCGAGGTTGAAGTCGGTCCCCAGAGATTGAAGCTGATCGTCGATGTCCTGGTCGGAAATGTTGAGAGACTGAATAAGATTGCGATCTACCATTGTTTGCCTTGTACGTTGACTGTGTCGAGTCGTCGCGTCGTCGCTCCCGTTCCCCTGCGGAACGGGCGCCGCGCCCGCCCGGCTGGCCCGGCGGGAGGGCCGGCTGGACCACCCAGCCGTATGCGCGCAATGCACCCTGCGCGAACAGACCCGCTATAGTACGAACGGACCGGGGGATTGGCAAGGAGAATTTCCCGCGTGCGAGGGGCCGGTCAGGGCAGCTCTTTGGCAAAGCCCATGACGGCTGTTTCGATGCGCTTGGCCTTCTTCCACTGGGCGTCGAGGACCTGGACGATCTGGCCCACCCCGGCCAGGACGTGCGATCGCGTGTCCAGCCGGGCGTCGGACCAGCTCACCAGGATGACGACCAGGCTCTTGGGCTCTTCCTGGCGTCGCAGCAAGGGCAGGACCTGCTTGAGGAAGTCGTCCTGGCTGGTCACGAAGATCGCCTCGGCCAGCACGCGGTCCTTGACGCGGATGCGGATGGAGTCGTCGGCGGCGACGTGGACTTCCCAGATGTCGGCGCGCTTGCGGAGTTCGGCCGCCTCGCGGAGGTACTGGATGATCTCGGTGGGGCCCTTGTCCTTGAGCTGTCGCAGCTCGGCCAGCAGGCGGGCGAGGTCGTCGGGCGGAACGTCCGCCAGGGCCAGTCGGACGGCCTCGGCGTTGACGTCGAGCGAGTCGCGCGCCAACTCGCCGACCGCCTGGAGGTCCTGGGCCGCCTTGCGCCGGGCCTGCTCGATCTGCTCGATGACGCCGGCCTTTTCGCGCAGCAGGAGGTTCTCCGTGGCCAGCTCCTGGAGCTTGGCCGACTGGTCGCCCCTGCGCTGCTCGGAGATGCTCAGGGCCGAGGCCAGTTCGCGGAGCTTGTCGAACGCCTCGCCCCGAGCCACCTCGGTGTCGGCCTGGGCCTGCTCGGCCTGGCGGCGCTTGGCCTGCTCGTTGCGGACCAGCAGCCGGCTGGCCTCCTGGAGCCCGATGTACTGGGCGAAGATGACCATCAGCAGCAGGTCCAGCAGGCTGGTCAGTTGCAGGATGATCCGCCGGCGGCGCTTCATGCCCGGTCACCGCCTTCAACGTTCCCGTTGCCGTTTCCGTTCGTCGCGCCGTTGTCCTGCGGCGCGTACAAGAGCTTCTTGGCCGTGCGGATGGTCTCGCGGACGGCGGACTGGTGCTCGGACAGGCGTTCGAAGCCCGGCTCGACGGCGGCGTTGAAGAGCATGAAGATCAGCCCGAACCCCAGGCCGTACACCGTGGACCAGATGGCGTTCTTGAACTGCTCGACGATGTTCTGGGCGGCGCGGATGACGTCGACGCCGCGGGCGTCGTCGCTGTCGGTTGCGTCCGCCGGGGCCGTCGTCACCTGGGCGGCCGGCGCTCCGGCGGGCGGAGTCAGCAGGCTCATCCGCGGGGCCTCCAGGCCCACGCCGATCGCCAGCACCGTCCCCAGGATCCCCGCCAGCGGGTAGGCCTCGATCATCGTGCGGGCGATGCTGTAGAGCGTCTCGAACCACCGCTTGCGGAGGTACTTGCGGTCCTCGTCCTTGGTCAGCAGCCGCTCGCACAGCTCGCGCCGCTCCTGGACGGGCCGCCCGGCCAGCACGTCGTGCACGTCGTGAAAGAAGCTGTCGATCGCCTCGTCCACGGTGCGGTCGGGGTCGTCGCTGGTGCGGCGGAAACGCGTGCCCAGCACGTCCAGCAGGTAGCTGCGGAGGCGCCGGACCTCGCGCAGGCGGTACAGGCATAAGAAGCCGAACAGCAGCACGTGCACGGCCGCCAGCAGGATGATGAAGTCCACGGAATGATTCGACAGCCAATGCATCGCCAGTCTCCGCCTGGTCTACAAGCCCGGCGCCGCCTGCGCCTGGCCCCCCAAACGCTCTCTACATCTAACCGTTTGCCCGGCGGGCGATCAAGAACATTGCGCCGCGTCGGACGCACGACGTGCCTCTGGGAAAACCCCGACGCCGCTCTCCGGGTTAGACCCGATGCCCTCTTGTCCCGCTTGACGTAGCGTATTGGGCCGCAGCACGCGCATCGGCGGGCCGGCCGGACAGGCCGGCGGAGAGAACGCCACGGAACCCCGCGCGTGCGGAAAGGACAGCCGAGGGTCTTGCCGCAAAGAACCAGCCGCACCGTTGTCAGACGCGATCCGTTCTTGTTCCCAACTATCTGCCCCCCCAACAAAGGAGCGCAACATGAAGAAGGTTGTCCTGGTTATCGTCCCGCTGCTGCTGGTCTCGTTCGTGCTGGCCGGCCCCAAGGGCCCGCAAGGCCCCAAGGGCGATGGACCGCTGCCGGCACCGGAGAACCTGACCGCCACGGTGGATGGGACCATCATCACGTGCACGTGGACCGCCGTCCCCGGCGCCACGAAGTACTCCCTGGAGGCCTGCCTGGTCGGCGTGGCCAGCGATGGCACCACCGAGTTCCCCATCAAGGTGAAGGCCTGCGTGAGCGTTCCGCAACCCGAGCCGACCGATCCCCCCACGACGACCGTCGCGGGCGCGCTGGATATCGCCCAGGCCATTGAAGACGCCCTGGTCGCCGCCGGCGCCGACCCCAAAGCGATCCTCAGCATCAGCCTGGAAGGCATGGTCCACGTGAAGGCCATGAACCCCGGCAAGAAGGCCGGCCCGCAGAATCATCCGTGGTCCGAGTCGGTGGCCATCACCTACGAATGGCCAGAGGAAGTGGATTAAGCGCATCCGCTTTGGATTCGCAGGCAACCGGGGCTGCCCGCCATGGGCAGCCCCGTTCTCGTTTCACCATTCTCAGACCCGTCGGGGACGGCAGTGCGAGTCTGCCGGTGCCGGCGATTCGGCCTCATCCCACGACGGCGCAGGGCACGTCGAGGATGTCCGCGATCTTCCGGATGCACTCGGCGCGGTGGCCGACCCCCAACGCGAAGTGATGGGTCGGGCCCTGGGCGACCCACCGCTTGAGGAACGTGCGCACGTCGGGCTTGAAAAAACCGCGGGTGTTGGTGTTCCCGGTGGCTGGGACCGGGCCGGCCACGGATTCGCCCTCGGCCACGACGAACTTAAAGCGGCCGTCGAACGTCTGGCTGATGCTGAGCATGGTGATGGGCCCCTCCCTGATCTTGAATTCCACGCTGGCCCCGGAGCCGGGCTTGCCGTGGTAGCGGTCCAGGCTTCGCAGCACGGGGCGGCGGTCGGCGATGTTCAGGTGGTGCGGCCCGTCGTGCCCGACCAGCACGAACCCCTCGTCAAAGTCGATGGGGTGAAACTCGGCGAAGCTGCCGCCGATGTCCAGGCGGTCCATGATGAGCATCGCCAGGCACGTCTTGAGGTCCGACTCGCCGCACATCGGAAAGCCCGCCGCCGTCAGCAGCGAGTTGCCCACGATGAGATTCGTGACCAGGCGCCGCGTCGGGCTGTCCGGCTCGCCCTCGTAGTAGTAGGCCAGACCGTCCAGGTCGTACTGGGCGACGAACTTGTCCAGGGCCACCGCCGCCCGGGCGGCCGCACGCAGGTCCTCGTCGGTCAGCTTCCGCGTGATCGGGTCGCTGCCGGGGTCGGGCGCGTCGAACATGTCCAGGATCTGGGCCTTCTTGGCCTCGATCTCTTCGGGCGTCACGCTTCGATCCAGCCGCAGCAGGTCGTCGGCCTCGGTCTGGACGACGTGGCAGCCGAAGGCCGCCGTGACGGCCGTCGGATCGGTGTGCATGTCGAGCATCGACTCCAGCACGTGCCCGAAATGCCCGATCCGCGCCCGCCTCAGGTCGTGAAGGACCTTGGCGATGTCGCACCAGCGGGCCAACTCGGCGTCGGCCTGGGGGTCGTCCTGCAACGTGCCCAGGATCACCTCGGGCGGGCGCTTGCCCATCCTTACGGCCACTCCGGTGAACTCCGGCACGGAGCAGAAGTCGTCGTTGCACAACTGCATGTAGGTCGACGCCCGCGAGTAGTCCATGGCCGCCAGCGGCTGCAAGGCCACCAGCACGATCGGCACGTCCACGTTGCGGATGACGGCGGCGAAGGTCGAACTCGTGGCGTACGTCACCATGTCGCAGAAGATCAGGTCCAGGTCGGCCGCCTTCAGGCGAGGCGCCAGGGCATACGCTCCTTTGGCGTCGTCGACCAGGCCGAAGTCGCTCACCTCCACGCCGCAGGCACGGACCTTCCGGACCAGCACGTCGCTCTTGCGGCGCATCTCGTCCAGCAGGCCGGGGAACTGCTTCCAGTAGGCGTAGTGGCCGACGCTGAAGATCCCCACGTTGGCCCTTCGCGGCTTGCGCCGCGGGACGCGAACCGCGGAACGGTCAGGAGGGTTGCCAGGTTCCATGTTGTCTCTCTGTTCTCGTGATCGGGCCGAACATGTCCACTGCCGCGGTCGCAGCCCGGGCGCCCGCCGGCGTCACGTCTTGCGCTGAAGCCACAGGGCCAGCCCGCGGCGCTGGTCGCGCGTGGGCGGCGCGAAGGCGTAGCTGGCGATCAGGCCCACCACGAACGTGGGCACGGTGGTGACCGCACCGTACCACCACAGCGGGATGCTGCTCCACGCCCAGGCCGCCGCCAGGCACGCCCCAGCCGCAGCCAGCCCGATGAATGCGCCGCCCGTATTCGCCCTGGGCGCCAACATGCCCAGCAGGAACACGCCCAACAGCAGCCCCAGGAAGATGCCGGCGATCTTGGTGATGATCCCGATGACGTTGTCGGCCAGCAGCGGCGCCAGCAGCGCCGCGCCGACCACGGCCGCCCCGAAGACCACCGACAGCACCCGGCTGACGCGAACGGGGAGCTTGCGCCCCGAGAGCCAGTCATAGACGACAACGGCCGTCAGGCTGTTGATGCCGCTGTCGATCGTGCTCATGGCGGCTGCGAACAGCCCCGCCAGCAGCAGCCCGCTGAGGCCCACCTTGGGCAGGACGGTAGCCACGAAATGCGGGAGGATCTGGTCGGCCCGCTGGAGGACCTTGCCCGCGCCCACTTCCGGCAGCCCGGGCGCCCCCGGCTGATTGTAGTACGCGAACAGCGTGGAGCCGACCACGAAGAACAGCAGGCCCACCAGGGGCGTGGCCACCGCGTTCAGCGCCAGGGCCCGCCGGGCGGCCCGCAGATTGCTGACGCTCACGTACCGCTGCACCGTCACCTGCGACGCCACGTAGCCGGGCAGGTACATGCACAGCGCGAATCCCATGGCCGCCTGGAAGCTCCGGCGCTGGCTGAAGTCCAGGGTCATGTTGAACATGTCGAACTTCCGGTGCTCCCATCCGATCCGCCACACCGACGACCAGCCGCCGTCGACGTAGCCGACGGCCAGCAGCAGCAGGATGAGCATGCTGCCGGCCAGCGTGGCGCCCTGGAGCACGTCCGTCCAGACGACCGCCTGCATGCCGCCGACGGCTGTGTAGAAGATGGCGAACGCGCCCAGGCCCACCAGCATGAGGTTGAACTGGACGGCCGTCAGGCCCAGCATGCTCTGGAGGATCATGCCGGTCGCGTAGAGGGCGCTGCCCATCCAGCCGATGGCGTAGCCCGCGAACAGCAGCGTGCCCAGCCGGCGAAGCGTGCGGTTGAAGCGGATCTCCAGGTACTCGTAGAGGCTCGTGACCTTCAGCTCGATCAGCAGCGGCACGACCAGCCACCACAGGATCGGCGTGACGATCAGCGGGATCATCAGCAGCGTGACCAGGAAGTGGTAGTCCTCGAAGGCGGCCTCGCGCGGCAGGGCCAGGAAGGAGACCGAACTGAACCCTGTGGCAAACAGCGACATCCCGACGGCCAGCCAGAACATGCTCCGCCCGCCGACGAAATAGTCCTCGTTGGAGTGCTGGCGCCGCGCGAACCACATGCCCACGACGAAGACCACCGCCAGATAGCCGGCGAAGATCGTCCAGTCGAGGTAGTTCAGCGAACCCATGCCCTCTTCATACCCTCCCGCCCAGCCGTCCGCAAGCCGCCTCCGGAGGACTGCGGAATGGGTCTTACTGGGTCTTATGAGTCTTATGGGACCCATGAAAAGCCGTGGGACCTATCGGAGCGGATCGTCGCTTCCCATAGGTCCCACAGCTTCTATACTCCAATCCCTATTCCCTAAGCCCTGGTCCCTTCTTCCTCGGGCCTACTTCTTGTCCTTTTCCTTCAGCACCGCGGCGGCGTGGCGGGCGAGGTGCCCGCGGAGGTCCTTGCTGTACTTTTCGAGGATGGCCCGGCCGATACCGTCCTTGTCGCCGCAGCGGAACAGGGCCCGCCCGAGCATGAGTTCGCGGAGGGCCTGGGCGCGGACGGTGTTGTCGTTGGGGTTGGAGATCCCGCCGCGGCGGATCGCCTCCTCGATGTCGGCGATGACGTGCCCGCCGATGTTCGGGCGGGTCAGGGCCTCAGCCAGCGGACCGGCCGCCCGCGAATCGCCCAGCATCTCCAGGCCCAGGGCCAGGGCGCGAGCGTGCGAGAACTCGTCGCCGTCCTTGAGCAGCTTGAGCTTGTCCAGCAGGACGGGCACGGCCCGGCGGTCGCCCAGGCGCCCCAGGGCCACCATGTACGCGTCGAGGTAGCTCATCGACCGCCCGAACTGCCCCATGCCGGTGTAGTGCCAGCCCTTGTCGAAGCCGGGCGAACTCTCGACCGCGTGCAGCAGCGTCTGGGCGCCCGTCGCGTCGCCCATCACCGCCAGGATGTGGGCGTAGATCAGCTTCTCCTTGTCGTCGGTGGTCTGCTCGTAGGCCTTGCGGACCAGCGGCAGCGACTGGTCGCGGTGCGACAGCAGCACAGCCGCCCCCTCGTAGCCCTTGCGGGCCGACTCGACCGCCTTCTGCACCTGTTCGTCGCTCAGCGGGAAGGAGTCCTTGTCGCTCAGGACCGACTCGCTCACGCAGCCAAGTTCCACCAGGTGCTTCTGCATGGGCTTGAGGTCCACCGCCCGCGTCTTGCCGCCGAGCCTGGAGGCGGCGGCCGCCGCCCACCCAGCCGCGTAGCCCACGTTCTGCACGTCGGGCTGCATGCGGACCAGCGGGATGGCGTCGCGGTGGGCCGACACGCCCAGGCCCACCACCAGGATGCCTTCCAGGCCCTTGGGCAGCAGGCAGCGATACGGCATGTTCGTGACGACCGACCGGCTGCTCGGCGGGGTGTACAGCTCGAACAGCGGGTCCACGGTGTAGCCGTGCGTGTCGAAGTTGGTCTTGCAGATGCCGATCGTGTCCGGGTACGTGCGGTTGGTGAGCTGGTCGTAGATCGTCAGCCAGAACTCGCCCAGGATCGTCCGCCGCTCGCGCGTGTCGATGAACTTGGCCACGTCGAACGCCTTGGGGTACTTGTACTTCGCGTACACGAACGTCTGCCAGACATCGAGGATGTCGGTCTCGTCGACGATGGTGAAGTCGGTGTTGGTGTAGGTGGCGCCGAGGGTGCGCGGGGCCAGGCCGGTGCCCTGCTTGGCGAGTTCCGAGTCGTCGGTGTAGACGCAGGGCGCCCCGGCGGCGGCCGCGATGTCGGCGTTGCCGGTGGCGTCGATGACGACCTTGGCCAGCACCGCACCGCGCCCGTGCGGGGTGGCGACGACGGCGCCGCGGATCTGGCCGTCCTGGAGGATCGCGCCGCAGCCGATCGAGCCGAACCAAATGTCCGCGCCCGCGACCCGCAGGGCCTTGCGCCACCACTCCATGCGGGCCTCGGGCGCCCAGCGGGCGCTGCCGCCTTCCACCTCGGCGGTGAACCCGCCCCGATAACCGTGGTAGTAGCTGGCGATCGTTCCCAGCGTGCCCACCCCGCCCAGGCCGTGCTGGAACTCCACCACCAGCACCTTCGCGCCCTGTCGCCCAGCCGAGATGCCCGCCGGTGCGCCGCTGGTCCCCCCGCCGATCACCACCACGTCATACTCGCCCAGCACCGGCAGCGTGCGGGGCTCGCTCTGCGAGACGTACCTGCTCGCCTGGCCCGGGCGGACGCCCTCGAGGATTTCGCGGACCTGGAGGCTGCCCGCGGGGGCGTTGTCCGTGCCCGGCAGGATGGCCGACTTGACCGCCCCGGCCGCCTTGGCCTGCTCGGCCGCCGCCTGCCCCACGCGAGTCCCCACGTCCATCAGGGCCAGCGGGCGCAGCAGCCTGGCGGCCGCATCCCGAGGCACGTCCGCGCATCCGTTGAGCACCCACACCCGCTCCACGCCGGCCGGCTGAAGGGCGCCCAGGTCCAGGGCGTCGGGGCTGGTCCACGCGTTGGCGGGCCTGGCGGATTTGACCGCGTCGGGCGGGACGCAGAGCGTCGTGTCGCTGGTGAACTGCTGGCCCTCGACGTAAGTGAGGTCACGGGCGATCTGGTCGGCCTTGGCCCACGAGGCGCAGGTCGCGTCGTCCATCTTGATTCGGATGGTGTATTCGCGGACGGGGTACGACTTGCCCGCCCCGCCGGCCACGCTGGCCGCCCGCTTGCGGGGCGCGGAAGAGCCGCTGAACGGCGGCTCGATCTCGCGGACCTTGGCCCCGGCGTCGAGGGCGGCCTGGGCCGCCTCCCCGCCGATCACCACCCGCTTGAACGTCAACTCGCCGGGCGTGAACGGGCGGAACTGGGCCCCGGCCAGACGGGCCACCGTCGAGCGTTCGGTCGCGTCAATGACGGTCTTGGCCACGATTGCCTGGCGTCCGGCGCGGTTGGCCATGACGATCCCGCAGACCTTGCCGTCGGCGTCGCGGAGAACGTCGCTGACCAGGCAGCCGTAGAGGAAGGAGACCTTGGCCTCCAGCAGGGCATCGTCCAGTGCCCGCTTGATGGACATCGGCGTGGCCCGCAGGGCGTAGGCGGGCTCGACCGGGGCGGGCTTCTTCTCGCCGGACGGCTTGTACACCTCGATCTCGCCCAGGAGGATGCGGATCGAGCCGTCCCGGCGCTTGACCGCCAGGCGCACGTAGCGGATGGCCTCGCCCTTGACCGGCAGACGGAGCGTCTGCGAGGCCATGTCGTCGCTCATGGCGGCGTCGGCCTTGGCGGTGGCGGGCTCGGACCAGGCCTTGTTGTCGGCGCTGGTCTGAACGGTGACGCTCTCGACCTGGTAGTCGCGGGCGTTGTAGAGCACCACGGCCACCGCGTCGACCTTCTGCGGGGCCTTGAGGTCCAGGCTGATCGTCACGTCGCTGTCATACTGGACGCTCTGCTGGGCGGCGTTGGAGGCCAGGCCGTCGAACAGCTTGGAGGGCGTCTTGGTGTCGGCGTGCTTGGAGCTGGAGGGCACGTCGCTGGAGTAGCTGAAGGGGATGAGGTCTTCGCGGTTGGCGGCCGTCGGCTGGCCCGCGGGTGGAGCGAACATCTTCTGGGCCAGCGGGGTGGCCGGGGTCTCGCCTTCTTCCAGCCAGAGCTGGAGCGTGGCGGTCATGTCCTCGCCCAGATAGTTGTACGGGGCGGCCAGAAAGACCGTCGCCCCGCTCTTGGCGGCGGCGACGGCGGCGGCGACGGCCCCCGTCGACCCGCCGACCACGACCACGTCCACCTCGGCCGCCACGGGGATCTTCCGCGGTCCCTCGACCACCGCCGGGGCGGCCAGCACCAGGCCCGCAAGCACCAGAACGACCATCCACGAAACCAGGGTTCTACGCATGGCGATGTCTCCAAATGGGTTTTGCGTCCGTCCAGAATAACGCCTGAGGCGGGCGATTGCCACGGGTCAACGCACAACGGTGCTGTCAACTATTGTGTGTAAGTTCCCAGAAGGTGCCATCTGGCCAGTTGGCCGAAGACGGCCCGTTGGACGGCTGAGGCGTCGTAGTGGACGCCCATGGGGTCCAGTCGCATCCGCAGCG
>JAKJER010000038.1 GCA_022705325.1 Planctomycetota bacterium | reverse complement strand
TCTATCGCCCGGTCGAGGGCCCCAGCGCCCGGGCGGTCCTGGAAAAGGTGGTCAACGAGCCGACCGTCCCGCCGGAGCAGCGGACGCCGCGGCGTTACATCCCTCGCGAACTGTCCGCCGTCACGATGAAGTGCCTGGCCAAGGCCCGCGAGAACCGCTACCAGAGCGTCGGCGAACTCTCCGGTGACATCAAGCTGTACCTGGAGGGCCGCAGCGTCTCCGCCGCCCCGGACACCTTCACCCAGGCCTTCGTGAAACTCGTCAAGCGGAACAAGGCCGTCAGCGTCTCGATCGCCGCCGCAGCCGTCATCCTCCTGGCCGTTGGCGTCTTTTCGTACATTCGCATCACCCGCGAGAGAAACGTCGCCATTTCGGAGCGACAGGTCGCCCAGGAGCAGCGGGAGGCCGCCGTTGCCGCCCGTCAGAAGGAACGCGAGACCGCGCTGGCCGCTGCACGGCGTTTCGCCATGCAGGCGATCCGGGCGGCCGAGGGAGGGCGAATGGACGAGGCCGGGCGCCGCGCCCGTGATGCCGACGAGGTGGCCTTGAACAGTCCGTGGGGAATATACGCCCGCGCGATGTTCGCCAGCGTCAAGCACGACTACAAGACCGCGGCCGAGGGATTCCGCGCCGCCCTGAAGATCGACCCGAACCACGCCGAGAGCGCCGCCGGCTTGGCCGAGGCCACCTCGATGACCGGCAATCTGGAGGAGGCTGCCGCCCTGGTTCCCAACCTCGAGAGCATTGACGACTGGCGCGCGCTGACCCGCGCCGGGCAGACCCTCTACAAGGCCGAGCGCCTCAAGGAGTGCGTGCCCATCCTCAAGCGCGGCCTGGACCTGTTGCGCAAGCAAAACGACACCGCCGTCGTCAACCGCAACAAGGTCCTGGCCGAGACGCAGGAGATGTACGACCACGCCGCAGCTAAGCTGGCGTGCGAAGGCTTCGAGGAGAGAATCAAGAACCTCCCGCCGGAGGAACAGGTCAAGCGGGTCGAGGCCAAGCTCAGCGAGATCAATGGCAGGGAGGTCCGGCTGAAGAATGTGAAGGTCGAGAATGGCGTCTGGACCGAAGTCGGAATCGAGCGGCACCCACACGTTCGATTCCTGTATCCGCTCAAGGGACTGCAATTGCAGAAGCTCTTCCTGCGCATGATTCCGGTAAGAGACTTAACCCCGCTAAGAGGAATGCCTTTGAGAGCTTTTCATTGTATCCAATTTGGCGTGAAGGCAGAAGAGGAGCTTCGTGACATCACCTCCTTGAAGGGCATGGAACTTGAGGAACTCCGTCTTGAACACACTCAGGTCAGCGATCTTACGGTGGTCAAGGGAATGAGACTGTTCGTATTGGACATTGGCGAGTCCTGCGTGAGCGACTTGTCTCCATTGGAAGGCATGCCGCTAAGGGAGTTCAGATTCGGCAGTTGCCGAAGGATCAAGGATTTCGGCGTTTTGAAGACGCTCCCGCTGGAGAAGGTGGATTGTTCTAGTATGGCGATGAAAGACTTGGAAATCTTCAGGGGCTGCCATCTTGCGTCGCTGAACTGCGCGCAGAATCCGCTGACGTCTGGGCTTGGGGCACTCAAAGGAATGCCACTAGAGTTCCTTAATATCTCCAGCTCTGGGGTGCCGGACCTGGAGCCGCTGCGCGGGATGCCCTTGAAGCACTTATATCTGCGAGAAACCCTGGTGAGCGACCTTTCTCCTCTGGAGGGGATGCCCCTGGAAGAAATCCATTTGGCGCCTTGGAAGATCACGAAGGGTATGGATACCCTGCGCTCAATCAGAACATTGCGCACCGTGGGAGTCCAACATAACGCGTCAGTGTCTGATCCGTTTACGGCGGACGATTTCTGGAGGGAACACGACCGGGGAGGCTTCGGTTTCTCGATGCTCAACGTGACGATCCTCATTCCGACCTCCCAGGACGTTCCCCAGACATGGCGCTACACGATGCAGAAACCGCCGGAGAACTGGACCCAGCCGGACTTCGACAGTTCCGGCTGGAGTGAGGGGCCGGGCGGATTCGGGGCGACCGCCGCCTACATTGTGTACCCCGGGGCGAAGATTCAAACGGACTGGCAGACTTCCGATATCTGGCTGATCCGGGAGTTCACGCTTTCGCGGCTGCCGTCCGGGAGAGTCGGAGCGTTGATCTGTCACGACGAAGACACGGAGGTCTACATCAACGGGAAGCTGGCATACACAGCCAGAGGATATGCGACGGGGTACTGCGCTTTCCCTGTTTCTTCGGAAGCAGCCTCTGCCCTGAAGGCCGGTCGAAACGTGCTGGCTGTGCATTGTCGGAATCGCGAAGGCGGGCAGTTCGTCGATGTAGGAATCGTGGAGGCCCCGCCGGCGCCCGCCTCGGCCCCGGCATCACAGCCAACGGGCAAGTAGCACGCGTGCTCTTGACTTGCGGTAGCGAAAGATGCCGGACAAGGCGCCCGTTTCCTGCCCTCCTGCCCATCAGGAACCGCCCGCGCGGCGATCGCAAGGGATCGCCCTCGCCCCGCCATGTCCGGCCGGGCGAATCGCACGCCGTGATAGTTCCGCGGATCTCAGGATCCCGATGGGCGGGGCGGGTGCCTGTCGCGGGCGTTCCTGTCGCGCATCGCCCAGACCACGGAGGTCGCGATGCCCAGCATCGTCGCGGGCAGCGCGAAGAAGATCATGGCGGCGTTGAACGCGGGGAGCGATGCGCCACGGGAAGCGATCAGGACCAGGTACGCGACATAGGCCGCGTAGTACCCGACGAACAAAGCGCCCTCCCAGCGGGAGATCCTCGCGCCCGTGAAGAAGATCGGCAGGCACGCGACCGCCGCGCCCACCATGACCGGGACGTGGAAATGAAGGGCTGTCGGCGAGACGGCCACCCCCGCGGGCGAGGCGGCCGCCGAGGCGCCCAGCACCGCCAGGATGTTGAAGATGTTGCTGCCGACGATGTTGCCGACGGCGATATCCCGTTCTCCGCGGATGCTGGCGACGACGGACGTCGCCAGTTCCGGAAGCGACGTGCCCGCCGCCACGATGGTCAGGCTGATCAGCAGTTCGCTGACGCCCAGGAGTCGCGCGAGGTCGACCGCGCCCTGAACGAGCCATCGCGCGCCGACCACCAGGAGAACCAGGCCGGCAAGGACCAGGAGAGTCGGCTTGACCAGGCCGGCCGGCCCTCGCCCGGGCTCCTGTCGAGGCTCCAGCGGGACCGGGGCGGGTTGGCCCTTCTTCCCCAGTCGGATCAACAGGGCGGTATACGCGATGATGCCGGCGAAGAGCGCGAGGCCCTCCCAGCGGGCCACGACCCCGTCGGCCGCCGCCACCCACGTCAACAACGAGGCCGCGATCATGACCGGAACGTCCAGCCGAACCAGTTGCGCCGATACGGCCAGCGGAGCGACCAGGGCGGACACCCCCAGGATGAGCAGCACGTTGAACGTGTTGCTGCCCACCACGTTGCCCAGTGCGATGTCGGCTTGACCGCCCAGCCCCGCTTCCAGGCTGACCGCGAACTCCGGCGCGCTGGTTCCGAAAGCCACCACCGTCAGGCCGATGATCAGGGAGGGCATCCCGACGGCCCGTGCCAGGGCGGAGGCGCCTCGAACCAGCAACTCGGCTCCCGCGACAAGCAGCCCCAGGCCCGCGAATACGAGCAGGTAGACCATCATGGGATCGTGCCTCGTACGTGCTGTGTCCGATCATCCGCCCGCCCCGCGGGCGCCCGGGCGACGACATCACGCCCGGCGCGGCGGTCCGGGCCGAAACGGCCCGCGCGCGACCTTGGGCAGGGTTCCCTTCCCCGCCATCGCAGTGCCTCGCCGTTCCACGGACGGAGAATAGTGCATCATCACCTTGCCGGTCTAGTCCCAGGCGTCCAGGTGATCATCGTCATCCGCCACCGCCGCCCCGCACGGCTGCCGCAGGGCGGACAGCCTTCCCTCCAGACCCGTCGGCGAAACGATGCCCCCGGAGATGATCATCTTGAACGCCTCTTCCACGGTCAGATCGGTGATGTCCACGTCCTCATGCGGGACCATCACAAAGAAGCCCGTCGTCGGGTTCGGCGTCGTGGGGATGAAGACCTTCAGCATCCCGCGATCCCCCGCGTCAACCAGCCGTCCGGTAAGGAACCCGATGGACCACATGCCCCGCCGAGGGAACTCCACCACCACCACCGTGCGCAACGCCGAACGCGCCGGCGTCGCGATCGCCTCCATCACCTGTTTGGCGGCCGAGTAGATCGTCCTGGCCAGCGGCACGCGCAACAGGAGGGTCTCCCCGGAGCGGATCAGCCGCCGCCCGATCACCGCCTGGGCCAGGGCGCCCGTGAGGTAGACGGCCGCCAGGAAGCCGACAATCGAGACGATCATCAGCGGAACCTTGAACAACTGCGGGGGGATGTGCCCGACGCCGGGGGCTGCCCCGAGCCGGGCCGCGAGCCCTTCCACGAACGGTTGAAGGAATCCCGCCATCCACTGGAGGACCCACCGCATCACCAGCAGCGTGACGCCCACCGGCACCAGGACCAGCATGCCCGAAACCAGACGGTTGCGAATGCTGCGCCGAACGCCCTGCCAACGGGTTTGATGTCTGTCCGTCATACCGCACGCTCCAGGGGCCGGGGGCCCTCCATGCCCTCGGGGAGCCACAGTCCGCCCGGCACGATGTCCAGCCGGAACGATCTGGCCGGATAGAGTCCGATCCAAGTCAGCGCCCGGCGCCACCAGGGGAGCGACTGCCTCCACCGGCGCACCGAGGCCTCGAGTTGCTCGACCAACGGGTGCCGCCTGTCGGGAATTTCCCGCAGGAGCTGCAGGCCGACGGTCAGGTTGTCCATGAGCAGCAGCGTGGTGACGTAGTTGACGCGGAAAACGGTGGGCGTCTCCTCCGGGATGGTGAACGCTCCGCCCGGGAAGACGAGTTCGCGGAACACTTTCAAGGCCGCTTCGAGCCGGCCCAGCCGCAGGAGACATACCCCCTTGGCGTTCTCGACGGCTCGAGAATGCTGCCCGCAGCCGGAAAGTGCCTCCAGGGCGTGTTCGCTCTGCCCGGCGTCGAGCATGTGCTTTGCCTGCTGGAGAGTCGATGCGATATCGCTGGTCGAAGACACTGCGTGTTTCATTGTGCGCTCCTTGTCGCGCCTGCCCGTGCGCCGCTGGCGCGTTATGGGCAGATACAGCCGATCAGGTCGGGGTCAGATGCTGCCGGCGCCGCACGCGGGAACCGCGCATGCCGGCAACGGACTTGCGGAAACGGCTTGCCCGCAGCGATTACACGACCAGGAGGCAGTGAAGAGACAGAAGCGATGGGGCGGTCGGGGGATAGGCACAGTCATCAGCCGGGGCGACGCGACCGCGGAGCCCCGGAGTGACGCTATCGTGGAGGCCGAGGAGACCCGGCAGAGCCGATGTCGCGCGAGGACCGCGAAGGTCGCCCTGCGGATCGCGAGGCGGGGCATACGGCAACGCCGCCGGGTCTGCGGCGCCGGCCTGCAACTGCGACCCGTCGCGGCTGGAATCGCGCTCGCCGCCCGCCCCCCCGGCGGACAACCCCGGCAGGGACGGCGCGACCAGAACGCAGGCCACGCAGATCGTCAATAGTCTCCGGCACACGCGCATCTCATAGCTCCATACGATCATTATATCCGCCCGGCTCGATAGAAAGCACACGAAACCGCCCTGAACGCGGCCCCGAGCCGTGTCGTCCCGTTCCAGGGCGGAACCCGGTCACGATTTTGCCGAACGCGCGCTCAAGGGGGTGGGCGCAATTCCGTGGGCGTGGTACAATGGAAACGGTATGAGGCGGCGGAGTTGGATTGGCCATTTCCGAAATCCCGGCTCAACGGAGAGAACAATGAGGACACTGACGCTGGTCGCATTGAGCGTATTGCTCGTGGCAGGACTCGCTTCCGGCGGGCCGATCGCCACGGTCGAATCCGTCCAGGACAACAACATCCGGGCCGGATCATACGCCAACGACGTGCAGAGCCCCAATGCCGGCACGATCTTCATCAAACACGACACCAACGTGAGTTACCGCCGGAAGGGCTACGTGAAGTTCGATCTGTCGGGCCTGGAGTACGATGCTGACCAGTCGGCCGTGCTGACGTTCCGGTATGGCGGCACCGGATCTGGGTCAGGCACGGGGCAGAACATTCTGGCCTGGGCGCTCAAGCCCGGTGCCGCGGGATTCGACTGGGACGAGAGCACGATCACCTGGAACAACGCCCCTGCCAACAACACGGGCAACTCGAGCTTCCTCGCCTCCGGGGCCGATCCTCTCGAAACGGGGTACGGGTTCTGGGTGCCGTACAGCGAGACCCTGGGCGCCATCGACACCGTGACCATCCCGCGCCTGGGAGATTACATCCAGGCGGACGGAACGGTGACGATCCTGTTGGAGCCGCGGTCGGATGCCGGCGTTCGTCAAACGAGCCTGACCTCGTCGGAAAACTCAGAGTTCCCGGGCCCGGAGTTGACCTTCTCCGTTCCCGAGCCCGCCACGCTCACGCTGCTGGGTCTGGCCGCCTGCGGCCTGGGCGGGTACGTCCGTCGCAACAAGGCGAGGTGACGGGCCGACAGGCCTCCTCCACAATCTGATCGGGCGGGTCCCTGCGGCCCGCCCGTTTGCGTGTGACGTCGCATGCAACCAGGAGAGCAGGCCACCTGCCGACATCCGCAACGCCCTGCTCCAAGACTCAGTAAATTCAGGGCAGATACCGTAATCCGGCGGACTATGGTTTCGGGTTCCCCACGCACCAGACGCTCTTGGCGCCGACCAGGAAGATCCGCCCGTTGGAAACCGCGGGCGAAGGGTGGTTGCCGTCGCCCAGGTCGTTGACGGCCAGCACGCGGGGTTCCGCGCCGGCCTGGAGGACGTAGCTCTTGCCGGCCGTCGCGACGTAGATGCGACCCTTGGCGTCGGCGACGGGGCTGGCCCAGGTGGAGGAGAGGCCCTCGAGCTTCTGGGACCACACCACGCTGCCGTCGGCGAGCTTCCAGCACTCCAGCGAGGCGTTGCCGCGGAGGCGGTAGACGTGCGGGCCGACGATCAGAGGCGAGGCCAGCGACTGCGGCAGGCTCGGCCCGTTCCAGCGGACGTGCGTGGCGGTGACCTCGCCCGAGCCGCCGGCGTCCACGGCCACGCCCTTGCCCCCGCGCCCGCTGTCGAAATAGACCAGGCCGCCGCCGAAGACCGCGCTGGCCACGTCGCCGGCGCCGCGGCACCACCACAGCCGCTTGCCGTCGGCCGGGTCGAAACTCTGGCACGCGTGCGAGCTGGCCGCCGCCCCCGAGGCCACCGCGATGAGCTGGTCCTTGCCGTTCACGCGGATCAGCAGCGGCGTCGAGTGGCCGAAGGCCGTCTCGGGCATGGGCGTTCGCCAGGCCACCTCGCCCCCGGCGGCCTCGAACGCCGCCAGGTGCGAGTCCTTCCGCTGGGCCATCGCGCACAGCAGGATCACGTTCGAGCCGCACAGCACGGGGCTGCTGCCGACGGTGACGTCGAAACTGGCCGGCGTCAGCTCCCGCCGCCAGACGAGCTTGCCCTCGAAGTCCAGCGCCGCCAGCACCGCCGAGCCGAAGGCCACGTACACGCGCTTGCCGTCGGTCGCAGGCGTGGGCGCCGCGTACCCGCCGCCGGGTCCGCTGCGAAAGTCCGACCGCAGCCACGGCCCCGCCGGCACCTTCGCGTCCCACACCAGCTTGCCGTCCCGCGCGTCGTAGCACAGGACGTGGTGCTCGGGCATGACCGTCTCGCGCTTCTGCACTTCCGCCGGCCAGTGGACCGTGCAGACGAACACCCGCTCGCCCCAGACGATGGGGCTGGCGTGCCCCTGCCCGACCAGCGGCGCCTCCCACAGCACGTTCAGCCGCTCCGGTCCGCCCCAGCGGACGGGCAGATCGCTCTCGCGGCTGTGTCCCTGCCCGGTGGGCCCGCGAAACTGCGGCCAGTTCTCCGCCAGGCTCGCGGCGGCTACTGCCAACCAGACGGACGCCATTGTCGCCAGCGCCGCGACACGAGTGCCAGACATTGGGAACTCCTTTCGGTTCGTCGCCGGGGAACGATTCTACCATCCGCCCGCCCGCGCGTCGCCTCGAAGAATGCCCTTGCGGGCACACTACAAACGAAGAAGGCCCTCGCGGGCGCCTGCCTTCGGCGGAGAGGCACCGCGAGCGGTCGCTGCGGGCGTCGTGCCGATTCCCCTTGTAATTGCCCACGGCGGCCAGTATGTTCCATCCCGAATCGGCCGGGAGAAATATTTCTCGCTTTTTTGTTTGCATCACCCGAACAAGTACCGTACACTCGGTCCGGCAAATCAAGGAGATCGCAATGGCCAAAGCGTCCAAGGGTGCAGACAAGTCGCCCGCGAAGACATCGGACCCCGCCGCCCAGGCCGCCGACAAGCGGCGGGAACAGGCCCTCGATGCGGCGATGAAGCAGATCGAGAAGAACTTCGGCACGGGCAGCATCATGAAGCTGACAGCCGACCACGTGGTGCCCGTCTCGGGCATCTCGACCGGGGCCCTGAGCCTGGACCTGGCGTTGGGAGGCTACGGCATGCCGTGCGGGCGGATCTGCGAGTTGTTCGGGCCCGAGGGCTCGGGCAAGACCACGCTCGCCCTGCACGTGATCGCCAGCGCCCAGAAGGGCGGCGGGGTGGCCGCCCTGATCGACGCCGAGCACGCCTTCGACCCCACCTGGGCCCGCAAGATCGGCGTCAACCTGGAGCAGTTCCTGGTCTCCCAGCCCGATACGGGCGAGCAGGCCCTGGAGACCTGCGAGCTGCTGGTCCGCTCCAACGCCGTCGACGTCATCGTCATCGACTCGGTCGCCGCCCTGATCCCCCGGGCCGAGATCGAGGGCGAGATGGGCGACAGCCACGTCGGCCTCCAGGCCCGCCTCATGAGCCAGGCCATGCGAAAGCTCACCGGCGCCATCTCCAAGAGCCGCACCTGCGTCATCTTCATCAACCAGATCCGCATGAAGATCGGCGTGATGTTCGGCAACCCGGAGACCACGCCCGGGGGCAACGCCCTGAAGTTCTACTCCAGCGTCCGCGTCGACATCCGCCGCATCAGCACCATCAAGGAAGGCGACTCCGCCGTCGGCAACCGCGTCCGGGCCCGCGTGGTCAAGAACAAGGTCGCCCCGCCGTTCCGGACCGCTGAGTTCGACATCATGTTCGACCGCGGCATCAGCGCCGAGGGCGACCTGATCGACCTGGCCGTCGCCCAGGACATCGTCGAGAAGCAGGGGGCCTGGTTCAGCTACAAGGACATTCGCCTGGGCCAGGGGCGCGAGAACGCCAAGCAGTTCCTGGTCGACAATCCCGACGTCGCCGAGGAGATCCGTCAGGCCGTCCTGGCCAGGCATGCCGGCACGTCCGGGTTGGCCGACGATGCGGGCGACGAGGGCGAGGCGACGGAAGAGGCCTGATTTTCGAGAACGCCAGGTTCCGGCCGGAGGCACAGGCGCGAGGCGAGAGGCCTCGTGGACCTGTGCTTTCGTGCGCAGGGGACTGGCTGTGTCTTCGTCCGCCGGCGCGCGAGATTGCTGTCCGGGCAGGATGGCCCCGGGCGGCTTCATGCCAGACGCGCGGGACCTGACGAAAACGGCGCCAGTCCCCGCGCCGGGCCTTTTTCCCCTGGAGACAAAATGAACGTCCAGCCGATAAGAATACAGATCAGACGAAAGGCCGGCTGCGAGGACGTCCCGCTGCCGCAATACATGTCCGAGCACGCCTCGGGCATGGATGTATGCGCGGCGTGCGAGGCGGATGTGACGATCGCTCCTGGCGACGTAAAGCTGGTCCCGTGCGGTTTTTACATGGCACTGCCGGTTGGCCTGGAAGCCCAGATGCGGCCCCGCAGCGGCTTGGCGATCAAGCACGGGATCATCCTGCCCAACTCGCCGGGCACCATCGACGCGGACTACCGCGGCGAGGTGTGCGTGATCCTGGCCAACGTCTCTCGTCAGACGTTCACGGTGCAGCGCGGCATGAGAATCGCCCAGATGGTGATCTGCCCGGTCACCCGCGTGGGCGTCGAAGTGGTCGAGCGGCTGGACGAGACCGTCCGCGGCGAAGGCGGCTTCGGGCACACGGGCGTGTGAGACTGAACGAGCGATGCCTGCGGAAAGCCCACGGGCCTGTCCGCCCTGGCGGAAGGCTCTGTGTGGGCTTTGCGACCGGGCGCTCGGGGTTGCGCAGCTTGAACGGATCGGCCCGGAACGGTAGGATACAGCTTCACGGATTGGTGTGAGCGTTACGGATGGCGAAAAAGGCCCAAGTGAATTCGGTCGTGCGGGAGCAGCCCCCCCAGGGCAGTTGGCGCTTCCTGCGGTATTTCTTCGTGTTGGTCCTGCTGGGCGTGGTCGTCCTGGCCTGGCTGAGCCTCCTGACCTTCTCCCGGACCGATCCGCCGTCTTCCGACGTCGCCGCGGCCCAGCGCGAGGTGTCCAACGCCGCCGGCCACGTCGGCGCCTACATCGCCTTTCATCTCCGCTACTGGCTCGGCGCGGGCGTCTACATGGGGCTCATGTTCACCACCGTCGCCGCCTTCCTGCTCATGATGGGCGGGCGGATCAGCGACCTGCCCTGGCGGCTGATCGGAATCGCCCTGCTCATTACCGCGACCAGCTCGGCCGTCTACCTCTTCAATCCCGTCCTGTGCGACGACCTGCACAGCGGGACGGCCGGCGTGCTCGGCATATCGACCGGTCGCCTGCTGACCACTCGTTTCGCCCTGCCGGGCGCCTGGCTGATCGTCGTGATCACGCTGTTGATCGGGCTGATGCTGGCGGCCGACAATCTGGTGCTTCAACTGCCGCGCTTCGGCAAGAAGGTCTGGCAGCAGCGGTCGCAACTGGGCAACGTGGTTCAGGCGTTGCGGTCGGCCCTGCCGGCCGGACAGGCGGCCCAGGTGGCCATGGGCGGGGGCGGTTCGACCGCCGTCGCCGACCTGGAGGACGCCCCTGCCGCGTCGCCGCCCTCGGCTGAGGACGACGCCGACGACGAGCTGGATCAGGGCGAGGGCGAGCCCATCGTCGAGTACGAGATCCCGCATTCGGCCATGATCCCGCCGACCGGTCGGGGCACGGGCCTGGCCGGGCCGCTGCCCGTCTCGGCCAAGGCCGCCGTCCCGCCGCCGCTGTCGGGCGGCGCCCAACTCGCCGACCGGCCTGGAGAGGCCGGCGAAGAGGATGCCGAGGCCCAGGCGCCGCCCGCGCTGGCCCCGCGTCCCAAGCCGGCAGCCGTGCAGGTCGCCGAGGCCGAGGCCGCCGCCCGCACCGCCCAACTGGAGGCCGCCAAGGCCGCCCAGGCCGCCAACAATGAGGCCCTGGCCCCGCTGGCCCAGGCCGCCATGGCCGCTCCGCCTCCGGCTCCGCCCCGTCCGGCGCCCAAGCTGGGCGAAAAGCCGCCCGTGCCTGTCATCGCCGGCGGCGGCAATACCTCCGGCGACGAGCACAGCCCCTTCGCCCTGCCCCCCCGCGAACTGCTGGCCGAGCCCACCGGAGGGTACCTGGAATCGCAGTCCGCCCAGGCCCAGCAGAACGGCATCGTCCTCCAGCAGACCCTCAACGATTTCAACGTCGCCGCCCAGGTCGTCGGGCAGATGACCGGGCCGGTCATCACCATGTTCGAGCTGTCGCTGGCGCCGGGCGTCAAGGTCTCGCAGGTGGCCAACCTCGCCAACGACATCGCCCGCGCCCTGGCCGTGCCCGGCGTGCGGATCGTCTCGCCCATCCCCGGCAAGGACACCATCGGCGTCGAAGTGCCCAACATGGATAAGGAGATGGTCCGCATCAAGGAGCTGATGCTGCTCACGCCCGAGACCGAGCGCAAGTTCCAGCTCCCGCTCTACCTGGGCAAGGACGCCGGCGGCGGCCCCATCGTCGCCGACCTGGGCTCCATGCCCCACATGCTCATTGCGGGCACCACCGGCTCGGGAAAGAGCGTCTGCATCAACTCCATCATTATCTCCCTGGTGCTCACGCGCACCCCGCAGCAGGTCCGCCTGATCCTCTGCGACCCCAAGATGGTCGAGATGGCCGCCTTCGAGAACATCCCGCATCTGCTCTGCCCCGTCGTCAACGACATGCGAAAGGCCGAGGAGATCCTCGAGTGGGCCGCCACCAAGATGGACGAGCGATACGAACTGCTCAAGGAGGCCGGCGTCAAGAACATCGTCGGCTTCAACCGCCTCAGCCCCGACGAGATCTACCAGCGATTCAACGTGGACAGCGACGAGGAGAAGGCCCGCGTGCCCACCTCGATGCCGTACTACGTGATCATCATCGACGAACTGGCCGACCTGATGATGACCTCCTCCAAGGAGGTCGAAAGCCACATCATCCGCATCGCCCAGAAGGCCCGCGCGGTGGGCATCCACCTGGTGCTGGCCACCCAGCGCCCCAGCGTCAACGTCGTGACCGGCCTGATCAAGTCCAACATGCCTTGCCGCATCAGCTTCCGCGTGGCCAGCCGCCAGGAAAGCCGCATCGTGCTCGACCAGAACGGCGCCGACGTCTTGCTGGGGCAGGGCGACATGCTCTTCCTCAAGCCCGGCACCAGCAGCCTGATCCGCGCCCAGGGCACCTACATCGAGGACGCCGAAATCCGCTCCATCGTCTCGTCGCTGCGGGCCGGCGGAGAGCCCCTCTACAACGCCGAACTGATGAGACTCCAGAGCGGCGCCGGCATCGACAGCGGCGGGGAGAAGGACGAACTGTTCGACCAGGCCGTCGAGATCGTCCTGGCCACCAACCGCGGCAGCGTCTCGCTCCTCCAGCGCCGCCTCCAGGTCGGCTACAGCCGCGCCAGCCGCATCATCGACCAGATGGCCGAGGCGGGGCTCCTGGGCGACTACAAGGGCTCCCAGGCACGCGAGTGCCTCATTACCCTCGATGACTGGCACGCCATGAAGGCCTCCATCCAGGCCGACCAGTCCGGCGCCTCCTCCGACGACGGCGAACCCACGTCCGCCTGAGGCGATCTGAGCTCGCAAGTCTTTTTCTGACAATGGCTCTAGCATTTACTCAATACATTGAGTGAGTTTAATCAGGATACTGAGTAGACGCTATTCCGCCGAACGGCAAGCCCTTCGAGTCCACCGGGGCCCGGTCGAAGGGCTAGCCATTCGGCCGCGTCCAACTGGGCGCCTTCCTGCGCTTCCTCCGCGTTTCCCCCGTGACAACGCCCCCTCCGCGCGATACAACAAACGCCAAGGAAGGACGAGAACCTATGGCGAAGGAACGCGCAGTGGTGGTGGGGGCGGGGGCGATCGCGCACGCCTGGCTCAAGCCCCTCATCGAGGAAGGCGTGCAGGTGCTGGCCGTCGTGGACCGCGACCTGGAGCGGGCCCGCCGGCGGGTGGCCGAGTTCGTCCCGCGGGCCGAGGCGTCGGCGGAACTGGAGGCGACGCTGCGCCGCCACCGCCCGGACTTCGTGGTGGACCTGACCAGCCCCGAGGCGCACGCGGAGGTCACCGTCGCTTCCCTCAAGGCCGGCTGCCACGTCCTGGGCGAGAAGCCGATGGCCACCAGTCTGGCCGAGGCCCGCAAGATGGTCCAGGCCGCCGAGAAGGCCAGGCGGACCTACATGGTCAGCCAGACCCGGCGGTGGGACCTCCGCCACGACGCCATCCGCCGCACCATTGCTTCCGGGCGGCTCGGCGCGGTCACCACGCTCAACTGCGATTTCTACATCGGCGCCCACTTCGGCGGCTTCCGGGACAAGATGCCCAGCCCGCTGATCCTGGACATGGCCGTCCACCATTTCGATCTGGCCCGCTTCTTCAGCGGGTGCGACGCGGCCAGCGTCTACTGTCGCGAGTTCAACCCCCGCGGATCGTGGTACAAGGGCGCCGCCGCGGCGAGTTGCATCTTCGAGATGACCAACGGCGTGGTCTTCAACTATCGCGGGAGCTGGTGCGCCGAAGGCTGCCACACGAGCTGGAACGGCGACTGGCGGATCGTGGGCGAGAAGGGCACGCTGCTCTACGACCACGACCGAAGCCCCGTGGGCGAGGTGCTGGCGGGCGACGAGGGCTTCCATCGCCCCAAGAAGGAACTGATCCTGAACAAGAGCCCGTTGCGGCACCCGGGCATGCGCGGGGCCATCCGCGAGATGCTCGCCTGCCTGCGCAAGGGCACGCTGCCCCAGACCCACAGCCACGACAACATCCGTTCGCTGGCCATGGTCTTCGCGGCCATCGAGTCGTCGCAGAAGGGCAAGAAGATCCCCGTGAAAGCGCTGTAGACCCGAACCTGCCCTTTGTGGGCAGATCGCGGACCACTATGTGGCGGACCGGGAGGCACTCATGACGGACATCGCTCGACGAGACCTGTTGGCGGCGGCGGGGGCGTTGGCGGCGTGGGGCGGGTCGCCCTCGCCGGCGCCCGGGGCGGCTGCGGCGCCGGTGCGCCGGCTGGAATATGACGTGGTCGTCGCCGGCGGGGGCACGGCGGGTACGGCGGCGGCCGTGGCGGCCGCTCGACGCGGGCACAAGGTCCTGCTCGTGGAAGAGGCCAACTGTCTGGGAGGCACGTCCACCTCCGGCGGGGTGTGCGAGTGGTTCGCCAACCTCGAAGGAATGGGCGACGTCTTCGACCGTGTCCGCAACGACCTTAACAAGCACGGCGCGGTGCTGAAGGGCCGGTTCTTCAACGCCGAGTACCTCAAGATTGCCTGGCAGTTGCTGGCCCAGGAGGCGGGAGTGACCGTTCTGCTGCACGCCAGTGCGGTGGGCGTGTCAGCCGACCCGGGCCGGGTCAAGGCCCTGCGGATCGTCTCGTGCAGCCAGCCGATCGAGGCGGAAGCGAAGTTCTTCATCGACGCCACGGGCGAGGGCGACGTGGCGGCCGCCGCCGGCGCGGAGTTCATGAAGGGCGACCCTGCGCACGGGCGGACGCTCCACATGACGCTCACGTTCGTGCTGTACGACACGGGCAAGCCGGTCCAGCCGCACCTGCCGGCGGGACTGGAGGAGATCAAGAGCAACCGCGACCTGCCCGGGCTGGGCATGGGCTACGTGCTGGGCGACGGGCGGGTGTACTTCAACGCGACCAAGGTGATGCTGCACGATCCAACCGATCCGCTGAGCCTGTCGGATGCGGAGTTGGAGGCCCGCCGCCAACTCGCGCGGATCGTCCACTACGCCCAGCGGACCAAGTACCCCAACCACGCCCTGTGCTCGTCGGGGGCCCGGATCGGCATCCGCGAGGGGCGGCGGATCGTGGGCGACTACGTGCTGAGCGAGGACGACATCCTCAAGGGAGCGGCTCGAACGTTCAGCGACGGCGTGGCGGTGGCGACCTCACAGATCGACTTCCACAGCCTCACCAGGCCCGGCTCGGGCGGGTGGCGTCAGCAGGTCGACCCGTACGCCATCCCCTACCGTTGCCTGCTGGTCAAGGGCCTGGCCAACGTGCTGACCGCGGGCAAGTGCATCAGCGGCGACCAGGTCGCCCACAGCAGCTATCGCATGACGCCCACGTGCTGCGGCATGGGTCAGGCTGCCGGCACGGCCGCCGCCATCGCCGTCGAGGCCAGGCGCCGCGATCTCCGGGAGGTCGACGTGAAGGCCTTGCGGGCCGAGCTGGCCAAGGCAGGCGTGGAACTCGACCCGGGCAAGCACAAGTCGTTCGCGCCCAGCCGTCACAGCGGCCGAAAAGAAGCGGACTGATCCGCCGGCCCGTCAGGCCCGCAGCAGCCCCGGGTGCTTGAACGCGCCGCCCAGCACGGCCTTCGAATCGACGCCCAGCCAGTTGTCCAGGAGGTCGGCGTAGACCTGGCGGAAGTCGGTGTGGTGTTTGGGGGCGTCCTGGTCGAGGTCCGTCAGGCTCGGGTGCTTGCCGATCAGCCCTGCCCGCACGCGCCCGCCCATGACGAACATGGGGGCGGCGGCCCCGTGGCCCGTGCCGTGTCGGCCGTTCTCGCTCAGCGTCCGCCCGAACTCCGAAAAGGTCACCAGCACCACGCGGTCGAGGCAGTTGTGGCGGGCCAGGTCGTCGGCGAAGGCGGCGACAGATTCCGAAAGCTGCTCCAGAACCGAGGCGTGGTTGTCGCGCTGGATCGCGTGGTTGTCGAACCCGCCGATGCCCCCGCCGCCCAACTCCGTGAGGAAGACGCGAATGCCCACGTCGGCGCGGACCAGCTCCGCCACCGTCCGCAGTTCCTGGGCCAGGCCCAGGTTCGGGTAGTGCCCGCGTCCGCCGGCCAGCACGGCCTTGATCTGCCGATCGCTCAGGCGGGCGGCCTGCGAGGCGGCGCGGACGTGGTCGGCCAGCGGGTTCTCGCCCGTTGCCGCCTCCGGCGGGCCCGCCTGCGGCGCCTCGGCGCGGTAGGTCAACTCCGCCGCCGATCGGACCGACGGCACGCAGGCCTTCCGGGCGTTCAGGGCCAGCGGCATGGCGATCGGCCCGACGAACGCGCCGGCCGCCAGCGTCGCCTCGCCCCCGCAGAGGGTGTCGCTCGCCCGCCCGAGCCAGCCGGTGGGGCACTCGCTCTGCTCGGGCATGGCCGTGTGCCAGTCCCGCATGGCCTTCTCGTGCTGGCGGTCCGACTTGGGATATCCCGTGCCCTGCACGATCGCCAGGCGCCCCTCCTTCAGCAGGCGGGCGAAGCCCTTCATCCGCGGGTGAAGGCCCACGTGGTCGTCGATCTTCAGCACGTCCTTGCCCGTAAGCCGCAGCGTGGTCCGCGCCCGGGCGTACGCGTCGTCGGCGTAGGGCACGACGGTATTCAACCCGTCGTTGCCGCCCGAGAGCTGAATCGCGACAAGCACGGTGTCTTTGCGGGCGTCGGCGGCGGACGCCGCACGGGCCAGCACCGCCGAAACCGGCGCTCCCAGCGACAGCAGGGCGGGCGTTCCGATGGCGGTCTTGAGAAACTCGCGGCGGGATCGGTTCATGTGCGCTCTCCCAATGGCTAGGCCAACTGGAACTCCGGCTGGCTCGCGATCACGTGCGCGAACGTCCGCAGGCGGTCCGGGAGGTCGCCCCGGGCAGGCATCTCTCGCAGGAGGCGTTTGCCCGCGTCGTCGGCCGGCTGGAGCAGCAGGTCCAGGAGGAACCGCCCGGCCGGCTCGGCCTGGGCGTGCCCGTGGCGGCGGACGAGGGCGGCCGGATCGATCTTGCCCTCGTACCGGCCCGACGGGGCGAGCATGGCGGCGGCCAGGTTGCTGCGGGCGATGACGGTCGCGCGGTTGATCCAGAACCTCCCGCCCTCCCAGCCGTCGCGCGTGGGGGGGTGGCAGAGGTTCTCTCCCGTGGCGGCCAGGTCGTTCGCCAGCGGCGTGGTCGGGACGGTCCCTTCCAGGGCGCGGACGAGGCCCACGGCGAATTCCGTGGGACGCTTGACCCGCCTGTGCAGCGACCGGTCGCTGAAGAACAGGGCGCTTCGCAGCACGGTCTCGACCAGGCGGGCGACGTCGAAGTCCTCGGCGAACGAGCGGGCCAGCGGGGCCAGCACCGCCTCGTCCGGCGCGTCGCCTTCGTCGACGAACCAGCGGTACAGCCGCCCGACCACGTTCCGGGCGGCGGCGGGGTGAGTGGCCGCCAGGCGGGCGACGTCCTGGTCGTCGAAGCGTCCGCTCTTGCCCAGGACGGTCTTCTCGCCGTCGTCGTGTTCGCGGTCGAAGCGGCGCAACTCGTCGCGCAGGACGAACCAGCCGGTCATGGCGCGGGCCGCCTGGCGGATGTCGCGGTCGGTGCAGACGTCCGGGCCGACCGTCCAGCGGCGGAGCAACTGGCGGGCGAGGTTCAGGTCGGGCAGGGCCTTGCGGTTGGCCTTGGCCTCCAGCGACAGGAGCACCATGGGGTCGCGCGCGACGCCCGCCACCAGGGCGGGGAACTTGCCCAACGCCGCCGACCGCAGGAACTGGATGTGCCCGCGGACCAGAGACCCGCTGCCCACGCCCGCGGCGGAAGCGGAGATGAAGTCGTGCCAGAACAGTGTCATCTTCTCCAGCAGCGGGTGCGGCGTCTGGATCATCCGTCGCAGCCACCACGCCCGCAGCGGCTCCGGGGAGCCGCCCGAGACGGCGGCCTGCTCGTTCTGGTCGAAGCCGCGGTTGAAGGCGGCCACGTCGCCCTGGCCCGCCAGCAGGCGGTCGACGGTCTTCTGCGGCCCGTCGCTCAGGGCCTGCCGCAGTTGCCCCCAGGTCGCGCCGAAACCGGCGCGGCGGTGAAGATGGGCGGCCCGCGCCAGGGTCCAGGGGCAGGCGGGCGACGGCTCGTACGGCGCCCACGCCCGCGACGCGTCCAGGGATTCGGCGGCCATCATTTCTCTCCCGTCTGGGCGGGCGGCAGGCTCACTCGCACCTGAAGTCGCGCGAGGAACTTGCCCTCGACCGCCCCGATCTCCAGCCTGGCGCCGCCCAGGACCTTCAGCAGGTCCAGCAGCACGCCCACCTCGCCCTCGGCCTGCTCCTTGGTGTTGCCCTTGTTGACCATGTTCTGGCGGACGAGGGTTTCGCGGTTGGCCGCCAGGATCGAGGCCAGTTGCGCCCCCTCGACCTCCAGCAGGCTGTGCGCCTGGGCCAGGGGCTTGGCCGCCGCGGAGGCCTCTTTCGCCAGGGCGTCCATGATGTCCTCGGCGAGCTGCGCGGTGGAGCTGAGAATGATGAACTCGCCCGCGGCCGCCAGGGCCGGGCGGAAGTTGAACCGCATCTCGGCGGCGGCGCGTTCCTTGGCCGGCGCGGGGGCGAAGGAGGCCACGGTGTACTTGACGCCTTTGTGCTCCACGCGGTCGATGATCAACCCGGGCAGGGCTTGCTGCCCGCGGGTGAAGTTGATCAGACCGAGGGCCTTCTGCCACGCCTCTTCCATGACCAGCGAGAACCGCTTGGGGTTCTTCATCCGCAGCACCAGGGCGAACGCGGGGATCTTCACCGCGGGAACGGCGATCTCAGGATCGTAGGTCTGCTCGGCCGCCACCAGGCGGATGTCCGGTCCGGTCTCGGCCAGAACCTCCTCGGTGAGGTCGCGACCGGTGAAGAAGATCCCCATCATGTTCTCGAAGAAGATCAGCCCGCTGGTCCGCTCGGGAAAGAGCTTGTCCTTGGCGGCGTAGAACCCGCGGAGGTCGCGGTAGAGGCTCATGGCCGCCAGCCGCCGGGGCACGGCGAGATTGGGCATGGGGCCCTGGCCGCCCTTGGCGGGCAGGGCGAAGCGGGCGGCCCCTTCGGGGGAGATCGTCCCGTCGGACAGGGCCTCCAGGGTGATGGTGTCGTCCTTGACCCGCAGGGCCAGCGCCAGCCACGTGGACTGCTTCATCGCGTCGGTGATGGGGGCGGCCAGCAGGGCGATCAGGGGGTTGGACTCCGCCGAGAGGGCCTGCGCGACAGGCGGGTAGAGCTTGAGCAGCCCGGAATTCACCCAGAGCACCGCCTGGGCGTCTCCGGCGGCCTGGCGCGCCGCCTTGTATTCCGCCGAGCCGGCGATGCTCGCCTGGGCGTCGCCGGACCGCGTGCTCAGGACGGCCTGCATCACGGCGGGCCGGTCGGCGAACACAAGCCGCTTCCCGATCACGGCGTGGGTCTGCTGGCCGCCCACGATCCAGACGGTGACGTCGCCTTCCTGGCTGGAGGTGACCGGGTCGGCCTGGCCCTTGTCGGCGGCCCCTCCCCGGGCCAGTTGCAGCACGAGTTCGTGCAGGTCGTTGGCGGCCTGGGCGTCGCGGGCGTCGAGGATCAGCAGGCTGGTCTTGTCGGGTCCCACCGCCAGGGTCGCCCCGCCCTCGGTGAACCGCCGCACCAGCGTCTGCCAGTCGGCGGAGAACCGCTTCTCGATCATGTCGATCCCGGTCTGCAACTCGCGGAACTTGGGGCTGGCGGAGGCTGCCTTGTACAGCGGCGAGGACGTGACCGCCTGGATCATCTGCGGGCGCAGGGACCAGTCCAGCAGGGCCTTGGGCTTGGGGACGCTGAGAACGGCGAAGGCCTGCGGGGGCACCCACTCGTCGGCCGGGGCCAGTCGCTCAGCGGCCGCCGGGGCGGCCGTCTGGCATCTCGCCGTCATCGGCATCAGGAACAGGACGAGTGCGGCTGCAACGAGTGAGGTAAAGCGTCTGCCGTGCATTCGCGGGCTCCTTGTGGTAACGAGTTCGGTTCGTCCAGCTATACGCGGCGGGGCCGAGAAATGTTACAGGTCCGTGGGGGCAGCGGCCGGGGTCGAGGGGGGCGTGTCTTTGCCGGCCGAGTCATTTCCTGCGGTTCTTGAGGGATTGGGCGAACATCCATTCCAGCAGACCTTCCTGAGCCCATGCCCTGGCGGGCGTGGCGGCGTGGTTGGCTCCCTCGAAAACGGTTGTTCTGACCGCCGTTGATCCCAGTGCCTTCATCGCTTTCTCCATCGCGGGGATGCTCGCGGCCCGCTGGCGGTCGGCCGTTCCGACCATGGCCCAGATCGGCAGATCCACCATCTTCTTGAGGTCGTCCTGACTGGCGATGAAAGCCACCGGGACGATCGCGGCAAGGCGTTCGGGCGAGTGCCTCGCCCAGTTCCAGGCACCCAGGCCGCCCATGCTGTAGCCGACGCAGTAGATGCGGTCTTTGTCGAGATCATCATGGGTCCTCAGGAGGTGGTCGACCGCCTTGTTCAGGGCGTCAGGGTTCCAATGACTGCGGGAATGCGGGACCAGGATCCTGGCGGCGGATCGGCTGTTGGCGGGGGTCATGAGCCACTGGACGTCTCTGTTCCCGTCGAAAGCGGAGACGTCGTTCTGCCTGGTTCCTCCTGCGCCGTGAAGGCAGACGACCAGGGGGATCTTGCCTTCCGGCTTGTTGATCGGGTGGTAGAGCAGGGCCTGTTTGTCCATATTCGAGTCGGCATCCTGGACTTCCTTGGGAAACGTGACAACTTCCAGCCGGTAGTTTCCTTGTTTGCCCGAGCCGACGTGCCGCCTGGCGAACTCAGAGCGAGCCTTGGCCCGCTCCTCTTGGCTGATCTTCCCGTCACCGTCGGCGTCGATTCTCTTGAGCATCCTGGCCCTCATGGCCTCTCGATCGGGCTTTCCGGCGTTGTCGGCCTGACCGTCAGCCACGTCCGGGCACATGGTCGCCAGGACCGCCAGAATGGCGGAAAGAAGCATGGTGTTCCCCTTCTCCGGGATGTCCCGAAGGACCCTCACGCGGGATGCGACTGCGACTTGGCTGGCGGCGGGCGTCACTCCACGATCACCTCGTAGAGCGTCATGGGCGTGCTGCTGCCGCGGAGGGTGACGGTCTTCCATTCCCGCGCGGGCACGCGGTCCTTGACCAGGTCGTAGGTGGCCTGGCTGATGAGGATTTCGGCGCCTTTGGCCTGGCCCTCGATGCGGCTGGCCAGGTTCACCGTCTGTCCGATGATCGTGTAGTTGTGGCGTTTCTGGCTGCCGACGTTGCCGCTGACCAGCTCGCCGGTGTGCAGGCCGATGCCGACGGCGATCTCGGCCTGGCCCTGTTCGCGCCGGCGGGCGTTGAGACCCGCCAGGGCCCGCTTCATCCCGATCGCCGCCCGCACCCCGCGCAGCGCGTGGTCCTCCATGGGCTGGAGGACGTTCCACGCGGCCATGATCAGGTCGCCCACGTACTTGTCCACCCACGCCCCGGTGCGGGAGAGCGGCTCCCACATGGCCTCGAAGTGCTCGCGGAGGAGGTGGATGATCTGGTCGGCGCCGAGGGCCTCGGTCAGCGGGGTGAAGCCGCGGATATCGGCGAACAGCACCGTGGCCACCAGCTTGCGATGGCGGGTAAGCAGTTGCGGATGGCGGCGGACGTACTCCAGCAGTTCCTCGCCGATCGCCGAGCCGAACATCTGCTCGATGCGCCGGTTGCGACGGCGAAGCTGGAACCCGGTCCACGTGAGCCCGCACAGGGCCTGGGCGGTCCAGGCGATCAGCAGTTCCAGCGGCAGGAAGACCCACCCGGCGGAGCTGAACAGGGCGACGCTGGCGGCGACGGCCCCGCCCGCGACGATCAGCAGCAGCGCGCTCTGGCCCACGACGGTGAGCACCACGTGCGCGCGGCTGGAGGAGGTGGGCAGCCGCCAGAACACCCAGCCCAGGCCCAGCAGGGGCAGGGCGATCAGGACCTGCGAGAGCACGGGCTGCTCCTGCGACAGCTCGCGCAGGTAGCGGCCCTGGAGGATCTGGCTGGCCAGGTTGGCGTGAATCTCGATGCCCGCCATGGCCTGGCTGCGCTTGATCTCCGCCCCCTGGGCCAGCAGCGACTCGATCTCCTGGCCGTAGACCCGCGCGAGGTGGCGCCGGTACTCGGCGTCGTCGGGCGTCGGGTTCAGGCTGACGGCGAAGCGGTCCTGGAACCGCAGGGCCGGGCCCACCATCACCAGCTTGTCGCGGAATATCTCCAAGGGCGCCTTGCCGTCGATCACGTCGATGGCGCTGAACTGGCGGCCGAGCGTCTCGAACGTCTGGGCGGGCCCGACGAAGTCGATCAACACCGACGGCGGCACGGGCGGGCAGCCGCGCATCTCGATCGTCTGGTCCGGCCGGTAACGCGTCCAGGGCGTGCCCAGACGGCTGCCGGCATCGTCGGCCTGCCCGCAGAAGACGCGACAGGCCTGGACGGCGAAGAGGGGGATGGCCTCGCTGCCCTCGGCGTTAAGGTCTTCGCCTCCCCGGGCGGGGGCCAGGCCGGCGGGCGTCTCGCGGACGACGTAGCCGGTGAAGCATCGCCTGAACTTGCCGTCGGCGTCGCTGAGGACGGCGACGTTGCCTTCGACGCCCCACTGGCGGAGGGCGTCGATGGGGCGCTTTCGCTCGCGCAGGGTCAGCAGGCTGGCCAGGACGGCGTCGATCCCGCCGCCGCGGTCGCCGCCGCCCAGGGCGGCCACCACGGCCTGGTCCGCATCGGCGGACGAAGGCACGTCCATGAGATAGTCGACGGCGACGGTGCGGGCGCGGGCCTTCGTCAAGCGGGTCAGGAGTTGGGCCAGCACGTGCCGCAGGACGATGCGGTCGTCAAGCGGGCGGTCGCTCGACGCGCCCGCGCCGGCCAGGCGGGTGCGCATCTGTTTGCGGGAGCGGTCGTCGATGCCCACGATGACGACCGCCTCGTGCGGTTGGGGCGAGGCGTTCAGGGCGTGGCGGGCGGCGAAGAGCTGGTCGAGCCAGAACAGCCGGGCCCGCTGGAGGGTGGGACTGTGCCACAGCGCGATCCCCGCCGCCGCCCACAGGGCCGACAGCAGCAATCCCAAGCACACGCCGGCTGAGGGCAGCAGTTTGCGAAGGGCTGCGACCATGGCGGGGGTCACCGGACGGCCAGCAGGTCTCGCAGGGCGGCCTCCAGGTCGTCCAGCCGGCCTTCCTGTCCGGCGGCGGCGGCGTCGACGATGATGAGCACCTTGCCTGCCTTGACCAGTGCGGCCGCCGTGGCGTCGTTGCGGAGCTTGTCGGTCTGGTCGGCGGGCAGGGCGATGGTAGTGGCGTCGGCCTTCTCCGCCCGGACGATCAGGCGGCGAGGCTTGCGGCGGGCGGGGGCGCTGGTCGGGCCGGCCTTGGCCTCGCCTGATGCCTCGCCGGCAGCCTCGGCCAGAACGAGGCGATCCAGCGGCAGGCCGTCGACGTTGCCCGCGGCCCCCTCGTTCGCGGCCAGGGCCCGCAGCACCGTCACGCCGCGGCCGGGCAGCATGGACTGAAGTTTCTCGAAGGTCTCGCCGGTGGTGGCGTAGGCGCAAAGCCCACGCTGCGTCGCGATGTCCTTGCCGACCGTCTGGGAGTCCAGCAGGACCTGCCGGTCCGCCGACAGGATCACCGGAAACAGGCTGGGGGCCATTCCCGTGCCGCGGGCGTCGATCACGACCACGTCGCCGGCCACTGCCTCCGGCGGGGCGGCCTCCACCCACTTGATCCGCCGCATCGTCCGGATCACGCTCGTTCGCGAACGGGCGTCGTAGATGTGGACGGCGAGGCTCTTGACCCCGAACAGGGGCAGGGTGATCTTGGCCCGCCACCAGGTCTTCCCGTCGACCAACTCCGCCTGGACGTCGGTGACGCGGATGCCCGTGAGCATGGCCTCGATCTGAATCTTGCCGGTGCGGAGGTTGGCGATTCGGCCGTCGGCCCCCATGCGGACGCCGGCGGCCAGGGCGGCGGCGTTGCGCATGGCGAGGATGGAAGCGCCGCGCTTGGCGAGGCCTTCAGCCCTCGGGGTCTTGCCGACCTGCTCGGACCGCCCTTGGGCGATGATGAGCTTGCGACCCCAGTCGATCACGCCGACGGACTCGCCCTTGTCGAGGACGGGCTCGGCCAGGCCCTTGAACGGGGCCAACAGGACCGGATCGACGCCTTCGAGGTCGATCTCGCCCGGCGCCAGGGCCGGCGCGGTGGCGGGCGCCGTGGCAGGCGTTGCAGGCGGTTCGGAAACGTCCTGCGCCACCATCGGCGTGCACGACAGAACGAATGCCAGCATCACGACCCAAACGGTTCTCAATATGAACTGCTCAGCCATAAAACCCTCTTTTCGTGATACGGCCGGCCCCAGGCCGTGTCAAAGTCCGTCACATGCCTTGCCGACGGAACGCAGTGTACCAGAAGCATCCGCCCGGGGGGAATAGGCAACGCAAAACCTCCGCGGCGCGAAGACAGTGACGTCGCGAGGTCGGGCGGTTACAGCGGGGGGGCGAAAGGTCCAAAAGAAAGCCCACCCCTCGGGGTGGGCTTGAGTGGGCATCTGGTCACGCGCGACTCTACACGTCGAGGTTCTTGACCTCCAGGGCGTGCTCCTCGATGAACCCGCGGCGGAGCTCGACGTTGTCGCCCATGAGCAGGCTGAACATCCGCTCGGCCTCTTCGGCCTCATCGGCCTTCACCCGCAGCAGGACGCGGCGCTCGGGATCCATGGTGGTCTCCCAGAGCTGGTCGGCGTTCATCTCGCCCAGGCCCTTGAACCGCTTGGTCTCGATGCCCTTGGAGCCGATCTTGCGGACGCCGGGGGCGATGTCGGCCACGTTGTCCAGATCCAGGTGGTCGTCCTCGCCGGCCAGCACGTACTTGGCCGGGCTCAGCTCGCCGGTCACGCTCTCCTCGCGACGGAGGAAGTAGTCTTCGATGGGAATCTCGCGGGTGCGGAGCTTGCTGATCAGGGAGTCGATCTCCTTGACCTCGTGCAGTTCGGCTCGTTTCTGGATCCGCTGAACCGCGATCTCCACCTTGCCGTTGCCGTTCTTTCCGTTGCCGTTCTTCCCGTTGCCGTTCTTGCCGTTGCGGGCCTTGCCGTTGCCGTTGGTCGAGGCTTCCTCCTCGGCCGGCTCGTCGTCCTCGACCTCCTCGTACTGCGAGATGAAGTTGTCGTACTCGCGTCCGGAATGGAGGAAGACGTTCGTGTTGTCCAGCACGACCCAGTGCGTGGGCAGCTTGCCGTCCTTGCGGTTGGCCATCAGCTCCTTGAACGACAACCCGCGGCGCTCGACGATGTGGACGCGCTCGGCCAGTTGTTCGAGCAGTTCGACCAGCTCGGCCAGCTTGGCCCCGCTGTAGCGGCGCAGAACCTCGCCCTTCTTCTTGACGTTGCGGACCTCCAGGCTCGTGCCGTCCAGGCCCAGATCGGTGAGGGTCTTGCGCATCTGGCGCTCGTCGAGGACGTATTCCTTGCGTTTCTTTCGGCTGACCAGGTAGAGCGGAGGCTGGGCGACGAAGACGTGCCCGTTGGCGATCAGCGGCTTCATGTGTCGGTAGAAGAACGTCAGCAGCAGGGTGCGGATGTGGCTGCCGTCGACGTCGGCGTCGGTCATGATGATGACCTTGCCGTATCGCAGCTTGGTGAGGTCGAAGTCGTCGTTGCCGATCCCGCAGCCCAGGGCGGAGATGATGGTCTGGATCTCGTTGAAGTTGAGGATCTTGTCCAGCCGGGCCTTCTCGACGTTGAGGATCTTGCCCCTCAGCGGCAGGATGGCCTGGGTGGCGGAGTCCCGGCCCTGCTTGGCCGGACCACCGGCGGAGTCGCCCTCCACCAGGAACAGCTCGGTGGAGTGCACGTCCTTGGATCGGCAGTCGGCGAGCTTGCCCGGCAGGCTGCCGCTGCTCAGGGCGCCCTTGCGCCGCGTCAGGTCGCGGGCCTTGCGGGCGGCCTCGCGGGCCTGCATGGCCTGAAGGGCCTTGTTCACCACCCGCTTGGCGTCGGTGGGGTGCTCCTCCAGCCAGGCCCCGAGCTGCTCGTTGACCACCTGCGTGACGAAGCTCTCGACCTCGCTGTTGCCCAGCTTGGTCTTGGTCTGCCCCTCGAACTGCGGGTCGGGCACCTTGACCGACACGACGGCCGTCAGGCCCTCGCGGAGATCGTCGCCGCTGGGGGCGGCGTCGTTCTTGAGCAGCTTCTGGTTCTTGGCGTAGAAGTTGATCGTCCGCGTCAGGGCCGACTTGAACCCCGACAGGTGCGCGCCGCCCTCGACCGTGTTGATGTTGTTGGCGAAGGAGAGGATCGTCTCGTTGTAGCCGTCGTTGTACTGAAGCACCAGGTCGACGACGAGGTGGTTGTCCGGGTCTTCCTTGTGGACCACGACCGGCGGGCAGAGCGTCTGCTTGCCGTCGTTGAGGTTCTTGACGAACGCCACCAGGCCCTGCTTGTACTGGTAATTCTCTTCCTTGCTGGTCCGCTCGTCGGTCAGCTTGATCTGCACGCCTTCATTCAGGTAGGCCAGTTCCCGCAGGCGGGTGGCCAGCACCTCGTAGCGCATGGCGATGTCGGGGAAGATCTTCGGGTCGGCCTTGAACGTCACCTTCGTGCCGCTCCGCTTGCGCGTGCCGATCTTCTTGAGTTCGCCCTTCTTCTTGCCCCGCTCGAATTCCATGCGGTAGACTTCGCCCGCGCGGCAGACCTCCACCTCCAGCCACTCGCTCAGGGCGTTGACCACCGATGCGCCCACGCCGTGCAACCCGCCGGAAACCTTGTACACGTCGTGGTCGAACTTGCCGCCCGCGTGCAGCTTGCAGAACACCACCTCCAGCGTCGAGATCTTCTCGGTCGGGTGAATGCCCACCGGGATGCCGTTGCCGTCGTCCGTGATCGTCACGGACTCGTCGGGGTGGACCATGACCGTGATAGTCGAGCAACGCCCCGCCATCGCCTCGTCGATCGCGTTGTCCACGATCTCCCACACCAGGTGATGCAGCCCGCGAGGCGTCGTGTCGCCGATGTACATGCCCGGACGCTTGCGGACCGCGTCCAGGCCCTCCAGGACCCTGATCTTGCTCTCGTCGTATTCGGTTGTGGCTGCGTTCTTGCCGGCCATATCCGTGGCCATACATGCTCCTTCCCAGGTTCGACAGATCCCATTCTTCCCCCGGAACAATGGGGAGAACAACGTCACTGATTCAGAATCTCCATTATGACTGAAACCCCAGCCAGACGCCAGCAAAATATCGCGAGAAAAACCGCTTTTTGTCATGACGCAACTGTAGCTTTAACAACGCCTTGTGTCGTTACGTCCAGCCGGGTCAAACTCGGGGCGAACCCGCCGGGAATCGCGCCTTGAAATAAGGATAATGTTAGGGTAAACTAAAACGCGTTGGAGCAACAGCGGTGTCCGCCGACAAAGCCCACCGAAGGCTTTCCGTGGGCTTTCTTCCGGTGCGCTTCGATCGACCACGCGTCCCGCGGAAGACGCCTGCCGTCCGGTCTGCGAATCTGCCGCTCCGCTCCTCTGCGTCCGCCCGTTCGATCCGCAATCTGCCTGCCGCAGGCAGGTCCGCAGTGGCGTGGCGGCGGCGCAACGACTATGATCTGCAACGGCGGCGCGGCCTTGCGTGCTGACCCGCCGACGGACCACAACCATGAGCCGAATCGAAGCGATCAAGGCGTTGTTGGCCAGGAGCCCTCAGGACGTGTTTCTGCACTACAGCCTGGGAATGGAACTGGCCTCGGCGGGCGAGTCAGCCGCCGCGACGGATTCGTTCCGTCGCTGCATCGAGTTGGACGTGCAGTATCTGCCCGCGTACGTGGAAGCGGGCAAGACGCTCCGCTCGGCCGGCGAGTTCGCCGGGGCACGCGAGATCTTCTCGGCTGGGCTCGAGCTGGCGAAGGCCAAGGGCGAGTCTCACACGGCCGACTACATTCGCGGCCAGCTCGAGGGCCTGGGCGAGGCGTGAGGCGGCGGGGCGGACGGATCGAGCAGGACGAGCGAAGGCGAAAACGCATCCATGACACCACTGGCATACCTGACGGCGGACCTGCCGGGCATCGGCGGGCGGATCAAGGACAAGGTAGACGACTTCCTCGTCGAGGAGCTGCCCCTCTATCCGCTCAGCGGGTCGGGCACGCACGTGTACTTCAAGGTCCGCAAGGCGGGCCTGCCCACGCCGGCAGCCGTCGCCCGCATCGCGCGCCACATGGGCGTCCGCCCGGACGCGATCGGCGTGGCCGGCATGAAAGACGCCCAGGCCGTCACCACGCAGATGATGAGCCTGGAGCACGCCGACCTGCACCGCCTGCGGGCCTTCCGCGACAGCCAGGTCCAACTCAGCGTCGAGGCGTTGCACGGCAACAAGCTGCGGGCCGGGCTGCTGGCGGGCAACCGCTTCCAGGTCCGCATCCGCGGCGTGGGCGAACTGCAACTGGAGCCCGCCAGGCGCATCCTCACCGTGCTGGAGCGGCGCGGCTGCCCGAATTACTTCGGGCTCCAGCGGTTCGGCGCCCGCAGCGACACGGGCGACCTCGGGCGCTGCCTCGTCCGCAACGACCTGGAAGAGTTCGTGCGCATCTTCCTGGGCCGCTCGCATCCGGACGACCCGCCGGACTGCCGCTCCGCCCGCGACGCCTTCGACGCCGGCTTCTATCAGCGGGCGATGGACTGCTGGCCGCGACACTTCGCAGACCAGCGCAAGGCCCTGGCCGCCTACAAGCGAAAGCACCGCCCGGTGCAGGCGGTGATGGCCGTCGACAAGCGGATGAAGCGCCTGTTCGTGTCGGCCTTCCAGAGCGAGTTGTTCAACGCCGTGCAGCAGCGCCGCGTCCAGACGCTCGACCGCCTGCTGGGCGGCGACCTCGCCCAGATCCACGCCAGCGGCGCGTGCTTCCGCGTCGAAGACCCCGTCGCCGAGCAGTCGCGATCTGAACGCTTCGAGATCAGCCCGACCGGGCCGATCCTCGGCTACCGCAGCAGCCTGGCCGAGGGCGAAGCCGGGACCATCGAGCATGCCGTCCTCGACGAGGCGGGCATCGCCCCCGACGACTTCCGCCACGTGGGCAGCCTCAAGATCAAGGGCTCGCGCCGCCCCCTGCGCTTCCGCCTGGAGAACGTCGAGCTGACCGCCGGCGAGGACGCTCGCGGCCCGTATCTCCAGCTCGCCTTCTCCGCCGCCGCCGGCTGCTACGCCACCGTCGCACTGCGCGAGCTGATGAAGACGCCGGAACTGGGTTGACTGGTTGACTAGCTTGGCGGGTGGCTCGAGAGTGCGGCGTGAATCGGTTGCCGATGAGGACGCTCACCGCCCGCCTTGAGCGGGTGGGAGCATGATCGGCAGCTAGTGTTGGCTATCGAATGCAGTTCACCACCGAGACAAGCTCGGCGGTGGGCAGTTTGGAGACCTGTCATGACGTCTCGTCGCGACGTGCTCAGGAGCGTGGTGGGAGCGCCGTTCCTGGCTTGGCTGGTGCGGGCGCCGGGCGGCTTTCTGGCGGCCGCAGAGCCGTCTGCTTCGTCCGACCCCACCCGCGACTGGCTGGCCAAGTGGGAGCCGTACATCATCTCGTCGTCCCGCAATCGCTATTGCGATCGCGAGATGGGCGAGGAGATCGGCTGGCTGATCAGCCCGTACCTGAGCGGCTTCTGCTACGGCTACCTGGCTACGAAGGACCGCAAGTGGCTGGACCGGCTGTTCGACTGGGCCGACGCGTGGGTGCGGCGCGGCGTGAAGGAGCCGGACGGCTTCGTCGGCTGGCCCAAGTCCGAGAGCGGCGGGATGTACGCTAAGGAGTTCTACACGGACAACCAGCTTGGCGAGGCGATGGGCCTGCGCCCACTGGTGGTGGCGGCCGCGACGATCCTGAAGACTCCCGAACTGAAGGACCTCGCCGAGCGTGCCCGCACGTACCTGGAACTGAGCGAGGCGACCTTCCGCAAGTGGGACGCCCGCTCGTGCTGGCGCCAGGTCAAGGACGGCGGGCTGTGGGTCGTGCCCGCGTTCGGGCTGGACCCGTCCGCCAAAAAGTGGGTGGGCGACTACGAGGGCCGGGCGAAGACGGGCTTCAGCCATCCCGCCAACAAGCAGAACGTGATCGCCCTGTGGCTGCTGGAGATGGCCGATGCGACGGGCAAGGCCGTCTACCGCGAGCGGGCCGCCAAGTGGTTCGAGCTGATGAAGTCGCGGATGCGGCTGCGCGACGGCAAGTTCGTGGTGTGGAACTACTGGGACCCCGCCGGGGCGTGGGACTACAAGAAGGACCACTCGACGGCCCACTGGGTGGGCGTGCATCCCAACGGCGGGTACTACGCCATCGACGTGGAGGGGATGGTGGGGGCCTTCGAACGCGGCGTGGTCTTCACCAAGGAGGACATCGACCGCCTGATCGCCACCAACCGCGACTTCATGTGGAACAAGCAGGTCCGCGGCGCGAAGTTTCAGCGCATCGACGGCGGCAAGCCGCAGGGTCGCTGGTCGCCGGGCGTGGTCTGGACCGCCCTGGCCCGCCACGACGCCAAGCTGCGCGAGGTCTTCGAGGCCAACCACAACCCCGCGAGTTGGGGCGGCCTGGCCGGCACGCCGGGCTATCTGGTTCGGCGAGGCAAGACCTAGCGAAAGGCTGAGCCTTCCGGCGGGGTGGGCGCTACTTCGGCTTCGCCAGCCGCTTGCCCGTCTCGCGGTCGAACTGGTCAGCCGGGCGCGGCGAGGGGACGAAGTCCTTCGTCTCCTTGCGCCACTCCTCCAACGCCGCCCCCAGTTCCTTCAACTTGTCCGCCAGGGCGGGCTCGCCGGCCAGGTTCTTCAGTTCGTGCGGGTCCGCCTGGGTGTCGTAGAGTTCCTCGGCCGGGCGGGGTGCGACGAAGACGCTCATCTGGTCGCCCGTGAGCTGGCCCGCGTCGCGGAGGCGGCGCATCTCCTGGAAGGTCATGCTGCTGACCGCGTCGGCCGGCGGCGTGCCCGGCAGGTCGGGCCAGTAGTTGCGGATGTACTTGTACCGCTCGTCGCGGACGCCCCGCTCGCAGGCCATGTAGTCGTGCCAGTTGTGCTCGGCGAAGACGTACTTCCTCCCTGCCGCCGACGGGTCGCTCAACAGGCGGGCGAACGACTGGCCCTGGAACGTCTCGCGTCCGCCCTCGACGCCGGCCAGGTCCAGGAACGTCGGCGCGAGGTCCACCGTGCTGACCAGGGCGCCGCAGGTCGTGCCGGCCTTCACCTTCCCCGGCCAGCGGACCAGCAGCGGGGTCTGCACGCCGCTGTCGTACACTGTCGTCTTGCAGCGGGGGAAGGGCCGGCCATTGTCGGTGATGAAGAAGACCGCCGTCCGCTCCAGCACGCCCTGGCGCTGAAGCTCGTCGAGCACCTTGGCCACGTAGGAGTCCAGGCGGGCGGCCTCGTCGTAGTACATCGCCAGGTCCTTCCGCGTCGGCGCGACAGCCGGCAGATAGGGGGGGACCCAGGCGTTGGCGGGCTTGTGGGGCTGCGGGATCGTCCCCTCGCGATAGGGGCGGTGCGGGTCGAACGACGCCAGCCACAGGAAGAACGGCTTGTCCGCCGGCCGCTGGCGGATCGTCGCGATCCAGCGCTCGCAGCCGCTGCCGTCGCCGCCCTTCACGCCGCCCTCGTTGACCACGTCGAAGCGGTTCTTTACGGCCGGGCCCAGATGCCACTTGCCCGCCTGGGCCGTCCAGTAGCCCGCGGCCTTGAGCTTCTCCACGAACGTGACCTGGTCGCCCGGCAGGGGCATGTGCAGCCGCTCGGCGCCGGTGCTGTGGGGATAGCGCCCGGTGATGATGCTCGAGCGGCTGGGGCTGCACGAACTGCACGTGTTGAACGCCCGGTCGAAGCGCAGGCCCTCGCGGGCCAGGCGGTCGAGCGTGGGCGTCCGCACCGCCGTGCTGCCGTACGGCCCGCTGTCGCGACAGCCGAGGTCGTCGGCGATGATCAGCACGATGTTGGGCCTCCCGTCAGGCTGGTCGGCCGCGATCGCCGATCCCGCCCACAGTCCCGCCGCGACCGCCACCAGGACCGCCGCCACAAGCCGCAATCGCATTCGTCGATTCATGTAGTCACCGTGCGGATTGTCCTCCATTTGCCCAGCCTTGTCCAGTGTGCCCGACAAGGGCGCGTACTCGAGTGGGCGACTCGCCGAATTCCGTCCTTGACTGATCCGGAATCGTGTGCCATGCTGTGGCCAAGCGCCTCAGGGACTATCTCCAGGCGCCCGCAAATCCGTAATACGAGACTGACAGAAGCGTGGGGTAGCGTCGGTCACCGGCACAGGGGAATCAAGCCGGCGCCGGTCTCTGCGTTTCTTCGAACCCGTCACGCGTGGGCTGCCCGCGCACGTGCATCCCGCGAGTCGCGTGGGACCCGTACGAACATACGCTCGCTTCGCGAAAGGAGCAGCATGCCATGAACGCAAGAGAGCACACCATCCGGGCTGCGGCTGCTCTGATCCTTTGTCTCTCCTCGGCGCCGGTCGCCGCCCAGGCGACGGCAGCCAAAGAGGGCAAGCTCCAGGCGCCGGCGGGTCTGGTTGCGGACATCGCCAAGGCCATCGAACCCAAACTGCGGGTGATCCCCGACTTGCATGGGTCCTGGGACGGGCATGGTCACCCGGAAAAGAAGGACTCCACAGCCCGGCCCGTGTTTCGGGTCATCGGCGACCTGGCTGAACCGTACACATCACTTACCTACGGGCAGAACAGCACGATCATGCTGCCCACGTGGAAGGTCGCTGGCCAGTCGCCGAACTGCAGTTGGGCCGCCGACAATCCAGTCAAGCGCGTGCAGTTCTCGGGGTCGATCTATGTGCGATTCGGCCTGGGGGACAAGCCCGTGTGGTTCAAGACGTTCGAGGACCTTACCAAGGAGCATGAGTCGAAGCGGAACAACTACGTCCAGGAGGTGCCATTCGTGGTCAGGGGCATCGCGCCTCGCCTGACGAAGACGAACCACACGCGCACCTACGCAACCAAGCTGACGCGGGTATTCCTGACGGGCGCTGAGGGTGCGATGTTGATCCAGACCGTGGAGTCCCCTCGCGTCACCGGCTACGCGAGCGCAAGAGGCCAGGGGCAGGCTGTGGGTGAAAAGGCCACGGGGGTACAAGAGGCTTACTTGAACCTCCACCTGCGCTACGACGGCTTCCGCAGGCCGTTCTACGTTTCGGTCGTCGGCGCGAACAGGCTGGCGCCTTACTGGGCGGACGAGCACGCCATGATCACTTCCGCCGTGGTGGAGAGACTCGCCGACATGGTGCTGCGCGAGATGCTCCGCGCTTCGGGCCAGGAACTCCCTGTCGGCGAGGGGCCGCCCAGGATCGCCCACCAGCCGGACACGCCCTCCGCCAAGCCGAAAGACCCGGACAAGATCGGCGGTGTGTACGTCGAGGTGGTCAACCTGTATGTCGAAATGGGCGAACTGCAACGCAAGCTGCTCTATATGCGCGCCACACTCCGGGCGGGCTTCGTGGCGATCCAGGAAGAGAAACAGCTCCTGGCGAACTTGAAGGAAACACTCGAGTTCTATGGCGCCAACCACGAGAAAGCGGACTACTACCACAAGTGGATCAAGGAGGTCGAGGACAAGATCGCGGCACTGGAGAAGGAACGCGAGGAACTCCTTCGCGAGGCCGGCCTCGGTTGGGACAAGCTCCGCAAAGACCTGGACGACATCATGCCTCGCGACGGCAAGGATCGCGACCTGAGGCGGGATCTGGAGGGGCTGCGGGCGCACATGGAGAAACGCGAACAGATCTCCGAACTCGAGATGCTCCTGGCGGCCGGGATGACCGCCGAGTTCCGCCAGAAGCTCCCCAAGGCGCTCCAGGACCCGGACCTGGCCGAGCGGGCCGCCATCCTCCAGGTGACCGACCTGCTGGACCGCAAGAAGATGGCCGAGGCGCTCTACGCCCTGCGCCTCGCCCAGAAGCGGCATCCCAAGAACCCGACGATCGCCGACCTCATGCGGGATATTGAGGTCGGATACCTCCGGAGGATCGGCGTCAAGGCCGTCGGCGACGCCGCGAGGATTCACTCGCTGTGGGAGAACTTCACCGAGGGTGTCGAAGGCAGCACGTTCTACCAGGCGCTTACCAGCGGATTGAAGCGCACCTACCAGGATGCCACGGGCAAGCTGGCCAAGCTCGAGGCGCTCCACGCCAGCGCCGTCGATCACGCCGCCATGGTGCACAACGGCGTCGAACTCATGCGCGTGCTGCGCAAGGCGGGCCTGTCGTTCGCCGAGATCGAGAAGCTCGACATCGAATCGCTGCGCGCGCAGATGGAGAAGATCGCCCCCCAACGCGGGGCGCCGAGCATCGACACGGCCGAGAACCTGCTCATCGCCCTGGAAGTCGCGTTCCAGCACGACGACGTCAAACGCCTGCGCGCGGACGACAAGAACCTGATGCACATCGATGTGGCGCGCTCCTACTACAACCAGGAGGCATTCGAGGAGTCTTGGTGCGAGTCGGCCGTGGACTTGGTCAGCGCGAAGAACGTGGTGCTGATCTTCCTCCCATTCGCCAACACCACGGGGCCCGGCATGCTGACCCGTGCGGTGGCGCGGTTCTGCGGGTCACCCGCGGCGAGGGCGTCTGTGCTCGCCGAACAGGCCGGGGCGCTGACCTTCCAGGAGTGGGTCTACGCGCGTCCATTCATGCAGACCCTGGCCACGCGTCTGGCCCAGAGCCGTGCCGGCCAGGCTATGGTCGAGTCGCAGCATGTCCTGCGTGCGCTGCGGTACGACTCGCCCACACTGGTGCGCATGGGGACCGCGGCGGGGGGGTTCGCGGCGAACGTGGCGGCGCATTTCCTGCTGATGGAAGGGATGGGCCACCTCGGCAAGAAGCTCGGCGGAGAATACGGGCAGCTTGTCGGGGAACTCGCCTCCGTCGTGCTTGGCGTGCCGGGCACCGGCTCGGTGGGCAAACTGCAGCAGGGCTGGGAGCGAAGCATGAACGCCCTGAAGGGCGCACGGGCCAAGTGGAAGGTGACCGAGAGCGTGTTGAAGGTCCTCCGGGCGCCCGTCCACGAGGCTGCCGATACGCTCGCCGCCGGGGGCAGGCTGTCGGCTTCCCAGCGAGAGGCCCTGGAGCAAGCGGCGGCCCGTGCCGACCAGGCGGCCGCGGCGGCCCGATCCGCCACTGCGGAAGTTGGCGGGTCAGCCCTCGTCCAGAGCGCCGCCGATGAGGCCGAGACGTTGGCCAGTTCTGCCAAGGCCGCCCTGGCCGGTCAAGCCGACGAGGCCGTGGCCGCCAGCCAGGCCTCGAAGGTCATAGGCGCCGAGAGCCAACAGGCCGCCCAGGCGGCCCAGCAGGCCGAGCAGCGGCTGGCCGGCGCCATGCCCGAACCCACCAAGGCCCCGCCCCGCCCCGCGGGCGCGTCCGGCCAGCGCGCTGCCGGATCGCCCGCCCCGTTGGAGAGCCGCCACGTTCCCGAAGGGACGCGGACGCTCATACCGGGACAACCGCCCAAGGCCCCACCGGCGGGGCAACCGGGTGTCGAGGCCCCCCCAGCGCCGCGACCTCGTGTCAAGGCGCCGCCGTCCGTGGCCGAGTTGGAGGAAGCCGCCGAGGCGGCAATGGCTTCCGGGCGGTTCGAGGACGCCGCGGCGCTGCTCGGGACTGCCGCACGCCACCCGCAAGCGACCGGACCCGTGCGCGAGCAGATCATCGACGCCCTGATCGAGGCGCGCAGCGCCGCCCGCCAGGCCGGGCAAGTGGCGGCCAACTCACGCCTGCCTGCCGTGCAGAGGGCGATTCAGGAGGCCGACGAGGCCCTGGTTCCGTTCGCACGGGACCAGTTCGACGAGTTGGCGAAGCTCAAGAAGGCCGACATGACCGAACTCAAGGGCGCAGGCGGCGCGTACCGCATCGACGCCAAGGATGGCACGCCGCTGGCCGTCTGGAAGCCGGCCTCTCGAATGGGGTTCCTCGATCTCGAGGAGGAAGGACAGCTGATCTCCGAAGTGCTCTACAGCCGACTGGCGCAGAGGCTGGGACTCCGCGTGCCGTACGCCGAGGTGATGGAAGTGGAGGGCCAGCTCGGCGTTCTCATCCGCTGGATCCCGGACACGGTGAACCTGGAGACGCTCTCTCCCGGGGCACGGGCGGCGATGAAGGAGCAGGTGGCGAAGTTCCGGCCCCTGCAAATCCTCATGGGCAACTACGACATCCACTTTGGGAACTTGAAGATGGACCGCGCCGGGCGCGTCTGGGCGATCGATGCGGGAAACTCCCTCCTGACCACGCCGGAGGCCACCGTCCGCCAGAGCTACGGGCTGGCGAAGATGGGGGGGTTCAGAGAGTGGAACGACGCCTCCAACACGATGAACTGGTCGCGCTGGATTCGAGACTGGTACAGCATCGAGGGCGCCAAAGGGCACGGAATCTACGGGCCCGTGCACCGCATCGAGAGCCTCCTGCGCGGGACCGACATGAACCGCGCCGCCGAAAGACTCCACGCCATCGGCGAGACCGAACTCGAGAAGATACTCAACGAAGTCATGAAGCACGCGAAGGAGAACTCCAAGCGGACGAAGGAGATCCTCGATACTCTCCTGGAACGCCACAAGAACTTGTCCGAACTGCTCAACGAAAACTGGCCCGGCGCCCTGCCCAAGCCCAGCGCGGGGGTCCGCACGCCCGCTCCCAAGGACAGCAACGTCGTTACGCGAGTCCGGTTCGTTCCGGTGGCATCCCGACACGGGCTGCGACGCGCCGCCTGAAGGCCCGGACGCCACCCAAGCGGGGCTCCCTGGCTTGGGTCGCAGATCGGACGAATTTCCGTCCTCCGCGCTTGCCCGACCGGCGGGAATATGGTTGGATGGCCGCGAGGAAAGGCTCGATCATGCGGATCAGTTGGGTTGTTCTTGCGACAGGACTGGTGGCGGGAGTGGCCGGTATGCCTCCGGCCGCGGGACGAGAACTGGGCGACCGCATCAGGGAGGCTCTGGCGGCGAACAGCAACAGGCCCGCCGAGATCGTCTTCGCCCAGCGCGTCGGCGGGACCGACCACTGGTACGTCAACTTCGGGCGCTACGCCTGCCCGACGATCGAGTACCCGGCCAACCAGCGGGGCGAGTCCGCCTGTCCGCCCGGCTTCAAGAGCGGCGGGGGGCGGCTGTGCGTGCTCGACGTCCGCACCGGCAAGGTGCGCGTCCTCCTGGAAGACGCGGACGGCTCGATCCGCGACCCGGCCGTGGACTATGACGGGCGGACCATCTTCTTCTCGTGGCGCAAGGGGGGCGGCGAGCGGTTTCATCTCTATCGCATTCAGGCCGACGGGTCGTCGCTGCGCCAGATCACCGACGGCGCGGGCGACGACATCGAGCCGGCCGTCCTGCCCGACGGCGCCCTGGTGTTCGTTTCCAGCCGGTGCAACCGCTTCGTCAACTGTTGGCGGTCTCCGGTCGCCATCCTGTACCGCTGCGAGCGCGACGGCAGCGGGATGCGCATGCTCTCATCCAGCATCGAGCACGACAACACTCCCTGGGTGCTCCAGGACGGGCGGATCCTGTACATGCGATGGGAGTACGTCGACCGCAGCCAGCTCCTGTTCCACCATCTCTGGACGGTCAATCCCGACGGCAGCGGGCAGATGGTGTACTACGGCAACATGAACCCGGGCGGCGCGATGCTCGACGCCAAGGCCATCCCCGGAGGCGACCGCGTGGTCGCCAGCTTCAGCCCCGGCCACGGGCGCGGCGAGCACGCCGGCTCGCCCATGCTGATCGACCCGGGCGCCGGGCCCGACGACCCCGCGAGGTCCCGCACCTTCCTGCCCCCCGTCTATCGCGACCCCTACCCGCTGGGCGGGGGCCTGTTCCTCGCGGCCACCGGAAAGCGACTGGTCGCCTTCGACGGCACCGGACAGGTCCACACGCTCTGGGAGCCGCCTGCCGACGAGACGCTCGCCACCCACGAGCCGCGCCCGCTGTGGGGCCGGCCGCGCGAGCCGGTACTCGCCCCCAGGACGAAGACGGCCAGTTCCACCGGCAGGCTCCTGCTTCAGGACGTCCGACTCGGGCGAAACATGGACGGCGTGGCGCCGGGCGAGATCGTCAAGCTCCTGGTCCTGGAGCAACTGCCCAAGCCCATCAACTTCTCCGGCGGGCCGTATCCCATCAGTAACGGCGGGACGTTCACCCTGGCCCGCGTGCTGGGGACCGTGCCGGTCCATCCGGACGGGTCGGCCTACTTCGAGGTGCCCGCCCTGCGCAGCGTGTTCTTCGTCGCCCTCGACCGCCGCGACCGCGCCGTCAAGCGGATGCACAGCTTCGTGACGGTCCAGCCGGGCGAGACGCTCGGCTGCGTCGGCTGCCACGAGTCGCGGACGCAGGCGCCGGTCATGCAGGACCGCCCCGCCGCCACGGCAACGGGCCCGGCCCGCATCCAGCCATTCGAGGACCTCCCGGGCGTCTTCGACTTCCCCCGCGACGTCCAGCCCGTCCTGACCCGCCACTGCGCCTCCTGCCACAACGGCCAGAAGTACGAAGGACGCGTGGACCTCAGCGGCGACCAGACCCCCGTGTTCAACGCCGCCTACAACGAGATGATCCAGCATTCGCTGTTTACCGACGGGCGCAACGAGTCGGGCAACAGCCTGCCTCGGTCGGTCGGCAGCGGCAACAGCCGCATCCTCGACATGGTCGACGGCCAGCACTACAAGGTCCGCCTGAGCGAGCGGGAAAAGACGGTCCTGCGGCTGTGGATCGACAGCAGCGCCCCGTTCGCGGGCACGTACGCCGCCCTGGGCTCGGGCATGCACGTGCCGGCCCTGCCGGCCGAGGCGGTGGAGCGGCGCTGCGGGTCCTGCCACGCGCCCCAGCCCGCCTCGGCGCCCGGCCAGGCCGCCGCCAAGCCCGCGCCCGCCAAGAAACCCGCCCCGCCCAAGGAGAAGCTCTATCGCTTCGGCTCCCAGGGCCTCTTCCGCATCCTGGCCCGCAACGTGCAGGACCTGCCCAAGGAGCGGGCCGGCCACGGGCGACCCGCCGGGTTCGGCTACATGAAGTTCGGCGAGGCCCGCTCGGCCCACGAGTGCTGCAACCTCAGCCGCCCGCCGCTATCGCTGCTGCTGCGGGCCCCGCTGGCCAAGGCCGCCGGCGGGCTGGGCATCTGCGGCGAGGGCGTCTTCGCCTCTCGCGAAGACCCGGACTACCGGGCGATGCTGGCGGCCATCGAGGAGGCCGCCGCCAGGCGACGCCAGGAAAAACGCTTCGACATGCCCGGCTTCGTGCCCAACGTCTACTACCTGGCCAGGATGCAGGAGTATCGCATCCTGCCCGCTGACGCCGACCTCGACGCCGCCGTCAATCCCTACGAACTGGACCGCCAATACTGGGAATCGTTCTGGTACCGGCCCGGCGAGTGAGTCGATCCGGGGCGGCTGGATTTTCTCTGATTTTTCCGACAGTTGCGACTTGCCGGTTCTGGCGGGGCGGCTTACAATAGCAACCAAAGCGTGGATGCACCCTTCTCGTTTGTCAACGTTATAGCGGCAGCGGAGTCATGTTCTAGCTTTCCCGCGCCACCTTCGCGCGTGGGGAGCCCGCGCGGACGTGCCCGCGGAGCATGGATCATATCGCGGCCCATAGGAGACGACCTATGAGGATGTCGGCAATTCTGACGGTGGCGGCCATTCTTTGCGCTCCTCTGCACGCGGACACGGTGACGGACATCGCCGGGCTGCGACTGTGGCTGGACGCCGGCGACCTGAACACGATCTGGTCGGACACCGGCGGCACGAGCCATCCGGGCGACGGCGGGGCCGTGGCCCGCTGGGACGACAAGAGCGGCCTGGGCTTCAACGTCACGCAGTCCAATTCGGGCAATCAGCCTACGTATCAGAGCGCCGCGTTGAACGGGCAGTCGACGCTGTACTTTGACAACGACAACCTGGGGCGGGCCAACGACATCGGGATCACGGGCAACGCGGACCGCACCGTCATCACCGTCTGGACGGGCGCCACCAACAACGGCATGAACTATCAGCACTCGTTCCACATGGGCAACAGTGCGACCGACGAGGCCTACGGGCACTCGGTGTACCGGGGAAGCAACGGGCTGATCGGCAACCACTACTGGTCCAGCGGATTCGACACGACCGCGGCGGGAAGCTCGGCCCCCACGATGGCGGTCTCCATGTGGGACGGGGACGGCGGGTCCGGCGCCAACGGGCTGGACTCGTGGTGGGTCGGCGGCAGCGACGTGGGGACGTACGAGCGGGCGGCGTTGAGCACGGCCAGCAATTCGCTGCTGATCGGCTCGCGCCTGGCCCCGCAAACCGAGGGCATCCGGGGCAGCGTCGCCGAAGTGATCGTCTACGACCGCCTGCTTACCCCCACCGAGCACAACGAGATCGGCTGGTACCTCTCGCAGAAGTGGGGCCTGGCGACCACCTATGTCAGCCCGATCGTCCCGGGTGCGACGCTGACCTGGGACGGCAGCGTGAACAACTGGGGCACGCTGGACCCCAACTCCCACTGGACGGGCGGTTCGCCCACGCAGATCCCGCAGATTTCCGGCAACGTCGCCGACGACGCCATCGTCAACGCCGGCGCGATGACGGTGGCCGCCAACCGCGGCGCCAATACGCTGACGGTCAACGGCGGGTCGGTCACCGTGGGTGCCGGCAACACGCTCCAACTCGTCCGCGACCTGAACGTCTCGACCGGCGCGGCCTTCACCCTGGGCGCGGGCAGCCGCCTGGAATTCCAGGGCGGCTCGGCCGTCGGCATCGCCGCCACCGGCGATACCACGTTCAAGAACAACGGCACGTTCTCGGCCAGCCATTTGGTCTTGGCCCCGGGCGCCACGTTCACCAAGGAAGGGGTCGGCAAGGTCAGCTTCGACCAGTCCGCCGGCAGCAACGTCATCGGGGCCACGAACACCGTCCGCGTGACCCAGGGCGAGTTGTGGATGCAGGCGGCCAGCAATCCGATCGGCGGGGCGGGCCTGGACCTCAACGGCGGGACCTTCACCGTGCAGGGGGCCATCGCCTCCGTGGGCGACGCACTCGGGCATCACGGCTTCCACGTCAACAGCGACTCGGTCGCCCTCAACCTGAACAACAACGGCGGCGTGGTCAACGGGAACCCGCCCAGTCCGAAGACCTACGCCAACTACTACGGGTCGGCCGTGCTCACCTCCGGGCCCGACGGCAACGGGCTGGAGTTTGACGACGACAGCGAGTTCATCGCGACCGGCGCGATCGGGCAGGTGGACAACTACAGCAACCTGTGGCTGGGCAAGCTGCACGTGGATGCCGGCCAGGCGGGCAACTGGACCTTCCGCCACACCCGTAGCGACGACATCGCCGGCATCTGGATCGACCTCGACCGCGACGGCGTCTTCGAGTTGACCGGCAGCTTCGGCGACACCGGCGGCGGCAACAACCAGAAGGGCGAACTGATCTCGTACGAGGACGACAACGATTGGAAGACCGTCAGCCTGGCGGCCGGGGACTACCTGTTCGCCGTCACGCACCGCGAGGGCGGCGGGGGATCGAATATCGAGGTGCAGTTCCAGTCGCCCGCGATGAGTTCCGGCGCGATCGTCAATCCGGGCAGCGCGTCGCAGGCGGGCCTGTGGTCGTTCGAGCAGATCGGGGCCATCGCCATGGGCGACACGGACGTGACCGTTCACGCCGGCTCGACGCTGAACATGCTCACGGACCAGACCGCGTCGCTGGGCGCCCTGTCGTTCGCGACCAACTCCGCGCTGACCACTCGCGGGGCGGTGGCGGGGATCTTCTTCACCGGCACCACGTTCAGCGCCGGCGGGGGCAGGTTCACCACCCTGTGCGATACCAACCCCGGCGTCATCAGCGACGGCGGAAACGGCGTGACGATCGCCAAGAACGGATCGGGACGCCTGATTGTCGACCAGGCGGCGTCGATCAGCAACGCGGCCTCCTTCTTCGACGTGCAGGAGGGCACGCTCGTGCTGGTCGGGCCCAATCCCATCGGTTCGACGGTGGTGCGGACCAGCGGCGGGACGCTGGCTCTGACGGCCGGGGCCGCCGCCAGCGAGCCCTTTGACCTGCCCGTGCAGGTCGCGGCCGACAGCAACCTGACCGCCGGACAGCACGCCGGCGGACAGGCCGGGCCCAAGACGGTCGTGCTGGGCAGCGGCGCCAACGGCATCTCGCTCACCGGCGGCTGGCTGCGCGTGTCCACCACGGACAGCTACGCTCTGACCATCGCCGGATCCATCAGCGGCTCGGGCGGCATCCAGTTCCTCGACGGCTCGAACGTGACGATCTCGACCGCGGGCAACTTCCCCGCGAGGGTGGGCGTGCAGACGACGGCCAACGTCACCGGGCTGCTGACGAACCTCCAGGCGACGGGCGGGTACTATCTCGACCCGACGTCGGCGAACCCGACGTTCACGTTCAACCAGGCCCTGGGCTCCAACGGCGCGGACTCCGGCGCCGAGTTGCACATCGGCAACGACGACACGGTGGAGGGCCTGGTCGTCCTGGGCGGCGCGAACACGTACAGCGGCAAGACGCGGATCGCCCGCGGCGCCCTCCAGGCGACCGAGGGCGTGAACCTGCCGACCGGCAGCCGGATCGAGTTCGACAGCAACAATCGCGACCAGGCCGCCGTGCTGCTGACCAACGGCACGTTCACGCGCAACATTGGCACGGGCGCCGGCGAGGTGAGCTGGTCGAACAGCGGCGGCTTCGCCGCCCGGGGCGGCGACCTGGCGGTCACGCTGGAAGGCGGCGCCCAGCTCTCCTGGACCTCCTCCACCGTCGGCTTCAACAACCGCGACTCCGTCCAGTTGGGCTCGCGATACGCCGATTCCATGGTCGAACTGACCAACGACATCGATCTGGCCGGGTCGGGCGACCGGCGCTTCCAGGTCCAGGACAACCGCTCCGTCGGCACTGACTTCGTGCGGATATCCGGCGCCATCAGCGGGGGCAGCGCGTCCAACCAGCTCCGCTTCAACGAGAGCAGCGGAAACGACTTCAACTGGGCCCTGGTGGAACTGACCGGCGGCAACACCTATCTGAACGCCACGCGGATCGACGATGTGACGCTCTACGCCATCGAGGGCCAGGGCCTGCCCGTCAACAGCCTGCTCCGCTTCGAGGGCAACGACGACAACCGCCCCGCGGTGCTCATGAGCAACGGCACGATGGCCCGCAACATCGGGACGGCCGCCGGCGAGGTCCGCTGGGACAGCCGCGGCGGGTTCGCCGCCCGCGGCGGACCGTTCACCGTCACGCTGGAAGGCGGCGCCCAGTTGAACTGGGGCGACGGCAACGCGGGCTTCAACGGGCAACTGCTCTACCTGGGCTCGGATTACGCCGACAGCCGGGTCGAGATCACCAACGACATCGACCTGGCCGGCAGCAGCACGACCGATCGTCACGTCCGCACGATCGACAATCGCCAGACCAATCAGGACGTGGGCCTGCTGTCGGGCGTGATCAGCGGCCCGTCCAGGCTCGTCCGCAACGACAACGACGACTACGCGGGCACGATCTGGCTGGCGCCCTCCGGCGGGCGGGTGAACACGTACACCGGCGACACACGCCTTGACGACGGCATCCTGCGGGCGGTAGACGGCGTGGGCCTGTCCTCCGCCAGCCACCTGATGTTCGATGCCGACGGCAGCGACCGCCCGTCGGTCCTGGAGTCCAGCGGGACGTTCACGCGGGCCATTGGCACCGGCGCCGGGCAGGTCCGCTGGGAGAACAACGCGGGCGGCTTCGCCGCCTGGGGCGGCCCCCTCACCGTCAACTTGTTCGGCGACGGGCGGACGATCCCCTGGGACGCCAACGCCGCCGGCGGCGGGCTCAACACCCGCTACCTGCAACTGGGCTCGCCCACGGCCGACAACGTGGTGGACTGGACCAACGGCCTGTCGCTCAACGGGTCCCACCGCACGATCCGCGTGTTCGACAATCCCTACAGCGACCAGGACGTCTCGAAGATCTCGGGCGTCATCGCGAACGGCCCGAGCGGGTCGTACGGCATCAACGTGGACGGGGGGCGGGACGCGTACGGCTACGGCGGGACGCTGTGGCTGGCGGGCCCGAACACCTTCCCCGATCGCATCGACATCAACGACGGCGTGCTCCGCGGGGAACTGGGCGTGGGCATCCCCAACACGTCGCGGATCTACCTGGGGGGGCACAGCGCCGCCCGCCCGGCCATCTTTGAGTCCAGCGGCAGTTTCACCCGCAACATCGGCGGGGGCAGCGGCGAGGTGAACTGGGGCAACAGCGGAGGCGGGTTCGCGGCCTGGGGAGGGCCTCTGACGGTCGCCCTGGAGAGCAACGTGAACATGAACTGGGGCGACGGCGGCACGGGCCTGGGCGGCAACCGGTCCCTGATGCTGGGCTCGCCCACCGCCAACGATACCGTCACCTTTGCCAACAGCATCCAGCTTCGCGGCGATCGGACGGTCCAGTTGTTCAACAACTTCTACAGCGCCGGCGACTACGCCGTCATGTCCGGCGTAATCAGCAACGGCGACAGCACGGCCCGCCAGTTGATCGTCCGCGGCGACCCGATGCTGCCCGGCTATAACGCCACCGATCCTGCCAGGGGCGTGCTCGAACTGAGTAATGTCAACACGTACACGGGCGACACGCACGTGTACGACGGGGCCCGCCTCGTGGTTACCGGTTCGGTCAACACCGCCGGAGGTCGCCTCTACGCGCACGCGGGCACGACGCTGGCCGGCACGGGGACGATCGGACAGGCGACCATCGAAGGCGGTGCGGTCGTCAGCCCCGGCATGAGCGTCGGAACGTTGACCGCGGGCTACCTGACTCTGAAGGCCGGATCGGTCTATGAGTGGGAACTTACGCCCACCGGCCAGGACCAGATCAATACGTTCGAGTTGACCCTGGAGCCCGGCAGCGTGCTGCGCGTGCTGATGAGCCAGACGATGGACCTGGCCCCGACCGCCCGCTACCCGGTCTTTGGCGTGGGCGGGCAACTCTTCGGCGTGCTGGATGAGATGGAGATTGACCTCAGCGCGATCGACACGGGATCGTACTTCCTGTGGGATCCCGCCGAAGCGCGGCTGGAATGGGACGTGCAGGACCAGATGGTCTACCTGACGGGCCTGGAGGCCCTGGTGAATGAGCCGCCTTCGGACGTGATCCCCGAGCCGGCCACGCTGCTGGGCCTGGCGGCCGGGCTGAGCGCCGTGGGAGGCTACCTCCGCCGCCGTCGCAACCGCCGATAAGCAGAACTCCAGGAGCGTGGAGGAGGTGTCCGCTGCCACGCCGGGACGACGCCTGAAGGGCGGCGAGTCGATCGCCGCCCTTCTCTTGCGCGCCCCGCGGCGCTGTCCGGCCCGGTGGCTTCGTCACATGTCACTGGACGGATTGCGCCATCGGGAATACAATAAAGACCGGAAGACAATTGGTGCCGCCAACACACTTCTGCGGCCACCGCGGGCAAGAAGAACGAAGCGAAGGAGGTTCGCAAATGCACATGCGAAAACAAGTCGTCTCTGTGATGGCCATGGTGTTGTTCTGCGCGGGCGGCCTTTTGGCGGGGACGGAGTGGACCGGCAACATCGGCAAGTGGTGGGGCGGGTCAGACAACTGGAGTCCGAGCACTTCGCCGGACGCCGTGGACGCGGCCGCCGACTTCCTTGAATCCGGGAACTACTGGTCGGGCACAGCCGTCGAGTGGGACGCCACCAAAACCTTGGGGCAGGTGCTCTTCAGCACGACCAGCCAGAACGTCACGCTGGGCCCCGACTCCGCCTCGGAGACCCTGGCGATGAACGTGTCGTCGGGCTCGGCCCTGATCCGCGTGGAGGCGCCAGCGGGTGCCACGGCGGCCAGGACGTACACAATCGCATCCAACCTGTCGCTGGCTGACCTGCTGACGATCCAGGTGGAGTCGACCGGAACGCCGAGCCTGGACGGTTCGCTGGTGATCTCCGGGAACATCACGGGCGACAAGAAGATCACCAAGGAATGGGCGGGCACGCTGACGCTGACGGGCAACAACTCCAACAACGACGAAGGCTGGAACTTCGCCGGCGGCCTGGTCCAGGTGGCCAGCGACACCAACCTCAGCGGCGGATGGTCCAACAACAGCTACCGGAGGTTCTACAACTTCACCGGCGGGGCATTGCGGTTCACCGACGACGCCTCCATCGGCTCGTGGCGCCACGCCTACATCGAGAATTCCAACGCCAGCTACATCGAGATCGACGCGGGCAAGACCGTCACCTGGAACAGCCAGCTCTACGGTCCGTCCGACTTCACCATCCAGGGCGGCGGGACGTTCCTGTACAAAGGGAACACCAACGGGTCCGATCAGAACGAAGCCTACCGAGGCAATCTGATCATCGACGGCGCGACCGTCGATCTCAGCCAGGGCGGGCAGATCTACGTCAACAAGAGTTACTACGAAGCCCCATCCAGCGACGGAACGGTGACTGTCCGCAACGGGGGCAAGCTGGTGCTGTCGGATTGGACCCGCAGCGCCACCGGCTCGCTGGGGTGGCTCTGGCACGCGTCGGGCGGGTCGGCCGAGAACCAGTTCGTCCGCCTGGACAACGGGACCATCGAACTGACCCAGACCAGCTCGGAAGTCCGCACGATGGGCATCCTGGGCGGCGGGGGGACGCTGTCGGTGGCCGCCGGGGCGACGTGGACGCTGGAGCGAGGCACGAGCAATCAGACGACGATCTGGGCCTCCGGCGGCGGGAGCCTGACGCTCACCGGAGCGGGGACGGGCATCCTGGAGAAGGACATCGAGGTCGGCTTGGACAACCTGGTCAAGGACGGCAGCGGCACGTGGGTGCTCACAGGCGCTTCCTCGCACGTGGGCGACACGGTGGTGAACGCCGGCACGCTGGACCTGAGCCAGGGGGGCAGAATCTGGACCGACCAGACCGCCTACCAGGCGCCGGCGGCGGTGGACGAAGGCCGGCTCACCGTCCGCGGCGGCGGGAAGATCATCGTGTCAGACTGGACCCGCAGCGCCACCGGCTCGCTGGGCTGGCTCTACCACGCCCCGACGTACATCTACCTGGACGACGGGACGATCGAACTGACCCAGACCAGCTCGGAAGTGCGCTCGATGACCATCCTGGGCGGCGGGGGGACGCTGTCGGCGGGCGCTGGGGCGACGTGGACGATGCAGCTCGGCAGCGGGGGGCAGACAACCATCGCGGGTTCCAGCGGCGGGACGTTCACGCTGACGGGGGCCGGCAATGGCGTGATCGAGAAAGACCTTGCGTCCGGGATCGGCAACCTCGTGAAGGACGGCGGCGGCACGTGGACCGTCAGCGGCATCGCCGGCCACGGCGGCGCTACGATCGTTCAGGACGGCACGCTGGTCCTCAGCGGGGCCAACACCTACACCGGTGGGACGGTCGTCAATCAGGGCACGTTGCGGGCCGACAACATCCTCGCCCTCGGCCCGGCCGGGTCGAGCGTCACGCTTAACGGCGGGGCGCTGGAGCTGAGCGGCGGCGGCTCCGACGCCAAGTTCACCTACGACCTGTCGGTCGCCGGGACGGCCACCGTGCAGCCGATCGGGGCTCGCAAGGATCTGATCGGCGTCCTGACCGGGGCGGGCACGCTGGAGGTCATCGGCAGCCAGGGGCTGCGAATGGCCGTCGATATGAGCGCCTTCGCCGGGACCTTGATCAAGAACAGCACCAACGAGCTTCATCTGATGATCAACAACGGCTCGTTCGGCGATTCGGCCACCACGTCGGGCAGCTCGGCCGCGGCGTTCGAGATCAACGCGGGCAGGGTCTACCTGCTGAACAACACCCAGGCCGGCACGGCCTACATGGGGGCCCTGAGCGGCACGGGAGGCACGATCAACTCGAAGTACAATCGCTCCGGCAACGTCGTGCTGGAAGTCGGCGCCCTGGGCCTGGACACGACCTACCAGGGCGTGATCGCGGACGGGCACACCGGGCCGACGAAGACCTCGCTGGTGAAGGTCGGCGGCGGCTTGCTGAAGTTGACCGGGGCCAACGCCTACAGTAACGGGACAATCGTCGCCGAGGGCGCCTTGCTGCTCAGCAACACCTCCGGCTCGGGCGCCGGCAGCGGGACCGTGCTCGTCAACGCCGGGGCAACCCTCGGCGGCAACGGCTCGTTCACGGGCAGCGTCACGGTAGATCCGGGCGGCCACATCGCCCCCGGCGAGAGCACCGGTACGCTGGGAACGGGCGATCTGATGCTGCTGGGCGGATCGCTGCTGGACATCGAGATCAGTCCCACCGCGTGCGACATGTTGGACGTGAGCGGCGAGGTCAGCCTGACCGGCGCGATCCTGAACCTGGACGTTACCGGCGAGTTCGCCTCCTATGGCGGCACCGAGTACATGATCATTCGCAACGACAAGGCGGACGACGTCGTGGGCGCGTTCGCGGACCTGGACGAAGGCGACCGCTTCGAGGTCGGCGCTGCCCAGTTCGCCATCAGCTACATCGGAGGCGACGGAAACGACGTGGTCCTGACAGCCGTGCCCGAGCCGTTGTCGATCAGCCTGTTGACGCTGGCGGTGGGCGGCCTGGGCGGCTACTTGCGCCGTCGCAACCGCCGATAAGCAGAACTCCAGGAGCGTGGAGGAGGTGTCCGCTGCCACGCCGGGACGACGCCTGAAGGGCGGCGAGTCGATCGCCGCCCTTCTCGTGCGCCCCGCGGACGCCGTCTCTGACGCCGTCGAGGGAACACTTCCCCTGTTCTCCGGCGCCGTCCTGTGGTATGGTGGCCCTCCGCGCACCGCCGTAGGGTCAGCGCGGCTGGAAAGGACTACCATGAGCTTACTGGTCACCGGCAGCATCGGCATCGACACGGTGGAGACCCCCACGGGCAAAGTCGCCGACGTCCTGGGCGGCTCGAGCGTGTACTTTTCGTACGCAGCCAGCTTCTTCGCGCCCGTGCGGTTCGTGGGCGTGATCGGCGAGGACGCCCCCGCCGACTTCCTCCAACCGCTCCGCGACAACGCCCGCGTGGACATGGCCGGACTGGAGGTTCGTAAGGGCAGCCGAACGTTCCGCTGGCACGGACGCTACCACGTCGACGTCAACGAGCGCGACACCGTGAACGTGGAACTCAACGTGCTGGGCGAAAAGGGCCCGACCATCCCGCAGTCGTTCCGCGACAGCCGGTTCGTCTTCCTGGCCAACACGCACCCGGCCCTTCAGATCGAGCTGGTCGGCCAGTTGGACGACCCCGCCCTGGTGGTGGCCGACACCATGGACCTGTGGATCACCAACGAGCGGGAGACCCTGCTGCGGCTGATGGGCATGCTCGACGGGCTGGTCCTCAACGACAGCGAGGCCAAGCTGCTGACGGGCAAGAGCAACGTGGTGGCTGCGGGACTCGAGATCGCCGAGCAGGTCAAGCGGTTCGTGATCGTCAAGAAGGGCGAGCACGGCAGCCTGCTGTTCGCGGACCGGCGCGTCAGCGCCCTGCCGAGCTACCCGACGGTGAACGTGGTGGATCCCACCGGCGCGGGCGACAGCTTTGCCGGGGCCATGATGGGCTACCTGGCCTCGGTGGACCGGATCGACGCGCAGGCCCTGCGCCGCGGGGTGGCCTGCGGAACGGTCACCGCCAGCTTCTGCCTGGAAGACTTCTCGCTCAGGCGATTCCAGGGCACCTCCCGCGAGGAGATCGACCGAAGGCTCGACGAGTTTCAGGACCTGCTGCGATTCTAGCGAAGTCAACGGCCTGGTCGCTTCAGTGATCCAGGTGAACGACCCGAATGGAACCCAGGTGGATCGTGGTGGCGCCATGGCGAAGGTACGCATACAAAAATTGCTGAGCGAGTCGGGTGTGGCCAGCCGGCGGGCCGTCGAGGACATGATCCTCAACGGCCGGGTGACGGTGAACGGCGAACTGGTGACGAGCCTGCCTTGCTTCGTCGATCCGCGCGAGGACGAGATCCGGGTGGACAACCGCCCGGTCCGCAAGCGCCCGGCCGAGCCGTTGTACTTCCTGCTCAACAAGCCCAAGGGCGTGGTCAGCACGCAGAGCGACGAGCGGGGCCGGCCGCGGGCGGTCGACCTGCTGCCCATCGGCGGCGACCAGCGGGTGTACAGCGTGGGCGGGCTGGACGCCGAGACGACGGGGCTTGTCCTGTTGACCAACGACGGCGAGCTGACGCAGATGTTGACGCACCCGCGGCACGGCGTCGCGCGGAAGTACGTCGCGGAGATCGACGGGCAGCTCACGCCGGAGCAGATCGCGGAACTGAAGCAGGGCGTGCGGATCGAGGGCCAGCGCCAAGCGGGGCTGAACGTGCGGGTGGAGCTCTCCTCGCCCGTGCGGAGCTTCGTGGAGCTGGAGCTGACCAGCCCGCGCCACGTGGACATCCGCCGCTCGCTCGATCAGCTCGGGCATCCGGTCAAGCGCCTCAAGCGCGTGACGATCGGCCCGCTGAGCGACAAGGGCCTGAAGGTGGGCCACCATCGCCCGCTGACGCCCCGCGAGGTGGAGCAGCTCAAGGCGATCGTCCGCGTCGGCGGGGGCAAGGGCCGGTCCCGCCGGCGGGGCAGGCCTGCCGGGCGGTCGCGCCCCCCCAAGCGCGATTGACGGCGCCTGGCCACGTGGACTTCGACCATGTTGTGGATCTAACACAAGGGACCGATCATGGCTGAGCATCGTTTTCTGGCGTTGGACCTGGGGGCCGAGAGCGGGCGGGCGGAAGTGGTGACGCTGGCCGACGGGCGCGTGCGGATGGCGGAGATCCACCGCTGGCCCAACCGCCCGGTGCGCCTGGGGGGCACGCTGTACTGGGATTTCCCGTTCCTGTTCGCCGAGGTGCTGGCGTCGCTGAAGGCGGCCGCCCAGCGCAAGCTGGAGCTTCGTTCCGCCAGCGTCTGCACGTGGGGCGTGGACTTCGGCCTGCTGGGGCGCAACGGTCAGCTTCTGGGCAACCCCGTCCACTATCGCGACAGCCGCACCGCCGACATTCACGCGTACGCCAACGGCGTCCTGCCCAGCGATGCGGTCTTCGAGGCGACCGGGGGCGAGCCGTGGGCGATCTCGTCGCTGTACCAGCTCCTGGCGATGCAGCGCGACGGCAACGACCTGCTGGAGGCCGCCCACACCTTCCTTCAGATGCCCGACCTGTTCCAGTACTTCCTGACCGGCCAGGCCCGCAACGAGCTGTCGAACGTCAACACGGGCAACCTGCTGGGCGTGGACGGGCGCTGGGCCGAGGGCGTCATCGAGGCGTTCAAGCTGCCCCGGCGGATGTTCGGCGAGCTGGCCCGTCCGGGCACCGTGCTGGGTCCGCTCAGCCAGGGCGTCCGCGAGCAATGCGAGCAGGGCGAGTTGCCCGTGATCGCCACCTGCGGGCACGACACGGGGGCGGCGGTGGCGGCCATCCCCGGCCAGGGCGACAACTGGGCGTTCTTGTCTTGCGGTACCTGGTCGATCCTGGGCTGCGAGTTGGAGCGCCCGGTGACGGACCTGGCGTGCCTGCGGGCGGGGTTCACCAACGAGATCACGCTGGGCTCCTGGTACGTCTGCCGCAACATCCTGGGCCTGTGGCTGGTGCAGGAGTTGCGGCGCAAGTGGAACCGCCCCGGCGACGAGTGGGGCTACGACCGGATGACCGCGGAGGCGACAGGGGCCGGGTCCGGCCCGCTGATCAATGCCCGGGACGCGTCGCTGATGGCCCCGGCGGACATGGAGGCCGCCCAGATCGACCTGCTGCGGCGGACCGGGCAGGGCGAGCCCGCCGGGCGGGGGCAACTCGTGCGGTGCGTGCTGGAAAGCCTGGCGCTGGAGTACAACCACTGCCTGGACACGCTGGGACGGCTGACGGGGCGGCGCCCGGCCACGGTGTACATGGTCGGCGGCGGGACGGCCAACAAGCTGCTGTGCCAGTTCACCGCCGATGCCTGCGGGGTCGAGGTGCACGCGGGCGTGGACCAGTGCACCGCGCTGGGCAACGCCCTGGTGCAGGCGCTGGCGCTGGGCGTGCTGAAGGACAAGGCCGAGCTGCGCCGGGTCGTGCGAGAGTCGTTCGAGATGCACACCTACCGTCCGCAGAACCAGGACGAGTGGGCGGCAAAACGCGAGCGATACGCCGCGATCCAGCAGCAGGGCTGAGACGCTTTTTGGCGCGTGGAAAGCCCGCCTGTCGGCAGACAGGCCCACGGACCTGTCCGCCGGCGGAAGGCCCTCCGTGGGCCTTGTTGTGGAGGCAGGGGGAGCCAGGGGGACGTCCCATAGCTCCCCTGACTCCCGGATGGTTCTATCGCACGCGGCGACGGCGCCGGATGTAGCCGCCGAGCGTGGCGCCCGCCAGGCTCAGCAGGCCCAGCGTGACCGGCTCGGGGGCGGTCGCCTCCAGCGTGACCGTGCCGGCCTGGTAGTCATAGATGGCCCGCCAGTAGCCGTCGGCGTAGGAGAAGCCTTCGCCCGCCACCTCGTCGAAGCGCCCGCTCAACTCGCTGGCCAACAAGACGACGAAGCGGTCGCCGAGCCGGACGTCCGGCCCGGCCATCGCCGTCAGCAGCCCGGCGAGGTCCGCGTGCCCGGCCACCAGCAACTGGTCGTAGCCGAAGGGCAGGCCCATGATGTCCAGGGCGAGTTCGCCGCCGGGGCCCTGGGTGTAGTCGCCGGCGATAACGGTCAAGCCGATGTCGGTGCCCAGGGCGTCCAGGTCCAGGGTCTGCCAGTTCTGCCCGCCGTCAGGGTCCCATTCGAGGTAGGCCCACTGCCCGCCCCAGTGGTCGCTGTAGCGGAAGTCCAGCAGATGCCAGCCCGCGCTGAGCGAGACGGTGGTGTAGGTGTGGATGTCCCAGGGGTTGCCCGTGGTCTCCCACGGGGTGGGAGTGAGCGAGCCGGAGTCGATGTTCCCGGTGTAGTCCCACAGGACCTTCGTGCCGTCGATGTACAGGGCCGACGCGTCGTCCACGCGTTCGCGGAACGAGTAGTTGCCCGCCTCCGGAACGTACAGCCGGGCCTGGTAAACCGTTCCGTTGTAGTCGCCGTCCGTGCCATAGACGCCAGGCCAGGTGGTGCCGCTCCAGCTGACGGCGTCCACGGTCTCGAGGTACATGGGCAGGGTATACGGGTTCCACGAATCGGCGTTGGCGTCGGTCATCTCGTTGCCGTTGTACCATGCGGCGGTCCAGCCCTGCTGGCTGACTTCGAGGCGACCGCCTGGGTTGGTGACGTTCATCAAAGCGGTGCCCGGCTTGAGCGTGCCGGAGGTCCAGTTGAAGCTGCCCGATCCCGCGCCGTAGTAGAGATTGGCCGTCTCCAGCGTCCCGCCCGCCAGGTTGAGCGTGCCGGTCGAGCCGCCATTCATGGCGATCACGGTCGAGGGCGTCTTGACCGTGCCGCCGTACAGGTTGGCCGTGCCCCTGTTGACGAAACCGACCCGGAACTGGTTGACCGCGTTGACGCGGGCTGAGTCGTAGACGTCCAGTGTGCCCACCCCGTCCTCGCCCAGGATCAAGGCGCCGCCGTTGGCGTTGAGCACCGAGGAGTCGCGGGCAGTGACCGTGCCGACACCAGTGCCAAGCCGACCGACCGCCCACCAGCCGGCCACGTCCACCTGACCCGTCCCGCTGGCATTCAACTCCCCGCGGCTGTCCCAGCCGACCTGGAGATTCCCGCTGGGAACGGTGAACCGCCCGCCGCTGACATTGACGATGCCGGTGGCCGAGTTGGTGCCGACGAGGGTATTGTCGTAGTTGCCGCGGGATTCGAGCAGCCCGCCCTCAACGTTAATGGTGCTGGTGGCGCTGCCGCCCAGTTCGAGCCGGTTGACGATCAACTGCCCGTCGCCATAGACGCGGACGTTGCCCGTCCCGCCGGACTCCCCGCCGCCCCAGCGCGACCGCCCCAGCCACAGCTCGTTGAGCGTCACCGTGGCGAACGAGGCGGGCGAGGTGCTGCCGACGGTCAGCGTGCCCGTGCCGCGGGCGCCGAAGTCAGCTTCCTGCGTGATGGTCGTGGTCCCGCCGGTGGCCGTATAGGACGCGTTCGTCCCGCCGCCCAACGCCATTCGCAGGTACTGGGCGTTGACCGTGCCGCCGGTCTGGTTGAAGACGGCCGTGCCCACGTCGTTGCGGATATCCGAGGCCACCTGCAAGGAACCGCCGTTCATGTTGTACGTGCCGGTGGGGCTGCCGTTGTCGCCGAACCGCAGGTGGGACCCGTTGATGTTCATCGTCCCGCCGTCCTGCGTTACCGCGCCGCTGCCTTGCCAGCCGACGGTGAGCTGGGGAGTGTTGACGACCGCGCTGTCGGCCAGCGTCAGCGTGCCGCTGGCGCCCGCGTGGTCCCCGCCGACCTGGATCGAGCTGCCGTTCACGTTCACCTGGGCCGTGCCGCTGACATTCATCACGCCCCGGGCCGTGTCCCACACCGAGATCTGGAGCCGCTCGCCGCCGCCGTTGGTGTTCACGTTCAGCGTGCCGCCCGACATGTTGACCGTGCTGGTCTGGCTGCCGCCCTGGCCGATGACGAACCAGTTGGCGGTGTTGATCGTGCCTCCGGTCATGTTCAGCGTGCCGGCGCCCGCGTCCCCGACGCGCATCACCCCGCCGTTGACTGTTAGCACCGCGGAATCGCTCATGTAGGCGGTTCCCTGGCCGGACCCGCCGTAGCCGATCATCAGGCTGCCGTTGTCGGTGAGTTGGGCCGTGCCGCTGAGCCGCAGCACGCCCGTTCCGTTTTCGCCGATCCTCGCCTCGTTGTTGATCTGCACCGTCCCGTTGCTGACGCGGAACTCGCCGTCGGACCCGCCGTTGATCCCCATGCGAATCCAGTTGGCCGTCGTGCTGCCGCCGGTCTGGTTGAACAGGCCCGTGCCGCTGTCGGTCCGGATGTCACCGTTGATCGTCAGCGTGCCGTTGCTCAGGTTGTACGTCCCCGTGGCAGCCGCACCGTAGCCGAGATACAGATGGCTGTTGGCGAGGTTGACCGCGCCGCCGGTCTGGTTGAGTTCGCCCGTGCCGCTGTCCTGCCCCAGCGTAAGCCAGTTGGTGTTCACCTGCGTGGTCTTGCCCGCGTCCTGGCCGATGTCGATCCGGCCGCTGCCGTTCCAGACCATCAGCCCGTTGGTCACGTTGATCGTGCCCCCGGTCACGCCCAGCGTGGCGGTCCCGTTGTAGCCCACGAACATCGAAGAGCTGACGCTGAGCGTGCCGTCGCTGAGGGTGTAATGGCCGACGCTGGTGCTGTCCTGCGCCATGCGCAGCTCGCCGTTGACATTCATCGTCCCGCCGCTCTGGAAGGCCTCGCCCAGCGTGTTGGCGGACTTGCCCACCCAGGTGTTGTTGCCTTCGACCCAGGCGCTGTCCTGAATGTAGAGCCGTCCCGTGCTGCCTGCGCGGTCGGAAACGTTGAAGTCGCCGTTGACATCCACCCAGCCCGTGCCGCTGACCAGCAGGCTGCCCACGTCGCCGTTGTCCAGGCCGGGCCCGGAGTAGCCCGTCGCGGTCACGTTGCCGCCGCTGGCGATCTCCAGGGTGCCCGCACGCGGGAAGAGGTGCGTCACGGTGCTCGTTCCGGTCAGCGTCCACGTGCCCGAACCGGTCTTGGTCAGGGTCGGTACGCCGCTCAGGTTGCCCGAATACGTCTGGTTGGTGTTGTTGGCGCCCACCGTCAGATCCTGGTTGCCGCCGTCCAGATTCCGGCTGCCCTTGAGCCCGCCCAGCGTGGAGGCCTGGTTGAAGGTCACCGCGCCGGCGTCGCCGGCGTTCATGTCCAGCGTGGACTGGCCCAGGGCCTGGGCGTTGTTGACCGCCAGCGTGCCGGTCACCACGCGGGTATCGCCGCTGAACGTGTTGGCGCCGGTGAGCGTAAGCGTGCCGTTGCCCTGCTTGGTCAGTCCGCCGGAGGCGTTGGCGGACAGAGCGACCATTCCGACGGACCCGCCGCTGCCCCCGCCGCCCAGGAGGGTGGCGCTGGCGGTGGTGTAGCCCGTGCCGGGGTTGGTGATGACGATGCCGGTGATCGTGCCCGATCCGTCAACGACCGCCCGGGCCGTCGCCCCCACGCCGTCGCCCGTAACGCGGACGATGGGCTCGGCCAGGTATCCCGTCCCGCCGGAGACGACCGGGATGCTCGACACGCCGTTGCCGGTCGGGGCCAGCAGCGCCTGGGCGATCGTCACGTCGAAGCCATTCGTGTCGATCAGCGCCCCTTCGGAGTAGATGTACGTCGCGTCCAGACCCTGCATGAAGGCGCCGGTGGCGTTCCTGGCCTGGAGCGTGCCGCCGTGGAAGTTGAAGACGCTCATTCCGCCGCCGTCGTCGATCTGCACCGGGCGGATGGTCCCGCCGGTGGCCAGGTTGACGATGGCCGTGCCCCCGCCCATGGACGCCCGCAATCCGCCGGCGGCGTCGACCACGCCCGTGCCGCCCACGTTCAGGTTGCCCCAGCCGTTCTCGGCCACGATCAGGCGGTTGCCCGTGCCGGTCTGGTTGAACTGGCCCCCGGTGACGCTGGCCATGCCGACGCTGCCGGAGTAGCGGCCGATGGCAATCCACTGCCCGCTGTTGATCGTGCCGCCGGTCTGGTCGATGACGCCCAGTCCGTAGGCGCCGATCTGGAAGTTGGAAGCGCCGGTGTCGAACGTCCCGTTCGACAGGAGCAGCGCGCCGTAGGCGGCGGAGTCGCCGGTCCCACCGCCCCCGCCGATCCGCCAGTCGCCCGAGCCCGTGCGGGTGATCTGCCCGCCCGACTGCCTGACGACGCCCACGCTCGTCCCGTACGAGCCGATGTACAGGCGCTGGAAGCTGGCGGCGGCCGAGTCGCGAATGTCCAGCGTGCCGACCGTGTTGGCGGACTTGCCCACGAAGGAGTTGTTGCCGTCCAGCCGGGCGGAGTCCTGGAGGACCACGCTGCCGCGGCTGCCCGCCTGGTCGCTGGAGTTGAAGTCGCCGTTGACGTCGACGAAGCCGTTGCCCGAGATCAGGAGGCTACCGTTGTCGCCGTTGGCCAGCCCGATGCAGGCGTAGGTGTTGACCGTCAGGCTGCCGCCCGTGGCGACTTCCAGTGTGCCGAATCGGGCGAACAACTGGGAATTGGTCAGGGCGGTCCCCGTGAGCGTCTGCGTGCCCGTGCCGATCTTGGTCAGCCCGATCGACCCACCGGTAAAACCGATAGGCCCGCCGAACGTGGCGGTGGTGTTGTCGTTGCCGAAGGTCAAACGCCCGGCGCCGGCGCCGTTGGTCACCGCGCCCACGCCGACCAGACCGTTGACGGTCTCGCTGAAGCCGTTGAGGTCCAGCGAGCCGGTCGCGTTGATCACCAGGTTGCCCGCCCCCGGGCCGTCCGGGATCTGCTCGTTGCCGGTCAGCGTAAAGGGGGCGTTGAGGATGGTGTCGCAGATGGCCGGCGCTGCCAGAACGGCGACGACCCAGACAACCAGTGACACGGCCCAGAAGTGACGTTTCATGGCCATTCTCCTATCTGCGCCTCGGGGGCGCAACTCCTGCAAGTTGCTCGAACGAGATATGGGCAGACGGGGAACCGCTGCAACGTGCGGGTCCCGTCCGCGCCTCAGTTACCACTGATTCTAAGCGGCTTCATCGCCCCTGGGAAGGGGAAAAGTCTTGTCGATTCCGCGCATTCGCAGGCGAGAATTGCGCAATCGCCGCCGGCCCCTCCGGGGCGGGTTCCGCGGTCACTTCTCGTAGCGCAGGGCCGGTCGGCCGACCCGGCGGCGCAGGTCGGTCTGCATGTCGATGAGGATGTCGCGGACCCGGTCGACGAACTGTTCGGGCTTGTCCCGGCGGGCCTGATCGCGGTGGATGGGCGGGGCGTACTGCACGGAGATGGAGCCTCCGGGGCTGGGCAGGGGCTGGGTGCGAGGCCAGACTTCGTAGGCCCCGTCGATGACGACGGGGACGGTCCACTCGGCCGCCCGCTGGCTGAGCATGGCCACCCCGGGCAGGAAAGGCTGGATGTGCCCGTCGGGTGTCCGGGTGCCCTCGGCGAAGACGACGACCTGTCCGCCGGCCTTGATGCGGCGCATGGCCTCCTTCAGGGCGCCCAGGTCCGCCGTCCCGCGCCGCACCGGAAAGGCGTTGAGCAGTTCGATGGACTTCTTGAAGGGGGCGAAGCGGAACAGGCTGTCACGGGCCATGTAGCTCATGGGCCTGCGCAGGGCGAAGCTCATGAGCATGGGGTCCAGGAAGCTCTGGTGGTTGCAGACGTAGACGGTCCCTCCGGTCAGGGGCTCCAGATCGCGGTTGAACACCCGGATGCGCCACAGCGAGGTCATGGTGACCTGGAACAACCTGCGCCACACGCGGTAGTACAGGCCGGGGCCGGGCACGTCCCGCCCGCGGGCCCAGGGCCAGCGCAGGTACTCCAGCGAGGGGTTGGGCAGGCTGCGGAGGGCACGGACGGTCATGAGCCTTTCTCCGGGCCGAGCGACCGCACCGCGTCGAACAACTGCTGCATCGTCTGCTCGATGGTGTTGTCGGAGGTGTCGATGCAGATGGCGCCGTCGGGGCAGACCAGCGGGGCGGCCGAGCGGCTGCTGTCGCGCTGGTCGCGGTCGATGATGGCGGCCAGAACTTCGTCGTGGTCGGCCTCATGACCGGCCTGACAGAGTTCGTCGCAGCGGCGACGGGCCCGCGTCTGGGGTGAGGCGTCGAGATAGAACTTGACGTCGGCGTGGGGGAAGACGACCGAGCCCTGGTCGCGACCTTCGGTGACGAAACTGCCCAACTCCGCCCCCAGGTTGCGCTGCATCTCGACCAGGATGGCCCGCACGACCGGGCTGCGGGCGATCCGTGAGGCATTTTCGGAGACTTCAGGCCGGCGGATGTCGCCCGTCACGTCGCGCCCGTCCAGCAGCACCTGGAGGGCGTCGCCCTGGCGGACGAAGTGCATCTCGGCCGATCGGGTGGAGGCCGCCACCGCCTGCTCGTCGTCCAGGTCCAGCCCGGCCTGCATGGCCTTCCACACCGCGGCCCGGTAGGTCGCGCCGCTGTCCAGGAACGCGATGCCCAGGGCCTTGGCCAGGTTTCTGGCGGCCGTGCTCTTACCCGAGCCCGCCGGTCCGTCGATCGTGATAATCATTCAGTCAGTGTACCGCGACCGGCGGCCCGTAGCCAGTGGTCAGCCGTCCGCGACGCAGGGGGCCTCACGCACCGGCCAGCCGGGCGGCCTCGGCGTCGTCCACCTCCTGGCGGAGGCATCGGACGGACTCGACAAGACCGACAAAGCCGCGCGGGGAGAGTTCCTCGCTGACGGGCGAGCCGCTGTCGCGCCCGATGGACAGCCCGTCGTTGGGCAGTTCGTCGATCCCGCCGTCGAGTTCGGAGCGGGCGGCGGGGCGGCCGTCCACGTACAGGCGGGCGGCGGATTCGTCCAGCACGACCAGGAGGTGGGCCCACCGGCCGGCGATCTTGTCGCGGCCTTGGAGGCGGCGGGTCCCGC
>JAKJER010000099.1 GCA_022705325.1 Planctomycetota bacterium | reverse complement strand
GGGTTCAGCGTCCCGCCGTTGATGACGATGTGCGGGATGTTCGCGTCGGCCGAATGCCCGAACACGTTGTGGCTTTCGCCCGTGACGGTCCCGCCGGCGTTGATGGTCAGGGCGCCCGTCCCGACCGTGCTGACGGAGTTGTTGTCGCCGTACAGTTGGAGCACCCCGTTCTCCACGACCGTGCCGCCCTGGTAGACGTTGGCGCCGTTGTTGAGGGTCAGCGTGCCGCTGCCGTCCTTGATCAGCCCGCCGGTCCCGCTCAGGGCGCCGGTGAGGTTGATGTTTCCGCCGGTGGTGTCGAAGGTGACGTTGCCGTTGGTCCCGGTCAGCGTCATCGGCCGCGACGAGCCCCAGGCCGCGCTGGCCAGGATCCGCCCGCCGCCCAGGTTGATCTGCGTGCTGGCGTTGGCGGTGATACCGCCCGCGCCCAGCGTCAGCGTGCCGCCCGTCATCGTATAAGTGTCCGTACCGGCGGTGTCACCGCGGTTGTCCAGCCGCAGGCCGTACGCGCTGACGTCGCCGCCGTTCTGGGTGAACACGCCCGTGCCGTCGATGCCCAGGTACAGGTAGCCGTTATACTCGGGCCCGCTGCCGCTAGGTGTTCCGGTAATGGCCAGCGTCCCGCCGTTCATGGTGTAGGTGCTGGTCTCGTTGGGGTAGTGCCCCACGCGGAACTGCCCGCCAACAGTAATCGTGCCACCGTCCTGCACGCCGCTGCCGCTGTCGCCGCTTCTTTGGCCGAAATGGATGTGGGCGGCATTGATCGTGCCGTCCTTCATAAGCAACTGGCTGCCGGTCTTGCGCCCGATCACGAGCGTGCCCGCCACGTTCGTCTGCCCGTCGATGTGGTCGTAGATGCCCACGCCGTCCCACCCGATGAACAGGTTCTGGGCGGTTGAGACCGTCCCGCCGTCCTGGGTGAATGTGCTGGGCCCGCCGGGCCAGTGCCCGATCCGCACCTCGGTTCCGGTGCTGGTGACGGTCAGCGAGGCGTTGCCCAGGACGTTCAGGTCGCCGGCCTGCCCGTTGCTGTCCCCGGTGCGGAGACTGCCGGTAGTGAGCGCAGCATTATCCTGGAGGGTCAGTGTGCCGAACGAGCCGTTGCCGATCGACGTGTGCGTGCTGACGTTGGTAACGGAACTGCCCGCCAGCACCACCTCGCTGGTGCCCCCGCCGGTGATGGTCAGGTTGCTCAGCGCGTTGGCGGCGCCCTGGAGGGTCAGGACATTTGCCCCCACCTTGGTCAGCGTCTGCCCGCCGACGACGTTGCCGGTGATGGTCAGGTTGCGGTCGGCCTGCCCGCCGATGGAACTGGCAGAGGCCAGCGTGATCGTGCCGCTCAGGGTGTGGTTGGTCGCCCCGCCGGCGGCCGACTCGATAGCCCCCACCCCGCCGTTGCCCGAGCCGTTGAGGGTGATGTTCTCGGCGATGGTCAGCCCGCCGCTGCCCCAGAGTTGGAGCGTCGCGCCGCTCTGCACCGTCGTGCCGTAGGTCGCGTCGCCCAAAGCGCCGTTCTTCTGGGCCGTCAACGTGCCTTCCGTGACGACAATGTTGCCCACGGTGGTCGAGTCGCTGTTCATCACCAGCATCCCGCCGCCCACCTTGGTCAGCGTGTACGTCCCGCCGTTGAACGCGCCCGACAGGGCCAGGTATTGCGTCCCGCCGATGGACGTGTTGCCGGCCAGCGTGATCGTGTTGGTAATCCCGAAGCCGCCGCCGCTGTTGCCCAATGCGCCCCACCCGCCGCCGACGCCCGCGCCGCTCAGGGTGATGCCCACGCCCGGCGGGGTGTAGCCGGCCAGGTCCAGCGTCCCGCCGTTAGAGACGGTAATGCCAGACGTGTTGCCCAGGGCCGAGACGCTGCCCAGGACCAACGCCCCGCCGTTGACGATGGTCGAGCCGCTGTAGCTGTTGGTCCCGCTCACGGTCCACGTGCCGGCGCCGGTCTTGGTCAACCCGCCCGTGCCGCCCAGGTCCATCGTCATCGTGCCGTTGGCCGAGCCGCCCAGCGTCAGCCGGCCGCCCGCGGTCGTGTTGATGCCGAAGTTGCGTCCCTTGTCCAGCAGCCAAGGGTTCGTGCCCTCGGCCTCCATCGTCGCCCCGTTGGCGCCGATGGTGAACCCGCGGTCGGGGCGGTTGGTCGTCGTGCTGCCCGTGTAGCGGATCGTCTCGCCGTCGATCACGAGGTTGCCCGCCCCGAACGCCACCTTGCCGATGCCCAGGCTGTCGCCGTCGGCCCAGCCGCCGACCTCGATGGCGGCGCCGTTCTCGACGCGGACGGCGTAGTTCTGCCAGCCGCCGTTGCTGTACAGCCATCCGTTGGACAGGTCCAGAATGCCGTCGCTGACCAGTGTGCCGCCCCTGTGGTCCTGGGCGCCCGTGAAGGCCAGCGTGCCGGCGCCGACCTTGACCAGGTTGGTCGTGCCCACCAGCTTGGCGGCGATGGTGGCCGTCGCGCCGGCCAGGGGAACGTCGATCGTGCCCGCCCCGGGCCCGCCGCTGCCGCCGCCGGACAACTGCAGGATGTTCGTGTCACGGGCGCTGCTGTCGATCACGTATCCGTCGGTCGCAAAGGTAAGGCTCCGGGCGGTAATCGCCGCGTCCAGCGTTACCGTCCCCGCCGCCGGCGCGAAGTACGCGTTCAGGTTGCCCGCGTTGTCCCAGGCGGAGTACGTCGACCCGTCGGCCGTCCAGCGGATGTTGGTGGTGTCCCAGCCGCCGGTGCCACCGTCCACCGGGGCGGCGCCGTCGGCGTCCCAGTACACCTGGGAGGCCACCGTGTTCGACTCCAACCGGTACGTGAGCTGGAAGGTGTCGTTGGCGTCACGAACATTGGGGCCGACGGCCACGAAGACCTTGTCGCCCGCGCTCAGCACGCCCAGCGGGACGTCGAAGCCCAGGCTCGGCCCGCTCGGCTGAACGAAGCTGTTGATCAACGTGTCGTTGACGTACACCCGCACGTCCACGCCGTTGCTGCCGGTGCTCAAGCCGCTGACGGCGGCGTTGGTGAGGTAGATGGGACCTTCCTCGCCGGCCTGGATGGTGTAGCCGGCAATCGGGTAAATGTCATTGGCCGTGTAGGTGCCTCCGCCGTCGCCAACCCCGCGGCCGGGGTGCCCGCCGTTGACGTTGAGGTTGGCATAGGCGGCCGGGTTGACGCGAGGCAGCCCCCCCAGGCCGTCATAATTGTAGTGGTTGCCCGCGGCGTACCACACCAGAGGCGTGTAGTTGGTCTCGGTGCCGATGGCGCCCGCGGAGTTCCACAGGTACGCCCAGCCCGTGGCCGGCGTGGTCCCGGTGAAATCAGCCCGGTAGTCGGCGATCACGCCCGCACCGGCGGCGCCCGAAATGGCCAGCACAAGATAAAACGACACTATCGCCCAAGATGAGCTGCGAGTCATGGCCCGTCTCCTTCCTCGTCTTGATACCATGCGCAATCAGAAATGCGGCTGCTCTCCGCGTCTTCACGTGGATGCTTCCATTATCCCCGGGTTCCGGGAAGCCGTCAATCCCAAAAAGGAGCCGATTTCGCCCCTCCCGAAGGAGGCGGAGGAGTTTCAGTAGTGTAACTAGTTGTGTGTAAGTTTTGATGATCGTGTCACGCGGCGGAGCGGAGGCGAGCGCAGCGAGCCGAAGCGAAGACGCGTGACACGGCGCAAAAAGTTGGGTACGTACTGCTTCTTCA
>JAKJER010000098.1 GCA_022705325.1 Planctomycetota bacterium | reverse complement strand
AGTGACGGGAAGTCACCCGACTTCATGCCCGCCTGGTCGCCTGATGGCAAACGTCTCGCCTTCACTACAACGCGCGATGGTAATCAGGAAGTCTACTTGATGGATGCCGACGGGACGGGGCTGACTGACCTAACGAAGTCCCCCGGGGAGGACTATGCGCCTGTCTGGTCGCCTGACGGGAAGCAGATAGCTTTTGTGAGCAAGCGCAACGATGAGACTCCCCAGATCTATGTCATGAACAGTGACGGCAGCGACCAGGCCCGCCTAACGAGCGGTAAGCAGTACAACGATTCACCCGACTGGTCGCCCGACGGTAGCACGATCGTGTGGCAGCAGTTCGAGCGAAAGGGCTTCATAGTGACCACGACGGATATCTGGGCCATGAAGCCCGATGGAACTGCGCCGCGGCAGTTGACTCACGCCTCTATAGTGGACCCCGAATTCTGGACAGCAGAAACGGGGTAAGATAGGTACATGCCACGCAAGACTTACTCGCCGGCCCTCAAGGCCAAAGCAGTGCTGGCCCTGCTCAAGGAAGACCAGACCTTCGGCCAGGTCGCGGCCAGTTTCGGCGTTCATCCCAACCAACTGCGGCGCTGGAAAGAGCACGCGCTCGCCCATCTGCCGGACCTGTTCGCCGGCGAAAGCCCCCAGGCTCTGGCCAAGCAGGCCGAGCAGGAGGCCCACCAGGAACAGCTCTACGCGGAGATCGGACGGCTCACCACGGAACTGACGTGGTTGAAAAAAAAAGCTGGTGTCGACCGCCTCCCCGGCTGAGCGCCGCGCGATGATCGAGCCGGGCCTGGCCGGGCTGCCGGTGACGGTACAGAGCCAACTGCTGGGCGTCAGCCGCGCCAGCCTGTACTACCAAGCGGTGGGGCCGTCGGCCTTCGAGATCGCCGTCAAGCATAAGATCGACGAGGTCTACACCGCCTACCCGTTCTACGGCTCGCGCAAGCTTACCTTCGAACTGACGCAGGCGGGCTTTGCGGTCAACCGCAAGCGCGTGCAGCGCTACATGCGCGAGATGGGGATCTGGGGCATCGTGCCCGGCCCCCACCTGAGCCGGCGGGCGCGCCAGGAGCACCAAATCTTCCCGTACCTGCTGCGGGGCCTGCGCATCGAGCGGCCCAACCAGGTATGGGGAGTGGACCTGACTTACATCCGGCTAAGCGGCGGATGGCTCTATTTAGTCGCGATTTTGGACTGGTTCTCCCGCTTTGTGCTGGCCTGGGAGCTGGACCAAACGCTGGAGATGCCCTTCGTGCTCACGGCCATGCGCCGGGCCCTGGGGACGGCGGCGCCGGAGATCTGCAACAGCGATCAGGGCAGTCACTTCACCAGCCCGCAGTGGACCGAGCTGCTGCAGGGCGCCGAGGTGCAGATCAGTATGGACGGCAAGGGCCGGGCGGCGGATAATATCTTCGTCGAGCGGCTGTGGCGGCCGCACCAGGCGCTGGGCAATCGCACCCCCGCCGCGGTGCACGGCGCCGCCTGGCAGCCGCAGAGTCTCCTGCCCGGTTTCCTGGCGGCGTAGCCGAGCGGAGGGGGTCGGTGATGAGTGAGGCGACGGTGGTTACCCGGCAGGTCTGCGACGAGTGAGGGTTTAAGTTTATCGCATTCGGGCCACCAGGTACCCAGGCCTGGTGGGGGCAGGCGGCGAACCCCCTGCCCCGCACCTGGCGGCCCCCGCCACGGCGCTCAGGTTGCGCTTCCGCAGAGCCCTATCCTCCGGGCGGGCATCGAGATTGTAGCACAGGGGCCCCACCGGCCCCAAGCGCCCCGCCAGGGGCTACCTTAAACAAGGCACCTTCGGTGTCTTGACAACGGGGTCCACCTCAACTCTTCAGTGAGTCTCTTCTCGTAGGCTTGAAGCTCGCCGTCGAAAATCAAGCAGTCTTGGACCCAAAGAGACCTTTGCGTGGCAGCGCGGTAGTAGTCGCTGATAGCTTGACGCACTCTGGTTTGGGTCACTGCGATCAACTGCAGTTGGCGAACGAACACGCTGTCTTGGCCTGCCCCCCTCTTGAGGTCCACTGGGAGGGTTAGAGTCTCCCTGCTGGAATGGCCCCCAGGGGCTGGGGGATAGAGTCTTCGTCTTCTTCCTGGTACAATCCTGTGTGCCCGCCCGGAGGATAGGGCTCCGCAGGGATGCGACCTGAGCGCCGCGGTGGGGAGCCGTACCGAGTCGGGGGCAGGACCTCGGCGTCCTGCCTCCCGCCCTCTGCTTGCTCGGGGGGCTCCCCAGGCGCTAAATCCCCGCCCGCGTCCGCGCGGGCGGAATCCCAGCTCTGCGCTAGTCGCGCCCTTTCGCCCTCCTCCCACGCTGCTCGGAACTCGCGCGGGGTCAGATAGCCCAGACTCGAGTGCGGACGCGCTTCGTTGTAGTCCTGCCGCCAGCTTTCGATCACCACCTGGGCCTCGGCCAGGCTGGTGAAGGTCTCCATATTCAGGCATTCATCCCGGAACTTGCCGTGGAAGCTCTCGGCAAAGGGATTCTGCCAGGGCGAGCCGGGCTCGATGTAGTAGGTGGCCACGCCGGCCTGGGCCAGCCAGGCTTGGACGCGGCGGGCAATGAACTCCGGGCCGTTGTCGCTGCGCAGGAACTCCGGAGCGCCGTGCTCAGCCACCAGGCGTTCTAGCACCGCGACCACGGCGGAACTGGGCAGGGAAGTCCGGGTGGCAATCGCCAGCGACTCCCGGGTGAACTCGTCGGTCACCGTCAGCATCTTGAGCTTACGCCCGCCAAAACAGGCGTCGTGGATGAAGTCGTAGGTCCAGACCTGGTCCGGCCGGGTGGCCGCGCAGGGCACGGGATTGGTACCGGGGCGCGGGCGCTTGGGCCGGCGCCGCGGCAGGCTCAGACCCGCCTGCCGCCAGAGGCGATAGACGCGTTTGGGATTGACGATCTGGCCCTGGCGCTTGAGCTGCTCGCGCGCCCGCCGGTAGCCAAAGCGTTTGCGCCGGCGGGAGATCTGCTTGAGGCTGTGCGTCAGCTCCTCGTCCTGGGGACGAGGCTTAGCTTGATAACGGGCGCTGGACCGGCAGATGCCGACCAGGGTACAGGCCCGGCGCTCCGAAACTCCGCGCTCTTGGAGAAAGAGCACGCCTTGCCGGCGTTGCGGAGCGCTCAGTAGTTTTTTGACACCAGCTCTCGCAGGGCGTCGATCTCCAAATCGCGGTCGACGACGATCCGCTTGAGCCGGGCGTTCTCTTTCTCCAGTTCCCGCAACCGCCGCAACTCCGGTGCAGGCAGGCTGCCGAACTGCCGCCGCCACCGGTAGAAGGTGTGATCAGCGATGCCATGGGCCCGACACAGGTCGGCGATGGTCTGGTCGCCCCGCTCCGCTTCGCGCAGGATGGCGACGATCTCCTGCTCACTAAACCGCTTGCCTTTCATTACGAACCTCCCGTGGATTTAGGGAGATTCTAACACATCCAGTGGTACAGTTTTTGGGGAGCAGGTCCCCGCTAGAGAACAAGTGGGCCCGGATGGACCCGAGGCCCTATTGACCGTCTGACGCGGCGGGAGAACATTCACTCGCTATTCACCGCCTGAATCAGCGCCTTGATGTAGCCGTAGGCGAAGGCGTAGCCCTGCCGGATCTGCGGGTCCTCCGGACTGCTGGGGATGTGGTCCGGGATGATCATGTGCTCATAGCCGCAGTCACGGTAGACCCGCATGGCCCGGGCCATGTCTACATCCCCCTCGTCCGGG
>JAKJER010000003.1 GCA_022705325.1 Planctomycetota bacterium | reverse complement strand
TGTGTGCCCTGATCGCCAACGTCAACCGCGACCCGAAGAAGGGCCGGCCGTTCAAGCCGGCCGACTTCGACCCGCATAGCCTCGGCGGCCGGGGCGACGTGATCGAGATCACTCAGGAAAACGTGGGCCTCTTGCGTGAGGCCTTTGGACGGAGCGGACCCCAAACAGGAAGGAGCCTGTGAAATGAGAAGGGCACGCAATGGAATGTGGTTCGTCGGAGCGGCGATCGTGGTGCTGATGATCGTGGCGGGCATGCTGGCCGGCTGCACGGAGATGCCCGTGCGGTATGCCCCGACCGAGGAGCAGAAACAGGCCGCCGACCTGGCGGTGACCAACCTGCAGGCGCTGGCCCCGCACGTGGACCAGCCTGGCCAGCCGGTCCGCCAGGAGGCGCTGGCCGCCGCCCAGGTCACCCAGTCGTACGTGGGCCTGCCGGAGAAGCGGCCGGTCTCGCTGGCGGCCGAGAACGCCGAGACCATCGGCCGGGCCGCCCAGGTCGCGACCCGCCGGCCCACCGTGGCCGACACCGCCTACGCCGTAATCGGCCAGGCCGAGCAGGTCGCCAACGTCGGGTTCAACCTGCTGGACGTGCTGCTGGCCGGGGCCGGGGGCATCCTGGCCACCTGGGGCGGTGGAAAGGTCGCCGGCAGGATCGGCCAGATTCGTTCCCAGCGCGATGAGTACGGCCAGAAGCTCGGCGAGACCTTCGAGGCCCTGCGGCAGATCGTTCGCGGCGTAGACAACCTGGACGACGAGACGCGGGCCAAGGTGAAGCAGGCCCAGTCGGCTGTTCAGGACGCGGCCACGCAGATGATCGTGGCCGAGGCGCGGCGAAGCTGAAGTAGGGAAGATGGCACTCCGTCCCGGGTAGCGACGTAATCGGGCCGGACACCGGAGTGCGAACGAGACGATCCGGGGCGGGGTGCCGTATCTGAAGCGGTGACTCATGTCGAACCCTCAGGGAATCCGAGCCGGTAAGGCCTTCGTCGAGCTGTTCGCCGACGACAGCAAGCTCGTCCGCGCCCTCAAGCGGGCGGAGGCCAAGCTGCGGGCGTTCGGCGACCGTCTCCAGACCCTCGGGCGAAAGCTCCTGGCACTGGGGACGGTCGCCGCCGCGCCGCTGGGGCTGGCGACAAAGATCTTCGCCGGCTTCGAGGACCAGATGCTCACCGTCCGGGGCGTCACCGGCGCGACGGAGAAGCAGTTCAAGGACCTGACTGACCAGGCCAAGCTGCTGGGCCGAACCACCAGCTTCACCGCCAAGCAGGTCGCCGAGGGAATGACCAGCCTTGGGCGTGCTGGCTTCTCCCCCGACGAAATCCAGGCCGCCATCCCGGCCGTGCTGAACCTGGCCCGGGCGACCGGCACGGAACTGGGCGAGGCGGCCGACTACGCCGCCAACGCCGTCCGCGCCTTCGGCCTGAAGGCCGGTGACACGGTGATGGTCGCCGACGTGCTGACCGCCACGGCCAACGGGTCGGCCCAGACGCTGACGGACCTGGCCGAGGCGATGTCGTACGTGGCCCCCGTGGCGGCCGACGCGGGGGAGACCATCCAATCGACCAGCCAGGCCCTGGGTGTCCTGGCCAACATGGGCATCAAGGGCTCAATGGCCGGCACGACCCTGCGGCAGATCATGCTCCGCTTGGCCGACCCCGCCGTGCGGGACAAGCTGGGCGAACTCGGCGTGGCGGCTACGGACGCCAAGGGCAATCTTCGGCCACTGGGCACGGTCCTCAGCGAGGTCGGGAAGGCGATGGCGAAGATGCCCAACGCCGAGCGGCTGACGCTGGCCCGCGACCTGTTCGACCAGCGGGCGGTGTCCGGGGCCCTGAAGCTCGGCGGCTCGCCCGAGCAGATGCAGCAGCTTGCAGACGCCATCTCCAAGGCCGGCGGCGCCGCCGAGCGGACGGCCAAGATGATGGACTCGGGGCTGGGCGGTGCCTTCCGGATGATGATGTCGGCGGCCGAAGGTGTGGCCATCGCCGTGGGCGAGGCCATGGCCTCCATGATCTCCGGATGGATGGGCAAGGTGCAGCGGACGGCCGAGATGATCGCCGAGTGGGTCGGCCAGAACAAGCAGCTCGTCACCACCGTCGCCCTGGTGGTGGTCGGCGTGCTCGGCGCCGGGGCGGCCTTCACCGTCCTGGGCGTCTCGCTCAAGGGCCTGGCCGCGGCGGTCGGCGTGGTCGCCAAAGCGTTCGTCCTGCTGGGCGGGGTGATCAAGATCGCCGTCGCCCTGCTGACGGCGTTGCTCTCGCCCATCGGCCTGGTCATCGCCGCCGTCGGCGCGCTGGGCGTCTACCTCCTGAGTGTCACCGGGGCGGGCGGCAAGGCCCTGGCCTGGCTGGGCGAGCGGTTCGACCAGCTCAAGCAGGACGCGCTGGCCGCTTGGCAGGGGATCGGCGATGCCCTGGCCGCCGGGGACATCTCGCTGGCCGCCAAGATCCTCTGGCTGACGCTCAAGATGGAGTGGCAGAAGGGCGTGAACGCCCTGACCGGCTACTGGGTGGCCTTCAAGCGGAAGTTCACCGACATCCTGGACAGCTTCGTCTACGGTGGGCAGGTGATCTGGACGGACTTCGTGTACGGCCTCCAGTCGCTGTGGGCCCGCCTGGTAGGCGGGCTGCGGACGATCTGGGCGAAGTTCACCGCCTGGCACGCCCGGACCGTCGAGTCCACCGCCAACTGGATGGCCAAGCGGTGGATGGAGGCCCAGGCCCTGTTCGACGACTCCATCGACGTCAAGTTCGTCACCCAGCACATCGACCAGCAGTCGGCCCAGCGGATGGAGGCAATCAACCAGCAGGAGCGGTCGGACATCGCCGCCGCCCAGTCCAAGCGCGATCAGGCCCTCCAGGAGGCCCAGGCCGCCCGGCAGAACCGCCTGGCCGAGATCGGACGGGCCGACGCGGAGAACGAACGCCAGCGGGCGGACGAGTATGCCCGCCAGCTCGCCGGCAGCGAGGCCGAGCTCGCCAAGGCACGCAAGGAGTGGCGGGACGCCCTGGACGAGGCCCGCCACAAGCGTGAAGTGAAGGAATCCACCGCCCCGGCCGGGCCCGGGAGCCCGCAGGCCCTGATGGACCAGCTTCGCAACGCTGCCGAAGGCGTCGGCCAACAACTGGCCCAGGCCAAGGTCGGCGTGGGCGGCACGTTCAACGTCTCGGCCCTGCTGGGCCTCCAGGCCGGCAACGTCGAGGACCGCATCGCCAAGGCCAGCGAACAGACCGCCGAGAACACCAAGCGTCTTCTGGAGGAGGCCCAGCGGGGCAACCTCGTCTTCGGGTGATCCATGCCGCTATCTCTGATTGAACATGTCGAGAGCCGGGAGTACGCGGGCGACAGCGTGACATTCCACTACGTCCTGCGCGGCACCAGCAGCGATAGCCTCGCCTGGACCACGCTGCTGGCCTCGACTGCGAGCAACTACAACGGCCTGGTCCGCGAGAAACGCCCGGGCATGAAGCCGATCTGGGTGGACACCGTCGCGGGCATCGGCGACTGGGAGTGTACGGTCAGGTACTGCCAGCCGGACAAGGTCCAGAGCGAGGTCGGCACTGTCCGCATCCAGTGGTCCACCAAGGGCGGCAACCAGCACGTCACCCAGTCCATCTCGACAGTCGCCCGCTACGCCCCGGCCGGCAAGACGGGTACCGATCACAAGGGGGCCATCGGCTACAACGGCGAGAACGTCGAGGGCGTGGACCTGCCCGCCCCGGTGTTCAACTTCCAGGTCACCAAGCGATTCGCCTCCGATAGCCTGCCGTCGCTGGGGGCGATCTACGGCCTGACCGCCAAGGTCAACGCCGCCCAGTTCACCGTCACCGACACCGTCACTGGCCAGACCATCACGCTCGCCGCGGGCGAGTGCTTGTTCGAGGGTGCCGAGTCCGGCCAGGTCGGCGAGGACGGCAGCATGGACTACGTCTATTCGTTCTCCGCCAGCCCCAACAAGGCCAACTTCGCCGTGGGCGACATCACCGTGGCCGCTAAGAAGGGCTGGGAGTACCTCTGGGTGGAGTACGCCGATGCCGAGGACGCGACGGCCAAGCGGATCTGCAAGAGGCCGGTGGGCGCCCATGTGGAGAAGGTCTTCGAGACGGGCGACTTCGCCCCCCTGGGGCTGTAGACGGAGGATCCGATGAACCGTGTCCAGAAAGGCCAGCCGCTCCGGATCGCCGCTACGGACTGGAACGCCGTCACGGAGGCCGTGGCCTACGTCCGCGAGCGTCAGATGACCTTTGGCGGCGAGGGCGGCGGGGCCTGGCTCCAAAGCGGGATCGTTCGCGTCCGCAACGACTCGGCACAGGCGTGTTCGCAGTATGACATCCTGGGCATCGACGGGGTGGTCGTGGACCCTGCCGACAATCTCCAGGAGTTCAAGGCCCGCGCCCGCGTGTGCCTGAAAGGCAGCGAGCCCGACGAGCAGACCCACCTGGGCAAGTTCGTGGTCCTGCTGGACGCCATCGACGTGGGCGAGATCGGCCGGGCCGTGGCGGGGGGGATCACCGTCTGCCGCCTGGACGTCCAGGCCGAGGGCGACACGCACGCGGAGATCGCGGGCGATGTTATGACCACACTCAAGACCGGCACGTCGGGCTCGGCCTTCATCCTGTGGAAGAAACCCGGCACGGGCACCCAGTGGGGCGTCGTCCGACTGGGCGACAACGCAGCCAGCGGCCTGCTGTGGGGCAAGGCCGCGTCTGCCTGGGTTAACGCCGAGGGCAACGGCAGCTACGTCGACGTGAACCCGTGTGACGACAAGGACGGCTTGAATGCCGACACGTCGGAGACCGTCCGCGTCTACCTGCCCCGTTGCGGGAGCGAGCGAGATCCAAACGTTCCAGCCGACGCCGTCCTGCCCTACGCCCTCGACGCCTCCGGAACGGCCGTCTGCGTAGGTGACTACCTGGACGAGAAAATCGGCTCGGTCAAGGCCTTCAGCGGAACGCTGCCCACTGTTGGCTGGCAGCTATGTGACGGGACAAATGGAACGCCCGACCTGCGCGGACGGTTCATCGTGGGCCAGAACCCGGGCGACGAGCACTTCGGCGCCCTGGGTGGGACGGGGGGGACGAAGAAGCACAGCCATGACACCCACAGCTTCACGCCGATGGACACGCCGGGTTGTGCCGGCAGCGGCTGGGAGGTCCCCGTTCTGATGGCCATCTCATTCGACACCGACTTCAGCCACAACGAATCTGAGCACATCCCACCGTACTACGTGCTGGCCTGGATCATGAGGGTCGCATGATCTACCATCCGGACAACGCCCGCGCCTTCGTCTGCTGCATGCCGGATTTCCGGGTCCGGCCCGAGCTGATCCAGTGGCTGGTCCAGGTGGCCCACATCCCCTTCGAGCGGATCGCGTACGTCCAGCACCCCCGGCTGTCGTCATGCGTCTACAACCGGGCGGTGGCCACGGCTTTGCAGATGTCTGGTCCTGGCGCCCACCTGCTCTTCGCCGACGCCGACATCGTGCCCATCAACGCGACCGCGCCGCTGCTGCTTGCCGACGCCGACGTGGCCAACGCCATCTACCAGACGGAAGTCGAGGAGGCTTTCGACCCCCCCGACGCCTTCCACAGCGGGCTGTGGCGAACGACTCGCGAGGTTCTGGAGGCCATCGAGCCTCCCTGGTTCGCTTGGCCCGTCAACGCCGATGGCACCGAAATCACCGGCTGCCCGTGTGGATATTTCGCGGCCAAGGTGAGGGCCGCCGGCTTCACGATCGCCAAGGCGGGTTTCGTTCAACATCGGCCAAAGAGCCGGCCGCCGCGCTCCTCCGCCGTTACGCCTTCAGGGCAAACTCGCCCCGGCCGACCTTCTTAAACCGCTTGTCGATCAGGAGCAGCCTGTTGACGACCGCACGGAAGTTCTTGGACTTGCTCTTGTAGCCCGCGTCCAGCACGCCCTGCACGGCCTCTGCCACGCTGACCTTCGGCTTGCCGGCCACAAAGGCAGCCAGCGCGTCGCCCAGGCTGAGCTTGTTCCGAGCCCGGCGCGAGGGTTTCGTCTTGGCGGCCATCTTGGGCGATGCCGGTTCACTGGAGGCAGTCGCGGTAAGTCGTTGCAATTCCGCAATCTGCCGATCCAGATCGTCGCGCTGGGCAATCAGCCTCGGCAGCAGCTTTTCACGGCGGGAGATCTCCTTCTGGAGTGCAGCAAGCGGTACAAACGATAGTTTCGACTTCGGCATCACCTGGTTCCTTTCGTAAGGACGGAAGTGGTCAGACAGATACCGGCCCCGCACCAGGAAGTCCAGTCGATACTGGAGTTTCTGGTGCGCCTTGTTGCGGCCAGCCGCCGGTCCCATCGGCGGGAGCCGGCATATTCCCTGGCCCGTCAGCCCCAATGGCACCGAAATCACCGGCTGCGTGCGGACTTTCGCAGCAAAGGTGCGTACCACTGGATTCACAATTGCCAAGGCGAGGTTTACGCATCGCCGACCCGTATGTGCGGTCACACCAAGACCCGCGAAGCATGCCTCCCCCGGCTATCCACCCCGGCTGAGGCGATCAGTCTGCCCATCAGCAGCTACCCCGCCCGTCCCGTTTCCTGGCTTGGGTCGTGGTACGCGTTGCGGGATCACCTCGAAGTACTGTCTCCGAATAGACCTGGTGTCGGCATCGTTGGTGTGCGTCATGCGGCCAGTACTTAAATCGAGACGGAAGCGACTATACAACACCCCATCGCTGCCGAGAATCTCTAGACATCCTCGCCTCATGTGCCAAATATACTCGTTGTTATTGCGCCCCTCGCCGATGTCGCCGTTTGTCAGAAACGTCATGACTTTACTCTTCTGCTCAGGGTTGTCCGGGTTAAACACGAACATGAACTGGTGACACTCAATGAATCTCTTGAGCCGTCGGTTTGAACAGAGCCATTTCAAGGGCCCTAGCACCCAGCCCAGGACGGCGACGATCGCAAGCAAGAGGATGCCTGCAAGCACTTGACTAAAGACAGCTCCATCGGGCGTCCCTGGGTCGAGCAACGAGGCTATGCAGTTCATTTCTCTATCTCCTGTTGAGGCAGATCACTATCGGTGGTCAGCAGCCCTTGCTTCAGCAACGTCAAACCATTCGTCGGCCCGTACTTCTGGGGGCGTGCCGACCACGGTTACAAGGCCGCGGTGCCCGCGGGCTTTGATGCGCAGATCGCAGAAGCCGGACTCGTCGCTGTGGAACGTCACACGCTCCACAAGGCAGCGAATGTCTGGTTCCGTTGGGCTGCGCCGCTGGTTGTGGCTGCTGGTTGGCATCGCGGGAAGAGATTGTATCAGAAAGTTTGCCGGCCTAATATGGCGGAAGCTTGGGGTGTCGATGACGACTACTTTCTACCGAAGCTCGTCGATGAAGCGCCTTGATGCACCGCAGCGAATGGGCTATACTGCTCGCCATGCCGAAGCAGTATAAAGTGATTTCGCTGTTTTCTGGTGGCATGGGCCTCGATTTAGGGCTGGAATCCACCGGGCGGTTCCGTATCGTCGCCTGCGTGGAGAAGGTGCCTGCCTTTTGTGATACCATCAGGCTGAACCAGAAGGCGGGACTGCTGCACCCCAATCTCAAGGTCTTCGAGCAGAGCATCATGGACGTGAGCCCCGAAGAGGTGCTCGACGCTGTAGGCCTTAAGGCTGGCGAGGTAGACCTGATCGTCGGCGGTCCGCCCTGCCAGTCGTTCAGCACAGCCGGTTGCCGAGGCACAGTGCAAGATGCGCGCGGGACGCTGCTGTGGCAGTTCTTGCGGTTCGTGGGTGCAATTAAACCCCGCTTCTTCCTTATGGAGAACGTCAGGGGCCTGCTGTCCGCCGCCATCCGTCATCGGAAGATCGCTGAGCGGCCTAAGGGCAAGGCTGGTGAGCCGTTGGCGCCTGACGAGGAACCCGGTTCCGTGGTGCGGCAATTCGCGTCAGACCTGCAGGCTATCGGAGACGCCAGGTACCACATGGATTGCTTTGAGGTCAATGCCGTGAATTACGGGGCTCCGCAGATCAGGGAGCGTGCCCTGTTCATCGGCAACCGGTACAACATGATGGTGAACTTCCCTGACCCCACGCACGGATCGGAAGCCGCCTCGGCATCGCGGACGCTGTTTGAGGACAAACCGACGCCTCTTCAGCCTTGGGCGACCCTCCGAGATGCCCTCAGTGGGCTTTGCGAGGATGAACCCGCCGTATTGGACTTCAGCCCAAGGAAGAAGGGCTTCCTAGCCATGGTGCCGCCGGGTTCGAACTGGCGAAGCTTGCCCGAAGAGATCCAGCGGGAATCGATGGGGAAGGCGTGGTTCGCCAAGGGCGGCCGGTCGGGATGGTGGCGACGGTTGTCATTCGACTTGCCATGCCCCACGCTGGTCACGATGCCCAACCATGCCAGTACGGCCCTATGCCACCCCGTCCAGACACGAGCCCTGTCCATCAGGGAGTATGCACGCATCCAAGAGTTCCCTGACGACTGGAAGTTCGCCGGTACGCTGGCAGAGCAATATGCACAGGTGGGCAACGCAGTGCCAACGCGTCTCGGCAGAGTCGCTGGCGATGTCATCGCCAGGGCAATGGACGAACTGGCCAAACACAAGTGGCGCCCCAGCACCAACCCGCCGCCTAGCTACCGCGTTGTCTACGTCCAGTCTCATGTCAGGACGCGGCAGTGGTTCAAGAACGGACAGACGCTCGTTTGGCACGACGGCGAAGAGAACGGTGACGCGTCGTATTCCGCCCCGAAGACCAAGCGAAAGGTGCGTCGGCTGCAATAAGTCGCTCGCAGGTGCCCAACAAGACAGGGACAGACATGGGAAGAAGACATCCAGGGCTGCCACGCACTGTTCGTACGATTCTCCGCAAGCGAGATCTATTGGCGATGCTGGCCGGAATCGACGCCGACCGAGACGCTGTGAACAAGATCCTGGCCATGGAGAACGAGTTCCGTCGGCGAGTCGCTTTGCACATCGGGGGGCTCCCGCTGGAGGACGCCGTTTTCCAGAAGTTCAGCACCAACCCGTTCGTCTTGCTCATCCATGCAATGCATAAAGGATACAGCAGGGTCAGCCAAATTGAGGCAGATATCCTGCCTGCCAAGCTGTTTACGTCCATGGAGACTTCCGCTGGCAAGATGGTCGAAGCAGTTATGCTTGAGCAGTATGGATGGACAAACGTAATCAGCAACATGCACACTGTGAATTCAGCAATCGATGGGAAGAAGCTCGCTGGCGATACGGTCAAGATCGCCACACTGAAGAGTGGTCCCAAATGCCTTAACGATGAGATGAGCGAGAACTTCGCCGATGCGATCATTGCTCATTCAACGTCATGGGCGGCAGAAGCTGGCGTCAAAAAGGTCGACTTTACATTTGGTGTGCTCTATGGCACCCACAGTATGTCCATGAAGAAGGACTGGCACATCTTGCGCAACCTTGAGGATAAGCTGCCTCAAGGCAGCATCACGGTTTCGCCGCATGGTCGGTATGACTGCGCATTCACAAGAGACGGCATCGAGGCCACGGCCAGTGTCCGAATCGGGAAGGCATGGTGGGACTACATGGGTGGCCCTCAATGCTTCGTTTCCCTATGCGCGGCAATGATCCGTGCCTGCGTACAGCCGGGAGTAACGGGAGGCGAGAGCGATGCCGTTGGGCACGCGTACACGATCCAGGATTTGGGCCAGATTACCTCGCTTGCTTCAGTTCCCCAGGACTACAACGTGAGCATCCTACAGCGTGGCCAACTCCAGTGGATGTTCTTCATCGCGAGACACTTCTGCGATCAGCTTGTGGATTAACGCCGATGGATCATTTGACCCCGTCAGAGCGTAGTGCCTTGATGTCCAAGATCAGGGGCAAGGATACCGGCCCAGAACTGGCGGTGCGGCGGATGGCCCATTCGCTTGGATTTCGATTCCGACTGCACGTGCGCAACCTTCCAGGATCACCGGACTTGGTGTTTCCGGCCCGCCGGAAAGTCATTTTCGTCCACGGGTGCTTCTGGCACGATCACGGGTGCAGCGTTGCCGGGAACCATCCGGTAACCCGTCGCGAGTATTGGCAGGAGAAGTTTGACAGGAACAGAAGGCGGGACAAGCGGGTGCGGGCTTCCCTCAGGCAACTCGGCTGGCAAGTGCTAGTTGTATGGGAATGCCAGTCCAAGAACGCTGCAAAGCTGTCTCGGACACTAATCCGATTCCTATTGTCCAACTGACGAGGGAGCCAGACCTCCATATCTTGCCCTGTAGACGGTTGTAGATGCCTCTACGAGTTACTAACTTACGAAAGCCTGGTTACGGAAGCCTCGTTATGCCTGGCGTACGACGGTGAGCAAGTCTCCAGAAAGATCGTGTGCTGGGCCTACGATACGCACCGCGATCCCGCCAATGCCAGGTCGCCAACCAGTAATTGTCAGGGATCCAACCAGTCATCCACCGGTCAGTTGCCCGTGAAATCCTCCTGAGCACCCGGCGTGATCACGATCCGGTCCCGGGCCTGACGATCACCACAGTCCAGCCCCCCGCTCCGCCTCCAGCCTGCCTTCCAGGTGGTCCTCCAGTTCAGCGAAGAAATCCAGCCCGGCCGCCCGCTCCACGTCGTCTACGCTGACCATGGAAGCAGCCGGCTCATCCCCCGCCTTCGCGTTCTGCGCCACCAGGAAAGCGAGCATCCGTGGCCTGTCTGCCTCCTCGTCCAGGAAGACCATGAAGAACGCATCGGGCACGACCACTCCCGCTGGCAGTCTCTTCCTCGCACCCCTGAACACAGGCCCGCAGATCACCCAGATCTCCTCGAAGCGCTGGGCATAATCCTTCGCCGCGAGCATCTCCAGCTTCGCCCAAAGCCCCCGGTTCAAGGCCGGTAGCTGGGGGCAGATGTTGCTCATCAGGAACGTTTCGCGTTGGGCCGCTTGGCCGCAGGAGATGTCGATGGCGTAGTTGGGGGCCATGTGCCCCCGATCGTAGCCGCTGTTCGTGTAGTCCTCGTGCTTGACCCTGCTGGTGGTTCGCTCGTCCACCAGGAACCGGCTTGGCCTGGTGTGGGTCTGCGGGTTCTCGACGCGGAACACCCGGTAGGCGGCCCACAGGGGCAGCTTGCTGTCCTCGCAGTAGCCGACGGTGTAGCCGGTGTTCTCCAGCACCTTGACCGCCTGGCCGCGAAGGGGGATCGGCAGCCCGGCGTAACGGTGCCCTTTGCTGATGGTCGCCTGAACTGTCGCCAATGGCTGCTGGGTCGGCTGTCCGCAGCCCAAGAACAACGACAGCCCAAGGAAGAGTGCCAAGGCCAACGCGGGGATTCGCAGGTATCTCATGTTAAGCATTGTGGCCATCCGGGGAAGCCGACGCAAGCGTGGTCACGACATGCCAATTGACCGGCTGGACGGACTGCAAAACCGGGCCAGTCGCCGCAGCGGACCATGGAACCGCCTCTGGAAGGTCCAGGGACACTGCTGCGGCTTTTTTTGCCCTACCGCAGATTTCCTTTTGGGGTGTGCCATAGGGTTGTCACCGCCTGTTCGGACAATGCTGTGAACCGGACAGGAGACAACATGGACAACAACAGCCGCGTCGCGTGTGCAAGAGGACTGGTGTGGCACGCTCTGGATCTGCTGGATTTGGCGGACGAGAGGCTTACGGTGCCGCTGGCCGAGGTGCTGGCGGCCGCCGTCAAACGGATCGCCAACGCTCGCCAGGCCATGCACGATGGGTCCAATGGCGAGTTCGAGCAGGCAAGAACGGTGGTCGAGACGGTCTTGGCTGGTCTCGTCCGGGCGGCGAACCTGCCCGGTGACCGGCGGGATTTCTGCCTGGACACGAACTCCCGAGAGATCTACGACTACATCGGTGGGCGTCCGTGACGCAGCTACTTGACCGCCAACCCATGGCGCCCAGGTCTTGCCGACACAGCCTTGGCCGGGTCTGTCGCCGCGACGGGCGACGTGATCGCTCTGGCCGCAACCCTATTGCCAGCGCCCCGATGGACGCCAATGCGGCGCTTGAACGAAACGGTATGGCGCGGTAGCCTGACGGCGTTAATCGCACCACAAAGGGAACCTGAACTATGGCATTTTCGTTCTCGCGGGCGGATTTCGACCGTTATGTGACGAAGCCGGAGCACGGCGGCACGCACATTTGGGACGAAATTCTGCCGCTCCTGGACAAGGAGTTCGGAGTCCGCTTCTTCCATACCCCGTACGAGAAACGCGGAGATAACCTGAGATTGATCTGGTTCCATCCGCGGGAGGCGCCGCGGACGACCTGGAGCAACCAAGCCCACTTCTTCCTGAGCAGAAGCACATCCAAGAAGACCCTATCGTTCGGCCTGATCATCGAGCATCCCACGCCCGATATAGTCCGGAAGGACAAGCTCGACCCGGATCTGGATGTGGCCAGGTTCGAGGCGAAACTGGCCTCCGATCCCGGTTTCCAGGCGGACTTGCAGTCATTGCTGAGCCGACCCGAGTGGCAGGCTGTCGTCGATGACTGGCGGGACAGCAGTGAGCGAGCCGCAGCCGATGTTGGATCCCTTCAGACTGTCCTTGGGCAGTTACGAGGACAAGGTCACGGGATCAGAATACAGCGAACCATGACGGCCTCGGAAGCCATTGCGGAGAAGACGAGAATCGCCGACGAGATCATGTCGGCCTTTCGCGAGACACGCGGCCTCTTGGAGGCGATCGTGCCGCCAGCCGTGGCGCGTTATCTTCGATCAACGGTGGAAGGTAGTGAGATGAAAAGCAATTACTGGTGGGTGAATCACGGCAGGAAGTGGGATGCGGAGCGAGCCGGGGGTTACATCTGGTCTCCCCGATCCGAAGAAGCGTCACGAGATGGCTCGCCAAGCGTGTCTGCCGTACGGAAGGGGGACAGGGTATTCCATTATGCGCTTGGCCAGCTACGCGCCGTATCCACTGCACTGGCGGACTCGAGCCGATCAGATCGCCTTGCTGATCCTCCATTTGAAGATGGCTGGCGAGTTGATCTGGCGTACCAAGACCTCGAGCGCCTGCTTCCGCTGGAGGCGATTGCCCATCCACTGGGTTCATTGAACCAGCCCCAGGCCCCAATGGACACCAGCGGCAGGATCAATGACGGCTATCTCTTTGCACTATCCGATGAAGCCGGCAGACTCCTTCTCGGCCTGGCCGGCGACCTCATGACGGTCGGGCAGCCCGACACAGGTAGCTTACCGCAGAATCTGATTCTGTTTGGTCCCCCAGGCACCGGCAAGACGTATCTCTCCGTGGCGAAGGCAGTCGAGATCTGCGACGGGACGCTCCCGAAGACGCGGGAGGACACAGTGCGACGGTTCAAGGAGCTCCAGCAGGATAGCCAGATAGCCTTTGTCACCTTTCACCAATCGTACGGTTACGAAGAGTTTGTCGAAGGACTGCGGCCGATCCTTTCCCGAGAGGATGATGACGATGCTCAGAGCGGAGCGGCCGTTCGATTCGAATGCCGCGACGGCGTGTTCAAACGCCTCTGCACGCTTGCCCGGGCTTCCCATTCGAAAAGGGCCCAGCAGGGCAAGATCGATCCCGCCGACCGAACCGTGTGGAAGATGTCTCTTGGGCATAGCCGGGAGAAAAGCCAGATATACGACAAGTGCCTGGACAACAACTGCATTCTTCTCGGGTATGGCGAGTATCTGGATTACGCAGGATGCGACACCAGAGAATCCGTCAAAGAGAAGCTGAAAGAGAAGGTCCGTGATGTCAAAGACGGCAACTACCACGTCGACGCCGTCGATAGGTTCAAGAACCAGATGAAAGAGGGGGACTTGGTCGTCGTGACTGATGGGAACAAGAAGTTCCGCGCCATAGGGCAGGTTGCCGGACCGTATCGACGATGGGACGGGCCCGACCTGGAGGAGTACGTCCAGATGCGACCGGTCCAGTGGCTGGCAGTGTTCGATGACAGTCTGCCCTACGACAGAATTCTGCGGGTGGCGTTCTCTGAAATGACACTGTACCAGCTTCGTCCGCGCGTCCTGAAGATGGACGCATTGCGTGACCTCCTCGCTGAAACCGTGGAGTCGCGGCCTCGCAAATATGTGCTGATCATTGACGAAATCAACCGCGGCAACATCTCGAAGATTCTCGGCGAGCTGATTACCCTTCTGGAGCCGGACAAACGGCTGGGCGGCGAGAATGCTCTGACAGTGACGCTGCCGTACTCCGGGGAGGAATTTGGGGTGCCATCCAATCTGTACGTGGTTGGGACGATGAATACGGCCGACCGCTCCATCGCGTTCATGGACACTGCTCTGCGGCGCCGGTTCGAGTTCAAGGAGATGATGCCCGATATCTCCTTGGTTCGTGAGCTCGTCGGGGAGCTATCCGGTGTTGATGTGGCGACCGTATTGTCGACGCTCAACGAGAGAATTGAGTTCCTGTATGATCGCGACCACCAGATCGGCCACTCTTACTTCTTGGGGATCCGGAATCTGGCCGGCCTTCGCAATGTCTTCCTGACAAAGGTCATTCCGCTGTTGCAGGAGTACTTCTACGAGGACTGGAGCAAGCTCTGCATGGTCTTGGGCTGCCCGTATGACCCTGAAAACGGAAAACCTCTCGGCGGCAACGGCAAGCGAATGATCTCTGCGACGCTCTTGAATGTTTCCGCCATGCCGGGGTCCGACCACCAGGATTACGAAAACCGGCTCAGGTATGAAGTAAGCCAGGAGTTTCTGAGCGCAGAGGAGAGCGGACTGGCCCCGTTCTTCAAGCACTTCCTGAAAATCCGATCCGAGGATGCCGGCGAGGGCGCCACCCCGTGAAAGCCATTTCAATGCCGGAATATGGACGGTTGGAGCGTTCCAGCCTTCCTGGCCGCCTGCTGAGAAGGCTCCAAGCCTTTGACGAGAGGCACGGGCGCCTGACGGGCGCCTGTGTATTTGACTGGGATCACTTGAAATACGTAGGGGCGACGAATCAGGTCGGAGTCATACAGGTCCCCGGCCTCACCATCGAGATTCTCCCAAAGATCGACCATTCGCCGCTGGCAGCAGACACGTTCGGGCCGAGTGACCAGGCGAAATACCTGGCGCAAGGGAACCTTCTCTACATGCTTGCCTTGACAGGCAGCATTCCGGCCCACTATCGCGGGATTGCGGGGCTTCGGCCCCAGAGAATGTCGCTGCTGGAATCCCTGATCGCCGTCTTTGTGGAGAAGCTTTTGGGCGAGCTGCGAAAGGGAATTCACCATGCGTATGTCACCCGGGAAGAGAACTCCGTGTTCATGCGGGGGAAGCTCCTTGTTGCTCAGCAAATTCGTCACAACGCCGTCCATGATGAGCGGACATTTGTCCAATACGAAGAGTTCGTCCCAGACACGCCGCTAAACCGCATCTTCAAGGCTACCTGTCACCGCCTATTGGCGGTCACGGGCCAGAACGTCGTGCAGCAGAGGTTGCGTGAAGCACTGGTTCATTTTGCGGACGTGCAGAGCTACCCAGTCCGGCTCCACGACTTTGACCGGCTCCACATGAACAGGGATGCGGAACGGTTCTCATCTCTGCTGGCGTTCTGCCGAATGGTTCTTCTCGGGACTTCGCCTGCTCCCAGCCTTGGCGATACACGAACATTCAGCCTGCTGTTCCCGATGGAAGTGCTGTATGAGCAATTCGTAGCCCAGTTCATGCTCCGCCACGCTGAGACCATTGATGTCAACCGGGGCCAGGTGCATATTCAGGCCCGGCACAAGTGGGAATGGCTTCTCCGGTCGGAGGATGACAAGCCCAAGTTTCGACTGAAGCCGGACATCATCATCGACCACGCGAACGGCAAGACACGGCTGCTCATCGACACCAAATGGAAACGCCTGAAGTCTGATTTCGAGGACGCCAAGAACGGTGTTTCGCAGGCGGACCTCTACCAGATGTTTGCTTACTGCTACCGCTTCGAGTCGCCCGATAATGTCCTGCTCTATCCGAAGGTTGATGGAGTCACGCCCAAGGCATACAGGGTGGCAGGTGACGAGACAAAGAGGCTCCGCGTGGCGTTTGTCGATCTGAACCGCGATCTGACGCAGCGATGGGCCCGCGAGGCTCTCGCGAACGAACTGCGGGAGATCATTCATGGCTCAGCAACTTCGCGAGTGACTACAAGCATGTGATGGAGGCCGAAGTGGCGACGTACTTGCTTACCTGGAATCCGACGCGATGGGAATGGGACTACCTGGCCGAATCTGCGGCGCGTGTACAGCTGGGCGAGAAGGTGGACGACAGCTGGTCTACTGGGTCAGCACAGATCCGGCCCGGCGACAGGCTCTTCTTGCTTCGTCAAAGAGTTGATCCTCGTGGAATCATGGCCGCAGCTGCGGCGACATCTATCGCCAAGGTTGGCCCGCATTACGATGCCGTCCGAGCCGCAGCCGGCGAAACACGGACGTATGTTGACCTGACGTGGGATGTCCTACTGCTTCCTGCCGAAGGGCGTCTGCTTCCCAGGCCGAGGCTCGACCAATCTGATCTGCGCGGGGCTCATTGGAGCACCCAAAAATCCGGCATTCTAATTCCGGAGGATGTTGCTGTCAGTCTGGAGGTGGCTTGGACACAGCACCTTAACGATATCGGCTACTGGAAGAGAAGCGGATCGGCAGCGTCGGGTAGCGGGCCACGTGAGGCAGGAGAAGATGAAGGGGAAGCGGAGGGTGTGGGCAATCACATACGGTTCGAGCAGTTCCTTCCGTTCTGCGGGGAGGGCAACCGGCATCTGCAGCAGGCGATTCACGACCGGTATGGCAATTCGAGGCTGCGTCTCTTATATGGGGGAAAGACCATGACAGTCAATACGGCCGATGCTCCGGGACGGATAATGCGCATCAGCAACCGCAATCATGAGAGCGATGAGCGGATTTGGCAGATCGACCCAAGGGCCGAGAAGAAACTGCGGCGGCTTTTGCCCACGGCATTCAATGGTGACAGGATGGTCGTCCCGGAGAACGAGGACCCGGTCTTCACGGACGCTGTCGTGACTGTCTTGGCGGACTTCCTATAGATGGGATCACAAGGCCTGGTTACTCAGCGTTCCCCAAGGTGCCCACCATGATAAAGATGATTAACTGCAGAAGGTGATCGATGACGAACGTCACAATCCCGCACCCCAATGACGTCCTGGCAGCGATTGCCGCCCTGCGGACACGCGAGAACGGAGTGGAACGGTCAATCGCTGAGTGGCGGTCTCTTTATAGGGCGAAGTTGGCGGACAACCGCCGCAGGCCGGACATCGCGATCTTCACCGGCTTTGTGAACTGTCTTCTTGAACGTGCCATGGTGGGCGAGGCCGCCTTCAGGCGGGCGCAGGCCTTCGAAAAGTTGTTCCCAGACTACGATGCCGTAACTACGGCTAACGCCAAGAAGGCACTCAAGAGTGCGGGCTACCGCTGGGGACCGGAAAATGGCGCTGCTGTGATCATGGCGGCCAAGGATATCGTCACCGCGAGGGGTTTCAGTTGGGAGAAGTACATCCGGCGGGCAGAGGATCATTACGAAACGGATTTCCAGGACGACGACTTCCGTAAGATCAAGAATGTGAGCTTCAAGACCAGGGACTTGGCCCTGAGCGAGCTGTCCGATAGGTTCGTGGCCATCGACCTGCATGTCATCCGTGTTTCGTCTCGTACCGGGTTGCTGTTGCACGGCTACGGAGACCAACGGATCACCACGGACGTATCGAAGGGCCCAGGATATCTGTTCTTTCACGGCCTCATGTTGAATCTGGCCCGCAGAACTGGCTGGCCGGGGGCTGGCTACTCACCCGGTGAAATTGACCGGATGATCTGGCATTTCGGGCGGACGATGTGCAATGCAAGGCCCGACTGCCGCAGATGCCCTCTGCAAAGAACCTGTCTTACATGGAAAAGGCGACAGGCCCATGGGACGACTTGATGGAGGTATCTCGCCTGGTGGCAAAGGATTACACAAATACCGAACACATTCCGTACTTTTCCTCTTGACCGTTTCGCCAGGCAATGCTATGCTTCCCCCTGTTGGAATGGACACTGATTCTTGGGCCATGGACTTGCCCGTAGTGACCGTCATAACCTTTTGGTGCAGGTAGAGACACCACGTCGCTCACCGCGGCGTGCCAACGGTTGCCTGCGGGAGTAACCCGCATGAAGACTACCCATCCCCCGCCTTGATCGGCTTGGCTGGCTGATCTCGTTGTCGTGGAACCTGCCCAGCTCTTGCTGGGAGAGCGTCTCCTCTGAATCGAAACCCAAAGCTCCCCTTCAAGGAGAGTACATGGACCCCTTTGACTTTGCGGGTTGGGCAGCTACCGCCGTGGCGTTGGCAGGCGTGTGGTTGAACAACAAGCGCCGGCGGGCATGTTTCGCCCTCTGGTTGATCAGTAATGCGATCACGTTCGGCCTTCACGCGCTGTCGGGCATGTGGTCGCTGGCCGCTCGAGACGGCGCCCTGTTCCTCATGGCGATTCACGGCTGGTGGCTCTGGGGCAACCCGGGAGACATGGAGGTGCGGTCATGAAGGCAGTGAACGTTCTGGTTATCGAACATGACGAGCAGACCTTGCAGGCTATTGACGAGGTGCTGACCATCCACGGGCATAGGTACGACGTGGCCACGAGTCTGGCCGAGGCAACCCGCCTGCTGGACGCCAACACCTACACGTGCGTCCTTCTGGGCGACGAGGTGCCCGCCCGCCCTGGAAACGTCCCCCGGCGGCAGAACGCCGAGAACTTCATGGACAAATTCACCAGCGTAGGGATCACAGGGCGCCCGCCGGTGATCCTCCTGTTCAACCCGATGCCCGACGTGGAGGAGGAGGACAAGCTTCGCTGGGCGGCCGACATGCGGAGCCGTGGCGTCGCCACGTTCGTCCGCAAGCCGTTCCGGACGGCTGGCCGGACGCTGGATCGCGTGATCAAGAAGCTTCTGGCCGGCCAGGTGGACCACATTCGGCTGGGCACTATCCCGCTCGTGCCGATCACCAGACCGGGCGCCACGGTGCCCGCTGCCCCCGCTCCAGATGCGGAGGGACCTTCCGCCAAGGTTCCGTCGTCCAAGTTAGCGGCCGCAGATGACCAGGCATCGTCGGCGGACGATGCAATCGAACTGGACGAGTTCATGGCCAGGTACTGTGAACCCCGCAGCCGGGAGAACCGGATGTACCGCAAGCGAGCCCTGCTGGCCGCCGCCCGCCATGGGACGGTGACGCTCCCGGCGTTGGTCGGCCCGCACAAGCACGGCCAGCCGAAAAGATATCGCGTCCCAGACCTCCTGGGGGCCTGGCCGGGGTTCATCGACAAGGGCGTAGACCTGCCGTCCCTGAGGCCTTTGCCGGACGAGAAGAACACCGCAGCCTAGCTTGCTGGACAGTGATCCGGAGCTATGCCGCCTGCACGAAAATGTCGCCGACATGACTCTGTGACGTGATCGATGCCTAGCGCGCCTCGATCCCCCTGTTGTAACAGGCTTTCTGGCATGCAAATCCGCCGAGGCTTCTACTTGTCGAGCGTTTCGATGGCGATTATTGTAACTTCGTAGAGCCCGAGTTGTCCTTTGACCGGAAAAGGCTTGACTGCCTGCACGTTCTGCAGTACCCACGCCACGGCCTTGGGGTAGACGGGACAGCACGCTGCCGTCTCGTCCGCCTTTGACATGGGTCTGCAGTCGACGAGGTCGGCAACCGCCAAGGCGCATCCCGCTGGCGATATGTTTGGCGACTTGGACGAGACGATGAGGATTGGGCCTCGATAATCAGTCGCCCAGACCCGTGTCTCGATCGTCTTCTGTCCGGAGGCGATCATGTTCGCCCAAGGTTGCTTTACGGAGATCGCTTTCATCTTCTGGAATCCTTGGAAACTGCCCTTCGGACACCCACAATGCGCCTGGTGGTTGCTGATGCCTGACTTAGTACGAAGTCCCAAAATGCTTCAGCCCAGCGAAGAAGCATCTCCGACCATGGGGATAGGTCCATCGCTGGGTATGGCCCGAGCTTCGCCCCGAGGTCGGGGGAAAATGCACCATGCGAGAGCACGATCAATTCTCGCTCAGTACGGCTAGCGGTTCTCACTCGTTGAGCAAAGGCCATCAGGGCCCTGAAGTCCGCTTGCTTATATGGTGTAAGGTCCTTCAGATTCCTCAGTACATCTACGCCATAATGCCCGACATGATCAAGCCCGATGCTAGCCATAGCCGCCCGGCGGTACAGGCAAGGCACGCAGTAACCACAATGCTTAATCCCCGGTATCTTGAGCCATCGTACATCGCCTGCATGGGCACAGGACACGGAGTGGTGCAGCAAGCACTTCAGCTCCGCATCAGCTTTTTCAAGAATATCAGTCTTGCTCATGTACAACAGCGGATTGTTGAATCGTCCTTTGTAGATGCCCGATGCAAGCAGGAAATCGAGGAACTGTGACAGGAACAGCGGATGCGCGGTTCGCGTGCTTAGTGATCCGATTCGCGATGGTTGAAGCGGGGCATTCAAGGCGATCAGGCCGTTCTCTGGCATGACTATTTCCTTGATACCGGCGGCTTGCGCGACAGTGACAGCGAGGCCCAGAAACAGGAATGACCGCACCCGGTGCGAATCCTCGACCTTGTCAGGTAGCGAGAATCGTTGATTCTTTGCAAGGGACCGGGCCACGCGTGATTGAACAAGGCGAAGTTGGTCGGGAAAGAGGTCTTGCAACTTACTCGCCAGTAACTTCTGGGCTGCGGCAGTGATACTGTCGGCCTGATGCCCGACAAGCAGCACCCGCCGGCCCGTCGCAAGGAGTTGGTACGCCCCAACCAACGAGTCCATGCCCCCCGAGAAAAGGCATACGGCATCGAAGCCTTTGGGCAACCGTCTTTTGTGACGGTTTGGCTTGGGCATAGGTCCGCGCTCAGGCCAGCCCCAATCATACGCATCTCCAGAGAGTGTGTGCAGCGTCCGGCGCAGTAACGGTGCTGTCGACTGCCAGATGGTCGGCGAGTGTACTGGAAAAACCAGGTCAAATCTGCGAGACCAAAAGTCCGCGGCTTGGGACCTGTCCGCCATTTCATCGATAATGTACACGGTCACAGCCATGTCGAGGAAGTCCCTCGCACGCGGAGCCATAAACACCATCAGAGGCTTGCCATCGAGTTCAAATTTGACGGTGACGTTCGCCCCCTTGGGTAACGTATCAACGATGGCCATTGTTGGGGCCACGACGCGGTTGTGATATTCGGGATCATGGCAAGCCTTGTGCCCGACGTAGCGAACAGCCTTCATAGTGGTCCTTTCCTATAGCGCCGCCAAGCGGGATTCGAGTTGAGCTGCAATCTCCTGCCCTATACGAATCCCTGCACGCCCAAACCAGTCGACTCTACCCATCAGTCCTTTATCCCGCAGTTCGTCCATGTAGTCCCGGACGAGAGCTTGACAAGCTCCATGCACGGCCGTGCTCATGGCATTAGATGCCCCGTTACCGTCGGAACGGGCGTTCACATGGCTCTCGACTGCTGACCATACCCGGTCGAAAACAAGATGAGACAGGAAGAGTTCCACAAGCCCCTCAGGCCCCGCTGAAGACAAGTAAACTTGAAGCGATGCCGCGATGTCCGTGAGATCGGGATCGCCCCCAAGCGCTGCAGCCTCGAACATCGCCTCTCGCAGTGCTGTCCGAAGCAACTCTCCTTGAAGCCCATCCATCCCTTCCGTAAGATGGTCGGCGATGGTCGCCATGATTTCAGCGGTAGACCGTCCGCGGAGTTCGTCCAACCCAAGAACATGAAGACCAGATTGGAAGCCGGAGTCCCTAACGGCCGCGCCGAATCCTGCCAGCCCCGCAACAGCCCGGGCAACGGACGTCCTGCCGGAACGCCGTCCGGTTCTGCTCGAGATCCCAGATCCACCGGCGCTGCCACCGCTGCCGCCTCCACCTCCTCCGCGCTCTGCCGACCTATAGCCTGGTGGCGGGGGCGCAAGCCCCGCAGCTCTAATGGCTCCTCCCACTATCTCAAACGGTGTCGTCTTACCCCCGTCAAGGAAGTCAGACACGTCTGTTTTCAAAGGAGTCCACGGGCCTCCACTCGGCGTTGGGAGACTTTTTGACGTACCCACGCTATCTCTCCTGCTTCCGCGAGTTGCGCCGGCTTCCAGAGAATGCCTCGGCCAGCGGCGACGCTTTTTCGTAACGATCGATTATCCCCTCAGGAATCTCGACTCCTGCAGACTGAGCGCTCCGAAGAAAGGTAATGCCTGTAAGCGCCAACGCGTCATTACCCGTTGGATCGATCTGGGGTAGGACCTTGAGCACTACGGGGTACTGGTCACAGTGCTTGCGGCACAAGATGTCCAACCCACCGATGATCCGCACCTTGCTGATTGCCTCCTTCGCCCCCTGAAGATCAGATACCAGCCTCCGGACAATTGCCGATGCTATGGCTGGTTCCTGGGCTGCGGCCTGTTGGGCTGCGGCCTTAGCTCTCAGTGCGTCGTCACCCTCTATAGCCCGTGCCAGTGACTCAGCCTTCTCGTCCGCAGGCATGACAGCCAGCACTTGGCCGCGACTCAAGGACGTTTGGGCCAAGAAGAGATAATCCCTGAGATCGATGGTTCCGTCTAGGGCAGGGGCGGCCATCAAGTATTCCACTAAGCCTGCCTTGCCCATGGATTCGGCCAAGAGTTTGGACTCCAGAGTGTCGCTTTTGTGATCCTTTGCTGCCTTTGCGATCTCATCAAGCAGGGCGCTATGTCCTGTTGCAGGATCAACAGTATCGGCCACGCTATCAAAGAAATCCTGCCACGCGTATTCGAGTACGCCAATCTTTATGAGCAGGCCCGGAGTCACGCCAAGGTTGTTGGCCTTTGCCATCTGCCTCCGTAACGCGAGAATATTAAGGAATCGCTTGATCTGTCTCGGATTGCCTTTTAGACCCCTTGCAAGCGTGATGACATATGGTAAAACCTCTTCCAGTTCAGACGCAACTGCCTTGGCATCACTGAAGTGAACATGGTTGCGCTCAGGCCATCGGCAGAGGGCGTCGCACATCTTGAGGCTGGCGTCATAAAAAGACGATCGCTCCGCGCTAAGGTGCTCCCATGCGGGTGAGCTGATGTGTCTTCCGATAATCAACATGCCCACGTAACAGGTAATGTCGTCAACACTTTGTTGTGGAATGCTGAAAGGAATCTGAACGATCTTCTCCAGGTAGTCCTTCCGCCGCTGCTTGTCTGCAACTGTGTAGACCTCCCCAACGGCGTCTTGTATCCGTTCCGCATCTGCTCCTATCACGAACGTGCATGACGGCGTGTTAAGAAATAGTTTTATCGTTTCGAAGGTGTCAATAACTTTGGCGCTAGAGCACCGGTCAAGGTCGTCGATGAACACGACCACTCGACCAATGTTAGCGCTGCTGAGCAACTGCTCGAAGTCGGCGTCGAACTGCTCGATGGTCTGGGCGAGTTTCTCGGATTCTTTGCTGAATGAATCCACGAATCCGTCGAAGTCTGGAGTCATGGTCAGTAGACTTTTCCCAACGGCCTTGGCCAGTTTGAGAATGCCAGCACCACTCTTCAAACGTCGTCCCGCTTCGAGGGCAGTTTGAACTAGCGTCTTGTCCTCTTCCAGCTTTGCGATGATAGCGTGGATCAAGGCTGACTGCGCCTCTTCTCTGCCTTCGTACTTCCATGCGTTGAACCACATTGTCTTTGTGCCGGTCTGCTTGGAGGTGGTATCGAGACGGGTTTTCAGCATCCGCATGAGACTTGTCTTTCCGCTCCCCCAGGAACCGAATACCCCTAGTGTCAGTGGTGCCAGATCCTTATGCGTGCAGATGTTCGCCAGCACGTCAACGTAGCTCGAGTAGCCTAAACAGTCCTGTTCGGTTTCCCTGTCGGACCACATGTCCCGCACCCTTCGATTGTGTGTTTCAAAGCATTCCGATGCTTCACGCTGTAAGGGAATATAGCGTCGTCATGTGCCAATGGCAATCCTTATTGTGATGCGCCGCTTCCAACACAAGAAGGCAGTCGGACGACCACAGATTCCGGAAGTTCTGAAAACAGGTGTGGTACTCCCGAGGCAGGGGTACGTTCCGAGAGTCTTGTGGGGGGAGTATAATCGCCGGTTTGATCAGAAAGCAAGGACGCACAACCGCGTTTAACATTGAAGAAGGCCAGCGAATCTGGCCAACCGCAGTATCCAGTGCGCCTCAAAGCCATTTATGGTACGGAAAGCAGGCGAGCAATGCAGACGGCTTACCCTCTGGCGATGGTGTTCTGTGACATGATCCACCGCGACCCGCTGACGGGCAAGCGGACGCTGCTGGGGTGCTTCTCGGAACTTCGGGCCACGCACTTCCCATACGTGCATGCGATGATGGCCACCTATGTCGCCTTTACTGATGTGCGGGGCCAGGTTGTAGCCAAGGTGCGGATCGTTGACGTTGACGAAGAACATGGGCCGCTGTTTGAGCAGCAGGCGTCGGTGAACGTCGTGGACCAGGGGACGGTCGCGGAGGCCGACGCCCTCATGCCTGGGGTGAGATTTCCGACACCGGGAGTGTACACCGTGCAGTTCTTCGTGGACGCCCGGCTTCTGATGGAGCGTCGGCTCCCGGTTGTCCAGGTCAGTCAGTAGGGGGGGTAGGGGGGAGAGCTACTTTTCAACGATGGGCCCCCTCGCTATCATGTTCAGCCATGACATGGACACCATGGCACTTCATCCTGGTGGCCGTTGCCGGGTGGATGAACCGGCAGCAACAGGAGGTTATCGAGTATCTCAGGGAAGAGAACCGCATTTTGCGGGAGAAGCTCGGCCGCAAACGAATCATCCTGGACGTCGCCCAGAAGCGCCGCCTGGCGACGGCGGCCATGAAACTTGGCAAGGACATGCTGCGCCAGTTCGGCACGCTGTTCTCGCCGGACACTCTCCTGAAGTGGCACCGATGGCTGATCGCCCGCAAGTACGACGCCACTGGCCGCAAGAAGAAGCCCGGCCCGGCACCGACGAAGCAGCGGATGATCCGCGACCTGGTGCTCCGGATGGCTGACGAGAACCCGGACTGGGGCTACGGGCGGATGTATGGCGAGCTGAAGAAGCTCGGCTACCAGGTCCACTGGCAGACGGTCCGGCGGGTGATGCTGGACCACGGGCTCCTGGACGATCCGGACAAGCCCCCCAAGACGACCTGGAAGACCTTTTTCCAGAGCCACTGGGAGAGCATCGCCGCCTGCGATTTCTTCACGGTGGAGGCCTGGGGGCTGAAGGGGCTGACCCGTTACCTGGTCTTCTTCGTCATCGATATCTCCACCCGGCGGGTCCAGGTCGCAGGCATCCACGCCGATCCATGCGAGCCCCAGATGCTCCAGTGGGCCCGGAACCTGACCGACGCTCAGGAGGGTTTCCTGAAGGGCAAACGGGTTCTGATCCACGACCGCGACCCGCTGTACACCAAGAGATTCCAGGAGACGCTGAAGGCGGCTGGCGTGCGGTGTCTGAAGTTGCCCAAACAGTCGCCCAATTTGAATTCATTCGCCGAGTCGTTCGTCCGGACCATCAAGCGGGAGTGCCTGGACAAGATGGTCCTGTTCGGGGAGCGGAACGTCCGGCACGTCATCGAGCAGTACATGGAACATTACAATCAGGAGCGCCCGCATAAGGGGCTGGACTACCGGAGGCCGGTCGAGACGGATGAATCTCCCGGCCCCCGTGACGGGCCCGTCCTGTGCCGGGAGCGGCTGGGGGGCCTGCTCCGGAGCTACTATCGCGAGGCGGCCTGATCTGAGCACAAGAGGATGCTGGCCTTGCACCGACGTGCCTGGTATCATCTCGTCGCCCTCAGTAAAGGGGAGATGGATGGCACGACGGAAACAGGAAAGCCTGTTGGACGTAATCGCCGATGTTGTGAACATCGGTCCGGTTTGGCTCGGTCCGGCGATTGCCGGCGTGATACTGATCGTCGGATGGCTGGTGCTGCCAGCCCTCATGGATCGCCCAACTGGGGGGCTCGCGATCGGTCCCCCCCTTGCGATCCTTGTCAAGAAGGTCATCACGCCACTGCTGGTGGGGTTTGTGCTGTTGGTCTGGTTGGGGGCGCGGATCAGGCGTCTTTGGACCCGGCGGCTGTTCAATAGTCATCCGAACCAGGCATCTATCCGACAGCTTTCCTGGCGACAGTTTGAACAATACGTTGGGGAGGCGTTCCGGCGACGAGGCTATGCCGTAACCGAAACCGGCAATCCCGCCGGCGACGGAGGCATCGACCTGATCCTTCGCAAGGACGGGCAGGCGACGCTGGTCCAGTGCAAACACTGGAAGGCGTTCAAGGTCGGGGTCCAGCCCGTCCGCGAGCTGCTCGGCGTTGTCACCAGCGAAGGGGCCCAAGCAGGCGTTATGGTTACGTCGGGGCGTTTCACGGCGGAGGCACAGGACTTTGCCCGGGCGAACCGCATGGAATTGATCGACGGTGATGCCCTGGGGGAGCTGATCCAGTCGATCCAGTTGTCGGAGAGAACGCCTTCGCCCTGTGCGTGGTTATCCCCCAACCCTCCAGCTTCTGCCGAACCTGCTCCTTCCCCCGCCCCCTCGCCGGCCTGCCCTCGTTGTGGCCGGCCGATGGTTCTGCGGACGGCACGGCGCGGCACGAGTGCCGGTGAGAAGTTCTGGGGGTGCCCATCGTATCCTCAGTGCAAAGGCACCCGGCCAGCCTGAGCCTGTCGCGCCGCCGAAGCTCGCTCCCATCCAGACAGGCCCGCCCGACCCCCCGGAGGGGCCGGTTGCCTGCGGGAACGGCCGGGCGGCCTCTCAACCCACTACTCTGCGACGCGCCATAGCCCCGGACGGAACCTGAAACCCCAGCGAACATGCCTGAAAAGACGGGACATCTTCGCAGGCTGGTGATAGACTGCCCGCCATGGCATCGCGACCCCAATTCCGGGCAGGCCGAGAGAGAGCCGAGGATGTGAAACGCGCCATCGAGCGCGCCATCCATTACGTCGGGCTCGAACTCCACAAGCCCCGCATGATCCTGGACGAAACCCACGAGGCACGCCTGGTCCTTGGGGGCGGCAAGCCGGAAGGCTGGCCGCACGAGATCCCACCGCTGTCGGTCGAGATCTTTGTCAAGACCAATGGCGACGTTCTGCCGGCGAGGGTCTTCTGCGACGCCAGCGATGGCGACCCGGTTATGTCCATTGCCGGGGCGATGACCCTGAAGGACTGCACGTGCGACCTCGCCAGGCTGCCCCAGGTCCTGAAGGACGTTTGGGCAGAGCGGCAGGAGTTGGTGGCGCGGCAGCGGGGGGGCGAGAGGGTTCGGGAGTTCGATGGGCGCTTCCGCTGGCGATGGACCAGCATGTGATGCGGGGACTGCCATCACTGATCCCTGAGCCACGGGAGTCGTAGGGGTGCGCAACTGGAACAGGAAGATATGGCCGAGCCGGTAACCGACAGAGAACTCGCTGCCCACTGCTGCCTTGAGACGGTCGACAAGGTGCCGGGCGATCCTGACACGACGGCCTTTAAACGCCGGGCGCGACTACATCAGGCGCTTTGGCGAGAGGCCAGGGGCCTGGAGATCGGCTCTCAACCCATGCGTCCTCAGCCTGAGAAGTCGGCCAGGCCGTTGGGCAGTCGCATCGCCTTGCAAGTTGCACGACAGTCGGAGGCAAACTTTCTGTACGAGGAGGCTCGACGCGCTGTCCGACACCGTATAGCGACCCCGCAGCCGCACCAGACGTTGGACGAAGACCGGCTCTACTGCGATCTCCTGTCCTCGATGCCCATGTGCTTTAACCTGTTCGGGGTGCTTCAGCAGCCGGACCTGAGTATGGCTGATCGCGCAGTGCATGCCTGGTGGCCGGGCATTCCGGGGCGGGTATGTGCGGTTCACTTCGAGTGGTCGCCAGGCAGAAGGTTGCCGGGTCAGTATCTGGAGAACCGGAGCGCCTTTGACGTGGCCTTTGAACTCGCTCTCGACGACGGCGGACGCGGCATCCTCGGTGTCGAAACCAAGTACCACGAGCACTGCAAGCAGGAGAAGCCTCCAGGCCTCGACCGCCTCACGCGGTACAGGGGTGTTACGACCGTATCGGGAATCTTGTCACCCGAATCGATGACGTCAATACCGGGGACGGATCTCCAGCAGATTTGGCTTGATCATCTGCTCGCGCTTTCGATGCTCCAGCACTCGTCACGAGCATGGCGATGGACGGGCTTCATGCTCGTCCACCCGATGAGAAACCCGAGCTTCGCCCGGGCGACTGAGCGCTATATGGGTCTCCTCCGCAATCGGACGTCGATGCGCGTCAGAACCATTGAGTCTCTATTGGCTGCCGATGTGCTTCCGGCGGCAGCAGCTTCTGCTTTCGCCGAGCGGTATCTCTGGTAGCTCCATGCTATCCGACTTCCGGGTCGGCACCCCGGAAGTGTTTGAGTCACGCTGTCCGCCAAGCCCTGCCGAGGGTGGCCCCTGCCTCGCAGCGAGTAGATACTCTTTCCGGTTCGCGGCGGATTCCGCCGGAACTACGCCACTGCGCAACTGCGTCACCGGGTGCGCAACCGGTGCGCAACTTCGGCGAGTAGACTACTCGTTTTGGGCTTCGGCATGGTCCCCCCGTCCACGCCGGCGCGCGTAGACTACGCGCCTTGAATGCAACCGCGTGAAACGAACGAAACGAATGAGAGGGTTTCCCCGCGTTTCTTTGAGATTCCCCTTGGATTTGGCCCGGAACTCTTGCTCCTTGTGTCACAACGGGTTACACGGTCCGCCACAATCCTGCGACTAGGCCTGGCGGGTGCGAACCTTACCAGCGACCTTCAATGCTCATAACCCGGAGGTCGTGGGGGCCATGGCCGATTCCCTGTCGGCCGACAACGCCGCCACGGCGGACGTTCGCAGCAAGCTGCGGGAGCGTGCTCGCTACGAGGTCGCCAACAACAGCTACGCCAAGGGCATCGTGCTGACTCTCGCCAACGACTGCATCGGCACGGGGCCCAGGCTTCAGCTACTCTCGGCCAATGCCGAGGCCAACCGCCGCGTCGAGACCGCCTTCGCTCAGTGGGCCAAGGCGGTGGACCTGGCGGGCAAGCTCAGGACCATGCGGATGGCCAAGAGCACCGACGGGGAGGCGTTCGCCGTTCTGACGGCCAACCCGATGATCGACTCCCCGGTGATGCTGGACGTCCAATTGGTCGAGGCCGATCGCGTGGCGTCGCCCGTCATGTCGATGTTCTCGATGGTCAGCGACATCGACGGGATCATCCTGGACGCCTACGGCAATCCGCGGACGTACAGCATCCTTCGCCAGCACCCCAGCGATCTGAGCTACTGGCTCAATGCGGTGGACATGGTGGATGCCGACGCGGTGGTTCACTGGTTCCGGGCCGATCGGCCCAGCCAGCACCGGGGCATCCCGGAGATCACCCCGGCGTTGCCGCTGTTCGCCCAGCTTCGACGCTACACGCTGGCGGTGATCGCTGCGGCTGAAACCGCCGCCGACTTCGCGGCCGTGCTGTTCACCGACTCCCCGGCCAACGGGGAGGCCCAGGCCCTCGAGCCGATGGACGTGGTCGAGCTCGAGAAGCGTATGGCCACGGTGCTGCCAGACGGCTGGCGGCTTGGGCAGATCGAGGCCCAGCAGCCAACCACCAGCTACGCCGAGTTCAAGCGGGAAATCCTCAACGAAATCGCCCGCTGCCTGAACCTCCCGTACAATATCGCCGCCTGTAACTCCTCCGGCTACAACTACGCCTCGGGGCGCCTGGACCACCAGACCTACTACAAGTCCATCCGAGTGGAGCAGGCCCACCTGGCCGAGGCGGTGCTGGATCGCATCCTGGCCGCCTGGCTGGCCGAGGCGGAGCTGCTGAGCGAGTTTGCCTACCTCCGCACGGCCGGGGACATCCCACACCAGTGGTTCTTTGACGGGACCGAGCACGTCGATCCGGCCAAGGAAGCGACGGCCCAGGCGACCCGCCTGGCCAGCAACACCACCACTCTCGCCCAGGAATACGCCCGCCAGGGCAAGGACTGGGACACCGAGCTTCGCCAGCGGGCCAAGGAAGTGGCCCTCATGAAGGAACTGGGGCTGACCGTCCCGCCGCAGGGCCAACCCACGAACGCCAAACAGGAGGCCGACACGGATGTCGAGCAAGAGCAAGCAGCCTGAGTACCTGAACTTTCTCTGCCCGCTGACCGTCGAGGCGGCCGGCGAAGCGGACAAGCAGATGCCGCGATTCCGCATGGTCGCCTACACGGGCGGAGTGATGCGGATCACCGGCTTCCCGCACCCGGTGGTGGTCGACCTGGAGGGCCTGGCCATCGACCGCCAGGACATCCCCGTCCGCCTGGACCACAATCCACGCCAGGGGGTGGGCCACACGCAACGGGTGGTGATCGACAACGGCCAGGTCGTCGCCGAGGGCCTGGTCAGCCGCGATACCTCGTGGGCGCGGGACGTGGCGAAGTCAGGCGTCAACGGCTTCCCGTGGCAGGCCAGCATCGGCGCTGCCGTCGTGGACGCCGATTTCATCCCCAACGGTCAAAGCATCACGGTCAACGGAAGGACCTTCGACGGCCCGCTGCACGTGGTCCGTAAGGCCATCCTCAAGGAAATCTCGTTCGTCGACAGCGGCGCAGATCCCAGCACCACCGCTCGGATCGCCGCCCAGAGCAAGGAGCAAACTTCTATGGACGCAAACGACACCAGCACCGCCAACCAGGACACCGCCGCCCAGCCCGCCAGCGCCGACACCATTGTGGAGGCGGCCGCCAATGACACGCCGCCTGCCCAGGAGACCCCGCCTGCCCCGCCCCCGGCAACGCCGGCCACGGTCAACGCCTCGGCCGCCGACGGCGACCCGGTGACGGCGATGCGCCAGCGCATGGCCGCTGAAACCCGCCGCGTGGAGGCGATCCACAAGCTCTGCGCGGGCAAGCACCCCGACGTCGAGGCCCAGGCCATCGAGGACGGGTGGGACGAGACTCGCACCGAGCTGCACATCCTCCGCGCCAGCCGGCCCAAGGTCCCGGCGGTCGCTACGTCCCAGCGGCCCGCAGGCCCGCATGTGTTCGAGGCTGTGGCGCTGATGGCCTCCGGCATGCCGATGGGCCGAATCGAGGCCGTGTACGCCGCCCCGATCCTGGAGGCCGCCGACCGCCTGCGCGGCGTGGGCATCCAGGAGTTCTGCGAGCTGGCGTGCGGTCGGCAGCTGCCGCGCTTTCGTCGCGACGCCTCCGGCTGGCTCCAGGCCGCCTTCAGCACCACCAGCCTGCCGGGCATCCTCAGCAACATCGCCAACAAGATGCTGCTGGAGGGGTACAACTACATCGAGGACGCCTGGCGGAAGATCGCGAAGATCGCCTCCGTCAACGACTTCAAGGAGCACAGCCGCTACCGCATGACCGGGGCGTTCAAGTTCGAGCAGGTCGGCCCGGACGGCGAGCTCAAGCACGGCAAGCTCGACGAGCAGAAGTACGGCCAGAAGGCCGACACGCACGGGATCATGTTCGCCCTGACGCGTCAGATGATCATCAACGACGACATGGGCGCGTTCACCGACATCCCGCGCCAGATCGGCATGGGGGCAGCCGAGTCCATCGCCGACGCCGTGTGGGGCCTGTGGCTGAGCAATCCCGTCCAGACGGACGGCAAGGCGTTCTTCAGCACCGACCACAAGAACTACGCCGAGGGCGCCGACACCGCCCTGACGGTCGACGGCCTGACCGCCGCCGAGGTGCTCTTCGGCGAGCAGACCAAGCCCAATGGCCGCCCGCTCGGCGTGCCGGCCACGATCCTGCTGGTGCCGACCGCCCTGAAGGTCCCGGCCGAGATGCTCATGAAGAGTGTCCAGCTCAACGAGACCACCACCGCCAACAAGGCCAAGCCCTCGACCAACCCGCACGTGGGCAAGTTCGACGTGGTCAGCTCCGTGTTCCTCTCCAACGCCAGCTTCACCGGGTACTCCAGCAAGGCGTGGTATCTGCTGGCCGACCCCAACCGCCTGCCGGCCATCGAAATCGCCTTCCTCAACGGCGTGGACCGGCCGACGGTAGAGAAGACCGACGCGGACTTCAACACGCTGGGCATCCAGTTCCGCGGGTACATCGACTTCGGCGTCCGCGAGCAGGACTTCCGCGGCGCGGCCAAGATGAAGGGCGAGGTCTGAGCCTCGCCCTTGTCCGGCAGATCCCAAGACCTTCACGCATTCAAGGAGCATTGATCCATGGCAAAGGCACGCTTCATCCAAGACGGCAACAGTATCGACTACACCCCCGGCGCAGACGTAACCGCCGGGGACGTGATCGTCCAGGGCTCGCTGATCGGCGTGGCCAAGGTGGACATCCCGGCCAACAAGCTCGGAGCGCTCGCGGTCCGGGGCGTGTTCGACGTGGTCAAGGCCAACGAGCAGCAGGCCCTCGGCGCCGCCCTGTACTGGGACGCCGACGGCAACCCGTACAACGGGACGGCCGGCACCGGCTGCGCGACCACCACGTCCGGCGGCAACACGTTCATCGGCTTCGCCCAGGCGGCCGCGGGCGCGACCGACGAGACCGTCCGTGTCCTGTGGAACGGCCCGGTCGCCGTCACCAATACCGTCCACAACGCCCTGACGGCCGAGATCGCCGACCCGGGCGCTGCGGGGGCCATCCCCGTGACCGACAGCGGCCACTGCGACCTGGTGACCGCCGCGGCTGAGACGCGGACGCTAGCCGCGCCGACCTACGCCGGGCAGATGCTCATGCTGAGCCTCAAGACTGACGGCGGCAATTGCGTCATCACCTGCGCCACCACGGTCAACCAGACCGGCGACAACACCATCACGATGGGTGATGCCGGCGACGCGGTGCTCCTGGTCGGCAAGGTCAACGGCAGCAACAAGCGGTGGTCGGTGGTCTCCAACGACGGGGCCGCCCTGTCCACCGTCTGATGCGGGAGTTGACGCATGGCGGACCTGCTCCAGACAGCCTGCGACTGGCTGGGAGGCATGCGGCTTAAACATGCCTCCCAGTCGGTCACGTACTGCCGAGGGGAGTCCTCGGTAGAGGCCCAGGCGACGCTGGGCAGGACGGACTACGAGGTCGCCGATGAGTCGGGCCTGACCGTCCAGGCAGTGGCGACGGACTTCCTGATCTCGGCCGAGCAGATCGTGCTAGACGGGGTTCAGACGCTGCCTCGGCCGGGCGACCGGATTCGCCTGGGCGACGATGGGCAGGTGACGGTGTACGAGGTGCTGGACCTGGCCGGCGGCGGGCACTACCGCCCCAGCGATCCCTACGGGCGGACGCTGCGGATTCACACCAAACAGGTGGACGTGGAGATCTGAGTATGGACAACTTCATCACGCAACCGATCGTGCAGTACGGCTTCGTGGGCTTCGCCGCGGTCCTCCTGGGCATCGTGGTCTGGCTGATCCAGAAGCTGCTGGCGGTGCTGGATGCCAACAACCGGATCATCGCCGCCAACACCGAGGCGATCCGCGACCTGACGGGTATGACCAGCGACCTGCTGAAGCTGAACCGGTCCTTACACGACAAGATCATCTCGCGGCCCTGCATCGCGGCCAAGGAGCAAGAAGGCTGATGGCAACCCTCATCGACATTGCGGACGCGGTTGTGGCCGAGATGAATGACCACACCTTCAGCCAACCGGTAACGGCCCAGCGGCTCTATCGGCCGGTCTTTGACCTGGCGGACATGAAGGCGCTGCACGTATCGGTGGTGCCCAAGGGCGTGGAGATGCAGGGCGCCAGTCGCACGGTTGTCCAGCACGACTACCAGATCGACGTGGGCGTGCAGAAGAAGCTGCCCACGAGCCCCTCCGGCGACAACGCGGAGATCGACGCCTTGATGGCCCTGGTGGAGGAGATTGCCGACTTCTTCCGCCAGCGCCGGCTCCAGGCGATGCCGAACGCAGTGTGGGTGCAGACGCAGAACCTGCCCATCTACTCGCCCGAACACCTGGAGCAGCTTCGGCAGTTCACCAGCGTCCTGACGCTGACCTTCCGGGTGCTGAGGTAACCCCCATGAACAACCCATTCATGCGAAAGATCGTTCTGACCGCCAACTACCAGCCGCTCGCGTCGGCGAAGCTGGTGCTGTCGGTAGAGATATCCTGCCTTCCCACCAACGCCAGCAACGCGCTGTTCAAGTGCGGCGGGGACGTGGACGTGCCGTGGATTCCGGGCGAGTGGCATGACTTCGTCGGGATCGACCTCTCGGAGATCCAGGTCAAGGGCACGCCCGGCGATGTGGTCACCGCAGTGGGAGGGTCCTGGTGATGGGATACCGCGTAACCGGCAGCGGCGGCGGTGAGGGCGGCGAGGATGGGCGGACCGTGTTGAATGGCGCCGGGGCGCCCGCGCCCGAGACTGGCGTCGATGGTGACTTCTACATCGACACGGCGGCTGACGCGATCTACGGCCCCAAGGCGGCCGGAGCGTGGGGCGAGCCCACGTCGCTGATTGGCCCCCCGGGCCAGGACGGATCGCCCGGCCAGGACGGCGCGGACGGGGCGGATGGCGCCCCAGGCGCACCGGGCGCGGACGGACAGGACGGAGCCCCCGGTGCAAACGGCGCGGATGGCAAAACGGTCCGCAGCGGGGCGGGGGTTCCAGGCGCGGGGCTGGGCGTCGACGGCGACTTCTACATCGACACGTCGGCTGACGCGATCTACGGACCCAAGGCGGCCGGGGCGTGGGGCGAGCCCACGTCGCTGATCGGCCCTCCGGGCCAAGACGGCGCACCCGGCCAGGACGGCGCGGACGGGGCGGATGGCGCCCCGGGCGCACCCGGTGCGGACGGACAGGACGGCGCCCCGGGGGCCGACGGTGCGGACGGCGTGGGCGTCCCTGCCGGGGGCACGACCGGACAGGTGCTCAAGAAATCTTCCGATGTCGATTACGCGACGGAGTGGGGCTCCGGCGGCAGCGGCGGCGTCCCGGACGATGCGTCGGTCACCATTGTCAAATTCGCCGCCGATTCCCGCCAGTGGCTGGACCGCATGAGCGACTTCGGCGACGGCAGCGACGGGGCCTTGACCATCAGCAGCGACACGGACGCGGCCAAGTGCGAATACCAGGTCACCAGCCTGACCATCAACGCGGGCGTCGAGTTCCGCATCCCACGCCACTACCGCTACGGGTCGGTCTGGGTCCCGTTCCTGATCATCCGCTCGCAGGGCACGGTGACCATCAACGGCACGCTCCACGCCAACGGGCGGTCGGTGATGGGGCACTACCCGACCGCCGCCGAGTATATGGAGTGGGCCGGCGGCGGGTGCGCCGGAGCGGTCGGGGCAGTGGTGCGATTCCCGGTGGGGATGCTGCACGACCTGGTCGACCCCTGCTGGGGTCCGTTGCCCGGCTACAACCGGCCGTGGATATACGAATCATGCGGATGCGGTGGAGCGTTGATGGACCGGCTCTTCTGGCCCGCCATCGCCGGGGCTAGCTGCTACCTGGACTACATGGCCGACTGCATGTACCAGCCGATCTCCTGGGGCGTGAGCGGCAACAATTACCTGGCCTTCCCGGGCTACTGGCTGACGTGCTCCTGCTTCTGCTGGAGCGCGCCGGGCGTGCTGCGGATGCCCTACGCCGTGAGCGAATACCGTGACTGCTACCAGCCTATCGACACGCTGGCCGGCCCGGGCAGGCCCTTCCGGTTCGTCGCCGGTGCGGGTGGGCACCCCGTGCCCGACCCCTGCGGAGAGAACTGCCAGTTCGACCCGTATAGCTGCACGGGCCACGACGCCCCCGGCGGCGGCGGCGTGATTGTCATCATCGCCCCCGAGATCGTGTTCGGGGCCAGCGGCAGCATCGAGGCCCGCGGCCAGGACGGCTACGACGCCGAACCCACGGGCAACTCGATGGACAGCCACCTGTTCGCCAGCGGCGGCGGGGGCGGCGGCACGGTGGAGCTGCACACCCGCGTCCCGCTGTCGGCCGGCGACAAGGCCAAGGTCAGCGCCTCTGGCGGGGCGGGCGTGGCCAACAAGTCGCTGACGGGCCTGGACGGGGTCACCTGGTTCTGCGGATTGGAGAAGTCATGAGCGAACGTGTGAACGTGGTCGTACCCGATGGGCAGACCGCCACGCTGATGCGGGGCGGCAAGCCGCTTCTGCGATGGCCCGAAAAGTCGATCATCGATCAGCATCTCGATGCGGGCGACCAGATCGTGCTGTCGGACAACAAGCCCGCCCCTAAGGCCTCGCCCCTGGACGTGCTGGTCGCCAAGGCCCGCCAGCAGGAGATGGAACTGGCAGCGACCAGCGGGCCGTTCCTGGGCCTGCTGGACGAGGTCCTGGACGCCCTGGTCGCCAGCAACGTGGTTCGGCCTAACCAGCTTACGCCGGGCGTGCAGGGCGTCCTGCAGAAGCGGAAGGCGATCCGAGCCCGGATCGCCCAGCTCAATGACGAGATCAAGAACCTGGTGGACAAGCCATGAACCCGCGAACCGCCTTCGTTCACATTCAAGCCTATCCACACGGGCTGGTCGAGCCGGGCCTGCTGCTGTGGCTGACCGACCACGGCTTTCGCAACATCTATATCGGCGGCGTGGGGCATCGCGGGATCGTCTCGGGCTTCAATGAGATGATTCGTGTCGCCTTGGCGTCCCCGTTCGACCACTATCTCTTCGCCGAGCGGGACATCCGCCCCAACACCAAGGGCCACGACACCGAGCCGTTCCTCAACGAGGTCGGCGGGGACATCGTTTGCGCAACCTACCCCTGCGGCAACAGCCACGCCTGGGACCATCCTGATTCGTTCCACACCGGGCTGTGGCGAACCACACGCGCTGCGTTGCTGCGGATCGATCCGCCCTGGTTCACCAACGACTATGCGGACCCAATGCACATCCGCCCGGCCGGATGCGAGTGCGCATCCTTCGCCCGGCGGGCCAAGGCCGCGGGACTGACCATCATCCGCTCCGGCGAGGCTGACCACACGGCGAGCCACTGACATGGTTGGAATGAGCTTCGACAAGATGAAGTCCATGTTCTTCGATCGCAAGGCCGTCGCCGGCGCGGTGGACCGCGCGACGCGGAAGGTCTTGTCGAAGTTCGGGGCGTTCGTCCGCACCACGGCCAGGCACTCCATCCGCAAGCGGAAGGGCGCCAGCCCGCCGGGTAGCCCGCCCAGCAGCCACGTGGGGCTGCTCAAGCGGCTGATCTTCTTCGGATACGACACCACGCGCAAGAGCGTGGTCATCGGCCCCGCGCCGCTGCGGGCCTCCGTCGAGGCCCCGCCGCTGCTGGAATACGGCGGCCGGGCCCGGCGAAAGACCCGCATGGGCAAGAGCGTCATGGCGACCTACAAGAGTCGCCCCTTCATGGGCCCCGCCTTCGAGAAGGAAAAACCCAAACTCCCGGCCCTCTGGGCCAACAGCGTGAAAGGGTAATCGCATGAGCATCAAGTTGGGCATGGAAGCCAAGCTGTACTACTGTGCGGCCGGGATCGGCGGGACGCCGACCTGGACGGAACTGGCCAACGTCAAGAACGTGACGCTGGGCCTCCAGAAGGGCGAAGCCGACGTAACCACGCGGGCCAACAACGGCTGGAAGGCGTCGGTGGGCACCCTCAAAGAGGGGAACATCGAGTTCGAGATGGTCTGGGACACCGAGGACGACGGCTTTGCGGCCATCAAAGACGCCTACATGGACGGCACGGCCATCGGCCTGGCCGTCATGGACGGCGACATCGCGACCGCCGGCAGCCAGGGCCTCTGGGCCGACTGCTCCATCATCGACTTCTCGCGTGAGGAGCCGCTTGAGGAAGCCCTGTCGGTCAAGGTGACGGCCAAGCCGACCTACTCCACCAACGCGCCCCAGTGGAAGACGATCTGATCCTGACTTTAATCCGGCCCCTGTAGTGGCCCAAGGAGAACGCCATGAGCGTAAAACTCGAGTACACCACCAACCTGACGGCGACCGAGGTCCTGGAAACCAACACGGTCTCCTCGGCCGCCGCGTCGCGGACCGTGAAGCACACGCTGCTCAACAAGGCCGCCACGCTCCAGGCCTCCACCACGCCGCCGGTGTCCAAGGTCGCCGCCTTCGAGCAGGCCCTGACCGCGGGGGCGGCGACCATCGACCTGACCGCGCTGACCGGCACCAACGGGGCGGCTGTGGATGGCACCGGGCTGAAGGTGCAGGCGATCAAGATCACGGCCAAGGCGACCAACGCCAACGTCATCACGATCACCAAGGGCGCCAGCAACGGCTACGCCCTGGCCGGGGCGGACTTCAGCGTGGCGCTGGCGGCCGGGCAGGAGTTCGTGCTGTTCGGCAACGACGCCGCCCCGGACATCGCGTCCGACGCCAAGACCCTGGACCTGGCCGGCACCCTCGCGCAGGCGGTGCAGGTCATTATCGTGATGGGGTGACCGCATGAAGACCTTTACGGACAACGCAAACCGCACCTGGACCGTCTCGATCACCGTGGACTCGATCAAGCGGGTCAAGGGCCTGCTGGCCGTCAACCTGCTGGACGCCGTGGGCGGCGACCTGCTGGAGAAGCTGGTGGGCGATCCGGTCCTGCTGTGCGACGTGGTGTACGCCCTGTGCAAGCCGCAGGCCGACCAGGCAGGCGTGGGCGACGAGGACTTCGGCCGCTCCATGGCCGGGGACGCCATCGAGCGGGCGACCACCGCGCTGCTGGAGGACCTTGTGGATTTTTTCCCAGGCCAGCGGCGGAAACTGCTGGCCAAGGCCCTGGACAAGATGCGGGCGATGGAGGCGGTCGCGTTCCAGGTCGCCGAGGCCCGGCTGGACGATCCGGCCCTGGAGGCCCAGATCCGCTCGGCGGCGAGCGGATCGAGCGGCTGATCTGGGAACTGGCGGGCGCCGCGGGCGTGGACCCCCGGCCGCTGACGCTGCGGGAACTGCTCTGGATGGCCGAGGCCCGCGGCCGGGACGCATGGGCGCACACGTCGGTGCTGTGCGCCCTGATCGCCAACGTCAACCGCGACCCGAAGCGTCGGCCGAGGGCGTTCCGGCCGGCCGACTTCGACCCGTACGCGAAAGAGCATGAGAAGCCGATCCCCGCCGGGAAGCGGGCATTCGAGTTGATGAAGCAGGTTTTTGTGGACAACCAAGGAAGGAGAGCCACATGAAGACGCGATGGATCGTAATGATGGCGGTACTGTCCGGGGCGCTGTGCCTAGCCAGCCTGTGCATGGTCGCCGGTTGTCAGACGGCCTCGGTCCGCGAGGCGTACCGGACGGTGGCGCCCGTTCAGGCCCGTGCGCCGGCGGGCAAGGGCACCCCCTCGCCGGCCCCGGCCGAGCGGGAGGTAACTCGCACCGTGTCGGCCACGCGGGTAATGACTTGGGCCGGCAGCAGCCCCGGGGAGACCATCAGCCGCGTCAAGCCCATGACCGTGAGCGACTCCAGCGTCGCCTTCGGGGGTATGGACCCGCTGGAGGCCTCCGCTCGAACCCCCGTGTTCCTGTTCTGGGCGGGCCTGGCGGTCGCGGCGGCCGGCGCCGCGGTGTTGATCTTCATCCCCGGGATGAAGACGACCGGGCTCATCGTCGCCGCCGCCGGCGGGGCAATGGTTGTCGCGTCTATCGCCTTCGAGAGCTACCCCTGGCTGGCGCTGGTGCTGGCCGGGATCGCGGTGACCGGGGGCCTGGCGTGGTTCATCTGGGGCACGGCCGCAGGCGCGAAGCTCAAGGCGGCCTTCCAGGCGGTGGTCGCTGGCGTCGAGCAGACCAAGACCACCGACCCCCAGGCGGCCAAGGCGGTGACGACCAATATCGGGACCGCCGCGGCCGGAGCGGGTGTGGCCGCAACCACCCGTAGCCTGGTCAATGACGTCAAGCCCCTGGTGAAGGAGTAGGCGGGCGTTAGCGGGCAGAAAAAGATAGCGGACCGACACTGCCTGGCGGCAGGTCGATCCGCTGCTGCCCGGCGGGGGGGGACCGGGCAGGAACCCAAAGTACCCCTCCATTCTGACAGTGTCAATACGAATTCTGACCCTGGGAAGCAAATATGGCGCAGACAGGTTCAATCCGGGCGGGCAAGGCGTTCGTCGAGCTGTTCGCCGACGACAGCAAGCTTGTGCGAGGGCTCCGTCGGGCCCAGGCCCGCATGAGGGCGTTTGGCGCCAGCGTCCAGAACATCGGGCGCAAGCTCCTGGGTCTGGGGGCGGTCGCGGCCGCGCCGCTGGCCCTGGCGACGAAGATCTTCGCCGGCTTTGAGGACCAGATGCTCACGGTTCGGGGCGTCACCGGGTCCACTGAGAAGCAGTTCAAGGACTTGACCGAGCAGGCCAAGCTGCTGGGCAGAACCACCAGCTTCACCGCCAAGCAGGTGGCCGAGGGCATGACCAGTCTGGGCCGGGCGGGGTTCTCTCCCGACGAAATCCAATCAGCCATCCCGGCCGTGCTGAACCTGGCCCGGGCCACGGGCACCGAGCTGGGCGAGGCGGCCGACTACGCCGCCAACGCCGTTCGTGCCTTCGGGCTGCGGGCTGGCGACACCACCATGGTCGCCGACGTGCTGACCGCCACGGCCAACGGGTCGGCCCAGACGCTGACCGACCTGGCCGAGGCGATGTCGTACGTCGCCCCCGTGGCCGCCGATGCCGGCGAATCCATCCAGTCCACCTCGCAGGCCCTGGGCGTCCTGGCCAACATGGGCATCAAGGGCTCGATGGCGGGCACGACGCTCCGGCAGATGATGCTCCAGTTCGCCAACCCCGCGGTCCGCGCCCGCCTGGCCGAGCTCGGCGTGGCCGCCACGGATGCCACCGGCAACCTCCGCCCCCTGGGCCAGGTCATGCAGGAACTCGGCACGGTTATGGCGAAGATGCCCAACGCCGAACGGCTGGCCCTGGCCGACGAACTGTTCGGCAAGCGGGCCATCTCGGGGGCGCTCAAACTCGGCGGCTCGCCCGAGCAGATGCAGCAGCTTGCCGACGCCATCTCCAAGGCCGGCGGAGCTGCCGAGCGGACGGCCAAGATGATGGACTCGGGACTCGGCGGGGCCTTCCGCATGATGATGTCGGCGGCCGAGGGCGTGGCCATCGCCATCGGCGAGGCCCTGTCGGGGATGATCTCCGGCTGGATGGGCAGCGTCCAGAAGGCGGCCGAGATGGTCTCCGTGTGGGTCGCCCAGAACAAGCAACTCGTCACCACGGTCGCCCTGGTGGTGGTCGGCGTGCTGGGTGCCGGGGCGGCCTTCACGGTCCTGGGCGTCTCGCTCAAGGGACTGGCCGGGGCGGTGGGCCTTGTCGCCAAGGCGTTTGCATTCCTGGGCGGGGTAATCAAGATAACCGTGGCCCTGTTGGGGGCGTTGCTGTCGCCCATCGGGCTGGTCGTCGCCGCGGTCGGTGCGCTGGGCGTCTACCTTCTTAGCGTCACCGGGGCGGGCGGTAAGGCCCTCGCCTGGCTGGGCGAGCGGTTCGATCAACTCAAGCGGGACGCGACGGCCGCTTGGCAGGGGATCGGCGACGCCCTGGCCGCCGGGGACATCTCTCTGGCCGCGAAGATCCTGTGGCTGACGCTCAAGATGGAGTGGCAAAAGGGCGTCAACGCCTTGACCGGCTACTGGGTCGCATTCAAACGGAAGTTCACCGACATCCTGGACAGCTTCGTATACGGCGGGCAGGTGATCTGGACGGACTTTGTGTACGGCATCCAGTCGCTGTGGGCCCGGCTGGTGTCGGGCCTGCGGACCATCTGGGCCCGGTTCGTGGCTTGGCATGCTCGGACGGTGGAGTCCACCGCCAATTGGATGGCCAAGCGGTGGATGGAGGCCCAGGCCCTGTTCGACGACTCCATCGACGTCAAGTTCGTTACCCAGCACATTGACCAGCAGTCAGCCCAGCGGATGGACGCCATTGACCAGCAGGAGCGGGCCGATGTCGCCGCCGCCCAGTCCAAACGCGACCAGGCCCTGAAGGAGGCCCAGGCCGTCCGGCAAAACCGTCTGGCCGAGATCGGCCAGGCCGATGCCGAGAACGAGCGCCGCCGGGCGGACGAGTACGCGAAGCAGCTTGCGGGCAGCGAGGCGGAACTTGCCAAGGCCCGCAAGGAGTGGCGGGACGCCCTGGACGAGGCCCGCCGCAAACGAGAGACGAAGGAAGCCGCCCCTCCGGCCGGGCCGGGCAGTCCACAGGACCTGGTGGACCAACTCCGCAATGCCGCCGGCGGCATCGGCCAGCAACTGGCTCAGGCCAAGGTCGGCGTGGGCGGCACTTTCAACGTCTCGGCCCTGCTGGGTCTCCAGGCCGGCAATGTCGAGGACCGAATTGCCAAGGCCAGCGAGCAGACCGCCGCCAATACCAAGAAACTCGTCGAAGAGGCCGTGCGGGGCGGCTTGGCATTCGGATAGGTGATCCATGCAACTCCTGGAACATGTCGAGAGCCGCGAGTACGCCGGCGACAGCGTTACGCTCCACTACACGCTGCGCGGGACCAGCAGCGACAGCCTGGCCTGGACCACGCTGCTGGCGTCCACCGCGACCAGCTACAACGGGATGCTCCGCGAGAAGCGCCCGGGCATGAAGCCGATCTGGGTGGATACCGTCGCCGGCGACGGCGATTGGGAATGCACCGTCCGCTACTGCCTGCCGGACAAGGTTGAGAGCGAGGTCGGCACCGTCCGCATCCAGTGGTCCACCAAAGGCGGCAGCCAGCACGTCACACAGTCGATCTCGACCATCGCACGCTACGCCCCGGCCGGCAAGACAGCCACGGACCACAAGGGCGCCATCGGCTACAACGGCGAAAACGTCGAGGGCGTGGACCTGCCGGCCCCCGTGTTCAACTTCCAGGTCACCAAGCGGTTCGCATCAACCGGCCTGCCGTCGCTGGGCACCATCTACAGCCTGACGGCCAAGGTGAACGCCGCCCAGTTCTCCGTAACCGACACCGTGACCGGCCAGACGATCACCCTCAACGCGGGCGAGTGCCTGTTTGAGGGTGCGGAGTCGGGGCAGGCCGGCGAAGACGGGAGCATGGATTATGTCTATTCGTTCTCGGCCAGCCCCAACAAGACCAATTTTGCTGTCGGCGACATCACCGTGGCCGCCAAGAAAGGCTGGGAGTACTTGTGGGTCGAGTACGCCGACGCCGAGGATTCGGCCGCCAAGCGGATATGCAAGCGGCCCATCGGGGCCCATGTCGAGAAGGTCTTTGAGACTGGCAACTTCGCCGGGCTGGGGCTGTAGGAGACGATCATGCCCATACGTGCCGGAACCATTGACGCCGACCACCTGCCCGAGCCGGGCTCCATCTACAGCCTGACGATCCGCCGCGGGGCGGAAGACCCGCGGACGGGCGTCAAGACGACCACCCCGCTGTGCTTCCGCCTGGTGGTCGTGTCGGCTTCCGCCGCCGGCAGCCTCGTGCTCCGCGCCCCGGGCGGCCCGGAACTCACCGTCACGGTCGAACAGTTCAACGAGCGAATAGCCCCGCATGTCGTGGCGGCCTACGGCCCGCCACCGGAGGCTGCCAAGCCATGAACCGCGTCCAGAAGGGACAACCTCTCCGCGGCAACATCACGGCCGAAGGCTGGAACGCGGCCATGGCCGCAGCGGAAGACCTGGCCGGGCGGAAGTCCTCCCTGGGTGGGGACTTCATGCAGACCTTCCGCCAGGCCGGGATCGTCCTGGTCAAGAACGCCGGCGACTACGACCGCGGGCGGTTTGATGTTCTGGGCATCGACGGCGTGGCCATCACGGCGTCGGCCAACCTGGAAGAGTTCCAGAACCGCATCGTGCTGTCGGGGGATACCCCTGCCGCCGCAGATCACACTGGCCGGTTCGTCGTGCTCCTGGAGCCCATTGCGGCCGGTGCCATCGGCAAGGCGGTCGTCAGCGGGGTGTGCCCGGTCCAGGTGGACGTGCAGAAGGAAGAGGACGAGTGGGCGGACGTGTCGGACGACGACGCGACCGCCTTGAAGAGCGGCTCGTTCGGCGGGGCGGCCATCTTGTGGAAAGAGTCCGGCACGGGCAAGCGGTGGGCCGTCGTCCGCGTCAGCAATCTCCGTCGCGACGTGGCGGTCAAGTTGACAGGCAACGCCGAAGGCGGGGGCAAGTATTCCGGCAAGCTCCTGACGGACCGGTTGGAGGCTGCCGCCTCGGGCGACCTGGCCATGCCCGAAGCGATGGTCGAGGGCGTTGATTGTCTCTTCCTGAACATGGAAGAGGACGGGCTGCCCACACACTGGCTGGCGGCCGGCGGCGCGGACGGCTATGCCTATGTCGAGGGCATTGTCGTCGGCCACACCGAGGAGACGCCTCCAAAGCCGATCGTCATGGGCCACGGCGGGAAGGCCCGGCTGGCGTACCCGGCGACCATCGGCTCGGATGCCGAGGGCAGCGAGACCGCCGAAACCACCGCGTGGCGGCGGCGCGAGAAGTCGACCGGCTACGTCTCGGGCGACTGCCCGATCGAGGTCTACATCATGACCCGCCCGCCGGTCTACAGCGAGTCGGGCGACAAGAAGTTCTATTGCTTCCTGCGGAAGGCCCTGGTCGCCGCCGATGGACGGTGGGACGCCATCGGCCCCGAGGTTCGCAGCGAAATCTTCGACACCTGCGAGCACACCTGATGAGCGGAACCCTACAGCGATGCACAGATGGTCGGCTGGTGCGATGCGCCACCACGGGCATCATCCGCGGGCCGTGCGCGCCGGGCGGCACATGTTGCCATTGCGGCAACTGCTGCTACTCGCCCGGGGCAACGCTGGGCTTGTCCTGGTCCTTCGCCCAGCCGCCCGAATACGCCGGCTGGTCACAGCAGAAGAAAAACGACTTCGACGCCCTGGCCAACGGCCGCTATGCGGCCATGCCCCTGCCCGACCCGCCATGTCCCGAGCCGCTCACGACGATGGCCTGGCAAAGCTGGCTCGTCTACCAGGGCCCGCCCACCATGGCAGAGAGGTTCTGCGAGACCGATAGCTGGCATCTCCTGATCGGCGACATGTTCGCGGGGTTCAACGTGACGCCCGGCGGGACCTGCTGCCAGTTTAGTGCGGCGGCCGGCGTGTTCTTCTGGATGAACCCCAACACCTGGGAGACCGAGGAAACACCCGTGACGGGCACGGTCACCGGCCAGATCAACAACAACGCCTGCTGCCACGACTCAGATCCCCACGGCTGCCGAACAAACCCGAGCTGCACCGACGGCAACACCGACGGCCAGTGCCAGGAGGAAGGCATCTGATGGGCTGCTGCCAGAAGATCATCCACGGAGCAGTCGCCCTTGCCAAGGTCGCCTTGGGTGCCGACGCCGCATCGGACCCTCTCGTCGCCGCCCGCCGCGACATCTGCCGCCAATGTGACCAGGCCACTCGCAACTCCGACCCCCGCTTCGCCGCCAACCGTGGGCTGACCACGTTCAGCCGCTGCCGAAAGTGCAGTTGCTTCATCGCGGCCAAGACCAGGCTGACGGAAGAACGCTGCCCGTTGGGCCGGTGGTAGGCTTGGAGCCGTCCGCCGTGGACTGCACTGCCGTCAGCCCTTCAGGGTGAACTCGCCCCGGCCGACCCTCTTGACCCGCTTTGTCCGCCAACAACGCTCGAAGAGGGCCACGGGCAACTCGGAAAGCTTGTGGCCCGGGCTGTTTCAGACGCACAGGCCAGGCCAAGGTGAGACATCTTGACCTCCGGCTCGTCACTGGGCAACATGCCCGCTGTCCTTTCTCTGGGTCTCTCGGGCCATAACCGCCCGAACCAGCGAGCACACAGGGCCTCGGTTCGGCGACAGGCCCAAGGGAATTTCCAAAAGAATCGCGAGATTCCGTGGGGGAATGGGTTAAAGAGTCCTTGGCCATTCGGCGGTATCGCAGGACGCCGGCGGCCAGGATAGCAGCGACCTCTTGCCGCCGGCGGAAGGGGATCTTCGCGCATTGGCATCGTCTCCATCGCACGCCGTACGGCCCACCTTCTTGGCGATGCGCCTACAGGCAGGTGATCTGCATGCGCTCCAGTACGCTACGCATGTGCTCCGCAGTGTGTTGACGATTGGTCTCCCTGTCGGGAACCGAGTCTGCCAGTTGGAGCAGCATCTCTTCGGAGACGACCCCGGTTTCCCGAAACTCAAGCAAAGCCCACGCGGCCGCCTTTGTCGTCCGCAGGACCGCGCGAGGATGTCTCTTCAACATGCTGCTCGGAACGCACGGGTCAACCGTGTCAGTGCCGTAGGCCGCCAGTAAGGCGAATGCTTTGCTGGCTTGCGGCACGTTGTCTTCTATGAGCGTTCGGGTTCGCATGAAAAGCGGCACGTTCGCGGTGTAGGCAAAGCGAGGGACCGCCGCACGGCCTGCGAAGATGCAGGGATGATCTCGCATCTGCTGGGCAACATTCTCCTCTGTCAGAGTCACGCAGCCAAAACAAGGCTCTCCAGTAAGCGGCAACCCAGGCTCGTGGAAGCCCCAGTGACCGTTCTCGCCGATGCCCTTCAACTGAAGATCGGGCCCGTGCTCCATGATCAGATCGCCGTATCGCGCTGCCGCGTCCTCGATGTTCGTCGCGTCGGCCGGGAAGAGATGGACTCGCGTTGCGTCATATAGGTCGGCGAAGTGGAACAGGAATCGCTTGCAGAGGAGGAACCTGAAGGAGGCGGGGTGGTGGAACGGGAGGCAGTAGTCGTCGAACTGGAAGAAATGCGTCGCGGCAATAGCGCTGCGCAGCGTCACGCAGGACCTAGCAAGCCGCACGTATGCCTGATAGAACGCGAAGGCAGATGGGGCCGCCATAAGGAGCATACTGGCCGTTCCGCGCGCCGAGACAAGGTGGCATTGTTCTGCCGCGAGGCTGATCGCTGAGGCGAGCCCCATGTCGTCCTCGTTCTCGTAGACGAAGACCGCAAGATTGTCGAGGGCAAGCCGCGTAACGGGAAGTGGCGCGGTGCATCCAAGTGCTGGCGTCTCAGCAACACTGTCGATGGTATGAAGGTCGCTCGATTTCATGTTGTTCTCGCTTTTTCTTGAGGGGCTGGTTGTCTTGGCGAATTGGCAACGGTGCCGTCATGGCCGCTCCCTCTGTCGCCTCTGTTCGCAGTTGTGCGCACGACGCTTTCCTCACGTTGCGCCGGTCCCGCAAGTCCCTGTGCATGCCGGCTGGGCCTGGCCAGGGAACCACAGCCGCACCTCCGTTCCACATCCTGGCTGACTATCGATCTCCATTCGGCCGCCGCACTCCTTCATGAAGTCGGCCACCATGGGCAAACCGAGGCCCGTGCCTTGCCCGGGCGGCTTGGTCGTGAAGAATGCCTGCAAGGCTTGTCGCTTCGTCGCTTCATCCATTCCGCAGCCCGTGTCCTTGACTGTGAGGCGCATGGTGCCCGGGGAGGCTGAATCGTCCGCTGGCTCGTTTGTGGCTTGCGACTGGACCGTCAGCGTGCCGCCGTCCGGCATGGCGTCGCAGGAGTTCACCACCAGGTTCATGATCGCCTGCTCCAGCATGGCAGGATCGGCCAGTACCCGGCAGGGCTCGTCCGAGGGTCTCACCCACAACCGGACTCTCTGGTCGATAAGTCTCAGCAATGGCGCAACCAGGTCGCCAAGAACCTGGTTCAGGTCGACAGTCTGCGGCCGGGGCGCATGGCCCTGGCAGAAACGTAGAAGCCGCTGCACAACTTGGCCGGCGTGTTCGGCAGCGTGCCCGATTTCCGTCGCGTAGGCCCGGACGGGGCTGTCAACCGCGAGGCCTTGCAGGAGGAGACGGTAGTACCCCAGGATCACTGCAAGCTGGTTGCCAAAACTGTGGACAACGCCCGTCGCCAACCGGCCCAGGACCTCCATCTTCTGCGCCTGGCGAAGTTGGCCGGAGAGCAAAGCTTCGCGCGTGGTGTCACGGAGGATGCCCACGAACTTGGCCAGTTCCCCGGAGGCCGCTCGCACAGCGCAAATGGTGGCCGCTGCGCGATAGGGTTGGCGGTCTCGCCGCGTGCCTTCAACCTCTCCGCAATAGATGTCCCACTCCTTGAGCTGGGCGATTGCCTGTCGCAAAGGGAGGCGGTCCTCGCGCCGCCCCCAGATCGAGCGGAACCCTCGCCCGATGACCTCGCGGGCCTCCAGTCCTGTGATCGCCTCGAAGGCGGAATTCACGTATTCGATCCGCCCGTGACCGTCCGCGATCACGACTCCATCCCCCACATGACCGGCCGCCGCTTGGAGGCAGCACTGTCGTCTGCCCGAATAGCTGCCGTCCTGAGCCGAAACTACCACGCGGCGCGTTTTGCCAGCGGAGTTGGCGACCGGATCGCATCGCAAGTGCACGGAGCCGGGCATGACGGTTCGGTCCAGCAGCGTCACTGGCTTACCGCTTGTGACTGCCTGCTTGATCGCCGACATCACCTCTACAGAAACGTGCGGAGGCAACAATTCGCGGATCTGCCCACCCACGGCGTGGCCGGCCGTCGTGCCCAACGCCATGGCCGCCTGTCCGTTCAAGGCGAGGACCATGCCATTGTCATCGAGCAGTAGGACAACGTCCTCATTTGCCTGCAGCACGTGTCGCAGCGTTCTGCGTTCCTTCTCCAGGTCCTGCTCTAGGCGTCGGACGCGCCGTCGGATGCCGCGCAGCTCCCGCAGGCATGCGAGCATGCTGCTGGAGACGCCATCCGGGTGTATTTCTGAGTTCTTGCGTTTCATTGTTGACCTCTCCGCATTCTCATTATCCTCGCAGCGGCGGTGCATTCGCTGCCATCAGTCCCTTTCATTGGCCCACTCTTGTTCTGCCTGCCCTAAGAGCGCGACGACATCGGCCGAGGTCGCGGCCTGCGTCAGTTGCCGGCGGTGGTCGGGCTCGTTCATGAACCTGGCTATCCGCGCGAGGATTGGTAGGTAGACCTCGTAGCTCTCCTTGGGCGTAAGCAGGAGGAACAGGAACTTCGCACCTTCATCCTCCGCTTTGCCGAAGGGGACTCCGTCGGGGAATACGCCCAGCATTCCCACCAAGCCGCGAAAGCCGCACAGCGCCGCATGGGGAATGGCGGTGCCGTGGCCGATATATGTCGCGCCGCACCGCTCCCGCCGCATCACGGCGGCAATTACTTCATCACGCCGGGCCAAGGGCACCTGGCGGGCATCCACCAGCGCGTCCACGAGCATCTCAATGGCCTGCTCTTTGCTCTCTGCGGTCAAATCCACTGCGACCGTTCGGTCCCAGAACACGTCGGTCAAGGCCGAAGGACGTCCGCGATTGGTCAACACCATCAGGACAGGTCCGGAGACACCGCTTGCGACGCGGCTGGGGATGGAAGCCGAGGCGTGGTTCTCCATGAGCCACTGGCTGGACCCGCCGATCACGATCAAGTCGCCAAGCCGGGAATGGCAAATGATCTCATCGGCGACGTCGCCGCCCAGGCGCACCTTCACGGGCATCTCGACCTCGGCGACGTCCAGGTACAGAAGCGTGGCGTTACGGATGTGCCTGCACCGGCGCTTCAGGTCAGCCCGGCGCTCCCAGAATTCAGGGCCTGGGTGGATGATCCGCAGCACCTGCCTGTCAAGAGACCACGCCTTGGCCAGGACGTCGGCGATTCGTATGCCCTCTAGGGCATGGGCTCCGCCGCCGGCTGGCACAAGCACTCGGCGCACCATGCGCTGGCTATGTCGGACCAAAACGACAATCGTGTCGATGTCCTTGACGATATGGGCAAAGATGCTCATATCAGGGTCTGCGTCTGGCCAATCAGCGATAAGCATGTCAAACGGCCAGCTTTCGGCAATCTCCATGATGTGCTCTCGCAAGCTCATTCGCGATGTCAATTCAGGAACCGTCATCCCGCCGCAATCTTCGGTGTAGAACTCGGCGCGACAGGACGCCGACGAGCCGTTGCGATGCTGATGCAAACGAAACACGCCGATCTCCGCAGACTGGGGCCTCGCCAGCGCGTTGGCGTACTCGCGCAGGTACTGCTCCTGCGGCGGTTCTGTGACGACCAGCAGGATGCGATAGGCGGGGGCCATCGCCACGCTGGTCTGCACGTCTTCCCGGGAGTAGATGGTTGAAGGGGTCATGACCTTATCTCCTGTGGACTTCGACTATCGGAACACGGTTTCCGGGGCTTCGACGACGATCACCCTGGGAGGCAGCGGCACGTCGAAACTCGCCAGATATCCGGTCACCGCATCACGCATCCTGTGTTGAGCGGACTCTCGTGTGCGCGCACAGGCCACGCAGCCCGGCAAGGATGGGCAGTGCGCGACGTACTGCCCGTCTGCCCGTGCTCGAATCTGTATTACGATCTTCACTGTTGGTTTCCTTTGGCGGACTCAGCCGTCGAGGATTGCGAGCACCCAGCGCCCACGCACGCTGTCGCCCTTCCAACGCAAGGTGTGCAGGCACCCTTCGCAAACAAACTCCTCGCACTCCTTGTGCTTGGTTCCTGGAATCCTCAGGCCGCACCCAGGACAGTTGTGCCAATCCGCGTGGGCGGGCCGTTCGCGGTTCTTTTGTGACATTTCTCTATGCACCTTGACTTACTTGAAGGCCTCAATGCTAAGCACCGAGTTGAACGACCCGTATGCGTTGAGCGCCCAACTGCTGTGGCCGGGGTCGGTGATCCAGTGCCCGTCGACGATGAACTTGTACTCGTACACGCCCGGTTCCAATCGCAGACTGACCAGGAAGCCACCGTCTTCCTGTCGGCTCATCGATACGGGTTTCCAGTTCGTAAAGCACCCAGCTAACTGGACTTGACACACATCGCCGTTTGGGCGAAACGTGAAGAAGTGGGTCAGACCTTTGGACTTCTTGCCCTTGCTCATTGCTCATTCCTTTCTTGCCTATCTTCGGAGTTTAGGAGGCCGCGTGCTCAGTTGCCCGGCCGGCCGACGATTCCTTGTCCAGGCCGCGGCCGAGGATGCTCCGGGCGTCTTCCGCGTGGAGCGAAACGATCTGTCCGTCCTTGTCTCCGGGTGGGGTTTCCAGGACGACCCAGCCGTCGTACATCACAGAACGAAGCGCGAACATGACGGCATCGAACCGGACATCGCCGCGTCCCAGTCTCACGGAGAAGTCCGGGGGCTGAACGGACAGGTTGACATCTTTGAAATGGACCTGTGCGATGCTACCCGCCTTGAGGCCACGGATCATCCAGATAGAATCGTGGCGCGCGACCGCGGCATCGCCCGTGTCGAAGCAGAACTTCACCTCCGGCCGGTCGACGCTCGTTAGCAAGTCACGCACCTGCTCATAGCCCAGAGGGCCTTCCACCGCGATGGACACCCTGGCTCTCTGGGCGTCCTCGGCCAGTCCCTGAAGAAAAGAAATCACCGCCTCTTGATGCTGCGGACCTCGGATGCTGTTGGGCCCGTCCAATGGCACGATGACTGTTGGGGCACCGATCCGGCCGGCGACCTTTAGGGCTCGGCGCACGATCCGTTTGCCTTCCTCGCGATTGTTCGCTTCACCGACCAAGAACGGTATCTGCGACAGGTATCCCAGGTGCATCCCGGAGACGGCGACCTCGTGCCGATTGGCCATGTTCTCAATCTGAATCGGGTAGTCCAGGTTGTTGAGGGCGACGATGTCCGTCTTGCATCCATAGCACAGGTTGAGCCCTTCGAGGCCCGCCTGCTGGGGTAGACGCCAGGTGTCGTGGAATGTCTGGGGGCCGAGGGACGTTTCTTGAATGCTGAGTCTCATGTCACACTTCCTTTCCGAAGCTGCCCGCAATGGGGTCATCGCCGTCAAGTTCTCCGGGCACGAAGTCCAGCCGAATCGGCGTTTTCGGCAAGACGCCCAGACGCCACGTTAGCCGCTGAAGCAGCGGCAAGGATGCGCTCCAGCGGTGAAGGGCCTTTCTGAGCCGGTCGCAGTACTCTGTTCTCCTGTTGCCAATCGCTCGCATCGCCTCCAGGCAGCCCTTCGGGTTCTTGGCCATCAGTCGCGCGGTGGCCAGGTTCGCCTTGAAACTGTCCGGTACGTCGCGCCGCACGCGAAGCGTGTCCGGGTCCAGCGCGATCTCGTTAAAGACCGTCAATGCCTCGTACACCTTGCCCAGTCGCAGCAGGCAAACGCCGTAGGCGTTCTGGAAGCTCGGCGAGCCTGGCTGCCTGGGTTCCGCCAACGCGAACAGCTCCGACACCGAGCCCTGAGTGAGGCGTCGCAGGAGTTCTTGCATTGTTGGACCGGCGTGCTTGCCTGCCATGTACGGTTCCTCGGCTACGCGTAGACACCAGCCTTGATCCAGCGACCGTGGCCGCGATCGTCGCCTTCCCATCGCAGGTAGGTGTCGCACCGGCTGCAACAGAATTCCTGAAAGTGCCACTGCAGCGAAGCCTTGATTGGCCAGCCGCAGACAGGACATCGATGTTCGTGTTGACCTTGACGGTCTCTGGCCTGTGAATCACTGGTGGCCATCATGCGACTCCTTTTCCGACTGACAGAGCCTTACTTGCAGCGAGGCGGTCGGACGGCATCGCGGCACGAAAGAGCCTGCGGGTGTACTCCACATGCGCGGCGACGATGGCCCCTCGGTCGTCGCCGGGCGGCGTCTCCAACACGAGCCATCCACCGTATCCCACACCCTGAAGTGCATTGGCCACGCCGGTGAAACCGACGTTGCCACGGCCCAGCCGAATATTGAAGTCGGGCGGGAGCCCGCTGGCGCCCCGGACATCCTTGAGGTGAACCTGGGCGATCCTGTCGCGCCCCAGGCCCGAGATCATGCTGGCAGGATCGTGCCGGCATGCCGTCACATCGCCAGTGTCCATGCACACCTTCACAAAATCGCTGCCGCAACCTGCCAAGAACTGCTGAAGTTGGCTCAGGTGCAGACTGCTTTCTATGGCAAGCGTAACGCCATGGTCCTCTGCTGCTTCGGCCAGATCCGACATGGCCGCTGCGGCAGTGTCGAACTCCTTGGGCAGTTCGATTCGATTGCGCCCGAAGAAAGGCACAACCACGTCGGGGCTTCCCAATTTGGCGGCCACGGTTATCGCCAGGCGGACGAGGTCCTGCGATTGGATGATCAAAGGCAGGGGCCCGATCAGAGACTGATCGGCGCATAGAACGCCCAAATGCAGGCCCGTGACGGCCAAGCCGAAGCGTTCGACCAACGCGCGGACCTTTACCACATACCGAGGATCGCCCAGACAGCGGGCTTCTTCGGCCGTGCGATAGCACAGGCCAATGCCCTCGGTCCCGGCGCGCGCGGCGCGGATGAAGGACTTCACAAGGCTGGCTTCTCCCAAGGCCGTTTGTTGGATTCCGATTCTCATGACACGCTCCTTCACATCCAGTGATGGCCCGGACCAGAGGCGTCTGCGCCGCTGGTCCGGCGGTAGGACTCTTATTGGCAAAGAGAGGCTACGGCAGATGCTCGACATCGACCGGTAGTCCGGCTTCGGCGTCGAGAGAAACGGCGGGTGCGACCGGAATCGCAATGCCGCCATCAGGCCGCCGACAGCAGACATAGGTTTTCGCTGCGGCTGGACAGTGTGTCACGCGGCCGATAATGACGGCGGGAGGGCACGACGGCTGCCGTCCCGCTACGGAAACCAGTAGATGATGTCATAGGCATCGCTGCACCTCTTCCAAAGCTCAGGCTCCGCATCAACGCGGCATGACAGTGTGATCATTGGCTTCTTAGTTCTCCGCTTGCGGTAACTGCTCAAACTGACCGGTTCTTCGTGATTCCGGCGATATCACTTGCAGTAAGTGCTTGGTAATGAAATACTGACGAAAGACTACTCGTATGCGGCTGGGAATGATGCGTTCAGTTTCGGTATTACCGTAAGTCGTTTATGCACTAAGTGTTACGATTGTCATGCCACAAGAACCGGTCAGTTTGGGTAACTGCGTATAGGCTATGATCTTGTATGCCAGCCGAGCCGCCAGGAACTCCGAGACCTTCTGGCCTGGCAGAGGGACGACCTCGACGATGTCGGCGCTGACGACCTGCCGCTCGGCGCAGATCCGTCGGAGCAGCGCGGTCACCTGCCGCCAGGTCAGCCCGCCCGGTTCCGGCGTCCCGGTTCCCGGGACATAGGCCGGGTCGAATCCGTCAACATCGACAGTGACGTATACCTTCTCGCCCAGGAGCGACAGCACCCGGTCGATCCAGTCGGGATCGCTCTCGACCATCGCCGGGGTGATGAATCTCTCCACCTGGCGCGGACACTCAGCGCATTCCTCCTGCGAGAAGTTGCGGATGCCCACCTGGGCCACATGGTCCGTGACTTCCAGCACGCGACGCATCACGCAGGCATGCGAATGAGTGCTGCCCTTATACGTGTCGCGCAGGTCCGCGTGGGCGTCGATCTGGAGGACGCTGATCTCGCCATGCTGCTCGGCCGCCGCCCGCACCAGCGGGGCCGTGATGCTGTGCTCTCCGCCGAGCGTCAGCAGGAACTTCCCGCTGCGCATCACGGCCCGCGCGGTGCTGGCGACGCGGCGCATCTGCTCTTCCGGCGTCTCTGCCGGCATAATGGACGACAACGTGACGATGCCGGCCGCACGGAAATCCTGCGCCAACTCCTCGTCGTACTCCTCGACCTGAGCCGACGCGTCGATGATTGCCGCCGGAGCGTCGGCCGTTCCTCTCATGAACGTGACAGTGCCCTCATACGGCACCGGCAGCACGGCGTATCGCGCCTTGGCTGCCTCGCACGCGTCCGGCGGCAGATCCATAAAGTTGTACAGAGGCAGTTTCATAGGTCACCTGTCATTGGAGCAGCATTACGGCCGAGGCGACGACGGTCGTCCACAAGCCCTTCTTGTCGCCTTCGGCGGTCTGGACGCAGGAGTTCGTCCGCACGATCTTGCCCGACATCCGGAAGATCTGCTTTCGCTCGTCATAGGCCGTTTCCGGGTCGAACTCGATACCCAGCGTGGTGGCCAGCATGGTAGCCGCCATGTCCTCGACCATGTCGCCCACGCGGTCCTCGTTCATGCCGAAGCCATGGTGCTCGCTGATATACCCGTACTGCTGCCCGTTGGCCGGTTGCGCCAGTCCGATGCCGGCGCTGACCAGCCGCGAGGGCTCATTCGTCGAGGCCTCGGCCAGCACGCAGAAGGTAATAGCACCATGCTCCAGCTTCGCCAGCCCATCAACTCGTGGGATGACGCGGCATCCGGGCGGCAGGATGCTCGACACCCGAACCAGGTTGCCCCGCTCGATGCCGGCCTTGCGCAGGGCCAGCTCGAAGCTCTGGAGGCGGTTACGGTGCCTCCCGACACCTCGGGTGAGGAAGACTTCCTTCGGTACAAGCGATAGTCTGTCCAATTCAAAAGCCGTTCCCGGCGTGGCATGGAACGAAACGCCGAAGAATGTCGTGGGGTGGCGAACGGACCGGCAGGGGCATCAGGTCAGGCGTTAGGCGCGGACCCGTCCCCTGCTACTGGCGCCGCTGGGAGAGCTTGAGGCAGGAATGGCAAAGCGCGAGACAACGGACAACCACCATCAAGGCCTGCCAGCGGCGCGGCGCATATAACCGCTGGCGCTGGATAGCTTGCTTCGAGCCTTCATGTAGAAGCGGTGGTACATTTTGTCGTCTCTGTTAGAACTTAACTTTGCTTATTATCTGAAATCATCCAGCCCGTGTCAAGCCTTTCTCACTAATTTCGCGCCAATTCTCGCGGATTCCTGCCTCCGTGCGCGCCGATCTTCTGCTTCGCGGTTGAATTCGGCGGCGACAACGGTTACTCTCTCTGCGTCGGCCACCCCCGGCCGTCCGCGAGGCAACGGCGAGAACCCCATGGGCTCGCCAGAGGAGTTGTTATGGAACGGCATGGTCTGCGGTCGACCGTCTTTGTTGGCGTCTGTGTTCTGGTAGCTGCGGCTGGACTGGGCGTTCATCGCGCCCTGCCGGAGTTGCCCAGGCTCGCCAGCGGCCTGAGCTGGCCAGGTCTGGTGGGGCTCGTGGCTGGCGTCATGGCGATGTGCGGCATCTTCACGCTGGTGACCCACTTCCTGCTGGCCCGCAAGGGCAAGCCACCGGTCGAAGGGGTGATGGTGGGCAGGTTGTACTGGCTGCTTGGCCTCCTAGGGGTGTTCATTTCCCTTGCTTACGGCTTCGGCGTGCTCGGCACGTTCACCACAGCGTTCAGCCTTTTCGGCGGCATGCTCCTGGGCTGGTCCCTTCAGGCCCCCGTCAGCGGCTTCGCCGCATGGGTACTTGTCTCGCTGAAGCGCCCCTTTCGGCCCGGTGACCGTGTGCAGTTCCCGACGCTTGGGCTGACCGGAGACATCAAGGACATCGGACCCATGTACACGGTGCTCAATCAGGTTGGCGGGTCTATCGCCAGCGAGGAGGCCGTTGGCCGGTACATCCTGGTGCCCAATGCAATGCTCTTCAGCCAGGTCGTCATCAACTACACTGTCTCCCAGGAGGCCGCGTATATGCTGGACGAGGTGGTCGTGCGGATCACCTATGATTCCGACTGGCGGAAGGCGGAGCGGGTTCTTCTGGACGCGGCGTGCGCTGTCACCAAGGACGTCATCGAGGCGACCGGCAAACCGCCGTACATACGAGCGGACAACTATGACTACGGGGTGTACCTCCGCCTTCGTTATCACACGCGCGTGAAGGACCGGGCCGAGACCAGCTACGAGATCAACAAGCTGATCTTCGAGGAAATCCAGAAGACGCCCTCAGTCGATATCGCCATCCCCTACGTCTATTCCTTCCGCGCTGGGCAGGACCGCAAAGAGGAGGCCTCCCAAGACCTGGAGGCACGCAATATCGCCGAAATCAGCGTGGCGAAGATCGCCAATGGCCAGGTCTTCGACTCGGAGGATGTGGAACTGCTCGCTCAAGGCATCAAAGCCGAGGGGCTGCTCCAGCCTATCGTTGTCGTGAAGAACGTCAACACTGACCAGTACGAGGTGCTGGCTGGTCATTTACGATTGGAGGCCTGCAAGAAGCTTGGCTGGAAGAAGGTGCCCGCCATCGTGCGGGAGGTGGGCACAGCACCGTTGACACCAGCCGACCAGGCATAGCCTGGGGGCTTCTATGTGATCGGACCATGATCCCGACGCACTACATCCTGTTGGGCTTGGCGATACTCCTGCTGCTGAGCGTCCTGGCCAGCAAGGCATCGGAGCGACTGGGCGTGCCGGCGCTGCTGATGTTCCTGCTCATCGGGATGATCGCCGGCTCCGAAGGCCCCGGAGGCATCTACTTCGACGATGCCGCGGTCGCGATGTTTGTGGGGACCCTGGCCTTGGCCTTCATCTTGTTTTCGGGCGGGCTGGACACGAACTGGCAGATGATCCGTCCGGTCCTCGGCCACGGGATTGCCCTGGCGACGCTGGGGGTCGTGCTGACTGCCGTTGCCGTCGGGTTGTTCGCCATGCCGGTACTGGGGTTCTCCCTCCAAGAGGGGCTGCTGCTGGGGGCGGTCATGTCCTCCACGGATGCGGCCGCCGTCTTCGCGGTAATGCGGTCCCGAAAGGTGAGCATGAAGGGCAGGCTCAAGCCGCTGCTGGAGTTGGAATCGGGCAGCAACGACCCGATGGCCGTCTTCCTGACGATGGCCGCGATCGGACTGGTCAACCGGCAAGACCTGTCGTGGTGGCTGGTCGCTCTTAGATTCCTGGTGCAGATGGGCTTGGGTGCGGCAGTGGGCCTGACCCTGGGATGGTTGACCACGAAGGCATTCAACAGGCTGCGCTTGGAATACGAAGGTCTGTATCAGGTGACCGGCATTGGAATCGTGCTGCTGATCTTCGGCGTCGCTGAAGCCATCGGCGGCAACGGCTTCCTGGCCGTATACATCACCGGCATCATCCTGGGCAACAGCGACTTCCTGCACAAGCGGGGGCTGACACGATTCCACGACGGACTGGGCTGGTTGATGCAGATCGCCATGTTCCTGGTCCTGGGGCTGCTGGTGTTCCCGTCTCACGTCGCGGCGGTGGCCGGGGCGGGCGTTCTCGTGGCCGGCTTCTTGATGCTGGTGGCCAGGCCGGTTGCCGTGTTCCTCACGCTGTCCGCCAGCCGCATGAGTCTCCGCGAGAAGGCGCTCGTGTCGTGGGTGGGTCTACGTGGGGCTGTGCCAATTGTCCTGGCCACTTTCCCGATGATGGCAGGCGTGGCGCGATCGGACCTGATCTTCAATCTCGTCTTCTTCGTGGTGATCGCGTCGGCCCTGTTCCAGGGAAAGACGCTGATGCTGCTGGCCCGCCTCCTGAAGTTGGATGGTCCGCTCCCGGACAAGCCGAAGTACCCGCTCCAGTTCGACAAGACCGAGCATACCCTTAGCGAGATGCGGGAAATCGACGTCCCGGCAGGATCGCCGGCTGCGGGCAGGCCCATCTCAGATCTGAAGCTGCCACCCGGTTCGCTCATCCTTCTGGTCAACAGAACAAAGGAGTTCTTGGTCCCCAGCGGGACCACAGTCATCCAGGAGAACGACACTCTGCTGATTCTGGGCGAGCCGGACATGTTCGCGCAGATACACGTTAGACTCCAAGCCACTCGCCAGTAAGTCTCCGAGGAGACGCAGGGCTGGGCGAGCACATTCGCGTCGTCTGCGATGGGTGTCGCGGTCCAGGGGCGAAGGTGGTCCAGAATGTCATTCTCGATGGCGTTTTCGCGGCCAATCAGGCAGCGCGACGGTAGTAGTGGTTGAGCAGCCCGCCGATCCAGCGTTGGCATCGGATTGACTCCCGGTCAACCTCCCCGATCCCAGGCGACAGGTCTTTGCCAACGCCCACCGGCCTGTTGCCCAGAGCCTGGTGCGGCCGGAACTTGTTGTGGTAGTCCACGTAGGTCTGCACGACGTGGTCAAGCTGCCGCAGGCTGAAGCAGAACAGCAGGTTCAGGCACTCCCGCTTGAGGCTGCCGATCCAGCTCTCGGCGAAACAATTTGCGATCGGTGCCGCGTAAGGCGTTAGCACCGGCCCACGCTTGGGCCCCCGGAAGTGCTCGTCGAACGCCTCGGTGAACTTTGTGTCGTGGTCGTGGATCAAGAACCGCAGGTCGATCCCTTCCTCCTCGGCCCACATGCTGACGTTGCGGGCCTGCTGCTGCATCCATTCGTCGGTTGGGTTTAGCGTGCTTGGCGAGGTGAAGACCTTTCGGCTGCCAAGGTGGATGAACGTGAGCACATAGGCCATTTGCCTGCCCAGTGGTGTCCAGATCGTCTTGCAGAAGAAGTCGCAAGCAACCATCACGTTCATGTGAACGGCGACGAACTTCCTCCAGGGCGTTTGCACTCCCTGAGGCGCCCGTCGATCCGGATCGGGCAGGATCTTCTCGTCCACCAGGACGCGGCGGACGGTGCTTCGGCTTGCCTTCAGTGCCAGCTTCTTCAACTCGCCCACGATCCGGCGGACGCCCCACCCCAAGTTCTCCTTCGCCAAGCGGACGATCAACTCGCGCAGCGACTTGGTCAGACCCGGCCGACCGACCCTACCAGGCTCTTGCCCCCCACGCTCTTCCCGCTGCCAACGCCGGTATGTCTTGACGCTGACGATTCCCAGTGTATCCTCGACCCTATGGTCCAGTTCCGCTCCAATCTTCATCAGCCGCCGGCGTTCGTCGGGATCGAGAATGACCCGGTTGCCAGGCAGCCGCTCCTTGAGCAGCTCGATCTGGAGCTTGAGCAGCCGGATGTGCGAGTCTCGCCGCGTCGACCACAGCTCGTGAAGCATCACCAGCAACGCCGTCAGCCAGTTGGGGAGCATCGATCAAGCCTCCGTCACTCCGCACGTAAGTCCAGTAGCGGCAACGGCCCGACATTCTGGACCACCGCCGCCACGCTTGGGCCTCCAGCTTATCCGGGCTTCCGCCAACCGGGGGTCATAAACCGGAGTCTCTGAAAGTTTTTCTCTTTTCCAGCGGTGGTGTGTCAACTATTTGGGTTCTGCGTGCCCGAAAGGGGTGTGGACCACACTACGTGGGCATCAAGGCCGGCAGCAAGCCGGTCTCGATGTACCAGAAGAGGCCCGGCTGGCAGATCGGGCACAACTGGTACGTCCCCAACGTGACCGGCACCCAGGAGTTCCCCCACGTCTGCGTGGACGTGAACTACTGGAAGAGCTTCGTACACGAGCGGTTGGCCGTGACGCCGGGCGACCCCGGCTCGATGACGCTCTTCGGCAAGTCCGCGAGTGATCACGCCCTCTTCGCCGAGCACGTCGCCGGCTCGGAAACCTGGACGCCTACCCACGGGCACGGCCGGGACGTCCACGAGTGGAAGACCAAGCCGACCCGGCCCGACAACCACTGGTTCGACTGCCTCGTCGGCTGCGCGGCCGCGGCGTCCATGATCGGCGTGAAACTCCCCGGCATGGACGCCGCTCGGGGCCGGCAGCGGAAGCGGTACACCCAAGCGGACTTGGTCAGGAGGTGACGGATGATGGTAACGCTCGGATCAAGCAGAGATGCCAAGCTGAAGGTCGCCTGCGGACTCAATTGCCGCTCTTGCGGTTGCAGGCACTTCTGGGTAGTCTATACACGCCGCGGTTGGGGCGGCAAGCTCATCCGGCGGCGGGAGTGTCGCCATTGTGGCAAGCGCATGACAACGTGGGAGAAGCCGGTCGGGCGTTAGGTCCCCCCGCGGAAGCCCAAGCTCTTCGAACACTCTCGACAGCCTCTCTGTACCTGTCGCTACAGTACCCAGACCGAACAGACTTGTTGCCATTGGGACAGGTGCCTATCTTCTCCAGCAACATTCGGTGCTTAACCCAGATGACCGAAAGGGAAATCAACGCGTTACTAACCCACCGTGCCGTCACGGTGATCCTTGCAACCTTGGCTATTCTATAGGAGTAAGACAATGGCTAAAGTCGGTGCCAAACTGAAGTTTCCGAAGCCGAAAGACTACGCTGCGAAGAACTCTACGATCATGTGCCCTGCAGAACGTGTTCTTGGCCTTTACAACCAAGACTCTGGCGATTCCGCCCAGAGGATCGCCAAGAAGGTGCGGGCATGGTTCGCCGGCGAGGCGGCCAAACGAGGGTGGGCTGGTGTGCATTTTCTCAAGCAAGTTCCATCCACTCACGGAGCTGGCTGCGTCCTTTGGCAACCGCCAACCCAGATCAACATCTCTATAACGGTGACCAAGGAGATTCTCGTGCTCCACGCCCAGACTGACGGCGGGGAGGAATAACCAGTTTCTGCATTGTCACAGCAACTGATCGCCAGGGGAACAATCATGGCCAAGCGAATGAAAGCTTCTGATATTTTCAATCAATCGAACTTTGTCTTCGCTGAGAAAGTGTCGTTTGCCCAGGCATTTCCAGAAATCGATAGTATTAGAGTGACAGTCACCGAGGACGGCTATGGTGTTACAGCAGGCTACAACACACGTACCTACTCCACAAGTTCAATCGGCGAATACGTGAATTGCAGCAACTCACTTTGCTACAACGGCGGTTTTGATTTGGGCAGTATCATTCGTCAGATAGTTCGGGAAAGAAGGACCCATGCAGAGGAACATCGTGCCTGTCAGGGCTACGAAGGATCGCCCAAAGGCCGGCGACGATACCGGTCCTGTATCAACTCTTTCGAGATCGTGGTCGACATTACATACAAGGAGGCTGCCCAGAAGAATGAAACACCTGTGCCGAAGCAATAGCAAGCCACCGCGTCATATTGCGCACCGATGACGTTTATCGTCGGCATAGGGACTGCAGCCAAGACTCATGAGGCGCATTGATAGCGCGTAACGGATGTTAGTGCGAGTCGGCAATGTCTACCTGTGTAACAATTCCGGGTGTTGGATGCAAATTGCTTTGTTAGCAGGAACGAAGGGAGTAAGCTCTCGGTAGACAACCAAGACGCGCGACGCACCGGCTGATCCCCGGGGCGCTGCGAAAAGATACGAGGCCGTTCGGGGCCGAAACACCCGGACGGCCTCTTCTTTTTGCTCGCGTGCGATGGTTGTCACACAGCGGGATGGAGCAGCGGCAGCTCGCGTGGCTCATACCCACGAGGTCGCCGGTTCGAGTCCGGCTCCCGCAAGTGAAGGTGAACCATGGCAGACAACCTGGACAGCACGATTCGAGACAACGCTTCCGGCCCGGCAAAGGCCACGGCCGACGGCACGAGTATGGAGCAACACCCGTTGCCCGACCAGATTGCCGCCGACAAGTACCTCTCGCAGAAGGCGGCCGGGCGGAACCCGGCCAAGGCCCTGACGCTGATGAAGATCGTCCCGCCGGGGGCGGTGTAACGCATGAGATTCTGGCCCTGGACAAGGCGTGTCAAGGCGGCGGTGAAGACCGTGGTGCGGCTGGTCCGCGCCAAGTTCGATTCCGCCCAGACCACGCCCGACAACCGCAAGCACTGGGCCAACGCCGACTACCTGTCGGCCAACGCCGCCGCCAGCCCTGCCGTCCGATGCACCCTCCGCAACCGCGCCCGCTACGAGGTTGCGAACAACTCCTACGCCCGGGGCATCGTCCTGACGCTGGCCAACGACGTGATCGGGACCGGCCCCCGCCTCCAGATGCTTCTGGGCGACGGAGAGGACGAGGGCGTCAACGCCGTCATCGAGAAGGAGTTCGCCGCGTGGGCCAAGGCCGTCGACCTGCCCGGCAAACTCCGCACCATGCGCATGGCCCGGGCGCAGGATGGGGAGGCGTTCGGCATGCTGCACAGCAACGCCAATCTCCAGCATCCCGTGAAGTTGGACCTCAAGCTCATCGAGGCCGACCAGGTCACGACGCCGCTGCCGAAACTGCCCACGCCGACCTTCGTGGACGGGATCGTCTTTGACGAATTCGGCAACCCGGCCGCCTACTACGTCCTGGACTACCATCCGGGCGATTTCCTCAACATGGCCCCGCTTTCGTATCGGGTTATCCCGGCGGCATCTATCATCCACTGGTTCCGCAAGGACCGGCCGGGCCAATCCCGCGGCCTGCCCGACATCCTGCCGGCCCTTCCGCTCTTCGCACAACTGCGAAGATACACGCTGGCGGTGATCGCCGCGGCGGAATCAGCCGCGAACATCGCCATCTTCATGAAAACCAACACCCCGGCCGGCGGCGAGGCGGCCGAGGTGGAGCCTATGACGGAGATGGAGTTCTCGCCCAACATGGCCGTCTTCGGCCCCGAGGGTTGGGAGCCCACGCAGATCCGGGCCGAGCAGCCCTCCACCACCTACGACATGTTCAAGCGGGAGATCCTCAACGAGCTGTCCCGCTGCCTGAACATGCCCTATAACGTGGCCGCCGGCAACTCCAGCGGCTACAATTATGCCTCGGGGCGGCTGGACCACCAGACCTACTTCAAGTCCATTCGCGTGGAACAGGCCCACTGCGAGGCGGTGGTTCTTGACCGCATCCTCCAGGCGTGGATGGCCGAGGCAGTGAAGGTCTATCCTGAACTGGCCGGCGTGGCCGAATGGCCGCACCAGTGGTTCTGGGACGGCCACGAGCACGTCGACCCCCTGAAGGAAGCCTCTGCCCAGGCGACTCGCCTGACCAGCAACACCACCACGCTCGCCCAGGAATACGCCCGCCAGGGCAAGGACTGGGAGACCGAGCTTCGCCAGCGGGCCAAGGAAGTGGCCCTGATGAAGGAACTGGGGCTGGCCATCGCGCAGTCTGCGCCGCCCCCGCCCCAGGACCAGACCAAGGAAGGCAACGATGGAACTGACGAATCCCAAGCCGCCTGACAACCTCTGTCTGACGGCGCAGATGGAGATTACGGCCGCCGCCGACGTCGGCGACGGCAAGCAGGCTCTGCCTCGCTTCAGCATGGTCGCCTACACCGGGGGGCCGATGCGCGTGGCGGGCTGGCGCTACCCGGTGATCATGGACCTGGCGGGATTGAGTATCCCCTCGCAGTCGCGGCCCATCCGCTTCGGCCACGACGCCAACAGCGGCGTGGGCCATTCCGACTCGATCCGAGTGCAGGACGGGCAACTCATCGCCGCCGGCGTGGTCTCTCGCGACACTGCCGCAGCGAAGGAGATCGTCATCTCGGCCCGCAACGGGTTCCCCTGGCAGGCCAGCATTGGTGCCAGCGTCGAGCAGTTCGAGTTCGTCAAGGAGAACCAGACCGTTCTGGTGAACGGTCGTGAATTCACCGGACCCCTGAACGTCGTCCGCAAGTCGACGCTGGGGGAGATCAGCTTCGTCGATCTTGGGGCCGACTCCAATACGTCGGCCAGCGTGGCCGCCAAGGCCAAGGAGAAGACAATCATGGACGAGACCAACACCGACAAGACCAACACCACCGCGGCCGATCTGGGCAAGGAGGCCCCCAAGGTCGAGGCGAAGGCGCCGGCGGGCACGGATGCCCCCGCGCCTTGCATTCAGGGCGCCGCCACGACCCCGACGGCGCCGGACGCCGGGATCACGGTCGATCCCGTGGCCGACATGCGGGCCTGAAGCGGACCAGCGATCTTTCGAGGCACGCATTGGCTGCTGTCGTGCGAGCTTTGCGGTCCAGATTGAGCTGGTGATCGGCGTCTTGACCTCCTGGCCCGACCCGGAGAATCGGGCAAGAGATGAGAATTGGGTCGCGTCGGGCACCATCAGCGCACGGAGATCCTGCCGACAGGTAACAGCCCCCCACTGCCTCAAGCCGCCGCAAGCTTCACGATGGGCAGATGCTTCCGGCCAGCGTGGTACTCGAACACGAGCCGCATCCTCTGGCCGGGCGCGCCACGGATTGGCACGCGCGGCGCCGCACAAGGCGCCGCAGCCGGCCAAGCCGCTCTGGGCTCCACACGCGTCGCCATGCTTGCTGCTCGACGACCATAGTACACCTCGTTGGGCGTTTCCCCGCCGATGTATTCGTGCGGCCGGTACTCGTTGTACCATTCAAAATAAAAGACCAGTTCCCGCCGCAAGTCATCGCGCCGCAACGGAACGAGAATACGTCGCGTGCATTCCTCCTTCAACGTGCGGACAAACCTTTCCAGGACGGCAATGCTGCCGTAGCGGCCGATGGCACCGAAGCGAGGCCTGATGCCTCTGCGCTTGCACCAAGCCTTGAATCCCTCGCACCAGAACTGCGAACCCTTGTCGCAGACGATGTACTTCGGCTTTGTCTTGGCGTACAGACGCCCCAGGAACGTGCGAACCTCGACGGAGGTCGGTTGCTTCTTGAAGACCGCGACGCCCATGGCCCGGCGCGAGAAGTGGTCGATGACCACCGCAACCCACCAGGCAAAGGGCCAAGTCTGAGGCAGAGCCAACGGCAGCCACGACGCCCACAGGCCCGCAGAAGTCGGCACAACCGTCAGGTCCACATGGTGCACATGGTCCGGGTAGTTTGCCATCACCACCCGGCCGGTAGGGACAGGCGCTTCCGCTGGCGCCGTCGGCGGCTTCGTCGGCTTCTCCTTGAGCACCCGCTGGACCGTGGTGGTGCCGAGGTGAAGCCCTGCCCGGGCCAGCATCTGAGCGATCTTCCGCTTGCCCAGGGATGGGCACACGACCTTCAGTCGCTGCACGATGTAACGCACGAAGTCCGGGAACCTGTTGACCGGCTGAGAGAGCTGAACCAAGGCGTCAGGCTCCTGCTCGTCTATTCGCTTCAGCCACGAAGCAACCGTGGCCGGCTCGATTAGGAACTCTCGTGCCGTCTGGGCAACGGTCCATCCCTGAGCAGCCTTGAGTTCCACAATGGCCATCCGCTCCACTGGCCGGTAATGCGGCCGGTGCTCGGGAAGGATCCTGGCCATTCGAGCATCTTTGATGCGGAGTTGCTCCCGAAGCAGTTCGACCTGCTGCGTGAGTCGGTCATTCTGGGCGTTCAGGCGGACTCGGGCGTTGATGCTGTTGGCCGCCCAGCCGCGGGCCGCCACGATAGCATAGTGAGCCATCGAGATGATGTGCAGAACGACGGACCTAACGCTCTTGGGCCATCCTGAAACAAGCGGAACGTCCAGGGCAAGCTCCTGGCACACGGGCAGACCTCCAAAGTGCGTTACCTCTTTCTCAGATAGAGCTTACCACAAGATACCACAGCGTCAAGCCGGCCCTTCGGTTCCCTAAAAAGAGGGCGCAAAGATCGCTGGTCCGCTATACTGGTCCGCTATACAAAGCGTGGTGCCATAGCATTCTATTTTGCCTAAATTGCTTGTAACGCAATCTCCGAGAAATAGAATACACACATGGTCAAGAAACTCGGACAACTCGAAGCGTCCCTGTTGGCGTACTGCCAGATGCGGAACCTGCAGACGGTGCGGACAGGCGAGCTGACCGAACCCCTGCGGATCACGCCCAAGCAGGAGCGCGAGCTGCTCAGCCGAATGGCTCGCAATGGCATCCTCGCGCCGGTGCGGCGCGGGCTCTATCTCGTTCCTCCCCGACTGCCACTGGGAGGCCGGTGGAGCCCGGATGAAGCCCTGGCGCTGAACGCGCTGATGCAAGACCAGCGAGGTCGTTACCAACTGTGCGGGCCGAATGCCTTCCAGCGATACGGTTACGACGAGCAGGTGCCGGTTCGGGTGTCTGTCTACAACAACCGTCTGTCGGGTGATCGCACAATCGGCGCGGTGGCCTTGACCCTGATCAAGCTGGCTGACGCCCGCCTCGGCAGCACCGAGGAAGTCCGCACGCCGGATGGACTGACGCTCATCTACTCATCCCGGGTCCGAACACTGATGGACGCCGTCTACGACTGGTCCCGCTTCGACAGCCTGCCGCGCGGATACCAGTGGATTCGCGAGGACCTGGCTGCCAATCGTGTGAAAGCGACCGACCTTGTGACCGTGACGACGCGGTACGGCAATCAAGGCACGATCCGGCGGATCGGGGCGCTGCTGGAACGCTTGGGGACAGCCGAAGCCCCGTTGCGAAGGCTGCAACGTGCGATCCGATCCTCCACGAGCCTGATTCCGTGGGTGCCCGGCCTGCCCAAGCGCGGCGCCGTGAACCGGCGATGGGGAGTGGTCTTCAATGAGCAGGAATGACCCACCCACTATCCGGCTCCATGAGGACATCGCTCTCTTCCGGGAGGCCATAACTTTCACCGCTGCCCACACAGGTTTCGCGGCGCGCCTGATCGAAAAGGACTACTTCTGCACGCTGGTGCTGGCCAACCTGATGCCCGCCGCGGCTGGTCAGGTCGTGTTCAAGGGCGGCACGTACCTGGCGAAGGTGCTGGTCGGCTTCTATCGCCTCAGCGAAGACCTGGATTTCGCCATCCCGCTGCCGGTCCAGGCCAGCCGCCCACAACGAAGCAAGGCCGCCGAAACCATGAAGAAGGCGGTCGGTATCGTAACCGAGGGACTACCCGGCGTCCGGCTCCTCAAGCCGCTGCGCGGCGCGAACAACTCCACGCAGTACATCGGAGCCATCGGCTACGATTCGCCTACGACGGGCCAGACCGAAGCGATCCAGGTGGAGGTCAGCCTTCGAGAACCGCTGCTCATGCCGGTCCTGGAGGGGTCGGCCCGAACGATCCTCCTGGACCCGATCACCGAAGCGGCGATGGTGCCGCAAGTGGCATTACCGTGCATCTCAGGGGCCGAAGCCATCGCCGAGAAGTTTCGGGCAGCATTGACGCGCCGCGACGCGGCGATCCGGGATTTCTACGACATCGACCACGCGGTCCGCACGCTGGGTGTCAACTTCCGTGACGCCCATCTGACGGGGCTGATCCGCCAGAAGCTCGCGGTGCCCGGTAATGACCAGGTGGACGTGAGCCCCTCCCGCCAGCGAGAACTGCGACGGCAGCTGCTTACCCGCCTCAGGCCGGTGCTTCGGCAGCAGGATTTTGACGCCTTCGACTTGGACCGCGCCTTCCAGATGGTGGTCGCGATGGCAAAGGCGCTGGCTTGAACTGGCTCTGTTGCCGAGGGACCCAATCAGGCTCTTTCGCACGACCAGATACCGCAGGCCCCACGACTACACCATATTCACCTTGCTCTATATGAAAAATTGTGGCCAATTTGTGGCCAGAAAAGTTTGAACATGTTGAACATGTTGAATATGCTGAAACTCATGTGCTCCTGGCAACTGCTCGCGATGCTGTAAGTTGCACGACTATAGCGGGTTACGACAACCGGCAAGGGGTCGCTCATACCCCGGTGTAGTGGTCCATCGACCTTCGTGAGCAATCTGTTCGGCATTCTTGGCGGTCGTTGAGGACTGAAGACAGTCGTGTATAACAACTGAATATCGATACGTGAGGGCTTGGCTGGCTACCTGGAGCGACGGAATCCGGGGTTCGACCTTCTCGGCGCAGAGTGGCCCCGGTGGCCGCCGACTCTCACAGGCCGGCAGCTACGCTGCGGCTCTGAGCGCGACCACGGGTAGATGCCTGCGCCCCTGGAAGTAGTCCACGACGAGTTCCAGACGGATGCCCGGCTTGCTTCGGACTTTTGCCTGCGGAGAGGCGCAGGGCGAGTCGCTCGGCCAGCGCGCCCTGGGCTCCCAACGCGGCCGCCGGCAAGCGGAGGCAACGCGCCTGTAGCGTTCATCGGGCGTCTTGCCGCCCAGAGTCGTGTGCGGCCGGCAGGTGTTGTACCAGGCGATGATTGCGTTGGCCTCTGTACGCATCTTTCCAAGCGTCAGGGGAACAAGGATGCGTCGGAGGCCCTCGTCCTTCAGCGTCCGGATGAACCGCTCGATGACCGCCAAGCTGCCGTACCGGCCGATGGCACCGAAGCGCGGCTTGATCTTACGCCGTTTGCACCAACGCTTGAACGGCTTGCACCAGAATTGCACGCCCTTGTCACAGATGATGTACCTGGGCCTGGCCTTGACGTCGCGGATGGTTCTGGTCAGGAAGTCGCAGACTTGTCGGCTGCGGGGCTGGCTGCGAAAGACGCCTATACCCATGACTCGGCGGGAGAAGTGGTCGATGACCACGGCCAGCCACCAACAGAACGGCCAGCGTTGGGCCAGAGAGAACGGCAGCCAAGCTGTCCAGAACCCGCCCGTGGGCGCAACCGTCAGATCGACATGCCAGACGTGGTTCGGGTACTTGGCCGTGACCACCCGTTGGGTCGGCGAATGTTCTTCGACTGTCTCGGCAGCCTTCGGCTTACCGGGCGGCCACTTCTGGTCTTTGGCCTTGAGCATCCGCCCCACCGTCGTCGCACACAGGTGCAGACCAGCCCGGGCAAGCACCTGGGCCAGCTTGACCTTGCCAAGTGCCGGACATAGGGTCTTGAGGCGTTGGACAATATGGCGGACGAAGTCCGGGAACTTGTTGACCGGCCCCGGGAGTTGGACCAATGATGCAGGCCCTTCTTCATCTACCCGTTTCAGCCAGACTGCTATGGTCTCTGGGGCTACAAGGAACGTTCGAGCAGCCTGGGCAAGGGACCAGCCTCGAGCAGCCTTGAGTTCCAGGATGGCCATCCGTTCGGTCGCAGGATAGTGTGGACGATTCCTGGGGTCGATCTTGGCCAGCCGGGCGTCCTTGATGCGGAGCTCCTCGCGGAGCAACTGGACCTCCTGGTGGAGCCGGTCGTTCTCGCTGGAGAGCCGGACTCGGGCATTCAGACTGTTGGCCGCCCAGCCGCGAGCGGCTACGATGGCGAAGTGGGCCAGCGAGATGACATGCAGAATGGCGGATTTGACGTTCTTGGCCCATCCGGAAGGCACAGAAAGGTCTGGCAGTGACTCATCGGGCAATGGTAAGCCTCTTGGTCTTGCAACTCTTGTCGAGAGGAGAGCTTACCATATGTCCCTTTGTCGTCAAGTTCCATCGTTTTGTTCGTAAGTCGTATGGCACGGAAATCGCTGGACCAACTCACCAACCGGGCGCGTTAACCCCAGGTCTCTGAAAGTATTTTTTCGTTTCAGCGGTGGTGTGTCATCTTTTTGGGTTCAGCGTGCCCGAAAGGGGTGTGGACCACACTAGTGTTTGGGCCGTTGCAGAACGCAGCGGCCCCACGGTTTACGCGAAACGCCGTCGAGAGACCCTCGGCGGCGTTCGCGTTTTCTACGCGAGTTCCGCCAACGGGTTACGATCCTGCCGCGCCCGCCGAGATAAGCAGGGGAGCAGAATTCTCCTCCCATGGTCTCCGGCGGGCGGTACAATCACGGGCACCGCAGGTGATGAGGGCCAGCCGACAGGCATCGGGGCAACCTCGGCTGCCGCAGGACAAGCATCATTGCCTTGCCCCGCTCGCAGAGGTGCACCATGACGAATGCCGGCCTCCTTCGTGGCGCGATCCCAGTCTTGTTGTCCGCCCTGATGGGCCTGCCCGCCGCCTTTGCGCAGCCGGCCTCGCCTGCGCCCCCGTCGGCGAATCCCCCGCCGGGGCCTTCCTTCAACGTCCGCGACTTCGGCGCTAAAGGCGACGGCCGGTCCGACGACACCGGGGCGATCCAGGCGGCCATGGACGCCGCCGGCAAGAAGACCGTCAGCGAACAGCCGCCCAACAGCGCGTACTACATCTCCATGCCGGTGGTGTTCTTCCCCGCGGGCAAGTACGTGCTGACCGACACGATCCAGATCAAGGCTAACGTTCAGGGCGAAGGGTCGGCCGTCCTCGTCCAGCAGAAGGGCGACAAGGACATTCTCTCGACCGATTGGGCCTGGCGGTGGCAGTGCTCGGGAGTCACGCTCGTCGGCGGGCGTCACCAGCTTCACATCGGCAACCACAACATCGACACCGGCCGGATCGTCATCGACCGATGCGCGTTCTACAACTGCTCCGGGGTGGCGGTCCACGTGCGCAAGGGCAGCAACTCCACGCATATCTCCGTCCGTGACTGCGTCTTCCTGAACTGCGATCAGGCGATGATCAACTACTGCGACAAGGCGACGGTGATCGACTGCTGGGTCTCAACTTCGCCGCACATGAAGAACAAGGCCGCCTTCGAGAACTACGGCATCCTGCACCTGGAGAAGATCTGCGGCGTGCCGGCCGTTACGAAAGACCACGACCAGCGGTGGGTGGACAATTACGGCGGGGTCACCTGCCGCGACGTCCGCTTCGGCGGGGAGGGAGCGGGCTTCACGCCCGTGGTGAACTTCGCCCCGTACGACTACACGTATCCCGTCTGGCCGTCGTTCGTGATCCTGGACTCGTGCGACGTGTATGCTCTGGGCAACCCCGCCCGCGCGGCGGCGGTCTTCTGCGAGCAGATCCCCAACCAGATCGTCATCCGTAACTGCCGCGGCTTTCCTGACCTGCCCGCTGTCCGCGTCAGCGACAAGCTCGACCTCGCTACGTGCCTGGACAACGCGGAGAAACGGCGCAATTGCCTGAGGTTCGTCATCGACGACGACAACGTGGAACTCTCCGACGCCAACCGCTCCCTGCCCGAGCCGATGCGTCCCTACCAGGCCAACCGCGTCGTCGCCGACGCCGCCCCGACGACCGGCCACTGGCATCGCGGCCAGATGGTCTGGAACCGCAACGCCGACGGCCAGTGGACGCCGCACGGCTTCGTCAAGACCGCCACGCCTGCCGACCAGGAGCCGATCGGCTGGTACTGCGTCGAATCGGGCAAGCCCGGCGCCTGGCGCGAGGTCCGGGCGAACTTCGCCCAGCCCGCGGCGAAGTAAGGCGATCTGCGTTTCGGTTACCGGGCAACGTCTTGGCACAACAGTACAAGCGCTTTCGGTTTCCTGACGCGGCAGGCATATGGCAGTTCAGCGTATCTCCTGGAAGTGTTGTTAGTTGCAGCAGTCTCAAGAAGCCTGCGTGAACGATTTCTGATTTGCTCATGACCCGGTGGTCGCAGGCTCGAATCCTGCCCCTGCTATTGACTGCTTCACGCGACCGGCGCGAAGCGGTGTCGTTTCCTCTCCCGCTGGTCTGGGCAATCGACCGGACAGTGCCCGTCGCTATTCTCTCACGTCGACCGTCTGGCCGGGCTGAGTGTTGCGCTCGATGATCTTGCCCGTCCAGGGGCTGACCAGCCGCAGCTTTCCGCCGGCGGTGGACGTAACCGTCAGTTTGACGACCTTGCCGTCCTTCTGGCATGCGCTGACGAGAAACCCGCCCTGAGCACGCAAGCGGGTGAATTCGGCGTCCTTCTCCTTCGGCCAGCATGGGAAGACGCGAATGACGTTGTCCACGCTTTGCAGCAGGAACTCGCTGATGGCGCCCGCGATGCCAACGCTCTCGCTCAGGTAGAAGCCGTGCATCGGCCAGTGGAACATGCCGTTGGGTTGAGCCTCCGGCCGATAGTAACGCCGCAGATCCTCGCACGCATCCGGCATAGACAAGCGGGCCTTGGCCACGCTGAACATCACCGTGGAGTTACAGCCGCGGTGGCGGGTGTGGAGGATCGTGTTGCGGAGGAGGTTTTGGGCTGGCTCGGGCGAGAACCACGTCACCTGGTCGCCGGGGAAGACAGGAACGGCCGGCACGGTGATGTTGTGCACCTTGATCGCGCCGAGCTTGCAGCCGGTCCAGTCGACGACGACCGGGTTACCGGCTTCGTCGGGCGCGGTGGGGTAATCCGGCAGCAGGTCGAGCGCCTTGGCGAACCGCTCGGCCAGCGCGGCGTCGCGGCCGAGTTCCGCGGCGGCGGCGACGGCGGCCTTGAGCGTGTAGCGGGCGTAGGCGAGGTCGAACGGCACGTTGTCCACGCCGAAGGCGCCGTGCTCCGGACTGTAGCTTGGGCCGAACCGTGCCTTGCCGTTGGCGTCGCGCTGGCACTTCTCGGCAAAGGAGCAATAGAACAGGGCGGCCTCGCGGACCACCGGGTAGATCCACTTCTCCAGGTATTCCTTGTCGGGCCGGTACAGGTGGGAGAACCACAGGTTCTGCGCGGACATGCCGATCATGCCCAGCGTGTAGCCGTAGGGGGGAATGGCGATGTGCCGTTGGTTTACGCTCTTGCAGCCGGCGGGATCGGGCTCGAAGGCGAAAGACGAAATTCCCACGAACGCCCCTTCGCAGTCGTACGTGGTCTTCGCAAACCACTTCAGCCGCGGCAGCATCGCGTTCATGTAGCGCACCCAGGGGTCGACCAACTCGGGGTGGTTGATGGCAAGCGGCGTCCAGTACGGCTGCCACGCATTGTAGTTGTGGTGGTAGTCGCCGTGCCACGGCGTCCGGTCGCTGGCCAGGCCGGCGAACAGGCCAACCGGTACGGCCCCCGGCTTCGCGAAGCATCGCAGATAATACACCATGCGATACCACCAGGGCTGGAAGTCGGCGTCGTCGAGCTTCACCCCGCTGGCCGCCCAGAACTGCGACCACTGCGATTCGTGGCGGGCGATGAGGGCCTTTGCGTCCGTGCCGGCTGTCTCGCGGGCCAGGGCGACAGCGGCCTCCCGCACGCTGCCCTTGGTCTCCCATGAGGTCACGATCGCGACGGTCTTCTGCGAGTCGGCCGACGCCACCGCCACGGCGTATTCCATGCCGGCGTAGTCCACGTCGCCGGGGAGCTTGACGTGCAGCCACTTCACGCCGGCATCCTCCCCACACTCGGCCGGCTCGACGCCCGCGGTCTGAACTTCCTCCAGCGAGACGTCCTTCGCGGTCTCGATGACAAAGACGTTCCGGTCGGCCAGCGCCCGCACGGCAACCGATCCGGTCGTCGCGACCGCCCGCCGCAGGTCGAGCCTGGCCGACTGGACGGCCGACTCGGGCATGCCCGGCGGAAGGGCCAGCGGCTCCTTGTCGCCCTCCAGCACGATGCGGCCCACGCGGTTCTCCGTCCGCTTGCCGTCTTTGGTCATCACGTACAGTTCGATGCCGCTGACCTTGCTGCCCGCCGGGATGGGGAAGACGACGTCGGCCTCCTCTTGCGGGGTAGCCCGCCAGCCGCTGGCCACCACCGCGTTGCGTCCCCCGGCCAGGACGTTGACGTAGAACTGCGCGCCGGGCGTTCCGCTGAGGCGCAGCTTGAGCGACGTGGGCGAGCCGACCTGGGCAAGCTCCAGGTCCCAGCGATAGCCGGCCGACGCGCCAGCCGAGCCGGAGATCGCCATGACTCCCGCATCCTTGTCGCGCAGCCACTGGTTGACCTTGCCCCCGGAGCGGATGCACCGCCACCGGCTCGCGCCCGCTTGCGGCGACGAACCGATGCGCACGACGGCAGCGCACCGCGGCTGAGGGTACGGCTTGCGCCACGACGGCGGATAGCCTCCAGGCGACCACTTGTGGTTGGCCACGTCCACCTTCATCGGCGGCCCATCCTGCGAGGTGTCCACACGGGCATCCCAAATGTCGTTCTTCGAGACGCGAATGCCCAACTCGCCGCCGCGGTCCCACAGCAGCCCCAGTATGTCGCCGTTACCGATCACCATCGCCTCACGATTGATGTCGGCCAGCGAAGACTGGACCACCGCGGCCGCGTCAAGGGCTGACGGGTACGGAATATCCGCCTGCTCCGCCGTCGCAGACATCGTCAACAAGGCCAGTACGGTCGCTCCCAGCACCCGTGTCTGTGTCGCAGTCGGTCGCGATGCGATATTCATGAAAAGCTCCCTTCGAGGACGGGGGGCGCACGAGGCTACTCGGCCAGCAAGCAGACAAAGTCGCCCGCGCATGGATGAGCTTCGATGGATGATCATCCATCTCCTTGGGATTCTCCGGAAGCCCTGTCCATGGCCAACGAGATGGTCGAGGACAAGTCTCCGCGGTCACCGTGACACGTGTGAACGCAACTCCGTCAGCCGGTCCTGCAAATGCGTTCGGACCTCGGTGGAGAGGTCCGGGTACTTGGCCAGAAAGTCCGCGACGGCCTCGATGGCTTCCTGACACTTGGCGGGTTCCCACTTGCTCTCCTCGGCGATCCGATAGAGGCTCTCGCACACACGGCCGCGCGCATGCCGCAGGCGATCGGCCGGCAGTCGCTCCCCTTGCTTGGTGCCTGGAGCGAGGACGCGGCGGTATCGATCCAAGGCCGTCCGCCAGTCGCCTTTTTCGTAGAGGGAATCCCCTTCCCGCAACTCGGATATCTTCTCTGCTGCCTGGCTGGTCAGGGTTTTCAACGCCTGGCTTGGCGTCTCTTGCATGAACAGCACGCGGTAGCCCACGATACTGCCTACGACCACGACGATCAGGACAATCAACTTCGTCAGGATGCCGCCCTGTCGACCGCGTCTATTCAATCCGTTCATCGTTTGCTCCTTGTGCTGAACCGGTCGTTACCAGTTCGCACAGGTATTCTATCCGACGCCGTCGCGGTTGGAAGGCCTTACCCGCGGTCTCGAAACACGTCCGTGAGTGCGAGCAGAGCGGGCGGGTCGCGACGGCTTCGGGGTGGGACGAGCCCGCAGTCCAGGCGGACTGGTCAATCGTACATGACTGTCGCCTTGTGCTTCAGCCCGTCTTTGCCGCACTTGGGGCAATGCGTGAGATCTTCGATCCTCTCGATGGGCAGAAAGGGCTTCTTGCACTTGGGACAGGGATACAGACCGTGCGTTTGTCCCGTCCGGGAGTTCCAGACGGTGAATGCGGGTTCCGGGGGCTTCTCGCTTCGCTTCCACCGGATCCCGGTGAACTCGCCGCACGTGGTACACCACCCGGTCTTCAGAGCGAACATCCGCCCGCCAAAGAAGCTCGCCTCCCCCGTGTACTTGCAGCCGTCGTTGGGACAAGTCAGTTGGTAGATCGTCCCGGCCAGGACCATGCTGGCGGCGCATGCTACGGTCGCGAAAGTCAACAGTGTCAGGCGCTTCATAGAGGTCTCCGTATTCATCGTTTCCGGGAAGGGTGTTCGACGACAACCACTGATTCTACACGACCGGATCGTCTCGTACGACGCAATACCCCGCTTCGCGGAGCGTCAGCCGTAAGGGCTGCTGTTGGGCGGCGAGCGAATGGGCGGTCTGCTCAGGAGCTACCACCGGCAGGCGGCGCAGCCTTAGGCGGAACCTGGAAGCCTCGCAACTTGTCCTGAAAAGATGAAACACCGCCTGACGTGGCTGGTAAGCTGTCCGCCATGGCATCGCGATGATGATTCCGGACTGACGAGAAGACCCGAGAGTCTGACGAGCCTGCACACTCTCGGTGGGTACGAGACGAGCATGCGGTGGAAGTGCGGTAAGCAGCGGTCGGCGGAAATCCGCGGCATCAACGGCGGATCCTGCAAGGTCCGCTGCGGCTGGAAGACAGCTGCATTATCGCCTCATATGGCCGGCTGCATCACGGCATGAAAGGAGGCTGGAGGGAGCCGGGCCTGTTTCACTTCTGCACGGTGGCCGATGAGGCGAGCAAGCGATTTCGGCAGGGTGTGGCGCTATATCGGGGGCGCGAGGTCGTTCCCTTCGGCGAGCGACTCCACGCGGTGCCCATGGACGCTCACTGGCGGCGATGAGCCAGGACGGACGAACCCTGTAATCCCAACCACTCTGGTCGGAATGCAGGCGGTCTCGTCTCGCTTTGCTGCCCTGCCGATTGGCGCCGTCGATTGGCGGATCGAACTCCCCAACGTCCGCATCTCGTTCAGTCTTTCGGAAACGAATGTCTATGCTTTGGCCTGCGCCGTCGCACTCCACCTTCTCCAGAACGCCTTCCGGGTGGCATGAAAGGGTGATCAAAGCGTCTCCGCACGCGAACCGCACGCCTAATCGGAAGGCAGGGCGTAGTATGCGCACTCGGCGAAGAAGAACTCCGCCATGTTGAGCCTGGCGTAGTCGTAATGACAAATTGCCTGCCGAGCCTGGTCGAAACCTTCGCGATATCCGCCCATCGCGATCAAGGCTGCCGCGGCCAGGGGGTTTCGCATCCGGCTGGCTTCATACCCTTTGCGCTGTCCGAGGATGTTGCGGTCGCCCGTCGAGGCCATCCTCTCGGCGTCGGCCTGTGTCTTCTGGGGGAACCAGGCCGGATAGCCTTCCCGCCAGCGCGCATGGCCGAAGACCTTGGTGTCGGCATTGTCGAAGGTCTTATACGCGTCGAGGACCGCCAGGGCTCCGCGCGCGTTGATCGCCAGGCCCGCGCGATATTGCGCCTTGGCGGCTGGGTCCGTCTCCCAGTCGGCCAGCCGGGCCAGGCCCCCCTGTGAACTGACATAGATCCACAGCAGGGCTCGGTCGATGTTCTTGATCTGTTCCCGGTCGTGCGGGTAGCCCTCCGCGCAGATCTCCAGCCGCGTCTTGCCAGTCCTGGCGGACCGCTCGCGCACGGCGGCCTGATAGCGGTCCAGCCAGACGCGATCGCCAGTCACGTCATGCATAGCCCGCAGGATGAAAAGGTACATGGCGGCCCCGTGGTGCCGGAACATCTTGAAATCGCCCCGGAACTGCCCCTTGAACGCGCCGTCGCACGGACATTGCCAGTTGACCGCCTCCAGCGCGTCGGCGACCTCCGTCATCTTGTCGACAACGAGCTTGCGTTCCCGCGCGTCCGGGATGTCGCTGGCTGCGTACGTGTGGAGCCCATAGAACCACGGATGCGTCTGGTCTTGCGAGCCCATCGGATAGTGACACTTTCCATCGGTCCCCATGCCGCGAGCGACGAAGCCCGGCACGTCCGAGAGCGACGCGCACGCGAGCAGCCCCTTGGCCAGGCGCCGCGCCTTGTCGCGGTCGGCCTGCGACCCGCTGCGACGCGCGCGCTCGCAAGCCGCAACGAGATAGGACCCGGTGAACATCGGGCCGTTCTCGATCGGGCTCCACCAGCCGATCGCGTTGGGCCGCCCGAGTTTACAGTCTTCCGGAGCGGGAAGCTCCCCAACGTAGTCGTGGATCAGGCCGTCCCGACCGATGAACTTGTCCCACAAGGCCGCGTGGGCCTTCTCCACCGCTTCGGCGAGGCGCGCCGGCGCGGCGGCCGGCAGCGTCGTGGCGCCCTGGTTGCGGGAATACACCCGGACGTAGTCGATCTCGAAATCCCGCGGGTACGGCATGTCCGGGTCCGTCGGGCCAACCCACCCGGGCACGGCACCCTGGTACAGCCCCAGCAGGATGAACATCTTCTCCCGAGGCGTCTCGCCCTTGTACGTGTGGACCAGTCGCCCGTCCAGGTGCCAGTTCAGCTCGCCTTCCTTCCATTCCAGGGCCCACACGTGGAACTCCCTGGAAGGGTCGAAGTCCATCTTGTACTTGAACCCGCCGGTCTTGGTGAAATGAACGTTAAAGTCGATCTCCCGGTCGGCTGTCTTACGCCCCAGTTGCTCGAAGACGTCGATCTCGACCACCCCTTCGCCGACAGTGCGCCGTCGGCCGTCCGGGGCGTACTCCTGTTTCGTCGGGTCGTGCTGCAACAACCAGAACGCGCTGTGCAGCCCCGACCCGCTGGGGATCCGGCAACGGACCTCGAACCACCCGTACTTCTGCGCGAATTTGTCGAGAACCTGGTACTCGCTCGTCGTCGCGCCGAAGCGATGGTCCGACGTCTGAATCGAGCTGACACAGCGGTCGCCCTTGTTCTTTCGAGCGGGCAACTTCTCGTCGATGCGGAGCTTGAGCAGGCCGTCTTCGAGCACGTAGTGCGCGTTGGAGTCCTGCCAGCGGCTGGGACGCCCCGTTCGCGCGAAGTGGACTTTGCGTCCCGAGCGGTAGGCCGGGAACCAGTACCAGTCGTTGAGCTTCGGCCCGTCGAACTCGTCATGAAAAGTGAGCGTCCATCCTGGTCTGTCCAAGGGCGGAGCGGGGACGTCCGCGGCGATCGTCGGCGAGCTTGCCGACGCGATCACAAGAAACCACCCGACGGTCCTGATCGCGAACATGTTGTTCCTCATGATGTACGGGTGTCGCCCGGCCCTCACTCTGTCCACACGTTCAGCAGGCCGACCGGCGGCGCCGCCTTGGGAGTCATCAAGTGCCCCAGCGTGCTCGTGACCTCGATGATCACCTCGTTGACGCCGACGCGTGCTGCGCCCGCCAAGGCAAACCGATACGGCGACCATGCGCGGAGCCCGAGCGGCCGGCCGTTCCACGTCACGCTAGCGGGGTAGTCGCCGCTGTCTATACAGAGAAACCGCGGCAACGCGTCGAGCTGGAATTCGGTGCGATATCGGCCCGTGCCGCAGAAGTCGGGATACCCTTGCGGCCGCCAGTCGCCAAGCTTGATGGCCCGCGGGGGTGCAATGATGCGGCCCTGCGCGTCCAGCGCGAACCGGCCCCACAGAACCAACGACGGCAGGAACCGCAGCGGTTTGGGTTCGGTCAGGTCGGCGTCGATCCGGTTCGCGCCACGCCGCAGCATGGCGGTCACCGGAACGCGGCGATAGCTGAGATCGAACTCCCGGTCGGGCGGCGCAGCATTGAGGTTGACCGGGGCGCCGTTGACGCGCAGTTGGCGAACGAGCTGCGCCTGAACCGACAGCTCTGCGACGGCGGGCACCTCCAGCACGTTCAACTCCGGCGTGTCGAGCCGCAGAGAGTTGGGCCCGGCGGGCTGAAAGGTCCACGCAGCGTCCATGGGCCTGCGCACAGCCGCCGGTGTTGGCCCGGATTTCAGCCGGGCGCATATGCGCTCTCTCGCCGCAGTGACGAATTGCTGGGTCATCGCCTTCAGCGGTTCGGACCGCAGCGGGTCCGGCCCGGCGGCGGCCCAGAGTTCCTCGTCGCTCGGCCAGGGCACGCCAAGCGGCTTGGCGGTCCGCGCGGTGGCGGCAGCCTCAACGACGTACTCGCCGTAAGCCTTGGCCGCCTCTCGGAACCACGGCTGTTGGGGGCCGTGGATGCCGAGGTACTCGCGTTTGAACATGCCGCCTCGGAGATCGTGCGGGCAGATCGCCAGCACGTATCGGTCCACGCCGCACGCGGCGCACAGGTCCACCATGTTCTTCATCGTGGCCAGGCTCATCGTCGGCGGACCCAGCGCGTACACTTCCACCATGCGTTCCCGACCGGCCAACTCGGCGATGGCGGCCAGCGTGAGCGCCTCGCACTTGGCCGGGTCGGTCCGGGTATGGATCTCGTCAATGCCGGGAATCTCAAACGCGCCGAGTTGCCTCCGGAGGCTGCCGTTGCAGGCCACCTGCGAGCCGAAGCTGTGTTCGCCGAGCAGATGCCCGCTCATGGCGATCTTGTGCTCCGTGCACCACTTCGCGATGGGGGCGACCCAGGCGTCGTGGAACACGCGCGTGTAGGCGGCCCAGTAATCGCGCCATAGCGGTGCGCGGGCCACCTCGCCGGCCTGGGCCAGGCGCTTGGGAAAGTCGCCCCCGAGCGCCTGATCCAGCAGTGCCGACCAGGTCAGTTGCCACGGCGCCTCGCCCGGCTTGCGGGGCTGGTGCTGGCGGGCCAGCGAGGGTTCGTCGGTGAAGATCGCTCGTACCGTCCGGCCGAAGAACTCGCCGATCGCGCGAGCATAGCGTTCGTGCGTCACGGCCAGGAACCGCGCCGTGGCCTGGGGCAGCAGCAGGTTGGCGCTGCCGGCGACGGGGACGATCCGGCTCGTGCCGTCCCGTTCCACCGCCAGCAGTTGGGCCTGCAACTCGGGGTGGTCTTTCGTGACCAGTCCTTTCGCGTGGCCGCTCGGCCAACAGAACTCGTCGTACAGCCAAACCTCCATCTTGCGGGCCGCGGCCTGTTCGACGATGAATCGGATCCGCTCGAACCAGGCCATGCCGAGGTACTCCAGTTCCAATCCCCAACGCGGATAGAGCACCACGCCCCAGCCGACACCCGCAAACGCGTCAAGCTGGCGGGACACGTCATCCGACTTCAGTGTTCCGGTCAAGGCCCACATCGCCAGCGGGGCAGCGTGGGGGCGGCTTGTTGTCGGGGCGGGGCGGGCCAGCGGTCCAAGACCGGCCGTCGCGACACCGCCAAGACTCAATGCCAGCATTTCGCGCCGGGAATACTGCATTCTCGTCCTCCCGTGTGCCTGCCGCATGATTGCGGCGTCACCATCCACCGGTCTCATTCTGAAACCTCTGTCGCGAACAGCCCGTGCCGACGGGCCTTCCAGTAGGCGGCCTGGAGATAGAATATGCCGTTGCTCGATACTCTCCGATAGTCTATGCGCGTGATGGCGCGGGCGAGGATCGCCTGCTGTTCATCCGGAAATGCCTTGCCCTGGTCGATCAACTGCGCCAGGGCCGCCTCGCCGCTCTCGCGGATGTTGTACCAGACCTTGCGGTAGGTTCCCTTGGAACTGAGTCCCTCGCCTGTCCTCCAATCGGTGCAGAGCATGGTCAGGTCGAGTGTCCGGCTGTTTCGGTCGGCGCCGACGGCACGGGCGGCGCATCGCCTGGAGAGCACGGACATGATCTCTCGCATCTGCTTTTGCAGCTTCGCATCTGGCTCCAGCGATTCCAGCAATTCCATGGAGTCCTGCATCTGCAGGAGGGCATAAGTCGGCTGCCACTCTTCGACGACGAACGACTGCTTGACTGCCGGTTCGACGTACTTGCGATAGAGGTCGTGGTATTCCCGCCTGCCGGTGGTGTTCCAGGCGGCGGCGTAAAGCATCGGCAGGCGGGCGGCCTCGTGCCCTTTCACGTTCCACATCCGGCTGATGCCGCGCGGGTCACGCGTGCCGTCGGCCCGGAGAGAATCGTAATCGTTCTCCGGCGTGACGTTGCGGGTCATGCGGTCGGCAATGGCGGAGAGAATCGTGCCGATCTCCCTCTTTGTCGTGGCGTCGCAGAGAGGGCTATGGAAGTAGACCCAGAGCCCGTGCGCCGCGTGGGTGTACTGGTCTCGCGAGGAGTTGATGTAGGTGCTCTTGAGGTCTTCCGTGCAGACCCCCCGGGCAAGGAAACCCGGCGAGCCGTGCAGCGATGCGCAACGTTGGATCCCTTCGAACACGGAGCGAGCGCGCTGGCGAAGTATCTCTTCCTTCGTGACCGCATACCGATCGACGATCATGGGCAGCATGACCCCGGCGGAGATCATGCAGTCTTCCATCCCGGTGCCGTATCCGTACGGGTTGGGATGCTGACGGGCGACCTCGTCGGCGGTCGGCAGGTGGGCCAACTCCCGCCGGGGTTCATAGCTGGTCAGATAGTCATAGAACAGGTTCGTTCCCGGGTGGTAGAACTTCGTCCACGACGCGTCCCAGGCCCGGTCCGCGCAGGCCGCAAGAGAGCGTTTTGGGCCCTCCGCGCTGATGGCGGCGAGTGCGCCGGCGAGCACCAGGCAACCGGCTGCGCTTTGGGCAAGGGTGACTGCTCTCATGGCTTGGGTTCGCGAAAGGGTCTCCGGACTCCGTCGTGCGCGAGCTGGGGGCGACGGTACTGGCCAAGAAGCCTGGGCACTATGGTCTTTGCGCTCATTTCCTTCCCACGAAATATCCGTTCGACTCCAAGGCAAAAGTGCCCCGCTCATCGTGCTTTGCGCCCTCGGCCAGCAAGGGCTTGAACGTCTCCTTCAGTTCAGCCAGCTTGACGTTCACGGGTTTGTTCGTCAGGTTCACCACCGTCAGGACCTTCTCCTCGGCGGAGGTTCGCAGATACGACAGCACGGCTGAAGGGGCGTCGTTGTCGACCCATACCAGTTCACCCCGCGTCAGGGCCGGCCGCGAGCGACGCATCGCGCAGAGCCTCCTGCAGAAGGCAAACCGCGCCTGGCCGGCTGCGGTCTTGGCGTTCGCCCAGTCGATCGGCATCCGCCCGAAGATGCTGTGGCGGGCGGTGTCGGCGACTTCCTGCCCGTTGTACAGGAACGGCACCCCGTCCAGGGTGAAGATCGCAACAAGGGCCGCTTCGACGCGCGCCGCTCCCCATCGCTTCTCGATGCGGTTGTCGTAGGAGTCGTTGGCGATATCGTGGTTGTCGATGAATCGAATGAACCTGGCCCCGCCGCGCGGGCGCTCCGCCCGCATCTTCTCCCATTGAGTCCGGACGGTTGCGGCGTTGTCCCACGCGAATCCCCAGCCGTAGTCCAGGTCGAACGCCTTGAGCTGGTCCGCTTTCCGCGTGCCCTCGGCCAGCATCCCGACGTCGGGGCGCAGCTTCTCGAGGCGTTGGCGGGCCGTCTCCCAGAAGTCCAGCCCGATGCCGTCCGACACGTCGCAGCGGAAACCATCCACGTCGAAGTCGCGCACCCACCACTCCATGTTCTGCCAGAGGTACTCGCGCAACTCCGGGCTGGCGTGGTTCAGGGCGGGAAAGCTCCAGCCGGCGTTCTTGATCTTCCCGTTCTTGTCCCGCTTGACGAAGTCGGGATGGGCTTCAAGGAAGACAGCCCTGGGCCCGCAGTGCAGGTACACCATGTCCAGCATCACCCGCATTCTCAGCGCATGGGCGGCGGCGACGAAATCCTTCAAGTCCTGATCCGTGCCGTACTCGGGATCGACGTGATAGAAGTCCTTCATGCGGTAGGGGTTCCGAGGGTTGTTCATCCCGGACTTCTTCTGACGCGGACTCCATGATGCCTGGTCCATGTCGTCGTCGGCCACGAATACTGGACAGAGGTACAGGATCGTCACGCCCAGTTCGGCCAGCTTTCCCAGCCGTGCCTGGGCCGCCTTGAGTGTGCCTTCCGCCGTGAACGCGCGCGGCTGGATCTGATACATCACGCCTTCTGTAATCCACCCAGGAGACACCCTGGCCGTCCGCAGATTCAGCGGCACTGTCTCTTCACCGACAGACGGCGAGGCTGCACTCAGGGCAATCAGCAATCCGATCGCAGCAGTTCTCATGGGTTCCGCCATCTCCTTGTCTTGCTGCGGTAACCGATCGACCATTTTCGCCGAAGCGATGCCTGGGACGAGGAAGGACTTGTTCACCTTGGCCCGCGCGAAGCGGGCCTGCGGTCGTGGCCAGACCCGCGAGGGCGCCAACCGCGCCGCGCGCTTCGTGGCGAGAACGAGGTCCAGACGACGCGCGGGTCACCAGGCCTTCGACTATGAGGAACCGCCCTCGGGGGCTGGCGGGGCAGAGCACGGGCGGAAAAAATCCCGCGGGGGCTGGCCCAGGGCGTTTGTCAACTCACCGATCTTCTCGATGCGGCAGGTGATGACGTCGCCGCCGCGAAGCCACTTGCCCGTGGCCATGGCCACTCCGCTGGGCGTGCCGGTAGCGATGAAGTCGCCCGGCAGGAGGGTCATCAGATGGCTGACGAATGAGACAACCTCGTACACGTCGAAGATCATCTGCGAGGTGTTGGCCTTCTGGCGAGTCTCGCCGTTCACGGTCAGTTCCAGGTCCAGATCCATCGGGTCGCCGATCTCGTCGGCGGTGACGATGCAGGGGCCGATGGGGCAGAAGGCGTCGGCCCACTTGCCATGGAGCCAGTCAAAGAAGGCGTCCTTGTCTCGCGGCGTGCGTCCCTCGGCGAAGGTAACGCTGCGGGCGGAGACGTCATTGGCGATGGTGTAGCCGGCGATGCACGAGCGGGCCTCCCGGACGCCGACGCGAGAAGCGGTTCGCCCGATCACCACGGCCAGCTCGATCTCGTGGTCGATTTGGCGGCTGTAGGCGGGCCAGGGAATCTCGTCGCCGGGTCCGGCGACCGCGGTGCCGGGCATCAGGAACGGTCGAGGAGTGGTGTGACGGCGCGGATCGTCGGGCAGGGCCTGGCGCGAACTCTCCTTGTGGTGCTCGGCGTAGTTTACGGCCAGCCCCAGCACCTTGTCCGGCCTTCGAATGGGAGCCAGCAAGCGGATCTGGTCGAGCGGAACGCGGTTGGGGTTCCGGGCTGCCAACTCGGCGGCGCGGACGAGGGCCTGCTCGCCTGCTTGCAGGAACTGCACCATGTCGGCTGGGCCGTCGGCCCAGGCCGAGCGGAGGTCGAAGACGCCGCCGTCATCCAGCAGGCCGAAGGACTCGGCCTGGCCGTGCCTGAAGGTCACCAGTTTCATGATCGTTCGTATTGGGGCGGCTATTCCAGAGGCAGGCCCGACGGCGGGGGCAGGTTGATAATGGCGCTCGCGGGCTTGGTCTTGGGCGCTGGCTTGGTCGTCGGGGCCGGCTGTGTGGTCGGCGGGATCACGATCACTCGCGTGTCCACCGGAGGCGGCGGCGGGATGGGCACGACGATCGAGGAGGTGGCCGGCTTGGTGGTCGGCGCGGGCTTGGCAGGCGCCGGCTCGGGGGGGAAGATCGGCTTGTCGGCATCCGGGCGTGGGGGATCGGGTCTAACCGGGGCCGGCTCGACCGGCGCGAGCTTGGCCGGCGCGGGTACGGCAGGAACAGGTTTGACCGGGGCCGGTTCAACCGGGGCGAGCTTGGCCGGCGCGGGTGTGACAGGAACAGGTTTGACCGGGGCCGGCTTGACCGGCGCGGGTTTGGTCGGGGCGGCGGGCTTATCTCCCGGCTTGCCCAGGCCCGGCACGTTCACCGGTGGGGTGGGGGCGAGCTTCGGTTGGGGCGTCTCGACCTTCAGGATTGGCTGGGGCGGCATGGGCAACTTGACCGATTCGTCCAGCACGACCAGCCGTTCGGCCTCGACGATGTCCAGGCCCAATGCGGCGTCAAAGACGGCCTTGCCGTGAATCCCCACGAGCTTGCCCTCGTAGCGTTTTAACTCGACCTGCTGGGTGGTCGCCTGAACGTAGGCATCCACGCGGAGGGTCTGCGGGTCTCGAACGATCCACCGTTTGGGTACGGCCCCCGTGCCGGGGAACAGGTCGCTTGCCGCCAGGATGCCCTGCGCGGCGTACCGGGTGACCGGGCGAGTGGTGGTAGTGACGGTGATCTCGTCGCGGGCCTGGTCGAACCGTTCGGAGGTCGTGCGGGCCTCCCGGACCAGGCGGGCGATCTCCTCGGTCTCCTTCTGATATCGGAGCATTTCCTGGATATAGCGGAGCTTGGCCTGGACGACCGGTGCCATGGCATGCCCGGCCGGAAGCTCGATGGCCTGATACTTCTGGAGCATGCCCGTGTAGTCGCGCTGGTCGTGCGGCTTGGCCATCTCTCGCTTCCAGGCCTCCTCGGCCTCTTTCACGCCGGCTGCCTGCGCAGCGACCGAGGCGGGGGTGTCGATCTCAGCGGGGGCGGCCGGCGGCGGGGCGGTCCTTTCGGTCGTGCCCGGCACGACAGTCCCGCCCGGTTCGTCCGGCGGGGTCAGTGTCCGCTCGGTCGGTGCGGCTGGTGCGGCCGGAGCGGCCGGCGCTGCGGGGGCGGCTGTGTCGGCAGCCGTCAACGAGCGGACGTACTGGTCGCTGATCCAGAAATACGAGCCGGCGGGCGGCGCGATCTTGTAGAACGTTCCGACCTCGCCGATGATCTCGACCTTGTCGCCCTTGTTGAGACGGACCAGGAGGGCGTCAAAGCTTACCTGTCGCTTGGGGCCGCCGGCACGGACGAACACGCTGTCGCCGGCGACCGCGCCGACCTTGCCCGTGGCGTCCGGCTGGACGTATTGCTTGCTGATGACGCCGAAGGCATCGGCCGGCGGAAGGATCTTCAGCCAGCCGGGCACCTTGCCGACCACCGTCACTTGGGTGGGCGCAGAAAGCTGCGTGATGACGTATCCCGTCTCCGGGCCGGCACGGACGTTCACCCGGTCGCCGGTGACTACGCCTACATAGCGGCTGGATGCGGCATCGTCTGTGCGGTCCTGGGCCCACATCGGCGCCGCCGTCAGCAGCGCCGCCACGCAAAGCCATATCGTCGTTCTGGTCATCATCCTGCTCCTTACGTGCGTAAGTTGCGGCGTATTCCAAACCTAAACATCAGACGTTACCATGTTGCCCCGGTCAAGTCAACTTCTCACCATTGACCGGTTGCTGCGGATCGGCTCTAGTAGTGCCCATGAACGAACCACGACACTGGCAGGCCATGCGGCGCCTCGTCCACCGCGAAGCGGGCGCAGTGAATCTCAACGCCGGCACCATGTCGCCCACGCCGAAGCCGGTGCTGGAAGAGGTGACGCGACTGAGACGGCTCCAGGCGGCCGGGCCGAGCGATTTCCTCTGGCGCCAGGGCCCGGTCCTGCTGGAGGCGTCTCGGCAGCGCCTGGCAGAGTATCTCTCGTGCCGACGGGACGAACTGCTGCTGCTGTCCAATGTCACCTGGGGTCTTAACGTCGTCGCGAACTCTCTGGACCTCCCCGTCGGGAGCGAGATTCTCACGACCGACCATGAGTACGGTGCGATGGACCTGCTGTGGCGTCGCCTGAGCGAGCGGCGTGGCTGGCGGGTGCGGCGGGTAGTTCTGCCGTATCGCAGCGAGCGGCCGGACGAGATCGTGCGCGCGTTCGAGGCCGCCTTCACGCGGCGGACTCGCGTGCTCTTCTTCAGCCACGTGACCAGCACGACGGGGCTGGTCCTGCCGGCGGGGCGGCTGTGCCGGCTGGCCCGACGCCGCGGGGCTGTGTCCGTCCTCGACGGGGCCCACGCGCCGGGGATGGTCCCGGTGGACCTGCGAAAGATCGGCGCCGACTTCTATGCCGCCAACTGCCACAAATGGATGATGGCTCCGGCGACGGTGGGCTTCCTCCACGCCCGCGGATCGCTGCGGGATAGGCTTCAGCCGCCGATCACGAGCTGGGGCTGGGGCTACCAGCCGCGTCTGGCCCACGTGTCCACGCCCTGGGGCGGTACTCACTGGCAGCAGAGCCACGAATTCCACGGCTGCGAAGATCGCACCCCGCAGATGGTCCTCGGCGCGACGCTCGACTTTCGGAACCTTCTGGGCGGCGACTTGGTGGTGGCCGGGCGCTGCCGGGCCCTGGCGACCCACGCCCGAAGGCGGCTGGCGGAACTTGGCCTGACGCCGGCCACGCCGGAGAACCCCGAACTCTCGGGCGCGCTGGTGGCGGGGGAGTTCGCCTCGCCGGAGCAGGCGCCGCCCGATCACTGGCTGTGGAACAACCACCGCATCGAGTGCCCCATTACCCGTTCGGACGGTCGGGCGTTCCTGCGGATCTCCGCCGCTTGGTTCGTCACCACCGGCGAAATCGACAAGCTCGCGCGGGCCATGCGCCATTGGATGAAGCAGCCGAAAGGAGCCTGAAGGTGACGCGATGGACAGGGTTGGTTCTGGCGGCTGTCGCCTTCTCATCGGTCCCAGCCTCCGGGCTCGCCGGGCAGGCCAAGTCCGCCGACGCGAAGGCGCGAGTGCCGGCGAACACAGCCCCGGACGTGGAGTGGGACCGCCTCGCCGCCGCCGCCGCCAAACGCGACCGCACCAACATTCCCTACGACGGCAAGAAGCCCGACTCCATGGTCTGCGACACCATGGTCCGCGAACTGCCCGACGGTTCCTGGGCGCTGTTCCTGCTGGCTGGCGACACCTTCGAGCCTTCGCCGAGGAACTACATCGGGATCGTCCGCAGCCGCGACCAGGGCAAGACGTGGTCGGCGATCGAACGTGTCGATACGGGCCTGCCTCGTGAGGGAAAGACGAGCGGTCAAGGGGCAACCGAGCTGATCGTGACCGGCAAGCGATGCACGCTGTTCTTCTCCACGCACTCGCAGACGTGGGGGCGCGACTGGAAGTCGTGGATGATGCACAGCGACGACTGCTGCCGCACCTGGAGCAAGCCCGAGCCGTTGCCGGGCCGGCTGGCCGACTTCACCTTCATCCGCAACCACGTCGTTGCGCGCGACGGGCGGATCCTGCTGCCCTTCCAGCACTATCTCGGGCCCGGTCCGGACGTGCCGCCCCCGGTGCCGGAGGAGAGGCCCTGGCACAAGGCGCTGGGCCACTACGTCAGCAATCCGCGAAACGGCGTGCTGATCAGCAGCGACGGCGGCAAGACCTGGTCCGAGCACGGCGACATCCGCATCACCGACAACGACCGCTACCACGGCTGGGCGGAGAACAATATTGTCGAATTGGCCGGCGGGCGGATCGCGATGATCATCCGGGCCGACCGCCTGGGCGGCGTGCTGTATTACGCCGAGTCCGCCGACGGCGGGCGCACCTGGCCGGCCTTCGCCCACAAGAGCGACGTTCCCAACCCCGGCTCCAAGGCGACGCTGTACGGCCTGGGCGGCAACGCGGTGGCGATCCTGCACAACCCCAACCCCAGCCACCGCAGCCCGATGGCCCTGTGGGTGAGCTTCGACGGGATGAAGACCTGGCCCTACCGCCGCGTGCTGGTGAAGGAGTCCTGCGACGGGCCCAAGGGCCGGCTGAACTACCCGGACGGCTTCGTCAGCAAGGATCGCCGGTGGCTGCACTTCGCCTTCGACGACAACCGTCACCGGGCGGTTTTCTACTCCGCCCGCCTGCCGGAACTGCCCCTGCACAACGATCCGTCTGAGAGGAAATGAACGCGCGGGTCCGCGTTGGACTGTGCGAGATCGACGCAATCGCACGATGGTGAAGGAGAACGTCATGTTCCAAGCGTTGCGATGGACTACGGCGGCGGTGTTCGTGACGATCCTGGCTTCTTCGTGGCAGGAAGGTGCCGCCCAGCCGGGTGGGCCGAGTGTCGAGGTCCGTCCGCAGATCGATCGCGACAAGCTGCCCGGGCGGCAGGTGCGGGTGGCGACCATCGCCATCGGCTACGGGGGCGACCGGGACAAGAAGCTCAAGCTCGCCCTGGAGCACCTTCACGTGGCCGGTAAACGGGGCGTGGACATTGCCTGCCTGCCGGAGGAGTTCGCGGGCACCAAGGCCGAGCCGCTCGACGGGCCGACCGTCCAAGCTTGCGCCGCCCTCGCCCGCCAGTACCACATGTACGTCGTCACGTCAGTCCGCGAGCAGGCCGGCGACGAGCAATTCAACACCGCCGTCCTCATCGATCGTCAGGGCAAGACGGTCGGGTACTATCGCAAGGTCTTCGTCTTCTGGGGCGAGGGCTGCAACGTCAGCCGCGAGGGCGTCAAGACCTTCGATTGCGACTTCGGGCGCGTGGCCATGCTCACCTGCTTCGACGCCAACTTCGCCGAGCTGTGGCTGGAGGCGGACAAGAAGGGGGCCGACGTCGTTCTCTGGCCCAGCGCCTACGGCGGCGGGCAGGTGCTCAACGCCTACGCGATGGCCTTCGGTTACTGCGTGGTGGCGGTGGGGTGGGGCAACGTGATCGACGCCGCTGGCGTGACGGTGAGCGACGTGGAGAAACCCATGCCCAAGCAGGCGATCGCCACGCTGGACCTCGACCGCACGTTCGTCCACTACGACTTCACCGGCAAGAAGATCGAGCGTCTCCTGGCCGAGAACAAGGGCAAGGTCGAGATGAAGCGGTGGGGCATGGAAAGCTGGTACGAACTGCGGGCGACCGCCCCGGGCGTCCGCGTCCGCGACCTGTGCCGCCAATACGAAATCGAGCCCCTGCGCGACTACCGTCACCGCAGCCGGGAGCAGATCAACCAGGCACGCAAGGAAGGCAAGCGGATCTAACGCCGCCTCCGGATGTACCCGCCAAGGCCCATCGCGGCCATGGCCAGCAGGCCCATGGTGGCCGGCTCGGGCACAGCCGTCTGCTGGTAGAGCTGGCGGACGGCATCGGCGTCCAGGGCGCCGGCGAAAACGGCAGCCATGCTGTACTGGCCCATCAGCGAGGGATCCCACATGGCGTCGCCGATGGTGAAGCCGGCTGTCCCGTTGCCCATGGTCACCGATGTGGACACCGAACGGCTGGAGAACAGTTCGCCGTTGCGGTAGAAGTCAACGTCGACCGTATGGGTGCCGGTCGCGAGCAGGTTGCGGGCCACAAGCGTGATGTACTGCCACTCGCCGGCCACCAGGAGTTGCTGGGCCGAGTCCAGATCGACGTTGCTGCCGCCGTTGCGGATGCGCAAGCGGCCCACGCCGTTGCTCATGCACTGAAGGTTCCAGCCGCGGCCTTGGTTGCCGGCTGTGCCCGCGTCGCGATCACCCATCATGTCCTGCCAGTTGCCGATCGAGTTCGGACGGACGGCAAAGGCAATGGTCAGATCATTGGACATGTCCAGCAATTCCAATTCCGGGGCAATCATGGCGTCGGTGTTACTGTCGATGACCAGGGCGGTGTTGACGTTCTCGATCACCGACTGAGCGGGCGCCAGAGTAGTGCCGCTTACAAGCGTAGCGTTGCCGGCCGGACCCGCAGTGCCGTGATTGGGCACGACTGAGCCGACGGCGTCGCTGAAGTGGTACTCCAGAACCGGGCGGGGCAGGACCGACTGCATGTCCAGGTGGAAGACGCGGTCGCCAGCGCGGAAGAGCAGGTTCGTATCTGCGGGAATGCTGTTGGCCCCGCTGCTGTAGGCCGTGCCGCCCGCGTAGACGTTGCCGTCGCTGTCGAGGTTGTTGGCCGTCACGAACCCGCTGCCGCTGCTGCCCCAGTCGAACCCGTGCAGCGTATTGGGCGCCAGGTACAGCGGGCTGGCCAGTGTGGCGGTGATGTAGTTGCCCGGCACGTACGAGGCGCCGGAGGGCGTCGTCTCCGACCGGAACGCGGCCATGGTGTTGCCTGTCACCGTTCCTACCCGGACGGTGAACGCCCCGGCGCTGCCGTTGATGGTGTTGTTGTAGTTCTGCAGGGTGATGGCCCGCAGCTCATACCCGGCCGAGTTGTACCCCGTGGTGAACGTCTGGCCCTGCACCGGGCGGTTGGACCAGATGTGGCCCTCATTGCCACCGATGTCTCTAAAACCGGTCAATTGGGCGATGTCGGCCTGGTCAACTGTCGGCGCCGTAGCGGAGACGCTCAGCGTCGCCCCCATCGCGTTGCCCGCCAACAATGCCACAACAGAATAGACCACGACTTGTCTAATTGCGCCTTTCATCTCAGCCTCCAGTTTCTTGCACAGCAGCCGTTCGTCTGGAAATGTCGAACCTCACACATCTGGATTATCCCGCGCGGACGGGAACCTGTCAATCCCCAGTCGAACCTGATTATCGCCCTGTGCCAGCCGCGAAAACGCCATGGTGCGGGCCGGTCGATGACGATAGAATTGCCTCGAACCGCTCGCCTGTGTGCGATGGCGAGGGTCTTGGTTCCTCATCGATTCGACAGCAGGACATGACATGACCGAACCATCGTCCCCGAACCGGTCCGCGTCCGCTTCTCCGCGCGTCCGCCGCTTCAGCTCCATGGAGATCGCCTTCCACTGGTGGCAGGCCATTCCCTATCCGGTGCTGATGACCACCGGTGGGTTGATTCTCCTGCGAAATCTCCTGGGCGATAGCCCCGCCGGGCGGACGCTGGCCGCCGTGCATAAGGCGGCCGCCGGGCTGTGGATCCTCGCACTGGCGGTCACCGTCTTTGTCTCGCTGTGGACGCGGACTTTCAGGCGGCTCTGGGACACGCTGCGCGAATGTCTCCGCTGGGACCGCCGCGACCTGGTCTGGTTGGGGCGGGCCTTCGTCAAGGTGGTCCGTCCGCGGACGCCCATGCCCGCTGTGGGGCGGTTTAACCCGGGCCAGAAGCTGCACCTGTTGGTGCTGGCGGTGCTCGTGCCGGGATTCATCGTGACCGGCGTCTGGATGCTCGTCGCACGAGGGGCCTTGCTGGCTTGGGCCCTGCATGTCGCGTTCTTCATCCCGGCCCTGTTCTTTCTCCTGCTGCACCTGTTCCTCTCGCTGGTCAATCCCCAGACCCGCCGCTCGCTCTCAGGCATGTTCACGGGTTACGTCAGCCGGGAGTATGCGAAGGAACACCATCCCGGTTGGCTGGACGATCCCACGCCGTCGCAGGCGCACGAGGCCAGCATGATCTCCTTCGCCGCGGCTGCGCTCACGCTGCTGGCGTTGGTCGTGGCCACCGTCGCTTCTGTCTGGTCCTACGGTCCGGCCAAGCTAAGGGAGCGGCTTGGCCAGGCGTCACGGGTCGGCCTGCTTATTCGAGGCCTCACACCCGGGCCCCTCAGTGCTGCCCACGCCGGCGCGCACTGCGACGCGTGCCATAATCCGACCACGTCGGCCCCGTCGGAGAAATGTATCGAGTGCCATCAGGCCATGCGACAGGTCATGCGAGAAAAGCAGGGCTATCACGGCCTGCTCGATGGTCGTTGCGGCACCTGCCACCGCGAGCACCGCGGCCGAGATGCCGATGTCCGCCCGCTCGACCGCCAGATGTTCAACCACCGCCTGGCCCGCTTCCCACTGGAGGGGCCGCACGCGAAGCTGGATTGCCCCGCCTGCCACCAGCGCCAGGGCAAGGAAGGCCCCACGTTCGCCTACATGCTGGGCCAGACCAAGTGTGATGCCTGCCACACGGACATCGCGGCGTTCTTCCAGGGCAAGGTGGCCGGACGGCAGCTTGTCGAGCCTCATAACCACTTCGCGATCCGAAACATCCGCTGCGATCATTGCCACAAGGCCGCGGTCCAGTCACCGTCGCAGTACGTCGATGCCTGCGTCAAATGCCACGACAATGACCGGGGCTTCTTCCTGATCATGGACGCGCTGACCCGTCTGCGGGTGCGGGCCGAGACGTTGCTGGCCGACAGCGAACTGGAGGGGGCTGAGTTGGCCCGCCTGAAGGAGAAGATCGAGTTGGCCAGGAAGGTGACGATGCACCATCCCGACCTGGCTCTCAAGCTCTGGCGGGAAGTCCTCCCGCCGGAGCCCAAACCCGCCACTCAGCCCGAGTGAACCTACAGGTAGTACCAGACCCAGTGCAGCAGCGTGAGGCACAGGGCCACGAGGGCGGCCGCCTTGTGCAGCCGGAACAACAGCCCGTGCATCCGCCGACGGTAGGCCCCACCCAGCAGGGCCGCGACGACCACGCCCAGGGCGATCAGGCCGAACCAGAACCACAGGATGTGCGGGGCCCCGTATCGCCAGACGAAGACGACCGAATGGAATACCGCGCACAGGGCCAACATCGCCGCCAGGCTCACGTGCAAGCGGGGGAACGCCCGCCCGATTTGTCTTCGCGTCACGCCGGTGAACACAAGCGCCGCCAGGATCGCCAAAGCGACGTAGCCGGTAGACTTGGCCCACGACAGCAGCGCCATAGGCAGCGGGGGGGGCGGCAGGGGAGGCAGCTTGACAGGAGCCGCCCTCGCGGCCGCGGACGCCGGCGCCGATGCCGCCCCGCTTGTCGCCACGGTCGGCTGGCTGGAGGGGGCGGGGGCGGCCTGACCCTGGACTGCGATCGGTTGGACTTGGGATGCGTCTGCTGCGGGCGGCTCTGAAGTCGGCAGCGTCACGTGGTCCAACTCGATCACCTTGCCCTCGGGGAAGCTCACCAGGAACCGCAAGACCGCCTCGGCTTCCCGGTCGGTAAACGCCGTCATCTCGTTGTTCTCGGCGTAGCGGGCCATCCGCTCAATCGTCAATTCCCACGCCTTGGCCGACCGTTCCGAGGGCGTTTGGCCCTCCACCGAATGGCAGCGCGTGCAGACGCGGGCGAACGTGCGCTGATCGTTCGCCTGCAGTCGGCCTGCCAGAACCAACAAGATCCCCGCCGCGATCCACATTCTGCCGTGCCTTGTCAAACAGATTCTCCTTCGTACACAAACCGCCAGGGGTTCTGTGCATTCTAGGGCGCTCAGGTTCCTGTTATCAACGCCTCCGACCGCGGGCGACGGACCTGACTGTTCTACCGTCGGTGCAATAGAAAGAGGCGTGGGACCAACGGGCATTCCTGTCCCACGCCTCGGAGGATTTACGTCTGAACGTCAGACCTGCCAGGGGCTTCGCATGGCCCGCACGAGCATGCGGGCCGCTTCGTCGTCGCCGACGACCTGCTCGGTCTTGGGGTCCCACTTGATCTTGCGCCCGGAGCGGATCGCCAGGTCGCCGAGGTGGCTGATGAAGTCGCTCTGGACGGCGGAGTCGATGTCCGACGCCGGCGTGGTTCGCGTCAGGCAGGCGGTGAGGAAGTTGCGGTAGTGGTGGTTGTCCTGCAGGAGGCGGATTTCGCCGGGCTTGAACTGGATCTTCAGCAGGTGTGGGGAACTGGCGGTGATGCGCCCGCGCGAGGGCGCGATCCACCCTTCGGTGCCGACAAACGTGGTCTTGTCCCCGCCGGGCGTGAGGGTGAACTGGACGCCGCTGGCGTAGACGCCCTTAATGTCCCAGTCGACGACGGTGTCGAACAGGCCCTCGGTAGGGATGCGCCCGGTGCCTTCGTATTCCACCGGGATGTGCGGATAGCCCCAGTGGGCGATGTCCAGCGGGTGGGCGCCCCAGCCGGCAATGAAGCCCAGGGCGTAGTCGTAGATGTGCCATCGCCCGCCGCCGATCACGCGGTCGTGGCAGTAGGGCGCGACCGGGGCCGGGCCCAACCACATGTCGTAGTCCATACCCTCGGGCACCGGCTGGGGCTCGGCCCGACCGCCGGTGGCCCCGTTGGGGGCGACAACGTGGACTTCCTTGAGTTCCCCAATGTACCCGTTACGGACAACATCGCAGCCGTACGCGCAGTGGGTGTTGAAGCCGCGCTGTTGCGTGCCGTATTGGAAGATGCGGTTGTAGCGGTGAACGGCCTCGCGGAGGGCCTTGTTCTGGGCGATGGACCTGCCCAGGGGCTTCTCCACGTAGACGTCCTTGCCTGCCTGAACGGCCAGCAGGGCGATTGGCACGTGCCAGTGGTCGGGCGTGGCCACCACGACGGCGTCGATGTCCGGCCGGGCGATCACCTCGCGGAAGTCATTGTAGGCCTTGCAGCCCTTGTACTCGCCGCTGGCGGCTTGCTTGGCATAGTGCTTTTCGATCAGGGCGGCGGCATTCTCGCGGCGTTGGCGGATAGGGTCGCAGGCAGCGACGCTCTGGTTGAGAGGCTGGCCCAGGAACCCGCGCAGGAGTCCGCCTCCTTGCCCGCCGACGCCGACGTGGGCGACGGCGACGCGGTTGGAGGGGGCGGTCGCCCCCAGTACGCGGGAGGTCACCACCCACGGGGCGGCGAGCGTGGCGGTGGCCGCGGCGGCTGTGGTGCGGAGCAGGCTGCGACGCGTGATCGAGTGACCGGTCATCGGGTTCTCCCAGTTCGGGTTCCGGGCCTGTTCGGCCCCTGGGGCCGTCTCAGAGGTAAACGGCCTGGCGCGACGATTATTGGCAACGACATCTCGCTTCGTCCGTGCCGCCCGCCGTTCCGAACAGCGGCCAGCCCAAACGCAAGCGGACGGTCCGTGAACGAGCACGGGCCGTCCGCCGCACTGTCGGATGATCTTTCTAGTCCCTCTTCACCGGCTGGGTCGCGGGGACGCCCACCGAACGCAGCCCTCCGCCGGAGGGGGCGCTCTGCGGCTGGGTGGACGGCTGGAAGACCGAGTCCATGCCGGGATCCTTCGGAGCGAAGGGCGAGTCCAGCGAGATCACCTTGCTTCGTGTGGCTGGGCGGGTGGTCGGGGCGTCGCCGGGCTTGAACAGGTATTCCTTGAGGGCGTCCTTCTGCGACTCGCGGAGCAGGTTGAGCCGCTTGAGCTGTTTGTCCGTCATGTCGTCGGCGTCCTGCGGGAACCGCAGTACGTGCGGGGTGAGGATGATCAGCAACTCCGTTCGTTCCTTGATCTTCGTTTCGCTCTTGAACAGGTAGTTAAGAAGGGGCACGTCGCCGAGGAATGGCACCTTGCTTTCACGATTTTCATCGCGGGTGGTGATCAGTCCGCCGATGACGATCGTGTGCCCGTCCTGCACCATTACCGTCGTCTGGGCGGAGCGACTGTTGATCACCGGGGCGTTGAGGCCCTCGCTGATCTGGACGCTGGAGGTCGACAGCGAGCTGATCTCGGGGTTGACCTCGAGCTTCACGAAGCCGTCGGGATTGATCCGCGGCGTGACCCGCAGCATGATACCCACATCCTGGTAGGTGATGGTGTTGAACACCGACCCCTGGTCGCTGATGCGGGTGTTGGTGACGAACGGGACGCGCTGGCCGACGTTGATCGTGGCTTCCTGGTTGTCGCTGGCCAGAATCTGAGGACGGGAGAGGATCTCCATGCGCCCTTGGCTTTGCAGGGCCCGCAGGAACAGGCTGATGTCCCCGCCCGTGATCGCTACGCTGAATCCGCCGAGTTTCTCGATCGCGCCTTGCGTGCCGAAGTTCGTTCCCGCTCCGACCACGCGATCAACCTCGCGCACCAATGCCTGCGTGCCGTCATCCTGCGTTCGGACGCGCTGATCGTGGAACGTATTGGCGTAGTGGAAGTCGAAGCCCAGGTCGGTCGTATCGTCCAGCGTCACTTCCGCCAGCAGCGTCTGGATCAGCACCTGCGGCTGGGGCTGGTCCAATTCGTCAATGATATCGGCGACGGTCTGGAAGTACCGCGGGCTGGCGGACAACAGCAATGTATTGCTGGTCGCTTCAGCGACGACGGCGATTTCGTGCTCCAGCAAGCGTTGGGCCGAACCGGCCGCCTGCTGCCCGAGCATCTGCACCACCTTCTGACGCTCCTGGTCCAGGAAGGTCCGCAGGGCGGTTTGAATGTCGGACGCCTTGGCATTGCGCAGGCGGTAGATCTTGGTGTGCCGCTCCTGGGCAGGGCTGGAGTCCAGTTCCTCGATGACGCTGCTGCACAGGGCTACGTAGGTGCGACAGCCGCTGATCAACAGGCTGTTGGTGCGAGCGTCCACGGTGACGTTCAGCATGGACGACTCCGCCGAGCCCAACGTGGCCATCGGCGGTTCGCCTTCCTTCGCGGGCCGGGTCGTGGACATCGTATAGTTGACCGTTCGCAGGCCCTGGCTGCCGGTGCTCTGCAGGCGGAACAGCTCCTGCAGCACGGTGGCCATGGCACGGCAATCGGCGTTCTGGAGATTGAACACGCGGATCTCGGCCAGTTGGTCGCCGGTGGAATCCAGGGCCTGGATCAGGCTGTCCAGCAGGGGCATGTTCTCGATGGGGGCCGAGACCACCAGCGAATTGGTCCGCCGATCGGGGGTGATCAGGATGCCTTCCTGAAGGGCGCTGGCCCGCAGGTCCTTGCCTTCCTTGGTCCGTCCGACGAACTGCAGGAGGGTCTGTCGGTTCGGGCTGCCCGGCGTGACGGCCTTAGGTTTGTTCGTCATCGCGTCGGTCAGGATCGTCGACAGTTCCGTCGCGTCCGCATTGCGGAGGGTGAAGACGCGAATCTCCGTGACCTTGGTCACCGTTTCGCTGTCGAGCTGCTCGATCAGCTCGCGGATGCGCTTCAGGTCGGCCTCGCCGGCCGAGACGATGATGGCGTTGATGCGCTCGTCGACCGTGATGCTGACGCCGGCGCCGGCCGGGGCGCCGGACTGGCCCTGGTACAGGTTGCGGATGGTGTTGGCCACCTGCGTGGCGTCGGCCTTGACCAGCGGGAAGAAGTGCGTCTTGCCTTCCTGCGTGGGGGCCACGTCCAACCGCCCGATCAACGACTCCGCCAGCGCCATGTCTTCCATGGTCGCGCTGACGATCAGCGAGTTGGAGCGAGCATCGGCCAGCACCGTCACCGGGTCCCTGGTCGTCCCGCGGATCACCCGCTGGGCGAACAGTTGCTGCACGGTCGGCTGGATCGCCGTCGCCGTGGCCTGCTTGAGCTGGAAGATGCGGAACTCGCTGGCCGGCGTGCCCTGGCCGGCGTCAAGCTTGCGGATCATCTCCTCGACCGTGCCGAACGATTCCCGGCTGCCGGTGACGATCAGGGTGTTGGTCCGGCTGTCGGGGACGAATGTGACGTTCACGCGCGACATGGGGGTTCCGGAGACCGAGCGAGCGGCGAACAACTGCCCGAGCGTGGAGGCCAGGCGGGTGGCGTCCGCATTCCTCAGCGGGTAGACGCGCATATCCTCGGCTGCCTGGTCCGCACCGTCGAGCTTGCGGATCAGTTCGTCGATGACGGCGAAGTTCTCCTTGCTGGCCGAGATGACCAGCAGGTTCATTCGGACGTCGGTGACGATCGAGACCTTCTCCCTTGCGGCCAGAGCGGCGCTGGCGGTCGTGCCGGACATCCCGGGGCGATACAGGCCCTGCTGGATAAGGCTCTGCAGCAGGGCGGCCACGCGGGCGGCGTCAGCGTGAGCCAACGGGTACATTCGCACCACGCCCGACTCCATGGGCGGCTCGATGTCCACCTTCTTGAGCAGGTCCACCAGCAGAGCGTAGTTGTCCCGGCTGGCCGAGACGACCAGTGAGTTGGACAGGGCGTCAATGGCCACTTCCACCCGGTCCTGGGCGGTAGCCGTGGCTCCGCCGGTCATGGCTGCCAGGCGGGCCTGGAAGATCGTTCGGATCGTCGCACCCACCGAGGCGGCGTCGTTGTGCTTGAGCGGCAGGACGTAGATCTGGACCGCGGGGTCGGTCATCTTCACGTCCATCCGCGTCAGCAGGCCCTGCAGGATCTTGCTGTCGTCGGCATTGGCGACCACCAGCAGGGCGTTGGTGCGGAAGTCGGGCAGGAGGATCGGCTTCTGGCGCTGCACATCGGGCGTGCGGGCGGCCTGGTAACGCTGGTCGAACAGCGAATTCAGCGTTGTGGCCAGGGTGGCCGGGTTGGCTTCTTTGAGCGGGAAGATCTGGATCTGCCCCGCCAGGGCGGGGCTGGCGCTGTCAAGATGCTCGGCCAGTTCCTTGACCAGCTTGAACCCTTCGGTCGCCCCGCCGACCAGCAGGCTGTTGCTGCGGACGTCGGCGACGATGACCATCCGCAACGACTCGGCGTCCTTGGCGCCAAGCTGCGTCTGGCGTTGCACGCGGTTGTCCATCATTCGCTGCAGTGTCGTGGCCAGGGTGGCGGCCTCTGCCGTCTTGAGCGGGATAATCTGGATCTCCCGCACTTCGACCGCCTGCTTGGCGTCCAGGCGCATGATCAGCACCTCGACCATGGCGAAGGTCTGCTCGCTGGCGCAGATGACCAGGGCGTTGGTACGGGTATCGACGGCCACGTTCGGCTTGTCCTCGGGCCGGACCAGCGTCGCCGCCGGACCGGTGTACAGCGTCGCGATGACTGTCTGCACCCGCGTGGCGTCGGCGTTCTCCAACGGGAAGATACGAACCACGTGCATGGCCCCGGCGCCCGGCACGTCCAACGTGTTGATCACGTCGGCGATCAGGGGCATCAGGTCCTCCCGGGCCGCCACCAGCAGGATGTTAGTCGCCGGGTCGGCCTGGATGCTCAGCGGGGGGCGAGTCTTGGCCTGTTCGCTCGTGCTGCCGGGCTTGAGGACCTTCTTGCCGTTGGGCCCTACCTCCAGCACCGTTCGCAGCCGGGTTACCTGCGTCTTGAATCCCTCGCTGCCGGGTACGGCTGTCGCCGACTCGGCGAACGTCGCGGTCAACATGGGCAGTACGCGGGCGGCATCGGCGTGTTTGAGGCGGAAGGCCCGAACCTCGGTGACGATCTTGCCTTCGACCTTGTCCAGGTCCTGCACGATCAACTCCGCCAGGGCCAGGGACTCTTCCTGGCCCGACAGGATCAGAGTATTGGTCCGCACGTCCACGGACATGGCCAACGGCGAGGTCAGGGCCTTGCCGCTGACGCTCTCGGGCTCAGCCGTCCCGACCACGGAACTCTTGGGCCTGCCTTTGTGCTCGGCCGCGCCCTGCGCGAACATCTGCCTGAGGATCTGCATGACGCTGGTGGCGTCGGCGACCTTGAGGCGGAGGATCCGCACGCGGACGTCGTCGGCCAGCGGGACGGTATCCAGGATCTCCACGACGGCCCGCATGGCCTTCAAGTTGTCGGCCGTGGAGGAGATGATCAGCGAGTTGGACCCTTGCTGCCCGGACTGCTCGGGGTCGCTGAAGATCTTGATGGGCTTATTCAGGTCCAGCTCGGGCACCTGCTCGGCCAGGCCGCCACGGACGCGAAGCAGGCGAATCTGCTCCTGAAGTTCGCGGGCCTCGGCGCTGACCTGGTTGGCGGCCGCCGGGCGAAGCATGGCGTTGAGGACGTTGGCCAGCCGCGGGGCGTCGGCCTTCTTCAGCGGGATGACCAGCACCTCGATGGCCCCGCCGGGCGCGCCGGCCGGGCCCCACACCGCGGGCTTGTCGAGGGTCTTGATGACCTTCTCCACTTCATCGAACATGGCGCCACGAGCGGTGACGATGATCGACCGCGTCCGCTCGTCTGCGGTCACGTTGATCACCTCGTCGGGGCGCGTGGCCTTGATCTGCATCAACAACTGCGTCATCGGGGGCAGAATCTTCGAAGGCAACGCGTTGGCCAGCGGGTAGACGCGGAACTCCAAGGGCTGGGACACGTCGCCCTGGTCCAACTCCTCGATGAGCTTCTTCACCTCGGCCATCCGCTCCTTGTTGGCCGCCACCACCAGCGAATTGGTCTGGGCCAGGGCCGTAACCGTCACCTGGTCCTCCGGGCGGGCGCTCTTGAGGGCGGCAAAGGCCGTGTTCAAGGCCGTCGCGATGCGGGCATTGTTGGCCTTCTTCAGGGTGAAGACCTGGAGCTGTCGCTTCTGGCCGGCCGCCGCGGCGTCCAACGCCTTGGCCAACTCGGCGATGATCTTGAAGTCCTCCTCGCTGGCGGACATAAGAATGGACTTCTGCTGGGGCAGCACAGTCGTCTCGACCTTGCCGCCGGTTCCCGCCGTGGCGGGTGCGCCGGCGCCGCGCGGGGCGCGGGCCCCGCGGGGCGTCAGGATCGGCTTGGACTCAAACAACTGCTGGATCGCCTTCTCCACCTCGACCGGGTCGGCGTGCTCCAGCGTGATCATCTTCAACTGCCCGCGGGCGGGCTTCATCTCTTCGATCTGCTTGACCCACTGCGAGACCTCCGCGAACATCGGCGGCGTTGTCGCCAGGATGATCGCGTTGGCCCGGTCGTCCGCCGTCACCGCCAGCGAATCGATGCTCTTGCGCTCACGCGTGGCCGCGGCGGCCTGCTGCGTGTACAGCCGCTGGATCATCAGCGAGACGCTTGCCGCGTCGCCATTGGCCAGCGGCAGGATGTACACCCGCGAGTCGGCCGCCCGAGCGGCCTTGTCCAGCTTCTCCACCATCGCCGCCAGTTCGGTCAACTCGTTGGCCGGTCCCGACAGCACCAGGGCGTTGCTGGACGGCTCGGCCGCGATGCTCACCTGCGGAGTGCCGGCCTTCGTCTTGCGTCGTGCTGCCGTCTGGAGCACCGTCGCCAGGTCCACCGCCTTGGCCTGCTTGAGCAGGATGAACTGCACCTTGGCGCCCAGTGTATCCACGTCGATCTGCTTGAGCAGGGCCTGGACCTTGGCCTGGTTGTCCTTGTTGGCCGTCACGATCAGGAAGTTGGATGTCGGCTCGGCCGCGATCTTGATCTCTTGATCAGGCGGAACGGTGGTGCCCCTGGGCGGGGTCAATGCCTGCGAAAGGGCGGTGGCGACGGCGCCGGCCTGGGCGTACTGCAACGGGATTACCGTTCGCTCAGCCCGGTCGACCGGGGATTCCACATCCAGCAGTTTGACCAGTTCGTCGATGGCCTTGCAGTCTTCCTCGGAGGCTTTGACGAGGATGGCCTGCTGGTTCGGCAAGGCGGCCAACTCGATCTTGGCGGGGCCTCCCGTCATGCCGGTGCGTCCGCGGCCGGTCCCCGTGCGCGGCGTGCTGCCGCTGAGGAACGCCATACGGATCGCCTGCTCGACCTCGGTGCAACTGGCCTTGGTCAGGCGGATAAGGTGGGGCTTCTCCCGGCCGAGCTTGAGTTCCTCGACCTTGCCCACCCATTGGCTGACCTGTTCGAACATCGCCTTGGTCGTCGAGAGGACGATGGTATTGGCGCTTGCGTCATGCGAAACCGCCAACGGGTCGAGAGTCCTGCCGGCTGCTCGAGCGGCGGTCACCTGTTGCTGGTACAACTGCTGCACCATGGCGGCCGTCTCCGCCGCCTGACCGTTCTTGAGCGGCAGGAGGAAGATCTCGCCCATGTCCGCCGTGGCGGCCTCGTCCAGCTTGGTGGCCATGGCGATGGCGGCCTCGATGTCGTTGGACGGGCCCGAGAGGACCAGGGCGTTGCTGGCTGCGTCCGCCGTGATGACCAGCGGCTGCTGGCCCGGCTTGCGGGCCTTGGCGCTGTTGGCCGTGCTCAGCACGCGGGCCAACTCGACGGCCTTGGCCTTCTTCAGGATCAGGAACTGGGCCTTGCCAGAGGCCTCGTCGGTGTCCAGCTTGGCGACCAGGCCTCGCACCAGGGTGGTGTTCTTCTCGCTGGCCACCACGATAACGGTGTTGGAAATCGGCTCGGCGATCACCCGGACCTCGTCCTCGGGCTTAATCGTCGCACCCCGCCCACGCGAGACCGGTCCGAACGCTGTGGTCAAGGCCGTGGCCACGCTGGCAGCCGTCGCGTGTTTGAGTGTAATCAGCGTCTGCTGGTGTTTGGCCTCCATGGCTGCGGCGTCCAGCGACAGGATCAGGCTGCTGATGGCCTTGAAGTCTTCCTCGCTGGACTTGATCAACAGGGCCCGCTGCTGAGGCAGGGAAGCCACCTCGATACGGGCGCCGGTGGCCCCGGCCGCCCCGCGGGCGCCACGCCCGCCGGCCGCCCGGGCGGTGATGAACAACGCCCGCACGGCCTTCTCCACCTCGGCTACGTCCGCGTTCTCGAGCGTGACCAGACGCGGCTCGCCTTGGCCGACCTTCATCTCCTCGACCTTGCCAATCCACTGGTTGACCTGGTCGTGCATGACCTTCGTAGTGGCCAGGATGATCACGTTGGCCGAGTCGTCAGCCGAGACGGCCAGGGGGTCGATCGTCCGCCCCGCCGAGCGCGTCGCGGCGGCCTGCTGCTGGTAGATTTGCTGTACGGTGGCGGCGACCTCGCTGGCCTGGCCCGTCTTGAGCGGGATCAGGAAGACCTCCGAGACGCCCGCCGTGGCGGCCTCGTCCAGCTTGGTGGCCATGACGATGGCGGCCTCGATGTCGTTGGACGGGCCCGAGAGGACCAGGGCGTTGCTGGCTGCGTCCGCCGTGATGACCAGCGGCTGCTGGCCCGGCTTGCGGGCTTTGGCGCTGTTGGCCGTGCTCAGCACGCGGGCCAACTCGACGGCCTTGGCCTTCTTGAGGATCAGGAACTGGGCCTTACCCGAGGCTTCGTCGGTGTCCAGCTTGGCAACCAGGCCCTGCACGAGGGCGGTGTTCTTCTCGCTGGCCACCACGATGACGGTGTTGGAGATCGGCTCGGCGATCACCCGGACCTCGTCCTCGGGCTTGATCGTCACGCCCCGCCCACGTGAGGCCGGGCCAAACGCCGTGGTCAAGGCTGTGGCCACGCTGGCTGCCGTCGCGTGCTTGAGTGTAATCAGCGTCTGCTGGTGCTTGGCGGCAACGGCCGCAGCGTCCAGGGACTTGATCAACTCGTTGATGGCCTTGAAGTCCTCCTCGCCCGCCTTGATCAACAAGGCTCGCTGCTGGGGCAACACGGCCAATTCGATCTTCCCGATGGCCTTTCCCGTTCGGCTGACCTTCCCGGAGACGAAGATCTGTCGGATGGCCTTCTCCACTTCCTGGACGTCGGCGTTCTCGAGGGTGACCAACTGGGGCGCTTCCTGGTTGAGTTTCATCTCCTCAACCTTCTGCACCCACTGGTTCACCTGGTCATGCATCGCCTTGGTGGTTGAGAGGATGAGCACGTTGGCGGAGTCATCCGCCGAGACCGCCAGGGGATCGATGGAGCGGCCCGCGGTGCGGGCGGCCGCCGTCTGCTGCTGATAAATCTGCTGAACCGTGGCAGCCACGTCGCTGGCCTGTCCGCTCTTGAGCGTGATCAGGAATACCTGCGCGAGGCTCTCGCTGGCGGCGCCGTCCAACTCCTGCGCCATCTTGATCGCCGCGTCCATCTCGGTCGCGGAGCCCGACATGACCAAGGCGTTGCTGGCAACGTCGGCGGTGATGATCAGCGGTTGCTGGCCGGGCTTACGGCTGCGACTGGCCGACACCGTAGACAGCACCTTGGCCAGTTCGACCGCCTTGGCCTTCTGGAGAATCAGGAACTGGGCCTTGCCCGAGGCCTCGTCCGTATCCAGCTTGGCCACCAGGCCCTGCACGAGGACCGTGTTCTTGTCGCTGGCAGCCACGATCAATGTGTTGGAGATCGGCTCGGCGATGATGCGGACCTCATCTTCTGGCTTCACCGCCGCTCCGCGCCCGCGAATCTGCTGCTGAAATGCCGACTGCAAAGCCGGAGCTACGCTGGTGGCCTGGGCGTGCTTCAGCGGAATGATCGTCTGCTTGTTCAGGCGGGTGACGGCGGCTGCGTCCAGTGCCATGATCAGGTCGTTGATGGCCTTGAAGTCTTCCTCGCCGGACTTGATCAGCAAGGCCCGCTGCTGGGGCAGGGAAGCCACCTCGATACGGGCGCCGGTGGCCCCGGCCGCCCCGCGGGCGCCACGCCCGGCGGTCGCCCGGACAGTGATGAACAACGCCCGCACGGCCTTCTCTACCTCGGCCACATCGGCGTTCTCGAGCGTGACCAGGCGCGGCTCGCCCTGGCCGACCTTCATCTCTTCGACCTTGCCGATCCACTGGTTCACCTGGTCATGCATGACCTTGGTGGTGGCCAGGATGATCACGTTGGCCGAGTCATCAGCCGAGACGGCGAGGGGGTCGATCGTCCGCCCCGCCGAGCGCGTCGCCGCGGCCTGCTGCTGGTAGATCTGCTGTACGGTGGCGGCGACCTCGCTGGCCTGGCCCGTCTTGAGCGGGATCAGGAAGACTTCCGAGATGCCCGCCGTGGCGGCCTCGTCCAGCTTGGTGGCCATGGCGATGGCGGCTTCGATGTCGTTGGGCGGGCCCGAGAGGACCAGGGCGTTGCTGGCGGCATCCGCCGTGACTACCAGCGGCTGCTGGCCCGGCTTGCGGGCGCCCCGCGACGTGGCCGCGCTGAGCACGCGGGCCAACTCGACGGCTTTGGCCTTCTTGAGGATCAGGAACTGGGCCTTGCCCGAGGCCTCGTCGGTGTCCAGCTTGGCGATCAGGCTCAGCACGGCGGTCGTGTTCTTCTCGTCGGCGGTGATGATGACGGAGTTGGAGGCCGCCTCGGCCACGACGCGGACCTCATCCTCGGGTCGGGCCAGGGCGGTGCGCCCTCGCCTGCCGGGGCCGAAGGCCGCCGTCAAGGCGGAGGCCACGCTGGCGGCCGGCGCGTGCTTCAGCGCGACCATTGTCTGCTTGGGCATGGCGGTCGGGGCCGACTCGTCCAGCGACTTGACCAGATCGCTGATGAGCTTGAAGTCCTCGGCGCCAGCCTTGACCAGCAGGGCACGCTGCTGTGGCAGAGAGGCGATCTCGACCTTGCCGGTGGTGCGAACGGTCCGCGAGCCGCGCCCTCCAGGGGCCGACCCGCCGGCGAACATCTGGCGAAGGGCCCGCTCGATCTCCTGCGGGTCGCTGTTGACCAGGGCGATGATCTTCGGGGCTTCGCGCGTGACCTTCAGTTCCTCGAACTTGGTCACCCACTGTGAAATCTCGTCATACTGTCGCTTGGTGGTGGACAGGACGACGACGTTGGCGGAGTCGTCGAACGTGACCGAGAGCGGTTCGCGGGAAGCGGCCCCGCCGCGGCGCACCGCCTGCTGGGCGTGGAGTTGCTGGATGGCGGCTGCCACCTCCGACGCGATGTTGTTCTTCAACGGGATCATGAACACCTGGACAGCCGAGCCCTGAGCCGCCTGGTCGAGTTGCTTGGCCATCGTCGAGAGCTTCGCGACCTCGGCGGCCGGTCCGGAGAACACCAGGGCGTTGGCGGCGGCATCGGCGGCCACGGTGACCCCGCCGGTCCCGGCTGCGCCCCGGGCGCCGCGTCCGCTCGCGCCGGCCAGGCGTGCCAGGACGGTCGCCAGGTCGTCGGCCTTGGCGTTGGTGAGCACAAGGAACTCGCTCTTGACCCCGCCGGCCGTGTCCTTCTCAAGCTTCTGGACCATCGCCTGGATCTTCAGCAGATTCTTCTCGCTGGCGGTGATCAGGATGGAGTTGGTGAACGTCTCCGCAGCGATGCGGACTTCGTCTTCGGGGCTGGTGGAGCGGCGTCCCCCGCGTGCGGAGGCGCCGAACGCCTGGGATAATGCGGCGGCCACGCTGGTCGCCTGCCCGTGTTCGAGCGGGATGATGACGGTCTGGAGCTTGTCGGAGACGCTGACGGCATCGAGGGCCTGGACCATCTCCTCGATCTTCTTGTAGGTCTCCTCGTCCGCTCGGACCAGGAGCATGCGGGCGTCCTCGTCAGGCTGTATGACCAGTCCGTCGCGTCCGGCGGCACCGCCTCGCCGCCCGCCAGCCGTGCCTGAACGGCCGGCGAAGACCGCCCGCAGGTTGGTGGCCAGGACGGTGGGGCTTGCGTTCTGGATGGGGATGCGGCGCACGGGATACTTGTCGGCCGGCGAGGCGTCCAGTTCCTCCAGCAGACGGGTGATCTCGGCGTGGTCCTCCTGGACGGCCCGCACCACGATGCAGTTGCTGCTGGCGTCGGCGCTGATCCTGGGGCCGCCGCCTCCGGTGGCAGTGCGGACACGCCGCCCCGTGCCGGCGGCGGAGGCCGTCGACGAGAACATGGTACTGAGTGAAGCGGCGACGCTGGTCGCCTCCGCGTTCTGGATGCGGTAGACCTGCACCAGGATCTGCCCGACTCCCTGGGCGGTGTCGATGTCCTGGATGACCTTGGCGACCGTTTCATGCTGGGTGACGGGGGCGGACACGATGATCTGCCTGCCGACCTCGTCGCCGGTGACGACGATCGGGGCGTCTCGCAGCGAGGCTCCGGGCGTCGAACCGGTGCGGGACGAGCGCAGCGGGCTGGTGCGGGCCGCCTGCGAGAAGATCTCCCGCAGGGCCGACACCGTCGGCGTGACCTCGGCGTGCTTGAGCGGGTACATGCGGACCACGGTCTTGGACTGGAGAGCCGACTGGTCCAACTCCTGAATGATCGACTCGACGAGCTTCATGACTTCCTTAGGCGCCGAGACGACCACGCTGTTGGTGTTGCGGTTGGCGGAGATGGAGATGGCCGAATAGGGATCGACCTTGGCTGAGCCGCCGGCAGCGACCTGCAGGTCCATGACCTGGCGGACACGGTCGGCCCGGCCGCGCTGGGCCGTGCGCCCGGCCTGAGGCTGGGGCGCGGGCTGGGCCGCGGTCCCCTTCTGGGCCAGGTTGAACATCTCCTTGAGGTTGTCGGCGACCTCGCCGGCCTCGGTGTTCTCCAGCGGGAAGACGCGCAGTTCGCTGTGGGCGGAAGTCTCCTGGTCGAGGTACTTGATCAGCGGCTCGATCATGTCGAAGTCGATGACTTTCGCCCGGACGACAATGGAGCGAGTGCGGGCGTCGGCCTGTACAGTAATGGGCGGGGGCGGTTCAGCCGGGGCCTGCGCCGGCTGTCCGGTACGGGCTTGGAGGTAGACTACCTTGGGCTTGGGGTTGAACATGTCCTCCAGCGTCTGGGCCAGAACCACCGGGTCGGCGTGCTCGATCCTATAGGTCCGGAACTCAGCCTCGGCCTCCTCGGGCGAGGTCATCATCTGGTCGATGAGGCCCTGGATGTTGTCGATCTCCTGGGGCGGGCCCGAGATGATCAGCGTGTTGCTCTTATGGTCGATGGCGATGGTGATCGGAGGGTTCTCCTCCAACTCGCCATCGTCCTTGGCGGCTGGGGCGCTCTCCGGTCGCGTGGTGGGCCGGGTGGCTGGCTGCGTCGCCGGGCGAGGAACGCTGCCGGTCCACGGCTTGGCCGAAGCGGCGGGGCCTTTGCCCGCCGGCGGGGGCGGAGCGGGCGTCGGTTGAGGGGCGGGCAACTCGATCCCCATCCGCGTCGGGGGGGACTGGCCGGTGACGATGACACGGCTGCTCGTCGTCTGCCCGTATACCCGCTGGATGATCTCGGCCATCCGTTCGGCCTTGATCTGCTTGATGGGGACGACCCGGACCTGAAGTTCGCGCCGTCCCTTGTCGAGCTTCTCCACCATTTCCTGGATCGTCAGCAGGTCCACCGCCTTGGCGATGACGGTGAGGGAATTGGTGTACTCCTCCGCCTCGATGACAGGCTTGTCGGACCCTTTGCGGTCGGTGAAGAGGGCGTTGACCTTCTCGGCTACGTCGACGGCTTGGGCGTTGGTCAGAGCGATGTACTGAACGTCGCGGATGGGCTGTTCCTTGTCGAGGTTCTCCAGGAGTTGCTCGACGATGGCGAAGTAGGCGGAGGTGGTGGAGACGATGAGCGAGTTGGTGCGGGTGTCGGCGGCGATGCTGAAGGCCGGCACGGGCACGTCGCCGCGAGCGCGCGTCTGCTGGGCGATCATGTCCTGCACCAGTCTGCCCAGGGTTGTCGAAAGCTCGTATGCGTCGGAGTTCTTGATCGGGAAGATGCGGACTTCGCTCTTGGCGCTCGTCCCGCCCTCATCCAGGTCGCGGATCATCTCCAGCACGGAGGGAATCTCGGCCAGCGGCCCGCGGACCAGAAGGCTGTTGGAGTTGGGCTCGGGCGTGACGGTGACCTTTCCGTCGTCGGCGCCGGCCTGCTCGCCGTAAGGACGGCGGGCGGCCCGGGCCTCCAGCGTGGCGTTGACGGCCTGGGCCAGCGAGGCCGCCTGGGCGTTCTTGAGCTTGATGATCTGAATCACGCTGCGGGCAGCCGCCTGCTCGGTGTCGAAGGTGCGGATCAGTTCGTCGGCCATGGCCAGCTTGGCCGGCGGCCCCTGGACGAAGACACTGTTGCTGCCGTTGACGGCAGCGACACGGACCTCGCTCGACGCGGCGGCCGGGTCCCCATAGGCGGAGTACCGCGACCGGCCGGTGGTCCCGGTCAGCATGGACTGGAGCATCTGGACGATGTCGGCGGCCTTGGCGAACTTGAGCTGGTAGGTTTTGCTTCGCACGGCAAGCTGGGCGGAGTCCTGGAGCTTCTTCAGCAGCGGCTCGATCTCCTCGAACTGCTTGGGCGTGGCGGCGATGATGAGCTGGTTGCCCACTCCGTCGGCCTCGAAGCGGGGCTGCTGTTGATTGCCCGCGATCGCGCCCGGGCGAACGCGGGTCTCGGTAAAGAGCTTGGCCAGCGTACGGGCGGTCTCGACCGCGTCGGAGTTCTCGGCCAACTGGTAGGTGCGTACCGTGAGGCGGTCGGGGCTTTCCTGGACGTCCAGCTTCTCGATGAGGGCGGCGATCTCCTCCATCTTCTTCTTGGGCGCCTCGACGACCAGGGCCTGGTCGTGCGGCGCGGGGGTGAAGATGACCTGCTCGGCCGGGTCCACCGGCTTGGCCCGCGGGCCGCCCCGGGTGGCCATGTGCTGCTGGTACATGACCTGCAGGGCGCTGGCGAGTTGGGTGGCGCTGGTGAAGGTGAGCGGGATAACGCGCATCTCGCGGGTAAGCTCGCTCTGGGTGTCCAGCTTGGCGACCAACTCGGTGACCATTTTCCGTTGGGTCTCGGGAGCGCGGATGAGCACGGAGTTGGTCAGGATGTCGGCCTGGATGAACACTTCCTCGGCCCGACCCTTGACCGGCGGGAGCATGGCCCGCAGGGTCTCGACCAGGGTGGCCGCGGAGGCGTTCTTGATGGGGATGATGGTGACGGTGGCGGCGACGGCCGCCTCGGGCGTGTCAAAGCTCTTGATGAGCTGTTCGGCCCGCGTAAGCTTGTTGGGCGGCCCCTGGACGACAATGCTGTTCGTGCCGGGCAGCGTGGAAATGCGGATGTCGTCTCCACTGGACGACCCGGTCGGGCGGTAGCGTCGCGAGTAGTACGCCGAGCTGCCGTAGGCGGCCGAGGGGGGATTCTCATTCAGCATCGTCTGAAGGAGAGTGACCAGCTCGTCGGCCTTGGCGTGCTGGATGGGGAAGATGCGGGTCTGGACGGCCTGCACCTCCGGATTGTCCATCTTCTGGATGAGCTGCTCGATCTCGATGAGTTGTTCAGACGTGGCGGCGACCAGGAGTTGGTTGCTGGCGGCGTCGACGTCGAAGGTGGGCTGCGGACCGGCGCGATTGGGCACGGCGCCGGGGCGCCGGCCGGGCGAGGCGGAGCCGGCGACTTTGGCGGCGAAGATGTTGGTCAGGGAACGGGCCAGCTCCGATGCACTGGCGGTCTTGAGCTGGTAGGTCCGCACGAGGATCTGGAAGCTGTTCTCCTCGGTGTCCAGATCGGCCACCAGCTTGGCGATCTCCTCTACCTTCTTCTTGGGGGCTTCGACGACGATCGAGCGGTCATTGGGAGAGGGGGTGATGACGACCTGCTCGCCCGGGTCAACGGGACGGGCGCGGAGCCCGCGCCGGGCCTCGCGGAGTTGCTGGTACATGACGCTGACGGTCTCTGCGAGTTGGGCGGCCGACAGGTGCTTGACCGGGATGATCCGCATCTCGCGGGTCTGGGCATTATCGGCCAGGCCGCCGTCGAGCTTGGCGATGAGGTCGTCGATAGTCTTGCGCTGGTCTTCGGGAGCTCGGACCAACAGCGAGTTGGTCAGGCTGTCGGCCTGGATGACGATCTCCTCGGGCCTTCCCCGCACGGGCGGGGGCAGCATGCTCCGCAACGTCTCGGCGAGCGTGACGGCCGAGGCGTTCTTGAGCGGGATCACCGTCACCAGCGACGAGCCGCCCGCTTCGGGCGTGTCGAACGTGGAGATCAACTGCTCGGCCTGGGTGAGTTTGGCCGGCGGGCCCTGCACAATCACAGAGTTGGTCCCGGGCAGGGTGGCGACGTGGACCTCTCCGGCGGTCGCCGACGCGCCGTAGCGACTTCGCGATGAATACCGCGAGTAGCTGCCGACCGCCGGGGACGAGGGCGTGTCGCTCAACAGGCTGGTCAGCAGCGGGACGATCTCGCTGGCCCTGGCGTGCTTGAGCGGGAACGTCTTGGTCTGCGTGGCCAGTTGGGGCGTCTCATCCAGCGTCTTGATCAGGGCTTCGATTTCGACGAACTGCTCGTCGTTGGCCGAGATGACAAGCTGATTGGATCCGGCGTCGTGGTCGAACTTCGGCGCGGGGATCTTCGACTTGGCGGTCCGGCTTGGACTGCCTTCCTCGCCGTAGCTGCTGACGCTGCCGTTCTGACGCTGGGCGTACATATTGCTCAGGATGCGGGCGGTTTCAGCTGCGTTGGCGTTCTTGAGCTGGTAGGTGCGGATCTGCTGGGGCTTGGCCGTGCCCTCGGGCACGTCCAGGGTCGTGATGAGCTGAACGACAGGCTCGATCTTCAGCTTGGGGGCCTCGACGATGACGGAGCGGTCGTTGGGGGAGGCCGTCACGACGATCTTGTCGGCATCCGCGCCGGTGCGGGTGGGTTCTTCGGGCTCGTCGTAGGAGCGGTAATACGAGCGGTAGTAGTACGAGGATCGCCGGTAGGAGGACGACGAAGCGTCCTGTTTCAGGAAGACTTGGGAGACGGTCTGGGCGATCTGGGCGGCGGAGACGAACTGCACCGGAACGACCCGCATTTCGCGGGCGGTCTGGACGACCTCGACGTCGAGTTTGAGGATCAACTCGTCGAGCATCTTCCGCTGGGTGCCGTCGGCGCGGATGAGCAGAGAGTTGGTCGCGGTGTCGGCCTGGACGACCAGTTCGCTTGGCTTGTCTCGCGAGGCGGCGGGCAGCATGGACTTGAGGGTCTCGGCGAGTTTGGCGGCCGAGGCGTTCTTCAGCGGCACCATCGTGATCAGCGAGGACTCGCCCGCCTGGGGCGTGTCGAAGGAAGCGATGAGTTGCTCGACCTTGAGCATCTTGGGCGGCGGGCCCTGGGCGACGATGCTATTGGCGCCGGGGAGGGCGGCCAGGCGAAGCTCCGACGACGCAGACGCTCCGTAGCGCCGACGGGAGGAGTAGGGCGAGTAGCCCGCGTAGCCCTCGGGGGTGGAGGCGGGCGTTTCGCTCAGCAGGTTGGTCAGCACCGGCAGGACCTCGCTCGCCCGCACGTGCTTGAGCGGGAAGGTCTTGGTCTGGGTGGCCAGTTGGGGCGCCTCTTCCAGCTTCTTGATCAGTGCGTCGATCTCGACGAACTGTTCGTCGCTGGCCGAGACGACGAGCTGATTGGTCGCGGTGTCGTGGTCGAACTTGGGCGGGGTGGCGGTCGGGCCCGAGCCGCCTCGCGCGGAAGGGGCCTCGCCGTATCCGCTGGTTCGCTGGGTGTACATGCCCGAAAGAACGCGGGAAACTTCGGCTGCGTTGGCGTTCTTGAGCTGGTAGGTGCGGATCTGGTTGGCCTTGGCGGTGCCTTCGGCAACGTCAAGGGTTGCGATGAGCTGAACAATCGGCTCGATCTTCTTCTTGGGGGCTTCGATGACGATGCTGCGGTCGTTGGGGGCGGGCGTGATAAGAATCTCGTCGCTGCCCGGACCCGCCTGCGGGGCGTCGTACGACCGATAGTACGATCGTCGATAGGAGGAAGACGACGAAGATGTCCCGTTCTGGCCGCGGAAGACCTGCGACACGGTCTGGGCGATCTGAGAGGCCGAGACGAACATTACGGGCACGACCCGCATCTCGCGGGTGCCTTCGGCCAACTCGACGTCGAGCTTGGGGATCAGTTCGTCGATGATCTTTCGCTGCGTGGCGCTGGCGCGGATGAGCAGGGAGTTGCTCGCCGTGTCCGCCTGAATGACCAACTCGCTTTCTCGCTCTCGACTCTGGGGAGGCAGCATGTTCTTGAGGGTGACCGCGAGTTGGGAGGCGGAGGCGGCCTTGAGCGGCACGATGCTGATCAGCGAGGACTCGCCCGCCTGGGGCGTGTCGAAGGAGGCGATGAGTTGCTCGGCCTTGGCCATCTTGGCTGGCGGGCCCTGGATGACCAGCGAATTGGAGGCGGCGATGGCGGCGATCTTCAACTCGCCCTCGACGCTTCTGGATCGCCGACTGTACGCATAGCCGCTGTAGGGGCTGGGAGCGCCTGAGGTCAGCATCGTCTGGAGGACGTTGACCAGTTCCTCGGCCTTGGCGTGCTTGAGGGGGAAGGTCTTGGTCTGGCTGGTCACAGCCGGGGCCTTCTCGAGTTGGGCGATCAACGCGTCTATCTCGGTAAGCTGCTTCTCGGTGGCGGCGATGATGAGCTGGTTGGCGCCGGCGTTGATTTCAAACGACGGCTCGGGGTCGGCCAGCTTCGGATCGCGTCGCTTCTGGTCCTGCCACTTCTTGGAGAAAGTGGCCGACAGGGTCCGGGAGATTTCGCCGGCGTCGGCTTCCTTGAGGGTATAGACGCGGACAATTGTCGCCTGGCCGGTGTCCTGGGTGTCGAGTTTGGCGACGAAGGCGGCGACCTCGTCGACCTTCTTCTTGGGTCCTTCCACGATGAGGGCCTGGTCTCCCGGTGCGGCGGCGACGACCAGCGAATCGAAGGCCTTTTCTCCGGAGGCGGAGGAGTAGCTCCGGCGGCGATAATACGACGAGCCGTATGGGCTGGAGGGCGAGCCGCCGGCCGACTGGAAGAACTGCTGGACACTGGCCGCCATCTGGCTGGCAGGGACGAACTTGAGGGCGATGATTCGCGTCTCGCGGACAATGGTGGGGTCGATTGCGCCCTTGTCCATCCGGGCTATAACCTCGTCGATGAGCTTCTGCTCGGCCTCGCCGGCGCGGATAAAGAGGGTGTTGGTGGCGGTGTCGGCGTGGATGGTGACCTGGTGGGTCTCGCCGCGTCGCCCGACGGGGCGCGGGGGCAGGACGGCCTGGATGGCGTCGGCGACCTTGGCGGCGTCAGCCACCTTCAGTTCGACGATGCGGACCGGGTCGAGCTTCTCGCTGGAGTCGACGTCGAGAGTCTTGATCAACTCCCCCATGGCGATCTGGTCGGGTTCGGCGGCCGAGATGAGCAGACTGTTGGTGCGGGCCGACGGGGTGATGATGATGGAAACGGCCTCGCTGCGCCGGCGCGTGCCGAACACGGACAGCAGCGTGGTGGCGAGATCCTCCGCCTTGGCGAACTTGAGCGGCACGTGGCGCAGCACCGGAGTCGTCAAGGCCAGCGGCGTGGCGGCCGCGGGCTGGTCAGGCGGTGGGGGCGGAATGATCTGCTTCAGGATGGATTCGATCTGCGGCCAGTCGCTTGGGGCAGCCGAGATCAGCAGACTGTTGGTGCCGGAGTCGGCCTCGATACGCGGGCGGCTGGTCTGGGAGCGGGACGAGGACGACCCATAGCGGCTGGAGCCGTAATGCGAAGACGGGGAGCTGTCCAGCACGCGGGAGATGGCACTGGCCAGCTTCTCGGCGTTGCCCGAGGGTAACTGGATGATGCGGATCTGGCGTTCCTCTTCCTTGTCCAGCGGGCGGTCGAGTTCGGCGACGAGCTTCTCGGCTGCCTGGATGTCGCCGGCCGGGCCCACGATCACCAGAGAATTCGTGCGGCTGTCTGCGGTGACAGTGACCATTCCCCTTCTCGCCCCGCCAGCGGCGAGGGTTTGCTTGGCCACCGCGGCCGAGACAATAGGGGCAAGCTGGGCGGCGTCGGCGGTCTTGAGACGCAGGACCTTGACCCCGCCGCTGGTGTCGCTGGCCACGTCGAGCTTCTTGATCAGTTCCTCGATCTTGACCATCACGTCCAGCGGAGCGGAGACGATCAGGCGGTTGGTCTCCGGCTCGGCGACGACCTTGCCCTTGGCCACGGTGACGGGATAGTGGCGTCGGCTGGAGTCGCTGCTGGGCGGGCCCGCCACCTGGATCTGGTCGCGGGGCATGACTTCGCTGATGGTCTTGGCTACGTCCTCGGCGCGGGCGTTCTTCAACTCGATCAGGCGCATGTCGCTGACATCGCTGGTCGCTTCGCTGTCCAACTTCTCCACGAGTTGCTCGGCCAGTTGCAGCTTGGCGCCCACACCGCGCAGGAACAGGAGATTGGTGCGGTCATCGCTGTAGGCTGACACGCTGTCACCCGAAGAGGCCGGCGGAGCCGATGACGACCTGCGTTCGGGGCTGGAAGACGGACCGCCCAGGACCTGATTGATGACCGAAGCGACGGACTTGGCCGAAGCCTTCTTGATCTGGATGGTCTTGATGTCGCTGGCGGTCGCCCGCTCGGCGTCCAGCATCTGGATCATGTCCTGAATGCGGCGAACGCTGGACAGACGGTCGGTGATGAGAACACCCTTGCCTCGAGGCATGGGAGTGATCGAGCCGTACGAAGACACCATGCGGACGATGGCTTTGGAGGCGGCCTCCGGATCGAGATTCTCCACCGGAAGCAAGACGGTGACGACCTGCTCGTTCCGGATGTCCCCGACCTGGTCCAGTCCGCGGAGGATGCTCGCGTTGTTGGCCAGTTCGGTTACCTGCACCACGCGGAGATACCGCTTGAACTCGATCAGGGCGAAGCCCCGCATGTTCAAGAGGATGTTGAGGGTGTCCAGGGCTTCTTCGTAGCAGTAAGGTTCGCTGTCGAAGAACGTGAGACTGCCCGGAATCTCGACTTCCCCCAACAACGGTTTCTTACAGGCCTGGGCGAACTTGCGAATCACCTCATGATACGGACAGCCGCTAAACTGGAAGAGGAAGATCTTGGGTGAGTCCTTACTGTACGTCCCGGCCGGTCTCACAGTCGGCGCGGCAGCGACGGCGGGCTGGGTGGTCGGCGCAGCGGCAACGGCCGGCTTGGTGGTCGGCGCGGCAGCGACGGCGGGCTTGGTGGTCGGCGCAGCGGCAACGGCCGGCTTGGTGGTCGGTGCGGCAGCGACGGCGGGCTGGGTGGTCGGCGCAGCGGCAACGGCCGGCTTGGTGGTCGGTGCGGCAGCGACGGCGGGCTGGGTAGTCGGCGCAGCGACAACGGCCGGCTTGGTGGTCGGTGCGGCAGCGACGGCGGGCTGGGTAGTCGGCGCAGCGGCAACGGCCGGCTTGGTGGTCGGCGCGGCAGCGACGGCGGGCTGGGTGGTCGGTGCGGCGGCTGGCTGGGTGGCCGGCTGCGGCGACGGTTTGGTCGTCTGGGCAGTCAGGGCCACGGCAAGGGCGGAGATAACCGCGAAAGCCAGTATCCAGTTAGTTCGCATCGTCTGATCTCCTGAAGCCTTACACACGCAAGAAGGCTTGAGTTCGTTCATCTCATGTCTAACGCAGGAACCAGGCGATCATACGCCCGGACTGCCGCATTTTGCACCGCGTTTGGGGCCAACTGTCCCACAGGATACAGGGGCTTGGACTGCGACCTGGGGAGCTTGCAGTGGCCCCTCCTGGGGCACGCACCCTCTCCGGGGGCGGTGCGCGTTGATGCATCGGTTGTAAGACCTTGCTCTGCCTCCGGCTCAGGAGGCTGGCGAGGCCGGTTGACTGGCCGGCGCTGCTGCGGCGCCAGACAATTCAGGAGGCAATTCATCCTTCCGCAATTGTCGCTTGGCCGAGAGGGTCTGTCCATACTCGACGGCCCAGTAGGCGTCGCCGATCTGGAGAATGAGCCTGCTGGGCGAGATCGTGTCGGGGTCGTCCGGGAGGGGACAGGGGCGGAAGTCGACCATGACGACCTTTCCGCCGCCCAGGAACTGCCCGATGTTGTAGGAGTAGGTCTGGCGCGTGCTCTGGTCCAGCACGGAGAACGGCTCTCCCGGCGCCATCGGCATGAGGACCAGGCGATAGCGTCCCTCGCTGCTGGTCTTTGGCGGCGGGGGAGGCGGTGGGGGCGGATCATGGCGGCGTGCAACAGCGGGCACGGGCTGCGGCACCGGGGGAGGCGGCGGGGGGCGCTTGATGTACGGGCGCAGAAGATCTCGCGACGCGATCGGATCGTACAGTGTCCGCTCGCCTTCTCGCAGGTTGGGCGCGGGCTGCGTGGGAAGCGGCTTGATGTCCTTGGAGGCTGGCAAGCCCTCCGCTGGCACGAGCGTGGAGTAGGTCAGGTTCAACTCCACGGTGCCTCCCTGGGCGGGTGTGAGGCTGAGCGAGTCCAGGCGGTGCAGGTGCGGCTCTGCATTGAGCAAATAGAGGAAGTCGACGGCGTTGCCGAGCTTCCCGCTGACCTGTACCCGCCGTCCGATCTCCTTGTACGCGCCACTGACCGACTGTCCGGTGACCGGGTTCAGCAGACGCTTCTCGGTGGACAGCCCCGCCTGGTCCATCAGCGTCACCAGCCGGGCCCGCAGTTCCTCGCCCGCCTTGAGTTCGTCGCCGCCGAAGCAGCGCGACACCAACTCCTTGAGACGCGGCTCGAGGCTCTTGCGGGCTGCATTCTCTCGCTGCAAGCTCGCCAGTTGCCCGCTGAGCTTCTGGGCGTCGACATCCATCTTCTGCAGCGGTTTGAGCACGAAGCCGTTGATCGTCAGGAAACCCAGGAAGATCCCCGCCATGGCGGCGGTCAGGCCAGCCATCGTCTTCTCGCGCTTATTCATTGCCGTCCCCCCGGCGGCTGGAGCGTCGTTCGCGTTCCCGCTCGCGCGCCTTCTCCAACTCGCGTTTCTTCTCGACCTCTCGCTGGCTCTCTCTCTCGCGGTCTCGCACCTTCTTCTGCCAATACAGCTCCGTCGTCTTCTCGTGCTGCTTGCGGTCGACGGCGAGCCGGCCCGTGTAGGTCTTGCCGTCGGTTCCGATGTATCCGTCGGCGGGCTGAGGAGGAGGCGATGCCGCCGTCGGAGCTGCGGGCGCCTCGGGCGCTTCCGGTGACGATGGCAACGACGAGGGCGCCGGGCCGGAGGCGGAGGGGGGGGAGCCTTCAGGCGGACGCAGGTTCGGCGAACCCACAGGCTTGTAGCCGGGCCGGAGAAAGTCCTCCAGGGAAGAGTCGTCGACCGGGCGCTTGGGCTTCTCCATGTTGGCCAGGTTCATCTCCAGGTTCGGCGGGAGGATCACCTTCATGTCGGCGGCGTGGAGGTACCCGTAACGGTCCTGCTCGGTGGCGGTCTCGCGCCCGGCGCGGAACTCGTAGCCGGCTTCGGTGAGGCGTTTTCCGAGGTCGGTGATGATTTCGGCCTCACGGGCCTTGACGATGAAGCTGATCGAGCCATCGCTGCGGTTGACGCGGAAGTCGGAGATATAAGCGTCTTGGCAGGGCGGGAAGAGACAACTGAGATAGGTCCAGTGATCGAGCCAGTTGCGGCTGTCGGACAGCCACGTGTCGAAAGCCTTCACCCGCTTCTGCAGGGCCTTGACGTCCTTGTTCTCCTTCTGTGCGGAGGCAACCTTGTTGCGAAGGTTCTGCAGGACGGTCCGCTTGGCCTGGAGGTGAGCGGTGAAGGCGATGCCGGCGCCCAGGAGGACAACGCCGGCCATCGCCAGGGCGGCGATGCGGCGGATCTTCTTGAGATCGCGCCGGACCACGGGGCGCTTGGGGGCGAGGAAGTCGAAAGGCAGGATCTTGCTGCAGTGCCCGACGGCCAGCCCAAGGGCCGCAATGAAGGCGGAGGTCTCCGGCGCATCGCTGTGCACGCCGAGGGCCGGGCCGGGGTGGAATATCTCGCACTTGGTCAGCAGGCGCTGCGCCAGGTGGCTGGCCAGCCGCGACTCGATGCCCGTCCCGCCGGCGACGAGGATGGCGTCGACCTTCTTGCCGCCCTGGACAGCCTGGTAGCTCTGGAGGCTCCGGGCGACCTCGGTGGCCAGAGCGTCTACGGTCTCCTTGACCGCCGGGTCGCTGCCGGTCTTGGGGGGCAGGACGGTGACGACGGCCGAGCGGCTGAACGTCAGGCCCCCGCCCAGGAGGACGTTGATCTCCGTCTCGTCCGGGGTGACGTGGACGATGGCGACCGTCTCGCTCTCCGCCCGCAGGGTGCAGGCATCGACGCACTGAATGCTGGCGTAGGGTCTCAGCCCCAGGCGAGCGAGCTTGACTCCCGCGGCTTCGGCGACGCGGCGATAGTAGTCGACGACAGGCAGGCGCACCGCCGACACCAACAGGCTGACGCCCGCGCCGGCGGCGCTGAGTTCGGCGCTGGCGACCGCGTCGAAATGCTCAGCCATGGTGAAGTCGATAACCGCTTCCTCGGGGCGGAAGGGGAGTTCCTTCTCCATCTGGAACTGGACCATGGCTGGCAGTTCCTGTCGCGGAGTCTGCGCGGGGAGCGTGAGGGGCTTGAGCACCGCCTGTCCGCGGGGCACATTCATCAGCACGCCCGTTCCGGACAGCCCCAGATCGCGGATGCCCTTGCCCAGGACCTGTCCGACCAACTGGGCGTTGGACAGGTCCGTTTCCGGCGGCATGGCCAGTTGATGCAGCTTGAGCACCCGCATGCGCCCACCCACGTGCTCGGCGTGGACGATGCGCATCTGGCGCGAGTCGAAGTCCACCGCGGTGAACCGCCTCGGCAAACCGGACACCAGCTTTTTCACGCCCGACAGAACCGACATTCTCGATCTCCAGCGTCCATGCGCATCCTGTTCAAGTTAAACGCAGGACCGGGAAGGAAATTCGACGTCTTAGGGCCTCAAAGAGACACAATCGCCTCGGGGCGGTTCCGCAAAGCAGCAAGGGCTCCCATGTGCCATCTGAACTGCGTCGCTCCGCCGCCTGCTGCGCCGGGCCTTTCTTCGCTTGTGTCTCCTGCATCCGCGATCATCCTTCGCCCGAGTCCACGTTCAGCGGCAGGGGGACTCCCATGCGCGTCAGGTCGCGCATGTACAGCAGTCTCGGCGTCCCGCCGGCCAGGTCCACCACGGCCTCGATGACCCGATACCGCCCGCAAGGCCAGCCGAAGCCCACGCATTGGACGCGGTACTGGAAGGTGCGTGCGGTCAGCCGGGGGGCGACCTGCTTGAAGCGATCGGCATCCATCAGTCCCTCGGTGAACAGCCACGCCGTCGTGGCGCGGGCTTCGGGGGCGATGGAAGCCCGAGCGTCCACGATCCGCCGCGCCAGGTCGGCGTCCATGCCCGGCACGGCGGCTAGCGCGCCCGCCGGTGCGCTGTTCACGTTGAGCAGCCCGAAAAGGGGCATCTTGGAAGGATTGGTTGTCAGGCGATCCAGCACCAGCGGCAGCGTCGAGGCGTCTACGTAGGAGTAGATGACCTCGCCGGCCTTTCGGCCCGTTTGGCCGGCCTTGGTCGGCTGGTCCGCTTTCAGACGGTACTCCATGTTCAGCAGTTGACTCGGATGCGTGAAGACGTTCTTGTCGGCCAGGTACGCCTGGATGAACGCCGTTGTGCGCGGGTCGAGGCCCTCGACGGAGCGGACGGCCGTATTGAGGTTGGTGCGGGCCTGGCCCTCGTTGTCGACGTCGGGTTCGTAGGTCAGCGTGGTGGCCAGCCCGCGCAGGCCGGGATTGAGTTGCCCGTCCGAGTCGTCGGCCGGGAAGGTCGCGTCCCCGTCGTCCTCGTTCGGCTCGAGCATCCCGTTGAGGTTGGCGTCTTCGCCGTACAGGATCGATCCGTTGAAGCCCTTGACCAGCAGCGTCTCTTCCAGGGTGAAGAAGAACCCGTTCTTGGCTTTGTAAGGACGGGGGAGTTGGTCGTAGTATTCCTGCTCGGCGCCGTTAGGCAGGGGTTCGTTGTCGCGGTCGCGGAAGTCGACAAGGCAGTCGGCCAGTTCCTCGTTCATGCCGGGCAGGGCCAGCAGCGACTCGGGCGTGGCGAAGTTGATGTTGATCTTGGCGGCCTCGTCGATCACGCCGTAGCGGACCTTGGCGTCCCCGGCGGAGTCGAATGTCGAGCCGCCGAAGCCCGGGGCGTCAACCCCCGCGTAGATGGTGAAGTACCACTTGTTAATGCCGTCGTCGCAGACGAGTTGGGTGCGAAGCAGGCCGGGGTTGTCGTACAGATCGATCCCGCTCTCGCGAACGACGCGCAGCAGTGCGGTCACGCGGGCGATGCCGCTCATGGCCGCGGCGTGCGCCTGCTCGTTGAGGGTGCTGGCGGCGCAAGCGGCGCTTTCGCTGTGCATGCGGTACATTGCCGTCACCGCCACCATCGACGCCAGGGCCGTCACGACGAGCACCGCCACCAGGATCGTGCCCTTCGCCATTGCGGACTGCGGATCACGGACTGCGGAATTCTCCGTATGCGATCTTCGATTCCCAACTCGCGACTGGACGCTGGGACACCGAGGACGAGTCGAGAATCGACAATCGACAATCGTCAATCGTCTGCAATCGGCAATCCGCGATCCGTAATCAGCAATCATCATCGTCCCCCTCCTCTCCGTCCGCCCAGCCCGCGGATGAGCGGGCCCTGGAGCGAGGTGGTCGCGCCGGGCAGGTAGATCATGCGCCGAAAGACCGGGTAGGGATAATCCTGGGCCTCGACCTCTTCGGGCAGGGGCGGGAAACCCATCGTCACCTCGACGGCCAGGGGGAGCCCCTTGTCCTGCCAGATGTTGGTCCAGCCTGATCCGTCAAAGAAGGCGAACTGCATGTGCTGAATGTAGGGGGTCAGCAGGACGGTGGACACGTCGGCCCCTTCCTGGGCGGTGGGGGAGGACAGGATCCGCTGGCAGCTTCGCTCGATCCCCGCGACCTGGAGCATGCCGTAGTCATCCTCGTACGTTCGCATGCGATACGTCACCAGTTGCAGGTCCGTCTCCGGTGGGACGGGGTCTTCGGATCCTGATCGAACCGCCCAGGCAGCCGGGCCCGGGACGGTCGCGGTCATGAACGTGATGCTGTCGGCCTGGCCTTCCAGGCCAAAGCCAAGGAACGGGTAGACGATCGCGGCACGCATCTCTTGCGTCATGCGGTCCATGATGATCCGCTCGGCCGTCAGGACCTCGAGGTCCTCGCTGATGCGTTGGCGGATCATGACGGCCTGCTGGTACAGGGCCATCGTCCCGCCGACGATGCCGATGGACAATCCAATGGCCAACAGGGCCTCGAAGAGTGTGAAGCCGCCCCGCTTCATGGCAGGTCCTCCTCGCTGGCGCTGGCGGCGGGTTGGGTCGCGGCGGTCACCACCTGGCCCGACTCATCGGTGGCCAACCACTGCGAAAGGCGGTAGGAGTATCCTTTCTGTTCGTTCTTCACGATCACCTGGACGAGTTTGCCCGTGGGCCCGCCGGCATCGATGGTGTCCTGCATCTCGGTGGTGATCACCTGCCACGTCCAGCCTTCCAGTTCCTGCTCGGGGCCCTCAATGGGTTCGAACTCGGTGGGCCCGGCGTCGGTCAGTTCCAGGTCGCCGATCTGCAGGCGCGAAAGCAGCGTGACAGCCAGGTCGGCCGCCTGGGCGTCCAGGCGAAGCTGCTCCATGCCGCGCACGGCGCTGCCCAGCCCGGCCAGAATGACCGCCCCGGCCGAGAAGAACAGCACCATCGCCAGGACGACCTCCAACAGGATGCCGCCGCGCCGACTCGCCGACCAGGCACCGAAGCTGTCAGCCAGGGGAGCCATCGGACTTGTGCGATTCCTTTCTTGCCGGTTGCTGCATGGGTCTGCGGTCCAGGGAGTGCGGCATGCCTGCGACTACCCCATGAGGCTGGGGTTCTTTCCGTTGCCGGAGGGTTTGTTGATGATCTTGCCCGGCGGGGGCGGTTCCGGCGGCGGGGCGTACGGGTCCTCGCCCTCTTCCTCTGGGGGCGGGGGGATGACCGCCTTGGGATTCTCCGGGTTGAACGGGGTCGTCTTGTACTCTTCGTATTGGGACGGCGTGATGTAATGCGGATTGATCACGCAGTGCACGCCGTCCAGGATCAGCAAGGCGCGATGGGCTTGTGTCGGATCGTCTTCGAGTTCTTCCGTGTCGGCCAACTCAATCAGGGCCGAGTCACACGAGCCGTCGGGGTAGAGCGTGATCGGCTCGAACTCGCTCTGCTCGCCGCCCTCGATCTGCTGAATACTCATGGTGCGGAAGGCCGCCGGGCCGCTCAGGCGGATACGTTTGACGAGGACCATCGCCTCGGGGGTGTAGGTGACCCACGAAGCGTCGCGATAGGGGACGAAGGTCCCGGGTTCTTCCAGAGGCTTGGGCTCGTAGAGGACCTGGAGTGTGCCGGTCTCCTCGTCGGCCTGCAGGCGGAAGCGAAGGCCCACGCGTGCAGCCTCGGCTCGCGTCAGGCGCAGAAGCGTCTCCACCTGGAGGGCGCCTTCCTCCAGGTTGTAGCCCCGCCGCCAGGAATGGAAGTTGACGATAACCAGTCCGCCCAGCAGGCTCAGCAGGACAAGGGTGACGAAGGTCTCTATGAGCGTGAAGCCGCCTCGGCCCCGGTGCGCAGCGCAAAGAGACGGCGCCGAAGCCTGCAGACGCGTCCGGCGCCGCTCCTGTCTATTGCCAGCCGTTGCGAGGCTACTTCTCGTAGTCTTCGCTCTTGGGTTGGGCCGACACATCATCCTCGGTGTTTTCCTGCCCGTCGGGGCCCTTGGAGAAAAGGGTGTAGGCCGGGCCGGTCTTCTCTCCGGAGGTCTCGGGGGCCGTGGGCATGTAGACGAACTCATTGCCCCAGGCGTCCACGGGGTCTTCGGTAAGATAAGGCCCCCGCCACTTCTCGGCGGCTTTCTCATCCACCTCGGGCTTGACCGTCAGCGCCTTGAGACCGCCCTCTTCTTCGGTGGGGTAGTGCCCCATGTGGAGGTTGTACGTGTCCAGGACGTTGGCGACGGCCTTGAGCTTCTGGCGCGTGGTATCTTCCTTGGCCCCGCTGAGAATGCCCGGGAAGGCCACGATCGCCACGCCAGCCAGCATGGCAATGATCACGATGACCAGCAGCACCTCGACCAGCGTAAAGCCTCTTCCAGTTGTTCGCGACGCAATCATTGTGTTCCTTTCTCCTGTCTCGCGTCCGGCGGCCTCGGTGCCGCCCAACTTCTGTTATATGGTTAACGCTGCTGCGGCGAATTGCTTGGCGCGTCGGCGTGAAATTCCATCGAAACCCTCTCTCGCCCCTGGGCGGCTAGCGCAACGTCTTGGCCATGTTGAAGATCGGGTAATAAAGCCCGACGGCCATGAACCCGATGGCCCCTGCGATCAGGGCCAGGATGAGCGGTTCGACCAGGCGGACGGCCACGTCTACCTGGCGGTTGGTCCTGCGTTCAACGGTATCGGCGATCTGGACAAGAACCTTGTCGAGTTGGTTGGACTCCTCGGCGACGGCGATCATCTCGATGATCTCGGCTGGGAAGAGTCCGCTCTCTTTGAGCGGATGGGCCAGGGGTTCGCCCGCGCGGACGTTGTCGGTGGCCTTTTCGATATGGCCGGCCAGGACCGTGCAGCCGGTGGCGTCCTTGGAGATGTTCAGGGCCTGGATGATGGGCACACCGTTGGCCAGCATGGTGCCCAGGATGCGGCAGAACCGGGTGATGCTGACCATGGTGGTCACGCGGCCCAGCAGGGGCAGCTTGAGGCGCCATCGCTCCCACTTTTGCTTGCCCCAGGAACTGGAGAGTGCGAACTGCAGCCCCAGCAGGCCCAGTAGCGCCATGGCGCCCGCCACATGCCAGTACTGGACCAGCAGGTCGCTCAGGCCAAACAGCGCCAGAGTGGGCAGAGGCAGGGGCATGTTCTTAAAGACCGGCTTGAACTGGGGTACCAGGACAATGAGGATGAACACCATGGCCGCCAGCCCGAAAATCGTGAGCATCATGGGGTAGATCATGGCCCCGCGGACACGGCTGCGGAGGTCGTCCACGCGCTCGATGAACTGGGCCAGGTTGGCCAGCACGTCTTCCAGGAAACCCGCAGCCTCGCCGGCGCGGATCATGGCGGTATGGAGCGAGGTGAAGGCCTCGGGATGCTCCGCCATCGCGTCGGCCAGCGTCTTGCCCGCCGACACCTCATCGCGAACCTTCTGCATGATCGGCGTGAACACGGGGTTGACCGATGAGCGGACTAGGGTGTCCAGGGCCCGCATCATGGGCACGCCGGCCTGGAGCAGGTCGCTGAGTTGCCCATAGAACGCCCCGACATGGCGCAGAGCGATCTTGCCCCTGCGGCGCCGGGTGGACTGGCCGGCGTCAGCCTGCTCGCTTACGCGGACCGGAAAGAGTTGACGCTCGTTGAGCGTGCGGGCAACGGCCGCCTCGCTGTCGGCCTGCATCGTGCCGGCGACTTCTTCCCCGGCCGTGTTCCGGGCGACATACTCGTAGAAGCGACTCATGTTCGGTCTTCGACTGTCGATCGCTGTCCGTCGGTCTCTTGGCCCCTCGCGGCCTCGGGCCCGCCGAAGGCAAGAGGCGGGTCAACCAATCCATGCGAGCGATCCAACCGTCCCTCACGCCCCACAGGCTGCTTGGCCCGCAAGGCAGGTTCGCGGAGGTTGTCTACCGCTCCAGGCTGCCAACTTCCAGTTACCAACGCAAGACCGCCGGCGCTCTGCTACGCGAAGCTGGTGTTTCGCGTAACCTCTTCCGGGGTGGTAATCCCATGGCGAACCTTGTCCCAGCCGTCCTCCCGCAGCAATCGCAGCCCGATCTTCCTGGCTTCCCGGACGATCTCGCCGGCGGTGCGGCGCGCCATGATGAGCTGGCGGATCGGCTCGTTGACCAGCATCATTTCGTAGACCCCCGTTCGTCCGTGATAGCCGGTGCCGCGACATTTTCGGCAGCCGGCCCCGCGGTAGAGCTTGAGGTCGTCGGGAGGCGTGAAGTCGGCGGGCAGGTTCTCGCGGTCGGCTTTGTAGGCTTCCTTGCACTCGGAGCAAATGGTCCTCACCAGTCGCTGGGCCATGGCGGCCATCAGCGTGCTGGAGACCAGGAACGGCTCGATGCCCATGTCCAGCAGGCGGGTGGCGGCCGAGCAGGCGTCGTTGGTGTGCAAGGTGGATAACACCAGGTGCCCGGTAAGGGAGGCCTGGATGGCGGCCTCGGCGGTTTCGGAATCGCGGATTTCGCCGATCATGACCACGTCGGGGTCGTGGCGGAGGATGGCCCGCAGCCCGGCGGCGAAGGTCATGTTGATCTTCGGGTGGACCTGAATCTGATTGACGCCCTCGAGGTTGTACTCGACGGGGTCTTCGACGGTGAGAACCTTGATCTCGGGGCTGACGATCGCCTGGAGGGCGGCGTACAGGGTGGTGGTCTTGCCGCTGCCGGTCGGGCCGGTGACCAGGATGATACCGTGCGGGCGGTCGATCAGTTCCTTGAACGTGCCGAATGTGGTCTCGTCCATGCCCAGTTGCGGCAGGGTGAACAGGACGTTGGCCTTGTCCAGCAAGCGCATCACGATCCCCTCGCCGAAGAGCATCGGGATGACGCTGACGCGGATATCGATCTGGCGACCGCCGGCCTGAAGCTTGATGCGCCCGTCCTGGGGGAGGCGTTTCTCGGCGATGTTAAGGGAGGCCATGATCTTGATGCGGCTGATGATGGCGGCCTGGAATCGCCGGATCTGGGGGGGGACCGAGGCATCATGGAGGACGCCGTCGATGCGGTAGCGAATCTTGAGGTCCTTCTCGTAGGGCTCGATGTGGATGTCGCTGGCCCGCTCGTTGAGGGCCTCCAGGAAGATCTCGTTGACCAGCTTGATGACGCTGGCCTCCTGGGCCATCTCCAGGAGGTCCTCGGTGTCCCCGTTGCTGTCCTTGATGACTTCCAGGTCGTCGGTGGACATCATCATCTCGTCGATGGTGTCGCCGCCGACGCCGTAGTTGGCCTTGATGATCTTGCTGATGTCATCCTCACTGGCCAGCACGGGGCGGATCTCAAGTCCCGTCAGAAGGCGAAGCTCGTCGAAAGCGTAGAGGTCGAAGGGGTCGCTGGTGGCGACGGTGAGCGAGCCGTTGTGCTGGCTGACCGGCACAAGGCGCTTGCGGTAGACCAGCTTGGCCGGGAGGTTCTTGAGAATCTCCACGTCGACGCTCACCTTGCTCAGGTCGACCATGGGGATGGACAACTGCTCGCTCATGATCCGAAGCAGGGCATCCTCGCTCAGGCAGCCAAGCTTCACCAGGGCCCGGTCCACACGAAGCCCCTCGCTCTTGTGTAGAGTCATGGCCTCGGCGAACTGCTCCGCCGTGATCATTCCGCGATCCAACAGTTCTTCGGCAATACTCATGTCTATCCTGCAAGTCGCTATATTGGCTGAACTTGCACGTCTCCGGTCACAGATCCGCAGCCCACGCGCCCTCCGGTTTACCCTCACCGGCCGCTGCACGGCTTAACGCCGCCTCTACAACTATATTGTTGCCGCCAACCGCGGAGAGGCCCCTTTTCGCGGCGCGGTCAGACAGCAATATCCTAATCGGTCGAGACGGAACAGACGCGTGAGCCCATTGCCGGTGCAGGGCCCGGGAAATCACATGTAACCGGCGCCCTTTCAGACGTGTATACTCTTGAGCAGGCCCCAGCGGTTACAGGAGACGAGGTGGACCGTATTGGCCGGGCCAGAGGAGTGCAGACATGAAAAGGACGCAACTCGTGGTTGTGCTGCTGATCGTTGCGGCTGGCGCGCTGCGGGGCCAGGCGCAGGAGTCGTCTGCGCCAGCCGCCGTGGATCACTGCGCCGGGCGGGTGGACCCCTACGACCCGACCGCTCAACGAAACCTGTTCTTTACCGCCGCGGGGGTGGACAACGAACTGACGGCGGAGGAGTTCGCCGCCTCGCGGGGTAGGGCGGGCCTGGCGGCCGTTTTCGACAAATGGGAGCGGATGATCCAGTTCGACAAGAACAACAACAAGACCCTGGACTGGTTCGAGGTGGACGCCTATCGCCGGGAGGTCCGCCGCCTGGTCCTCGACGCGTTCGACGAGAACAAGGACGGGCGTCTGACCGGGGCGGAGCGCGAGGCGGCCAACAAGAGCCTGGCCGCCGGCAAGGTGCCGGGCCTGGAGAGGCGTCTGGCTGCGGGCCCGAGCGGCCGCGATGCCGGTCCGGGGTCCGACAATTGGGAACAGCGCCGCGCCGAGATGATCAAGCGTCACGACAAGGACGGCGATGGCAAGCTGAATGAGACCGAGCGCCGCGCCGCCCTCGAAGAGTATCGGGCCCGTCGCGAGCAGGAACATCGCGCCGAGGCCGCGCCGTTCGGTCCGAGCGAACCCATCACCCGCTACGACGACATCAAGCCCCCGCCGGACGCGCCGGCGGGCCGAGAGGGGCGCGGCGGCGAGTCGGGCGAGGGGCGAGGCGGAGGCGGCATGTTCGCTCGCCGCCCCGGCGAGAGCGACGCCGAGCGCCAGGCCCGAGTCGACCGGACCCGGGAGCGCCGGCGTGAGGAGACCATCCGCAAGTTCGATGCCGACGGTGACGGCAGGATCGTCGGGTCCGAACGCGAGGCCCTCGCCGAGCAGGCCCGCACGAACATGGAAGCTGCGGCCCTCCAGTGGGGCCTGCGCGATTTCGACGGCGACGGCGACGGGCGGCTGGACGAGAAGGAACTGGCCGAGGCCGAGGAGTACGGGAAGAAGATCATGAACGTCGGCCAGCAGCTTCGCGACCGGATGATGGATCGCGACGGCGACGGAAAGATCAGCGAAGAGGAACGCCGCCAGGCCGGCGAACAGATGCGCGAGGCAGGCCTGAAACTGCTGGGCCAGGCTCCGCGATACATGGACAACGACGGCGACGGGAAGATTTCGCCGGAAGAGCGAAAGGAGTTTCAGACCAGGGTCACGTCCGGCTTGATCCGCTACATGGACGAGTTCGGCTTGAAATACGACCAGAACCGGGACGGGCGGCTCGACCAGGCCGAGCGGGAGAAAGTCGTCGAAGGGATGCGAGCCAGTTGGAGCGACCGCATTGCCAAGGCCGACACCGACGGCGACGGAAGGCTCAGCGCGGAAGAGACGGTCGCCTTGATGCAGCAGTTCGGAGAAGATCTCGGGGTGAGGCCGGTGCGGCAGAACGAGTAGCGGGCGGAACCCAAAGAGCATACCGCACCACGTACAGACCCCCGGCGAATGGCAGGACCGTTCGTCGGGGGGTCTTGTCTTCAGTCCGGGGCGGAGCCTTGCTCGTCCAGCACGTCGGTCATCAGATACTGGTGCTTGTACTGTTCGCCGCGGCCGTGACGGCATTGGATCTGCCGACGTTCCTGTAGTTCCAGGCTGCCTGCCGGCAGGTGGACGGGCTGAATGGGACCCAGCCGCCCGCTCTTGCGCTTGGACGCGTACTCCAGGTTCAGGGCGGCCAGTTCCTCGTCCAGCGAGCTGCACAGGGCGTGGGCCCGACCGTCGATCTCCATGCGGAGTTGATAGTAGGGCTGGGCGGCGAAACAGCCCTGCAAGACAAAACGGTCGACGCGGGCGGCGGCGCGGAGACAGGCCCTGTGCATGGCTTCGACCACCTGGTGCTCGGTGATCTTCTCGCCGGTGATGCTGGCGGTGTGCTGGCCCCGGCAAAGGAACTCGAATACGGGACTGTCGCCGAGCCGTTCCACCACGCGGACGCGGTCGTCCAGATTGTAGCGGAACAGGCCCGTCCAGTTGCTGAAGACCAGGAAGTACTCCCGTCCGACCTCCACCTCGTGAGCCCGGAGGGCAGGCGGGTCGTCCTCGTCGCGATGCTCGGCGGGAATGAACTCCAGGAAGTTGCCCAGGATCTCGGCCACGCCGGCCGGCGTGTTGTCGACCAGGGGGATGGAGAAACGTCCCTCGCTGGCCAACAGTCCAATGTCGCGAATGGGCGGGTCGTCCAGCAACTCCCGCAGACGGCGCAGGTACAGGCGCAGCGTTCCGCCGGTCCAGTTGGCCGCGAACGCGAGGTTCCAGAAGTGACGGGGCAGGAGCTGACCGTCACGGTCCAGGCCCGCCTGGAGGCGACGAGCCAGCCCCGGCGCGGGGCGAAAACGCAAGACGGCCTCGGCCTCGCTGCCCAGCTCGCCCGGAGCCGTGATCGTCCCGTCGGCCACGTCTCGGATCAGCCGTTCGGCGTGGGCTTGGCCGGTCTCGATCATCTTGATTGTGCTGGACGGGTTGGCCGTCGTGATAAACGATACGTCATGCATCACACCGCAGCGAACGGTGGCGTAATACTTGGCGGCCGGATCGGCGATCGACGCCACCGCCTGCGGAACGCAGTACATGCGGCGGACGATCTTCTTCTGGGTGGCCGCCAGCAGGCCGCTGATCGCCCCGCAGGGCAGGCCCGTGGGACTGGTGGCCTCGTGCATGCTCGACGAAATCTGGAGGATGGGGCGCAGCCATGCTTCCGGGTGGTCCTGGAGCGCCAAGAGCCCGAAGACGTTCCAGCCCATTCGGATAGACGCCAGGAAGGCGGCGGTGACGGGGATGTGCTTGGGCTGAGCGGTCGTGCCGGACGTCTGGCTGAACATGAGCACGGGCACGCCGGCAGGCAGCAGGGCGGTCGTCTCGCCGGCCAGTACCCGTTCCACGTACGGGCGGAAGGTCTCGTACGAGGCGATTGGAACGGCCCGGACGAAGTCCTCGTATCCCCGGATGGAAGCGAACCCGTGCGTGCGCCCGAAATCGGTGTCGGCGTGGGCAGCGACCAGCCGGCCCAGCAGGTCCGCCTGGACTTGTTCGGTCCGCCTGTGCGCGTCGAGAAACGCCCGCGTTTGGCGGGAAGCGTGCAGGCCGGCCGCAAAGGCCACAGGTTTCAATAAGATACGACTGACATTCATCCCACGCGGATTGTAGACGCTTGGCTGCAGAATGTCCATTACCAGGAGGGTGTGCGGGTGCTGTTATCGCTTTCCCACTGCCGCCAGGTACAAGGCCAGATGGTCGCAGCCATCCAGTCCCAGGGCGGCGTTGAGCAGATCATCGTCAAAGGCGGCCACGGGGCACAGCCCGCAACCGATTGCCTCGGCTGCCAGGGCGGCGTTCTGACAGATGTGCCCGGCGTCCAGGTGCAGGTAGCGGTAACCGCGTTGCCCGTAGCGCCAGGCCATGCGGTAGACGTCGGCAGCCCAGATCAGCACGACCCCAGCCGACGCGATGAAGTGCTGACCGAGGCAGGCATGGGCGAACCGGGCCTTGAGCGAGTGCGCCCCGCCCTCGTCCGGACGGATCAGTTCCAGCTCGTGCCGCGCGGCGATGAAGCGATAGAGCCCGGCTGTCACGCCCTCAACGCGGTTGACCAGCAGGTACGTGTCCAGGGCGTGCCTGGCCCCGGCCGACGGCACGTTGCGGAAGGTGGCCAAGGACGAGACCATCCTCACGCCCTGGCAAGCCCACAGCAGCCACGACAGCTCCACCTCCTCCAATGGTTGATCGCGGAAGTCGCGAAGGCTGCGCCGCTGCTCGATCGCATCGCGCAGTTCGACGGGCGGAATGCCAAGGGCGGTCGGAGGGGTCAGCTTGATGATGGTCGCCCCCGCAGCCGGGGCGGTCTCCAAAGGAGGCTGGGGCTTGCCCAACGCTTCGTCGCCGGGCCCCATCTCCGCGTACCGGGTCAGACGCATGAACTGCCGGCCGATTGGCTCGGTCATTTCTTCTCCAACAGCTTGCGGCCGCGCATCCACTCTTCGCACAGCTTGGGCCAGGCGGCGTAGGGCTTGTCGGCCTTGCCCAGGCCGAAGCCGTGCGGGCCGGACTCGAAGACGTGCAACTCGACCGGCACCTTGGCGGCGCGGCAGGCGGCCCAGAACGCCAGGCTGTTCTCGACGGGAACGGCCCGGTCGTCGCCCGTGTGGGCCAGGAAGGTCGGCGGCGTCTGGGCGGTGACCTGCTTCTCGTTGCTCATCAGGTCCACCAGGGCCTGGTCGGGGTTCTTGCCCAGCAGGTTGTTCCTTGACCCGCCGTGGGTGAAGCTGCCCATGGTGATGACCGGGTAGACGAACACGGCGAAGTCCGGGCGGCACGATGCGCGGTCGATGGGGTCGGCGGCGTCGGCCTGGCCGGCGTCGAAGTGGGTGGCCGCCGACGAGGCCAGGTGCCCGCCCGCGGAGAAGCCCAGGATGCCGATGCGGGCGGGATCGATCTTCCACTTCTCAGCATTGGCCCGCACGATGCGGACAGCCCGTTGCGCGTCGCCCAGCGGGATGGGGTGCTTGTAGGGGGCGATGCGGTATTTGAGCATGTATCCCGAAACGCCGAAGCTGTTGAGCCATGCGGCGACGTCCTTGCCCTCGTGGCCGACGGCAAGATGGCCGTACCCGCCGCCGGGACAGATGACGACGGCGGCGCCGGTGGCCTTGTCGGCCGGGGCGGGCCAGAGGGTCAGCGTGGGCTTGTCCGCGTCCTTGTCGCCTGTCGCTCCGGGGGCCCCGTCAGCCCACAGGGGCATGACCGTGGGGGCGTCCTGAGCCCACAGCCCGCCAGCCAGACTCAGCGTTACGGTCGCAGCGGCAACGATCGATCGGATCATGATTCACCTCGCAGTTGGCGGCATTGTCGCCCGGTGCACTTTCGGGGGCAAGAAGAAATCCCGCCCCCGGCGCCGGGCATCCAAACGGCCAAACGGGAGTCCATTTGTCGCCGCTCGCGGTGATGGCTCGCCGCAAGGCACGACAGGGAAATAGTATTGCAAAATCAAAATTCGGGCCTTAGAGTACGAACCTGGCGCGGACGCCGTACGCAGCAGTCGCGGACGGCGAAGGTGATCGGACCCTGCAGGACGAGGTGCCGGAGTGTCGACCCCCTCGACCCGGACTGACGAGATCGTACGGCAGTTTGTGCAAGGCCTCAGCGGCGAGGAACGCATGCTGGTGGTCCTCAAGCACGAGTTGTACGAGGGGAGTTGGGACGAGATGGTCGCGGACCTGCGAGCCCGGCTGGAAGGCCGGCCTTTCATCTTCAAACTGGCCAACCGCATCAACGACGATCTGGTGCGGATCGAACGCCTGCGGGAGTTCGAGCGGGACCACCGCGTCGATCTGAGCGAATACGTGACGCTGGAGCCTTAGCTCCGGCTTCAGGCCGCCGTCTTGACTTGCCGTTTAGGAGTCTGCCATGCACGTTTGGGTACGCTGGTTGGTGGTGTTGGCGTTGGGTGCGTTGCTGGGCGGCTGCGGTCGCCCGCAGCAGGGCGGCGAGTTTGCCGGGGTGCCCCAGCCGGAAGTGCTGGCTCGCTCCGGGCTGCACTATTACGCGCACTTCAAGGTCAAGCTGGACGACGGGGAGGACATCCTCTCCATGCACCGGCTGGACGAACACCTGTATCTGCTGACCGACCATCACCGCCTGATCGCCTGTGACGCCCGCTCGCTGGCCATGCGGTGGTCCTACCAGATCGATCCCCGCGACAATCCCGTTTTCCGTCCGATTCACGCGGACAAGGTGATGATGTCGGACAAGCCCACCAGCATCATCGACATGGTCGGCCAGAAGCTGCCCGTGCTCAAGCCGTTTAACGCGGTCATGTTCAATTCGTTGACGCACGTGATCGTGTTGGACCGGGCTACCGGGCGGCAGGTCCGGCGGGCCGAGCTGCCCTACGCCGCGGCCTCCGGCGGCGCGTTTGAGGGCGGCTACTACTTCGCTCCCGACACCAAGGGCCTGACCTTCGCCGTCAGCCTGGCCGAAGAGGTGCAGAGCTGGACGTTCCCCGCCGACGACATGATCAGCGCCCCGGTCCAGGTGTACAACCACAGCGTCTACTCGGTCAGCCGGAGGGGCAACGTCCGCGTCGCTCGGGTGGGGCGAACGCGCCAGGACGCCTGGTCGGCCAAGCTCGAGGGCGACTTCACCCGTCCCTTCCACGTGGACGAGCGGGGCTGCTTCGTCGCCGCCAACAACGGGCGCCTGTACGCCCTGGACGCCGTCACGGGCCGTCCGCTGTGGGACCCCGTCTACTTCCGCCGTCACCTGTACGACAGTCCGCAAGTGGGGCAGGCGACGGTCTTCCAGTGCGTTCGGGGCGACGGCCTGTACGCCCTGAACCTGGTCAACGGACAGCAGCGGTGGAAGCAGCCCGGCGGGCTGTTCGTTCTGGCCACGATGGGCGGCAAGGCCTTCCTGCTCGATAAGGACCACACGCTGTACATCAAGGACGAAATCCAGGGCACCGCGCTCAGTTCGACGCCCATGCAGGGTCTGGACCTCTTCCTGCCCAACACGACGGCCCCGACGATGTACGTGGCGACGCGGTGCGGCAGGTTGTTCTCGATCCGTCCGTCGGATGCGGCGGCGATCAAGATCGAAGAGGTCTATCCCAACGCTCCTCAGCTCATTCAGCCCGAGGCGCCCACAAGCAAGCCCGCTGCGAAGCCGGCGCCCAAGGCGGCGCCGAAGAAGCCGGCCGCCGATGCCGGTGGGCTCGACGTGAGCTGATCGTGCCAATCTAACGGTCTGGCGCGAGGTCCGGTCTGGCCCGCGCCGCTGTCGCCCGCCCAATCGAGGCGGGAAAAGCTAACGCGACCTGTCGCGCAGGAGCCGCCAGGGCCTTTGGGCCTGGTGGAGCGGTGGCGGGGCGCACGTTTCCTGGCTAAAGGAGCTTTACCATGGACGGCGTGAAGATTCGTCGGGCACTGATCAGCGTTTTCGACAAGACGGGCATCGAGGAGTTCGCCCGCGCCTTGGCGGACATGGGCGTGGAGATCATCTCCTCCGGCGGCACGGCCAAGGCCCTGGAAAAGGCCGGCCTGAAGGTGCGGTATGTCCAGGAATGGACCGGGTTCCCCGAGATGCTCGGCCACCGAGTCGTCACGCTGCACCCCAAGGTGCACGGGGCGATCCTGGCCTTGCGGGACGATCCCGCCCACCAGGCCGACATCGCCAAGCACAATCTCGAACTGATCGACCTGGTCTGCGTGGGGCTCTATCCCTTTGAGCAGGCCATCGCCAAGGAAGGCTGCACACTCGCCGACGCGGTCGAGATGATCGACATTGGCGGGCCCACCATGGTCCGGGCCGCGGCCAAGAACCACAAGTTCGTCACCGTCGTGACCGACAAGAGCCAGTACAACATCGTCCTGGATCAGATGCGGGCCAACGACGGGCAGATCAACGGGCGGCTGCGCCAGAAGCTGGCCCGCCAGGCCTTCGCCACCACCTGCGGGTATGACTCGGCCATCTCCGCCTACCTCGCGTGCCAGCTTGGCGAGGAGTTCCCCGAGCGGATCAGTTTCAGCTATCGCAAAGTGGGCGACCTTCGCTACGGCGAGAACCCGCACCAGAAAGGGGCCTTCTACGTCGCGCCTGACGGCGGCGAGGCCTGTGTGGGCCGGGCCAGGCTGCTGGGCGGCAAGGAGATCTCCTACAACAACTACTTCGATGCCAACGGCGCGCTGGAACTGGTGAAGGACTTCACCGATCCCGCCATCGCCATCATCAAGCACGCCAATCCCGCCGGCTGCGCGATCGATCAGGACCTGGTCGAGGCGTATCGCAAAGCGTACCTGGCCGACGTGAACGCGGCCATGGGCGGCATCGTCGCGGTCAACCGCCCGGTCACCCCGGAGCTGGCGCAGGCGATCGTGGAGAGCTACAAGCGTTGGGGCAAGCAGGCCGGCGCGGGCGGGTTCTTCGCGGAGATCATCATCGCCCCGTCGTTCGAGCCGGGCAGCCTGGAGATCATCCGCGCCCGCGAGGGCTGGGGCGGCGAGGTCCGCCTGCTGGAGACCGGCCCGTTCAGCGCGCGGCGCAACCACGAGAAGTTCCTCAAGTACGTCGTCGGCGGTCTGCTGGTGCAGGACCGCGATCTCCTGGCCCTCAACGAGTCGAACTGGAAGGTCGTCTCGAAGCGCCAGCCCTCGGCCGGCGAGATGGACGACCTGCGCTTCGCCTGGCTGGTGGCCAAACACGTGAAGTCCAACGCGATCGTCCTGGCCAAGGACAAGACGCTGCTGGGCGCCGGCGCGGGGCAGATGAGCCGCGTCAACTCGGCCCGCCTGGCCAACATGCTCGCCCAGCAGTATGCCGGGGGCGGCGCGCTGGACACCAAGGGTTGCGCCCTGGCCAGCGACGCCTTCTTCCCGTTCCCCGACAGCCTGGACTGGGCCGTCGAGGCCGGTGCGACCGCTGTTATCGAGCCCGGCGGGGCCAAGAAGGACGCCGACGTCATCGCTCGCGCCGACGAGCTTGGCCTGGCCATGGTCTTCACCGGGACCAGGCACTTCAACCATTGAACATTCGGCGGTCCGCTCCAGCGGGCGACTTCTTCGCAGCAGGGCTGTAACACCTGGCGGGAAGGCTGAGCCTGGCGAATTGGCGCCAGTGCTAATTCGCGGTGCCCCTTGCTGCAGGGTGGCTTTGCGCACGTTTACGGTTGAGAGTGGGTGTGCAATGTGTGATTCCGCCGATCAGACTGTAAAGTTGCGAGCGGCCAATTTCTTCTCGCACCTTTTTTCCATGGGAATTGCGGGAGGCGCCTTGTTCTTCCTGGGCGCGGTGTTGTGGGTCGGCGCTACCGCAACGAAAGTTGGGCAACCGAAGCCTGAGGCAATGCTCCTCATGCTCCCGGTGGGCCTGATATGCATGAAGACCCTGCGCGATGGCATGGTCTGGTCGTTTGCCTTGTTTGAAGCCACCGAGGAAGGCTTGCAGGGGCGGTTGCTGTGGATGAGAGAGAGTGTCTCCTGGACGGACATCTGCCGCATGAGGCCGAGCGAGGGTAGGTATGTCCACTTGAACATCGGCGGAAGGTATCTTGATCTGCGAATCCCGGGAGGTGCCGAGGACGGAGACTGTTACAGCCGCTTGCACAGGGCGTGGCGGCGTGGGGTCACGGGATCGGGGCGTCGCAATGTCCCGCTCTACCTGCGCAGTTTCTTGCCCGCAGGGGCCTGGATTGCCGTATCGGCCGTCGTGCTCCTGGGAGCCAGCGCTGTCACGGCGGTCTGGCTGCGCGGGGACGCGGACTGGTGGGTGGCGGCCTTGCTTACGGCTATCGGGATGGGTGGATTGCTTCGAGGCTGGCGAATTAGCAGCGAAAAGATCGTCCTGTCACGGGAAGGCATCGTCAGGACGAGGCTCTTGTCCCATCAGTTCATCCCGTGGGGCGACATCGACTTGTTGGGCACGGGGTTTTTCCAAGACATGCCGCCGTGGCATGGGCGCGTCCGGATTGAATCCCGCCGTGGTGCCTTTCGGTTCTCAACGAAGCTGCCGTTGATCTGGCCTATCGCCCGCTACCTCCACTTGGTTTGTCTGCACAGCTTTCGCCTGGACCTAGCGAGTGGCGAGTTTCTCCCGCCCCAGTCGACTGACCGTCTGCTCAACATTCAGCGTGTGACGGAGATGGCGTCGCGACTGCATAGGCGCTACCTGTTGACGGGGATCGCGCAGCTCATGCTCCTGCCGTTGGTCGCTCTTGGTTGGTTTGCCGCGTTGGCGGCCGGCTTCCTATTCAAGAATTGCGATCCGGTGACCTGGTATGACGTTGCGGCCAGCTTTCGCCGGGCCAGGCAGATACGCGCATGCATCGAGGAGTTCCAGGCCCTGGAGGCTGGAATCGGGTCTTTCGTCGGCGGCCGTGGTTTGCCATTCGGGTTCGTCCGTACTACCGCGAAGGCGGAGAAGTTCTAGTTCGGCCATTTCAGCTTCAAGAAAAGGTGGACTTGCCGCTCTGCGTAGCCTCTAATAAACGACTTGCATCCAATCGGGAGTCTGCATGGCAAAGGCAAAGCAATCGCAGTCCGCCCGCACGGCCGAACGGCGGCGGGGGTTGATCAGGCTGGCCCGCAAGCACAAGGTCCAGGCTATGCTCGTTACGCGCGTTGAGGATGTGGGCTATCTCAGCGGCTTCACGGGCCACGACAGTTGGCTGCTGGTGGGCGAAGAGTGGAGCGCCATCCTGATCACCGACGGTCGCTATGACGAGCAGGCCCGGCTGGAGTGTCCGGGCCTGGAAGTGTTCGTTCGTCCGGCGGGCCTGGCGGCGGCGGTCAAGGAGTGCCTCAAGGGCCGAGGCGTTCGCCGGCTGGGCGTCCAGAAGGGCAACGTCACCGTCGGACTGCACGGCGCGCTGGGCCAGACGCTGGGGGCGGCCAAGGTGCGCGCGAGCGACGACCTGGTCGACCAACTCCGCGTGATCAAGGACCAGCAGGAGGTTCGCGCGATCGAGCGGGCGCTGCGGGTGGCCGAGCAGGCGTTCGTGGAGCTTACCGGTGGGGGGGCCAAGGCCTTGATCGGGCGCACCGAGCGCCAGATTGCCGCCGAACTGGAATACCGCATGAGGATGTTGGGGGCGGACAAGCCCTCGTTCGAGTCGATCATCGCGGCCGGGCCTAACGGCTCCAAGCCTCACTATCGTCCGCGGGACCGGGTGGTGCGAAAGGGCGAGGCGGTGCTGATCGACTGGGGCGCGATGGTTGACGGATATTGCAGCGACTTGACGCGAGTGGTGTTCACCGGTACAATTCCGCCGAAAATCGCGGAATTGTACGAGATCGTCCTTCGAGCTCAGCAGGCGGGCATCGCCGCTCTGTCAGTCGGCGCCTCCTGCAAGAAGGTTGACGCGGCCGCCCGGCAGGTGGTCGAGGACGGCGGGTACGGAAAGCAATTCGTACACGGTCTGGGCCATGGGCTGGGACGGCAAGTTCACGAGGCTCCCTCCCTGGCCAGGACCAGCGACACCCGACTGCGTTGCGGGATGGTCGTGACGGTCGAGCCGGGGATTTACCTGCCTGGCGTCGGCGGGGTGCGGATCGAGGACGACGTGCTGGTTGCCCGCCAGGGACCTCGGCGTCTCAGCCGCCTCAGCCGCGACCTGCAAGCCATGGTGTTGCGGTAGGCGGCAAGATGGCCGACGGCGAGCAAATGCGGACCGGACGGCGGATCTAACAGAGAGAGAGCGACATGGCCAAGAAAACAGCGGTGCCGGCTGCGGCGCCCGCCGAGGCGGGCGAGCGGAAGATCGGAAGCGGGACGGACATCGATTCGATCCGCCTGCTGGTCCAACTCATGGTCGACAACGACCTGAGCGAGGTGGACATTACCGATGGCGAAGTAAAGGTGCACCTGAAGCGAGGTCCCTCGGTGGTCTCCCTGCCGCACATGCCGGTCGCGGGACACGTGGTGACGGCCCCGCAACTGACGCCCTCCCTGGCGGCGGCTGCCTCTGCGGCCCACGTCGAGCCTCCCAAACCCCCAGCCGAGACCCTCCTGGAAATCAAGAGCCCCATGGTCGGCACCTTCTACAGTGCCCCCAGCCCCGACAGCGACCCCTACGTTACCGTCGGATCGGCCGTCGGAGACGACACGGTCGTCTGCATCATCGAGGCCATGAAGGTCATGAACGAGATCCGGGCCGAGTGCGTCGGCAAGATCGTCGAGGTCTGTGTCCAGAACGCCCAGCCGGTCGAGTACGGACAGGTTCTGTTCCGCGTTCGTCCGAGCTGACGCAGGAGCCTCGCATGTTTCGACGTATTCTCGTAGCCAACCGCGGCGAAGTCGCTCTGCGAATCATCCGTGCCTGCAAGGAGATGGGCATCGAAACGGTGGCCGTCTTCTCCCAGGCCGACCGCAACGCCAGCTATCTCCACCTGGCCGACGAACGGATCTGCATCGGCGGGGCGCCGTCCGTCGAAAGCTATCTCAACATCCCCCGGATCATCGCGGCCGCGGAAATCGCCGACGTCGAGGCGATCCATCCCGGCTATGGCTTCCTGGCCGAGAACGCCCACTTTGCGGAAGTCTGCCGCGACTGCAAGATCGAGTTCATCGGGCCCAGCGTGGAGTCCATGCGGGCCTTGGGCGACAAGATCAAGGCCAAGGAACTCGCCCGCAAGGCCGGCGTCCCCATGGCCCCCGACTCCAACGGCCCGGTCGACAGCGTCGAGCAGGCCGTCCAGATCGCCGAGCAGATCGGCTACCCGGTGGCCATCAAGGCCGCCGCCGGCGGCGGCGGACGCGGCATCCGCTTTGCCCACAACGAGGCGACCCTTCGCTCGAGCTTCAAGCAGGCCCAGAGCGAGGCCGAGATCGCCTTCAAGGACGGGCGATGCTACATGGAGCGGTGCATCGAGAACTTCCGCCACATCGAGATCCAGCTTCTGGGCGACCAGCAGGGCAACGTTGTCCACCTGGCCGAACGCGAGTGCTCCGTCCAACGGCGCCGCCAGAAGGTCATCGAGGAGAGCCCGTCGGCCGCCCTGGACCCCAAGCTCCGCCAGGAAATCTGCGATGCCGCCGTCCGTCTGGCCCGCAGCGTGGGGTATTACTCCGCCGGCACGGTCGAGTTCATGCTCGACCAGCGTGGACAGTTCTACTTCCTGGAGGTCAACACCCGCATCCAGGTCGAGCATCCGGTGACCGAGATGGTCACGGGCGAGGATCTGGTCAAGTGGCAGATCCGCGTGGCCGCGGGCGAGCCGCTGACGCTGCGCCAGGAAGACATCCGTCAGCAGGGCTGCGCCATCGAGTGTCGCATCAACGCCGAGGACCCGGTCCACAACTTCCGCCCCAGCCCCGGGCGGGTGGAGGCGTTCGTCGCCCCAGGCGGGCTGGGAGTGCGGTGGGACTCCCATATCTACCAGGGTTACGAGATCCCGTCCACCTACGATTCGCTGATCGGCAAGCTCATCGTCCACCGCCCCACCCGCAACGAGGCCATCGCCACTGCTCGGCGGGCCCTGGACGAGTTCGTCATCCATCCCACCAAGACGACTATCGCCTTGTGCAAAGACGTCCTTCGCCACGAGCGGTTCGTCAATGGCGAGTGGGACACCACCTTCATCGAACGTGAAATGCTGAAAGGATAGCCATGAGCAACGTCATTAGAGGCAATGCCGTCATCGGGCAGTCCGGGGGGCCGACGGCCGTCATCAATCAGTCCCTGGTGGGCGTGATCCAGGGCATTGCCGACTGCGACGCCATCGAGAATCTCCTGGGCGCGCGCCACGGCGTCCGCGGGATTGTCGAGGAGGACTTCCTCCATCTCAAGAAGCTCGACGCCGGCCTGCTCGAGCGGATCGCCGTCACGCCGGCGGCCGCCTTGGGCTCCACCCGCGACAAGCCCGATGCCGACTACTGCACTCGAATCTTCGAGGTCTTCGAGAAGCACAATATCCGCTACTTCTTCTATATCGGCGGCAATGATTCCGCCGACACCGCCCGCATCGTCAACGAGTTGGCGGCCCAGTCCAACTACGAACTGCGGGTGTTTCACATCCCCAAGACCATCGATAATGATCTTCGCGTGACCGATCACTGCCCGGGGTACGGCTCGGCCGGTCGATTCGTCGCCAGCGCCATCATGGGCGACGACCGCGACAACGCCGCCCTTCCCGGGGTGAAGATCGACGTCATCATGGGTCGCCACGCCGGCTGGCTCACGGCCGCCAGCCACCTGGCCCGTCAGGACGACAGCGACGGACCGCACCTGATCTACGTCCCCGAGGCGCCGGTCAGCCAGGACAAGTTCGTCAACGAGGTCGCCGAGGTGTACGGCAAGCTCGGGCGCTGCCTGGTCGCCGTCAGCGAGGGCATCGAGGACGAGGACGGCAAGGCCTGGGGCGAGAAGCTGGCCGAGGACGTCGAGCGCGACAGTCACGGCAACGTGCAACTCTCCGGCAGCGGCGCCCTGGGCGACTACCTGGCCAACCTGGTCAAGCTCAAGGTCGCCCAGAAGCTGGGCGTCAAGAAGATGCGCGTCCGGGCGGATACGTTCGGCTATCTGCAGCGCAGCTTCGCCGGCTACGCCTCGCCGGTCGACCAGGCGGAGGCCCGCCTGGCCGGCACGAAGGCCGTGGAGTACGCCATGGCCGGCAACGTCGACGGATCGGTCGCCTTCAAGCGGATCGGCGAAGGCAAGGACTACGCCGTCGAGTGCTTCCGCGCCGAACTGAAAGACGTGGCCCGCGAGACGAAGGACCTGCCCATCGAGTTCATCAACACCGCGGGCAACGGCATCACCGAGGCCTTCCGAAGATACGCCGCCCCGCTGGTCGGCGAGTTGCCGGTGCAAGGCAAGCTGTTCTAGGAGCCCGTCGAGGAGTCGCGAGCGTAACAGGCCACGGGAGCCCCGGGAGTCGTCCCGCGGCTCCCGTGGCTTTGCTGGTTCCTGCAGTCGCTCACGCGATGGCGCAGACGACCAACCCCGCCAGCGCCACCATTCCCGCGCCGGCCAGCGACAAGGTCGACAGGGCGTGCCAGAGCCGGCCCAGAAGATACGTCCCGCCCCGACCGGCCAAGGCGTGGGCGCCGAGGCACGCGACAGCCAGCGGCAGCAGACAGCAGGCCAATTTCCAGAACCAGACAGCCTGTTCGGGCAAAGGTTCCACGCCCTCATTATTCCCACCGCCCCCTCCGGGTGCAAGGTGGTACATGGGGTGAATTTCTGGCTTGGGGATTTTCTCGCCGGCCGCCAGTGCGTATACTGTCACCTTTGCGGCCGACGCCGGCAGACACAGGCCGGAAGGTTCCCCCCGGAAGGGCCGGACGGGACCGTGTGGGCCGACCATCCATAACGGGAGCACGACCGATGAAAGGCAACCAGGCTCTGATCGACAGACTGAACAGTCTACTGGCCGACGAACTGACCGCCATCAGCCAGTACATGGTCCATTCCGAGATGTGCGACAACTGGGGCTATGCCCGCCTCCACAAAATGATCGAGGCCCGGGCTATTGTGGAGATGAAGCACGCCGAGAAGCTGATCGGCCGCATCCTCTTCCTGGAGGGCCTGCCGGTGGTCAGCAAGCTCAATCCGATGATGATCGGCTCGGAAGTGCCCAAGATGTTCCAGAACGATCTCGGCGCGGAGAGCGGCGCGATCAAGGCGTACAACGACGCCATCAAGCTGGCCCAGGATGTCGGCGACAACGCCACCAAGCAGCTCCTGGAGTCGATCCTGGCCGATGAGGACGGACACCTCGACGAGATCGAGGAGAACCTCGACCAGATCAGCCAGCTCGGCACTCAGCTCTACCTGGTCCACCAGGTCCGCGAGTAGTGTGCGCCGGCTTGTGATCGAGCGATCCTCGCGTTCCTTGCGCCAACGCGACAGCACCGGCGAGGCCGATTCCCATCGGTCTCGCCGGCGCTGGTTCGTTCCGGCGCGTCGTCCGTCACCGCCTCGTCATCGCCCGATGGGCGGTCCGTTCCAGTCGTCGGGGTCTTCGTCCGCCGGGGGTTCGTCTTCCTCGTTCACCTTCCAGCGGTCGGCCTCGCTGATGTCATCCAGCTCTCGCTCCATGACCTTGAACATCTTCTCCTGCATGGGGGCCAGCTTGCGATAGTAGTTGAGGGTAGCCTGGTAGCCTGCGACCATCTGGTTGATCTTGATCAACTGCCACTTGGTCAGGCACTCGGGCTCTTTGACGTTGGTGAACGGGTCGCAGGCGAAGGAGATTTCGCCTGTGGGGCTCTTGCGGAAGAACTCGCAGTCATTGCATTGAATCATATCGCCTCTCCGGGCCGGAGGATTCGTCACAAGCTGCCATCATATCCACCGGGCTCAGGCGGGGCAAACGAATGCCGCCTCGGATTCTTGGGCTTACGGGTCAATCATTCCGCCCCGCCGGCGTTCAACCTATAATACCTTTGCCGGAATCGGCCTGGAAAGCGAACGGACGTAGTGATCAATATTCTGTGTATCGGAGACGTGGTCGGCAGGCCCGGTCGGGCCGTGCTGGCCGAGCATCTCAAGGGCCTGATCGCCGAGCGGCAGATCGACCTGGTGGTCTGCAACGCCGAGAACGCCGCCGGCGGCAGCGGTCTGACGCCGCAGATCTTCAAGAAACTCATGAACTACGGTGTGGACGTGGTGACCATGGGCGACCATGTCTACCGCAAGCGCGAGGTCATCCAGGTCCTCGAGAGCAGCGACCGGATCGTCCGCCCCGCCAACCTCGCACCCCAGGCCGTGGGCAAGCGATGGACCGTCGTCCAGACCCGCTCGGGCCACCTGGCCGGCGTCGCCTGCCTGCTGGGGCAGATGTATATGAACGCGGCCGACTCGCCCTGGCAGGCGATCGATCGCGTCATGAACGAGATGCCCGCAGAGGCCAGAATCCGCATCGTTGACTTTCACGCCGAGGCCTCCAGCGAGAAGATCGCCATGGGCTGGCACCTCAACGGGAGGGCCAGCATCGTTTTCGGTACGCACACCCACATTCCCACCGCCGACGCTCGAGTCCTGGACAAGGGCACCGCGTACATCAGCGACCTGGGGATGACGGGTCCGTACGATGGCGTCCTGGGCCGACGCAAGGACCGCGTTCTGTCGGCCCTTACCACCTCCATGCCCACGCACTTCGAGATCTCCTGTGGAGATCCGCGTCTCTCGGGTCTGCTGGTGGGCGTCAACCCGTCCAACGGGCGGGCCGAGTTCGCCGAGCGCGTCGAGATCAAGGGCACGATCCTCGAAGGCGGACCCTACGACGCCGATGACGGCAAGCCGCAACGAGGAGGCAAGTAGCCCCGACCCGGGCGTGATTTCCAAGGTCAGGACTTCGCCTTCAGCCATCCCAGCGAGACCAGGAACGCATCCGTTTCGGCCAGCGTCTTCTTGAAGTGCGCCCCGCCGTCGCGGTTGGGATTGAAGAACCCGTGGCCGGCGCCCTGCGTGACCCGCGCCTCGCACCGCACGCCCGCCTTCTCCATGGCCGTCTTGAACGCGTCGAGAGTCTTGACCGGGATGAGCTTGTCCTCGGATCCCAGGAATACGATGGCCGGCGGGTCATCCCGGCTGACATTGTGGGCGGGCGAGAACTCCTTGTACCGGTCGCCGACGCGGGCATGGCCCCAGCCGTCGGGACCGTTGTCGAATACCGGATTGAACAGCAACATCGCGTTGGACTTCGGCGAGACGCTCTTGTCATCGGCCGGATCGTCCAGGGCGTCCACCATCCCTACGTGGGCGGCCAGGTGGCCCCCGGCCGAGCCGCCGGCCGAGGCGATCCGCTTGGGGTCGATGCCCAACTGATCGGCCCGCCCACGCACCCACCGCATCGCCGAGCGGGCATCGTACACGCACGCCTGCGGCGTCTCCTTCGCTCCTCGCCCGATCAGACGGTACTGGACCTGGATACACACCATCCCGCGGGCGGCGAAGTGGTCGCAGTGCTCGTTGAACTGGGTCGGCTGGCCGCCCGTCCATCCGCCGCCATGGAAGAAGACGATCGCGGGGCGGTGGTCGGAGGCCTTCCAGTCGGCGGGCTTGACGACGTACAGCCTGAGCGGCTTGCCCTCTACGGTCTTGTACACCATCGGTTCGCCCACGCTTTGAGCGGGCCCGGCGGCCAGGGTCAGCGTCCACATCGCGCACAGCAGATTGATCGCGGTCATGTCGGTCTCCTGAGAGGTCCGGAAGTGACCCGGTGACTGGACGGACAGGATAGTCGAACCAGCCCACGAACGGAAGGGGGGGGATCGCGCGATTCCGCGAATCGGCGGGCGAAGGCAGACGACGGGCGGAACCGAAGAGTCTGCCGGACCGTTCCGTCCCGATGCCCCCGGGCGGCACGCGAGCCCTGCGGGGGCGACAAACATATCACCACGTGAGAGGCGTTCCCGCCCGGCTTCGCAGATTGGCTTGGTTGGGGGCACGGGCGGTCTGTACAATGTCCCCGGAGGCGCGTGACTACCGTGGCCAATATCCAGAAGCTTTCGGGTGATCTCCAGCGGACCTGTCTGTTCGTCACCGGGCAGGTCCAGGGGGTGGGGTTTCGTCCCTTCGCGTACCGCCTGGCCAGCGAACTGCACCTGACCGGTTGGGTGCTCAACGACGCCCGCGGCGTCAGCATCCAGGTCCAGGGAAGTCCCGATCGCCTGACCGAGTTCGTCCGACGGCTTCAGGAGGAGTCGCCCCCGCTGGCGGCCATCGACCGGTGCAGCCAACTTCCGGCCGAGGTCATCGTGGGCGAGAAACACTTCGAGATCCTCGCCAGCGAAGGGGGCGAAATCGCCGACGCCCAGGTGACGGTGGACACGGCCACCTGCGGCGACTGCCTGCGGGAGATGAACGCCCCGGGCGACCCGCGATACAAGTACCCGTTCATCAACTGCACCAACTGCGGCCCGCGATACAGCATCGTGACGCGGATTCCGTATGACCGCCCGAACACGACGATGGCGGACTTCGCCCTGTGCCCGGCGTGCGCGAGCGAGTACGGCGACCCGTCGAGCCGGCGTTTCCACGCCCAGCCGACCGCCTGCGAGAAGTGCGGTCCGGCGGTCTGGCTGGTGGACACGCGCGGCCAGCAGATTCCTTCCAATGACCCGATCGCCTCGGCGGCCCGGATGCTGCAGGAGGGCAAGATACTGGCCATCAAAGGCCTGGGCGGTTTTCACCTGGTCTGCCGGGCCGACGACGACCACGTCGTCCGCCGCCTGCGACAACGGAAACGCCGCGACGCCAAGCCCTTCGCCATCATGGTCGCCGACATCGAGCAGGCCGGGCGTCTGGTGCGCCTGACCGGCGAGGCCCGTAAGCTGCTGAGCGGGTCGCTACGGCCGATCGTGATCCTGCCCGTGAACAAAGACGGCGATCGAGTGGCTGCTTCCGTCGCCCAGGGCCTCAACACGCTGGGCGTCATGCTGCCCTACGCGCCCCTGCATCATCTGCTTTTCCAGCAGGGGCTGGGCCCCCTGGTGATGACCAGCGGAAACTACAGCGACGAGCCCCTGGTCAAAGACAACGACTCGGCCATCGCGCACCTCGGGCGCATCGCCGACGCCCTCATGCTCCACAACCGTCGCATCGAACGCCGTGTGGACGACAGCGTCGTGCTCGGGAGAGACGACGGTCAACTGATTGTCGTCCGCCGCGCTCGCGGCTACGCGCCCCAGCCCGTCCGCCTGGCCGCCCCCGTGGCCGGCGGCCCGGCCGTTCTGGCTGTCGGCGGCGAGTTAAAGAACACCATCTGCCTGCTTAAAGGCGACCACGCGGTGCTCAGCGAGCACATCGGCGACCTCAAGGACGGGCGCACCTATCGCCAGTTCATCGACACTGTCAGCCACCTGGAGGCCCTGTACGACGTCACCCCCGAGTTGGTGGCCTGCGACATGCACCCGCATTACCTGTCCACCGAGTACGCGGTGAGGCGCCATCACGGCGAACTGGCCGGGCGCTGGGCCATCCCCATCGCCCGCGTTCAGCACCACCACGCCCACGTGGTCTCGTGCCTGGCGGAGAACGGGCACACCGCCCCGGTCATCGGCATCGCCTGCGACGGCACGGGCCATGGCGACGACGGGGCCAATTGGGGCTGCGAGATCTTCCGTGCCGACCTGTGCACCTACGAGCGACTGGGCCACCTGCGGTACTTGCCCCTGGTGGGGGGCGACGCCGCGGCCGTCGAGACCTACCGTCCGGCTGTGGCGGCCCTGTTCGACGCCTTCGGGCCCGAGTGCATGGAGATGGACATCGCGCGCAAGCTGGAGGCCGCCCGCGAGGCCGTGCGCAACGCCGTGGAGATGCTCTCCATTGGCGTGAACTGTCCGCCCAGCAGTTCGCTGGGGCGATGGTTCGATGCGGTGGCTGCCTTCTGTCGGATCGCCGACCGCAACGCCTACGAGGCCCAGGCGCCTGCGCGCCTGGAAGTCGCCGCCCGTCAGGGCATCGCCGACTGCTACAGCTACCGTGTGACCGCCGGAGGACCCTTCGTCATCGACCTGCGACCCATGGTCGAGCAGATCGTCGCCGACGCCGACGCCGGCGCCGACATCGGATTGATCTCGGCCAAGTTCCACAACACGGCGGTGGCCTTCCTGGCCGACGGGGCCGGTCGAGCCCGGGCCGAGACCGGCCTGGACGTGGTCGCCCTGTCGGGGGGGTGCTTCATCAACCGGTACCTGGCCACGCGCCTGGAGGCGAGACTGAAGGCGATGAGCTTTACCGTGCTGACCCACCGGCAGATTCCGTGCAACGATGCGGGGGTGGCCCTGGGTCAGGCGGTGATCGCGGCTGCCCGCCGGAGCGCGGGCGGCGATCGCCGCGGCGACAGGAGGCATAGCGGATAGTCGGCGAACTTCCAGTGCGGACGGGGGGGGACAGATGCTGCACGCCCGATCTGCGGGGTGCTTTTCTGGAAATCCAGTGGACCTCGGCGGTCCCATGACGTACAAAAGGACGACTTGCATTCGGTCGAGAGGAAAAAATCGCAAAATGTGCCTTGCCATTCCAGCCCAGATCGAGACAATGAATGAGCATGATCGTGCGACGGTCGTCTTGGACGGCAGCCGCACGAATGTTGTTTTGACGCTCGTTCCGGAGGCCAAGATCGGCGACTGGGTGCTCGTGCACGCAGGCTATGCGATCACGGTGCTGGACGAGGCGGATGCATTGGCTACGTACGACCTGCTGCGGCAGATGGATGCTGCCGCGACGAGCGAGGCAGGGTGAAGCGACAGCGGAGAGAAGTGTTTGGCTACGGACGGTCAAGCGGCATCACGCCGGGGGGTTGGCGTTGGCCGGGGTGGGCGTCTGCAACCGCGGGGGCAGGCCAACCGCCGAGATAGAGAATCCAGGGCGCAGAGACGATGACGACGGGTTGCACAGACATTTGTGAAAAAATTCACGCCTCCGCATTGCGGCTGGCGCGGGACATGGGTGGCGTCCAGATCATGGAGGTCTGCGGCACCCACACCATGGCTATTGCGCGAGGGGGGCTGAGAACGATACTTCAACCCGCCGACATCCGACTCGTGAGCGGACCCGGCTGCCCCGTTTGCGTCACCGACCAGTCCTACATCGACCGCGCAGTTGGCCTGGCCCGAAACCGCCCCGACATTATCGTAGCCACCTACGGCGACATGGTCCGCGTGCCGGGACGCCAGGGTTCGCTGAGCGAGGCCCGCGCCGTCGGCGCCCGCGTCGAGGTCGTCTACTCCATTCAGCAGGCGCTGGATCTGGCCCGCCAACACGCCGATCACGAGGTGGTGTTCCTCGGCGTGGGCTTCGAGACCACCGCCCCGGGGACGGCCCTGGCGGTGCGCGATGCGCGACAGGAAGGGCTCCGGAATTTCAGCGTCCTGACCGCCCACAAGTGGGTCCTGCCCGCCATGAATGCCCTGCTGGCCGGCGGCGACGTCAAGATCGACGCCTTCCTCTGCCCGGGTCACGTCAGCGTGATCCTCGGCTACGGGGCCTACGACCAGATCGTCCGCGACTACGGCCGGCCTTGCGTGGTCGCGGGCTTCGATCCCCAGCAGGTCCTACTGGGCGTGCTGGAGATTCTGGACGAGCTGTCGGCCGGCGAGCCCCGGGCCATGACGGTCTATCCGAGCGTCTCCCGCGAGGGCAACGCCCGCGCCCGAGAGGTGCTGGACGAGGTCTTCGAGATCGTCGACGCGCCTTGGAGGGCACTGGGCGTCATTCCCGCCAGCGGAATGGCTTTGCGCGACGAATGGGCCGAGTTCGACGCCGAGCGCCGCTTCGATCTGCCGGCCGAAGAAAGCTACGAGATGCCCGGCTGTCGATGCGGCGACGTGATCTGCGGACGGTTGCACCCGTCCGAGTGCCCCTTGTTCGCCCGGCGATGCACCGTGCGGGATCCGGTCGGGCCGTGCATGGTCTCGTCGGAAGGGGCTTGCGCCGCCGCCTTCAAGTACGAAATGCCCGCAAGGAAACGATAGTGGATACCAGCCGCATTCAACTGGCACACGGCGGAGGAGGTCAACTGACCGCCGAGTTGATCCGCGACGTGATCCTGCCCGCGCTGGGCGGGGGCCAGGATCCGCACGCGCTGGCGGATGCCGCCGTGCTGGAGACCGGCGGCGGGCGGCTGGCCTTCACGACCGACATGTACGTCGTCCAGCCGCTGGAGTTTCCCGGCGGAGACATCGGCAAGCTGGCTGTCTGCGGCACGATCAACGACCTGGCCGTCTGCGGCGCCAAGCCGCTGGCCCTGAGCATGGGACTGGTCCTCCAGGAAGGTCTGGAGATCGACCTGCTCCAGCGCGTGCTGGACTCCGCGGGGCGCCAGGCCCGCCAGGCCGGCATCCGCGTCGTCACGGGCGACACCAAGGTCGTCGAGCGAAGCGCCCTCGACGGGATCATCGTCAATACCTCCGGCGTCGGCCTGATTGGCGCCGACGTCCGCCTGGGTTTCGATCGCATCCAGAGTGGCGATCGCGTCGTCCTGTCGGGTCCGCTGGGCGAGCACGGACTGGCCGTCATGAGTCAGCGCAAAGGCCTGAGCTTTACCGCCGACCTGGTCAGCGATTGCGCCCCGCTGCACGAACTGGTGAGCGACCTGCTGGACGAGTTGGGCGAGAACCTCCGCTTCATGCGCGACCCTACCCGCAGCGGGCTGGCTGCCGTGCTGGCGGACATCGCCGAGTCGCGCGGCGTGGACATCGAGATCGAGGAGTCGGCCATCCCCGCTCATCGGACGGCCCGCTCGGCCGCCGAGATGCTCGGGCTGGACCTGCTCCAGGTAGCCAACGAGGGCAAGCTGGTGGCGGTGGTGGCCGAGGGCGCCGCCCGGCGCGCGGTGGACGTGATGCGGCGACACGCGATCGGCTCGCGAGCGGCGGTCATCGGGACGATTGGCCCGGCCGGCGAGAGTCCCATTGTGGAATTGGCAACCGCCGCCGGTGGTCGGCGGATCGTGCAGATGCCTTACGGTGAGGAGTTGCCCCGGATCTGTTAAGACAAGACGGAAGACGGCTACGAAGGCCGTCCCAATACCAGAGAAGGAGTCCCTGAATGGCGAAGAAGATCCTGATCGTTGACGATGACCCCGACCTGCGGGACGCGACGCAGATCATGCTCAGCGGCGCCGGCTACGAAGTGGTCGGCGCCAGCAGCGGGGCCGAGGCCATGGCGCTGCTGGACAAGCAGGCTGTCGACCTCATCCTGCTGGACGTGATGATGGAAACCGACACCGAAGGTTTCCACCTGGCCTACAAGATCCGCGAGAACCCCCAGACCAAGGACGTTCCCATCCTCATGATTACCTGCATCGAGGAGAAGACGGGCGAGGTGCTCGAGCCGGACAAGGCCGGCGACTTCCTGCCCGTTCAGGGCTTCCTTCGCAAGCCGCTGGACATGGCCCAGCTCCAGAAGAAGATCCAGACGGTGCTGAAGTAGGATTGCCCGATCGTCCATGAGCCAGGCCCCCGCGACATCCTCCCGCCCCGTCGACCCGGTGCTCACGCCGAGCTTTGTGGCCGTCCTGGTCGCCCGCGTGCAGTGGCTGGTTGTGCTGCGCTGGTTCTACGCGGGCGCCTTGGCGGTGCTGGGCGCCGCCGCGGTGTGGGTGCGGGCGGTGCGCCCCTGGGACGCCGCCCAGGCCACCCCGGCAGCCCTGCTGACGGTGGCGGGCCTGATGGCCCTGCACAGCGCCCTGATGTGGTGGGTGCTCGGCCGCTGCGAGCGGCACGACCCGGCCCAGGTCGGACGCTTCGTCCGCGTCGTAACCAACGTCCAAATGGCCCTGGATCTGGCCATGCTGGGCTTCCTGGTCGCCTTCACCGACGTATGGTTCCTGGCCGCCATCCTGGTCTTCCACGTCGCGGTGGGGGCCAGCCTGCTGCCCTCGCGAGACTCCTACGTTCAGGCCGGTTTGGCCGGGGCGTGGGTCTGCGGGGCATTCTGGACCGGGCAGTGGCAGGGCTCGCCTCACGCCGGGGCCGTCGCCCACAACGCGCTGGTTCTTCTGGCCGGGGCCTTCTGGTGGGCGTTGCTTCTGCTGAGCGTCTGGTTCACCCGGTCGATCCTGTCACGGCTGCGAAACATCAACCGTCGGCTCACCCGGGCCAACGAGGAACTGGCCGAGCTGGACCGCACCAAGAGCCGCTTCCTGAGGCTCTCCAGCCACCAGCTTCGCGGCAACGTGGCGGCCATTCATTCCATGCTGGGCGCGATGGAGACGGTGAGCCCGCTGGCGGACCGCCAGGCGGCCCTGGCCCGACGCATCCGCGACCGGGCGAGCGAACTGGTGGAGCAGATGGACGAAATGCTGCTGCTGTCCACCGTCCGCGAGAACGGCGTGGAGATCCGCAATCGGTCGAGCGTGGACCTCGCGTCGGTGCTGGCGGAGGCGGTCGACCCGTTGAAGGCCCAGGCCCGCGACAAGGGGCTCGCCCTCACGGTCCACACCGAGGACGGGCCGCTGTACGTACAGGCCTGGAGCGACGCCCTGGCGGTGGTGGTCCAGAACCTCCTGTCCAATGCCCTCAAGTACACCCTGTCCGGCGGACGGGTGGACGTGACCTTGAGGCGACTGCCAGGGGACCGGGCCGAACTGGTGGTCGCTGACACCGGCATCGGCATCGCCCCCGTCCAGCAGGAGCAGGTGTTCCACGAGTTCCACCGCGCCCCCCAGGCCAGGCAGTTGGCCGGCGGGACCGGACTGGGTCTGCCCATCGTGCAGACGGTGGTCCAGCGGCTGGGCGGGCGCGTAAGCCTGTCCAGCACGCACGGAGAAGGCACCACCGTAACCGTGCTTCTTCCGCTGGCCCAGGTGCAGGGCGCACCGGGCGAAACTGCGGCGGGCGACACGGACGATTCTCATCCCCCAACTGATCGCAATGCGAGCTTGAATTCCGAGTCTTGTGAACGCCGCCCGCCGCAGGCGGGCAAAGAAAGGACCCAAGATGCTTCCGCAGATACTTCCAAAGTCGAAGTTTGATGAGTTTGTCGGCAGCCTGAGCGCCGACAACCGGGTCGTGGCGCCCATGGCCAAGGGGCCGGCCTTCGCCTTCCAGGAGGTCCAGACGCCCGAGGACCAGGCCGCCATCCGCATGGACTACGACCTGTCCATCCTGCCGCCCAAGAAGTTCCTGATGCCCCAGCGAGAGACGCTGTTGAGCTTCGGCGGGCGAGGGCCCGAGAATGTCCAGCCCCAGGTGCAGGCCAAGCCCACCGTCATCCTGGGCGTGCAGCCGATGGACCTCCACGCCATCGCCACCCTCGATGCCGCCATGGCCAAGGACCCCGCCGACCCGTACTACCAGGCCAAGCGGGCCGTCACGAAGATCGTCGGCCTGAACGTCGCCCAGTACGCCAACGACTACCAGTTCATGGCCGACATGGACACGCTCGATGCGCCTGCTTCCGGTTGGGACCTGTTCCTGACCGACCTGGGCGATCGCTGGTTCGTCGAAGTCGGCAGCGAGGCCGGGCAGGCGATGATCACCAAGTGCGCCGGCTTCAGCCCCGCCAAGAGCGACGATCACGCCGCCAAGGTCGCCTTCGACAAGGCCAAGGCGGCGGCCTGCTCCAAGCGGCTGCCCTACGACGCCCGTTACCTGCCCGAGCTTCTGGCCAACAGCTACGACTCGCTGCTGTGGAACGCCGTCGCTCGTCGTTGCTTCAGCTGCGGAAGCTGCACCAACGTCTGCCCGACCTGCTACTGCTTCGACGTGCAGGACAAGCTGGGCCTGGACGCCGCCAGCGGCGAGCGCGTGCGAAGCTGGGATTCCTGTCAACTCCGCGTTTTCGCCGAAGTCGCCGGCGGCGAGAACTTCCGCGAGCACGCTGACAGCCGTCTGCGACACCGCGTCTTCCGCAAGGGGAAGTTCATCCTCGAGCGGACGGGCAAGCCGGGTTGCGTCGGCTGCGGGCGGTGTTCGACCCATTGCGTGGCCGGCATCTCCATTCTCGAGACCTTCCAGCAGATCGCCGATGAGGCAGCGGCGGAGATCTAAGCCCAGAAAGGGAAATTCATGACGATGACAATGAGCAATCCAGCGTCGGCCTCTCCGTACCTGCCCCGTGTGGCCACGGTTGCCGAGGCCTGCAAGTTCACCCCCAAGGAAGCCTGGTTCCGCTTCGAGTTTGCCGACGGCCAGGGCATTCAGTACGCCGCCGGCCAGTTCATGGAAGTCAGCGTGTTCGGCGTGGGCGAGGCGCCCATTTCGATCTGCTCGGCCCCGGGCAAGCGCGGCGACCTGGAAATGTGCATCCGGGCGGTCGGCGACGTCACCAACGCCCTGCACACGCTGCAGGTCGGGCAGACGGTCGGCCTGCGAGGCGCGTTCGGAAACGGTTTTGACATGGACAAGGTGGCCGGCAAGGACCTGCTGTTCGTGGCCGGCGGTCTTGGTTTGGCGCCCTGCCGCAGCTTCATTCTGGACGCCCTGAACCACCGTGAGAAGTTCCGCAACGTCACTATCCTCTACGGCGCCCGCACGCCGGCGGACCTGCTGTTCACCAAGGACCTGGAAGCCTGGGCCCAGCGTAAGGACTCCACCTTCCTGATGACCGTCGACCGCGGCGACGAGAACTGGAAGGGCAACACGGGCGTGATCACCACCCTGTTCCGCAAGATGCCCAAGGTGGACCCGGCCAACACGGCCGCCTTCATCATCGGCCCGCCCATCATGTTCAAGTTCGCGGTCCTGGAGGCCCTGGCGATGGGTCTGCGAAAGACCAGCATCTACTGCTCCCTGGAGCGCCGGATGAAGTGCGGGCTGGGCAAGTGCGGGCACTGCCAGATCCGCAACGTCTACGTCTGCCAGGAAGGGCCCATTTTCAACTACGCCGAGGTCATGCGGCTTCGAGAAGGAATCTAACTATGGCAAAACCGAGAGTATCGTTTCACGACTTCACGAGCTGCGAAGGCTGCCAGCTCCAGGTCCTCAACTGCGAGGACGAGTTGCTGGGCATCGTCGGCGCGGTGGACATCGTCAACTTCCGTGAGGCCATTGACGAGAAGAGCGACGAGTATGACATCGCCTTCATCGAGGGCGCCTTCACCCGCGAGAGCGATCGCAAGCGCCTCGAGCACATCCGCAAGTGCGCCAAGATCGTCGTCGCCCTGGGCGCCTGCGCCTGCACCGGCGGGCTCAACGTCCTCAAGAACTTCCGAGGCATCGACGAGTCCATGAAGAAGGTCTACGGCGAGGCCGCCTCCTGGTACGAGACCAGCCCGGCCCTGCCCATCGAGGCCGCCATCAAGGTCGACGTCAAGATCAACGGCTGCCCCATCCCCAAGCAGGAGTTCCTGGAAGTCGTCAAGAGCGTGCTGGCCGGGCGGACCCCGCAGATCCCGGACTACCCGGTCTGCGTGGAGTGCAAGCTGCGCGAGAACGTCTGCCTCTTCCAGAAGGGCGAGTACTGCATGGGCGTGGTCGCCAAGGCCGGCTGCAACGCCTGGTGCCCGTCGTACGGCGGGCGGTGCTACGCCTGCCGGGGCCTGATCACCGACTTCAACAAGAACGCCGCCAAGGACGTGCTGGCGGAGTATGGGCTGACCCTTGAACAGGTGATGGCCGAGTTCCGCATGTTCAACGGCGTCTTCCCGGTGGCCGAGCCGCCGGCGGACGGGGCCCTCAAGAGCTAACCGCTAGCCGAGAACGGAGATACATATGGGAAAGACACTTGACATCAACATCCATCACCTGACCCGCGTCGAGGGCCACGGCAACATCATCGTCCGGGCCAGCGACGGCAAGGTCGAGAAGTGCCACCTTCAGATCGTCGAGACGCCCCGCGTCTTCGAGTCCATGATCTGCGGCCTGAGTTGGCGCGACACCGCCATGCTCACCTGCCGGATCTGCGGCATCTGCTCGGTCGGGCACACCACCGCCTCCATCCAGGCCACCGACGACGCCTTCGGACTCAAACTCACGCCCGAGGTGCTCGCCCTCCGCAAGCTCATGCTGCTGGCCGAGGAAATCCAAAGTCACGTCCTGCACGTGTACTTCCTGGCCGCTCCGGACGCCCTGGGCGCCGGCAGCGTCCTGCCGCTGGCCTCCAGCCACCCGGAAGTGGTCAAACGGGCCCTCCGGATGAAGAAGGTCGGCAACGTCATCTGCGACGCCGTCGCGGGCCGGCACGTCCACCCGATCGCCCTGGTCCCGGGCGGCTTCACCCACGTGCCCAGCAAGAAGGACCTCAAGAAGGTCCAGGACTACATCCTCATGCTCAACGACGACGTCGACGCCACCGTCGAGACCGTCGCCGCCATCGGCGGGGCCTTCCCCAAGTTCGAGCGCGAGCGAGAGGACGTCAGCCTGACCCACCCGGACGAGTACGCCTTCTACAACGGGCAGCTCAAGAGCTCCAAGACCGGCGTGCACGACATCCACGACTACGCCAAGGTCATCCACGAGTTCTGCGTCGAGCACTCGACCTCCAAACACGTCCGCAACGTGGACGCCTGCCTGGCCGTCGGCGCCCTGTCGCGGTTCAACAACAACGCCGCCCAGCTCAATGATCGCGGGCAGGCCGCCGCCAAGAAGCTCGGCCTCAAGGCGCCGTGCTACAACCCGTACTACAACAACCTCGCCCAGACCGTCGAGATCGCCCATTTCTACGACGAGGCCGTCAAGCTGATGGACCAGATCATGAAGATGGACCTCACGGAAGCGACGCTGGCCCCGAATGTCACGCCCAAGGCCGGGCGCGGCATCGGCCTGACCGAGGTGCCCCGCGGCCTGCTCGTCCACGACTACACCTACGACGAGAAGGGCGTCTGCACCAAGGCCAACTGCATCATCCCGACCGGGATGAACCTGGCCAACATCGACCACGACATGCAGAAGTACGTCCCCGAGGTCATCAACACTCGCACCCAGGACCAGATCGGTCACGACCTGGAGATGCTCGTCCGCTCCTACGACCCGTGCATCTCCTGCTCGGTCCATCTGCTGAAGGTGGATTGGGTGTAGGGAAGATGCGGCGTCTCGCCGCGTCCGTTCGCGAAAGCTTCAACGGCCCCGTCGATCCTGTCGGCGGGGCCGTTGCTTTGGCCCAGTCCGCCCGGAGCAGAACCTCCAGGCCTATTCCCCATGCAGAAGGCTGTTCGTGCCCTGCTTCTGCGGATACAGTAGAGCCATGAATCAACCATCGAGACCGGCACGTGCGAAATGGCTCCTCCTGATGGTGCTGACGGCGTTCGGTGCGCTGCATGCTGCAGAAGCCGCAGGCCAAGTTCCCCCCGCTCCGGCGGTCCAGGCAGCTCTGCGCGACATGGAGTCGAAGGAGCAGGCCGTGCGCGAGCAAGCCGCCGTGCGCCTGGGCCGGCTGGCGGATCGTGCGGCGGTCCCGGCTCTGGTGCGGGCGCTGACCGACCCCGCCCCGGCTGTCCGACGGGCGGCCGCCAGGTCTCTAGCCTCGACGCGAGACCCCGCAGCCGCCAAGGGCCTCATGGCCGCCCTGGGCGACGACGATGCCAACGTGCGGGCTGCCGCCGCCTTCGCCCTGGGCGAGATCAAGTCGCCCACGACCGGGCCGGCGCTGCTCAAGGCACTCGGCGATCCTGAGTGGGCTGTCCGTGACCAGGCGGCCTGGGCCCTCCGCGAGATCGGGTGGAACCAGTCATCGAACGAGTTGGCGGCCCTGCTGAAGGCTGAGCAGGTCCAACCCGCCCACGTGGGTTGGCTGCTCCGCGGTCGGGCGGACCAGCCTGCCGCCGCCCTGGCGGCGCTGCTCAAGAGCAACGACGCAGCCTTGCGCGCCCGTGCGGCAGAAGCCTTGGGGGCGCTGGGCGGAGAGGCGGCGGTGCCGCCTCTGGCAGGGGCCCTGAAGGACGCCGAAACGAGCGTACGCATTGCCGCCGCCTGCGCCCTGTCGCGGATGAGCGAGAAAGACGCCGAGGCCGCCCTTGCCAAACGCCAGGCCATCGAGAAGGAACCCGCTGTGCTGGCCGTCCTGGGCCCGCCCTCGCCGGCCGCCGCCAAAGGCGGACTCTGGGCCCACTGGAGCTTCGACGACGGCAAAGCCCGCGACGTGACCGGCGGGGGGAGCGACGGACAGTTCAAGGGGTGCAAGGCCGAGCCTGGCAAGGTCGGCAAGGCGGTGCGGTGCGGCCCGGACGCGTACGTCGAGTTGGGCAAACCGCAGGCGCTGGCCATCGCGGACCGGCCCTTCACGATCTGTGCGTGGATCAAGAGCGAGGCAGTCGGCGGGGTGGTAGTCGCCCGCGGGGGCGCCTTCCAGGGCTTCTCGCTCCACCTAAAGGGCGGCAAGGCTGGCTTCGGCATCCGCCGCACCCAGGAGGAGCAACCCTTCCTGGCCGTCGCCCCGGCCGCGGTTGCGACCGGTCGGTGGGTCCACCTCGCCGGTGTGGTCGGTGCGGACGCCATCGAGCTGTACGTGGACGGTGTGCGGGTCGCCCGAACCAAGACGTCCGGCCCCGTGCCGGGCAATTGCGGCCAGCCCATGGAGATCGGGGCCGACCTGTCCAACAGTTGCGTCGATGTCGTCGAGCCTTTCCGGGGCCTGATCGACGAGGTCAAGATGTTCGACAAGGCTCTGACGGCGGAAGAGATCGCTGCGGAATTCAAACGTTCATAGCGCGCGCTTGTAGTGTGCCCGTAAGGGCATAGGGCGTAGTCGCCCAGGGCGGCGAAAGCAGGAGTATGAACATGAACGGAACACGATGTTGTGGAGTTGCCGGTATGTGCGTCTTGGCGCTTCTGCTGGGCTCGGCCTCGTCGGTCGCCGCCGCGGACGCACAGCCCTCGCTCGAGTTCGTGCGCGATTCTGACGATTTCGGTCCGTTTGCCCGCGAGGTCCTCGGCTCGACCCCGACCGGCGGAGTCTGCGTCTTCGTCGCTCCGCGGTCGCCTGTCCTGCCCCTCGCCCTGGCCCGCAACGGCGCGCAGGTCGTGCATTGCCTGGAAGGGGACGCATCCGCCTGCGACTCCCTGCGCAAGGCCATGCGAGAAGCCGGACTCTACGGACAAGTCTCCGTCACCGCCTGGTCGCCGCCGTACCTGCCGCACGTGGACGACCTGGTCAACGTAATCGTCGTTCCGGACTGGCCGGCGGCTGCCAAGGCGGGCTTGACCGTCAAAGAAGTACTGCGGGCGCTGGCCCCGCTGGGAACGGCGTGGCTGGGCGGGGCCGTGGATGCCCGCGAGGTTTCGGCCCAGGCCAAGGCAGCCGGCGCCGGAACCCAGACAGTCGATGCAAAGACGGGGCAGGCGTGGCTGAAGTTGTCCAAGGCCTGGCCCGCCGACATCGATCAGTGGGGCCACTACCTCCACGGGCCGGACGGCAACCCGGTGGCCCGCGACCTCCGCGTCGGCCCGCCCAGGCACTACCAGTGGATCAGCGATCCGGTGTGGAGCCGCTCGCACGAAACCGACTCCACCCCTTCCACACTGGTCACGGCCAACGGGCGTATCCTGTCCATCCAGGACGCAGCCCCGATCAGCCTGGCCGGTCAAAACGACCTGCCCGACAAGTGGTCGCTCGTCTGCCAGGACGCGTTCAACGGCGTGGTGTTGTGGCAGGTCCCCATCCGCCGCTGGGGCTGGCGGGAGTGGAAGCACACTTGGTTCAACACCCGCCCGGGCGACATCCCGCTGAACATCCAGAAGCGACTGGTCGCGGCGGGGGAGTTCGTCTACGTCACGCTGGGCTACCGGGCGCCGGTCTCGCAGCTTGACGCCCGGACGGGGACCGTGCTCCAGACCTACGCGGGCACGGAAGGCGCCAACGAGATCCTGTACCTCGACGGGCGGCTGATCATCTCCGTGGTGGAGGGCGAGCGGCTGAGGGTGAAGGCGGTCGACGGCGCGAGCGGCAAGGTGCTGTGGACTTCCGACAAGACCTACGCGGGCACGACCACCGACTACATCCGGTGGAAGGAGATGCACGGCGGGTCGACCCCGGAGAGGCTCGACCCGGCGGCCAACCTCGCCGCCGACGGCCGGATCGTGGTCCTCATCGATGCTTCGCAGATCGCGGCCCTGGACCTGGCCACAGGCAAAGAGAAGTGGAAGGCCGACTTCCCGCTGGACGCCGCCGACCGCACAGCCGGCGGCATGCAGAACTTCCGCAACCACCTGTGGGTGGGTGCGATGATCGTGACCGACGGCGTGGTCGTCCACGCCAGCCCGAGCAAGCTGGCGGGCCTGTCAGCCGACACGGGCAAGCTGCTGTGGGAGCAGCCCAAGAAGTTCATCCAGCACCTGTGGTACGAGTGGAAAGACGTATTCGTGATCGACGGCCTGGTCTGGACGTGGTCGGCGGAACTGGATCGCAAGCCGCTGACGGGCGGCACGAAGAAGCAGGGGGGCACGTTGGCCCCGCGATGGGCCAACGGCTACGACCTGCACACCGGCGCGCGGAAGAAGCAGGTCGAGGTGGGCGAGATCTTCACCACGCACCATCACCACCGCTGCTACCGCGACAAGGCGACGGTGCGGTACATCCTGGCCAGCCGGCGGGGCACGGAGTTCGTCAGCCTCGAGGGCGGCAAGCACGTCGTCGACAACTGGGTCCGCGGGACCTGCCACGTGGGCATGATGCCCGCCAACGGGCTCCAGTACGCTCCGCCGCATCCCTGCCAGTGCTACATCGACGAGAAGCTCAACGGCTTCAACGCCTTGACGGCCGCGCGGGAGTCCGCCCGGCGTCCCGCAGCCGGACCCCGCCTGACGACGGGGCCGGCGATGGGAAGGATCAAGGCGGAGCCGGAGGGGCTCGACGACTGGCCCACGCTGCGCCACGACGCCATGCGGACCGGTTCAACGCCCGCGGCGCTGAGCGGCGAGTTGAGACCGCTGTGGACCGTGCGGCCGGGCGTGAAGGTCTCAGCCCCGGTTGTCGCTGGCGGGCGGGTGTACGCGGCCCTGGTGGACGAGCATCACGTCATCTGCCTGGACGCTGCCGACGGGCGGCAAGTCTGGGAGTTCGCGGCCGACGGTCGCGTCGACTCCCCGCCGACGATCCACAAGGGGCTGGTGCTGTTCGGCTCGGTCGACGGGTACGTCTACTGCCTGCGGGCGGCTGACGGTGCGCTGGCGTGGCGGCTGCGGGCGGGAACGGGCGATCGGCTCATTTCCGCAATGGGTCAACTGGAGTCGCCCTGGCCGATCCACGGCAGCATCCTGGTGCAGGGCGACGTGGCGTACGCGGCGGCGGGGCGGTCGTCGCACCTGGACGGCGGGATTGTGCTGCTGGCCCTGGATCCGGCAACGGGCAAGGTGCTGCACGAAAAAACCCTGTCGGGCCCGGAGTACGTGGATGGCACCTTCAAACAGAACTTCAACCTGCCCATGGGCTACCTTAACGACGTGCTGGTGGGGGACGGGGCGAACTCGGTCTACATGCGGACGGCGGCCTTCGACGACAAGCTCTCGCCCGTCCGGAGCCAGCCGACGATGAAGATCGTCAGCGGCATCCTGGATGGCACGTACTTCAAGCGCGTGCCGTGGGTGCTGGGGAAGGACTACGCCCGTCTGATCGTGCACGACCAGCGGCGGGCGTGCTACGTGCGAATGTTCGATTCGCTGCAGGGGCTCAATCCGGAGGTGTACTTCGCCCCGGGCAAGAAGGGCTACCTGCTGCTGGCGAGGGACAAGGATTCCAAGGCGGCCGCGCCAGCCTGGTCCAAGCGGATTGCCGTGCGGGCGAGGACAATGGTATTGGCGGGCGAGCGGTTGGTACTCGCCGGGCCGCCGGACGAGATCGACCCGGCCGACCCGCTGGGCAGCTTCGAGGGGCGCAAGGGCGGCCTGCTGCACGTGTACGACTCGACGAGCGGCGAGCGGCTGGCGGAACTCAAGCTGCACTCGCCGCCGGTCCTGCACGGGGCGGCGCTGGCCGGCGGGAGGCTCGTGCTCGTCCTGGAGGACGGCAGCATCGTGTGCCGCGGCAGGTGAGGCGGTTGCACCGTCGCGGACTTGACTGCATAATGTCCCTGCCGGGCAACAGTTGATCTGCAAGAGTCCCTTTTACATGGAGTCTGGACCATGAAGATCGCGATGATCGGTGCGGGCAGTATCGTGTTCTGCAAGACCCTGATGAGCGACATCCTGGCCACGCCCGCGCTGGCCGACAGCGAGTTCGCGCTGATGAGCCGGACCGAGCCGCGGCTGAGGCGGATGGAGGCGTTCGCGAAGAAGATGATCCGGGAGAACGGCTGCCCGGCCAAGGTGTGGGCCACGCTGGACCGGCGCGAGGCCATCCGCGACGCGGACTTCGTGGTGGTGATGGTGCAGGTGGGGGGCGTGGACGCCTTCAAGCTGGACTACGAGATCCCGATGAAGTACGGCGTGGACCAGTGCGTGGGAGACTCGCTGGGCCCGGGCGGGGTGTTCCGCGCCCTGCGGGCTGTCCCGGTCGTGGTGGACATCGCCCGCGACATGCAGGAACTGGCCAAGCCCCACTGCATCATGCTCCAGTACGCCAACCCGATGGCCGGCGTGTGCCTGGCCCTGGGCAAGGCGACCGACGTGCAGTTCGTCGGGCTTTGCCACGGCGTGCAGACCACGCTCGACCTGATCGCCGGCTACTGCAACGTGCCCAAGGAGGAGATCACCTACACCTGCGGCGGGATCAACCACATGGACTGGTTCCTCCGCCTGGAGCACAAGGGGCGCGACCTCTACCCCGACCTGCGAGAGAAGTTCGAGAAGCCCCAGTACTACAAGACCGAGAAGGTCCGCGGCGAGGTCTTCCGCCACTTCGGCTACTTCATGACCGAGTCCACCGGGCACCTCAGCGAGTACGTGCCCTGGTTCCGCAAGAACAAGCTCGCCCTGGACCTGTACTGCGACGAGCCCGCTTTCGGAGGGGCCAGCGGGGCCTACTACAACTGGTGCAAGACCATCGCGGACAAGTATGCCGCCCACGACGAGTTGGAGTACGAGTCGGCCAGAATCACCGGGCGCAGCGTCGAGTACTGTTCGTACATCATGGAGGCGGTGGCCACGGGCAAGCCCTTCCGCTTCATGGGCAACGTCCGCAACCAGGGCTTGATCGACAACCTGCCCGCCGGCTGCTGCGTCGAAGTGCCCGTCTTCGCCGACGACGCCGGGCTGCATCCCACGCGGGTGGGGAACCTGCCCGCCCAGTGTGCCGCCGCCTGCATGAGCAACGTCCAGGTCCAGACCCTGGCCGGCAAGGCCGCCCTGGAGAGCGACCCGGAAGCCATCGTCCACGCCATGGCCATGGACCCGCTGACCGGCGCCGTCTGCACGCTCAAGCAGGTCCGCGACATGGCGAGCGAGATGCTCGATGCTCAGCGCCAGTGGCTGCCCAACTTCAAGGGCAAGACGATCCGCCCCTGCCCGACGATCTCCATCCCCGCCGACTGCCAGCCCGTGCCCGTCCCGCTGGACCCGGCCCTGGCCATCAGCAAACGGTTCGGCACGCTGATCACCCAGGAGACGAAATAGCCGCGGGCGACTCCGATGCGATGGCCCGGACAGGGCCCGTGTGCTTGTGCGCGCACACCCAGCGCGAGTGGCGCTGTTCACGGGGACAAGAGGGCGAATGGCCAGGGCTGCAAGGCTACTGGCGGTCGAAGAAGTTCCGCCAGTGGCCCTCCAGTTCGCTGAAGGCCATGTTGCTGGTCATGGCGTCGGCGACGACGCGGTCGACGTCGATCAGGAATTGTGCGTGCCCGTCCATGTACGCGGCGTTGTAGCCTTCCTTGTGATGCATGTCCATGCCCGCCCCGGCGCCCACCAGCGGCGCCTGGGCGAAACCGTCCGCCAGGATGGCCGTTCCGTTCGGGTCGCGAACGCCTCGGGCCGAGCGGGCCTTCCCGCCCGTGTCCAGGGTCAGGGTCGCCCGGTAGTGGTAGCCGCGGCTGATCCACTTCTTGGTGGCCGGGTCCGGGACGTCCTCGAACCCGTACAGCGGATCGCCCATGCGGTAGTAGGGGTGGGTCCAACTCGGACAATAGAGCAGGCCGGGCTCACCCAGGTAGCCCAGATGAAAGAGAAGCCCGCAGCCGAACCAGCCCTCCTGATCGCTGTCGCCGCTGTTGGCGAAACCTGAGGTCCAGACGCTCCAGGCCCCGTAACGGGCCTGCACCGGCGCCGCCGGCGTGCCGTAGACGTATTGATCGCGAAACATGCTGGCGTAGGTCTGGTGGCCCGCCACAGTCGAGCGGATGCCCGAGCAGCAGACGGCCCGGCGAACAAGTTCCCGCGACCGCGCCAGGGTCGGCGCCAGGATCGACAGCAGCAGGGCCAGGATCGCGATCACCACGAGCAGTTCGACCAGGGTGAAGGCGGCAGGCGATGCCGCGCGGGACCTGCGGCAAGGCGGGCGGAGCCCGCGGGCGGCGGGTTTGGATAGGCGACGTCCGAACGGGCCGGGTCGCCGTTCTCCCTGGTCCCATGACGTTCGCATGTGGATGACGTTATTGTAGGGCCATCCGCCTCTGACCTCAACCGTCTTTCTTGCCCCGTCCCTCATTTTATCCGACCCGCCCAGGACCGGCCAGGATCGCTCAGGCCGCGATCGGCCGAAGGAACCGACTCCCACCGCCCGCTCCGCGCCGGCCGACGCCTCCTGGGACCGGCCAGACGCCTTGGCCGCTTTCGACCCTCAGCCGACCCGTGAGGCCTCGGGCCTCGCCGGTCCGCTTCTCGGTCCGGCTCAGGGCCGCGGCCTCTGGTCGGTCGGGGAATCAGGGAGTTCCCTGAAGGGCGCTTTAGTTCGCTCTTTCCGGGCGGTCAAGGGCTGGCCGGGCGTCTGACTACGAGGTAAACCACCCTGTGTGCAAGGAGTTACATGTGCGCCTTTCCGCGTCCTGCCCGCGAACTCCCGCGCCCTACGTGCGCCCTTTCGCGTCCTGCCCGCGAACTCCTGCGCCCTGCGTGCGCCCTGCCGCGTCTTGTCGGGAGGCCCCCGGGGCTCCAGGGCGAATCCATGGGGAGTGCCTGACGCCGCAGGGGAGAACGCCAGACCGGACCGGCCAAGGATCGGGGCGCCGCTAGGATACGGCGGCATCCCGGGCGAGCTTGCCGTTTCGCTCGGCCTCGGCCTGCATGTGGTGGGCGAGGAACTGGCCCGTGTAGGAGTGGTCCGCCAGGGCGACCTCTTCGGGCGTGCCCTCGGCCAGCAGCGTCCCGCCCGCGTCGCCGCCCTCGGGGCCCAGGTCGATGATCCAGTCGGCGCACTTGATCACGTCGAGGTTGTGCTCGATGACGATGATCGTGTTGCCCATGTCGGCCAGGCGGTTGAGCACGTTGAGCAGATTGTGGATATCGGCGAAATGGAGGCCGGTGGTGGGCTCGTCCAGCACGTAGACGGTGTGCCCGGTGGCGGTCTTGCCCAGCTCGGCCGCCAGCTTCACGCGCTGTGCCTCGCCGCCGGAGAGGGTGGTCGAACTCTGCCCCAGTTCCACGTAGCTCAGGCCCACGTCGTTGAGGGCCTTGAGGAGCTGCTTGATCTTGGGGAAGTTCTCGAAATAGGCCAAGGCCTCCTCGATCCGCATCTTGAGGACGTCGGCGATGTTCCGGCCCTTGTAGCGGACCTCGAGGGTCTCGCGGTTGTAGCGCGTGCCCCCGCACTCCTGGCAGACGACGTACACGTCGGGCAGGAAGTGCATCTCGATGCGCTTGGTGCCCTGACCCTGGCAGGCCTCGCACCGCCCGCCCTTGACGTTGAAGCTGAAGCGCCCGGGCTTGTAGCCGCGGATCTTCGCCTCGCGCGTCTTGGCGAAGAGCTGGCGGATCAGGTCGAATACGCCGGTGTACGTGGCCGGGTTCGACCGCGGCGTGCGGCCGATGGGGGCCTGGTTGATCTCGATGACCTTGTCGATCTTGCCCAGGCCCAGGATCTTGTCGTGAGCCCCGGGTTTGTCGTGGGCTCCGGTCAGCCGCCTGCGCAACGCCCGCAGCAACGTCAGGTTCACCAGCGTGCTCTTTCCCGACCCGCTCACGCCGGTCACGCAGACGAACCCCCCCAGGGGGAACCGCACGTCGATGCCTTTGAGGTTGTGCTCGCGGCAGTTGCGAAGCTCCAGCGCCCGGCGGGGTGACATCTCCCGTCGCAGCCGCGGCGTGTCGATCCGCATCCGTCCCGAGAGGTACTTGCCCGTGATCGATTCCTTCGAGGCCTCCAGGTCCGCCACGCTGCCCTGGGCCACGATCCGCCCGCCGTGGCGGCCGGCGGCCGGGCCGATGTCCAGCACGTGGTCGGCGCTGCGGATGGTCTCCTCGTCGTGCTCGACCACGATCACCGTGTTGCCCATGTCCCGCAGGTGCATCAGCGTGCGGATCAGCCGGGCGTTGTCGCGCTGGTGCAGGCCGATGGTCGGCTCGTCCAGCACGTAGCACACGCCGACCAGCCCGCTGCCGACCTGCGTGGCCAGGCGGATCCGCTGCGCCTCCCCGCCCGACAGCGTTGCCGAGGTGCGGTCCAGGCTGATGTAGTCCAGCCCGACGTCGGCCAGGAATCGCAGGCGGTGGAGGATCTCGCGGAGGATGGTCTGGGCGATCTGGGTCTTCTCCACCGACAGCGGCAGGTCGGACAGGAACTCCAGGGCCGAGCCGATCGACAGGTGGGTCAGCTCATGGATGTTCTTGCCCCCGACGCTGACGGCCATGCTGGCCGGGCGGAGGCGGGCGCCCCGGCACGAGGCGCAGGGCTGCTCGCTGAGATAGCCGTGCAGGCGCGCCTTGACGAACTCGCTGTCGGTCTTCTGCCATCGTCTCGCCAGGTTGGGGATCACGCCCTCCCAGGCCTTGTCGCCGTACATGAGGGTAGTGCGGAGCGAGGCGGGGATCTCCTCGTAGGGCTGGGTGGGCGAAACGCTGTACTTGCGGCAGAACTGGCGGATCAGGCGGTTGTAGAGGATGTTCATCCGCTTGCCCCCGTGGCGCCAGGCGTCGATGGCGCCTTGCGAGAGCGAGAGCGTCTCATCGGGCACGATCAGGGCGGGGTCGAACTCCAGGATGGTCCCCAGCCCGTTGCAGGCCTCACAGGCGCCGTAGGGGCTGTTGAAGCTGAACATCCGCGGGGAGAGTTCCTGGAGATTGGCCTCGGGGTGCTGCACGCAGGCGTAGGTCGCGCTGAAGATCCAGTCCTTCCAGGTGGCGTACTCCTCGCCGGGGGGCGCCGGCGGGACGTGCGGCGGGCTGGCCGGTGCGGCCGGGGCGTCGTTATCGGCGGGGATCTCCCCGGCCGGCTCGTACACGATGGTCACCAGCCCGCCGGCCAGGTTCAGCGCCGTTTCCAGGCTGTCCGAAAGGCGAATGCGAATGGTCTCGCGCAGGACCAGGCGGTCGACGACGACCTCGATGGTGTGCTTCTTGTTCTTGTCCAGCCCCTGGAGGCCCTTGATGTCCTGGACCTTGCCGTCAACCCGGACGCGGACGAAGCCTTCGCGCTGCACATGGCGGAGGGTCTCGGCGTGCTGGCCCTTCTGGCCGCGGACGATCGGGGCCATCACCATGAACCGCGTGCCCTCGGGCAGGGTGAAGATGGCGTCGACCATCTGGCTGACGGTCTGCGAGGCGATGGGCTGGCCGCACACCCAGCAGTGGGGCTCGCCCACGCGGGCGTAGAGCAGGCGGAGGTAGTCGTAGATCTCGGTGGTGGTCGCGACAGTGGAGCGCGGGTTGGCGCTGCCCCCGCGCTGCTCGATGGCCACCGTGGGCGGCAGGCCCTCGATGTGCTCCACGTCCGGTTTGGAGAGTTGCTCCAAAAACTGGCGGGCGTACGCGGAGAGGCTCTCGACGTACTTGCGTTGGCCCTCGGCGTAGATGGTGTCGAAGGCCAGGCTGCTCTTGCCCGAGCCGCTGAGGCCCGTGACGACCACCAGTTTGTCGCGGGGGATCCGGACGTCGATGTTCTGGAGATTGTGTTCCTTGGCGCCCAGGATGACGATCTCGCGGGCGGACTGGGCGGGCGGGGGCGAGCCGGACTCCGGCGGGACCTCGGGGGCTTCCCGCTCGTCCTGGCGGGTCACAGGCTGCTCCGCTTCGGGCGCCCGCGCGGTCTGGCGAGGCTCAGGCTCGAGTTCCGGCAGGGCCTGCGCAGGCGACGCCTCGTCGCCGCGCGACGCGGCGACCGAGCCGGACGACCCGTTCCGGCCGTTCGCTGTCCGTCGCCCGTTACCGCTGCCGTTTCTGCTCAACGATGCCCTTCCCGTATCCGGAGCATGTGCGAAAACACGCAGTATACCGCAACGTGCGGCTCCAGACAAGATGCTGCTTGGGCCTCAGCCTGCCACGATGCTGCTGATGACCGCGGGCCCCGGCGCCCTGGCCGGTTACGCCTGCCGGCACCAGGGCCCCCGGGCTCCGGGGGCTTCGCGGGACGACGTGGGTTCCTCCGGCGACCGGCGAGATGGCCCTGAAGGGGCAACATCTGCCCCACGATCACGTTTAGACCGGACGATGACTACCCACCAAATGAAACTCGTGGCTCTGGTTGCCGGACTGCTTTCCGCTGTCGGCGCCGCCGCGCCGCCCGTCCCGGCCTGGGTCGTCCAGTCCGCCCGTCAGGTGCCGGTGGCGGCCTCCGCCGACGTGGTTGTCTGCGGGGGCAGCAGCGGGGCGGCGGCCGCCGCCCTGGCGGCCGCGCGGGCCGGGGCCAGCGTCGTCCTCATCACCTCTCGCCACTACCTGGGCGAGGACCTGGCCGGCACGATGCGCCTGTTCCTGGAGGAGGGCGAGACGCCCGCGACGGAACTGGGCAAAGCCATCTTCACGACGCCGCCGGCGGGCCTGACACACGGGGTCGCTTACACGTACAAGGCCGACCGCCAGGCCGGCGGCAAGCACCCCGACACCGCCACGCCCAGCCGACTGAACGACGGCAAGTGGGCGACGGCCCAATACGACAGCGTGCAGTACGACGGCGACGTGACGATCGATCTGACGCTGGAGAAGGAAGCGACGCTGCGGTCGCTGCACGCGATGGTGTTCCGCGGGGGCGACTACGCGGTGCAGAGCCTGACCGTCTCGACGAGCGTGGACGGCAAGACGTGGCGACCGGCCGGCCAGGCGGCCGCCGAGGACGGCGGGGCGTACACCATCCTGCGCGTGGAGTTGGCGGGTCCGGCCCGGCACGTGCGGTGCGCGTTCAGGAAGACCGCCCAGGCCGAGCGCGTCCTGCTGGGCGAAGTCCTGCTGAACGCCGCCTCGCCCGGGGACGCGGCGCAGGCCCTGCGCCTGACCACGCCGCTCCAGGTCAAGCGGGTGTTGGACCGCGCCCTGCGCCAGGCGGGCGTGCAGGTGTTCTACGGCTGCTACGCCGCCGAGTTGCTCCGCGACGCTGAGGGCCAGGTTGCCGGCGTGACGATGTGCAACCGCACGGGGCGGCAGGCGATCGCGGCCAAGCTGGTGGTCGACGCCCTTCATGGCGCGCCGCTGGCCCAGCGGGCGGGGGCGGAGTTTCGCCGGCCTGCCGGCGGGTCGGTCGAGCTGAAGTGGATCGCCATCGCCGCCGATGCCGCCAAGACCACCCAGGACAACGTGAAGGTCCGCCAGCTCGATGTCTCCTCGCAGGTGACGTACAAGGCCAATCTCAAGAAGCCCGCCTCGCGAATGTCCTGGTGGGAGTACACCGTTCGAATACCGTTTGACGAGGGTTGGCAGTGGCGGGCCCGGGCCGAACAGGCCGTTCGCGACGTGTCGTACGAGCCCAGCCAGGTCTACACCGCCGATCTGCCTTTCTTCGTTCATCCGTGGTGTATCCGTTCGGCCAAGCCGGCCGGCGAGTGGCCCGGGGCCGACAAACTCGACCTGGTCTGCCTGCGCCCTGAGGGCCAGAAGCGGCTGTGGGTGCTGGGCGGCTGCGCGGACATGCCGCGCGAGGCCGCCGAGCGGCTGCTCCGCCCGACGGCGTTCCTGGCCGTGGGGGAGCGGGTGGGCCAGGCCCTGGCCCGCCAGGCGAAAGAACTGGCCGCGCCCGCCGGCGTGCGGGTGGAAGCGTCGCATGCCGACACCCCGGCCGTTGGCGCCGGCGAGGTCCGCGAGCTGCTGGCGGGCATTCGTCCTCTGCCTCGCCCGGCCCGCGTCGAGCAGGCCGCTTCGCACCTGCCGGTGCTGGGCGACTACGACGTGGTGGTCATCGGCGGGGGCACGTCGGGCGGACCGGCCGGCATCGCCGCCGCGCGGCGCGGGGCCCGGACGCTCGTGGTCGAGCACCTCCACGCGCTGGGCGGGGTGGGCACCATCGGCATGATCGGAAAGTACTGGTACGGCAACCGGGTGGGCTTCACCAATACCGTGCCTCAGAACCCCACCGAAGTCCGAATGGAGTGGTATCGCAGCGAACTGCGAAAGGCCCGCGCCGACATCTGGATGGGGTGCCTCGGTTGCGGGGCCCTGGTTGAGGGCGGCCGGGTCGTCGGCGCCGTCGTCGCCACGCCGCACGGCCGGGGGGTCGTCCGGGCCAGGATCGTCATCGATGCGACAGGCTCAGCCGACGTGGCCATCGCGGCGGGCGCCGCCTACGTCTTCGTCGATGACGATTTCGCCCTCCAGGCCTCACATATCCCGCTGCGATTGCCCGGGCAGCACTACCTCAACGGCGACCGCCCGAGCATCGACGACAGCGACGTCCTGCACGTGCGATCCGCCATCCAGGACAAGCTCGACAAGACCGAGCGGGTCTTCGACCTGGGGCAGATCCTGGACACCCGCGAGCGCCGCCGCATCGTCGGCGAGTACACGCTGGACTGGCTGGACATCATCAACCGGCGAACGTTCCCGGACACCGTCGTCCGTTCGACCAGCGACTACGACAGCCACGGCTACCAGATTCACCCGTTCTTCGCCCTCACGCACGTGCCGGCGCGGACGGCGTTCTGGGCGAACACGCCCTTCCGCTGCATCCTGCCCAAGGGCCTCGAGGGCATCATGGTCGTGGGGCTGGGCCATTCGGCCCACCGCGACGCCATGCCCATCACCCGCATGCAGCCGGACCTGCACAACCTGGGCTACGCAGCCGGCGCGGCGGGGGCGATGGCGGCCAAGAGCGGCAAGCCGCTCCGCGAGTTGGACGTGCGCGTCCTCCAGAAGCACTTGGTGCAGGTGGGGAACCTGCCCGCGTCGGTGTTGACGGACGACGACTCGTACCCCATCCCTGTCCAGCGGCTGAAGCAGGCGGTGGCCGCGGCCGCCAAGGACTACGCGGGTGTCGAGTTGCTCCTGGCCCAACCGGGCGACAGCATCCCGCTGCTGAAGGCCGCCCACGCCGCCGCCAAGGGGCGGGACAGGCTCATCTACGCCCACGTGCTGGCGGCGATGGGCGACGCGACGGGCATCGAGGACGTGTGCAACGCGATCCTGGCCGGCGGGGTGGTCAAGGAAGTCCGCAAGGGGGCAGGCGGTATCTACGGGCTCATCCGGGCCGCGGGGTTCACGCGCGACAAGCGGGCCGTCGAGGCCATCGTCCGCGTGGCCGGCGATCCCGGCGTGCTCAAGGACTCGCCCCTGCTGCGGGCGGCGGCGTTCGCGCTGGGACGCATCGGAGACCCGGCGGCTGCGCCTGTCCTGGCCGATTTGCTGGCCAAGCTCGGCCCCCCGCGCGAGAACCACATTCAGGGCCTGATGACGGCCGTCGCCCTGCTCCGCTGCGGCGACCGCGAGGGCAAGGCGAAGGTCTGGCTCGAGCAGTGCGCCGCCAGCAGCGACGCGACCCTGGCGAGGGTGGCCTGGCAGGCGCTGGGGATTGACCGTTGATTGTCGATCACCGAAGACAAGGCTGATCGCCGATAGACGGCTCTTGGCATGAGGTCTGCCGGAGGCGTTCGGACGCGCCCGACCAATCGCCAGGTGACAGTGCGAATAAGTCCGCGGGTTTCTCGTTAAGCGGGCTGATCACGTATGACTGTTGCTCAGCCAATCTTCGTGTCCACCATCGCAAGGAGATCCTCCATGACTCGCGTCTCTCGCAGACAGTTCCTGTCGACGACGGCGGCGGCCGGCGTGGCCGCCACGATCCTGCCGTACCATCGGGCGTACGGCGCCAACGAGGACATCCGCGTCGGCGTGGTCGGCTTCAACGGCCAGGGCAGGACGCACATCAACATCCTGTCCAAGACTCCCGGCGTGCGGATCGTGGCCTTGTGCGACGTGGACTCCAAGGTGCTCAACGCCCAGGCCGACGCCATGGAGAAGAAAGGCAACGGTAAGCTTGCCCGCTACCAGGACGTCCGCAAGATGCTGGAGAACAAGGAGCTGGACGCCATCACCACCGCCTCGCCGAACCACTGGCACTCGCTGGTGACCTACTGGGCCTGCCAGGCGGGCAAGGACGTGTACGTCGAGAAGCCCTGCACGCACGTGGTCAGCGAAGGCCCCATCATCCTCAAGGCCGCCCGCGACAACAAGCGGATCGTCCAGCACGGCACGCAGAGTCGCAGCGACCTGGGCCTGAAGGAAGCCTTCGAGTACATCCGCAAGGGCGAGTTGGGCAAGATGCTCTGGGTCAAGGGATTCTGCTACAAGCCCCGCGCGTCGATCGGAAAGGTCACTCAGCCCACACCCGTCCCCGAGACGATCGACTACGACCTCTGGTGCGGCCCGGCCCCCAAGGAGCCTCTCATGCGCAAGAAGCTCCACTACGACTGGCACTGGGTCTGGCCGACCGGCAACGGCGACATCGGCAACCAGGGCGTCCACGAGATGGACATGTGCCGCTGGGCCCTCGGTCAGGACGGCCTGCCGCCGCGCGTCATGAGCTTCGGCGGGCGGTTTGTCGTCGACGATGACGCCACCACGCCCAACACCCTGGTCGCCTGGTATGACTACAAGCCCGTGCCCATGATCTTCGAGGTCCGCGGCCTGCCCCGCAAGACCAGCGACGATCCCAAGAATTTCCACAAGGCCCAGATGGACAACTACCGCGGCATCCGCATCGGCCTGGTCGTCCAGTGCGAGGGAGGCTACTTCGCCGGCGGAAGCGGCGGCGGCTGGGTTTACGACAAGGACAACAACAAGGTCAAGCAGTTCAAAGGCGGGCAGGGCGGCGAGCACATCCCCAACTGGATTAAGGCCGTTCGCAGCCGCAAGATCGAGGACCTCAACGCCGACATCGCCGTCGGCGTCCCCTCGGCAGCGCTCTGCCACCTGGGCAACATCCCGTACCGCGCCGGGCAGGACGTTCTTCCCGACGAGATCAAGGAGATGACGCAGGGCCACGCGGCCGCCACCGAGAGCTGCCAGCAGTTCCTGGCCCACCTGGAAGCCAACGGCGTGGACCCCAAGAAGACCAAGCCCACGATGGGCGGCTGGCTGGAGCTGGACCCGTCGGGGGCGAAGTTCACGGCCCCCTCGCCGCTGGCGGACAAGGCGACGACGCTGCTGACTCGCGAGTATCGCAAGCCCTTCGTCATGCCGTAGCAGGTCCAGGGACCAGGGACCAGGGACCAGGAAATAGGGAATAGGCAATAGGCAATAGAAATGGGAGCTGTGGGAGCTCTGGGAGCCATGGGAATCAGTACAGGTCCCACAGGCTTGGCAGCTTCCGCAGCTCCCATTCGCATTTGAGGCTGAAATCATGAGCAAGCACCGGATGAATCGTCGCGGGTTCCTGGCGGCCGGCGGGGTGTTGGCGGCAAGCGGCTGCCAGGCGCAGCAGGGCGGCGGCGCGTTGCCGCAGGTCGTGAGCGGGCCGAGCGACCTCCCGGTGCTGGCCGAGGCGGACGTGGTGGTGTGCGGCGGGGGGACGGCGGGCATCTCCGCGGCCTGGGCGGCGGCCAGGCACGGGGCGAAGGTCGTGCTGATCGAACGCTGGCCCAGCCTGGGGGGGATGGCCACCAACGCCCTGGTCAACATCTGGCATACCAGCGACCGCAAGAAGCAGGTGATCTACGGGTTCGTGCAGAAGGCGGTCGAGCGCGGGGGAGAGTACGTGCGGCGCTTCCCGGACTATCCGCGCCGCCCCGAGACGCACGACTTCGATTGCGAGGGCATGCGGGTAGTCTTCTGGCGGATGCTCCAGGACGCCGGCGTCCGAGTGATCTGCAATCTGACCGCCGTCGAGTCCATCTGCCGCGACGGGCGAATCCTCGGCGTGGCCGTCGATACCAAGCGGGGACGCCGGTCGGTGATGGGACGCGTCGTCATCGACGCCACGGGCGACGGCGACGTGGCGGCCAACGCGGGCGCGCCCTTCGAGCTGGGCCGGCCCGGCGACGGGAGGGTGCAGGGGATGACGATGATGTTCTGCCTGCGGGACATCGACCACGCCGCCCTGCGCCAGGCCGGGGCCAAGAAGGCCGGCGAAGTGCTGGCCAGGATGAAGGCCCTGCGAGACCAGGGCAAGTTCCCGCCCTTCAACGAGGGCGCAGCCGGGCACTATCTGCGGACCGGCCCGGTGCACGTGCCCTACAACATGTGCCCGGCCACGTGCAACCCGCTGGACGAGGAGGAACTGACGCGGGCGTCGGCGCGTGCACGCGAGCAGGTGTTCGAGTACCTGGCGCTGTGGCGCAAGGAAATGCCCGGCTTCGCCAAGGCCCGCGTGACGCACATGGGCTTTGCCATTGGCGTGCGGGAGTCGCGGCGGATCAAGGGGCTCAAGCAGTTGACCGCCCCGATGGTCGTCAAGGCCGTCAAGCAGCCCGACGCGCTGGGGCACGGTTTCTGGATGATCGACATCCACGACCCGATGGGCAGCGGGCATACCACCTGGACCGACCAGAAGCCCGAGACCATGCCGCCGGCAGGCGAGAGCTACCACATCCCCCTGGGCATGTGCCTGAACGCGGCCGTGCCCAACCTCGCGGTGGCTGGCCGTTGCGCATGGGCCACCCACGAGGCGACCGCCTCGGTGCGGCTCCAGTCGCACTGCATGGTCATGGGCCAGGGGGTGGGCACGGCGGCCGCGCTGGCCCTCGAGGGCGGCGTGGACATGGCCCGCGTGGACGTGGGCAAGTTGCAGGCGACGCTGCGCAAGGACGGCGCCTACATCGAAAACGTGCCGGGCTGACCCGCCGGCAACGATTCGCCCCCGGACTGCGGGCTCCAAGTTACAGACCCTGCTCGTGCATGAACCGCACGACGGCATCCCGCCTGGGCATGGCGGCCTGGGCGCCGGGCGTGGTGCAGGCCAGGGCGCCGGTGGCGTTGGCCAGCTTCACCGCCGAGACCAGGTCGATCTCCTCGGCCACCGCGACCGCCAGGGCGCCCACGAACGCGTCGCCCGCGCCGGTGGTGTCGACGACCTGGACCTTGTACGCGGGCACGCGCTGCATGAGCCCGTCCTTGGTGACCACCAGGGCCCCGCGCGGGCCGAGCTTGAGCACCGCGGCGCCCGCACCGCGGGCCAGCAACTCCATGGCCACGCTCTTGTCCACCCGCTCCTCGATGGCCAACTGCCCCGTCAGCACCTCCGCCTCCTGCGCGTTGGGGGCGATGACGTCCACCTGGTAGAGCTCCGGGCACATGGCCTTGGTCGGCGGGGCGGGGTCGAGGATGATCTTGCAGCCGTAACGCCTCGCGAGCTGGATGGCGGCGTGAACGGTCTGCAGGGGAAGTTCCATCTGGACGACCATGACCGTGGCGTCGGCGAAGACGCTCGAACTGGCGAACAGGTCGTCGGGCGTCAGCAGGCGGTTGGCCCCGCCGGCCACGACGATGGAGTTCTCGCCCTTGGCGTCGACGACGATCATGGCCACGCCCGTGGAGGCGTCCTCGGTTTCCATCACGTGCCGGCAGTCGATGCCCTCGGCCTTGAGCCCGGCCACCAGCGTGCTGCCGAACTCGTCCATGCCGACCCGGGCGATCATGGCGCATCGCCCGCCCATGCGGGCGACGGCGACGGCCTGATTGGCGCCCTTGCCTCCGGGGGTGGTCACGAGCTGCTCGCCCAGGACGGTCTCGCCCGGGGTGGGGAAATGCGCCGCCCGCACCACGAGGTCCATGTTGATCGAGCCGACCACGACGATCTTCGGTTTGTCTGCGGACACGGCGACTCCTTCGCACCGACGAGCAGGTTCCCCCGCGGCACGGGCACGCGGTGGCCCGCATCACAGGGGCGGTTGCGGCGTCACGCCCAGACGAGTTCCGGGCCGCCCTTGCGGACGCGGCCCAGCTCCCAGCACCGTTCGCCCAGTCGGCTCAGACGGTTGAGGATCGGCTTGGCGAAAGCCGGGGCCACCACCATCACAAAGCCTACGCCCATGTTGAACACCCGCCACATCTCCAGTTCGTCGACGGGGCCCTTGGCGGCGATGAGCTTGAAGATGGGCGGCACGTCCCAGCCGTCGCGCTTGACGCGGACGGTCATGCCCTCGGGCAGGACCCGCGGGAGGTTGCCTCCCAGCCCGCCGCCGGTGATGTGGGCCATCGCCTTGACCACCCGCTTGACGCGATATCGCGACAGGATGTCCAGCACGCTGCGGACGTAGATTCGCGTGGGGCGGAGCAGTTCCTCACCCACGCTCGTGCCGCCCAGCTCGACCGGGCGGTCGTCCACGCCAAAACCCGCCCGCTCCAGCAGGACCCGCCGCGCCAGCCCGTATCCGTTGGAGTGCAGGCCGTCGCTGGCCAGCGCGATCGCCACGTCGCCCGCCTCCACCCGCGAGCCGTCGATGAGGCGCCTTCGCTCGACCACGCCCACGGCGAAGCCCGCCAGGTCGAACTCCTCGTTGCGGTAGAAGTCGGGCATCTCGGCCGTCTCGCCCCCCAGCAGCGCCGCTCCCGCCTCCTGGCAACCGGCCGCGATGCCCTGGACGATCTTGGCCATCCGTTGCGGTTGGAGATGCCCGACGGCCACGTAGTCCAGGAAGAACAGCGGTTCGGCCCCGCAGCAGATCAGGTCGTTGACGCTCATGGCGACCAGGTCGATGCCGACGGTATCGATGCGGTCCATGAGGAAGGCGACCTTGAGCTTGCTGCCGACGCCGTCGGTGCAGGCGACCAGGACGGGCTGTCGGTAGTTTCGTTTGAGGAGCTTCTCGTCGTAGTCCAGGCGGAAGCACCCCGCGAAACCGCCCAGGCTCCCCAGCACGCGGGGAGTGTGGGTCCGCTGGACCAGGGGGCGGATCAGATCGACCATGTCGTCGCCGGCGTCGATGTCAACCCCGGCCTGCTTGTACGTCATCGGTATCTGGGCGTCTGACATGGCGATATCGTACCAAGCACAGGCGGCAATGCAAGATACAGCTTGCAGGAATGGGCGCCGCCCGGCGGTCCGTGTAACCGCCGTCCGGGATCGGGCCACTGACCGCCCGCGGGCCGGCGGGGCAGGCCAGGCCGGGTGGCGGCCAGTCCCGATGCTTCCCGCTGAGAGAAATTTTGCGTGAGGCGTCAAATTCAGCGCAAGAAAAGCCCGCGACAATTTGACTTGATGCGGCGGAACTTGATAGGGTAGGCGAAAGAGGCGACATGGGCTGGCTGAGCAGAGCATTGGCGATGGTCCTGGCAACGGCCTTGGGGCCGGCTGCCACGCGTGCCCAGGTTTCGGCGCCGGCCCTTTCGGTGGCCCAACAGACCGAGTTGAAGAACTCGGTGGGGCAGTTGGCCGATCCCACCCGCTCGCCCAAGACCAAGCTGGAAGCCGCCGAGCTGCTGCTGACCCGCACCTATCCCCAGGCCAGACATGCCCTCGCGGAGTTCCTGTCCAACCCCGCCAACCCGTCGGCGCAGGTGGCGGTGGCCGAGGCCATCGCACGCTTCGGCGGGCAGGACTACGTCGAGTTCGTCGAGCCGCTGATGGCCATGCTCAAGGGCAAGGAAGAGCCGGCCCGCGCGGCGGCTGCCAGGGCGCTGGCCACCTACAAGACGCCCGCCGTCACCGAGAAGATGGTCGCCCTGGCCACCGACACCAAGCTGGACCGGACCATCCGTCTGGTGACGATTTCGGCCTTGTGGCAGGTGCTGGACAAGAACACAGTCGACGCCCTGGTCCGTTTGTTGAACGACCGCGACGAGTCCATCCGCAACGCGTCGGCCGAGGCCCTGGCCAAGCTCACCAACATCAGCGCGTTCAGGACCAACCGGGCCCTGGCCAAGCAGTGGTGGGCCCGCAACCGCCACAAGGACCACTCGCAGTGGCTGTCGGACCTGGCCGACAGCCTGGCGCGGGCCAACTCGGCCCTGGAACTGGAGAACGCCCAGCTTCGCGATCGCCTGGCTCGCTCGGTCAGCGAGCTGTATACGGCCACTCCAGCCGACCAGCGCGGGCTGATGCTGCTGGGACTGCTGAAAGACCCGATGGTCGACGTCCGGCGCGTGGGGGCCTCGTTGGCCATGTCCCGCCTGCAGGCGGGCGAGTCGCTGTCGGCCGACATCCACGCTCAGGCCCGCACGATGCTCGCCGACGCCGACCCGATGATCCGCAAGGACGCCGCCCTGCTGCTGGCGGCGATGGGCGACGGCGAGACGCTGGGCGATCTGCTGGGGCGGCTCAAGGTGGAGACCGTGCCCGCCGTGCGGGAGGGGCTGCTGGCGGCGGTGGGGCAGCTTCGCGACCCCAAGAGCCTGCCCGCGGTGCTGGAGCAGGTCGCCTCCAGCGACGACAGCGTGGCGGCCGCCGCGGCCATGGCCCTGTCGCGCGTGGCCGCGCCCAAGGCCCTCAGTGAGTCTCAGAACCGCAAGGCGGCCGATGCCGTCCTCGCCCGCTACAAGCAGATCGAGCCGCAGGGCGACTCCACCACTTTGCGAGAGTCGCTGATGGCGGCCATGGGCGCCGTCCGGCACAAGGACTTTCGTCCCATCCTCCAGACGGCTCTGAGCGACCAGGCCGCGACGGTGCGCCTGGCGGCGGTCAGTGCCCTGGTGCTGTTCGCCGAGGCGGAAGACGCCTCCCTAATCGCCTCGCTGACCAATGATGTCGACCGGGGCGTCCGTCGTGCCGCCATCGCGGCCGTCGGAGCCCTCGGCGGCCAGAAGCACCTCCAGGCCATCCTCCAGCAGACCGATCCCGTCGTCGAGAGCGATGAGGGGGTCCGCAAGCAGGCCTGGGACGTGGCCATGGCCATCCTCTCCAAGGCCGACACCAAGGTGCTCGCCGGCGTGGCCGCCTCGCTTGCCGAGCGGACCGACGCGGGAGTCTATCGCATTCGCGTCCTCCAGTTGCTGGTCGACGCGCTGAAGGTGGCCAAGAGCGATCAGCTCCCGGCCGCCCTGCGACAACTGGGGCAGGCGTTGGCGAAGGCCTCGCGCCCGGCTGAAGCCGCCCCTGTCTGCGCCGAAGCCTATGCCTTGCTGCTTGGCCAGAAGGATCCGCAGGCAACCGCTGTCTGGCTGGAATGGGTGGACGCCCTGGTGGCCGCCGACGACCCCGCCGTCGTCAAGGCCATGCTCGAGCAAGATGACGCCAAGGCGTACGAAACGGTCCTCGACCGCTTCTGCGCCCACCTGAACGCGCTGCTCGATGGGGGCAAGTACGCCCCGGCGATCGTGCTGGCCGAAGAGGCGACCCGCCAGCTTGGCGCCCGCCTGGACCCGTCGCGCCAGCAGGCGCTCGCCAAAGTGCTTAACCAGGCCCGCGCCCGCCAGCTCAAGGCCGACCGAGAGCGCGTCGCCCTGCTGGCGCCCCAGGTGATGGTCGGCGACGAGACCGCTCGACTCGCCGCCGCGGGCGAGATCCAGGCCATGGGCGAGCGGGCTCTCGTACCGCTCCTGGAAGAGCTTCAGAGGATCGTGTCGGCCGACAAGCCCAACCCCGAGGGCGAGAAGGCCCTGCTGAGTATCCTCACCCAGATCGCGCCTCGCCTGACCGGCTACGATCCCGCCGCCGGACAGGACGAGCGGCTCAAGACCATCCAGGCGTGGATGAAGAACTGAGCGCCCGTCCTACAAGCCCTCCGCCTCGAACGTCACCACAAACGCGTGCAGGCACGGCTGCTTGGCCCGTGCCTCCGGGGGGACCTCCACCACCGTCTTGCCGCTGTCGCCGCGCCACTTCAGGGCCGGTTCGAACCCCAACAGGCGGACCTTCGAGCCCGCCTTCGGGGCCGGCCCGGCGAAAGAAATGCTCCGCGGCAGGCTCTCGCCCTCGTCGGCCAGGTAGATCGCGCACACGGTTTTGCCCTTGCGGGTGAACGCGACCTTGCCGTCGCGGTACGGTGCCACCGCCCGCGTGGCGAAGATGGCCTCGCCGTTGACCTTCAGCCACTCGCCGATCTCGCGCATCCGCTCCAGGGCGGTCGGCGGGAGCTGGCCGTCGGGGTCCGGCCCGACGTTCAGGATCAGGTTGCCCCCCTTGCTCACCACCTCCACCAGCAGGTGGATCAGGCGGTGGGTGGACTTGTACTTGTCGTCCGGTTTGTAGGACCACTGGTCGCCCATGGTCAGGCAGCTTTCCCAGACGTAGGGCAGGGGCTTGGGCGGCACCTGCTGCTCGGGCGTGCGGTAGTTCTCGTACTTGCCGCCCACCGTGCGGTCCACGATGATCAAGTTGGGCTGGTGCTGGCGGGCCATCGCCGCCAGTTCGTCCATGCGGATGTCCTGCTTGGGCGGGCGGACCTGCCCGCCGTCCAGCCACAGGATGTCGATCGGCCCGTAACCGGTCACAAGCTCCTCGATCTGGCCATGGACGAACTTGACGAACTTGCCCCATTTCTCGGGCTCTTTGAGGGTGTCGTAGTTGGGGTTCCGCGTGCGGGCGGGGGCGGACGGGTCCCAGTAGTATGGGCTGTGCCAGTCGCTCTTGGAGAAGTACGCCCCGATGGGGAAGCCCGCCTTGCGGAAGGCGGTGAACACCTCGCGGACCACGTTGGCCCGCGGGTTGGTGTGGAACGGGCAGTCCGCGGCCGTGATGCGGAAGTCGGTCTGACGCGTGTCGAACAGGCTGAACCCGTCGTGGTGCTTGGTGGTGAAGACGACGTACTTCATGCCAGCCGACCGGGCGGCCGACACCCACTTGGCGGGGTCGAACTTCCGCGGGTTGAACGTCTTGTTCAGGGCGAAGTAGTCCTTCTTGAAGCGCTCGATGTCCTTGCCCCGCTGAACCCACGCCGGCAGGTCGTCCGGGCGGGCCCACTTGTCCACCTCGACCAGCGGCCAGGATTCGATGCAGCCCCACTGGCTGTAGATGCCCCAGTGCATCATGAAGCCGAACTTGAGGTCCTGAAACCACTCCAGCCGCTGCTTGAGCAGATCGTCGTCGATGGAGTCGCCGTCGCTATCGGCCGACCATGCCGGCAGGGGCGCCAGGAGCAGGAGAACCGAGAGAACAAACGCCGCCGCGAGATGTGTGGTGGAGGTGTTCATGACGGTCGATTGTCAATTGCCAATTGTCAATTGTCAATTGCGGAGCGGTGCGTGTAGAATCCGCCCGACGCGTCTGCCGCTCGTTCTTTCCGAACATGGAGCCACTCAATGCCGCCGAAGAAGACGCCCAAGGGTCTGCTGGGTCTGCTGATGGTGCTGGGCCCGTCGCTGGTGTGGTGCGGGGAGTACATCGGCTCGGGCGAGGTCATCGTTTCCACGCGGGCCGGCGCGGTACTGGGCCCAGCCATCTTGTGGGCGGTCACGGTGGGCATCTTCCTGAAGTACTGGATCGGCCTGTGCGGGGGCCGCTACACCGTGGTCACGGGCGAGGCCATGATCGACGGTTTCGCCCGACTGCCCGGCCCGCGGAACTGGATGATCTGGATCACGCTGATCGGGCAGGCGGCGTCTGCGGTGTGCTCCATCGGGGCCATCGCCGTGATGGCGTCGGTGTTCCTGGGCAGCCTCTTCCCGCTGGGCGACCAGGGCCAGGTCATTTACGTCTCGATCGTGACGGTCTTTGTCATCACCATCGCCTGGCTGGGGCGATTCGACGCCCTCAAGTGGGCCATGGGCCTGTTCGTGGGCGTGATCGTTCTGGGCGTGGCGTACGTGGCCGTCCGCACCCTGCCGTCGGCCCGGGAACTGCTGATCGGTCTGTTCGGCTTCCAGGTGCCGGACATCCCCCTGTGGGCGCGCCAGGGCGACCCGGATATCGCGAAGGCGACGGCCTGGGGCGAGATCCTCCCGTTGATCGGCTGGTCGGCGGGCGGGTTCGCCAGCCAGGTGTGGTACACGTACTGGGTGATGGGCGCGGGCTACGGAATGGCCGCCGGGCGCCAGGTGGGCACGTCGGCCGACACGGAGTGCCTGGCCTCGATGACGGCGGACCAGGCCCGCGAACTCAAGCCCTGGCTGCGGGCGGTGGCCTTCGACGCGACGGTGGCCCTGGTGATCGGCACGGTGGTGACCGGAGCGTTCCTGCTGGCAGGCTCCGGCATCCTCCGTCCGTTGATGCGCGTGCCCAAGGGCCCGCAAGTGGCCCTTCAGGTCTCGGAGATCTTCTCGCAGCACTGGAGCGCCGCGGGCGGAATGCTGTTCCTGGCTGCCGGGGCGGCCGCCATGGTCAGTACCCAGCTTGGACAATTGGCCGGCTGGCCCCGCCTGCTGGCCGACTGCACCCGGCACCTCAGCGCCCGCTTCGCCCGAATCGCCCCGCTGTGGCAGTATCGCCTGTTCCTGTCGGTCTTCCTGGTCACCAACCTCCTGGTCTGCTGGGGCCTGGGCACCCAGCCGGTCGTCCTGGTCAAGTTCGGGGCCATCTTTGACGGCCTGCTGCTGGTGCCTCTGCAAGCGCTGGCGGTGGCGTACATGATCTTCGTCGCGCAGAAGAAGATGCTGTCAGCCGACGCCGCTGGCATCCTTCGTCCGGGGTGGTACCACTTGCTGGGGCTGGTGGTCGCGGCGATCGTGTTCGGCTATTTCTGCGCGTTCCAGGTGCCGTCGGTGCTCACGCAGATGCTGGGCGGATGACGCGGCGGCGCGGAAGACCATCCGCGCCCGCCAAAGCCCGCGCACCTGTCCCCGAGGGGAGGCCCTCCGTCGGCTTTTTCAATCGACAATCGACAATTGAGGATCGACAATCAGGGGTTCAAGGAGTTGCGAATGAAAGCGCTTGTACTGACGGCGCCGAGCCAATTGCGGTTGATGGAGGTGGACGATCCCGTTCCGGGCGAGGGCGAGGTGCTGCTGGCGGTGGGCGCCTGCGGCATCTGCGGCAGCGACGTGCACGGCATGGACGGCAGCACGGGACGGCGCATCCCGCCCATCATCATGGGCCACGAAGCCGCCGGTACGATCGCCGCCCTGGGCCCGGGCGTTGGCGGCTGGGCCGAGGGCCAACGCGTCACCTTCGACTCGACCCTCTCCTGCGGGCAGTGCCCGTTCTGCCGGCGCGGGCAGATCAACCTCTGCAACCGCCGCCGTGTCCTGGGCGTCTCGTGCGCCGAGTACCGCTATAACGGCGCTTTTGCCCAGTATGTGGTCGTGCCCCAGGGGATCCTCTATCGTCTGCCGGGGGAACTGAGCCTGGAGCGGGCGGCCCTTGTCGAGCCGCTGTCGGTGGCGATGCACGCTGTCGGACGCCTGGACGCCCAACCGGATGAGTCCGCCGTCGTGATCGGGGCCGGGACGATCGGCCTGCTGGCGATCCAGGTGCTGCGTTGCCGGGGCTGTCGCGTGGCCGCGGTCGACGTCGAGGCCGACCGCCTCGAGCTGGCCCGCCGGCTGGGGGCCGAACTGGCGGTCAGCCCTCCGCGGGCGGCCGATGCCCTGCGCGATTGGTCCGGCGGGGCGGGGGCCGACCTGGCACTCGAGGCCGTCGGCGCCGACGCGACCGTGCATCTCGCCATCGATTGCCTGCGAAAGGGCGGGCGCCTGGCCCTCGTGGGCAATCTCGTCGCCCAGGCCGAACTGCCGCTCCAGGCTGTCGTCACGAGGGAACTGACCTTGTACGGGTCGTGCGCGTCGGCTGGCGAGTACCCCGCCTGCCTGGACCTGATGGCCCGCGGACAAGTGGACGTGGACCTGCTGATCTCCGCGACAGCGCCGCTGGCCGACGGACCGCAATGGTTCGCCAGGCTCCAGCGAAAGCAGTCCGGACTGTTGAAGGTGATCTTGAGGCCGTGAGTCGGCCAAGGGAGCGACGGAATCTATGGGAACCGATCAACCGCACGGAGCGAGCGACAGGCCTTTCGATCTTGCCGGCCGCGTCGCCATCGTCACCGGCGCCAGCCGCGGGCTCGGGCAGTACATGGGGCGAGCCCTGGCCCGGGCGGGCGCCGACCTGGTCATCACCAGCCGCGATGCCGCCCGCCTGGACGACTTCCGCCGCGAGATCGAATCGCTGGGCCGACAAGCCCTGCCGCTGGAACTCGACGTCCGCGACCAGGCCAGCATCGCCCGCATGGCCGACGACGCCTTCGCCCACTACGGGCGGCTGGACATCCTGGTCAACAACGCTGGCTGCAACGTTCGCAAGCCGGCCCTCGACGTAACCTGGGACGACTGGGAACTGGTGCTCGAGACCAACCTGCGGGGCACGTTTTTCGTCTCGCAGGCGGTGGCCCGCAGAATGATCCCGGCCCGCTACGGGCGGATCATCAACATCGGCAGCGTCACCTGCGTGTTCGGATACGCCGGCCTCGCCCCGTACTGTGCCAGCCGCGGGGGGGTCAAGCAACTCACGATGAGCCTGGCCGACGACTGGGGCCCGCACGGGATTACCGTCAACTGCCTGGCCCCCGGGTGGTTCAAGACCGCCCAGAACGCCGTGCTCTACGAAGACGCCGAGTGGGTCGCCTACCTCCGCGACCGCATCCCGCTCAAGCGCCCGGGCCAGCCCAGCGACCTGGACGGGGCGGTGGTGTTCCTGGCCAGCGACGCGTCGGCCTACATCACGGGCCAGACGCTTCTGGTCGACGGCGGGATCTCCACCGGCGCGACCCGGGCGACCACGAAGAAGTGATCGGGTTCCCGTCCCGGTGAGGGAAAGACCGCGGGCCTACTGCAACACAAAGCCCACGGAAAGCCTTCCGTGGGCTTTTTGACGCGCAGATTTCAAGTCTCAGATATCGAATCCGCTCGCCGCAATCTGCCTGCGGAAAGCAGATCCAAGTCCGCAATCAGCGCCGCCGTCGGCGGATGTAGCCGCCCAGAGCGCCGCAGGCCAGGAAGGCCAGGCTCATGGTGGCCGGCTCGGGGACGATGTTGATGACCCCGCCGCCGTCGCCGTCGAGGTTGAGGGCCAGCGATCCGCCGACGGTCACGACATCGCCCGCGCTGCCGCTCAGGCCCGTGACCGGGGTCCAGACGTCCTCGCCGATATAGGCCGTACCCGTGCCCGCGGCGTACAGGTCGAACAGCTTTTGGGCGCTGCCCGCGCCGTAGGCCAGCTCCGGGTGCATCGCCAGGTTGTACAGGGCCAGCGACTCGCCCACCGTCAACGCCTCGTCCCAGACGGCGATGTCGTCGAGCATGCCGATGTACTCGCCCGTGTTGTTGCGGCCGAACATGTATAGCGGACGGGTCGTGTAGAACCCCGAGCCGTGGTTGTACGCGCCGTTGGTGGCGGCGGAGTCCACGAATTTCCGCCACACGCCGCTGTCGATGGTGTAGACCAGGTGGTGCCACTTCCCGTCAAACGTATTGGCCCCGCCGGTGGCGATGTTCTGGTTGAATTGCCCAACCGACCCGACGTGAGTGTCGACCCGCATATTGGTGGTGGTGGTGTTACTGTTCCGGTCGATCAGCCAGGTCGACGATCCGTCGCTTTCCGGACCGTGCTGGAAGATCCGGACCCAGTTCTCCCCGGGCGTGGCCTTCATCCAGAACGAAATCGTCAGTTCGTCGTTGATCCCCTGCAACTCGCTGGAGGTGGGGACGGTCATGACGTTCGTGCTGGTCTTGGCGTAGTTCCTTCCGGAAAACCCCGTGCCGAACGGCACGTCCACCTCGAAGGTAATGGAACTGCCGACCGCGGCATCGTTGCCCGTTCCCGAGCCGTCGGTGCCGTTGGCGGCGTCGAAGCTGTAGTAGCCGATCAGATCCGCCTGAAGCGGGCAAGCCAGCGACAGCAGCAGCACGCCGGCCAATACCGAGAGAATGCAATGTCGACTGTTCATCATGGCCTCCTCGTGGACCTGCCCGGCAGGCAGTCTCTGCGCCGGGCGGTGTCAACCCTTCCAGTTTAGGGCATTTTCACGATCTGTCCAGTGGGATTTTGCGGGCAATTCTCGATTCGCAATCGTCACAGCCGCCACGGTTCCCGCATCGGACGGTGAAGCATCCGGTTGGCCTGCTCGTCGCCGGGGAAGATCTCCTTGTCCGGGTCCCAGCGGAGCTTTCGACCCAGGCGCATGGCGATGTCGCTGAGCTGGCAGAGCTGGTCGCTCTTGACGGCGACCTCGATGGGGGCGATGGTCGGCCCGCGCGTGGCAACGGCCTCCAGGAAGTTGCCCTGATGATGGGCGCTGGCGGCCAGGTGGACCTCGTCCGGGCCGATGGGGCGGCGGAGCGATTCCTTGTCCGACGCATCGACCGTGCCGCCCAGGTGGCGTTCCTTGACGAAGACCCAGCCGTCGTCGCCCTCGAACTTCACGCCCAGCGGGTTCTGCTCGCCGTCGGTGAAGTTCATGACCACGCCGCTGGCGAAGGTCAGGTTGACGTTCCAGGCGGTGGCGCAGTTGCACAGCCCGTCGGTCGGGAACACGCCGGTGCCTTCGACCTCGACCGGGCCGGTCAGGTCCGTACCATGCCCCCACTGGGCCATGTCCACCGTGTGGATGCCGCAGCCGGCTATGAAGCCCAGGGCGTAGTCGCTGATGTGGAACCAGTGGTTGCTGACCACCCGCTGGGGGCAGTAGGGGGCGTAGGGGGCCGGGCCGAGCCACAGGTCGTAGTCGATGTCGGCGGGCACGGGGGACTCGGGATAATTGCCCGAGGCCACGCTGTACCGCGAGCCGACCTTGATGGTTCTCAGCTTGCCGATCCGTCCGCTGCGGACCATTTCGCAGGCAAATCGCGTCTGCCAGGTGGACCGCTCCTGCGTGCCGAACTGGAAGACCCGCCCGTAGCGGTGGATCGCCTCGCGGAGGACCTGCCCCTGCTCGACGCTCAGGCCCAGCGGTTTCTCGCAGTACACGTCCTTGCCGGACCGCACCGCCTCCAGCGAGGCCATCACGTGCCAGTGGTCGGTGGTGGCCACCACCACCGCGTCGAGGTCATCGCGCCCGCAGACTTCGCGGAAGTCCACGCAGGCGGTGCAGTCGCTCCCGCCGGGCTTGGAGCGAGCGAACTTCTGGGCCCACTCGCGCCGCGGCTGCTTGACCTCGCAGACGACCCGCACCTGCGACTGGGGCAGGGCCAGGAAGTTGTTCAGCAGGGCCCCGCCGCGACCGCCCACCCCGACAAAGCCCAGGTTGATCCGCCCGCTGGCGGCAGGCCGTCCCGCCTGACCCAGCGCGGACGACGTGATCGCGTATGGCGCCGCCAGGGCGGACAGTGCCGCCGTCGAGCCACGCCGCAAAAACCCGCGCCGACTCATCCCGCTGCGTCGCACGTTCATGATGGGCTCCTTCCCCGGCCGAGGCCGGTCTCGAACTGGCCGGGCTATTATATTAACGCCGCCGTTGCGTTGAACATGCGAAAGGACAGAAGTATGAATCGCGTGATCTTGATTTTGTCGGTGGCGTCTGTGGCGGCGGGTGCGTGCGCTCAGGACCTGGACCCCATGCCGGACGTGAAGGCCTGGACCCGGACCCTGGCCCGCTGGGACTTCGACAAGGATGCCGGCGGCTGGCAGGCCGTCCAGGACGTCGAACTGAAGGCCGAGAACGGCCTGCTGAAGCTGAAGATGACCGGGCACGACCCGCACCTGCGAACGCGCCTGTCCGCGCCGCTGCCGGGCCCGCTGGGCGTCAAGATCCGCATGAGGACCGACGCGACAGGACCGGGCGAGGTCTTCTGGACGACCACCGGGAATGATCACTACCACCCCGACGTGCGACGCTCGTTCGCGGTCCAGGCCGACAACCAATGGCACGAGTACCTCATCGAGGTGAACGTCCGCCAGTCGGTGACGGGCCTGCGCATCGACCCAGGCGTCGCGGCGGGCCAAGCCGAGATCGACTACGTGGAGGTCTCCACCCTGGAGAGCTACCCGGTGGTATTCGACCGCTTCCGCGCCGCCGACGGGGCGGTCGAGGCGGTCGTTCGCAACCGCGATGACAAGCCCGTCGAACTGGAAGACTCCGGGCGGACGCTGACGCTCCAGCCGGGACAGACCCAGACGCTCAAGCAGGTCGCCCCTCGCAAGCAGCCGTTCGAGTCGGTTCCGATCGTGCTGGCCCCAAAGGGCCTGCGCCCGCGGACGCGGACGGCGGTGGTGTACAATCCGGCCGTCGCGTGCGACTGGGCGACGCTCAAGGGCGAGCAGGTCGCGGTGAAGGTGGCCCGGGACGGTTCGGGGGCCGTGATCGAGCGGGGGGAGAAGGTGTCGGCCGTCATCGCTCCGCTGGTGGGGCGGGAGGGACGGATTCTCCGCCTCCAACTCGTCAAGCAGACTCCCACGACGATCGAGTTCGCCGGCGAGGGCGTGCGGGCCGTTCTGGCCGCGGGGAGCGACGAGCTGGCCGTAGTGATCCATTCCTCCGGCGAACCGATCGAGGGCCCCGTGGTGCGGGCGGTGGGGGCCCTGGAACAGGGGTTGCTGGCCGGGCTGGAGTATCTGGGCAAGGGCGAGAGTTCCTCGTCGAAGCTGGACATCGAGACGCCCGCCCACATGCGGTTCCAGCCCAATCCCCTGCATGTGACCATGCCGTTGATGGTCGCCCGCACCGACCGCGCCTGCGTGGCCTTGTCGTGGACGGACATGGCCGTCCAGCCGACCTACGCCTGCCCGAACTTCGTGGACGGCGCGTACGGCGAGCACCGCATGAGCCTCAAGGCCCGCCAGGTGCAATCGGTGGTGCGGGTGTTCGACGGCACCGTCGAGGACGCCGTCGCCTGGACGCTGGGCAAGATGGCGCTGCCCAAGCTGCCGGAGCGTCCGAGAGACTCCAAGGCCCAGATGGACCTGGCCATGAAGGCCCTCAACGGGCCGCTCAAGAACGCCGACGGATGGGGGCACTGCGCGGAGTCCCGCTGGGCCCGAGGACCCCACGCGGACATTGCGTCGATCGTCTGGCGGATCACCGGCCAGCCGCCGCAACTTGACAAACTCGTGCCCGGCGGCTCACACGTTCGCAACGAGTCCATCTATTTTGTCACCGGTCGCGGACAGCAGTGGTTGGAAAGGGCCCGTGCCCAGGCCAGGGGGATCGTGGCCTCGCAGCAGGCGGACGGGTCTTTCCGCTACAAAGGCCCGTACCGAAAGGGCCACTTCGAGGACACATCCAGCGGGCAGTGCGGCACGCACGCCGCCCGCCTGCTGGAGTACGCCTACCAGACCGGCGACAAGGAGGCTTTGGCGGCGGGAACCAAGGCGCTGGACTACATCAAGCGTTTCCGCGTGCCCCGCGGGGCCCAGGTATGGGAACTGTCGCTGCACACGCCGGACATCCTGGCCTCGGCCTACCTGGTGTGGGCGTACGTCCGCGGCTACGAATTGACCGGGCGGGAGGACTACCTCAAAGAAGCCAGGCGTTGGGGCCTCTCGGGCGTGCCCTTCGTCTACCTGTGGGGTCGATACCCGGTCATGCCCTACGCCACCATCGCCGTCTACGGCGCGACCAACTTCCGTGCGCCCCTTTGGATCGGCCTGCCCGTGCAATGGTGCGGCGGGGTGTACGCCTACGCGTTGACCCTGCTGGCCCGCCACGACAACAGCGTGGACTGGCGCCGCCTGGCCGAGGGAATCTACGTGTCGGCCATCCAGCAGACGTACGCCGAAGGGCCCCACGCGGGCTGCCTGCCCGACTCGTGGGAGTTGGCCGCCCAGCGTCCTCACCCGCCGGACATCAACCCGTGCGCCATCATCAGCCTCCAGTTCGCCCTCGATGGCAAGCCGGACGGTTTGCAGACGGCCGCCGACGCCAAGCACCGAGTGACCGGTCCCTACCCCGTGCAGATCCGCGACAAGCAAGCTTACGTCGACGCGCCCGCGGGAACGAAGTACCAGATGATCGTGGACGGCAAAGTCGTGGACGTGACCAGTAAGGGAAAGGACGTGATCGACCTGGAATAGGCTTAGCGCCGGGCGATCTTGTCTCGGCGACAGCGGCGGGATGGCCCACGGAACGCCCCCCGGTGAGAGCGGGCCTGCCCGCCGGTCAGTGGGTGCTGTTGCTTGCGGGTTGCGTCGAAATCACCGTCCGCCGTGCCCGTGCCCCGGACTGTCGCCCCGCCCGCCGCCGGACGGGCCGGATCGCAAGGTGTTTTCGAGCCGGCCGCCGGGCGTCGCGGGACCAAAGCCTCGGGGGCTGCTGCCGCTGCTGTCGGGCCGGACGAACCCCTGGATGTCGGTGCGGAGACGTGGGACGACCATTCTGCCCTCGCCGCCACCGCTGGGGCCGTTGGAGGAATCGGGACTCCGCGGGACGATCAGGGGAGCGGAGGGCAGGGGTCGTGGCCCCAGGACGCGGTCGCTGGAACTGCCCGGCCTGGCGGCATCGCCTCGAATGCCGATGCCGCTGCGTGTGCCAAACACGGTACCGCCACGGAAGCGGTCAGACAGGTCCGAGCCGCGCACGCTGGTCTCCAACGTCCTGCCGCTGCCCAACACCCCGCCCATGGTCGCCGCCGGCGACACGCCCGTGCGCAGGTCCGGCGATCTCACCGCCATCCGCAGGTCGGGTGAACTTACAGCCGTCCGAAGATCCAGCGGGGCGATCGTGGCACCGTTGTCCAGGCGGACGGGTGTGCCGGGGAACCGGTCGGGGCGGGAGTTATTGTGGGGGGGGCGGTTGAAGTTGAACCCGAAGAAGAACCCGTGATGCGGGTGATGAGGACGGCGGTTGTAGAAGAACGGAGAGACCAGGATGACCCGGTCGTAGTACACCGGCTCCACGATCACCGCGAGCGGGGGCGTATACACCGGATACGGCTCGTAGACCACGGGCGGGACCTCTTCGATGATCACCTCGCCCTCTCGCGCCGCCCGGTCGCTCTCCGCGAACACCGTGCCGCCGGATGCACGACCGGGGGCCTGGGCGGTGGGCTGCTTGCCCGGCTGGGACCCAGCGGCGGTGGCTGTATAGGCCTCGCTCGCCTGGGTGTAGCCGTCGGCAAACGCTTCCTTGTCGGCCAACGTGCGGCGCATGTCTTCGATCGCCTGCGCCTGCGCGTCAAACTCCGGGCGCTGGCCCTTCTGGTCGTACCAGGCCAGCAACTGCCCGGCCACGCTGAGCACAAAGGGATCCCGGACGGGCTTGGTCTGCACCGCCTTGAGGATGGCCGGCATGGCCTTGTCCATTTCGCCCTTTACAGCGTGGGTGTAGGCCTGCATTCCCCATCCCAACGGGTTCTTGGGGTCCAGTTCGATCAACCGCTGGACCTGGGAGCGGACCAGGTCGGCCAGTCCGAACTCCGCCATGCGCCGGATGTAGGTCTCCAGCGTGGCTGCGCTGTTCTTGTCGATCTCCTGGGCGTCGGCAAAGGCATCGACCACGGCGGAGGGGTCCTTGGCTTCCTGCATCGCCTTCATGGCCTTGACCAGGGCGTTTGCTGCGGAGGCTGGCGCCGGCTGGGCCTCCTGCGCCGGAGCCGAAACGAAGACCAACCCCACGACCGCCAGGGAGACCAGGACAGGTTGCTTCATACTCATCATGCCACTCCTGAGTAGCTGAACATCATCGGCAACGGCAGTCCCTCAAACCATTCTAGCACTTTGGCGGCATCCATGCTTGTTCCGCACCGCCAAAGTGCCGGCGCACCGCCTCCTGTTGGCATAGTGGCTTGCACGTATCTTCAGGTTACACCCAAACCGCCAAGTTGTCCAGCGACTATGGCAGGGCGGGGGTGGGACCGGCCAGGGCGGCGTTGACGGCCTTGACCGCCTGGTCGATCTGGTCCGCCGTAGCGTTGCACGTGCGGATCTCCAGGCGAAGACTGGTCGTCGTGCTGCGGAAGTTGTCCAGTGCCTGGCGCTGGCGGTCGGGCGAGGCCGTCGCGGCGTCGAGCAGTTCCGTCCGCAGGGCCACCAGGCGTCGCGGGGCGTGCGAACCCAGGATGTGGGCTGCCCGGCAGAGGGCCAGCAGCGCCCGGTCGCCTGGATTGCGCCAGCGGTTGGCTGGCGCGGGTACGTTCAGGTCCGCCTCCTGCCGCCTGGCATCGTCGAAGTACGGCGTGATGCCGTGCCATCCGCCACGAGACAGCACTGTCAGCGGACGCTCCAGCAGGCGGCGCCGGGCCGCGTCGCTGATGGGGATCTCGGCTGTGAACTCCGCTTGGGACTTCTCCGCAAGACGGTCCGGCGAGGACGAGCCGCCCTTTGGCGTCGCCGCGGGCGCACTGCGGGCGTGCGGGCGCCGCGCCCGCAGCGTCACCACGAGCGCCATTCGATCGATTCGGGCGTTCAGGCCGATTCGCCCATCCGCGGGCGAGCGAAACGCAGCCGGCAGGTCCAGCGAGACAGGTTGGATGCCCAGGTCGCCCCCGTCGACCAGCAGCCGGCTCTGCGAGTCTACCAGGATTTGCAGCCAGCCGGGCTGCCCCGGCGGGCGCATCGTCACCTCCAGCGCCATCTCGCCGCCGCCCTGGACGTATCGCAGTCGCAGAGGATGCAGACCGGGCTTCAGGGCGATCTTGCCTTCGGCGGCCCGGGCCTGGTGCATGCCCCCGTTGTTGATGACGCTCTGCCCGGCCACCCACAGCCAACTCCCATCGTCGCTGGTCAGGCAGAAGGTGTGCTCACCTTCCTCCTCGACGCGGACGAAACCTTCCCACTGTGCCACCAGCATCGACTGACGCCCGTCGAACGCGTCCGGCAGGGGGTCCACGCGAGGGGCGCTGGCCACGCCCTCGCCCAGCTTCCTGCCGGCCAGGAAGTCCTCAGCCGCCAGCCGCGACGTGACGGCAAAGCCTTGAAGCCTCCACGCCGTGAGCTTCAGGCCCGGCTTCCTGGCCTCGGCGTCGAGAAACACCCGCCCGTCAAGCTCGGTCGGCGGGGGGGCGTCGACCAAGCCCATTCCGATTCCCGCCTGGCCCTTGCCCGGGCTTCGGGAGAAGTCCAGGACCGCGCCGACCGCCGGCCTGTCCCCGCCTCGCCGCACCTCACCCACGACAGGCGGCGGGGCGTCCTGCATCGGGTAATCCATCCGCTGGGGGTGGTAGACGGCCGGCTCGCCCGGGGACAGATACACATCGGTACGGGAGAGTTTCCCGTCGGCGGCGAAACCGTACGACCACATAGTGTCGCCTTCCTGCTCCCAGCCCCATTCGGCGTAGTGGAAGGTGTTGCGCCGGGCGAGGAAGGCGGCGAAGTCGGAGTTGAGCTTGTCCCAGCCGCCCAGCAACTCGGCCAGCAGTGCGCGTCCCCGCTCGATGCGGTCGCCCGCGGCGGGCATCGCCTGGAGCGTGTCGCGCCAGATGCGGAACATCTGCCTGCGGTACGGGTCGTCGCGGAGGAAATGGACCATGAGGAACTGGAGCCCGCGGTCCACCTGGCGGGCGTGGACGAGCTGTTGGAAGCTCCTGGGGCGCCGGGCGTGCTCGCGCAAGCCCAGGTCGAAAAAGTCGGCGGTCGTGGGCTTGTCCAGCACGTGGACGGTCAGGCGGCGGGCGGCGGGGTCGTAGACGTGGCTGGCCAGCGAATCGGCCAGCCCCTCGTAGTACCACTCGGGCAACTCCATCATCTGGCCGGTCAGGCACTGCTGAAAGAGGTGGGTGCATTCGTGCAGGAGGATGTATCGCTGGTGGTAATGCAGGCTGCCGCTGGGGAAGACATACGACGCAAAAACCCCCTCGAAGGTAATTCCGCCCCCGTCGAAGTTCCAGATGATGGCGTCGCCGGCCAGGGCCTTTCGGAGTTGAGCCTCGCTGGAGGCATAAACCACGGCCAGCCGTTTGGCGTCCATGCCGGGGGGCTCGCCGTCCAGCAGCTCCACGTAGTGGGGCCAGGCCATCTCCAGCAGGTGAAGGTATTGATGGGCCTGGTCCCGCTCCAGGTCGCTCTTGAGCGCGAAGTGCCTGCTGACGTACCAGACGAAGCCGCCGGTGTTCCCCACGCGGGTGGAGAAGGTCTTGGGAATGGTGGTTCCGGCTTCGAACACGTCCACCCGCCGCAGGGTGGTTGTCCGCCCGGAAACGACCACCTCGGCCCGCTGGGCGGACGGGGCGGGCAGGCCCCCCAGGGCGGCCGCCTGAAACGCAGAAAAAGTAACCGCCAGCCAGCTTGCACTTCTCTTGACGCGGGTGCTCATGAAGCCTATGATAAACTAGTGAGGCAGCGGATGACAGAGAACTGCCCGCCGGGCTGGTTATGAAGAAAGGCTTTACGCTGGTCGAACTGCTGGTGGTGATTGCGATCATCGCAATCCTCCTGATGCTTATGGCGCCGAGCGTATCGACCATGCTGGAGCGCACGCGTCGCAACGTGTGTGCCAACAACCAGCATGGGATGGGCTCCGCCCTGGCCCATTACTCCGCTGCCTACAAGACCTTCCTGGCTTTCCCCAACTGGCGCGCCCCCGAGACGGCGGGCATCTGGGTCGACCCGGGCTGGCTGTACTGCCAGCGCGATCTTTCGGGGGGCTGGCGAGTGGTCGACATGCAGAAGGGGGCCTTCTGGGAGTACATCGGGCGGCTGGAAGCCTATCGCTGCCCCGAGGACAAGGGGCCGTACGTCGGGACGCAGATCATGACCAGTTACCTGATGAACGGTTCGGTCATCAGCTACGGCCGCGACTGGGGCAGCGGGAACGTCAACCCCCTGCACAGGTCGATCGACTTCGGCCCGCTGGACGTGATCATATGGGAGGCGACCGGTCCGGCCGGCGACTGGAACGACGGCAGCAGCTTCCCGCGTGAAGGCCTGGCATCCGCCCACCGCGAGGGCGCCGTCTTCGCTTGTGCCGACGGGCACGCCGAGTACATGAGCCGCGAGCAGATCAACCGCGAGGTCGCCGGGCAGTACGTGTACGACCGCATGGTCGCCGCGGGCGATCCCAGCCCGTGCTACGGGCCCACCCTCTTGTGGAACAACCCCCGCGCCCGCGACGGGCGCTAGCTGCCCGACGACCCGCAGGCGGCGGCTTGACCTTTTCCGGTCCACCCTCTACGCTCTCAAGCCATGCATCTGTGCGATCTGTCCATCCTGGGCCCTGGCCACGTGGGCTCGACCCTGGCCGTGTTGGCCGGGCGGGCCAACTTGCGCGTGGCTGTCGGGGGGCGACGGATCGAGCGGGCCCGCCAGGCGGCCCTTCATGCCGGCAACCATGCCGTTGCCTGCACGATCGATCAGGCCGCCGCGGCGGGCAAGCTGGTCCTGTTGACTGTCGGTGACCCGGCTATCGGGCCGCTGTGCAGCGACCTGGCCCGGCGGGGGGTCTGGCGCGAGGGGCAAATCGTCGCTCACTGCAGCGGACTGCTGGACAGCCAGGTCCTGGCCCCCGCCCGCCAGGCGGGCTGCCACGTCGGTTCGCTCCACCCGCTGGCCACCTTCCCCACCGTCTCGGCCGCCGTCGAGACCTTCGACTACACCTGGTGCTTCGTCGAGGGCGATGAGCCGGCCGCCGCGGCACTCGAAGACCTTGCCCGACGACTCGGCGCCGCCCGCTGCCTGCGCCTCAGCGAGGGGCGCAAACCCCTCTACCACGCCTCCGCGGTCATGGCCTGCAACTACCTGGCCACCCTGCTGGACGCGGCCGAGGAACTGGCCCGACAGGCCGGCGTCTCCGACCACCAGGCCCTGGCCGCCATGGAAGGCCTGGTCCGCTCCACCGTCGACAACGTCCTGACACTGGGGCCAGCCGCCGCTCTCACCGGGCCCATCGCCCGCGGCGACGTCCAGGCCGTCCGAATCCATCTCGACAGCATGGCCGACATCGACCCCACGCTGGTCGCTCTCTACCGCCAGGCCGGCCTGCGGACGATCGATCTGGCCCTCAAGAAGGGCACCATCAACCAAGCCCAGGCACACGCTCTGCGCGAAGTCCTGTCCGTCGACTGAAGCCGGAACTTCGGCGGCGCGACGGGGGCCTGACTCGCCAGCCTCCTCCGAACCGCTTCTTTCCGCCGAATTTGAGACGGCAGCGCGTTGCATCTTGCTCGGCGTGCTTCTATCCTGTCGGTCTGCTTTGGTAACGGTCTGGATGCAATTCGTGGACAATGCAAGGAGACGCGGATGACTGCCAAGTTGATCGATGGGGAAGCGGTAGCGGCCGAGATGAACAAGGAGACCGCCGCGGCGGCGGACGAATTGGCCCGGGCCGGACGGCGACCTCACCTGGTGGCTGTGCAGGTGGGGGAGAACCCCGCCAGCAAGATCTACACCAACGCCCAGGCCCGGAGCTGCGAGGCCGTCGGCATCGAATACGAGTTGCTGAACCTGCCGGCCGACATTTCCCAGGACGACCTCCTGGAGAAGATCCGCGGTCTCAACGGCGATCCAAAGGTCCACGGGCTTATCCTCCAGATGCCCTTGCCCGCCCAGATCGACGCCCGCGTGGTTCAGGTGACGATCTCGCCGGACAAGGACGTCGAGGGCATGCACCCGCAGAACATGGGCAGGCTGTTCTACGGCGGGGGGGTGGTCGCCCCGTGCACGCCGATGGCTGCGGTGGAACTGCTGCGGCGGACCTGCGACGACCTCGCCGGTAAAGAAACCGTCGTGGTGGGCCACAGCGAGATCGTCGGCAAGCCCATCGCCGCCATCCTGCTCCACAGCCTCAACGCCTCGCCGACAGTCACCGTCTGCCACGTGGCCACCAGAGACCTCGCCGCCCACACCCGCCGGGCAGACATCGTCTTCGTCGCCACCGGCGTCAGCCAGGCCCGCTGGCTGGGCTACAACCGGCGGAAGAAGGCCGGCGAACAGGTCAGCCCGCCGGACCTGAGCCCCCTGATCAAGGCCGACATGCTCAAAGAGGGCGCCATCGTCATCGACGTGGCCATCAACCGGATCCCCAAGGCCCTCGATGAGCAGGGCAACGCCGTGCTCAACGAGAAGGGCAAGCCGGCCATGCGGACCGTCGGCGACGTGGACTTCGAGGCCGCCAAGGAGAAGGTGGCCGCCATCACGCCCGTTCCCGGCGGGGTGGGCCCGGTTACCGTCGCCATGCTGCTGCGGAACACGGTGGCCGTTGCCCGGGCGTCCTGATCGCCCGTTGCGCCCCGAACGCGCCCCCGCAGGCTGGGACGATTCACGTGAACAAGGGATACGTCAAGAGACAGGCCCTTCGGGTGCTGATGCTGGCCGGCATCACCTTCGCCATCACCCAGGCCATCCAGGCCATGGGATTCATCGGCGTCAAGCGTTTCACTTGGCCGGGACTGGCCTTTATCGTGATCGGGCTGGCGGTCGCGCTGGCCTGCTTCGCACAGTTGCAGCTCTACTATCGCCAGGACAACCCCATCCGCTCGCGCCGCATGCCAAGAAACACCGACGGCGACCACAATGATTGAGCCGTCCCGTCCGGATCGATGGGGGCAAGGGGCATCTGGAAATTCCCTTCCGCCTGTCGTATGCTACCGGTTCTGCGGCGTATAAGAGCAAGGAGCCAAGATGTCCAAGACGCTGGTAGAGAAGATCCTGGGCAGCCACCTGGTCAGCGGCGAGCCCAAAGCTGGGCACGAAGTCGGCCTGCGCATCGACCAGACCCTGACGCAGGACGCCACCGGCACCACCGCGTTCCTGCTGCTCGAAGCAATGGACGTGCCCCGGGTTCGCACCGAGATCTCGGTCAGCTACGTCGACCACAACCTCTCGCAGTTCGGCCCGGAGAACCATAACGACCACCTGTACCTTCAGTCCATCGCGACCAAGCTGGGGGCCTATCACAGCCGCCCGGGCAACGGGATCTGCCACCAGGTCCACCTCGAGCGGTTCGCCCGCCCGGGCAAGACGCTCATCGGGTCGGACAGCCACACGCCCACCGCCGGCGGGATGGGGATGATCGCCATCGGCGCGGGCGGCCTGGATGTCGCCGTCGCCATGGGCGGCGGGCCGTTCTACACCGCCTGGCCCAAGGTGATCGGCGTCGAACTGACGGGGCAGCTTCGCCACTGGGTCGCCCCCAAAGACATCATCCTCCGCCTGTTGAGCATCCTGACCACCCGCGGCAACGTCGCCTGCATGGTCGAGTATTACGGCGAGGGCGTGGCCACGCTGCCCGTGCCCGCCCGGGCCACCGTCACCAACATGGGCGCCGAACTGGGCGTCACCACCAGCGTCTTCCCCGCAGACCAGACCACGCGCGAGTTCCTGGCCGCCCAGGGGCGGGCCGACCACTACATGCCCCTCCAGGCGGACGACGACGCCAGGTACGACCGCATCTACAAAAAAATGCACGTCGAGAAGGACGCCGCCGCCATCGCCAACCTCCGCACGCATGGCAAGAACGTCTTTGTCGGCCCCACCGACGACGAGGGCCGCTGCGAGGTCGCCTTCGACGGCATCACCATCGACCTGTCCGAACTGGAGCCCCTGGCGGCCGGCACGCCCAGCCCCGACAACGTCCGCGCCGTCGCCGACCTGGCCGGCACGAAGGTCTCCCAGGTCGCCATCGGTTCCTGCACCAACTCCAGCTACCAGGACCTCATGCTGGCCGCCCACGTGCTCAAGGGGCGGACCGTCCACCCCAACGTCGAACTGGGCATCGCGCCGGGCAGCCGCCAGGTCATGTCCATGATCGCCGCCAACGGCGCCCTGGCCGACCTGGTCGCCGCGGGCGCGCGCATCCTCGAGTCCGGCTGCGGGCCCTGTATCGGCCTGGGCTTCTCGCCGGCCGAAGGAACCGTCAGCCTTCGGACCTTCAACCGCAACTTCGCCGGGCGAAGCGGCACCAAGGGCGACATGGTCTATCTCGTTTCGGTCGAGACGGCCGTCGCGGGCGCCGTCACCGGCGAGATCACCGACCCCCGTCGCCTGGAGAAGCTCGACATCCGCTACCCGCTCATCCAGCCCCCCGAGCAGTTCGTTCAGGATGACGGGATGATCCAGCCGCCGGCGAAGAAGGCTGACGCGGGCAAGATCAAGGTCGTCCGCGGTTCGACGATAGTCAAGCCGCCCTCGGGTCAAGTCACGCCCGATCCGCTGGACGGCGTGGTATTGATCAAGGTCGGCGACAAGATCACCACCGACCACATCATGCCCGCGGGCTCGGCCCTGAAGCACCGCTCCAACGTGCCCGCCTACGCCCAGTATGTTTTCGACTGCTTCAACGAGGCCGACCGGCCCACCTTCGCCCAGCGGGCACTGGAGGTCAAGGCGCGGGGGCGCTGTGGCGTCATCGTCGCCGGCGACAGCTACGGGCAGGGCTCCAGCCGCGAGCACGCGGCCCTCTGCCCCATGTACCTGGGGGTGGGGGCTGTCATTGCCAAGGCCATCGAACGCATCCACCAGGCCAACCTGGTCAATTTCGCGATCCTCCCGCTGACCTTCGCCGACGGGCGAGACTACACGCGCATAGATCCGGGCGACGAACTGGTCATCCAGGGCGTGACGGCGGCGATCCTGTCGGCCGACAGCGTGACCGTTCGCAACCGCACCCAGGGCTTCGACTTCGAGTGCGACCTCAGCCTGGCGCCGCGCCAGCGGAAGATCCTCGCTACCGGCGGCCTGTTGGCTTACACGCGGGTGGGCGGACAGTAAGGACCTGCCTTCCGGCAGGCAGTTGTCGATTGGGCTGATCGGGGTGGGAGCCGCCGACAGCAGGTCGACAATCGAGTGTCACAGGTTCATGCGTCATTGCACGTTCATCCTGCTTCTGTGCGGCTTCATGGCAGGCTGCCAGGTTCGCAAGCCTGACGTCCGCCTTCAGGACGTGAAGGTCCGGGCGCTGGGCTTTCAGTCCATTGACGTCAGCGTCCACCTCGAGGTCTACAACCCCAACTGGTTCGACCTCAACGTCGGGCGCCTGTCCTGTCGCCTGGAAGTGGACGAGCAGGAGTTGGTCTCCGCCCAGGCGGCGGCCAAGCGACAGTTCGTGCCCGCCGGGCAGACGCGGGTCTACGAGGCCCTGGGCTCGCTGGAGTACGAGCGCCTGCTGCGGGCCTGGCGGAGCTACCAGCAGAGCCAGTCCCTGCCGTACCGCCTGGTGGCCAGCGGCGACTTCTACGTCCTGGGCCTGCCCGTGCCGGTCACCATCTCCCGTGACCGCCGCCTGGACCACACCCATCGCCTCAAGCGGGTCAGCCGCCCCAACTGGTCGCTCAAGGCGATCCGCTTCCCCGGCTCGGGCCGGGTCGACGTCGTCTTTGAGGTGGTCAATCCCAACGACTTCGACCTGCCGCTGATCGGTCTGTCGGGCGAGATCAAGAGTCAGGGCCGCACCGTCGTCACCGTCAGCCGCCCGTCGCGGAAGGTCGTCCCGCCGGGCCAGACGGTCGAAGTGGCGTTTCCCGTCCACGTGAGCGGGTCGGGCATGACCTCCATGCTGACGGCGGCCCTCACGCCGGGCGAGTCGGTTACGCTGGAGGCCCACTTCACGCTCGATCCGCCCGTCTCGCTGACCTACAAGCTCAAGGAGCAATTGGGAGTCAAATGAACGCGCAGAAGGTCGTGACGGTGTTCGGCTCGAACGATTCGGAGCCGGGCGAGGCGGCCTACGACGTGGCCCGCCAGGTGGGGCAGGTGCTGGGCGAGTTGGGCTACGCGGTGGCCAACGGGGGCTACGGCGGGACGATGGAGGCATCCGCCGCCGGCGCCCGCCAGGCGGGCGCCCACACCATCGGCGTGACGTGCTCGATCTGGCGCTCGAAGCCCAATCCCCACATTCGGGAGGTGGTGGCGACGACGGTCATGCACGAACGGTTGTTGCGGCTGGTGGAGTTGGGCACGGGCGGCTACGTCGTCCTGCCCGGGGCAACGGGCACGCTGGCCGAGCTGGCCTGGGTGTGGGAGCTGATGTGCAAGCGCCAGCTCGAACGGCGTCCCATCGCCTGCGTGGGCGGGTTCTGGGAGCCTCTGCTGGCGATGATGGAGGCGGCCCGGTCCGGCAGCGGCGAGGTCATCCGCCTGGTCGCCGCGCCGAGCGAACTGCGGGAGGTCTTCGTCCGGGCCTGACGCGGTCTGGCGGCTCGCGCGGGGTCCCAGGCTTGATCGAACCGACAAAACCGTCTCACGCGGAGAGACCCATCGTCCGATAATCCCAGTACGGAAAGTCCGCGCACGGAAGGTAGAATACCGCTCAAGGACGGCCATGAAATTCGGCATCCGTTTCAAGCTGGTCGCGCTGTTGACCGTGGTGGCCCTGCTGCCCCTGACGGCCGCCGTGTTGACCATCTCCGCCGGCGCCCGCGAACTCCGCACGGAGTCTTTCGGGCTGCTCATGCAGTCGAAGGCCGCCGGCGAGGCCATGGGCCTGAGCATCTCCCTCAGCAAGGACATCGAGAAGCTGCGCCTGGTCTTTCAGGACGACGCCGCCGTCGCCCGCCTGCTGGGCCAGCGAACGACCCGCCCGGCCAGTTCCGACCGAACCAGGCCCGAGAGGGGCATCATCGCCGAGCGGCTGCGGGTGCTGCGGCGGACGGACCCCCGGGTGGCCGCCGTCGTGCTGACTGACCGCTCCGGTAACCTGGTTGCCTCCAGCGGCGCCGAGGCGGGCGAGTACCTTCGCGAGGAACCGTGGTGGAAGGCCGCCTGGGCCGACGGGGAGGGCAAGGTCTTCATCACGTCTGTGCGGTACGACCAGGCGGCTGGCGTCTACAGCGCCAACATCTGCATGCCCATCTACCTGGGCGAGCAGGTGGTGGGGGTGGTCCAGATGACCCTGGACGTCTCGCGCTGGCTGGCCACCCTCAAGCCCACGGTCGGCACGCACGATGTCTCGGTCATGCTGGTCGAGCAGGACGGACGGATCGCCTATTGGGACGACGTCCGCCACCGCGGTCTGCCCATGCGCGTGCCGCTGGTCAGCCGGGCCTCCGAGTGGTACGGGCCGGTCGCCGAGCAGGGTTCGCCGGGGTGGCGGCTCACGAAGGACCACGAGGTCCAAGGCTACGCCTCGCTGGTGCTGCCGGAGGTGGTCGCCCGCGGCAAGGTGGAGGCCCCGCCGTGGACGCTCGTGCTGTATGTGCCCACCAGCCAAGCCCTGGGCCCCCTTCACAACCTCAGCGTGATCACGCTCCTGGTCGGCTTGGGGCTGGTAGGCACGATCTTCCTGGTTGGCCTGATCGTCGTGGAGGGCGGCTTCATCCGGCGCATCCAGCGGCTGCAGCACGCCACCCACCGCGTGGCCCAGGGCGACCTGTCCCACCGCGTCCAGAGCGCGCGGAAGGGCTGGCTGGGGGGCGTGGACGAGGTCGACGAACTCGGCGACGACTTCAACCGCATGATCGCCAAGGTCCAGCAGTCTCACGAGGCCCTCCGCCAGGCCAGCGAACTCAAGACCAACTTCATTCGGATCGCCGGGCACGAGCTGCGCACCCCGGTCGCCTATCTGCTGGCCCTGTGCAAGATGCTCCGCGACAGCCGCGACACCGACCGCCTGATCCAGGCCCTCCAGACCGTCGGCGCCCGGGCCAAGCGGCTCGACGAGATCATCCAGGCCATGTTCAAGATCATGCCCGACCAGGCGTACGCGGAGGAACTGCACTTCTCGCAGTTCCCCCTCAGCGAGCTGCTGGAAGAAATCTACCTCGCCTGCCACCCTTTTATCGAGTCGCGCTCGCAGCACCTGATCATCGACCATGCCGAGAAGGGCCTCGCCGTCACCGCTGATCGCCAGAAGCTCTACGACATGATCGAGAACCTCGTCACCAACGCCATCAAGTTCACCCCTGACGGCGGGACGATCCGGGTGACGGCGGGGCGCCAACTCGGGCAGTACGTCACCATCGCCGTCACCGACCAGGGCCCGGGCATCTCGCCCCAGGACCTGCCCCACATCTTCGAGCCCTTCTACTCCACCAGCGACGTCATGAAGCACTCCACCGGCACCAGCGGTTACCAGAAACGCGGCATCGGCCTCGGGCTCACCATCGTCAAGCACTTCGCCGGTCTCCACCACGGCAGCGTCCACGCCTCCTCGTCACCAGAGGGCAGCACCTTCACCATCTCCATCCCCGCCAGCCCGCTCGACGAGCACGCTCGCCCCTCCCCGCCGCAGGGCGACGGCATCTGATTCGCCCCCGGGCCATCCGGCACAGGCCCGCACCGCGCGCGAATTGGAGTCGCCGGCAGAACCTTTTGCTTCCTCACGCGTCAAAGTAGAATCAGAAACGGACATGGAGCGGGGTCTGGACATGAACGGCGCTACCCTATTCTCGCCGCCTTCGTACCCTCCCGGCAGTGGTGCATTCGCGTCATGCGCCGCGCGAGCCCGCCGCGCTTGCGGTCTCGTCAAGCGTTCAAGACGATTCGGCCTCTCTCTCTCGCTCAGTGCGGCGATAGGCTGCTTCCTGGTCCTTTCCATCTCGCTGACCGCCTCGGGGGCGGGCATGGTCGCGCCCAACGCACCCGCGAACGACGCCGCCGGTCCTTTCGGGCCCGACCGCGCCGCGATCGTCCGCTCCCTGCTGGCCCGCAGCCGCCTGCTCGACGACACATGCTTCCAGGTCCCCGTGGAAACCTGGCGGCGGTATCTCGTGCTCAGCGGGCAGGACCGCGACGCGCCCGTTCCCTGGATCATCGAGGCCGGCACGTACACGTTGGGCATCGACAAGGACCGCAAGCCCTCCATCGAGGCCCGCCTGCTCCTTCGCGTTCTGGAGGACCGCCCCAGCCTGGCCCTGCCGACCTTCTGGACGGGGATCGCCTGGAAGGACGTTCAGGCGCCGCGCCCGCCGCCCATCCCGCCCAAGGCCCCCATGCTGTGGGACTCGGTCAAGCTGCCCGCCGCGAACGACTTTCTTCAGTATGTCCCGCACGGGCCCGGCCTGTACGAGTTGATCGCCTGGGCCGACCTGCCCGCCGGTTGGCTGGACGGGCGGGAGGTGACGCTCCGCCTGGCCCGCTCCGCCCGCACCACGATTGCCCTTAAGTCACCGGCCGGCTGGACACTCCGCGTTCGGGGTGTGCCCGAAAGGGCGCCGGAGGCTAACCAGCAAGGCGCCCAGAGCGACGCCGCCCCCAACGCCCCCGATCAAATCCCTCAAGGCGCCAACGCGAACAAGTCGCGCGATCTCGTCACCACAAACGAGATCGAGCTTCCCGGCACGCCCGAGGGCACGGACGTCCAGGCCGCCTTGCCGCCCGTGCGGGCGGTCGCATTGCGACTCGAGCCTTTCCGCCCCAGCGCTCAGCGGGCGCCGCGGTTCGAGCTGGCCGGCGACGTCGCCTGGGACCTCGACGCGGCCGTCCAGCGCGTCGCCGCCAATCTCGACGTCACCATCGCCGGCGGTCCCGCCGATCACGTCCGACTGTTGCTGGACAGCCGGGCCGATCGCGTCGCCGTCGAGGGCCCGGCCGTCCGCGACGTGCAGGTATCCGGTGGGGTGGTCGACATCGCCCTCCGCGGACACATGCTGGGCCGCCTCGGCCTGCGCCTGACCTTCGAGCTGCCCCTGGGGCAGGGCGAGCACCGTCTGGGACGGCTGGGCGTCGAAGGCGGGCACTGGGGCGGCGGGACGCTGGTGGTCACCAACTCGGCCGGCGACAGCGAGATCCTGCCCGCCCGCTCCGATGGGCTGGAACCGCTGCCGGTCTCGGCCATCCCGGACTCGGCCCGCCGTCTGCTGGCCGGTACGCCCGCCCTGGCCTACCGCATCAGCGGGCGGGAATTCGCCGCCGCCGTGGAGGTCCTGCACCTGGGCCAGTTCGCCCTCCGTCAGTCCATCGCCGACCTGGCCCACTACGAAGTCTTCCTCAACGAAGACGGCGACTACATCTGCCGCGTCCGCTACGAGGTCCGCAACCGAACCCGCCAGTTCCTCCGCCTGGGCCTGCCCGCCGACGCCCAGGTCCTGGTCGCGCGTGTCAACGAAAGGTCCGTCCCGCTCTCGCCCGCCGGCTTGGACGCCGCCTCCGCCGCTCGCCGCACCTGGCTGCTGCCCCTGGAACGCTCGCGAACCAGCGTGATCGGACTGGTAAGCTTCCCCGTCGAGATCGTCTTTACTCTCCGCCTGGATACCAAAACGCTCGGCCCCTCACAGGGCCGCCGCCAGGTCCGCCTTCCGCTGCCGGCCATCGACCTGCCCGTCGCCTACGCCTGGGCCGAGACGTACCTGCCGGACGATCTTCGCATCGACTCGCTGGCCGGGCCGTTCAAGCGGGTCAAGCAGTTCACCAGTCAGACCGCCAAGGCCAGCCTGGACTACGGCTCGGCGGAGTTGGCCGAGGGCTATCGCACGCAGGACCGCCCGACCGTCCCAAGCGAGCCGAAGCCAAAGCCCGTCTCGGGCGGCGATCAATTCGCCCGCACCGGGGTGACCCAGGACTCGCTTACCGTGGGCGGTTTGGCCCAGCAGGTCCCCAACCTCCGCGGGCCGCGGATCGGCCAGGACAAAGTCGGCGGCAGGCCGCCCTCACAGCCAGGCGTTCCGTTTGTCGGCGGGCTCTTCGACGAAGAGACCACCCAGCCGCCCAGCCGGCCGCGTCGGCCGGACGCCAACGACGACGGAGGGGTGGTGGTCCAGTCTCCCGACAAGCCGCTGGTTCAGCCGCAGCCGGGCCAGCAGGGACAGCAGCAGTTCGGCTACAGTACCTACTCCGGCTCGATCCTGGGCAGTTCGCTGGGGCATAAGGCGTCGCAGGCCATCCTCGGGCGCAACTACTACCGTGCGGGCAAGGACTACTACGACCGCAACGACTACACGAACGCCCGCTCGTCGCTGGAGAAGGTGCTGGAACTGGCCCCGGGCTCCAGCGAAGCCACCAACGCCGAGCGTCTCCTGGGCAACCTCAAGATGCTCTCCGGCAAGATGCAAACGCAGGACAAGGCCCAGAAGGCTGCCGGCGTGGAGGTGCAGAAGGAGGTCTTTCAGTCCAACGTCGGCTATGAGCTCCGCCAGAAGGCCCTCATCGAGAAGGGCCTCCAGGAGGCCCGCGAGGGCAAGACCACGGCCGCCCTGTCCAAGCTCAAGACCGCCCAGTCGCTGGGCAGGCAGCTCGAGGCCCAGTACGCCGACCAGGCCGAGCAGCGGGTCGTCATGAAGAAGGCGACCGAGGAACTTAAGAAGCTCCAGGAGCAACAACAAAGCACCGTCCGCGAGATGCGAGACAAGCTGGACGAATACAAGTCCTCCGGCCGCTACGATGACGCCCTTGCCCTCGGCCAGCGGCTCATGCGGATGGAAGACGTCGATCGCGACGATCTCCGCAAGGACCTCAACGAGATCGTGGCCGCCCAGACCAAACAGCAGACGCGCGGCCGCGACGGCGGGTGGCGATATAACGAACCGGCCGGCCGGACCTGGCGGGGCGAAGTGGGTGGCGAGGAGTCCGGCCGGCAGTCTCGGAGCGGGCAAATGCAGCAGATGGCCCAGCAGATGCAGCGGGCTGCCGATCCGATGGCGCAGCAGGCCCGGCAGTCGGCTGACGAGCCGGTCCAGCAACTGGAACAGATGCGAGAGGGGCTTGAACAACTGCCCCAGTCGCGGGCTGAGTTTCGGCCAGGCCAGCAGCCCGCCCGGACGCGTGAGCGGCTCAGTGTGGACGGGGATGGCCAGGGGCGGCCACTGGAATTGGCCCGGCGGCTCGATCCGCAGGCGGCGCCGGAGCTGGGGCTGCGGCTGCAGGATGGTCAAAGAAGCGTCTCCCAGGGACCCGGCGGCGGCGTGGGCGGTGGGGCGGGCAGGCTGGCGGCACAGCCGGGTGAAGACCTCAGCCGGATCGAGCACGAGCGGCAAGAGTTGGAGGGCCGGATCAAGGTCTTGCAGGCGGAGAACGACCGCCTGGAACGAAGGACCCGCGTCACAGACAAGGAAGTCGACGCCCGCCAGGTGCGGGCTTTCGAGCGACAGCAGAGGAATCAGCCCCTCACCCCACAGGAGACGGAGGAATTGCGGCAGGATCAGGCGCAACAGGAACGCCAAGCGGCTGAGGTTCGCCACAGGGAAGAAGAAATAGTCCGCCTGCACGTCCATGCGAAGGAGTTGGATCAGAAGCTGGAACAGATGCGCCGCCCGATCCCGGACTCCACGGTGCAAGAACTTGCCGGACAACAGGGCGGGCAGGTCCGGTCCCCGGAGACGGCGAAGATCGTTCCGCCGGAAGGTCCGCTGAGTGACGAGGGCCGCAAGCTGCTGGACTACGCCAACGTGCTGGCCAGGGGTGGGCGGCACGAGGCCGCCAGGGATGCCTACGGTCAGGTACTTCGCCTGGCCCCGCAGAACCAGGGCGCCATCGCCGGCCTGCAGGACCTGGACCGCAATGGGCCCATGGATGTGGCGGGCGACATATCTGCCCCCCGCGGGCACGAGGCGCCGCGGACCGGGTCCGGCGTGCAGGCAGACAGTCCGCGTTCGCGTAGCCGGGGGACGGTGACGCGGGTGTACGACATCCGCGACATGGTCACCCGCGTGCCCAACTTCAAGGGGGCGAAGATCGAGATAGCCCAGTCGCAAGGGCAGCCGGGCGAGGAACTGGCCACCCGCGTGGAGGAGGTGGACGAGATCACGAGTCTGGTCACCAAGACGATCGAGCCCAATACCTGGCGCAGCGCGGGCGGGACGGTGGGTTCGCTACGCGTGGTGAATGGAACGCTCGTGGTCGAGTCCACCCCGGAGAACCAGAAGGCGGTGGAGACGCTGCTGGCCAACCTCCGCCAGGCGCAGGGCCCGGCCGTCGAGGTGGGCGAGCGGCTGGCCGAGCAGCGGGCCAAGGGTGACGGGAACGCGAACGGTTCGGCCGTCGTCTGGCACGATTCCAGCGGGGTGCTCAACGTAGACGGCGGGACTCTCATCCTTGGAGGTACGGTTGCTCGCGGCGGGGACTTGTGGGCTGCTTCGCCGCAGGTCGATCCCGCCCAGCGGGCCCAGCTCGAAGACTTCGTGCGACGCAACAACGACTGGCAGATCGAGCAGGAACAGATCCACCGGGCGCGTGGCATGGGCGTCTCGCCCATGCGTACCACGGGCGTCCCGCCCGTGGGGCAGGGCCGCGACGGCCCTGCGACGCACGGCCAAGATGGCCGTGCCACGCCGCACGACGCCGTGCAAACTGTTCTGTCCGACGTCGCCCGCAACCTCCGCGACAACCTCGGCCAGAAGGTCGTCGTCAACAGCCTCAACGTCAACGCCAGCGCTGCCGACGCGGCCGCACTGGGCGTGCGGTTCGAGCAGGGCGCAGAGGGCGGCTTCGCCCTGCTGGACGAGGCCCAGGTCCGTTCGCTCATGGACGTGGAGGCCCTGAACAACAAGATGGGCCGCGGCTACGTCGATCCCAACGGCCGGCCCCAGGAGACCATCGTCGGCACGGACGCCCTGCTGGCCAACGGGATGGTCCTGAACGTCGCCGCCGCCGCCGACAAGGGCAACAACCTGCTGATCGGCCCGGCGGCCGTCGCCCTGCCGCACGAGCAGATTCTGGCCATCGACAACGGCCGCTTCCTGACCCTCGTGCGGGCCGGGGCCATGCAGCACTGGACCGAGAAGCCGCAGATCCCCGAGTTCGCCCGCGTCGCCCAGGCCATCGAGGTCCCCCGCGTCGGCCAGCGGGTCCTCATGGAAAAGACGCTCCTGGAGCCGACCGACGCGGCGGAATTGATCATTGAACATTGAAACCTGACCATTGAAGGTCAATCGATAGTCGAGAATCGGCAACCAAAGACGCAGAAAGGACAAGACCATGAGAACGACGACGATCATCCTGGCGGCGATCATCCTGATCGGAGCAGTGGACGCATGGGCCCAGCCGGCGACCCGGCCGGCTCGCGGTGCGGTGGGAGCGGCGGTGGACGCGGCGGCGCCGGCTCCGCCGGTCGTCGTGCCCGTGCTGGGGCCCGGACGCGGCCAGGTCGTCCTGGGCTGGGACGAGTTCGTCAAGATCACCGGCTACGACCCGGCCAAGAAGGGCCAGCAGGTGCTGACCATCCCGTGGAAAGAGGTCGAGCAGCTCCTGGGCGTCGAACTCAAGGGTCGCGTGCCGATGAACCAGGCCATGGTCGACCTGCCCTGGAAGGACTTCATGGCCCTGCTGGAGTGGTCGGTCCGCAAGAAGGCCGACGCCGCCGCCCCGCCCCCGGCGGAGTACGTCATCTCGTCGGCCCGCTACGAAGGCGTCCTCGGGGCCGACCAGGTGAGCTTCACGCTCACGCTGAAGCTCAACATCCTTCGCCAGAGCGGCTGGAAGCGCATCCCCGTCCTGCCGGCCAGCGTTGCCGTCACCGACACCACGCTGGGCGAGGGCGTGTACCTCAACGCCAACGGCAACGTCTACGAGCTGATGACCGAGAAGACCGGCGCCCTGGACGTGACCATCAAGTTCGTCGTCCAGGTCAGCAAGACCTCGGGCATCTCCAGCGTCACGTTCGACCGCGCCCTGCCCGGCTCGGCTGCGCTGGACCTGACCACCGAGGACGAACTGACGCAGGTGAAGGTGGCCGGGGCGCAGTCGCTGGTGTCCCGCGCCGCCGACAAGAAGGTGGCGGCCGCCCTGGCCGCCGGCGGGCCCGTGGCGATCACATGGGAGCGCGTACTGCGCAAGGCGGCGGCTGCCCCGCCTAAGCTCTACGCCGAGTCGTCCACGCTGGTCAGCGTGGCCGAGGGAGTGCTGGTCTGCCAGGCGTCGGTCAACCTCAACATCCTGCACTCGCCCATCCGCGAGCTCAAGCTCGCCGTGCCCAAGGAGGCCTCCATCCTCGATGTCACCGGCACGAACGTCCAGGACTGGCGGACCGAGAACGATCAACTCGCCGTGACCTTCCGCGGCGAGGTCGTCGGTTCGTACGCCCTGCGGATTTCGTACGAGGCCCCGGCCGCCGCCACCGCCGACGTGCCGCTCATCCGCCCGGCGGGCGTCGAGCGAGAGAAGGGCTTCGTCGGCGTGGCCGCCCTGGCCAACGTCGAGATCGAGCCCGCCCAGACCACGACGGCGACCAAGATCGACGTGCAACAGCTCCCGGCTGAGCTGTCCGCCATGACCCGCCAGCCCATTCTGCTGGGCTTCCGCTACGTCGGACAGGACGCCAAGATCGCCCTGCAGGTCAAGCGGCACGGCGAGGTACAGGTGCTGGTGACGATCGCCGACTCGGCCCTGGCGACGATCATGCAGTTGGAGGACGGGCGGCGGATGACGCGGGTCATCTACAACGTTCGCAACAACCGCAACCAGTTCCTCCGCGTGCACCTGGTGGAGGGGGCCCAGCTCTGGTCGGCGTCGGTGGGCGGCAATACCGTGCTGCCCGGTTCGGACGCCAAGAACCCCCAGGTCCTGCTCGTGCCGCTGATCCGCTCGTCGGCGGCAGCCCAGGAGTTGGCCAGCTTCCCCGTCGAGTTGGTGTACGTGGAGACGCCGGCCCAGCCCGCCCCGCCCGAGGGCAAGCTGACGGTGAATCTGCCCACGCTGGAGGAGGCCCCGATCGTCCACGTGATGGCCAACTACTACGCGCCGGCGCAGGGCAAGTACGGGCGGGCGCCGGGTCTGTTCGGCGGGGGCGAGAGCGGCTTCGAAGGCACGCTCAAGGTCGTCAACGACTTCGCCACGATGGCCACCGACGCGGCGGCCGGCAACGTCGTCAAGGTGGACCTGCCCAAGCAGGCCCAGAAGATGCAGCAGCAGTTCGAGCAGCAGATCGAGCAGCGGGCCAAGGCCGCCGGCGCCACGCCCATCCGCGTCCGCCTGCCCGTGGACGGGCAACTGTTCCGCCTGGAGAAGATCCTCGCCCTGCCGGGCGACAAGCTGTTCTTCACCGTAAACTACAGCAACTGGAAGAACTGACCCGCTCGGGCGGCGTTATGCCCTTCGGAGCGCATGAATGAGCACGGGTGAGCATTCGCCCCCCGGCATGGGGCGGCGGGAGTTCCTGGCGGGCACGGCCGCCGGTGCGGCCTGGTTGGCCGGCGCCGAGGGCGGACTCGGCGCCGAACCCGAAGCGAAGAAGGAGCAGGCGGCGATGGCGGCGAGCGAGCGCGAGCGGAAGTGGTCGGCGGACCAGTTACGGGACAAGCTCCAGGCGTGCCTGGGCGGGCCGTGGCCCGAACCGTGCGACCTGAAGCCCAAGGTGGGCGAGGTGACGCAGAAGGACGGCTACCGCATCGAGAGCGTCACCTACGAGGTCGAGCCTGGCGACCGCGTGCCGGCCTACGTGCTCGTGCCCGACGGCGTGACGGCCGCGGCGGCGGCGCCGGCGGTGGCGGTGTGGCACCAGCACAACGGGGCCTACCACCTGGGCAGCGTCGAACCGGCCGGGCTGGCGGGCAGCCCCATGCACCACACGGGCGTGGCGCTGGCCAAGCTCGGCTACGTCGCCATCTGTCCGGACGCGCTGTGTTTCGGCAAGCGGCAGAGCCCGCACCTCAAGGGCGGCAACTTCGAGCGGTTCGAGTTCCTCCGCTACGTCGTCGCGGGCAAGTGCATGGCCTGGAAGAACATCCTCGACATGCGCCGGGCCGTCGACTACCTGTGCAGCCGCCCGGAGGTCCGGAAGGACCGCATCGGCTGCTACGGGCACTCGATGGGCTCGACGCACACGTGGCTGGTCGGCCCGTGGGAACAGAGGCTCAAGGTGCTGGTGGGTAACTGCTGCCTGCCGACCTACGCCGCCATTCACCGCACGCACATCCTGCACTGCTTCCCGAACTTCATCCCGGGCTGGTTCCAGTACGGCGACACGCCGGACATCGCGGCTCTGACCGCCCCGCGGGCGCTGCACCTGAACCTCGGCGAGAAGGACGGCGGAAGCCCGATCGAGGAGGCCCGCGAGGGCATCGCAACCATCGCACGCCATTACAAGGCGGCCGGGGCGGAAGATCGCTTCACGTGGTACGTCGAAGAAGGCACGGGCCACGTGCTCAGCGAGGAAATGTGGAAGCGCGCAACCGCGTGCTTCGCCAAGCACCTCCAGGCGTAGCGGAGTCGTCGGGTCGCGGGCGAGCGACGGAGAGGCTACCGCCGCATCCGTCTGCGAATCCGCCCGCCCAGACCCATGGTGCCCAGCAGGACCAGCACAGCCGAGGCCGGTTCGGGCACCACCATATTCATGTGGGCGCGAATCTCATCGACGCTGAGGGCGTAGTTGTACAGGGCGACCTCGTCGAGCAGGCCCTGGAAGGACCGGTCGGAGCCGCTCTGGGTGATGCGCCCCAAGGCCACGTTCAGCGTGTCGTTGAAAGCAGTGGTGTCGCTGGCCGTGCCGACCTGATTGCCGTTCAGGTACAACAGCATGGTGCCCGCGTCCTTGACAGCGACCAGGTGGTTCCATTCGTCGGCGTTGTAGGAGCTGGCAGGGGCGTAGATGTTGGTCCCGCCGCCGCTTCCCGGGGGCATGCGGTGCAGGTAGCGAATGTTCCCGTTGGTTCCCAACTCCAGCAGCAGCACGTGCCCGCCGCCGGTGCTGGTAATCGCCACCAGGTCGCCCAGGTGGCGCGAGGCGGCGTTGAACCACAGTTCAACCGAGTACGACCCGCTGCCGCCGAAATCCGCCGGCGGGAGGCCGGAATAGTTGACGTAGTCATTCGTGTCGTCGAACTTGGCCGCCCGGTTGAGCGGGTCGAACTCCGTGTGGCGGGCGACGGTGACGACCGGGCTGCTGTAGCTCGCGGTACGCCCGTTGCCCGTCGAGTCGGCGGCCAGGTTGATGCCGGTCGTGCGGGACTCCTCGAACCGCCAGTAGGCGACGGGGCCGTCCTTCAGGATCTCGTTGGTGGCCGAGGCGACCGTCGCGGGCGTGACCTGCCCGCGGGCCAGGGCCCGCACCTGGTAGGGCGTGAGCGGCTGGTCCCAGATGGCCAGGTCGTCGACCGTCTCGGGAACGTAGTTGCTCCCATAATGGCTGGCGACCTGGAAGGGACGGTCGTTGCTGATGTCTCCGTTGGTAATGGTCAATTCCTGGAGCAGGTCGCCGTCGCCGTAGAACGAGGCCTTGTTGGTCCCGCCCTTGTCCCGCACGCCCATGACGTGGTGCCACTGGTTGTCCAGGCCCCAGGTGGTGGGCGCGACGGGCGCTATCCGGGAACCGCCTGAGTCGCGGGTGATGAAGGCAAGTTGGTTGGCTCCCAGCCAGCCCAACCCCCAGAAGTTGTTGATCCCCGAGTTGCCGAACTTTGAGGCGATCGAACGGTACCATGCGCCGGTGTTGCTGGTCTTGACCCATGTGCCCAGACTCAGTTTCTCGTTGATGGCGTCCATCGCGGCGTTCGTGCCGGCGTCCATCATCTGGTTGGAGCCGTTGAAATTGAGCGCGAAGCCGGTGCCGTCGCGACCGGTCACCCACGTGTTGGCGCCGATATTGGTCAGCGTGCCGTTGAGCCCGCTGCCGGCGACGTTGACTGTGGTGCTGCCGCCGCCTTCATCCATGGGCCAGTACGCCACCAGGCCCGCAAGGGCTGACAAGGGCGCAACGTTCACGGCCGCCAGGACGGCGGCAATACAAAGAGCCTTCTTGTTCATTCTCCGTCCTCCTCGTCTGGAACCTCGCTAAGGCGTCTATGTCAAGGAAATGCAGCCCGATACAATCATGATACGCGTTTCCCCGGCATTTGCCAACCCCGATTCTCCGGGCTTTTCGTCGCCTTACCCGGTACGCCGACGGGCCAGGACGGTCTCCACGAGTGCCTGAAGACGGGTCTGGAGCGAGGTCCGCACCGATTCGCTCACCGGGGGCACCTCGATCTCCAGCACGGGCAGGCCCAGGCGGCGGACGGCCTGCGCGATCACCGCTCCCTCCAGCGCGCAGTGGCTGGCGCCGGGGATGCGGGAGATGACCACCGCCTCGCTGCCCAGTTCGGCGGCGTCGCGACAGATGCGGGCGGCCCGCTCGCGGGCCGAGCCGACCATCGGGTCGGCCAGGGCTGACCGCGCCAGGGCCTCCATGGGCTCCACGTCCTGGGGGATCTCGTCCAGGGCGTGGGCGAAGAGGTACTCCGTGCCGCAGATCCGCCCGCCGCACTCTTCCAGCAGGTTCATCGCCCGCAGGTCGGCCACGGGATTGACCCAGAACACGCGGGCCAGGCCGGCGGGGAACGGGCCCGTGCCCGCGTCCACGCGGCGGCGGACCTCGGTCAGCAGCTCGCCCAGCACGACCTGGGACTCGTCGCGGTCGCTGCAGAAGTGGATGGCGAGCATCTCGGCGATGAGCATCTCCAGGGCGGGCATGGGGCACGGCTCGGCCGAGTAGGCCAGCCGGCGCAGCTCCGCCAGCAGACGGCGGACCTTGTTGGTCTCGGCGATGCCGCGGGCGAGGTCGTCGTCGGTCAGCGGTCGCCCGGCCAGGTTCTCCAGGGCCGACCTCACGCGCTCCAACTCGGCCCGCACCGCGGCCACCTGTTCGCTCCGCCCCCGCAGACCTCCGGGCAGCTCGATCGCCTCCTCGTCGGCGTCCGGCGCCGTGCGGTGGGGGACCTCCCACCACAGGATCGGCTGGCCCAGCGAGGCCAGCCGCTGCGCGATAGCGGAGAAGTCATCGCAGACGGCCCCGGCGGAGCAGACCAGCAGGTCGGGCAGGGGGAAATGCGCGCCGGTGACAAACGCCCCCAGCATGGCCCGCACGGGGCAGAACGACTCGTCAAAGCCCAGGGAGTCGGCGATGTGGAACAGCCCGTCGCTCAGTTCCATCACGCAGGGGATCCACCATGCCCCGTCTGGGTAGAAGGCGGCCAGGTTGTCGAAACACCAGGCCAACGCCGCCGAGGTGCCCAGGTCCTTCATCACGCCCACGAGCTTCTTGCCCTCCGCCCTGGCCTGGCGAAGCCGGTCCTCTTCGGTCAGCAGGAAGTTCCACAGGCGCAGGGCGGCCGGCGAGTTGTCGAAGCGCAGCCTGGTCAGCCTGAGGTCGCCGCCCTCGATCACGTGGCGGCTGATCGGCCCGCCGTAGGCAGGCTCGACCAGCCCGCCCCGGACAAGCTCCGCGTGCCGGGCGTCCCATTCGTCGAGCGTGATCTGGCGGGGTCGGTTATCCATGGGTTCTACGCACCGGGTGTCTGTTGCAGCGTCTCGATCATGGCCTGCACGCGTTGGAGGATTCGTCCGCGGTCGCCGCCGCTCTGGCCGCAGTCGAGGTCCACGACCGGGATGGGCCGGCCGGGCACGAGTTTCTCCGCCCACTCCCGCAGGCGGGCCAGCTCGCCGTGCCACGTGTCGCACCAGACGTACCGGCGAAAGAGCACGCCCTGCACGCCCCGGCCGACCAGCTCACGGGCCAGGAACACGTAGAACTCCGTGTTGGGCCTTCGGAACGGGTGGGGGATGTGGTCCAGGTAGGCGGTCACCAGTTCCTCCAACGGATCCTCGGCGAGGCGGCGGCGGTCGATGGGGCCGGGCAGGCCCAGTTCGCCCGTCTCGGTGACGTCCAGGACAATCCGTCCGCCCAGCTCATCCACTTCGTCATAGATCCACTCGTCGCCGCGCATGATCGGTCCGCCCAGCAGGGCCAGGGGAATTGACGATTGACGATTGTCGATTGTCGATTTGACAGAGACGGCTTGCAGATCGCAGTCAAGGGGCTCGCGGGCGAAGTCGGCCAGCGCCTGGGCGAACGCCCGGGGCGAGAGGTTTCCTCGGAGGCCCAGCAGCTCGCGGCGGGCGTCGTCGAAGCGGCGGATGGTGTCGGCCAACTCCGAGCGGCTCGGCTCGCGTCCGCCCAGGCGGACGAGGAACCGCCCCAGGCGGCGCAGCTCGTCAGCGTAGATGCGGCGGGCTGTGGGGGACTGCCACGTGTGCGGAACGTGCAGGACGAAGACCGGCAGGTCGCACTCGGGCTCGGCCAGGTCGCCCAGGCGCCGCATCTGGTCGCAGACGGTGGTGAGGACGGCTGCGAGGGCACGGCCCTGGCGGCGGCGCAGTTCGAGCAGCCACTGGCCCGCGAACGCGCAGAGACCCTCGGGCAGGCCCCGGCCCGGCAGGCAGGCCGACCGCTCGGGCGCTGCGCGGCAGGGGCGCAGGCCGTGAGCGGCGACCCACTCGGCCGGGACGAACGGGCAACTGTAGATGACACTCTGGCTCACGCTGGCGCTCCGGTTGGTCCAGTCTACCCAGCCGGCGCGGACCTGTGCCACGCTTTTCGCGTGCAACCAGGCCGGCAAAGCCTGTGCGGCCCGCTGAGACTTCAGAAGCATGGCACATTTCCATGCCGCGGAAGGTATAATGCCGCATTCTGAATTGATTGACGGAAGCGACAGAGAGATGACGAATCGGAATGTGACGACGTGGCGGATGCTGTCGGCGGCGGGGCTGTTCATGGCGGCGACGGCGGGCGGATGCGGCGTGGGAGCGATCTACAATGACCCCCAAGGGTCGATGGTCGGCTATGTCTCGCCGCGAACGGAGTGGGCGATCTCCGGCGACCTGCCCAACGCCCGGGTCGCTATCGACGGCGACGTGACCACGTGCACCGTCAGCGGTCCCTCGTACGCCAACTCGCAGCTCACGATCGACCTGGGCCGGCCATGCCTGTTCAACATGGTCGTGGTGGACCACGGGCCCAACCGTGACGGCTACCCCGTCCGGCTGGGCGTGCTGACCAGCGGCGACGGCAAGGAGTTCGTCTTCCGCCACGCCGCGCCGGGCTGCCGGCGCGTCACGACGCTGCTGCTGCTTACGCCCGTGCTGGCCCGCCATGTCCGCATCCAGGTCCTCCAGGAGGGGCGGCAGCCCTGGTCGGTGGCGGAAGTGTATTTGCAGTGATTCGCAGAGAAGCCCACGGAAGGCTTTCCGTGGGCCTGGGTATCGTGGAATCCCCGTGTTCCGTGTGTGCGGCCTGCTTCGTCCCCTGGGGACTTCGCGGGGCAGGCTGCGGTGGTCTCCTCGATGGCGGAGAAACGTCGCAAGCTCAGGCTCATCAACCCGCGCAGCCCGCTGTCCATCATCACCATGCCGGAGATCATCCGGCGGATGACCTTCTCGCGCCGGGCGCTGTTCATGCCGCTGAACCTGGCCATCTGCGCCGCCGTCGTGCCCGAAGGCTGGGACGTCGAGGTCATCGACGAGAACGTGACGAGCGACCCGCACGAGCCCAAGGCCGATGTCGACGCCGTCGGCATGGGCGCCATGACCACCCAGGCCACGCGGGCCTACGCCCTGGGCGACCAGTACCGCCGCCTCAACGTGCCGGTCATCCTCGGGGGCATCCACCCCTCGGCCCTGCCGGATGAAGCCCTCCAGCACGCGACAATCGTCTGCCGCGGCGACGCCGAGGGGACGCTGCCGCGAGCCCTGCGAGACCTGGCCGCCGCGCCCGACCCGACCAACCCGCCCAAGCGGACTTACGAATGGACCGAGCAGCCGGAGGCCCCGATCGCCGCGCCGCGAAAGGACTTCTTCAAGGCGTCGGACTATCTCGTGCTCAACCCGATCCAGACCACCCGCGGCTGCCCGCACGGGTGCACGTTCTGCACCACGCCCGCGATCTTCGGGCGCAAGTACCGCCAGCGGGACATCGGCTCGATCGTGGAGGAGATCCGCCAGGCCAGGGAGACCTGCGGCAGCCGGACGTTCATCTTCAGCGACGACAACGTGTGCGGCAACCACCGCTGGGCGATGGAACTGCTGGACGCCCTGCGCGGGCTGGACATCCGCTGGGCCAGCCAGTGCGACATCCTCATCGCCCGCAACGACAAGCTGCTGGCGGCCATGCGCGACAGCGGGTGCATCGGGCTGATCCTGGGCCTGGAGAGCCCGCGGGCCGGCACCCTCAGCGAGGCGGGCAAGCGCTACGTCGACGCCTCGCAGTACGCCAGGCACATCGCGAAGATACAGTCGTACGGCATCAGCCTGTGGGGGAGCTTCATCTTCGGTTTCGACAGTGACGACTGGCGGGCCTGCATGGATGCCGTCCGCTTCGCCCAGCGGACGAAGCTGGCCATGTCGTGCTACCCGATCCTCACGCCGTATCCGGGGACGGCCGTCTTCGAACAGTTCCGCGCCGAGGGGCGGCTGATCACCACCGACTGGGACCGCTACAACGGCGCCAGCGTGGTCTATCAGCCGCGGCGCATGACGGTCAACGAACTGCGCTTCGCCCAACTCGCGGCGTTCGCGGACTTCTACTCGCCCGCGAGTTCGCTACGGCGTCTGGGGGTCTGGCCGATCAAGGGCAGGAGCTGGCTGGCCAACCTGGCCATCTGGCGGGGGATCCGCTACTACTACGACCGCAAGGGGCGCCCGCTTCCGGCGTTCGGGCAGCTGCTGGCGACCGACCGCGGGCAGCGGATCGCGCGGTCGCTGGGGCAGGGCGAGGCGTGAGCGCGAAACAGGCCACGCGGCCAAGGGCTGCTAGGGCTTGAGCAGCTTGGCCGCCTCCAGCGACAGGGGCGACTCGGGGAACTTCTCCACGATCTGCTGGAGCGTCTGGCGGTACTGTTGCAGCTTGGACTGGGCCTTGTACTGCCCGGCCGCCAGCATCAGCAGTTCCGCGCCATAGTTGGAGGCGGGGTTGACGCGGGCGAGCGTCTCGGCCTCGGCGATGGCCTCGGCGGGCTTCTTGCACGCCAGCAGGTATCGCACCTGCATGAGGCTCCAGTAGCCCACCAGCTTATCCCTGGGGAAGGCGTCTTCCCACCGGGACAGGTACTCCTGGGCGGACTCCAGGTCGCCCGCGGCGATGTACGTTTCGACGTGGCGGGCGAAATCGCCGCGGATGATCGGCTCGCGGCCGCGGGTGACCTCTTCGCCTTCGCCGGCGGTCTCATAGGCCTTGGCGGCCTTGTCGTAGTCGCCCCGTGCCCGCCAGACGTCGCCTTGTCCGATCCGGGCGGAGCGAATGGCCGGGTTGGTGGTCAGGGCGCCGTACTTCTTCAGGACCGCGTCGAAGATCTGCTGGGCCTGGTCCACTTTCTTGGCGTCCAGCAGGCAGACCTGTCCGGCCCGCATCAGCACGTCGGCGGCGGCGCCGGGGTCCTTGGTCATAGTCGCGGCCTTCTGGCAGCCCTTGACCGCCTTGTCGAACTCGCCCTGGGCGATCAGCACGTCGCAGTATTCGGCGATGGCGCGGCGCAGCACCTCCGGCGGAGCCGCGTCCTTGGTCAGCAGGGCGTCCACCACGGCCACCACCGAGGCCGGCTTCTTCAGCCGCTTGAACATCTCGACGGCGTATCCGGCTGCCTCCACCTGGAGCTTGCTGAAGTCATAGCCGGCGACAATCGCTCCGTGCGTCTCCAACGAGTCCTGGGCCTGGTCGGCCACCTTGTCCCACGGGCGCGAGACGACGATCCGGTTGGTCCGCTCCAGCGTGCCGGCGGAGGTTCGCCCGGTCAACTTCACGGTGTACACGCCCGGCACGAGGTAGACGTGCTCGGCCTGGGCGACCGTGGAGGTCTGGGCGTCTCCGAAATCCCAGTTCCAGACCACCTGCCCGGGCCCGGTCTTGAGGGCCTCGAAGTGGTAGCGCTGGAGGTAGTGATTGTCCATGAAGCACTCGCCCGCGTGGACGGGGATGAAGTCGACGTCCTGAGAGGAGGCGTACTTGCGGATGGGTCCGGGGACGCCCTGGTAGACGGGGGCGAAGGCCTCTTTGGGGATGACCCAGATGCGGCTGTCGCCGGGCGCCTGCCAGCCCAGCGTGTGCATCGGGTCGCCGTTGGCGTTGACGTGGTAGAAGGTAATCTTGTGCAGGCCGGGCGTGAGATCGACGGCCTTGTTCAGGCGGATGTCCCGGTGGGGCGGGCCCCAGCCGGGCTTGGACAGCACGAGAGTATCGTCGACCAGCAGGAAGCTGGCGTCCTGGCTGGTGATGGCGAACTTGTAGCTGCCGGTGTTCTTGGCGATGACCCAGGCGGTGGTAACCGAGACGATGCGGTTCTGCGGCCCGAAGGGGTTGTGACCGAGAAAGACCGTGGGGCGGAAGTCGCGCCCCAGCAACGTCGAGGCCCGCTTGAGCACCTGCTTTGCCTGGTCGACGTTCCCGGCCGTGCCCCCGACGTACTCCCAGGTTTCCAGCAGGACGCCGCGCTGGATATCCAGCGGGGCCGGCGCGGGGGGCGGGTTCGGGTTGCCCATGAGCACCAGGTAGTTGTCCACGTTGCCGCGGAGGGCGAAGGCGATGCGGGCCTGGTCGCCCGGGCCCATCATCAGGATGCGAAAAGGCACGCCCTTGCCCAGGGCTGTCTGCACCAGGATGTCGCTGCCGTCGGGTTTGCACAGCCCGCCGGTGGGCATTGTCACCACGGCTACCTCGCTGCCCGGCAGGCCGCTGGGCTTGACCTTCGGCACGGTGACAGGGCGGCTGTACATCCATCCCGCCGCCGCGTCGGCGCCGGAAGGCAGGCAGAGGACCAGGAGGGCCGCAAACGCCGCACAAACAAGTAATTGTCTGCTCGTGTTCATGTCGCACGCCATTCTACAGGGGAGAACGTGCTTTTTGCAGGCAGATTGTTGACACTTTCCTTTGCCTCTCGCGGTCGGCGGTATAGAATCTGCCCCTGTCGCGCGGAGATCGACGGACTGCCGACTACCGGACCACCGGCTACTGACTACTGGCGACCAGAATGGCTTTTCTCCCCCTGGCCAACGTGCTGCACCACAAACTGCGATCGGTCCTGTCCAGCCTGGGCATCGGGATCGGCATCTGCATGTTGATCACGCTGGCCGGGCTGACCCGTGGCAGCCTCTACGAGATCGCCGACCGCTGGGAGTCGGTGGGGGCCGACCTGATCCTCTTCGCCCGCGGCTGGGGCGAGGACGCCACCATCCGCAGCGGGGCGGGCGTCTCGGACAAGCTGGCCAGGATCATGACCGAGCGCCACAAGGACATCGTCGACCAGGCCGTGCCCGTGTTCACCTGGTCGATGAAGCTGGCCGGGCAGGACCACATGGCCGCCGGGGTGGACCCGCGACAGTGGCAGATCCTCACGGGCGGTCGCACGCTGAGTGAGGGGCGGCTGTTCGACCCGGACAACCGCTTCGCTGCCTGGCTGGAGAAGCGTCTGCTGGGGGGCGGGGGAGATGAGAACGAGGTCGTGGACATCAGGCCGGCGGAGTTGTCCGATCCCGCCCACGACGGTCTGGAACTGGTGATCGACAGCCGCCTGGCCAAGGTGGGCAAGTTCCGCGTCGGCCAGAAGGTGCAGACGGCCAACCACACATGGACCATCACGGGGATCGTGCCGGCCGGCGTGATGACGCGGATCTTCCTGCCGCGGCGCACCGCGCAGTTCCTGTTCTCGGGCGACATCCAGAAGAGCACGATGATCTTCATCAAGCTTCGAGCGGGCGTGGACGTGGGCCCGGCCTGCGAGAGGCTCTCCGAAGCGACCGCGCAGGACGTGTTCCCCCTGGACCGTTACCGTTCGATGCTGACCAGCCGGTGGCGAGTGATGTTCGTCTACGTGGACATGGTCAACGCGGTGGCCCTGGTGATCGCCTTTTTGTTTATCATGGTCACGCTCTATACCATGGTCCTCCAGCGGACGCGGGAGGTGGCGATCCTCAAGTCGTGCGGGGCGTCGAACGCCTTCATCATCTGGCAGGTTCTGGCGGAGTCGCTGCTGCTGACGGGGGCGGGGGCGGCCATGGGGGTGGCGCTCAGCTTCCTTGCGGCCTGGCTGATCGCGACGCTCAAGCCGCTGCTCACGGTGACGATCACGTGGCAGTGGATCGCGGCGGCGGTGGTGGTGGCGGCGGTGGGGGCGGCGGTGGCGGCTGTCTATCCCGCCTGGCGGGCCACCCGGGTGGACATGGCCTCCGTTCTGACCCTGGAGTAGCGATTGCGAACCTGCCTGTCGGCAGGCAGATCCGCAATCGGCAATTCGCAATCCGCGAGCGGATGGGATGGACTCGGGGAGGCTCTTCCGGGTACAGTACTAGGCTGCAGGCGCGTGGGCGCCTTGCGGCGTCTTGGAGAGGCACGTGGTTCGCACGCTGCATCTATATCTGGCCCGGGACCTGGCCCGCATCGCGGTGCTGGCCCTGGGTGCATTCACGCTGGTGATGACCGTCTTTGCGGTCATGGAGCCGCTGCGCAAGCAGGGCCTGTCCACCGAGCAGGTCATCTCGCTGTTCGGTTTCACCCTGCCGACCATGGTTTCGCTGACCCTGCCGGTGGCGGCGCTCTTCGCCACGACCATCGTCTACGGACGCTTCAGCCAGGAGAACGAGCTGCTGGCCGCCAACGCCAGCGGAATCTCCACCCTCCGCCTGCTCCGCCCCGCCCTGATGCTCGGGGTGGTGATCAGCGTGGGCACCCTCGCCCTGAGCAACTTCGTCACCCCGCGGATGGCGGCCATGGCCTCCATGGCCGTCGAGTCCAACATCAAGGAGATCTTCTACAACAGGCTTCGCACGCAGGGCTACCTCGACCACGGCGGCTACATCATTCACGCCCAGCACACCGATCCCGACCAGAACCTTCTTCAGGGCGTGGTCATGGTCAACGCCAAGAAGAAGGACGACATGGAGCTGGTGTCGGCCGGGCGGGCCCGCATCTTCTTCGACACCAACGAGCAGGGCGAGTACTTCGCCACGGTCCACCTGCATGACGCGGTGGCCGTCCGCCCCAGCCAACGCCACACCCGCGAGTCCACGGTGGTCCAGCAGTCGTTCTTCCCCCTGGACTCGGTCCCGCTGCGCCCTCCCATGGAGGAGGAGCCTTCGTGGTACGACTGGAGTCGCCTGTTGGACATGCTGGCGCATCCCGAGCAGAACCAGAGCATCCAACGGTCGGTGAACGTTGCGCTGCGCCGCCTCAGCCACGATTCCATGCTGCGGGAGCTGAAGGCGGCGGTCGAGTCCGGCCGGGCCTACGACAGGCTCAAGGACCGGGAGTACACCTACCTGGTGCGGGCGGCCAAAGCCGCTGTGAGCGGGTATGGCTCGCACGCCCGGCTGTTCGGCACCGGCGCACAGCGCGTCGAGGTGGAGTTGCGGAAGGACGATCGAGTCGTTCGCACCGTTCGGGCCGACGGCGGCTGGGTCCTGCCCACCTGGTCGGCCAGGCCCTACCAGGGCGTCTACGAGGGCGACGCGAGCAAGGGCAAGAGCATGGTCACGCTCCGGCTGGAGGGCCACGTGACCGTCGAGGAGGCGGGCAGCACCCCCGTGGCCGCCCGCACCCACCGCTGCGAAGAATGGGCTGTCGGCTCGCCCGAGGTCCCGCAGGATCTGGTCGACAGCATCCTGGCCCACCAGGACGCGATGTTCCACCCGGGCCCCAACAGCCCCGCCTGGACCAAGAAGGTGTCCGAGTATCTGGCGAAGAAGCTGAGCGAGCTGAGGAACGACCTGCTGGCGGAGTTGCACGTGCGGGTGGCGTACGGGGTGAGCTGCTTCCTGATGGTGGCCATGGGCGCCGCGCTGGGGGTCCTGTTCCGCGGGGGGCAGATGATCACCGCCTTCACCCTCTCGGTCGTGCCCGCGTTCGTGGTGATCGTCATGCTGGTCATGGGAAAGCAGATCGTCCGCAACCCGGACATCGACACCGGTTTCGGCCTGTTGGCCATCTGGGGCGGCATCGGCCTGCTGGGCCTGGCGAACGTGGTCCTCTACTGGCGCCTGGTGCGGAGATGAGCGGATGAAGACCCTCGACCGCTACGTCATTCGCAGCTTCCTCGGCGCCGCCCTCTTGTGGCTGGTGGTGCTGATGGCCCTGAGGATCGTGGTGGACCTGTTCGTCAACATGGACGAGTTCGCCAAGCTGGGCCTGCCCCTGGGCGAGTTGATGCACCACATCGCACGCTACTACAGCTACCAGTCCCTGGTGTACTTCATGGAGCTGGGCGGCATCGGCATCGTCGCGGCGGCTGCCTTCACGCTGGCCCGCATGAACCACTCCAACGAACTGACGGCCATCCTGGCCAGCGGCGTGAGCCTGCATCGCGTGGTCTGGCCCCTGGTGCTTTTCGCCGTGCTGCTGGGGGCGATGATCGTGGCCGACCAGGAGTTGATCATCCCGCGCGTGGGCGACAAGCTGGTCCGCACCCGCGACGACGTGCCCGGCACGCGGGAGTTCAAGGTCCCCCTGGTCAGCGACGCCCACGGGGCCGTCTTCTGGTCGCCGACGTTCCGCCCCGAAACGGGCGAGATGAACATGCCCATGCTGCACATCCGCGACGTCCGCGAGAGCGCCGAAGGGACCTTCCGGGCCCTGGCCGCCGTCGCCGCCCACCACGCTAGGCCCGGCACGCTGGACGGCAAGGCAGGGTGGTTCTTCTACGACGCCGTCCTCATGCGCACGCTCAACACGCAGAAGGCCTGGGAGAACATGCCCGACACCGAGCGGGTCTACACCTACGTCGGCCCGGCCGACATCTTCAAGGCCGCCAAACGCGACTACGAACAGCGCGAGGGCAAGCCCATGCCCATGGAGGTCCAGGCCATCCTCGATGCCCGGGCCCGCATCCAGGACCCCCAGTACGACCTGACGATCGAGGCTGACCGGTTCAAGCCCCTGGTGAACGACAAGACCCGCGACGTGTACGGCGGGACGCTTATCCATCCCCGCTTCACCTTCACCAGTCTCGAGGGAGTGGTCCTGGGGACGTTCTTCGCCGACCAGGCCGTCTGGGACCCCCAGACGCCCACCGCCTGGAAGCTCCAGGGCGGGACGTTCTTCCGCGAGAGCGACCTGGACAGCCGCTACCTCGTCCTGCGCCAGTCGGGGCGATGGCTGAACCTCATGTCCACCCAGCAGCTTTCCGAGTTGATCCAGCTCAAACGCCTGCCGGACCCGCGACCGGCCGTCCTCACCCTGCACACCCGCTTCACCGACCCCATCAACAACCTGGTCATGCTTCTGCTCGGCCTGCCCTTCATCCTCTCCCGCGAGCGCGGCATCAAGACCTCCGCCGCCCGCTGCCTGCTGGTGGTCAGCGTCTTCTACGTCTCGATCTACGTCTGCCGCTACGTCGGCCTGCCTCCCGAATGGGCGGCCTGGCTGCCGATCCTGACCTTCGGGCCGCTGGCCATGGTGCTGATGGACTCGGTCAAGACCTAGCAGGCCTTCTCCCGCCCGATCCCTTCACTTGACTCGTGTGGTTTGTACCTTGCGTGAAATTGGCGTAATTCGCCCGATTCGTGCAATTCGCGGAATTCGTGGAAAAAGAACAGGCCCGGGATACATTGGCTTATCCCGAGCCTGTCGCCTCCGATTCTGTTGTCCCTATTGGGGCGATGAATCTACCCCGTATGTCGTCATTCGGGGGACCGACCTGAGTTAACGCGGGAGAAAATTCGCACGGGGAGATCCCTGAGTCCATCCAGGACCATCGCAGAAACGCACTGCGCCCACCCGAGGCGCTAGTTCCACCCGGTGAACTCCGTAGTAGTCCCTGTCAGAAGGTCGGAAACGTATACACCAAGGAGCTGCCCCACAGAAGTAAGGTCTACGCTCTGGAGTCCCCGGTTCCACAGGGCCATTACTATGCTTCCCGGCGGGCCTTCCAGTATGACAGGCTCAATCTCGAAAGGGACCTTCTCTTTGAGAATGGTCCGCAAATCCCTTGAAATAAAAGGTATGGACCTCAAGCAGGACAAAGCCTCAAGGTGGAGGAGGTCGAGATTGTTGAACGAGACCTCGACGTAAGGCGAAAATCGGCGGTCGAACCACTCCCGAAACGTATCTGCCTGCAGAGGGGTCATGGGTCTTATGTACCGAATCTCCGCGACCAAGCCAAGCAACCGCAGTTGACCAGGAGTCATCAATCCGATTGCATCAATGGCTAACTTGGCCGCCATTGCGCGCATGCCCTCAGGTTTGGCAGCTAGGCGGTCAGCAAGAACCCGCGCTAGTAACTGATGCTTCTCGGGATCTTCGGTCTGAGCAGCAGTCAGCACTGCTCGCTGAAGGGCAACTGAGAATTCGGGGTGGTCTTGCGCCGATTCGATTTGTGGTTTCGACGCCGATGCACCATCTTCAAGTGCCTTAATACGCTGGGCCAGTTCCTGCAAGAAACTGGCCGAGTTAGCGTTGGCTTGGGCTATGGCCTTAGGGCGGTGGTCCGCGAAGTAGGTCTTTATCCATTTCTCCCCGGATTCCCAGGCTTTCTCGACAAACTTCCCCGCAGCACCACCAACGGCCGCAGCCACTGCGATCAGCGATAGTGGTTCAGTCATGATTCCATCCTTGAGTAGACAGCAGCCCTGCCTTCTCTGCGCAACGGAAGAAGACTTCTGTTCATCACTGCATTAACAATAGTGGTCTACTCGCCACCTGTTGCTGGAGGGAGAGTCTCATCTTCTCTCGGGTGTTCGTTGTCCTCGGCCAATTGCCCTTGCTCTTTCTGCACGGACTCCTGTTGTTCATCAGGCGTCTTTCCTTGCGGGGCGGTTGCTTCATGAGCTCTGCCTTCGCCGGGTCCGCCTCGCTCGTCGCGGGTTCGCGGAGCGTTCTTGTCGCGGCCTGGGGCTTTGTCTCGACCCGGGCCCTTTTCGTGCCGCTCGCTCTTCTCCGGGCGGAGGTCCTTGACCGGCTCGAGGTCGGCCAGCGGCAGTTCCATCTCGAAGATGCCGGACTGGACGACGGCCAGTTCCTTTTCCGCATTGATGCGGATAAGGGTGGCCCGCTTGTGGAAGGGGACGACATAGACCTGCTGCCCGGGCTTCAGGGCGAGGACGGCCTCTCGGCTGGCCTGGGCGGAATGGGTTTCGGGGCTGCGGCGTTCCATGGGGCGGTCGGGCTGCGGCTCGCGCGGTTCGCGCGGAGGGCGATGATGGTCGCGCTGGGCGGCCTGGCCTCGCTGCTCCGGGCCCTGGCGGCGGTCGCCGCCGCGGTCGTCACGGCGCTGGCCGCGCTGCTCGTGTCCGCGGCGGGGCGGGCGTTCCGGACGCGCGGAGGGCGGGGGCAGGTGGGCGAACGGGCCGGTCTGTGGGAAGAGGTCCTGCAGCGAGATCACCTCCTGGCCCAGTTCGCTCTCGACCGTTGCCCGCAACCCGCCCAGGTCCAGCATGAGCACCCTGGCCCGGCCGGGCTTCTTGGCTATGGATACTTCGTCGCCGACCTTCAGGCGGGCGATGGCCGACAGCCAGTTGTCGAACTGTCGCCCGCGCTCCTGCTGCTGGTGGAGGCTGCGCTGGTACTCCTCCTGGAGGCGCCTGGCCTCGGCCATGGCGGCCTGCGTCTGGCCGGCCTGGTCGAGGATCTGCTTTCGCATGGCGGAGATCTGCTCGCGGACGTCATGCTGGCCCAGGTCGGGCATGAGTTCGCGGAGGGGCACCTCGACCTGGACGCTGTCGGCGTCGACGACGGCGATCTGGCGGTGCAGTTCCAGCCGGACCAGATGCCCGGTCTTCTTGAGCGAGGGGACCATGACCTCGTCGCCCTTCTTCAGTTCGTTGAGCGAGGCCAGCCAGGTCTCAAACTCCTCGCGGAGTCGGTGGAGGTCGGCCAGCTTGGACTGGTAAGCCTCGAGCTGGGTCTGCGCTTCGAGTTGGGTTTCCAGGGCCTCGCTGCGGGCCTGCTCGGCGCTCTGGCGGGCGACGCTGGTGGCCTGGATGGCCCGGCGGAATTGTTTGTGCTGCTCGCCCATGTGCTTTCGGGAGGCCGACGTGATCCGCTTGGGCATGCCCAGCCGCTGGGCGACGGCGATGGCGTGGCTTTCGCCCGGCGTGCCGATCTGGAGGCGGTAGGTCGGGCTGAGCGTCTCCACGTCGAACTCGACCGAGGCGTTGTCCACCCGCTCGTGGTTGTAGGCGTAGGCCTTCAGGGCCGACAGGTGCGTGGTGGCCATGCCGAGGCAGCCGACGCCCCGCAGTTCGTCGAGGATGGCCTGCCCGATGGCGGCGCCCTCGTCGGGGTCGGTGCCGCTGCCCAGTTCGTCCAGGAGGACCAGGCAGTTGCGATCGATCTTCCCCAGGATGTAGCGGATCCGCTTGATGTGGGCCCCGAAGGTGCTCAGCGACTGCTGGAGCGATTGCTCGTCGCCCACGTCGATGAAGATGTCGCGGAAGATCGGCAGCTTCGAGCCCCGCTGGACCGGGATGTGCATCCCGCTCTGGGCCATCAGGGCCAGCATCGCCACCGTCTTGAGCGTGACGGTCTTGCCGCCGGTGTTCGACCCGGTGATCACCAGCAGGTCGAAGTCGCTGCCCAGGCGGACGTCGATCGGCACGACCGGGTGGCGGCGGTCCGGGGCCACGCCCGACTTCTCCTGGCGGTGGGCCTGGTCCACCAGCAGCGGGTGGCGGGCCTGGGTGAGTTGGAGCGGCCCGCGCTCGGCCATCTCCGGACAGGTCATGTCGAACTGGTAGGCATACTGCGCCTTGGCCGACAGCAGGTCCACCTGCGCCAGGTGGCGGAGCGCGGCGGCGATTTCCTCGTCCCGCGCCGACACTCGCAGGGCCAACTGGCTCAGCAGGCGCTGCACCTCGCGTCGCTCGTCCTCGCACAGGTCGGCCAGGCGGTTGTTCAACTCGACGCTGGCGTTGGGCTCGACGAAGACCGTGGCGCCCGTATTCGACGCCCGGTGCACCACCCCGCTCAGGCGCCCGCGGTTCTCCGCCTTGACCGGCAGGACGTAGCGGTCGCCGTGCAGCGTCACGGTGGGGTTCTGAAGCAGCCGGGAGACCTCCGGATCGCGAAGGTAGCCGTAGATGACGTCGTGGATGTGCTGCGTGGTCTGGGCGATCTGCTGACGGATGTCCGCGAGGCGCTGCGAGGCCTCGTCGCGGACCCGACCGTCGCTGTCGACGGTGGAATGGATCGCCCGCACCTCACCTTCGAAGTTGCCGATCCCGCCCGCCAGCTCGCGAAGCAGGTCCAGCCGCTCGTCCAGTCGCTCGAGGTACGTGCGGACGTTGTGGGCGCCTTCCAGCGTGGAGGCGATCGTGGCGAAGTCGTTGCCGTCCGCCCCGCCGCCCGGGCGGGCCCGTTCAAGGTGTGCCGTGATGTCCGTCACCCCGCCAAACGGAGGCGGCGAGACGTCCCGGACGGCCGCCACCATCTGCGAGACCTGGTTCAGCCACAACTCGATGGTCGCGGGTGTGCGGGACGGGGTGATGTGCATCGCCACCGTCTTGCCCAGGCTGCAACTGCAATAACCCGCCAGGATGTGGCGAACGGCGTCAAACTCCACTTTGTTCAGCGTAAATGAGTCCACAGATGTCCTGTATCCTTCCGCCCCGGGAACAGAGTATTTATAGCATGAACCCGGCGTTGGCAAAGGAAAAAGGGGCAGGCACGACGCGGTTTCCTGTGTGGCTGGCGGGCCGGGCTGTGTCATCCGCCCGGTCGCCTTGGAGTCGTTTCCGCCGTTTGGTTTGCCCCTGACCCGGGGGAATCGTACGTTCCGTTCGAACCGACATTGCCGCGGGTCCAGGAACCCGCAAGGAGGGCAACATGTTAGGTCCGAAGCTGGTGATCCTCATCGTGATCGTGGCCATGCTCGCGACGGGCGTCTACATCGCCGATTGCTCCCACCAGTCCGCACAGGGCAGCTCAACGGGCGAGAACAAGTGCGAGTACGCTCAGAAGGTGCATGACGCGCTCGAGGACATCGACAGCAGCATGGGTGGCGGCGCGGTCCGGCGGTAGCCGGCGGCCGCCGCCGCCATTTGTGCCCTCTTCGCTTTCGGCGATCGCCAGTCGGTTCCCCACCGCCCGATCCGTCGGTCTCTCGTCAGGGTTCCCATCCGGGCCGTCAGCTTGGCAGGCCCGGGCGCCCCGGCGGGCCAGACTGGCAGGGCCGCACGTCTTTATCGCTTTCTGGACAATAGTTTGCGTTCGGCACGCCATTTGCCCTTTTCTCGGCGCATAGACTCCGTTCCGCGAGGTGAACCATGCGCTTGGACAAACTGACAGTCAAGGCCCAGGAAGCGCTGGCCGGCGCACAGGCGATCGCCGGCGAGTCCGGGCACGCCCAGGTCGCCCCTCTGCATCTGCTGGCAGCCCTGCTGGAGCAGGAGGGGGGGCTCGCCGGGGCCCTGCTCGAGAAGGTCGGTATCCCCGCCGACCGCATTCGCTCCATCGTCCGCAGCGAACTCGGCCGCCTGCCCAGCCAGAGCGAACAGGCCGGCCTGGCCCTGGACCCCGCCCTCAACAGCGTCCTCCTCCGCGCCGACAAGGAAGCCCGCGAGATGAAGGACGAGTATGTCTCCGTCGAGCATCTGCTGCTGGCCCTGGCGAGCGAGAAGAGCCCCGCCGGGCAGGTCCTCGACACGTTGGGGGCCTCGCGAGAGGCGATCGTGGCCGCCATGAAGGACATCCGCGGCAACCAGCGCGTGACCGACCAGAACCCCGAGGAGAAGTACCAGGCCCTGGAACGCTACGGGCGCGACCTGTGCGAGATGGCCCGCCGCGGCAAGCTCGACCCGGTCATCGGGCGCGACGACGAGGTCCGCCGCGTCATGCAGGTGCTCAGCCGACGGACCAAGAACAACCCCGTCCTGATCGGCCTGCCCGGCGTGGGCAAGACGGCCATCGTCGAGGGCCTGGCCCAGCGGATCGTCAACGGCGACGTGCCCTCCGGGCTCCAGGGAAAGACGGTCATCGCCCTGGACATGGGGGCCCTGTTGGCCGGAGCCAAGTTCCGCGGGGAGTTCGAGGACCGCCTCAAGGCCGTCCTGAAGGATGTCACCGAGTCCGAGGGACGGATCATTCTCTTCATCGACGAACTGCACACGGTGGTGGGGGCGGGGGCGGCCGAGGGCGCCATCTCCGCGGGCAACCTCATCAAGCCCGCCCTGGCCCGCGGCGAGCTGCGATGCATCGGCGCCACCACGCTGGACGAGTACCGCAAGCACGTCGAGAAGGACGCCGCCCTCGAGCGACGTTTCCAGCCCGTGCTGGTGGACGAGCCCAGCGTCGAGGACACCATCGCCATCCTCCGCGGGCTCAAGGGCCGCTACGACGCCCACCACGGCGTGCGGATCCAGGACTCGGCCCTGGTGGCTGCCGCCGTCATGAGCCACCGCTACATCACCGACCGCTTCCTGCCCGATAAGGCCATCGACCTCATCGACGAGGCCGCCAGCCGGCTGCGGATCGAGAACGACTCCATGCCCGCCGAGATGGACGAACTCCAACGCCGCATCATGCAGCTTCAGATCGAGCGCGAGGCCCTTCGCAAAGAGAAGGACCAGGCCAGCAAGGACCGCCTGGTCGCCCTGGAGAAGCAACTCGGCGACCTCCAGGCCGAGTTCGACCAGCTCCACGCCCGCTGGGAGAACGAGCAGGGGGCCCTCAAGCGCATCCAGGGCCTGAAGGAGAAGATCGAGGCCAAGCGCACCGAGCTGGAACAGGCCCAGCGCCGCGGCGACCTGGAGACGGCTGCCCGCATCCAGTACGGCGAGCAGCGGAGCCTCCAGGCCGAGTTGGACGCCCAGGAGAAGGCCTTGAGCCGGCTCCAGCAGGACGGCGGGGGCCTGACCAGCGAGGAGGTCACCCCCGAGCACATCGCGGAGGTGGTGGCCAAGTGGACGCACATCCCGGTGGCCAAGCTCATGGAGAGCGAGCGGGACAAGCTGCTGAAGATGGAAGACCAACTCCGCCGCCGCGTCGTGGGCCAGGACGAGGCCTTGCGGGTGGTCAGCGACGCCGTGCGGCGCAACCGCGCCGGGCTGGGCGATCCGCGCAGGCCCATCGGCAGCTTCCTGTTCCTGGGCCCCACCGGCGTGGGCAAGACCGAACTGTGCAAGGCCCTGGCCGAACTGCTCTTCGACACCGAAGACGCCATGATCCGCATCGACATGAGCGAGTTCATGGAGCAGCACTCGGTGGCCCGCCTGATCGGCGCCCCGCCGGGATATGTGGGCTACGAAGAGGGCGGGCGGCTGACCGAATCGGTCCGCCGGCACCCCTACAGCGTGATCCTCTTCGACGAGGTCGAAAAGGCCCACCGCGACGTGTTCAACGTCCTGCTCCAGGTGCTGGACGACGGGCGGTTGACCGACGGACAGGGGCGCACGGTCGATTTCAAGAACACCCTGATCGTCATGACCAGCAACATCGCCTCGCAGTTCATCAGCGACCTGGCCTCGCGCCGGGCCGAGCAGTGGGAGATCGAGGCCCAACTCCAGGACGCACTCAAGCAGCACTTCCGCCCGGAGTTCCTTAACCGCATCGACGAGGTGGTCGTCTTCCACAGCCTCAGCCGCGAGAACCTCGCGCGGATCGTCGAGATCCAGGTCGACCTGCTCTCGCGCCGCCTGGCCGACCGCCAGATCACGCTGGAGGTCGGCGAAGCCGCCCGGACCTTGCTGGGCGAGACCGGCTACGACCCGACCTACGGCGCCCGCCCGCTCAAGCGGATCATCCAGCAGAAGCTGGAGAATCCGCTGGCCGACCGCATCCTCCGCGGCGAGATCCTCGACGGCCAGCACGTCCTGGTCGACGTCCACGGCCAGACCTTCACCTTCACGCCCACAGACGCACCCGCCTCGTCCGGCCAGGCCGGTAGCAAGGACGGCGGGGTGATCGAAGGCGAGTTGGTGGAAGAGTAGTCTTGCGGCTGGCTGCTGGTGGGTGTGCTGGGCCTGAGGGAAGGATATAATCCATTCCCGCGGGCCTCGTAGTTCCATAGACCCTTTGTCGGAAAGGCAAGTCATGCGCGGGCGTACAGGTGTGATTCTCGCGGGGATGGTGCTGTACGTGTCGGTCGGGGCAGCGGCCGCCGACGCCCGCCAGGACTACGACAAGCTCTTTGGTCGCGAAGAAGCGAAGGCGAGGCTCCAGGATATGCCCGCGCTGGCGGGGAAGATCCTGGAGGCCGCCCGCTCGCTTCACGGACAACACGACCTGCGGGTCGTGCTGTGCGACAAGGCGTACGAGCACGGGATCAAGCATCCCGGGGGCTATGAGACGGCCATCGAGGCGATGCGCCTGTTGGGGCAGATGGACGCCTCGCACGGGGCCTCCTCCCGACAGCGGATTCTCCAGGTGTGCCTGCTGCGCCAGAGTCAAGCCAAGGGCCCGGACAAGGCCCGGCTTGCGGAGGCCTCCCTGGAGATGCTGCTGGAGGCCGCCCGCGCCGCCAGAGACGCCGGTCAGTACGCCGAGTCCCTTGGCCATTTTCGCCGCGCGGGCGAAGTGGAGGCCTCGCTCCGTACGGGACAGGCCCGGGAGATCGCCCTGCGAACGCGTCTGGCCCAGGCCCTCCAGCAAGACGCGATGGTGCGCCAGACGGCCGAGAACGAGCGAAGGCTCCTGTCAGCGCGGACCGGCGACCTGCCGCCCGGCGGGGCCGCCAGGGCCAAACTCGTGCGCCTGCTGCTGTGCGAGTTCGACGCCGCCAAGGAGGCATCGGCACTGGTCACGGGGGAACTGGACCCGGCGCTGCGGGCCGTCGCCGCGCGGATGCTTCAGCCGGTTGAGCAACTGCCCGAACAGGAATGCCTGGAACTGGGGCGATGGTGCCTGGAGGAGTCGGTGCGAACCAGCAATGCGGGCAAGCTCGTGCTGTTGCGGCGGGCCAAGTCGTGCCTGGAACGCTATCGCTCGCTCCATCCCGCGCCGGACGTGCCGGGCGTCCAGGCTGATCTGGGCCTCCGCGAGGTAGAGGAAGGACTGGTCCGCCTCGGGACGACCTACCCGCGAGGTACGGTGCTGGCGATGAGCTTCGATGAGGCGGCTGTCATGGAGAAGGACGGCAAGACCTATGTCAAGGACCTCAGCGGGAATGAGAACCACGCCTTGCTGGAGGGGGGGGAGTGGGTTGGCGGGCAGCGAGGGCAGGCGCTGCTGCTGGGCGACCCGGTCACCTCGCCTGCCGCCCGCCGCCGCAAGGCCAAGCGACCTCCGCCTGCCGGCGAGGGCGACTCCCTGACCACCGTCCGAAACATCGGCATCCAGGGCAGCCACCCCCGCAGCGTGGTCTTCTGGTGCAAGGTGTACGCGCACGGCAAGATGGGGGCGTTCTTGGGCTGGGGCAGCAACCGTACCGCCGGGCAGTTCGGTCTGGGAACATACGAGCAGCACTGGTTCCTGTGGAGCTACGGGTACGGGCACGACTGGAAAACCGCCTCGCCGGTGGACTCCCCGCGATGGCATCATCAGGCGGTGATCTACGACGGCAAGATCGCGCGGTGGTTCACTGACGGCGTCGAGGCCGGCAAGGGCTTCGTCCACGCGTATCAGACCGCCGACACGCCGCTTCGCCTGCGAGGCCAGATCTGGGTCTACGCCGTCGACGAGTTGATCCTCGTCAACCGGGCACTCGGCGAGAAGGAGATCAAGCTCCTTTACGAGTGGCGATGACGGGCGGAACGCAACCGCCTTGCGGTCCGCAGCCGGGTCTCCGCCGCCCCTCCAGGGCCCCGGCACTCAGTCCGCCATCGGCCGGCGGAGGTACAGTTCGCCGCGCGGCGCGTCGGGCGGGCCGATCCGAACCGCCAGGTCGCACTCGCGGGCGCCGGTGTCGGGCGGCGGCGTCAAGGTGAAACGCACGAGCGATGCGTCGGTGCTCTCCTTCTTGACCGACCAGAACGGCGGGGCGATCAACTCGACCTGGCTCGCCGCGAGCCCCTGGCCCAGCTTGACGCCCAGAGTGGTGGGCCCCGTCGTCGAGATCGTTCGCGGCGGATCGTCCCACGCCGCGGCCGGGAGAAGCAACTCAGGTAGCTTCGCCTGAGATACGGAGCCCTGAGCCTCCCTCTTATAGAGCAGCAGAAGGGGATCCTCGTTGATGCTCAGCGTGACGCTGCCCCCCCGGGCCTTCAGCGTGCGCCGGCTTCCGTCGATGCGGACGACCAGCACGTCCTCCGCGCCGGCCAGCGGGACGGCGACGTCGCGGCCGGCCTTGCCGGCCCAGAGCACCTGGAGCGAGTCGCCCCGCCCGTCGTCGAACAGGAAGGCACGCAGGCCGCCCTCGTAGAGTCTCTCGCAACGGAACTTCCTGGACGACACCGCATTGACGGCGTTGTAGAGCGCGATCGCGTCCAGCCGCGGGCAGTGGCGGTTGTAGCGGCAGTCGAAGAGGTTGTGGGAGTTGGCGGCCGTGCCGTGCAGCTTCGCCTGGGGGTCGCCGTACACCAACCCGAACCACGACATGTTCACCCCGCCGCAGGCGAAGAAGGTGGCCGTCTTGCGGATCACCTCGCAGGCCACCGCGTGGCGCGTCATGCCCTGGCTGTTGAGGCCCAGCTCGGTGGACCAGAGCGGTTTGACATGGTCGTACTTGCGGGCCAGGGCCTGGTAGCGGCGCATCTCCTCGCGCAGGGCCTCGCCGTCGGCATAGACGTGGAAGTCGTACGCGTCGCACCATCGCCCGTAGCCCAGGCGGAAGTACTCCTCGTTGGGCTCGACGGAGGTGGCGACCACCGTAATCGTCGGATCGACCTTCTTGATCTCCTCGTAGAGGACGCGGTAGGCCTCGACGTTGCGGCGGACGACCTCGCCCGTGCCGTGCGGCTCGTTGCCCAGGTTGATGATCATCGGGCGGACGTTGCCGTACGTCTGGATCAGGTTCCGCACGCCCTGGCGAAGGGCCTGCTCGTCGTAATCCGTCTGCCCGCGTTCGATGGTCGCCGCCGGCGTGCCGGTCAGCCAGCCCATGCCCAGCTTGCGGACCAGGTCCAGTTGCGGCGCGGTCGGCTTGTAGGGCTCCTTCGAGGACCACCCGCCCCAGATGCCGCACACGCGGATGCCCAACCGGTCGGTCAGCTTCACGTGCTCGTTGGAGCGGTTGTCCCAGCTTCGGCTGGTGAAGGGCACGTCCTCGGGCTTGAGCGCCTTGGCCGGCGCCTCGGGCAGGATCGCAAGCGACGTGTAGTTGGCGAAGGGCTCCTCGCCCGGCTGGGGGATTTCCGCGTGCAGTTCGTAGTACCGCCCGATCTCCAGGCCCGCCGCGCCCAGATCGAGCGACGCCTTGTACACGAACTGCCGGCCCTCCCTGGCCATGGGGCCCAGGTCGATCGTCCAGGGCTTGGCCTGCTCGGCGCCCCAGTAGTCGCGCAGTACGCAGCGGACGCTCTGCTGCTCGCTTCGCAGCGGCTTGCGGGTCTCGACGCGAATGTCCACGCGGCGCGGGTCGCCGGGCAGCAGCAGGTTGCCCAAGGCCGCCGTCGAGAACAGCAGCCGCGAGATCCGCCCGTCTCGCAGCGGCAGGGAGGCCAGGTAGGCCGCCGACAGGTCGTCCAGGCGGAAGCTCCCGTACGTCTTGTTGAACTGGACATGAAAGCGGGCGAGGGCTGTGCCCGCCGGCAACTCCACGCGGCGGCTGATGCGCTGCCAGTCGTGCTTGCCGAACACGTCGGCCAGCGCGAGGCGGTCGATGACCTTCCGCCCGGCGTCGAGGCATTCGAGTTGGACGGACGCGCTGTAGGAGTTGTCCGGCGAGTGCAGGTCGGCCCGGCAACGCAGGGCCAGCTCCCACTTGCCCGCGGCGGCCGGGAAGGAGGGGCTTGTCGCTGAGCAGGGCTTCTGGGCGTCTTCGACGCTGCGATACAGGACCAGGCAAGCGCTGGCGGAAGCGGCGCCCGCGGGCTCGACGGAAACGCCGCCCTCAACCGACCAGCCAGCCGGCAGCTTCACCGCGCCTTCGAAGTCGCACGCGTACGCCGCGTCCTGCACGAACACGCTCCGCAGCAGTTCCGCCCGAACGTCCGCCACCAGCAGGGCCGGCTTCTTGTCACGCTCGTCCGAGCCGGTCGTCACCGACAGGACGAACTGGCTGGCCGGGCCGTGCCACTTGCCGTCGTTCGCCCCGCCCCAGTGCTCCCCGCCGGCGATCTCCGCCGGCTTGACGATCAGTTCGTGCCACTGCCCGTCGGCCTGGAGGCCCACGCCCTTTCGCTGGTGGGCCTGCCCGGTGGCGTCGTTGAGCAGGATGGTCACATTGCGGGCGTTGTCGGTCTTGTAGCGCAGGCGGAGGGTCGGCGTGTCCTTGGCCTCCAGGTCCTGCATGGGGCGGATCATCGCCACGTACGCCCCGCCGCCGGTAAAGTCGCCGGACAGGCGGAAGCACGGCTGACCGCCCGGGCCACCTTTGTCGGCAGTCTCCAGCGAGCCCTTGGCCCCCTTGAACTCCTCGCCCCGCGTGAAGCGCCAATCGTGCGTGCCCTCGACGATCTCGTCCAGACGGACCGTCGAGCGGATCTCCTCGCCCACCGCCTCCGCCGGGCGGGGAACGATCGCCAGGTCGTTGATCCACAACTCGCGCAGGCGGCTGCGGTCCGCGTGTGAACCGATCAGGATGTACAAGGCCTTGGCCGGGCCGTGCCACAGCCCGTCGTTGGCCCCGCCCCAATACTCGTACTTGGCCACGACGCCCACGGCGCCGGCCTCGCTGCGACGGGCGAAGAACTGCTCCAGCGGCAGGAGGATCTGCTGCCAGCCGTCCATGCTCTCGGTCTTGAGGGCGATCTGGTGGCACTGGCCGGTGGCGTCGTTGATCCGCAGCGTGATGCGGTCGCTGCCGCCGTTGCGGACCCACATGGTCAGGTCGCGGATGTCCACACTGTCGATCTTACGCCCGGCCTGCACGTAGTTGCCGCCCTTGGAGAAGTCGCCCACCAGCTTCAGCGCGGGCCTGCCCTCGCGGGCAGCCTTCTCGTCCGCGCCCAGAGAGCCGGTGGCCCCGGGGAATTCCGGGCCGTTGCCGAAACCCCAGCCGGCGGCTGGGGACTTGGCGTCGATGAGCCACACGGGCTGGGCCGCGGGCGTGGGTTGGGCCGTGACGGCGGCCAGGAAAGCAGTCATCCACGTGGCGGCCGTCGTCGCGAGCTTGGGTCCGAGCATGTAGGCACTCCTGATGTCTTTGGCAGTCTAACGCAAGTCTGCCTGTTGGATACGCGCTTTCTCTGTGGGCCGCGGCTGAAGTATGATAAACAGGTCCAACGAAGGAGAGACTCCATGAGCGAACGTGCCGATCAGGCGGTGGCGATGTTCCTGGAAGGCTGCAACTGTGCGCAGTCCGTTCTGGTGTCCTGCGGGGTCGGTCGCGGCCTGCCGCGCGAGACGGCCCTTCGCGTGGCCCAGGCGTTCGGCGGGGGGATCGGCAAGACGGGCAACCTCTGCGGCGCCCTGACCGGGGCCTTGATGTGCGTCGGGCTCCAGTGCGCCGCCATCGAGGCCTCCGACAAAGTCTCCAAGGCACGCTCCGCCGGCATGGCCCAGTGGATGATCGACGAGTTCGCCCGGCGCAACGGAACGCTGTTGTGCGGCGAGCTGACCGGCGCCGACCTCCGCACACCCGAAGGCCAGAAACACTTCCGCGACAGCGACGCCCTGCACAAGGTCTGCGCCAAGGTCGTCCGCGACGGCGTGGAGATCGTCGAGGAACTGTTCGCGAGAGAATCGGGATGAAGCCGACGCGGAGAGGCTGGGCGGAGTTAGGCGTGTTCACCGCGACTGCGGTCGTCTTGGGGTCGCTGTGGTTGGTGCTGGCGGCGGGGCTTACAGTCGTGACGGGGGTGCTCACCTTCCTTGCGTCGGGCCGAAGTCTCCCATCATTCACGACCCCCGTGCTAATGGCCATATGGCTACTGGCCACGGGGAGACTCTTCTACGGGGCATTGTCGAGAGTGGGCGACTGGTTCATCCCACGGCGGAGGCGAGGTGAGTGCGAGGGCGACCGGGTCGAGAACAGCGGTACGGAGTGACGCCCCCCGCGCATTCAGGAGCGGGAAAGCCGGATTCCACCCAAGCCATCTTCGGGGTCTGAGATCGCGGTAGCCGTCTTTCCGATGGGCGACACGCGCCACGTACACGATGAGGACCTTGTCCACGATCTCGTATACGACTCGATAGTCGCCGATCCGAATCCGGTATGCGTTCTCGGCACCGCTCAATTTCACGCAGCCGGCGGGGCCTGGGGTCTGGGCAAGGGAATCGATGGTGTTCGCAATACGCCGCCGGTACGGGTTAGGGATTTTCAGCAGGACCTTCTCGGCCTGGGGCTTGATCTCGACACGATAGGGCATGGGTCACAGTCCGAGGGTCTTCTTCACCTGCGACCAAGGCTTGCTAGGCTCGCCTTTGGCGGAGCGGATGGCGTCAAGGTCCAACTTGTCTTCCAGCCGCTCCAGCAGTTCCACGTCTTCCACCGGCACGAGGGCGAAGAGGTTCTTGCCCCGGCGCTCGATCACGACGCGCTCCCCTTGCAGGGCGACGCGGTTACCCAGATCGGCCAGGTGCTCGCGGGCTTTGGAAATCGGCACTCGGGTCATGACATAGGCTCCAATCTTGCCTCTATGCCAATTGAACGTTTCGTACAGGCGGCGATCAAGGCTCATTTCCGGCCGAGTGATATTGGTTGCGGGAGGGGGCGATCGGGCCGCTACAGCGGTGCATCGAGGACCTTTCGTGGATCGTCAACCCAAGCCTTGCGGCGGTAATCGTAGGGCAGGGCCAGCTTTCGCCGCTCGGTGATGCGGATGAAGGTGATCTCCGGCGGGAACTTGGGGTCCGGCGCGGGCAACTGCACGAAGGGGACCTTCCCCAGCATCCGCACGGACGCCTTGTGGTAATGGCCGCCCAGGACCATGGCCACGCGCCCGCCCTCCAGGGCGGCGGCCATCTCCTTGGAGTTGGTGATGGAGTCCAGGCAGAGGTGCGTGGCCACGATGATCGGCTGGCCCGCGGGGGCCTTGGCGATCTCGTTGTGGATATAGGCCAAGGCCTCCTTCGTGATCGGCTGGGCCGGGCTGTTCAGCGAGTCGTCGAACTCGCTGTAGACTGCGATGAATCGCACGCCGCCCGACTCGAACGTGTAGCTGAGCGACTTGTGACGCTGGAGGAGGTAGTTCTCGATCGTCTTGCTGCGGACCTTGCCCCCCGTGTCGTGGTTGCCCATGACGTCGTAGAACGGGAACTTCAGCCGCCTGGTCATCAGCTCGTCGTAGCGGACCTTGGCCGCGTGGGTGGGCCAGTCGGTGATGTCGCCGCAGCCGAAAACGAAGGCGGGAGGCGGCACCTTGCCCCCGATGCCCTCCGGCAGCGCCGTGCCCGGCAGGGCGTTCATGGCGTCGATAGCCGGCAGCAGGTGGTCCGCCTGGCCCTTGGTGCCCACGTGCTGGTCGGACCAGCCGAAGAAGGCGAGGTCGATCTTGCCGGGCGGGCTGGACTCGGCTGCCTGGGCGCGGGCACGGCGCGGAGGAGCGAACATGACGGCGCCGGCGGCGGCTGCCGACGACAGAAACGCGCGTCGCGTGATCGTCTTGTTCTTCATGCGGACCTCGCTATCGGTAGAAGTCGATCCATTGGAGCTGCAACTCGGCCTTGTCCAGCAGCGGCTTGGGCACGACGATCTCGAAGTACCCGCCCTTGGGCGGCAGGCCCTTCACGTCCAGGCCGTCCGCGTCGAACACGCGCAGGTCCGCGTAGTACTCGCTGTCTTTGGGCAGGGGCGGATACTTCTCCCGGCCCTCGTGCCGGAGCGTTTGCAGGACCGAGAAGTTGCCGTGGCTGAGCATGCTGACATTCAGGCCCATCGCGTCCGAGCCGAGGCTGAACGATTCCAGGCCGCCCAGGTGCAGCCGGACGACCACGTGCGGCGGCCAGGCGCCGCCGGTGCGCCGGATAGTGGCCGAGCCGATGCCGCGCTTGCTGGTGACGGCGAAGACGGCGCTGTCGTCGCCCGGGATGACGGCGACCCCGTCGCCTTCCTTGTCGCAGCGGAGGGCGTAGGTTGCGGCCGCGGCCGGCGCCGACGTCCGTCCGTCCTTCGGCGCGTATTGCCTGACCACGCCCGTCCAGGTCTCGGCGAACGCGGTGACGAACTTGGCGAAGGCTTCCTTCTCGGTGTCCAGGCGGGCGTTGTCGATGGCCTGTTGCTTGGACCAGCGGCTGGCCAGTTCCTGGCGCGTGTGGCTGGCTTCGGCCAGGCCGTACACGTGCGAGGTCCGCACGTCGAACAGCACGCCCGAGACGGTCGTGGTGACGTGGGCCATCTTGTTGGGCAAAAAGCCCAGCGTGATCACCGACAGCGGCCCGAGGCTCTGGCCCTTGACGTGGAAGACCGTGTTGAACGTGTACACCAGCACCATGTCGGCGTGCAGGCTGGCGCAGGCGATGCGGATCTCCTTGAGGCTCTTCAGTTCCGAGGGCAGCAGCAACTGGTTTACCGTGGCCAGGCCCGCGACCTGGGGCAGCGACTGGATCGCCTTGAAGTGCTCGTCCTTCTCCACGTCGCGGGCGGTGACGATGCTGTATGCTCCCTGGCCGTAGGACGTGGAACTGTGCGAGTAGTAGCCCGGCGCCTGCACCCGCACCAGGGCAACGTGGACGGGCCACTTGGCGGCCGGCTTGGTCTCGAACCGCTCGCGGATGTCGGCCTCACGGATCAGGTGCAGATTGGCGGCTCCACCGGGGGTCACGTATTTGGCCCGGCAACCGCTCATCGCTATCGCGCCCGCTGTCGCCAACCACACTGTTGCCGCCGCCCGCATCCATGTCCGGCCCGCATTCATGGTCCGCCCTTTCCGGTTCGTCGCCCGCCGTCGCGGGCAGCCTGACCGAATGCTACTCCGCCGGACCGACAGGGGCAAGGGCCGATCCGAGGGACGTTCGGATGCGGGAACTGCGGCAAGTAGACGCGGTTGGGCGTCGCTGCGACAGGCTGCGCCTACGGTTCGGGCGGCGCGACGGGCGGGATCGGCGGAGGCACGTGCCGCCAATCGTCGTCGCTGTTCCTGCGCCAGTTGAAGGCCTGGCTCCAGTTCACCCGCCCGGTGGCCTGCATCAGCACGAACAGCGTCGCGATGGCGGCGATGGTGACGACCAGTCCGGTCCGGCCCTCCCAGAAGAAGGCGTAGGAGAAGCCCACCAGGAAGACGAGTTGGGCGGCGGCGATGAAGGTGGCGGCGAACTTCATCCCGGCTACCAGGCGCATGTAGCTGACGACCAGGAAGACGCTGACGGCGGCGCAGACCCAGAAGGCGGCGTGGATGTCTACCAGGTCGACCAGGTAGGCCAGCAGGATGTGGAAGGCGAAGAAGCCGGCCGCGATGAACAGGTAGTGCATGGGGTGGAGGGGAATGCGTCGCAGGACGACGACGGCGAACAGGACGGTGAAGAAGAACAGCAGGCTGACCGGCGCGAAGAAGGCCATGCGGGCGGCGATGGGCCCGGCGTTGGGGCGCTGGGGGACGACGACGCCCATGGCCTGGTTGGTCAGGGCCTGTTCGTAGGTCCACGTGGCGGTCATGCCGCCGTTGGTCGCGGCGGCGGGCTGGCTGGGGCTGCGCGAGCCGCGCGGGTAGTCGATCTCGCGGAAGTCGGTCGCGATGGTCAGCGAGAAGTTCCGCAGTTCGACCGGCGGTCCGTCGGTGCGAAGGGTGCCCTCGCCTCGCCTGCCGCTGCGGTGGACCTGTCCGCCGGGCACGTACAGCCACGACTCCTGCCCGCCGGCGGAGTAGGTGACGCTGACGGCGTGCGGGCCGGGGCCCGTCAGCGGGACGCTCAGGACGCCGGAGGCCACGTCGCCCTGGGGCACGCTCAGCGGCTTGTCGTTCACCTGGACGTTGAGCTTGTCGTAGGTCGTCACGCCGGGCGGAAGGGGGAAGCAGAACGTCGAGCCGCCCGTGGCGTTGGCTGCCTCGGGCGACGTGGGAGAGGGCGCCCCCGGCGGAGGCTCGACGGTGTAGCGACCCACGAAGTCCACGGTGAACGTGCTGTACCACAGCAGACCCTTGTAGCGGTTGTTGTGGCGGATGTCGGCGCGGACGTCGCTGGAGGCGACGCTGCGACGCGACCGGGCCTGGTCGTCCTGGTCGCGGGCCGTCCAGTAGGGGGCGGCCTGCACGAGGGTCGGCGGGCCCCACAGGTTGGCCAGTTCGGCCGAGTTGCGGTCGTCGGCCAGCTCCGTGCGGACGAAAATCGATCCGCCCAGGATCATCCAGGCGATGCTCATGCAGCCGAAAATGACGACGATGGCGATCAGGCGAAGCACGCTCATGGCTGGCTCCTCTCGCGGGCCTGGTCCAGGATCTTCTGGAGCAGGGCCAGGTAGTTCTCCATGGCCCGCCTTCCGCGGGCGGTCTGGGAGACGGCAGTGTTGGGCTTTCGCCCCTTGAAGCTCTTGACGATGCGGACGTAGCCGGCCCGCTCCAGGGCCGACAGGTGCGTCGACAGGTTCCCGTCGGTCAGGCCCAACTGGGCCTTGAGTTCGTTGAACTCCAGGCTCTCGACGCCCGACAACGCGGCCATGATCGCCAGCCGCGTCCGCTGGTGGATGGTCTCGTCAAGCTGGTTGTGGGGAGTATGGCTCACGCGGTGGTCCTGCCCGCGGCGGCGAGGGCGATCAGCAGGGCGGCCAGGCCCGCCAGCGCCAGCGGCGCCGTCAGCAGGGCCAGACGCACCCAGAATCGCCAGAGATGTTCCTCGAAAATGTCCACGTTTCCGCTCGCCATCGCTATCCGCCGTATCGCGCCCAGACCGCGATGCCGTACGCGACGTGCACCCCGCCGAACGACACGCCGAGCATGATGTAGGGGTTGTTCTGGAATGGCCCCGCCGACAACAGGCCCAGGACGATGAACGTGACGCTCATCAGACGCAGTTCGACGATGCTGAACTCGGCTACCTGCCAGCAGGCCACGCCGTAGAAGAGCATCCAGGCCGCCGGGATCAGCCCCCACTGGTTGGATCCGGCGAAGTGGGTCTGGACGGCGACGATGACGGTCAGGCCCGTCCCGGCCACGAAGGGCGGCAGGATCGTGCGAAGGATCCGCCACTTCATCTGCGTCCAGAAGGGCATGTGCTGGCGGCGCTCGCGGAGATGCGTCAGCAGCGTCGCCGACGCGAAGGCCGCCAGGAACACGCCGGCCCAGACGACCAGGTTGATCCAGAAGGCCTGTTCGTGCGTGCCGGCGCCGCTGATGTGCCGGTCCAGCGCCAGGCCCGCCAGCGCCGCCGCCCCGGCCAGGATGCCCGACAGCCCGCTCATGGCCGAGTAGCGGATGGGGCGCTCCATGAGCTGGCGGATGATCTTGAGTTCTGCGGCGGCCTTGTCTGGGTTCATGGCGGCGTTCTCCAGGGAAGGACTTTGTATTACAAAGTACTTTATACTATGCGAATCGGTTTGTCAAGCGCAATTCGTGATCTTTCCACCGGTTGAACCGCCGGCGTCGGCGCGACGCGGGCGTCGTGCCCCACACGCGAATCCTCGCTGGAAGTGGAGTTGATTGGGATAACTGTCGGGTCGGGCGTACGCCATAATGAACGTATGAAGACTCTAACGGTTACAGAAGGTCGTGGGCGGCTGGGGTACTGGCTGAAAAAGGCCACGCAAGGAGAGGACGTGGGTTTCGTCATCGACGGCAAGATCGTCGCGTTGCACCCGGTGGAAGTGACCTCCGCCGATTATGCGCTTCAGGAATACGCTCTGACGCCGGCCGAGATGGCCAAGGCCGAGCGACGAATCAGCGCGGACATACGGAAGGCGAGAAAAGCCGGCCGGATGACGAAGTTCACCGGGGGCGCGGATGATTTCCGTTGAACTGTCCAAACGGTTCAGGAAGATCGTTCGTGAAGCGGGAAGGGAAGCCGAAGTTCCCGCCGCTCTGAAGCGGGTAGTCAAGGGGTTTGGCAATCCCCACGAGCATACGGGGCTTTCGATCAGGAAGCTCGACAAGCACGTGTACCAATGCCGCACCAGCCTCGACTGGCGATTGGTGCTTCTCGCGGAGAAGGGCGTCCTGGCCTTCGACTTCGCCGGCGACCACGACGAGGTGAGAAACTACTTGCGAGGCAAAGGGGGAAGGTAGGTGACATCCCCCAAGCGTCCGGACCCGGCCGGGGATCACCGGCCGGGATAGGAGCGGGCCCGCTATCTCCGTTTGCCGCCTGATACCACACTATCACAATAACGAATAAGATGTCCTCGGAAATCGGGCCGGCCAGTGGCGACCCGAAGTGAAGACGAAAGGCTGACGATGATTCGGTGGACGAACCTCTACACTCGAAACGGCAATTGCATTCCACAGCCGACAAGGGACCAGTTGCGGCAAGCCATCCAGGAAGTCTTCGCAACGCCTGACCCTGAGCATCCAGATGCTTGGATTGAATGTGGAAGCGAAGATGGCCCGCTGCATACGCTGGCGATTTCTTCCGGTGGGGCTCTCCGGTATACGAAGCACTCCGATGCCGATATGACCGAAGAGCTTGAAACGGCCACTCAGGCCGGGCTGACCGAAGATCAAGCTTTCCATGCTTGGCTGCAGCTTATGGAGAAAGCGGGGCCTTAGGCTGACTCTTCCACGATGCCGGAGCGATCGCGCGGCGGAGTATGTCCAGGCGGTTGATCTGCGCGACCGCGGCGTTTCGCGTTGGACCTGCATGTGCGTGAACGGGACGGGGACGGCGTTCTCGGCGAGCAATCGCGGCGCGACAGGGCGCTGGTAGTTCGCGGAGGGGCGAGGGCGGGGCGCGTCAGGGCGCATACAGGGCGCGACAGGACGCGTGGCGTTCGCACCAGGGCGCGGGGGTAAATCCCTGTTCCAACGTCAGTTAGGCAACCGCCGGGCGGGCGGTTTCGTGTCGGCTGGGCGGCGAAAGCGCCCTAAAGCGCCCTTGGGGGTATTCCCTTTCTTTCGGGACTCGGGCGGAGGGCGAGGCGACGGGGAAGACGCCGGCCGGCGCGGAACGCATGCGGGGCGGGGGTCGCCCGGACTTGTCGGCCTGTCGAGGGTCGGCGGGGCGGGCTGGCCGGGTCCAGGATCGCTCGGCCGGTGCGCAGGGGGATGTGGGGTCGGTCTTTTGGCTGAACGCGGCCTGGGGCATCCTGGCCGGTCGTGGGGGGATCGGCTGGCGCGGGGGGCATTCCCCACGGGTGTGCGGGTTCGTCCTTGGCGCGGGCATACCCGGAGCGGACAATAGGCGGAGATTCGTTACGCCATCTGCTGCCTCCCGAGGAGATCGACATGGACGTTTCCGGACGAAGCACCCTCTCGCGCCGCGACCTGCTTCAGACCGCCTCCGCCGCTGCCGCCTTCACGATCGTGCCCGCCAGCGTCCTGGGCGGGCCCGGCAAGACGCCGCCCAGCCAGCGGACCACCATCGCCGGCATCGGCGTCGGCGGGCAGGGGCTCCAGAACATGGCCGCCTTCCAGCAGATCCCCACCGCCCAGGTGGTCGCCGTCTGCGACGTCGTCCGCGAGGCGGGCGGGTACATCTCGTGGAACTGGAACCAGGGCAAGGAGCGGCAGGCGGCCGGGCGCGAGCCCTCCCGCAAGTACATCGACGCCGCCTACGCAAAGGACAAGCCCGGCGGGACCTACCGCGGGTGCAAGGCGTACTGCGACTACCGCGAGCTGCTGGAGAAGGAGGACGCCGACGCGGTGATGGTGGCCACGCCGGACCATAACCACGCGGTGATCACGCTGGCGGCCCTGAAGCGCAAGAAACACGTCTACTGCGAAAAGCCCCTGACCTACACGGTGGAGGAGGCCCGCAAGGTGGCCGAGGCGGCCCGCGAGGCGGGCGTGGCCACGCAGCTCGGCAACCACGGGCAGGCCAGCGAGGAAGCCCGCGTGACGTGCGAACTGATCTGGGACGGGGCGATCGGGCCCGTGCGGGAGGTCCACGTGTGGTCGCCGGCCCGTTTCTGGGCGCCCGCGATGTTCGACGGTCGCCCGCCGGCCGCGCCCGTGCCGGACGGGGTGGACTGGGACCTTTGGCTGGGCGTGGCGCCGGAGCGTCCCTACAGCCCGGAGTACCTGCCGTGGATGTGGCGAAACTGGTGGGACTTCGGCACGGGGCTGCTGGGCGACCTGGGTTGCCACAAGCTCTCGACGGTCTTCAAGGCCTTGAAACTGGGCAGCCCGGTCAGCGTCGAAGCCTCATCCACGCGGGACAATGGCGAGACCTACCCGATGGGCGTGATCGCCCGCTTCGAGTTCCCCGCCCGCGGCGACCTGCCTCCGGTGAGCCTCCAGTGGTACGACGGGGGCCTGCGGCCGCCTCGTCCGGCGGAGTTGGAACCCGGACGCTACCAGGGCGACACGCTCTATGTGGGCGAGAAAGGCAAGATGATGGGCCACCGGCTCATCCCGGAGTCGGCCATGAAGGCCGCCCGGCGCCCGCCCAAGTCGCTTCCCCGCTCGCCCGGGCACTACGAGGAGTTCGTCATCGCCTGCCGGGGCGGCGTGCCGGCCGGGGCTAACTTCCCCGACCACGCCGGGCTGCTCACCGAGACCTGCCAACTGGGCAACATCGGCGTCCGCTGTCCGGGGCAGGTCCTCAAGTGGGATGGCGCCGCCTTTAAGTTCACCAACAGCGACCGGGCGAACAAGCTGCTGAGCCGCGAGTATCGCAAGGGCTGGGAATTGTAGCCTGCAGGCGTCCGGAGGCACGGCGGCAGTCGGCTGGCGTGCCGACCGCGGCATCACGGCACGATGGCTGGCTTGGTTTGCGCGTCCGGGCGGGACGGCTCATTCTTTTTCGTGAGACCTCGCCAAGTCGGCAGGGCTGTGGTAGACTGTCTCGCTGGCTCGCACCACATGATCGAACGGGACGACAAGTCGAAGCTTCAGGACCTGCTGAAGGTGCTGGAGATCACGCGCTCGCTGGCGGCGGTGATGGACCTGGACAGCGTCTTCTGGCTGGTCATCGAGCGGTCGATGGAACTGCTGGACGCCGAGCGGGCGTCGCTGTTCCTGTACGACTCGGTCCACAACGAACTGGTCAGCCGGGTGGCGGTGGGGGCCAGCGAGATCCGCATGCCCGCCGAGCGGGGCATCGTGGGCGAGACCATCCGTTCGGGTCAGACCGTCAACGTTCCCGATGCCTATGCCGACGCCCGCTTCAACCGCGACGTGGATCGGCGAACGGGCTTTCGGACGCGGAACATCCTTTCGGTGCCGCTGCGCGACTATGAGGGCTCGCTGGTGGGCGTGCTCCAGGTGCTCAACAAGCGGAGCGGGCCGTTCAACGCCTACGACATCACGTTGGCCGAGACGCTGGGCGCCCAGGCGGGCGTGGCGCTGCAACGGGCCAGGCTCATCGAGCACTACGTCGAGAAGCAGCGGATGGAGCGGGCCATGAAGATCGCCCGGGAGATCCAGCAGAACCTGCTGCCCAAGGAGAACCCGGAGATTCCCGGCTTCGACGTGGCCGGTTTTTCGCGGGCGGCCGACGAGACCGGCGGGGACACCTACGACTTCCTGGCGCTGGACGACGGACGGTGCATGCTGGTGGTCGCCGACGCCAGCGGGCACGGGATCGGCCCGGCCCTGGTCATCGCCGAGACGCGGGCCATGCTCCGAGCGGTCGGCGTGGGCGGCTGCAACGTCGCGCACATCCTGAACCTGGTCAACAACCTGCTGGCGCGGGATCTGGGCGAGGCCCGTTTCGTCACGTGCTTCCTGGGAATGTTGGACCCGAGGAACGGGCATCTGGAGTACGCCTCGGCCGGACACGGGCCTCTCCTGTTCTACCGCCGCAGCGAGGACCGGTTTACGGAGGTGGGGGCGACGGGCCTGCCGTTCGGGGTATTCGAGGACGCGGTGTTCGACAACGTCTCCAGCTTCGCCTTTACCCCGGGCGACTTCGCGGCCCTCACCACCGACGGCATCTTCGAAGCCTCCAACGCGGTGGGCGAACTGTTCGGGCTGGAGCGGATGAAACTCGTGCTCCGGCGCGATCGCGACCTGCCTTCTGAGCAGATGATCGCCAATCTCCATCAGGCCGTCATCGAGTTTACCGGCGGCGCCCCACAGGCCGACGACGTGACGGCGGTGGTGGTGCGCCGGAAGTGACGGGCCGTCTCGGTTTGATGAGTACCGACATGACGCGTTGGCGTTCGCTGCAACGGGGGATGCTGGCGGTGGGGCTGCTGGCCGCGTCGGCAGGGCCCGCCCTGGCCTGGGGGCCGCACTCGGACATCACCCGCGCCGCCCTGTCGGTCCTGCCGGACCTGGAGCGGTGGCAGCGGGTCCTGGGCAAGGCCCGCCTGGCCGCGCTCGACTCTCACTGCTGGATGCCGGACCATGCCGGCGAGGAGAAGCGCGAGTTCTACATCGACGACTACCTCCTGATTCGCGCCCGCCCTCGTCCCGTGGGGCACATCTGGCCGGGCGTGGGCGAGGCCTTCGAGCCGCATTTCCGACGCAGCCTCCAGGCCCTGCGGACCGAGACGCCCGAGAACGCCTGTCGCCAACTCGGGCCCCTGGTGCATTACGTGGAGGACCTGGGCGCCCCGCCGCACACCTCGCGCATGCCGCACCATCGCGAACTGGAGAACTGGCTGCCTGCCCGGCAGATCAACATCAAGGCCTATCAGCCGAGGCTGCTGGGACGGACCGATGAGGAGGCGCTGGCCGGGCTTCGAAAGCGGTTGGAGGAACTGAGGCAGTTCTCCGCCAAGCGGGCCGAACGGGCCATGCCGCTGGTCAAGGCCGGAGAGTCCAAGCGGCCCGAGGTCGAACCGATCATCCTGGAGTCCGCCAACGAGTCCGCCCGCGCGACGGCCGACGTGCTGCACACGGTCCTGACGTTGGGGCTGGCCTCACGGCAGGGGGGTGCGGAGGTGGAGGGGATTGTGACCGCGCCTGCACTGTGGAAGAACGACCAGAAGGGCGCTCGCATCGTCCTGCTCGACCTGGAGCGGTACGACGCGCTGAAGAAGGCCCAGCGGCACGAAGGCCGCTTTCACGCGGCGGCTACTTCTTTCACGACGCTGGCGGACACAGCCGGGCCGCAGCCGAAGGGCGGCTGGAGGGGCGAGTTTCGCTTGCACAACCTCCCGCCCGGCCGGTACCGCGTGCTGGCCTGCCGGACAGGGGCCAACTGGGCGGTCTCGGCCCCGCTTGAGTTGAAGGAAGGCAAGACCTGCACAACCCAGATCGGGCTGGAGCCGATGGAGCCGCCCCGCAACCTGCTCCAGAACCCAGCCGCGCAGATGCGATATCTGCTGGCCGAACAACCCGACCGATGGACCTGCACCAAGCCAAAGAACCCCAAGCAGGCGGGCGTGTGGAGAAGTTCCCGCTCCCGCCTGAGCGAACGCGGAACGTACGTGTGCGGCGCACGGCTGCAGGACGCGTCGGCCCGGGTAACGTTCTGGTTCGCCAAGCGCGACCCCAAGGGCCCGGAGAAGCCCCCGGCCCCAGACCGTCTGGACCTTCCGACGGGCCAGGCCGAAACGACCTTCGACGTCAAAGAGCATGTCGCCGTCTACGTGACCGTGACGACGGACAAGCCCGTCGAGGACGCGATCGAATGCGTCTGGGTCACGCCCAAATCGTGAGCGGGCGGAATGCCCTCTGCAGTCTGTGGAGCCCGTGAGATGCGTGAGCTCAGAACGGGTTGATCGTCTGCTTGACGCCCCAGATGCTGACCTCCTCGATGAAGCAGTTGTCGGGGACGTCGATGCACTGGACGATCGTGCGGGCGAAGTCGTGGGCGCTTGGGAAGCCCTCCAGCCACGAGTCGTCGAGGTTGGCGGCCTGGCAGAAGTTGGTCCGCGCCGCGCCGGGGATGAAGTTCGTCGCCCGCCCGCCCCATTCGGCCATCTCCAGGTGCAGGCTCCTCGTGAAGGCCACCATGCCCGCCTTGGCGGCCGTGTATACGCCCCAGGTGGGCCAGGAGTGGTACGCGCACGCGCTGGAGACGTTGATGATGAGGCCCGAGCCCCGCTTTTTCATGTAGGGGATGGTCTCACGGCAGCCGCGGATGACCGAGGCGATGTTCACGTCCAGGGCCTCCTGGATGCTCGCGTCGTCCATCTCCTCGGTGGGGGCGATCTTGATGCCCGCGCCGTGGTTGTTCACCAGTACGTCGATGCGTCCGAACGTGGCCGCGGTCTGCTGGAGCAGCCGCTTCCAGTCGTCGGTGCTCCTCGCGTCGGCCTGGACGGCCAGCAGGTTGTCGCCACCCTTGAGGTCCTGGGCGGCGGCGTTCAGGCGGTCGGCGTTTCGACCGGTGATGGCCACCTTCGCTCCGCGCTCCAGGAGGATGCGGGCCGCCTCCAATCCAAACCCGCTGCTCCCGCCGGTGATGATGACGACTTTACCTTTGACGTAGTCGGTCATGGATGGCTCCTTGTGCGGCAGTTCCGTGCGGTATCAGGAGGAGGACTATACCACAAGCTTACGGGAATGAGTAGGAGCTTCCCAGTCGCTCTCTCGGGCGGTCGCGAGATTACGAAGCATTACTATTGAAATTATAAACCTATACCTTATAATATACAAAATGTGGGTTAAGCGTGACTTAGAGACGTGCTTGGCGAAGGTTGCGACCCTGAGACCGGGATTGGTGCTGACCGGATGCCGTCAGGCTGGCAAGACCAGCCTGCTTCAGCGGGTGTTTCCCGACTGTCGCTATGTCTCCCTGGACTTGCCCGAGACAAGCGAACAGGCCGAAACGGCCGGGGGTTCCTCTTGCGCGAGAACCCGCCTCCGATCGTGTTGGACGAGGTTCAATACGCCCCAGCCCTGCTGAGGCATGTGAAGGCCGCGATAGACAAGGACCGACAGAAGTGCGGTCGGTTCTTCATCACCGGTTCCCACCGGTTCAACTTGATGGAGGGAGTAACGGAGAGCCTGGCCGGGCGGGTGGCGGTGCTGGAGTGCCACACGTTGTCGGCCTTGGAGATCGAGAAGCATCGCGGAGAAGCAATCGGGGGCGATTCGCTCATCGATATGATTCTCCGAGGGGGCTATCCGGAGTTGCAGGTGAGCGAGTTGGACTCGCAACGGTTCTTCTCGGACTACATTGCCACCTATCTGGAACGCGACGTGCGTTCGGTCTTGGAGGTCCGAAACCTTCGCGACTTCCAGCGGTTCATGAGGCTGGCGGCGCTGCGAACGGGGCAACTTCTGAACATGGCATCTTTGGCTGCGGACGTTCGGGTAAGCGTGCCCACCATCAGCAGTTGGCTGTCCGTTCTGGAGACTTCGGGCATCGTGCAGTTGGTGCCACCGTACTTCTCGAACGCAAGTAAGCGGCTAATCAAGACGCCCAAACTGTTCTTCCTGGATACGGGCTTGGCCTGCTTCCTGTGCGGGTTGCGCAAAGGTGAGGAACTTCGCAAGTCCGCCCTGCTGGGTCAGATGTTCGAGACGCACGTACTGGGGCAGATCGTGCGGTGGTACGCCAATCGCGGGCTGCACGCCCCCGTGCATTTCTTCCAGGACCACGCCCGGCACGAGGTGGATTTCGTCATCCCGGTCGGCAACCAGGTGAAGTTGTACGAGTGCAAGTGGGCCGACATGTCCGAGCGGGACACGCCTGGGCTCCAGGCGATGCGCAAGCTCGTCGGGCCGGAGAACGTCCTCACCACCAGCATCATCACGCCGAGGCGTGGGCACTACCGTAACGAACGCAACGGCGCCATCATCGAGGACAGCATTGAGTTGGCGTCGCTGGCCGAGTAGAAGAGCCGCGCCCGTTACGTCGCTCCCTGATTTCGTTGGGTGAACCACTCTGCGGCCGATACTGGAACGCACGGCGGCAATGCAATTCGGGTAACGACGGGTAGAACATCTTTGGCCGGGACGTCCTCCGCGAACCATCCGAATTTCTCAAGGGTCGGGTGTGTGGCGATCACCTCGACGTCCTCATCGTTCACGGCTACTTTCCGGATGAACTGGAGCTCTCGCAGATTCGGTGCGTCCAATACCCCACGCAGAGAGCACAGTCCGCGCATTGAGCCCAAGGAAACATGTTCCAGCTCCACGAGTGGCGAACACGACGGGAGTTTGGCAATCTGTGGCAGGCCGTACAGGGCGAGGTAGCGGAGGGTGTACATCTCACTGATAGCAGAAAGGCAGGCCAAGCCCCGTACTTGGTTAATCGCAAGATACCGGACGTTTCGCAGCCCCTGGGCAAAGTCCAGACTACTTGCGGCTCCCCCACGAACGTCCAGCCACCACAGGCGTTCGAGCCTGGGCAAGAAACCGCAGGGAACCTTCACATTCCACAGAGTGAGCTTTCTGGCGTCTGACAACCACTCATGGTCTTCTGGAAATATCTCCGCATGGTCGACCCAAATGTCTCCATTCGACCTCAGGCGGTACACGTCTTTCGCTCTTCGTCGTCGTGCGGCCACTATTGCCCCTATGGCGATGACGGAGAATCACCTACCCGCGCTAAACGCCGCAGTCGCGTCCTTGGCCGACAGGACTCGGTGGTAGATCTTCAAGCCTGCCATCTGGCCGCGGACATCGAAGCTGTCAGCGGGCGATGAGTACTGGCCGACGATCAGCGGGCCGCGGTGGGGCGTGCGGTTGCCGGCCTCGACGGCGGCCACCGGTCGCCCGTTCTCGTACAGGCGGGCGTGCCGGCCGTCGTAGGTGGCGACCAGGTGCGTCCACTTGCCCATCTGGGCTTGGCCCCCGTCGGCGCTCGATCCTGCACAGTAGAACCGCCAGCGGCCCTGGAATCGCTGGATGAACCATCCGTCGCGATTGTAGGCCCCGCAGGCGAGGATGACCGGCATGGACCCGCCGCCGTCGAGCTTGATCCAGCACTCGACGCTCATTCGCTCGCGCAGGTCCGCCAGCGGCGTCTCGAATCGGACATGCCCGCCGCCCAGGGCGAGGGCCTTGTCGGCTACGTGCACCGTGCCCTGCACCTTGCCGCTCAGCTTCTGGTCGCCCGCCGCCGCGGCAGTCTCCGCGAAGAAGGAGGCGACCAGCACCGGCTCGCGAGACTCAGCCTTGGCGGCGGCGGAAACGACGACTGACGGGCCGCTCTCGCGGAGACGCCGGTCCAGGCTGGTGACGCGATAGAAGACTTTCACGTTCGGCTCGCCGGGCTCGGTGAAGACCCCGCCGGCCAGCGGCTCGGAGGTGACCTTGTTGAACGTCTTGCCGTCGGCTGAGCGGTAGATGTTGAACAGCAGGTCGCTGTGCGGGGCGGACCAGGTGAGCATGACCTCGCCGGGCGAGCCGGTGGCGGCCACCTTCTGCGGGGCGGGCACGGGCGGCAAGGGCGGCACGTCCACGCTGGCGCGGATGGGCGAGCTGGCCTGCTTGCCAGAAACCAGCACCAGGGCGTAATGCTGCCTGCCCTCGGGCGCCAGCGCGTCGCTATAGGCGAAGCGAGTGGTCTCGCAGACGCGGGTTTCCACGGTCGGCGCGAAGTCGGCGGCCGGGCCGCGGTGCACCTCGAAGACCAGCCCGATCGTGTCCGCCGCGCGCGGCCAGGTCAACTCGACCGTCGCGTCGCCGTGCACGGCCGCCTGAAGGCCCGGCAGCGGGTCGGGCAGGGGGATAGGGGCCTGGGCCCGACAGATGCCGGGGATGACCTGCGCCCCGGGCATGTCCACCCGCGGCTGGGTCAGGGCCAGGGCCCGCGTCGAGCGGATCACGTCCAGCAGGGCGACGTAGTTCGGGTCGTCCGTCGAGGCGAAGCCGATGACAGGCTCGCCCTCGCGATCGCTCTTGGGCCACTCGCGCGGGTGGAAGCGGTCGGGGGGGAGTTGACGCTGGTCGACCAGGGGCAGGCCGGCGGGCGCCTTTCGGTTGCGGCACCAGGCCAGGCCGAGCCCGCCGTCCGTCTTGGCCAGCGGGGCTCGGAGGATGCGGCTGAGCTCCGGCTGGGCCAGGTTCACCCAGTCGTTGCCGATATGTCCGTCCGCGTGGCACTTCGTGCAGCCGGCCTTTCGCATGGCGGCGGCCAGGCGGGCCCTGGCGCCCAGCAGGGCGTTGCACACGGCGTGGGGCGTGTGGTCCCATGTGCCGTAATAGTTGCTGTTGCCGTCCATCCACGCCATGATCAGGTCGCGATCAGCCCGCGTGAGCTTGCCGATGCGGTCCTTGTGTCCGCTGGCCAGCACCTGGCCCAGCTTGGCCGCGCCGGAACCGATCGTCCGCGGCGGGTGAATCACCGACGAGGACACGTCTGCGTTGTTGCAGCGGATGAAGCCCGCCAGGTCGTTCTTGAGCAGCGTCTCGTAGCTGATGTTGAACGCCCAGGTCCACCCGCCGGTGAGGTCCAGTCCGCCCGCGATGCCGCCTTTGCCCCCGTGGCAGGTCGCACAGTGGCGGTCCAACACCGGCTGGACCATCGTCGGATAATCGAGAAAGCCGCTGCCCCAGCTCTCCGGGCGGAGCTTGCGCGGGGGCGAAGCCAGCGCCAGCCGCCGCCCCGCGGACTGCGGCGGCGCCGACTGCTTGTGCTCGTGGCAACCGATGCACGAGCGGGTGACGCCCGGCGCGGCCTGCACGAAGGTTCGCATCCGCTGGACCTCGCGGCCCTCGGCGTCGAGGGCGGAGAAATACAAGGCCCGTCCGGCCGGGGCTTCGAAGCAGACCGAGCCGTCCTCCTCGACCGGCACGACGCCCAGGAAGTTCTTGACGATGTACGCGCCCTGCCAGCTCACCAGGAAGGCCTGGTTCCACCACCGTCCGCCGGGGGGCACCTCGCTGGTGCGCGCGGTTTCTTCGGTCACGCGGAGGTACTTGATTGTCCCTCTCTCGACCCCCGTGAGCCCCTGGTAGATATCCGTAACCAGGAAGCTGCCGGGCGAATTGGTATGGCCCAGCGGCTCGGCGTGGTTCTGGAGGACCGGCGGGCGAGAACGCGGCTTGACGAGCATGGGCGAGAAGCACGAGATCTCCGGATCGCTGGCGACCAGTTCGCGGCAGCCGGCGCGGTCGATGAGTTGGATCGTCCCGTGCCCGCCCAGGGCGTTGGTCGTAATCAGGACGTCCTCGTCGGTAAGCGGGCAGGGCTCGCTGGGGCCGGTCGCCAGCCCCTGGTCCATCAGGGCGGGGTACTCGGGCGTGAGATTCTCGATCGCGTCAGGGGTGTTCTTGTCGCACTCGGGATCGATGATGCCGATGGCCCCGACCGGCTGGCCATTGTGCGGCGTGAGCGAGGCGACAACCTGCCGCCCGCCGGGCATCGCGCGGGCGTCGAGCACCGCCGTCGGCTTGGCCATGTTGTTGGCGTAGAAGGCCGTCTCGCCCGTGCCGTCGGGGTTGGCCGTCCACAGGCTCTGCATGTACAGTGCGGTCTTGTCGACGTACTCCCACCGGCCGTAGAGGACGCGCCCGTCGGGCATGATCGACGGGTCGAACTCGGTAACGTTGTTGACGCTGATGGAGTGCAGGCCGGACCCGTCGCCGTTCATCACGTGCAGGGTGTCCACGCCGCTGTTGAAGCAGGGCACGCGGGCCTTGGGACGCGTGGACGTGAAGACGATGCGGTCGTCGCCCAGGTAGCACGGGCCGATGTCGTGAAAGGCCTCGCTCTCGGTCAGGCGGCACAGGTTCGAGTTGTCCAGGGCAATCTCGTAGATGTTGGTCATGCCCGGTGCGGTGGGCTTGTAGGCGAAGACGATCTTGCCCGCGTCCCAGTGCACATCCGGGTCGCGGTACACGCCGGCGCCCAGCGTGTTCTTCGTGGTCGCGTCGATGACCGGCCGCATCTTCGACTCCGACGGGCGGTCGGGATTGTCCAGGATGTAGATCCCGCCTCCCGGGTGCCAGCAGTAGTAGGTGTCGTAGATGTGGGCGGCATAGTAGGGGTGTTGCTTGACCAGCAGCAGCGGGGCGTCGAGCAGGGCCAGGTGCAGTCGGCTGCGAAGCGTTCGGGCCCGGACGTAAAGCTCCCGGGCAGCCGCGGGGTCGGCGGGCCGGCCGCCGGCGACTTGCCTGGCAAGCTCGTCCAGTTGGGCCGTCAGCGGAGCGACGACTTGCTCCGCGCGAGCCAGTGCGGCCCGCCGGGCGATCTGCCTGGCGGCGTGCAGCAGCTCGGGTGTTGGCGAATGGTACAGGAAGCCGTCCATGCGGAAGGCACCGCCCTTCCAGGAGTAGACGTGTACGCCGTCGCCGGCGCCCTGTGCGGGCGTGGTCGCCTCGGCTGCCTTGCCGTTGACCACGCGCGAGGCCACGGCCGGGTTGCCCGCGGTGGCTGTCGGCCCCAATTCCACCGACTGCGGGGAGGGGACCAATTGAACCGCGACCGGCGTAAGCCACCAGCCGTCCCTGCGGCTGGCGTTTCGGCCGGGGTTGGAGCGGTCCAGTCCGACGTCGTGGAAGCCTGCGGGCGCCTTGCCGCCATGGCGGCGGATCTGCTCGACGGGGATGGACAGATCGACCTTGCCCCTGGGCAGGGGCAGCGAGAACTCTACGACCCGGCCGTCCGCGGAGGCGGCGCCCGCGGCGCCGACGACCTTGCCGTTTGCCTCGATGCGGATGGCGGCTTCGCCCACGCCGATCAGCCTGGCTGGAGCGGCCAGGCTGGCCAGCCCGCGGAGGTCGCGTTCCGCCCGCAGGGCCAGGCACAGCTTCCGGCCGTCACGGCAGGCGAAGACGTCCAGTTGGATCGGCCCCTCGCGCCACGGGCCGAAAACGATCGCGAAGAACCGAGTGGCCGCGCTCCATTCGCCGTCCGCCAGCTTTCCATCACAGGCCACTGGGCCGGTCGCGGGCGGCAGCGGCAGGACGCCGGAACCCGCCTGCACAGTCATCCGCGGCCAGGACGCCACTTGGCCTGTCCGCGCCCGGCTGATAGCGAAGGCTGCGGTGCGAATCTCGTCCTGCCACCAGAACGCCTCCTGCTGGGGCGTGGAAAGGCCCGCGCCGTCGCCCGCGGCAGGCGACAGGAGCAGCGCGAGGAGGACGGCGATTGCGGACGCGCGTGCCAACCGACAGGGGTGCGTATTACAGGATGCGGATTTCATTCACGCCAACTCCCAACAGCAGACTTGTCCTTGCTTCTTCTGTGTATCGCCGAGCGGCAAGCCGCGACGATCCAACGCATCCGAACGCCGAGCGCCGAGTTCACGAATCAACGCGTCAGCGACAATTCCGGCGGCGTGTACCACAGCGACTGCCAGTACTTCCGTTCGGCGGCGTAGTAGTCGATGGGGGCGTCGGCGGGCAGGTCCTTGGGCAGGATGCGGTACTTCTTCATTTCGCGCACCCAGGCGTCGCGCGGACGGAAGCCCGGCATGTCGAACCGCTTGATCTTGTCCAGGTGGTCCTTGCCCGCCTGGATCATGGCGAGGATCTTCCTGTAATCGGCGTCGTTGGTGTTGGCGAAGACGCCCCCGCCCGGGACAACCGACTTGGCAGCCTGCGGCGGCGTGCCGGGGGCCGCCTGGCAGAGCCCGTATCCGCCGGCCGACCTGGCCAGCGGCGCCAGCACCATCAGCGATTTATCCGGGCGGGTCAGGTTGAACATGATGTGGCGCGACGGCGCGTGCCGGACGGCCTGGCTCTGCTGCTTCCACGAGGCGTAGTAGTGGTCCACGAAGTGGTAGGCCATGCCGCGGGGGCCCTTGTGGTCGTGGCAGGGGGCGCAGCGACGATAGGCGGCCTCGGCGCCGGTTTTCACCGCGGGCCAGTCGCGCGACGAGAGGTCCGGCTTGTTGTGCTCGTTGCCGCCGATCATCCCGCAGCCGAGGGCGGCGTACGTGCCGGGGTAAGCGGCCCCGCTGTCGATCCAGAGGCGGACGGTCTTCAACTCCGCGGGCGAGACCTTGACCTTGTGGTGGCCGCTGAGCAGCTTGTGCATCAGCGGACTGGCCGAACTGCCCAGCGTGCCGGGGGCGTAGTTGCTGACCGGGCGGTTGCGTCCGTCGGCGACCTGGCCGAAGGCGAAGAGGTTGTAGTAGCTGTGGGAGTACCACACGCCGCGGTCCGCGGTGAGCAGGACGCCGCCGCAGCGTTTCTCGATGCCGTGGCAGGGCAGGCAGTGGCGGTTGAGGATGGGCTGGATGTCGCGGGGGAAGTCGAGCACGTCCGGCACGTCGGTGATCGGCTCGATCCGGCTGGGCGGGCGACGCATCGCCTGGGTCACCGACGTGGCCGCGTAGGCCGGCGTCTTGACCCGGTGCTCGTGGCAGCCGACGCACCCGGTGGTCTCGCCCGGCTGGACGGTGACGAAGCTCTGCATCCGCTTGACCGACATGTCGTTCTCGTCCAGGGCCACGAAGAACACGCTCCGCATCGCGGGCACCTCGAAGTAGGCCGAGCCGTCCGGCTCGACCGGCACGGTGCCGAGAATGCGCTCCAGCGTGAACGTCCCGCCGTAGCTGAGCGGCTCCATTCCGCCGGTGTAGTTGATGGGCTTGGGGAGCGTCTCCAGCACGAGGAGCTTCTTGATCTGCCCTTTCCGCACGCCGTCCATGTTGCGCCCGTTGGTCACGTCGGCCAGCACCAGGCGCCCGGTCGCCTGGCCGGGCTGGACGCGCGGGGCGATGACCGTCTCGCGGGGTCGACCAACCAGCGGGCGGGGCTCGTGGAGTTCCATGCCTCGCCTGGAGTCGTCCTCGCCGAGGCGGTAGACGGTCTGGGTCCGCCCGTCGTCGTCCAACAGGACCAGGCGGTTGCCCTCGGCGGCCATGAAGGCCTTCTCGCTGAAGGCCCAGGGGTCTCGGAAGTTGGCGGACTTGTGGATCGTCCGGGCGCGGGCCTGGTCATCGGGCCCGGCGTTGGGGTCCACGACGGTGATCACGCCCGCGTGTTCGCGCCGCCCGTGGCCCGGGGAGAAGCCGGCGACGATCTTGTCGGTGCCCGGGATGGGCTTGGCGTCGATCATGGTGGTCCCGGCGTGCAGATTGCCGAAGTACGTCATCTGGCTCGACCCGTCGGGATTGACCACCCACAGGTGGTGGTAGTGGACCTGGCTGCGGTCGACGTATTCCCACCGGGTGTAGAGGATACGCCCGTCCGGCAGGGGCCAGGGCGTGTTGTCGTGCTCGTTGTTGGAACTGATGGGGTGGATGTTCCTGCCGTCGCCGTCGCAGCGGTAGAGGACGGCCACCTGCGTCAACCAGCAGTTGACCCATCGCTTGCAGCGGCTGGAGACGAAGACGATGTCGCCGTCGGGCAGATAGGTGGGTTCGAAGTCGTCGAACTCGCCGCCGGTGATCTGGCGCAGGCCCGTGCCGTCGACATTGATCTCGTGGAGGTGGTAGTAGTCGCTGCCGCCCTTTCGGTACGAGAAGAGGATCTTCCGGCCGTCATAGTGGACCTGCGGGTCGCGAACGCCGCCGCGGGGATCGTCCAGCAGGACCTTAAGCTGCCCCGTGCGGAGGTTGAGGCGACACAGCTTAGCGCCCTCGGTGTACACCTTGAGGCTGGAGTCCATGGCGTAGTAGCCGAAGTTGGCGTACCAGTGGCCGTCGGTGGGGAAGGGCTTGCGGACGGCGAAGACGACGTCGGCAGCGTCCTTCATGGGCCCGCCGGCGGCCAGGAAGGGCGTGCGGAGGTCCGCCTCGGAGGGCGGCTTGGGCTTGGCCTTGGGCGGCGGGGGGAGCGGCTTCTTGACGGGCCTAGCCGTCGGCGTCGCAGGCTTTGGCGATGCGGGCGGCGGGGCGGCCGAGGCGAGGGCCTGCGCCAAGAGCGCGGTCAGCAACAGACTGTAAACGGAGAAACGCATCTCACGGTCTCCTGTGCGTGCAGCCGGGATTTCAGCCGTCCTCGGAATAACGGTCCGCGCGGGGGCGGCTTGCAGCGGGGTTGACGAGCGCAGGATGTCGCGGCAGGGGCGGTGGGGGCGAAGGACGGCCGCGGGCCCAGGCGAAAAAACAACGCGGGCCGCGAACTCGTCGCTCGCGGCCCGCGGGTCGGGTGGTCAGGCCCGGTCACAGGCTCAGCAGGTAGGCCACCAGGGCCTCCTTCTGCTGCTGGGACAGGTGTGAGGTCTTGCCGTGCTTGTCGCCCTTGTTGTTGGTGGTCAGCACGTCCATGAGGGTGGCGGCGGCCCCGTCGTGCAGGAACGGGCCGGTCTTCCACAGCTCGATGAGGGTGGGCGTGTCGAACTCCTTGGCGCCGCGGTCGAGCTGCCCGGTGGTGCCCACGTCGTACAGCTTCAGGGTCGTGAACAGCGGGCCGGGGTGGCAGGAGGCACAGGCCACTTCCTTGTCCTCGAAGAGCTTCTTGCCTTCCTGGGCCTTGGCCGACAGCTTGCCGTTCTCCAGGTAGGGGCTCGGGAGGGGCTTGAGGTCGCGCAGATAGGCGATGGTGGCGTCGAGGTCGGCTTGGTCCACCTGGCGGAAGAGGATGTGCTTGAAGCCTGCAGCCGCGGCCACTTCCATCGTCGCCCGTACGCCCAGGGACATGCTGGGCGGGGTCTTGTCGGCCCAGACCATGGACTTGGTGTTCTTGGGGTTGCCGATGCCGTCGTTGAGCAGGTCCCAGTTCATGGCGTCGGCGCGGGTGTCCGGGTGGCAGGTCGCGCACGAGAGCCAGTGCTGGAAGCAGAACGTGGCGTCGTGGAAGATCCGCTCGCCCTTGCGGGTGATGGTCTCGGCGGCCTTCGCCCCCAGGGCCACCTGGGTGGTGGTCTTCAGGTTGCCCGGGTCGACCATCAGGACGTTGCCGCTGAAGTAGCCGGCGGTGGCGAGCTTGCCCGTGCTGGACAGGTCCAGTCCGCGAAGCCCGAAGACGTCATACTCGATCTTGTCGTCGGGGCGCCAGGGGTTGCGGGGGCTCATGTTGACGCGCGTGATCAGGTCGGCCGAGTACAGGGCGGCCAGGTCGTTGACGAGCTGGGCGCGGTTCTTGGGGTCGGCCTTGATCTCCAGCCAGATGCCGGTGATGCGGCGCTTGTAGGGGTCGTTGGCGGCGGCGGGGGGATTGGGGACCTCGCCGGCCAGCAGTTTGTGCAGGGTCTCCAGGTCGATCTTGGCAAGTTGATGGACGCCGCTGAGGGAGATGTAGGCGGTCTTGTTGTCCTTGGACAGAACCAGGCCCCACGGGTCGGCGGCGCCTTCGCTGGGTCGGTCCAGCAGGAGCGTGGCGTACACTTCCTTCTTGGCCAGGTCGATCACGCTCATGGCGTTGGTGTTGACCCAGCCTCGCTCGAGCTGCGTGGTGGGCAGATTGGTCCGCCCGACGGTGTGAACGGCATAGACCCACTTGCCGTCGCTGGAGACGGCCACCTTGTGCAGGCAGGCGCCGCCGGCGGGCAGGCGGATGTCGGCCACCTTGGCGCCCTTGTCCAGATCGACCAGCGAGAGGCTGGACGACATCTGGGGATCGGTCGCCGCCCCGGCGGGCAGGCGGTTGCCGACGATCGCCAGCGACTCATCCGGCGTCACGCACGCGAAGAACGGGGCGCGGAAGCCGGCGACGCGGGCCTTTTCCTTGCCGTCAGCCAGGTTGACGATGCTCACGGTGTCGGTGCCGGTGTTGCACACGACCAGCAGGTTCTTCTTGGCCGCCAGCGCCAGGCCCACCGGGCGGGGGCCCACGTTGAGGCGCCGGTTCACCTTGCCGCCCTTGGGGTCCACCTCGGCCACCGTGCCCGCGCCCAACTCGGCGACGAACACCGCCGAGCCGTCGGCCTTCCACGCCACGCCGGTGGGCTCGCCGTTCAGGGCGACCGTCTGAGAAACCTTGCTGGTTTCCGTGTCCAGGATGGCGACCGCTGCGCCGGTGTGGTCGGAAACGGCCAGCATCTTCCCGTCCGGGGAAAAGGCCAGATCAAACGGAGACTGGTATTTCGGAGCGCCCGCCGGCTGAGCGATGACGATCCAACCGGCCGTGACCAGAACCAGTGCCAGCGACAGCAGTCCAACCTTCTTCATGACCGTTCCTTTCCTGTGACTTTGGTCGATGCCACGAGAGGCATTGTACGGTCCCCGAACGGAAAGCCAAGCCAAATATCGACGCCGAGGACCGACTGTCAAGAAAACGCGGACGCCCCGGACGGTATTGCAGACAAGCGTCGCGGAAGGAGCAACTCGCCGCACGCGTCGAGCCGGCCTTGCCGGCCCACGCGCTGCCATGCTACCATGTCCGCAAGGCGCTGCCCGCTGCCGCGTTTGTGGAGTAGCAGCATCCAGACACCCAGGCGGCCGCGGCCGTGCAAGGAGCCATGAAATGCGAACTCTCGTCCTCTGCGCAGTGTCTCTCCTGGCGGCCGGCGGTCCCGTCCTGGGCGACATGATGGCCGACTCGCCGGTGAAGTTCCCCGACAAGGGCTGCCTCCCCTCCAAGTACCCCCCGGACGTTCGCACCAAGGGACAGGCGCCGGAGAAGGACTACTACCTGTTCGGCACGCCGCAGCGGTCCATCGCCCAGATCGACAAGATCCAGGCCGAGATGCCCAAGGGCGAGTTCACCCCGCCGGCCAACGACTGGGCCAACCTGCCGCGCACCCGCAAGGCGCTGGCCGAGGGAGGCGAGCTGCACGTGCTGGGCCTGGGCGACAGCATCGTCAACGACACCATGCGGTCGGCCTGGCTGGCCAAGGTCCAGCAGATGTACCCCAAGGCCAAGATCCGCGGCACGGTCTACGTCCGCGGGGGCGGCGGCTGCCAGCACTACAGGGAAGAGGACCGGGTGGCCAAGAACATCGTCCCGCTCAAGCCGGACCTGGTGTTCATCGGCGGGATCAGCCAGAAGGACATCGAGTCCGTCCGCGAGGTGATCAAACAGATCCGCCAGGCCCTGCCCCAGACGGAGTTCCTGCTGGCCACCGGCACGTTCGGCACGGCCGACCCGCGCAGCGAGCAGGAGCTGGCCAAGGCCCGCCACAGTGGCACGGGCGAGTGGGGCAAGCAGCTTTCGGCTCTGGCGGTTGAACTGAAGTGCGGCTACCTGGACATGACCACGCCGTGGGCCCAGTACATCCGCTCCAGCAAGCTCCACCCGCACACGTTCTACCGCGACCGCGTCCACGCCAACGAGTCCGGCGAGCAGATCCTCTGCAAGATCCTCACCGCATACTTCAGCGGCGCGGAGAAGTGATTGCGGACCTGCCTGCCGGCAGGCAGGTTGCGGATTGGATTTGATTGTCGATTGTCGATTTGCGATTGTCGATTTGTGCATGGGCGGGAGAGCTTGATCGTGAAACGATACCTTCCACTTCTGGTGGTGATAGGTTGCCTTGCGGGGTGCTCCCGCACGGACAGGCTCATTCTGCGGTCGCTGAGCTCGTGTGAACACGTGACCATCACGTTCACCGGGCAAGAGGCTCGATTGCGGGATACCCAAGGGACACGTGCGATTCCCGCGGCAGTGGCAAGCCGGCTAAGGCAGAGTGTGGGCGCCCTGACGGCGAACCTGGAAACGGGCTCATATCAATCCCCCGTCCTGGACAACTACACGGTGGAGGTCGACTGGGCGGGCGTCCGCCGTGCATACGCCCTGCTGCACATGTCGCCGCTGGCGACTCCACCGGAGATCACGAAGGTGGTCAACTTGATGCGAGAGTCGGCCCCCGGCTTGGTGCGCCATGAGAAGGCAAATGAGAATGATCTGACATTCGTACGGCTCTTGGCCTCCAGGTCGCGGGGGCAGCACAGTCAGTTTCACGACGATGTTATGTCGTTGGGAATTCTCACCGGTCAGAATCGGCTTGACGCGCGTGAGCTCTACCCGATTTGGCTGCTTCTCAGGATGTATCGCAGCGGGGATTGGTCCTGCATTGATCGCGGTCCCGAGAAGCGGCTTCGCTTGGGGCCCGACGAGTTGCAGAAGCTGCCCGATAGATGGCGCACTGCTGACCGTGTGGTGCGAGTCGTGCCCTCCGGTCACTACAGATGTGAAGGGGAGGAATTCCTTTTCGAAATCAGGAAGGAAGGAAAGCTGCATCTCTATTTCCTTGCGCCAAGCGAGGACTTCCCGGAAGCCCCGAGGGATTTGTGGAGAGTGTGGGCCGCCGTCTCCGGGCTGACCAGATGGTAACAAGACCTTGATAGGCTACGCATGAGCAAATACCTCACCCGCCGAATCGTACTGAGAGCCTCCGCCGCCGGCCTTGCCGCGGGCGCGATTCGCCACGTCCTGCCGCTCTGGGCGGAAACACCGCCGGCTGCATCGCGGCCGAACGTCATCTTCATCTTTATCGACGACATGGGCTTCGCCGATCCGTCGTGCTTCGGCAACCCGAAGCTCAAGACGCCGAACATCGACCGCCTGGCCGCGGGAGGGATGCGCTTCACGCAGTTCTACGTGAATTCGCCCATCTGCTCGCCCTCGCGGGTGGCGCTGACGACGGGCCAGTACCCAGCCCGCCATCTGATCCACTCGTACCTGGCCGCTCGCTCGGCCAATCGGCGGCGCGGCATGGCCGATTTCCTGAGCCCGCACGTGTTCACCATCGGCTCGGCGTTCAAGAAGGCCGGCTACGCGACGGCGCACTTCGGCAAGTGGCACATGGGCGGCGGGCGAGACGTACAGGATGCGCCGCTGCCGTCGGCCTACGGGTTCGACGAGCACCTGGTGAACTTCGAGGGCATGGGGCCGCGCGTCGAGGGCCCCAAGCACACCTGGACGCAGACCTACGTGGACCGCTCGATCGACTTCATCCGCCGCCACAAGGATCGCCCGTTCTTCCTCCGCTTGTTCCCCAACGACGTCCACGACGCCCATCAGCCCGCGCCAGGTGCGGAGGCGAAGTGGAAGGACGTAACAAAGAACCCGTTCGAGGCAAAATTCTTTGCCGTGCTGGAAGAGATGGACCGCCAGATCGGGCGGCTCGTGGACGAGGTGGACAAGCTCCACCTGGCCGAGCGGACACTGATCGTCTTCACCTCCGACAATGGGCCCACCGACTGGGCCAGCTACTACGCCAAGGGCTTCACGCCTCCGGGCTTCACCGGGCCGTACTTCGGACGCAAGTGGAGCCTGTACGAGGGCGGCATCCACATGCCGTTCATCGTCCGCTGGCCGGGCCGGGTGCCGGCCGGGCGGACCGACGAGCGGACCGTGGGGGCAGCCATGGACATGACGCCCACGCTGTGCAAGCTGGTCGGCATCGACGTGCCGGACAACCTCGACGGCGAGGACCTCAGCGAGGCCTTCCTGGGCAAGCCCGTGCGGCGAAAGAAGCCCATCTTCTGGGAGTACGGGCGGCGCGAGGGCTACCTGCGGCCCGGGAACAAGGACTTCATCAGCCCGCCGCTGGCCATGCGCGAGGGCGACTACAAGCTCCTGATGAACCAGGACGCGGGCGGGGCGCAGCTCTTCAACTTGGCCGACGACCCCAGCGAGCGGAAGGACCTCGCCAGCAGCAAGCCCGAGGTGGCGGCGGCCATGCGGCAGCGGCTGCTGGCCTGGCGCCAGACGCTGCCCGACCTGCCGGGCGAGTGGGAGGGTATCGACTTCGCCTCCATCGGCTACGATCCGGTCAAGGGGATCATTTCGCCCGACGGCCAGCCCGCCACGCCGCCCAAGCGCAAGACAACGATCCTGGACCTGCCCGCGCTGGCCCGCCTGGCCGGGCGAAAAGGCGCCAAGCCGGTGCGGCGCGAGATCGACGAGACGTGGGTCTTCGACGGCCGGACGGACGGCCTGTGCGTGCCTCGCGACAAGGCGCCCGCGGTGGCCGGGCGGGGCATCACCGTCTGGGCGGAGATCGCAAGCGAAACGCCTTCGGGCGTGGTGCTGGCCCACGGCGGCAACCGCCACGGCTACAGCCTCTTTCTCCGCGAGGGCAAGGCGACCTTCTCGGTGTGCGTGGACTGGAAGCGGACGACGATCCAGGCCCCCGCGCCGCTGGAAGGCGGCAAGGGCGTGATCGAGGCCTCGCTGGCCCGCGATGGAAAGCTCACGCTGCGGATCGACCGCAAGGAGGTGGCCGCGGACAAGGCTGCCGGCCCGCTGGCCGCCAACCCCGGCGACTCGCTCCAGATCGGCAGCGACCTGGTCCAGCCCGTGGGCGAGTACGAAGTGCCCAACCGCTTCCGCGGCACGATCGGCAAACTCGAACTGCGGATCGACTAGCCCGGCAGGCCAGGAGCGTTCACTTCATCGCCGCCAGGACGGCCTGAACGTCCGGGTGATCGTCTCTGGCAATGCCCCACTGGCTCATGACGACGGCGGTCCGCGAATCCAGGGCCACCACGACCAGGTCCTCGCCCAGCCACCGGGCATAGGCCTGCCCCTGCATCTGGAGCACCTCGTCGGCGGGGCTGTAACGGGAGACGGGGATCACGCGAGTCTGCTCAGTCAGGCGCGTGTCGAACCAGAACCCGCCGATACCCGCGAAGGTCCGGCCGTCGATCTTCCTGACCACCACGGACGAAAAGGGGGAGAGCTTGCCGCTCCGCACCCGTTCGATCAGGGCCAGCACCCAGGGCATGAGTTGCCCGCGCGAACTGAACATCTGCTCGGGCATCCCAGTAGCGGGCGCCTGACGTGGCGAAGGGCGGTAGCTGCGCAACTCGGCCAGCAACGCCTCGATTGCGTCGTGGTTCTCCGGCGTCTGCTGTACGATCAGCAACCCGTTGAAGTGATGAAGCGATCCCACCGTCCCGCCGGCCCACCGCCAGTTCTGCGGGTCAATCAATTCGCGGATCAGCCTGTCCAGGGGCTGCGACTCCATCGCTAATCGTGAGGACGGGATCCACCGCCACCGCCTTGCGGCAATCGCGCCTACCAAGCCGGCCTCACCGGGTTCGTCGTTGGGGGTGTCCGGTTCCAGCAAGATGCCTCTCTCCGAGCTACTCTCCCCCAGGCGGGCGTCCTCGAACAGGGTCTCTTCCCGGCTGCCGTCGTCCACCTCGCCGAACAGCCCGCTGTTGCCGCTTCCGGTGCGAGTGATCTCTTCGTCGAACAGAGCGCCCCGGCCCCAGGTCGGGCCCATGCGGTCGCGGGGCCACCGCTGCTGAGCCGCGAAGAACCGTGGCACCGGCTGCGGAGCCACCAGATCGCGGACGTCGTAGATCCGCGACACCGTCTTCTGGTTCAGGTCCTGACGCGTGGAGATCGTCAGCACCCCTTCCTCCAGGCGGTACTGCAACCTGGATTCCTCCGAAGCCGATCCCGACGCGTCATCGAGAATCGTCCGCAGGGCTTTCTCGACCGTCACGTTGCGCAAGTCCACCTGGACCGGCGTCGTTTTGTCTACCCCCACCAGCGTTAGCGCCAACCATTTGACGTGGATGTTCAGACCGCTGGTGTCTCGCAGGAAGGCGAGCGCATCGGACAGTTGGACTTCGTCGAAGCCCACCCTGTTGATCTGCTGCTGGAGCTTCTTGCGGACGGCCTGATCCTGTTGCCGCCCGGCCAGGTGTTCCACCTGGACGATTGTCTTGGTGTTCTCGTCCATCTGAGCGGGCGGGTACTCCAGCGGGCCCTCGCAGGCCATCGCCAGTTCCCAGGAGTGCTCCAATGTCCATTTCGGGCCGGGACGCCGGCGCTGCTCGATTGACCGGCGCAGCCTGGCGAATTCCCGCAGCCGGGCCGCCTGGCTGGCTGTCTCGAACGTTTGGAACGGCTCGTCGGACAGCACGTCGGCGGCCTGCTCGTACCTTCCCTCCCTTTCTAGATCGGCGGCCCGGGCGAAGGCCGACTCGTGGCTGCGCCGGTTCGATTCGGTGAGTTCCGGTGTGCCCTGGGTGCGGAATACGTTCTCCTCGACCTCCCAGAAAGTCCCCGCCCGGAGGCGTGAGAGCTGGCGCTGGATGCCGCGCGTGATGTAATCCGCATCCTTTTCGAGCACGAGCATGGCCGTCATGGGCGTCACGACGCGGTGCTGTCGGCTGTGGCGGAGCAAGGCATCGAGGTCCTCGATCTTGGGCTCGCCAGCGCGGAGTTCGCGAGCCATCTGGACGCCGGCCAGGTGGGCCCAGATCTTGACCAGGTTGGGCCCAGCCCAGGCGGCGGCGGAAGCAGCGGCGACCAGATCCAGCTTGTGACGGACCTGTCTGGGCTTCCCGTCGGCTGTGGCGGAGAGGATGGCCTCACCGCGGGCCTGCCCGACGAATCGTCCCGCCAGCACCAGTTCCTTCTGTTTGCCCGGCTCGGAGGCGGCTGTCTGCTCGATTTGCCCCTGGACAGTCGCGATCTTGCACTCGCAGGCCGGGAGGGGGTTCTGGATGTGTGCGGTCAGGCGGGCCGCCAGCCTGGGCAGGTCGTCGGGTCCGGCGGCCCTCCATGCTTCGCCCCCCGTTGTGGCGGCGAGCTTCTCCAGTTCTCGGGCTTGGCCCAGCAGGAGGGCGTACAGGCGGACATGGGCCGGCGGAGCGAAGGGCGGCGTCTGGGCGCCCGGTTTGGGTTTGGCCGCGGGCGAGCTGGCCGGGCGGCAAGCCACGCGATCCGCGGCGTCAGTGACAATGACGACGTTCAGCTTCTGTTGCTCATCGGCCGGGTAGGCAACCGCCGCGCGCAGGGCTCCGGCCAGGTCGGTCGCCCCAGCCGGGCGGAAGTCCAGCAGGTATAGCGTAGCGGCCGCCTTGTTGTCGTCGGTGGCCTGGACCAGCTTGTCCTTCCATCGCGAGGGCTCGGTGCCGGCGATGACGACGGCAAACTTGTCCTGGGGCGTGAGGCCCTGGAGAGCGTCCAGCAGGGCCTTGCGGGAGGCGGTGAAGGCGTCACCCCGCATTGACTCCGAGACGTCCAGCACCAGGACGGCGCTCCGCCCGCCGGTGGGCGTCGGTGCGGGCGGGGCGGGCAGGACGGTGGCGAAGTACCCCCCACCGCCTTTTGTCGGCAGCACCAGCACATCCGGCGGAGTGGAGGCGGGCTTGAGGCTCAGGTTAACGGGCCTGCTGACCGGCCAGTCTTCGCAGCGAGCGCCCAGTATCCAGGGGGCATCAGCCTCCCGCTGGACACCCAACTCCAGATCCACGCAGAGCAGGTCCTTCACCCCGCCGGGTACCCGCAGCTCTGCGGTGAAGTCGAAATCGTTGGCGGTCTCGACCGTCGACCCTCCGTCCTCCCGCAGGCAGTCGAACGTCAGCCAGCCATCATTCAGCCGCAGGAGCTGGCTGGCCACGATTTGCACCTTCTGCGTGCCTTTGGGCGGCAAAGGGAATATGCGGAGTTGCCACCGTCCTCCGCCCAGGCTGGTCAGCAGGGCCGGGTCGCGGCGCTGCTCGCGGATCTGGCGGTAGATCTCCTCCGCCGTCACACGGGGCAGCACCTCGGCCGGCGTCCGTTTGCCCTCGACCCACAGCACCAGGTCGTGGGCGGCCGCCTCCACCGGCAGGCGGAAGCGGAAGACCGCCTCCTGCTGTTGGTTGGTGTAGTTCACCCACACCTGTTCGAGCGTGGTGGTGGCGACGCAGCCGGTGATGTCCACCTTGATGGTGTGCGACCGCAGGCCGACGTTCTGGGTGGCGGCGAATGACGACACAGGCAACAGGCAAGCGGCGGCCAGGACGAGGAGGAGGCGGGCGGGTCTGTTCATGGGCGGCTCCTTGCTGGTTCCCCGGGCATGCGCATGTCCAGCTCCCAATCTTGCAGCCCTTTGATCGTACGGTGGCGGCTGCGCGCGGGCAAGCAAATTCACGGCCAAATCGCGAGGGGGCAAGCTGCTCGGTCGTCGGCTTGGTCACTTGGCGGCGGGGCGAAACTCCAGGCCGCCGAAGTTAAAGGGCGAAGCCTCGAAACGGACCTGCAGAACGTGCCGCCCTTCGCTCAGGCGTACGGTGCGGGGCGGCAGGGGCTTGTAGTCGCCCCAGTACTGTCTGCCGGTGCTGAACTTGCCGCTGAAGACGAATTCGGTCAGGCCCCGCCCGTCCAGCTCCAGGATGATGCGGTCTTCGCTGTCGGCCCGGCCGACCATGGCGTCGGGGCGCGCGACGAAGGGGACGACTTCGTAGTCGCCCGTCTTTTCCACCTGCACCGTGTAGGCCACCCACAGGCCGCGATGGGTCGCCCCGATGCCCTTGGGGCTGGGCGAGTCGATGCCCTCGCCCTTGCGGCAGTCCAGGTTCCACGGTGGTTTGCCGTAGCGGTTGTCCTGGAGGTGGCTGGAGTAGGCCACGCGCTGGCCGCCCTCGTCGTAGTGGCCCGGGATGATCCGCCCTGGGATGGTCTGAGCCTGTCCCTGGTAGGGTTGGCCCTTGCCCTCTCGCAGGCCGCGGACCATGAACGAGAGCGGCTTGGACATGCCGATCAGGCCGTCGTTGTCGCGGGCCATGGCGATGAGGATGTTCCGCCCGTAGAAGAGCCGCTTGCCCGGCAGGGTGAACGTGGCGGAGGCGGCGCCGGCCTTCTCGGTGCGGATGCGTCCGTTGGCGAACAGCAGGAGGTTCTCGACGTTGCCGTCGTCGCCGGCGGCGACCTCGAAGGTCACGTCCTGGTCCTGCGAGACCACCTCGACGCCCTTGGCCATGCGCAGCGAGACCTCGGGCCTGCGGCGACCGGCGAGGTCCTCCTGGTAGGCCCGCACGTAGTCGACGACCATCTCGTCGGGCCAGGCGCCGTCGGCGTAGTCGCCCTGGAACGTGGCTCGCTTGGGGTCGCGGAAGCACCCGGAGATCAGGAGGCGCATGGGCTGGTTGGTCACCGGCACTTCGCGGTAGTCGAGGCGGAAGGTCTCGCGCCCGTCGCAGTAGAAGACGTACTCCAGCGGCGTCCACTCCACGCCGACCACGTGGAAGGCGTCCCAGTCGTCCACCAGCACGGTCGTGCCCCGCGAGACGCGGTAGAGCGAGTCGCCCTCCAGCAGGCCGACCTTCGTGCGGTCGGCGGGGGCGCGCTGGAGTTGGGCGTCCAGGTGCACGTTGTGGGCGAAGTCGTTCTTCGTCTTGGGCTTGCGGAAGTCCTCGAAGATGTCGATCTCCTGGCCCATCAGGAACGGGTTAGGCCCCACCTCGACCCCGTACATCCAGACCGCGCCCCACCAGCCGGGCTGGCGAGAGAACTTCACCCGCGTCTCGACGTAGCCGTACGTCTGCTCGTATTTGCCGCGGGTGTCGACGCCGTGGTGATAGGTGTACGTGCCGTCGGCGTCGCGGCTGACGCGGACCACGAAGTGCCCCTTGCCGTCCACCTCCGCGTGGTCGGCGCGGAGCCGCCCCTTCGCCCCGTTCCAGGCGAACGCCTCCCCGTGCTCGCGCCGCGTCCACTTGGACTCGTCCAGCCGCGGGCCCTCGAATTCGTCGCCGAAGACGAGCTTCCACTTCTTGTGAGCGGGCGGGGCGGCCAGCAAAGGGCACGCACAAACGAGCAAGGCCGTCAGCGAGAGCAACTGGCGGTGGGCGCCGAGGAATCGACTCATGGTGGGGGACCTTTCGCTGGTCTGGTTGTTCCCGCCGGCGAGCGCAGGATGCGTCCAGCCTTGGATCGTCCGCCGCGCCAGAGGTCGTACTGCGGGTCTGCGTAACGGGCGAAGAAGGCGTCGAGGCGATGTCCCAGTTCGCGCTGCTGACGATCATGATCCGCCTGGCCGATCAGGTTGTTCGCTTCGCCCGCGTCGCGAGCGAGGTGGTACAACTCGTCGGGTCCCGAGGGGTGGCGGCGAATGAGTTTCCAATCGGCGGTGCGGATGGCGCGGGTGTTCTCGAATTCGTAATAGACGACCTGTTCCCAGTCGACCTTCCGGCCGCGGAGAATCGGGCTGAAGTCGCGCCCGGGCGAGGGCGGCTTGGCAGGCATATCGCCCGCTTCCAGCAGGGCCAGCAGCGTGGGCATCCAGTCGCAGGTGCTGACCATGGCGTCGCTGGTCGCCCCCGCCTGGACGACGCCCGGCCAGCGGAAGATCAGCGGGACGTGCATCGTCTCGTCGAAGGCGTGGAGCGGACGGGTGTGGTCGCCCATGCCCCATATGCCGTGCTGCCCGCCGCCCCAGCCCTGGTCGGCGGAGTAGACCACCAGCGTCCGCTTGTCCAGGCCCAGGCCTTTCAGGCAGGCCATGACCTCGCCCACGCCGTCGTCCACGCCGCTGCACTCGGCGGCGTAGCGGCGCATCGCCTGGACGTTGTTGAGGTACTGCCTGTTGTTGTGGAGCCAAGGATGGGCCGACAGACGCGGGAACGAAGGCATCTCCGACTCTGCGTACGCTGCTGCGTGGCGGTTGCGGGTTGGGCGCAACAGGCTTGCTCCCAGGCCATACGGGCCGTTGTAGGCCAGGAAGAGGAAGAACGGGCGATCCTTGTTCTGCCGGATGAAGCGACAGGCGTGGTCGGTCCACAACTCGGTGGTGTAGCGGGGTTCGTCTGCAACTCGACCGTCGCGGATGATCGGCACGTCGTAGAAGGCGGTGGTGTGGCCGTGAGGTTTGGTGATCCAGTAGGAGAACCCCTCCTGGGGGTGGAGGTTGCCTCCCAGGTGCCACTTGCCCACCAGACCGCACGCATACCCGAGGCGGGCGAGTCGTTTGGGCAGCGTTTCGAATTCGCGGATGGTGCAGTAGGCGCCGGCTCCCATCTGGGCGCCGCCCGCGCCGAGCCAACAGTGGACGCCGTGCTGGGAGGGGATCAAGCCGGTCAGGAAGCTGGCCCGCGTGGGCGAGCAGACGGCGTTGACGCTGAAGGCGTTGGTGAAACGCATGCCGCCGCGGGCCAAGGCGTCGATGTGCGGCGTGCGGATGTCGCGGTTTCCGTAGCAGCCCAGCGTCCAGTCGCCCTGGTTGTCGGTCAGGATGAAGACGAGGTTGGGGCGATCCGCCTGTCCGACAGCCTGGACGCCGGCGACCAGCAATAGACACGATGACACGAGAAGCGACCGCATGAAGCGCCTCGCCAAGTGTAACGGGCCCGGCGCCGGCAGATTCCGCTTGTTCTCCGTGAAGCGCCCCGCCCCTGGCTGGGGAGCGGACGGGCCGCGGCTTACCGGTTTGAACCGCCTGCTGGAGCTTCACCAGGAAGGCCCTCCGCCGGTTGACGGCGGGGGGCGAACCAGGGCCTGGCCAGCGGGTCGGTCTTGAAGAACTCCAGCAGGAGTCCGGCGACCTTCTCACGCCCGGATCCGGAGGGGTGCGTACCGTCGCCGGCCAGGTCCTCGCGGGCGTAGGTCAAGCCGTCGGCTTTGCGCGGGGTGGTCCCGTTGGCCCACAGGTAGGGCCCCCACAGCAGCAGCGGCGTCTTGACCGGCCCATGGTCCGCCTGGGCGTTGTGTTCCTTGTCGCCGGCAATCTGGTCGCGGATGAGCCAGCGCACGACGAACGCCGACTCGTACGCGTAGGGTTCGGGGTTGAGCGGGGTGGTGGCATATCCGCCGTAGATACGGCTGGAGAGGTAGGCGATGCGGAGGTTGGGGAACCGGGCCTTGGCGTTGCGGAGCAGGGCGACGGTGTCGTCGCGGAGCTTCTGCCCGTGCTCCTTGAGATCGCCCCGTGGCATCTTGTTGGCGAGCTTGACCCAGGCTGCCTGGACCTGGCGCGGGTCCGCGCCGGCGGCCTCGATGCGCCGCAGCGCCTCGGTCCACGGGCGGGCATCCGGCGGGGCCCACTCCGCCATCGCCTGCCCGCCCTGCGCACAGTCGACCACCAGTACGCGGGGCGACTTGGCCGAATCCGCGTCGGCCAGCCGCTTGAAGGTCGAGAATTCCTGCGTGGCGTTGGACATGCTCAGCGAGACCAGCACGATCTTGCCGTCGGAGGCCGGCTTGCCCTCCTTGTCCAGCGGCTGGATGGCCGACAGGGCCGCCTGGGCCGCCTTCGCGTGCTCGGGCGGTGGGGCGCTGCTTCCCTGCCCGTAGAGCCCGCCGTCCTCGTCCTTGTAGCGGTCGTCGGCAGTCATCTCCGTCAGCGGCTTGAGCGCCGACGTGTCGCGCATGAGGTTGGCGGGCGGGACCGGTCGCGGTCCCTGTCCCCTGCGCCGTGCCTCCAACGCCCGCTGCAAGTACGCCTCTTCCTGCGGCGTGAGTCTCTCTCCCGCCCGCCGCTTCTGGAGCAGCCCGCGGGCCCGCTCAAAGTCGATGGGCTCGTCCGCTTTGGCCGCCGCGGCCGGAGCGGGCCTCACCTGCGGCTCTTCGGCCGCCGTCGCCGACTGCTGCCAGCACTGCATCCCCAGCACCCATGCCGCCAGTACCGCCAGCCGGAATCGCACGTTCATGGGAGTCTCCTTGGTTCTTACCCGCCGACCCGCTGGATCAGGTCCCAGCCCGCCCAGAGCCCGGCCAGGTCGGCGATGATGTGGCTGACATAGCAATCGATGATGGAATGTCCGCGCGTGCGTTGCCAGGCCCACAGCCCGCCGGCGAAGGCCGTGCCGAACGTGAACAACGCTGCCTGGGGCAGGGGCACCAGGTCCAGGAAGATGAACACGTGGTGCAGGCCGAACATCGCCCCGCCCAGCGCGATCAAGGCGAGCGGGCGCAGGCCGTAGCGCTGGAGTTGGTCGTACAGGAACGCCCGCCAGTAGTACTCCTCGATCAGGCTGTTCCAGAAGGAGATGAAGACGGCCATCAGCCAGTAGTGCTCCAGGATGCCCAGCGACTTGGCCTTGGCGGCCAGCGGGGCGGCGTCGACCATCGGGCCCAGGAAGGTGTAGTACGCCAGGAGGATGACCCCGCCCAGAAAGACCCCGCTGATCAGCCCCGGCAGCAGGGTGGTGCGTCGCACGCCCAGGCCGGCCAGCAGTTCGCGGCGCGGCAGGCGCTGGAGCCGCCAGATGAGGATCGGCGCCGCCAGGATCAGGACCTTCATGACCGGGTAGAGCACGAAAGGCCAGATCTCCAGGTAGACCGTCAGGAGCGTCTGGGCGGTCGGCAGGAGGCAGCAGACGGCCAGCAGGGGCAGGGCCAGTCGCGGACGAACAGACGGTTGATCGCTCATGGCCAGTGAGTGTATCCGCGCCATTGCCGGCGGGCAACGGTCAGGGCGTAGCCCCGACTGATCGCACCGGGCGAGCCGACTTGCATTGCCCGGGCAATGAAGGACAATGGCATACGTCTTTCTCAATGAGGTGACCCATGTCCAGGAAACGCATGTCCTCCGCGTCCGTGTTCTCTCTGGCGGTCCTTTCGCTGGCGTTTGTGGGCGCGGCACCGGAGGTGGCCTGGTCTGCGCCGCAGTGGCAGAACCAGGCCGACGGCGTCGACCCCGACCGCCCGGGCGGGGTGCTGCTGTGGATCGCGGAGGCCAAGAAGTTCCTCTGGGTCGGCCCGTCGGACCCGGAAAGACCCAAGCCGTGCATCCGCGAGTTTGTGCCTCCGGCTGGACAGTGGCGCGACTTCGGCCCACCCAAGCCGCCCGGCAAGGCCTTCCATCCATACTATCAGGCGGTGCTGGACCCCGCGTCGGCGAGCGTGTTCTGCCTCAGCGCGGAGAATGTCCTCTACCGCCTCAACCTCAACGAGAAGACGTGGTCCGCCCTGCCGGCCGCGCCGGAGCTGCAGGGGCTGAGTTGGCCCGTCATGGCCACCGACGGCGCGGGCACCATCGTGGTCGTCGGGGCCGACAAGAAAGCGGACAACCTCGGGTGGTCGCGGACGGCCGTCTACGACATCGCGGCCGAGAAATGGCGGCTCCTGCCCCTGCCCGCCGATGATGCGGTGCGGACGCACCGCCAGCGCGTGGCGCTCAAGGAGGCGCTTATCACGCTGGGCGGGCACATCCGCCTGGCGTGGTACCAGGATCCCGCGGGCGAGGGGTCGCCCCAGGAGCGTCGCGCCCTGGCCGACGAGTGCCAGGCGGCCGCGAAGATGGATCAGGCGGGTGAACTGGCCAAGGCGGAGTTGCCGGCGGCGGGGGGGCTGATCGAGCGGAAACAACTTCTCGACGCGTTGAAGGCAGTGCGGGCGATGCAGGAGAAGGTCGAGCGGGTGGACGAGGCGGACTATCCCGTGCCGTGCTCGCGCCGCAACTCGCCGTTGGCCTGCGACGCCTCCAGCAAGACGTACGTCCTGTTCGGCGGGGACCATGAAGATTACCTGATGAACGATACGTGGGTGCTGGACCTGGCCAAGGGCTGGCGGCGGATCGAACCGAAGGGTGCCCCAAGCCCGCGGGCCGGGCACGCGCTGATCTCGCTGCCGGGCGGAGGCGTGGCGCTCTACGAGGGCTACCTCCAGAACACCGGCATCGACTACGGCAGCCGCTCGTACACGCACGTCGAGCCGATCCAGCTTTGGCGATACGACGTAGCGGCCCAGCGATGGGACGCGCTCGGCGCCTGGCCCGCACCGAAGAAAGAGACCGACGGCGTGCCCCCGCTGCTCGGGCACTTCTACGACTACTCGTGTCAATACTATTCGCCGCCCGCGCTGGCGGCGGGGCCGGGCGGCAAGGTGTTCCTGGCGGCCCAGCCGGGACGGGTCTGGTTCCTGCCGCACAAGAAGTTCCCCGCCCGCGTCTGGACGCTCGACCTGGGCGCAGCCAAGCCGGACCCGGCCGTCACCGAGCAGCTTGCGGCGGCGCCGAACCAGCGGCTCTCGCGCGGAAAGCTGTTCTGCGCGGACTTCTGCGAGGTGGTCGACGCCCCCAAGCCGACCGGCCTGGACGCCTTGCCCGAGAACGTGTGGGTCCGCCTTCCCGACCCGCCGCGCAATCCGCTCTACGGCTGTCGCCAGCGGGACTGGGGGACGGCCGTCTGGGACAGCGATCGCGAGCAGATCCTCCACTGGGGCGGCGGGCACTGCGTCCGCTCGCCCAGCACGGTGGCCCACTACAGCCCCGCCGGCGGGCGAATCGTCGAGGGCTTCGACGCCGACGAGCCCTACAACACCAGCGGCGGGGGGGGCTACGACTCGTCCATCCTCAACCGCCCGTGGAACGGCGTACACAACTACAACCACTATTGCTACGATCCCAAGTGCAAGCTGCTGGTCTCCGGGCGGGGGTACCTGTACGACCCAGCCCGCATGGACTGGCTGCGGATGGAGCGGATGGCGCTGCCCTACGAGTTCAACTGGGGCAGCACCGTGCTGGAGGCAAGCCCTCACGGCGCGGTGGCCTGGGCCCGCAAGAAGAACTCCGACTGGGCTGGGCTGTGGATCTACGACCGCCAGGCCGGCTGGAGCGACCTCGAACCCAAGGGCATGGACCGCCTGTTTCCCCCTTACTGCGACGCCCACGGGATGGTCTACGACTCCAAGCGCGACCGGATGATCCTGGGCGGAGTGGGCGCCAAGTACGCCACCGTCGGCACGGGCGAGCTGCTGAGCTTCAACTTCAAGACGCGCCGGATCGAGAAGATCACGCCCGCGAACCTCCCCGCCGGGCGGGCCCGCAACTTCCGCGAGATGGCCTACATCGACCACGCCGACTGGGTGCTCATCGGCAGCCACCTCCGGGTGGGCAACAAGGAGAAGGGCAAACCGTACACCCGCGTCTACGACTGCTCCACTAACGAGTACTTCCTGCTGGACGCGGGCGAGGCGGCCGACGGGCACTCCTGCGGGTGGATGTACGACGCGAAGCGCAAGCTGGCCTTCGTGATCTCGCACCGCGGGCAGGTGTGGGCGATGAAGATCAACCCGGCGACGGCGAAGCGGCTGGAGACGGCCCAGTAGACGCCCGCGCCTGCCGAGCCTACGCCTTGACGATCTGCGAGATGTCCGCCACGTACACCTGGCGCTGGCCGCTCTGGGGCGAATCGAAGCAGAGGTATCGCCCGTCGCGGCTGGCGCATGGGTGGGTGTCGCATCGCCACTCGCCCTTGTACGGCGGGGGCTGGAAGCAGGCGGCCACGCTGACCCGTCGCCCGGTCGGGATGTGGTACAGGTGGACGTGCTGGTTGCGCTGACGGTCGGGGTAGGTGTCGTTGGCGACCCACTGATCCTTCGTGCCGGGGATGTACGTGATGTGCCCGTCGCCGTTGCGGTTGAGCACGCCCTCGCCGATGACCTCGACCTTGTCGCTCTTGTCCTCGAACACGCAGAACTTCCACGCGTTGGTGGGCGGGCAGCCGGCGTAGGCGGTCACGTGCGTCGCGTCGCGCCAGACGAAGTGCGAGACCCGCCCGCTGGGGATCAGCAGATATGGGTCCTTGCCGTCGGCGTCGATGGAGAACATCCGCGTCAGCCAGTTCCGCTGGCCCTTCTGACTCCAGCGATGGAGGAAGACGAACCTCTTGCCGTCGGTGTTGACCAGCAGGTGGTTGAACCAGTGCTTGGGGCCCTCGCCGAAGCCGCCCGGCTGGGGCACCTTGGCCGCGTCGGCCAGCGAGAAGATCAGCGTCCGCTCGCCGGTCCGCATGTCCAGGCGCCAGATGCCCGAGTCGTCCGGCGCGCCGACGCTGCGGCGCGGGTCGGCCGGGCCGGCGTACCCGTAGCCCGGGCGGGTGTCGTTGAGGCGGCGGAAGTCCGGCGCGACGCCCCAGCGCCCGTCGGGGCTGAGGGCGTAGAACGGGTGAGGCAGCGTCCGCTTCTTGCCCGTCTCGACGTCCACAACGTGGCAGAAGAACTGGTCGCCCTCGCGGTCGTTCCAGGCGACCTCGCCGGTCGTGCCGGGCACCCACTGGAGCATGCAGCCCTGCTGCCAGTTCCACGCCCGGGAGCTGCCCAGCTCGATCCACTTGTCGCCGTCCTGGAGGTCGATCATGCCCACGCGGATGACATCGTCAGCCTTGGGCGAGCGGTGCTCGAAGTCCACCTCGTTGGCCAGCAGATAGCGATTCGTCGGGTCGAACAGCAGCTTGTCGTAGTAGCCTCGCCAGTGGCACTGCGGCCCGCGCGTGACCGCCCGCACGGGGGGCGGCTTCTCGTCGGGGGCGTCGGCGGCCATTGCCCGCAGCGCCCCGCCCAGGGCGGACGCAGCCGGCAGAGAAAGGGCCAGGTGTTTCAGGAGGTCTCGGCGAGTGGTGGAGGTCAGGTCCATTTGTGTCTCCGAATGGGGCGGATGCACAGTATGACGCTCCTTGTCGCCTTTTCCAAGGAGTTATCCTGAGTCTTCGGTTGGCCCTGCAGGCCCCTCAGGGGGGCAAAGCAATTCGCGTCGGCCCGGCCGCGTTTGGTATGCTGAACGAAATGGAACCGAGCACTCGCGACAACTTGCTGGTTTTCGTCCCGGCGGGCGTGGCGCTGGCGGCGCTGCTGGCCGCGGGCGTCTGGGTCATGACCGATTCGAGCTGGGCCGTCGGGCTGAGTCTCCGCGAGCCGGGCTCGGACGGGGCGACGATTCAGCGCGACCGCCCCACGCGCGGCCCCGGCGCGGGGCGCGCGGAGTGGGGCAAGCTGGTGGTCGGGGAGGGCAAGCCGGCCGAGGGGATCGCCGGCGTCTGGCCGCACTTCCGCGGCCCGGACCGCACGAACATCGCCCCCAGCCAGCCACCGCTGGCGCGGACCTGGCCGAGCGACGGGCCCAAGCGCCTGTGGGAGGTCGAGATGGGCGAGGGGCACGCCGGGCCGGTCGTCCGCGACGGGCGGCTCTGGGTGCTGGACTACGACCGCGAGAACCTCAGCGACGCCATGCGGTGCCTCTCGCTCGCCGACGGGCGGGAAATCTGGCGGTATTCGTATCCGGTCAAGGTGCTCCGCAACCACGGCATGTCGCGGACGGTGCCCGCCCTGGGCGGGCGCTACGTCGTGAGCCTGGGCCCCAAGTGCCACGTGCTGTGCCTGGAGGCCGACACGGGCAAGTTCGTCTGGGGCATCGACCTGGTGATCGAGCACGGCACGACCGTGCCGCAGTGGTACGCGGGCCAATGCCCGCTGATCGACGGGGATCGGCTGATCCTGGCCCCGGGCGGTCCGTCGGCGCTGCTGATGGCGGTGAACCTAGCCGACGGCAAGGTGCTGTGGAAGACGCCCAATCCGCGCGACTGGAAGATGACCCACACGTCGGTCGTGCCGGTGGAGATCGACGGCGTCAAGCAGTACGTCTACGCCGCCAGCCGGGGGGTGGTGGGGGTGTCGGCCGACGACGGGCGGCTGCTGTGGGAAACGGACCAGTGGAAGATCAACATCGCCAATGTACCCACCCCGATCCACGTGGGCGGCGGGCGGATCTTCCTGACCGGCGGCTACAACGCCGGCAGCATGATGCTGAAGGTCGCCCGCGAGGGCGAGCGGTGGATGGCCAAGCCACTGTTCAAGCTGGAGGCCCGCGAGTTCTGCTCTGAGCAGCAGACGCCGATCCTGCTTGCCTCGCAGGGCGGGCTGAGCGGGCGGCTGCTGTCGGTGTTGGCCAAGGGCGGGCCCATCTCGCAGCAGTTGGCCTGCATGGACCTGGAAGGCAAGGTCCTGTGGACCAGCGGGGTGGCCCACCAGTACGGGCTGGGCCCGTACCTGGTGGCCGGCGACCTCATCTTCGCCCTCAAGGACGACGGGCTGCTGAGCCTGGCCCAGATCAGCCCGGCCGGGATGAAAGTCCTGGCCCAGGCCAAGGTGCTCGAAGGCCCCGACGCGTGGGGGCCGATGGTCCTGGTGGACGGGCGACTGATCCTTCGCGACCTGAAGCGGATGATCTGCCTGGACGTGCGAGAGTAGTCTTCAGCAGCCGGCAGCCAGTCGCCAGTAGCCTGTCTGTAACAGAATGGGAGCTGTGAAAGCCCTGGGGACAATGGGGGTGTTCTTCCCATCGCTCTCACGGCTCTCACAGCTCCCAAGTCGTGAACTGAAAACGGACAGCGGAAAGCTACTTCTGGTAGTACGCGACCATCTCCTTGCAGGAGACGGGCTTGATCTTCCCGGCGTTGCCGGCCTGCCCGAAGGCGATCATGCGTTCGCGGCAGACGCCCTTCATCATCTCGCGGGCCGGGCCGAGGTAGTCGCGGGGGTCGAACTTCTCGGGCTTCTCGCAGAAGACCTTTCGGATGGCGCCGGTGATGGCCATGCGGTTGTCGGTGTCGACGTTGATCTTGCGGACGCCGTGCTTGATGCCTCGCTGGATCTCCTCGACGGGCACGCCGAAGGTGGGGTTCATCTTCCCGCCGTACTTGTTGATGAGGTCCTGGAGTTCCTGGGGCACGCTGCTGCTGCCGTGCATGACCAGGTGGGTGTTGGGCAGGCGGCGGTGGATCTCTTCGATCAGCGACATCTTCAGCACGTCGCCGGTGGGCTTCTTCTTGAACTTGTAGGCCCCGTGGCTGGTGCCGATGGCCACCGCCAGGGCGTCCACGCCGGTGTCCTTGACGAACTGCTCGGCCTGGATCGGGTCGGTCAGGTGCTCCTGGGCCTCTTCCTCGCTCAGGCCCGCGCCGTGCCCGTCCTCGATGCCGCCCAGGGCGCCGATCTCGCCCTCGACGCTCACGCCGACCGCGTGGGCCGACTGGACCACCTCGCGGGTGACCTTCACGTTGTAGTCGTACGTGCTGGGCAGCTTGCCGTCTTCGCTCAGCGAGCCGTCCATCATCACGCTGGTGAAGCCCTGCTCGATGGCGCTCTTGCAGGTGGCCGGGCTGTTGCCGTGGTCCTGGTGCATGGCGATGGGGATGCTGGGGTACAGTTCGGCGGCCGCCAGCATCAGGTGGCGAAGGTACGCGTCGTTGGTGTACTTGCGAGCCCCCCGGCTGGCCTGGATGATCACCGGGGAGTCGGTCTCCTGGGCGGCTTCCATGATGGCCTGGATCTGCTCCATGTTGTTGACGTTGAGGGCGGCCACGCCGTAGCCGTTCTCGGCGGCGTGGTCCAGCAGGATTCGCATGGGTACCAGTGGCATTTGGGTCTCCGTCTGTGCTCAGGTTGTCTGGGGGTCTACGAGGGATCTATCCGGGGAAAGCACCCGGTCCCGTCCAGCGGCGGGGGATTATACAGGCGACGGCGGCGGAATGGAACCGAAATTCCGCAGTTTCCACCGCTGGGTTCAACGACAGAAAAAAAGCGGCGACCCCGCAAGGGGGCCGCCGCGAGAAGACTCAAACAAGCCTCGCCGAGGTCTAGCGACGACGGCGACGGATGTACCCGCCCAGACCGCCGATGCTCATCATGAGGGCAGCCATCGTAACCGGCTCGGGAACCTAGTCGTCGTGATAACGGGTCTCGAGCAGACTGATCGAGTAGTCGCCCTCGAGCACGCCGTTGATCCGGAAGCTCAGGTCCTCGATGCTGCTGAAATCCACGCCGGGGAACTCGCTGAACAGGAAGGTCAGGGTGCTATTCCCACCGGGGGTCGGCTTGTTCACCGGCCCGGCACTGTTGGTGCCGTCACTGGCCCACATGTCCACGGAAGCGCTGTGGTCACCGGTCTCGAAGGTAAACACGATCGCGTCGGCGCCACCGGCAGCAGTCAGGTCGAACGGATACGAAGTCGAGCCCGCTGCCTTGCCGTACTCCAGGAGCCACTGCCCCTGGGCGCCGGTGTTGGCGCTCAGGCTCAGATGGTTGTCAGCGGGAAGACCGGGGGGGTCGTAGAGGTTGGCGCTGACTGTCTGGCTATTCTCAATCAGATCAATCATTGTGGTCCGACGGACGCCGCCAATCACGTTCGTGGGTGACAATCCACTTTCCGTGACCGTCACCACCAACGGTGAAGGTGGCCCCGGAGGGTCATTCACGGAAATGCCCGCGCCAGCCAATCCGGCAGGGCCAGCCAACCCCTGCTCAAAATTGTCAATGACCAAGGTAGCAGCGGAAGACATTCCCGCGACAGCGAGCACAACACCCAAAATCATAACGGCCCTGTTCATCGTGATCTCCTCTCTTTATCCTTTTCAGTTCGATAGACGCAATTCGACTTGAAGCCTACACAGGTAATGTTAGGGCCAATCCTGGAATCTGTCAATATAGATAATCGGTTTTTTTCTTCGCCTTTCTTCTGCGGGAATCGTCGTCTTGTAACCATCTTCCGCACAATATGATACGAGTCCTCTTGATGGCTGGTCCATTGCGTTCCACGCAGAACTCGTGCGACATCGCGTTCTCGCACCGCCTCCAGTCAGAATCCTGATCGATCATGTTGGACCGGTTGCATCGGTGCGGGTGGAGGCTGTGTCCGTTTCTCTCGTCGGCGGGTCGGACAGTCCTGTGCGTGGGGGCCGCCACCGGTTAAACTCGATGCCCTGCGGCTCATGTCGGCATCGCCGCCGCAGTGGGCGCAGCCGGCAGGCGGGCGGTCCTCTCGCGTTGCTGCGTGTTCTGGCGTGCATCTTGTGCGGGGGTGAGCTAGGCGCCTGGGCAGGCCAGGCTCATCTCGATCTGGCCGCCCGGGGCTGTCGTTTGGCATGATGTACTGGACGGCCACGTGGGGCCGCTGATTGTTGCAGTCATCGACGCGGCAGGGCCCCGTCCGCAGGGCATCCTTCAGTCCTGGAAGCGTACGAAGGCGGATGGCTTGCGGTCACGCGTCGGTCACCCGTCGGGGCGATGACCACGACAATCCTGCCTGTTATTGTACAGGTCAATTGGCGAGGCCGCGGCACCGGGTTGTCTCGGCACGGGGATTTCTGCGCATGGCAGCGTCAGGGACAAGTCAGTGTCCGTGACCGTTTGGCCAACCTCTCTGAATCAGGCTGAAGGGGCGGAAAGGGGATGAGCGGTGAGACAAGGGGCCCCGGGCCCACGTCGGAACGTGGTGTGCCGCCCAAGCCGCAGATTCATGCCTGCTGGCAGGAACAGGGCTGCGGGCCATAGCCGGACCGCTTTGAATGTATCCCCGGATTTGATAGGTGATTCTCCTCATTTTCTACCTTGACAGCTTTCTTGCCGCGTTTTATTATGGATTAAGTTGCTGCACATGCTCCTTGGAGGACGAGGACGGGACAACCTGTTTGGAGGGCTTGCAATGAAAGGTCTTTTTGCCGCATTTCTCTGTCTGGTCTTGGTTGCCGGGTCGGCCTCGGCGACAATCATCATCGACAACTTCGAAGAGTTCCATCTTCGGACAGATCCAATACCCGGTCTTGGCGGGGGCGGGGTCTACGTTCCTCCGGATGCGAACCCGACGACTGTCATCGAGGCTGGGCTGTCGCCAGCCAACGTGATCGGCGGCGTCCGGAAGACGACCACGGCCAACGTCTTGCCCGGGACCCAGACAGTTACCACGACCATTTTCGATCCACTCGGAGCGCCGGTGGACCACATCCTGAGCCTGAGCGCGAACGACGGTGCGCAGGGCATGTGGTTGATCGAGTACGGGGTCAATGCCGGCGGCACGGCAGTGGGCGACCTGACTAACGGCGGCCTGTCGGACGCGATCTTCTTCACTTTCGAAAGCGCCGACCACGTCGCCAGCGTGGACCTGATGGTGACCAACGGCGGAACCGGTACCGTGACGGTAAACAAGCCGACGTCGGGGCCGGGGCAGTTGGTCTTCAACTACTCCGACTTCGCCGGCGTAGACTTCACGAACGTCGGGAGCCTGGCATTCCGGGTCAACGGCGTGGTCGCCGGCGACTACTCGATTTCCTTGATCGAGACCAACAACGTTCCCGAGCCGACCTCGATGGCCATCCTGGCCGTCGGGGCGATCGGTCTGATCAGCCGGCGTCGCCGGCGTCGGTCCGTGCAGGCGTGATCCTCTTTGTTTGTCCTCCGGCAAGGAGTGCTGCCGGCGGGTCTCCGTGTTGACGTGGCAGGCCTCGGCCGTCTTCCGTGCGCAGACGGCCGGCCTGCCGCTCAATTCCACCCAGGCATGTCCACCGGACCGTCCCGTCCGTCTTGTTCGCGAGCAGGCTAGGAGCGCAGCAGCTTCTTGAGGTCCTTGGCTGCCTGGCGGCGGAGGCTCTTGGCGGGGTCCATCTTCCTGGCGCTGGAACGGGCCAGGCGATCCAGGAGCTTGTCCACCACGACCGCGTCCACGGGCAGGTCGATCCGCCTGCCCTGGTCGGCCGACACGTACGCCGCGTTGGAAATCTCCAATTCAGCCAGCCCGTCGGCGCCGCTGGCGACCATCTCCTTGCCGTGCAGCACGTGCGCGGCGAAGGCGCGGATCGTCTCGGCCCGGTTGTCGCTGCAAATCTCCTTGTACTCCACGTCGCTCCAGGTGCACGAGGGCGGCACGACGTTGTCGGCCACCGCCTCCTTGCACTCGAAGGCGTGCTTGGACAGCGGGCGGCTGAGCCGGGCCATCCGCAGGCTCTTGCCCTCGGCCAGCAGGGTAGCCTTGTCGCCGGCGATAAGGAACTGGTCCTGTCCGGGCAGTTCGGCGGTGGTGGCGTAGAACGAGCCCATGCATCCGTTGCCGTAGTCGAAGATGAGGTTGGCGGTGTTCTCGACCTCGATCTTGTGCACGCGGGTGGTGGTGATGGCGGAGACGGCCTTGGGCATCCCGCCGATCCACTGGAACAGGTCGAGGTTGTGGGGGGCCTGGTTGAGCAGGATCCCGCCGCCTTCGCCCTCCCACGTTCCGCGCCACGTGCCGCTGTCGTAGTAGGCCTGCGTGCGGTACCAGTTGGTGCAGATCATCGACACCCGCAGGATCCGCCCCAGGCTGCCGCTGTCGACGAGCCGTTTCATCTTCCGCATGATCCCGCGGGTGCGCATCTGGAGCATCGAGCCCAGGGCGACCTTCCGCTTGCGGCACTCGTCCACCATGGCCCGGGCCGCGCCGATCGTCACCGCCATCGGCTTCTCGCACAGGACGTGCAGCCCGCAGCGCGCGGCGCGGATGGTCAGCGGCGGGTGCAGGTAGTGCGGCGTGGCGATGATCACCGCGTCGATCAGCCCCGACTCGAACATCCTTTGCGGGTCGCTGAACGGCGGGACGTTGAATTCCTCTCCGGCCTTGCGGGCAGACGGGGCGAAGGCGTCGGCCACCGCGCCCAGGGTGGTTTCCCGCCCGGCGACGATCGCCTTGGCATGGATGCGGCCGATGAATCCCATCCCGACGACGCCGAAGCGAAGCTTCTTCGATTGGGTCTTCTTGCTCACGTGCGGCTCCTTTGCGAAAAACTCAAACTCGGATCCAACGCCCACGGCAGGGCTTCCCTGTGGGTCGGGTCCGTGGGCTCCTTTCAGGGCTTATAATAGTCGACGCGACGGTCCATGCAACCGGAGTCCGCGTTTTTTCTTGCGGGGCGGGTGCAACAAGGTAGAATCGTGAGTGTCTTGTCTGGGGGCGGCTGCCGTGGAGCGGTCGCCGGAACAGAACAGATACCTACAATCAGCCTCTGGGGAGATTCACATGAGCATGCGTCGGGCTCTGTTTGCGCTGATGGCTCCGCTGGTCCTTTCGGTCGCCGTGGCGTGGGGGGACCAGGCGGAAGATACGTTCAAATCCGTGTTCGGCCCGGAGATCGCGCGGGTCACGCAAAGCCGGGAAACCGACGATGACCTGGATCTGGCCGAGCGCCTGCTCAAGACCGCCAGCCAGTCCAAGGAACAGGGGCGGCTGGTGGTCCTGCTGCTGGAAAACTCCTACGCGCTGGGCATGAAACACCCCAAGGGGTTCGAGACAGCCTACCAGGCGGCCCGGCGGCTGAAGGACCTGCCCGACGCGCCGCCGTCGGCGTTCGAGAAGTTGCTGACCGTGCGGACCCGCCAGTACAACATGGCCCGGGGAGCCGAGAAGAGCGAGATCGGCCAACAAATGGTGGAATGGGCGATGGAGCAGGGCGAGGCTAAGGTCCTGGACCGCCAGTACGAGGAAGCGCTGAAGCTGATGCGGCAGGCGATGGCCTTCGGGCCCAACTCCTCGCGACGAGGGTTCGTGACCTATCGCATTCGGACCCTGACGGAGATGGACCGCGCAGCCCGCCAGGCGGCCGTGCTCAAGGAGAAGCTCAAGGAGGAGCCCACCGACGAGGCCAACCGCCTGCGGCTGCTTCAGTTGTACGTCGTGGACCTGGACGATCCCGAGCAGGGAACCACCGTCCTCACCCGTGACTGCGACGAGCGCTACCGAACCTACCTGCCCCTGGTCCAGAAGGACGACCAGACCCTGGCCGACACCGCCTGCCTGGAACTGGCCGACTGGTACCGCTCGCTGGCGGAGTCGGCCTCGCAGACCGCCCGTCCCAACATGCTCCGTCGGGCCAAGCGCTACTACGACCTCTACCTGGACAAGCACAAGGAGGTCGACGCCACGCGAATGAAGGCGGACATGACCGCCAAGGCGATCGGAGAGGAGTTGGAGAAGCAGGCCGAGTCGCTCGACCCGTGGATCGACCTGATCAAGGACATCAACCCCAAACGCGACGGGGAGGGCCGTTGGACGCTCAAGGGCGGACAGGTCTCCTGCGCCGATACCATGTCCGTTGGAGCCCCAAACCTGTCGTTTCCGGCCTTGCCCAAGGGCGCATATGATCTCCAGTTGGAGATCAGTGCGAGCCGGTTGCGGAACAGCTACAGTCCGCCTCGCGTCGAGTTGCTCTTGCCCGTCTCGGCCGACCGCTACGCCGCCGTCATCCTCAACGTGGAATCCAGCAACAAGGACTACATCTATGAAGAGAGTTCCGGCTACTACTACGGGGGCAGCTCCCGGCGTTATGTGCCATCGGTCCTGACTGTCGGAAAGGCGGCCCTGATCGAGGCCCGGGTCTTGCCGATGAACCGCGACAACATCGAAGTCATCGTGTACATCAACAAGAAGCCGCATCTGAGCCACAAGAGTTCGCTCGTCCGGATGTCACCCATCGCCGCCGCCCGCGTCAAGAACGCTCACCGCCCGACAATGCTCATCCACAACGGCAACATCACGATCACCCAGGCCAAACTCCGCATGGTCAGCGGCACGTGCGAGCGGATTGGAAAGTAGAACTCCCGTCGGTACAATAGCCCGCCGTTGAAGTGACGGACGACTAGAGTGCGGCCGGGCCGCGGGAGCACAGCTTGTGACGATTGTGGCGGGCATAGACGAGGCGGGCCTGGGCCCGGTGCTGGGGCCCCTGGTGGTCGGCGCCACCGCCTGGGCCTTGCCGGACGACCTGGTGGACGTCTCGCTCTGGAAGTTGCTGGCCGGGGCGGTCAGCAAGAAGCCCTCCAAGCGCAAGGGTCTGGTCGCCATCGCCGACAGCAAGAAGCTCTACGGCGGCCAGCGCAACGACGACCTGCGCCTGCTGGAGCGGGGGGTATTGGCGACACTCGCCGGCGCGAACTGGCGGTTCGGTTCCCTGCGGGAGTTCGTCCGCCACGTCTGCCCCTCCGCGGCAGGCCAACTGGGCGCCTATCCGTGGTATTCCCATGACGACCCCGCGCTGCCGGTCAGCCTGACCCCCACCGACGTCGCCCTGGCGGGCAACAGCCTCGGCGTGGCCATGAACCGCGCCGGCTGCGCCCTGCGGGCGGCCCGGGCCGAATGCGTCTTCGAGAACGAGTTCAACCGCCTGGTGACGGCCAGCAACAACAAGTCCGCCTCGCTGTTCGACATCACCTGTCGCCTGGTCATGTTCCTGTGGGAGCAGTTCGCCACCCAGGACCTGCGGGTGTTCGTCGACCGTCAGGGGGGGCGAATGCACTACCTGCCGGCCCTCGAACGCGTCTTCGAGGGCTCCCGGTTCGTCATCCTGGAAGAGAACGACCTCGTCAGCGCCTACCGCATCGAGTATGGCCCGCGGCGGATGGAGATCCACTTTGCCGTCGAGTGCGAGCAGCGCCACCTGCCGGTCGCCCTGGCCTCGATGATCTGCAAGTACACCCGCGAGATGTTCATGGGACTGCTCAATCGCTTCTGGGCTTCGCACGTGAGCGACCTGGCCTTCACGGGCGGCTACTACAGCGACGGGTGGCGGTTTCTGAAGGATATCGCGCCTGCCGTCCAGAAGCTGGGCCTGGACCTCAAGTCGCTGCACCGGTGGCGGTGAAATGACAGGGACCAGGGACGAGGGAAGAGGGGATGGGGCGGAGGAGCCGCGGGAACTACGGGATTCTCATCCCGTAGCTCGCATAACTCCCATAGCTCCTGCTCCCAATGCTACTCGAACCGCAGGTTGAACGTCACGTCACCGGCCTTCAGTTCGGCCGACTGGGTTCCGATCTGGGTGACGACGACGCCGTCAATGGTCTGCCCGACGGTGATGAACTGCCCGTTGATGATGGCCTGCTTGCCGTCGGGGCCCTCCATGATTCCGGTGAGCTTGAACTTGGAGGCGTCCACTCGCGGCTTGGGCGCGGCCTGGGGCCTGGGGGCGGGCTCGGCGGGCTTCTCTTCGTGGGGCGGGGCAGCCGCCACCTGTGGGCCGGCCGGGGCGGAGGGCTGGTCGTTCTCGTCGGCGACCGGCGTGAACCGCTTGGGAGGGGGTTCATCCTTGACGGTGGGCCGGGCCGGGCGGGGCGTCTGGGCCTGGGCCACCGCCACCGGCGTGATCGGCTCGTCCTCGTCCTCGCTCGGTGCCTCAACCGGCGGCCGGGCGGCCACTGGCGCGGGCTTGGCTGTCGGCTTGACCAGCGGCTTGGCTGCCGGCTCGTCCGTCTCTTCGGCGATCGGCGCGGCGATCGGCTTCGCCACTTTCGGACGATTCAGGAAGGCCGCCGGCGGGGGCGGGGGAGTGGGGTGGTTGGCAGGCGCCTCGGCCGCCTGGTCCGGGTTGGCCGACGCCGCCACCGGCACGGGGTCCGGGCCGGTGTGGGCGATCATCCAGGCGGCGCCCGCGCCGACTGCGATCACGATCACCGCCAGCAGCGGCAGGCGCAGGCGGCTGGGGCCGTCGCCCCCGTCCGCAGGCGTCAGGTCCGGTAACTGCGTGCTCGGCTCGAACGTGTTGGATGACTTGTCGCTATCGGCCCGTTTCAGTGCGTCGTTCAGCAGGCTCATCAGCATGCCTCCCGCAATTCGCGGATTGCGATCTTAACCAGCTTCTTGTTGATGTTCCCGGTATGGTGGACGTAGCCCGCCAGCAGGGCCTTGTCGCCCACCGCGTTGATCAGCCGAGGCGTGCCCCGGCTGAAGCGGTGAATCTCCCGCACGGCCTTCTGGTCGAAGACGGGCCAGTCCATCCCGCCGGCCACCCGGAGGCGGTGGCGGAGGTAGGCGCCCGTGTCCCGTTCGGTCATCTGGCTGAGGTGGTAGCGGACGGTGATCCGCTGCTCCAACTGCCGCAGGCAGTCCCTGCGGAGCTTGAGACGCAGTTCCGGCTGTCCCACCAGCACGACTTGCAGCAGCTTCTGCCGCTCGGTCTCCAGGTTGCCCAGCAGGCGGACCATCTCCATCGCCTTGACGGGCATGTCCTGGGCCTCGTCGATGATCAGCACCGCGTCGTCGCCTGAGGAGTTCACCTGGAGGAGGAACTTGTTGAACACCCTCAGGTAGCCCATCTTGTCGTCGCTCTCCTCGACGTGCAGGCCGAACTCCTCCATGACCGCGACCATGAGCTGCGTGTTGCTCAGCAGGGGGTTGAGCACCAGGGCTGTGTGGTATCTCGGCCCCAGCTCATTGAGCAGGGCCCTGCACAGGGTGGTCTTGCCCGCGCCCACCTCGCCGGTCAGGCAGATGAAGCCCTTACGCTCGCGGATCCCGTAGAGCAGGTGATTGAGGGCCTCGCGGTGCTGACTGGTCAGAAACAGATAGCGCGGATCCGGCGTGATGTTGAATGGCTCCTCGCGCAATCTGAAATAGTCCATGTACATACGTCAGCCTCGTGGGTGTACGATCGGGCGGCCTACCCGGCCGCGGGGCTCGTCTTCTACTTCGGCATGGAATGGGGGGGACTTAATCAGTATCGCCGACAAAGTCGCCCCAGGCGGCATAGACCGCACAGTCGGCAGGGGCCCGCCTTGGGGGCCCGGCGTGCAGGAAGTCTACGATTCAGTCGCTTCGGGAGGAAACTCCTGCCCGCTGCGGGCCGATATGGATGGTAGGCATCGAGGCGCCCCTCGATCCGTCGAAGGCTGCGCCATGGGGGTGCGACTGGCCGCAACGAATTTTTCCGGAGGATTTGCCCCCGCCTGCGCTGTACCCTATAGTGCATATGGAAGCGTCGCGTTGCCGGTACTTCACCGCCGGGCGCGGCGCGGGAGGCTGTGACTTGAAAGGAATTGTCATACTGATCTTGCTGGCCGCGACCTTCCTGGGTGGCTACCACCTGGGCAGGGAAGGCGCGTTTGGCGACCTCAGCACCGACAAGGCCGTCCAGTTCGCCTCCAAGGCGTTCGACGCCCTGAAGAAGCTGACCGGCGGCTTCAAGGGCGGACAGGCCGCCACCCCCGGTGCGCAGGGCGAGGAGTCCTCCGCCCGTCTGCCCGCCCCCCAGCCTGCCCAGATCTCCGCCGCCCGCGCCGACCACCTCAGCGACGACGGCATCACGCTCCAGATCAACGGCAAGACGTACGTGGTCTGCGCACGCCCCCGCTGAGGGCGGGGCTTGCTAGCGCGGCGACGAGTCCGACGACCCCTTGACGGGACCGCCCTTGTGGTGTCTCATACCCCCTTTGAATCAAGGAGCAACCCATGGTCGTCATCATGAGGCCCGCCGCCAGCGACAGCGAGGTCGCCGGCGTGGTCCAACGCATTGAGAAGTTCGGCATGCAGGCCCACCTCAGCCGGGGCAAGGAACGCACCATCATCGGCCTGATCGGCGATGAACGCGAGATCGACTTCGATTCCATCGCCGCCCTGCCCGGCGTCGAGCGGGCCATCCCCATCCTCAAACCCTACAAGTACGTCAGCCGGGAGGTCCACCCCGAGACCGCCACCATCGCCGTCGGCGACGTTGTCATCGGGCGGGACCTGGTCTTCATGGCCGGCCCGTGCTCGGTCGAGGAAGAGGACACCACCCTCCGCATCGCCGAACAGTGCCGCCGGGCCGGGGCCCAGATCTTCCGGGCCGGGGCCTACAAGCCGCGCACGTCCGCCTGGTCCTTCCAGGGCCTCCGCGAAAAGGGCCTCCAGATCCTGGCCAAGGTCCGCCAGGCCACCGGCCTGCCCGTGGTCACCGAGGTCGTCGACACCGCCGACATCCAGATCGTCGGCCAATACGCCGACATGTATCAGGTCGGCATGCGCAACATGCGCAACTATGCACTCCTGGGCGAGCTGGGCAAGACCGACAAACCCGTCCTGCTCAAGCGCGGCGACTCGGCCAAGCTGGAGGAGTGGTTGGCCGCCGCCGACTACGTCGCCCGCAACGGCAATGACAAGATCATTCTCTGCGAGCGGGGCATCCGCACGTTCGAGGACTACACCCGCAACACCCTCGACCTCAACGCCGTCGGCGGGGCCATCACCGAAAGCTGCCTGCCCATCGTCGTCGACCCCAGCCACGGAACCGGGCGGGCGGAACTGGTCGCCCCCATGAGCCGAGCCGCTGTCGCCGCCGGGGCGCACGGGCTCATGCTCGAAGTCCACGACAACCCCCGGCTCGCCTGGTCGGACGGCAAGCAGTCCATCGTCCCGGCCGAGTTGGAGCGCCTCATCCAGGACTGCCGGCGCATTCACGAACTCACGCGGTGAACCAGACGCCTGCTGCGGGTGCTCCTCAGGGTCCGAACCGTCCTTCGGGGGAGGTCATTGGCTCCGGGGCGTCGCGACGAATTCATCCCACAACTCGTCCAGCGGCTTGCCCGCCCAGGTCTTCCACAGGGACTCGTCATAGCGTCCCTCGCGCATGGTCGCGTTGATATTGAGGATCAAGTCCTTGCGACCGGAGCGGATGAGGTAGTCGAGAAACGCCCCGGTCGTGCGGTAGCCGTCACGGTAGTGGGACCGCCGCGGATTGACGCGGGGACGGTGCTCGGGCGGCTCGTAAAGGAACCAGCGGATGTAGTCCGCCACGCCCTCGACCAGCCAGCTCGGGTTGGCCCGCCCGCCCCGCATCCGTCGGTACTGCTGGGCCACGTGGACCAGTTCGTGCACGACCGCCCCGGCCGCCTCGCCGCGGAGGTTCCGCTTGAACCAGGGCTCCGCGCAGACGATCCGCGTTCCGGCGGTGTGGGCCACGCCCTGCATGTCCTTCTTGAACGTCACGCTCAGCCGCGTGGGGGCGGTGAAACCCTGGCTGGGCAGCATCGCGACGATCTTCGGGTACCATTCCAGGCAAGTCGGGCGCAGCGTCTTGTCCACCCACTCCGCCAACTCGGGCGTCTCGGACGTGTCGAAGTCGATCGCGACTGCAGGCTTGTGCTGCTTTCCGTCGCAGACGTCGATCTCGCTGAAGAAGGTCTGGTCGAACTGCTCGTGCCCGCCCGTCCGCCGGACGTCTAACAGGATGTAACGGAAGGTCCCCAGCGGCCCGGCTGGGTCCCAGGTGCGGGCGGCGTACTGCCCGCCGAACTCATATGTCGGCCTGGCGCCGTCGGTTCCTGCGGGCGGACGGGTGTCGATGGCCGACAGGAACGTCCAGCCCGCCTGGGCGGGGTCGCGCTCGGCCCCGAGTTGCAGGATGAAGTCCTTGCCCGCCCCGTCGCTGCCGTAGAGTTTGTACACCTGCGGTCCGCGGGTGTCGCGATGCCAGGAGTACGTGCTCACCTGCGCCACCCGCGTGGGCTGGCCCAGGTCGATCACGATCCGCCCGCCGTCCGTGCCGGGGGCGAAGAAGAAGTTGGCGCCCGGCTGATCGCCGCCGACGGGCAGCTTGCCGTCCTGGATGGCCGCCAGCGGCGCGGAGTTGGGGTCCGCCCGCCCGCCGACCAGGAAGCAGCGGGCGTTGGTGGCTGCGTCGTCCGACAGCGGTGACGCTGCCTGGGCGAATGTGAACGCCCGGTTCTCGCGCGGTCCGCGGTTGCGGCTGAACTCACTCTTGATCTCTGCGCCGGCGGAGGCGACCAGCAGCAGGCCCATGCTGATGATTCCGGCGGAACGAAACAGACTCATGGAATCTCCTTTGCCGTGTGGTCATCCTTGGCTGCGGGCTTGGTCGCTTGTACAGCCACCACGCGCAGGCCGCCTCCATAATCCGGGCAGGCGGGAACGCCGTGGTAGCGGGCGGCGGAGCGGCAATGAACGGCCCCGCGGTACCAGCTCCCCCCCCGCATGACTCGCTCGTTGCCTTCGGCTGGGCCTGCGGGGTCGCGGGCCGCGGAACGGCGGTAATAGTCGGCGGCGTACCAGTCGCTGCACCACTCCCACACGTTGCCGCACACGTCGTGCAGACCCCAGGCGTTGGCCTTCCTGGTTCCGGCTGGGTGCGTCTTGCCTTCGGCGTTGTCGGCGAACCAGGCGTAGTCGCCCAGTCTGCTCTCGTCGTCTCCGAAGGGAAAGAGCGTGGTGCTGCCGGCCCGGCAGGCGTATTCCCATTCCGCCTCGGTGGGCAGACGGAAGTGCAGTCCGCGGCCGGCGAACTTCGCGTTGAGCTTGTCGAGGAACGCCTGGCAGTGATTCCAGCTTATGCTGTCAACGGGGCTGGCCGGGTTGCGGAACATCCCTGCGCCGGAGCCGGTGATGGCCTTCCACTGTTCCTGCGTCACCGGCAGCTTGCCCATCCAGAACGGCTTGCTGATGGTCACCTTGTGGACGGGCTGCTCGTCGTCAAAGCCGCGCTTGTCGCCCATCTGGAACTCCCCAGCCGGGATGGGCATGAGTTCCATCTTCACCCCTCCGCCCAGATCGAGCGAGACGGGCTTGGCGTCGCCCGACGCTCCTGCGGGCCCGTCCGCCTGAACGGCGGACAGGCGCCACTCGCTCGCCAACACCAACACCATCGCGGTCAGCCAGGCCGTTCGACGCAAGGTCGTCATATCCAGTCTCCGAACTCGCAGGCATTCTAACACGGACTGCGGACGCGCTGAAGGCCGCTCAGGCAAGAACCTGCCCGCCGGCAGGGCCTGCGCCGCGGATGCGCCGCCTTGTTCGCACACGGCTGCGGCGATATGCTGGGTGCGTCTTTCGAGGAATCGTGATGCGTGTTTCAACTCCGTCGCCGTTTGCGGTCCTGTTGGCCATGTTTGTGGCCGCGGCGGCGCACGTGCAGGCCGCCCAGGCCGGGGAGGCCTCGGGGATTCAGACACTGGTCGAGACCGAAAACCTGTCAGGCGGCCTGTACGTCCTGGTCGGCTGCGACGACGCCAAGGCGGCGGAGGCCCTGACCCTTCAGGGGCGACGGCTCGTGCAGGTGCTTGAGGCGGATACAGCCGCCCTCGATCGAGCGAGAGAACACCTGCGCCTGGCCAACGTGTACGGACTTGCCTCCGCCGACATCCTGCCGGAGGACGGCTCGCTGCCCTACTCCGAGGACCTCGTCAACGTGCTGATCGTGGGCGAGGCGGCACAGCGGGTGAAACTGATCGAGGCGGTCCGCGTGCTGGCCCCGGGCGGGACGCTGCTGGCGGCGACTACAGCGATCGACCCAGCCGCGATGAAGGCAGCCGGGCTGGAAGACGTCCGCCCGGCCAAGCCGAGCGGGGCGCCCTGGCACCTGGCCCGCAAGGGTTGGCCCAAGGGAACGGACCGGTGGACGCATCCGCGTCACACAGCCGACGGCAATCCGGTATCGCTGGACACGCTGGCCGGGCCGCCGCGGCGCATCCGCTGGCTGGCCGGGCCGCCCCAGGAAATCTGCAACATGGTGACCGCCGGCGGGCGGGCCTACTACGGCGGCGTGCTCGCACGCGACGCGTTCAACGGGCTGCGCCTGTGGGAGCGCACCCTGAACCCCACGCCCGCGCGGGGCGGCTGGTACTTCCAGACCGTCGAGGGAAGCGTCGTGCCCCTGGCCACGGACGAAGGCGTCCTGGTCATGACCGACGGGCGGCTGCGGCTTCTGGGCGCCGCGACCGGGCGAGAGCTGCGCGTGTACGGGCAAGGCTCCCCGCCGTTCACCCCGAGCGACGTGCTGCTGGCGGGACGAACGATCGTCGCGGCCGACGAGCAGGCGGTCGTCGCGATGGACCTGCGGACGGGCCAGGTGGTGTGGCGCCATGACGCGAAGTCCGTCCGCTGCATGGCCGCCGATGGCGGGCGCTTGTTCCTGATCCACAACGACAAGGCGGGGGAGGGCCCCTGGCTGACATGTCGCCGCATGGACAGCGGCGAGACCCTTTGGCGTCGAGGGCAGGACGATCTGCCCTGGCTGGGCAAGGTTCGCCGCTTTGCCCAGTATGAGGCCTGGCTGGCCTGCGAGATATCCACGATCACCGAGACCAAGACCGGCAACAGCGTGCAGGTACTGTCGGCCGACGACGGGCGGCATCTGTGGGGGCGCGAGTTCATCCCGCATTCCAGCCACTTCCGCCAGGCCCGGGCCATGTTCGCCGGCGGGCTGCTGTGGGTGCTGGACGAAGCCGTCAAAGGCTGCGTCGGCCTGGACCCGCCGACGGGCCAGGTAAAGCAAACCTGGGCGATCGACCGCAGCCACTGCTTCCCGCCTGTCGCCACCACCCGCTACATGATCGCGGGCGAGATGGACTGGGTGAGCCTGGCCGACGGGTCGAAGGAAGTGAGCCACATCACCAAGCCCGCGTGCAGCCGGGACGCCGGCGTCGTAATCGCTAACGGCCTGGTCTACACCTTCCCCAAGCGGTGCATCTGCTGGCCCATGCTGCGGGACTATGCGGCCCTGGCCCCGGCAGGGGGGCAGGACGTGCCTGCGGCGGGCGAACAGAAGTTCCAGTTCGAGCGCGGCCCGGGCAAGCTGCCGGTGACGGCGGCGCCGGAGGACGCCTCCAACGACTGGCCCTGCTACCGTCACGACGCCTTCCGCAGCGCGGGCACGACGGCTGCCCTGCCTCGCGAACTCAAGGTGCTTTGGACGACGCAGTTTGGCGGCTGGCCCGACGGGCCCATCGCCCGGGACTGGCGGGAGAATTACTTCAGCCGCTCGCCCGTGGGCCCGCCCGTGGCGGCCGGGGGCCTGGTGTACGTGGCCAGACCCAGCGCTCACGAGGTGGTCGCGATGGACGCGGCCAGCGGGGCAGTGCGCTGGCGCTTCACCGCCAACGGACCGGTCGACACCGCGCCGACGATCCATCGCGGGCTCTGCATGTTTGGCTGCAAGAGCGGCTGGGTCTACGCCCTGCGGGCCGATGACGGCCTGTTGGTCTGGCGCCTCCGCGTGGCGCCGCTGGACCGGCGGATCGTGGCCTACGGGCAACTCGAGTCGCCCTGGCCCGTGCCCGGAAGCGTGCTGGCCGACGGGGAAGCCGTCTATCTGGCCGCCGGCCGGCAACCCTTCGCCGACGGGGGCGTGGTGGTGATGGCCGTCGATCCCCTGGGGGCAACAATCCGCTGGACGGCCCGCCTGGACAGCCTCCCGCAGAAGGACTTCTATCATTCCAGCGGGATGGACTTCGAGAACTTCGACCTGCTGCACCGCGAGGGCGATGCGGTGGCGATGTCCCGGTGGATGTTCGACCGCCGTAGCGGGCAGATGACCTGCGACGAGCAGAGCGGCTACGCCCGCATCCGGACGGGGCGTTCGGGCGGCGTGCTCGTGCCGCGCGGGGCGTGGTCGTACGCGCCGCTGTACGAGCCGCAGACCTGGCATGAGCGACCGTTTGTCCGCCCGCTGGCCGCCTACCGTGACAGTACGCTGCTGGGCTGCACGCAGGACCGCCGTACGGTCTATCGACGCGACTTCTCCGACGCCGAGATCACGCCCCCGCCTCCGCCCGCGTCAGCCCCCGCTCGCGGGGCCAAGGCCGACACCGGCGAACGGTTCGATACCAACTGGGTCGGCTACGGCGTGTTCAACGCCAAGTACGGGCGGCTGTGGCGAAGCCAACTCCTTATGCGCAAGGCTGCGTGGAAGGCCGTGCCGTTCCCGCTGAGCGAGGGCATCCAGTCCATCAACGCCATGCTGCTGGCCGGCGACGCCCTCTACGTCGCGACCGACAAGGGCAACCTGGCCGTGCTGGACAACCAGACCGGCCGGACGCTCGGCCGCCTCGCGATCCCGCCCCCCGCCTGGGACTCCCTGGCTGCCGCCGGAGGGCGACTGTTCCTGACGACTCATGACGGACGGGTGGTCTGTCTGGGAAAGACGGACTGAGCGGAGTCCACCCAAGCCAAAGCCCACCGGCGGCCTTCCGCATGGGCTACTTTGGGATGCGGTGTGCCTGGATTCGGACCAGGGGGATCAGCTCTTTCCCCGCAGGATGTTGACCAGTCCGACGATCCCCCGGATGACGAGCGTGACGGCCAGCACCAGCAGCAGGCTGGACCAGACGTAGGTGAGCAGGGGCCAGACGTCGTCGATCAGGCCGCGGAAGCGGCTGCTCAACGTGCCGATGAGGGGGATGAGGGCGGCGATGAGGACAACCGCGGCGAGCGTGGGCCGCATGGGCCGGCGGACCGGGGCGAGTTGGATCGACAGACACAGGGCCAGGTACACGAAGAGCGGCACGCGCCAGTCCAGCCAGGACAGGTCGCCGTAGGTCTCGCTGGTCTGGCGGAGCAAGGAGACCTGCTTGGACAGGTGGAACCAGAAGGCGTCCCAGCCCGCCGGGACGTCCTGGGGCAGGCGGGCGTCGAACCTCTGCATCACCGGTTCGCCCAGCAGGGAGTGAACCAGGAGAATGCCCGCGCCGCAGGCGGCGATGGCCAGCAGGCTGGCCAGCACCAACCCCAGACCCTTGAGCCCGGGCGAGGCGTCGGAGGTCGGCCCGCCGTCGCCGGCGTCACCCTTGGACTTGCCTCTGCTCTTGCTCCCGCCCCCGCCGTCCATCAGTTTGGCCCGGCGGACCTCGCCCCCGGTAATCAGGCAGCCGAAGATGTACGCGAGTTCCGAGACCACCGTCCCGGGCAGCAGGGCGATGTTGACCCACCGGGGAGGCAGCAGGGCCGTCCACAGGCGGAAGATCCCCGCTCCCACGAACAGGGCCAGAAAGAGCCAGGCCGCAAACGCCGCATAGATCACGAGTTGCTCCGATTCAGGTTGTGCGCATACCAGTGGCGGCCCCCGCGGGGGCGCCTGGTTCCTCTATCGGCCGGGCGGGCGATTCGACTGGAGCGAAACGCAACGTGCCGAGACCTGCCTGCCTGTCGGCATCCGGGTCCTGGCGGCTGCGCGTGTTTCGCTCAAAGCTTTTGAAAATGAGCTTGCATAAAACATGCGTACTGGTAGAATGTTCGATTCGCTCAAGGCGAAGCATCCAGAACCGCCCCGGCGGTCGGCGAGAGTCAGTGCGCCACGCGGAGAGGTGATCCTCTCCGCCGTGGTCCGTTTCTGTCGCCATCGCATCGGGGCGGGGGCACTCAGAGTTGGAGAATGATCTGTGTCAGTGAAGCTGAGACTCAAGAGAATGGGTCGGAAGCACCGAAGCTTCTTCCGGCTCAGCGTGATGGACGGTCGCAGTCCGCGAGACGGGCGGGTGATCGAGGAACTGGGCTGGTACGATCCGGCCGCCAAAGAGGCGGATAAGCAGGTCTCGCTGAAGCGCGAGCGGATCGAGCACTGGCTCCAGCAAGGCGCCGAGCCGACCGAGACGGTCGCCGATCTGCTCAAGCGGCAGGGAATCGGGTCGTCGAAGTAGGCCTGGGACTCGGGCGAAGGGCCGGCCAGATGGCGCTGCGGCTGGACATCCTCACGCTGTTTCCGGAGATGTTCGACGGCTTTCTGGCCGCCAGCATCGTCGGCCGGGCCATCCGCCGCGGGCTGGTCGAGGTGGTCCGCACGAACATCCGCGACTTCGCCCTGGATTCGTACGGATCGGTCGACGACGCCCCGTTCGGCGGGGGGGTGGGCATGGTGCTGATGTGCCAGCCGATCTTCGATGCCGTCGAGGCCGTCCGCACGCAGGACCCCCGGCCGGGACCGGTCGTGCTGCTGACCCCGCAGGGGCGCCCGCTCGACCAGGCACTGGCGCAGGAGTTGGCCGGGCGGGAGAGGCTGATCCTGGTGGCCGGCCATTACGAGGGATTTGACGAGCGTATCCGCCAGGGTCTGGCGGACATGGAAGTAAGCCTGGGCGATTTCGTGCTGTCCGGCGGCGAGGTGGCGGCCATGGCGGTCGTGGATGCTGTGACCCGCCTGCAGGCCGGCGCGTTGGGCAAGGACGAGTCGGCCCACGAGGAATCGTTCAGTGAAGGCCTGCTGGAGTACCCGCAGTACACCCGGCCGAGGGAGTATCGCGGAATGGCGGTGCCGGACGTGCTGCTGAACGGCGATCACGCGAAGATCGCGGCCTGGCGGCACGAGCAGGCGTGCCTGCGGACGATGCAGCGGCGGGCGGACCTGTGGGATCGATATCGCAAGAGACACGAGTCTGGAGAATTATCGTGAGCATGGAACTGATCAGGAAGGCCGTGGAGTCGAACATCAAGAAGGACGTGCCGAGCTTTCGGATCGGCGACACGGTGAACGTGTCGGTCCGCATCATCGAGGGCGACAAGGAGCGCACGCAGGTGTTCACGGGCGTGGTGACGGCCCGCCGCGGGCACGGCATGGGCGAGATGTTCACCGTCCGTCGCATCGTCAACAACGAGGGCGTCGAGCGGACCTTCCCCATCCATAGCCCGAAGGTCTCCGGCGTCGAGGTCGTTCGCAGCGGCAAGACCCGCCGCGCCAAGCTGTATTACCTCCGCGACCGCGTCGGCAAAGCCACCCGCCTGAAGGAAGTCAAGACCGCCGCCGGCAAGAGCCGCACCGCCTCGACGGCCACTGCCGTCGCCCCGGCCGACAAGCAGACCGAGTCGGCCGCCCAGGAATAGGCCCGTGTGGCCCTTTCGGCCCAGGTCCGCCTCCAGCAGGGGCGCCGCTCCCGACGGCGGACCGCCCGGCGACCAGGCAGGCCAACGGGGCCGACACGGCGAGCAACTCGCTCGATCCTTCCTGCGCCAACTGGGCCTCAAGGTGCTCGCCGCCAACTACCGCTGCCCAGCCGGCGAGGTGGACCTGATCGCCCTCGACGCCTCCACCCACAAGACCCTCGATTGCGACACGCTCGTCTTCGTCGAGGTCAAGACCCGTTCGCCGGGTCAATTGACCAGCCCCGAATCCGCCGTCGACGACGCCAAACGCAACCAGATGCGGAAAGTCGCCCGCTACTATCAATCCGCCCGCTCCGCCCACGACCTGGCCGTGCGCTTCGACGTGATCGCCATAGTTCTCGACCCCGCCGGCCAGGCGGAGATCAAGCACATCCCCGGGGCCTTCTGACGTGCCCGCGTCGTTTTGTTCGGGCGGGGCCGACTGTCCACCGACGCTCGCGGCTTGACCGGTCCGTCTTGGGACCGACTTCGCCTTGACGTGCCGCCGGAGGGTGGTACAATTAAACTGTCGGCCCCGAGTGGGGCCGCGGCCTCTCAGGGAGCAGTCTGGTCGTTGCAAGCGAGGAACAGGCGCTTGCACGCGCATACTAAAGGAGCAGGACCATGGCCAGGAGCAGGTGTCGAGGCGTTTGTGCCGCGTTCTTCTGTCTCGTTGCTCTTCTTGTGACCGCGTCGTCAATTCCTTTGTCGGCGGCCACCGTCTTGCAGGCGGTCGAAGGGGGTTACGACGTCTTCTCCGCCTCCGCGCTGGACCTGATCAACCTGGGCACGTCCTCGCTGGCCGGGCAGAGCAACGTCGGCGGGTCCCTGTATTCATCCTATGCCGACGGCACCGGGCTGAACAACGGAACGGTGTATGCTGACGGCGACCGCGACGATACCGAGTATGCCCGTACCTACTGCCCGGCCAACGGTTCGTCGATCACATTCGACCTGAACCTGGCCGCCCAGCCCTCCGGGTACACCATCGGCTCGATCTCGTCCATCAGCGGCGGGTCGCAGAATCGCCGCAGCCAGCGTTTTCGCCTGGAGTACTCGACGGTGGGCAGTTCCGCGTTCACCACCATCGTGGACGAGAATCAGCTCCACTTCGTCAGCAACGCCAGCGCCGGCGAGATGCGCGTGATGGTTCGGGACGATACGGGCGTTCCGCTGGCTTCCAACGTCGATCAAGTCCGCGTGACTTACTTCGATACCAGCGCGCCGCTGCCCCAGAGCATGTATCGGGAACTGGAGGTCTTCGCCCCCGCTCCAAACCAAAACCCTCTGCCCGCCGTCAGCAGCGCCAGCCTGAAGGCCCGTTTCGACGCCGGTGACGTCGAGGCCAACGGGGGGATTGCCAGTCCCGCCTCCGGCAGCGAGATCGACACCTGGCGCAACACCGTCACCGCCCAGCCGCTCAACCACAACTACCCCACGGACGGCAAGGCCACGTACATCGGCCCCGGCGACGGGGGGATCAATGAGCAGTCCACCGTTCGCTGGGAGGCCACCGCCAGCGGCGGGGACCTGATGTTCAACAATTCCATGAGCTTCCAGGCCCAGACCATCATCGCCGTTGCCACTATGAAGGATAACGGCGCCGCGCTGGCCACCATGATGTGCAACAAGAACGCCAGCCTGAACATCCGCCAGACGACAACCGCCAGCGCGGCCTACTTCTCCGGCAACAGCGGCGACTTCATCTACAACAACGGCACGTTCACGATCAACGGCAACCCCCGCTGGGACATACCGGGAGGATTCGACGCCCCGCACGTGCTCAAGGCTGTACGCAACACTCCGGTCACGTTCGATGGCTTCCGCATCAGCGACAACATCCGTCCTGAGCGGCGATGGAACGGCGACATCGCCGAGATCCTGGTCTTCGATTCCAAGCTCAGCGCCAACGACACCGCCCGCGTCAACAAGTACCTGATCGACAAATACGCGATCAACCAGGTTGTCGACGAGGCCCTGACAAGCACCACCCAGATCGCCGACCAGCCCTTCACTCACGAGGGCAACCAGTCCATCGGCGTCAACTTTCACTACAACACCGGAGGGATCGCGACCGGCAGGATCCACGGCATTGCCTTCGACAACATCAACCTGACCGGATCGACGCCCCCCAGCGGGCCCTTCAGCCTCACGGCCAACGCCCTCCAGGCCACGCTGACGTTGAACATGCCCTGGGTCCCGCCCATCGACAACACCGTCCGCACGCAGACCGTCGGCGCTACCGGAAGCGACGCCGCCACCCTCAACGCCGTCGGCTCGCAGATGTTCTACATCGGCGGGAACAACCATACGATGGCCGAGATGATCTTCTCCGGCCTGGCGGCGGAGACGGACGTCTTCGTGCAGATCATCGGCGGAGACAGCAACTGGAACGGCGACTTGCGCGTCCTGGCCAACGGCACGCCGATGGACTGGACCACCGTCGCCAACAGCAGTTCCAGCACGGCCTCCCTGATGGGCTTCTTTGCCACCACCGACCCCCAGGGCCGGCTGGACCTGGAGTTCTCCATCTTCGCGGGCAACTACGCCGGCATCAGCGGGATCATCATCACACAGGACGTCCCCGAGCCGTTGTCCGCTTTGCTGGTGCTGCTGGGCCTGCCCGCGCTCGCCCGCCGAGCGCGACGAAGAATGGTCCGCTAAGGCGGGTTTCCGCCAACTTGGGCATTCCTGTCCGCGGGCTGCCGGGCGGCATGTAGGGGCCCCTTGGCGGTCCGCGACGCGTGCGGGCACGGGGCATATGGCCTCGTGGACGCACCACGGGGGTCGTGTCCAGACGCTCCCCGCGCACATCCCCGGGACTTTGAACTCCTTGACACTGCTGCGGCGGGAGGGGTACTGTCTTGCCCGTGGCCGATAACCCCTCCGTCAAGGTTCCTCTGGTTCCAAGGAGCAGACGCGCATGAGGCAAACCAGTTTCCTGCTTGCAGTGGCAATGGCCGTCTTCGCCTTCCCGGGCGCCGCGGCGGCCGCACCTGCCGCCGATGCCGCCAAGACCTACAAGGTCTTCATCTTTGCCGGCCAATCCAACGCGCAGGGCAAGATCAACAAGGCGACGCTGGATGCCCAAGTCCAGGACCCCAAGACGAGAGACCTGTACAAGCACCTGCGCAAGGACGACCAGTGGCTCGTTCGCGACGACGTCTTCGCCACCTACCAGAACAATCGGACCGGGCCGTTGACGCTTGGGTTCGGTTCGTCCGGGCGCACCGGGTCGGAGTTGGAGTTCGGGTGGATGATGGGCGAGCATTTCGAGGAGCCGGTCGTCATCGTCAAGACCTGCCAGGGCGGGATCTCCTTGTGTCAGGGCTTCCGGCCGCCCTCGGCTGGCATGCCGAGCGAAGAGAAGCTCCAGGCCCAGTTGACCGCCGCCCAGGCCCGCGCCAAGTCGAGAAAACAGCCCCCGCCCACCCTGGAAGAGATCAAGAGGCAATACGGCGAGTGGTATCGTCTGATCTTCTCGGACCTGCGGGCCCTGAGCGACAACTGGGGCAGGACGCTGCCGCCCCTGAAAGAAGGGGACGGCCGGTACTACAACATCAAGGCCCGCAACTGGGAAAAAGACTATCCCGCCCTGGCTGGCCGAAAGCCCGAACTCGCGGGGGTGGTCTGGTTCCAGGGGTGGAACGATCAATACGGCGGGGCCGAGCTTGAGTACGAGTCCAACCTGAAGCGTTTCATCACCGACCTGCGGAAGGACCTGGGCACGCCGAACCTGCCGTTTGTGATCGTGGCCATGGGGCAGAACGGCTCCAAGCCGGCCGCCGGTGCGATGCTGACTATCCGCGACGCCCAGATGGCGATGAATGACGTGAGCGAGTTCAAGGACAACGTCAGGGCCTTCCGCTCGGACCTGCTGGTGGACAAGGACGCCGAGCGACTCCACGCGGAGCGGCAGAAGAATCCCGAGTGGAAGACGTACGGCTCCGACGACGCGTACCACTACTACGGCAGCGCGATCTGGTACATGCGCATCGGCCACGCCGCGGGCGAGGCCATGCTGGACCTGCTGAAGAAGCAGGGCCGGTGAACGGACCTCCGCATCGTGTCGCGGAAACCCGAGAGACGCACCCGAACCGGTTGAGCAAGAGTGAACGGTACAACGACAAGGAGAAGCCCGGTGGCTCGATTTGGAATGTGGCTGGCAGGTGCTCTGGTCGTCTCATGCACAGTGGCGCGGGCCGAGGAGATCAAGCACAGGTTCCTGATGATGGATGAGTCGCGTCACGCCGTGCATTGCGTGGACCAGGCGAACCCCGACGGGAACTGGGACCTGAGCGTCGGAGGGGGGATACACGACTTCCAGTTGATCGGCGGCGGGCAACTGCTGGTCTCGCAGGGGTCGGGCTATACGGTGTACGACCTGGCGACCCGGAAGGTGGTGAAGGAATTCAAGCAGAGCGGGCTGAACGGGACGATGTCGGTCCGCGCCCGCCCCGACGGGACGAAGGTGGTCGGCACGAACCAGAAGGGCATCGTGGTCTTCGAGCTGGATTCCGCGGACAAGATCCTGCGGAAGATGGCCTTCCCCCAACTGAAGATGCTGCGGATGATGCGGCTGACCGCGGACGGGACCGTATTGCTGGCGGAGGAGGCGGGGGTGACGGAAGTGGTGTTTGACGGCTCGGCGGAAGGCGGGGGCAAGATCGTGCGGCGCGTGAAGCTGCCCCGCGCCCGCAACGCGTTCATGGCCCTCAAGGCGCCGGGGGGGAACTACCTGGTGGGGGCCGGGTTCGCCCAGGCGTTCTTCGAACTGACGCCGGAGGGCAAGGTCGTTCGCGAACTCCAGGCCGCCATGCCCGCCCCGTTGGTGAACAAGTTCTACGCCGGCTTCCACGTGCTCAAGAACGGCGACGTGGTCGTCTGCAACTGGACCGGCCATAGCCCGCCGGACAGCAAGCTGGGCTGGCAGTTGGTGCAGTTCGACAAGGAGGGCAAGGTCGTCTGGAAGTGGCACGACCCCCAGCGGGCCGGGACGGCCGTCGGCGTGATCGTGCTGGACGACCTGGACGCCGGCGCGTTCAACCATGACGTCGACGGCGTGCTCGGGCCCGCAGAGTAGTCTCGCAGGTTGCGCCGAGCGTACGATGCAATCCGCTGCCACCTGTCCGAGTTTTTCCAGGGGCCTGTTTCGATCCGCAGTGAAACCCGAGGCGGTTTCAGGAGCACAGAAATGCCACGATACGCTCGAGTTCGTCGTCTGGTTCTGATTGCGGTCCTGGTGTCATCGGCCGTCCTGTCGCTGCCCGCAGCCGGCACGGAGAACTCCGCCGTCGTTCCCGTGCAGCAGAAGGGCATGGCCCGCCGGCACGAGCAGAAGGTGCAGGCCGCCCGGGCCGAGCGATACGACCTGCTGCTGATCGGCGACTCGATCACGCACAATCTCGACCTGCCGCCCTTCAAGGGCGTCTGGGACCAGTTCTACGGGTCCAGGCACGCGTTGAACCTGGGCTACAGCGGGGCCCGCACCGAGAACATCCTTTGGAACCTCCAGAACGGCGAGTTGGAGAACCAGGCGCCCAAAGTCGCCGTGCTGCTCATCGGCACCAACAACTGCGACGATGCCAACTATCCCGTCGTGCACACGGCCGAGCAGATTGCCGAGGGCACGGCCGCCATCGTGAAACTGCTGCGAGAGAAGACCCCGAACACGAAGATCCTCCTGCTGCGGATCTTCCCCCGAACCAACACCTACCGTGTCCGGGGGGCCTCGCCGGGCGACGGGAAGACCCTGCCCGAGCGGGGCGATTGGCGCAAGCGATTCCAGACCAACCTTCAGGCTTCGCGGCTTGTGGCGAAGCTGGCGGACGGGAAGATGGTGCACTTCCTGGACGTGAACCACGTCTTCCTGCGGCTGGACGGGACGATCGATCCTGAACTGATGGGCGATCTGCTGCACCCCTCGCCGCGCGGGGCCCTGGCGTGGGCCCGGGCGATGGAGCCCGTGCTGTGCGAGTTGATGGGCGATAAGAACCGCGACACCGCGACGGTGGAGAACACCGCCCTGGTCCCCGTGCCCAAGCTCGAGAACGACAGCTACGACTGGTACGCCCGGCACGCGGAGGAGTTGAAGGCCCGCGAACAGGTGAACGCCGAGATCGTCATGATCGGCGACTCGATCACGCACTTCTGGGCGGGCGAGCCGCAGGCGCGCATCCAGAACGGGCCCAAGGCGTGGGCGGACCTGTTCGGCGAGCGGCGGGTGCAGAACCTGGGCTTCGGCTGGGACCGCACGCAGAATGTCCTGTGGCGGCTGGACCACGGCGAGTTCGACGGCCTGAGCCCGCGATACGTCGTCATCAACATCGGCACGAACAACTTCTCCACCACCGCCCACGCCAAGGCCAACACGCCCGCCCAGGTGGCCGAAGCCATCCGGGCGATCTGCATCCGCATTCGTTCCAAATCGCCCACCTCGAAGATCATCGTGATGGGAGTGCTCCCGCGGGGACAGAAGCCGGACAACCCCTATCGCACGAAGATCCGCGAACTCAACTCGCTGCTGCCGGACGCGATCAAGGCGCCGGGGATCACGTTCCTGGACATCGGCGCGAAGTTCCTGGCCGCCGACGGCGAACTGCCCCGCGCGCTGATGCGCGACTACTGCCACCCCAGCGAGCAGGGCTACGCGATCTGGGCCGAGGCGCTCAAGCCGCTGCTTGAGGGGCCGGCAGAGAAATGACGGACAACCGGCCTGCGTTTGGCTGGGCATGAAACACTCCCAGTACGGCAACCGTCGATTCTCCGTGAGACTGCTCACCCTGCTCTGTGCCCTTGGTCTGAACGCCGCCTGCCTCTTTGCGGTTGAGCCCGTCACCCTTTACGTCTCGCCCTCGGGCAACGACGCATGGTCGGGCCGGCTGGCTCAGCCGAGCGCGGACAAGACGGACGGCCCGCTCGCCAGCGTTCAGGCCGCCCGAGATGCCGCCCGCCGTTTCCGCGCCGCCGCGCCTGGCGCGGGCGTCACCATCCTCCTGGCCGGCGGCACGTACCGCCTGGGCGAACCGCTCGTGCTGGAGCCCGCTGATTCCGGCACAGCCGAAGCCCCGACGGTCATCGCGGCTGCGCCGGGCCAGTCGCCCGTGCTCAGCGGCGGGCAGGTCATCCGCGGCTGGACCAAGGGCGAGGGCGGCGTCTGGACGGCGGCGTGTCCGTGGGCGGTTGGCGACAAGGCATTCAAACAGCTCTGGGTGAACGGGCGCCGCCGCACCCGCGCCCGCACGCCCAACGAAGGCTACTTCACCATCGCCGCCAAGGCCCCCGTCGGCCTCGATCCGAAGACCGGCAAGGATAACCCGCCTTCGCACACCGCCTTCCTCTTCGCTCCCGGCGACGTCAAGAAGTGGGACGACCTCGAACAAGCCGTCTTCGTCGTCTTCCACTCGTGGGAGACCTCGCTGCTGCACCCCGCCTCGGTGGATGAATCGGCCCGCCTGGTCAGCTTCACCGGCCGGGCCGCCTGGCCCTTCGAGCGGTGGGGCGGCGGGCAACGCTACTACGTGGAGAACGTCCGCGCCGCCCTCGATGCCCCCGGCGAGTGGTGTCTCGACCACAAGAGCGGCCTGCTGCACTACCGGCCGGTCGAGGGCGAGGACATGACCGCCGCCCAGGTCGTGGCTCCGCGCCTGAGCCGCCTGGTCGAACTCCGCGGCGACGCCGCAAAAGGCCAGCTCGTCCAGCACGTGACGTTGCGGGGGCTGACCTTCTCGCACCAGGACTACGTACTGCCGCCTACCGGCTATAGCGACGCCCAGGCGGCTGTATCGGTCGAGGCCGCCGTGATGGCCGACGGCGCCCGTCACTGCCGCTTCGAGTCCTGCGAGGTCAGTCACGTGGGCGGCTATGGCCTGTGGCTGCGCCGCGCCTGCAAGGACTGTCTCGTCGTCCGCTGCCGCCTGAAGGACCTGGGCGCCGGCGGCGTTCGCGTGGGCGAGGCCGCCCGCGCCGCCGGCGACGAGCTGGAGTCGTCGGGCAATCTCGTCGAGAACAACCACATCCATGACGGCGGGCACGTCTACGCAGCCGGCGTGGGCGTGTGGGTGGCTCAGTCCAGCCACAACCGCATCCGCTACAACGACATTCACGACTTCAACTACTCCGGCATGTCGGTCGGGTGGAACTGGAACGATGCCCCCAACCGCACGCACGATAACCTCATCGAACTCAACCACGTTCATCACGTGATGCGCGGCGTGCTCAGCGACGGCGGGGCCATCTACACCCTGGGCGTCTCCACCGGCAGCGTCATCCGCCAGAACCACTTTCACGACGTCTGGTCCTACAAGCAGCCGCCCCTCGGCTGGGGCGTCTACCTCGACTCGACCACCAGCGGATACACCGTCGAGAACAACGTGGTCTACAACACCACCTCGGGCGGGTTCATGTGCAGCAACGGCGGGCACGAGAACGTCGTCCGCAACAACGTCTTCGCCCTGCACGCCAATCACACGCTCTGGCCTTATTGGCACGCCAAGCCCAACGCCTTTCGCCGCAACATCGTCTATCTGACGCAGGGCACGCTCTTCGTGCCTTTCACGGAATCCACCCTCCGCCAGCGGATCAAAGAGAAGCAGCCCATGGGCGACTGGGACGAGAACCTCTACTGGCACACCGGCGGGGCCGACGAACTCAAGTTCTTCCGCATGGACTTCTCGCAGTGGAAGCAACTCGGCCTGGACGGCAAGAGCGTGGTCGCCGATCCGAAGTTTGCGACCGTCTCCGGCTACGACTTCCGCCTGGCCGACGATTCGCCCGCCCGCAAGCTGGGCATCGAGTCGATCGACGTGTCCAAGGCGGGTCTGTACGGCGACGCGGAATGGATCGCCGAGGCGAAGCGCGAGTCTCGCCCGCCGCTGCCGTTGCCTCCTCCTCCACCTCCGCCGGCCGAGCAGAGCGTCGCCGACGACTTCGAGTCCACCCCCGTCGGGGCCGGACCCAGGCTCGCCGTCGTCAGCGGGCAGCAGCAGGGGGCGAGCATTGCCGTGTCCACCGAGCGGGCCGCCGGCGGAAAGCAGAGCCTCAAGGTCCAGGACTCCGCCGCCCTCGAGCCGGCCTGGCAGCCGCACGTGTACTACGAGCCGCACATGCGCAAGGGGACCGTCCGCCAGGCGTTCGACGTCTACCTCGCGCCCGGCTGCCAGGTGCAGGTCGAGTGGCGCGACACCACCGCCTATCCGCAATGCATCGGCCCGAGCATCCGCCTGGCCGCCGGCGCAAAGGCCGACCAGCCGGGCAGCGTTTCCGCCGCCGGTAAGAAGCTCGCCGATCTGCCCGCGGGCCGATGGACCCGAATCGAGATCGAAACCGTTCTGGGCAGTCGCACGTACAGCCTCGCCGTCACCCCCGCCGACGGACAGCGACAGAGCTTCGCCGACTTGCCCTGCGCGGGTGGAGAGTTCCGCGAGCTTCACTGGGCCGGCTTCATCAGCATCCACGCCGCGGACGCCGCCTTCTACCTGGACAACATGGAGATTCGGAAGAAGTAGCCGTGGCGGATGGGTTTGATAGGTTCTATGCGGCCGTCTACGCCGTGGGGTCCGCGCCGGTCAGCACCAGGCAGAGGATCTGGGCCATCGTCAGCAGGTCCAGCAGGTTGTGGTGGAGGATGTCCTTCATCTGTCGGGCGTCGCCGCTGTGGACGAAGCGGTGGTAGGCATCGGGGATGGCCGCGCCGGGGATGTCGCCCACGCGCACGCGGCTGCAGAAGTGACGCTCGAGCGTCTGGAGGCGGCAGTTGGGCAGCTTGCCGCGCCATCGCTTGCGCGACTCGTGCAGCAGGTCCACGTGGCGGCGGTCCAGGGCGTCCAGGCCCAGCTCCAGCCGGTGAAAGGCCGCCCGCTCCCGCATCAGGTTGGTGTCGAACGCCTTGCCGTTGAAGCTCACCAGCACGCCCGCCGAGGCCGCCCGCGCCGCGAACGCCCCCAGCACAGCCGCCTCCTCGCTGTAGTCGCGGGCCAGGTACTGCTCGAAGACGAGCTGGCCCTCCGTGTAGAACATCAGCCCCATAAGGAAGATCATGTTGCCCGCCAGCCCGCACGTCTCGGTGTCCAGGAAGAGCACGTCCTCGGGGGCGGCGTTGGCGGCGTGGCACAGGCCGACAGACGCCTCCAGTTCGTCCAGCCGCTGGCCCGCCCCGCGCAGCACCGAGGCGTACTGGCGGGCGATGGCCACGTCCTCGCCCGCGATCTGGTCCAGGCGCCGGCGAACGAGGTAGCAGTTGGCGGGCCCGGCCGGCAAGTCGATGGTTGCCATCTCGCCCGGGCAGGCCGCCGCCAACTCAAGCGGCTCAGCCGGCCCACTTGAGCGCGGGATGTTGACAGCCGAGTGCCCGTGGCGGGCGAGCAACTCGCCCGCCGACGCGAAGTCGCGCCGCACCAGGCTCCGCGTGAGCAGTTCCAGCTTCTTCCGCCTTGACTCCGACATCGCCATCGCCCGGTATTCTACCAAAGCCGCCGCGCGTTCCGCAGTCAGCTTTCAGTGTTCAGCAATCAGCGACCGGCGTTCGGCGTTGAAGCTGATAGCTGCAAGCTAACAATTCAACGCTTACTTGAAGGAGCTCGACATGCAGGCGGCGAAGGTGATGGGCGTGGTGGCGGTGCTGGTGGTGGCGTGCGGCCTGGCGATGGCGGCGGACGATCTGCCGCAGGCCAAGGGCCTGAACGTGCCCCCGGACGGGTACGTGGCGTTGTTCAACGGCAAGGACCTGACCGGCTGGAAGGGCCTGGTGGGCAACCCGCTGACGCGGGCCAAGATGAAGCCCGAGCAGCTTGCCGCCGCCCAGAAGAAAGCCGACGACGAGATGCGAGCCCACTGGCGGGTCGAGGACGGCGCGCTGGTGTTCGACGGAAAGGGCAAGAGCCTCTGCACCGCCAAGGACTACGGCGACTTCGACCTGCTGGTGGACTGGAAGATCCTGCCCAAGGGCGACAGCGGCATCTACATCCGCGGCACGCCGCAGGTGCAGATCTGGGACCCCGGCCAGCACAAGATCGGCTCGGGCGGGCTGTACAACAACCAGAAGAACCCCTCCAAGCCCACCAAGATCGCCGACAAGCCCATCGGCGAGTGGAACAGCTTCCGAATCCGCATGATCGGCGAGAAGGTCTGGGTGTGGCTCAACGGCGAACTGGTCGTCGACAACGTCACGCTGGAAAACTACTGGGACCGCAAACAGCCGATCTTCCCCACCGGGCAGATCGAGCTCCAGAACCACGGCAACACCCTGTGGTTCCGGAATGTCTTCATCAAGGAACTGTCGCAGGACAAGTAGGCGTTGCGCACCCCAGCGCTCCGCAAAGCGCTGCCCCAGCCGGAGGCGGCTTGCCGTTCGGCGGCGTTCATGCTTCTGAAGGTCATCCCAAGGGACAACCTTCAGAAGCATTGCATGTTTATGGGGACATCTTTCCGCCGGGCCGTGCCGCGTAAAGCAGCACGTTCCGCATGATCGCGTAGGCCGAACCGTCCGGGTCATACCCCGAGATGTCAAAGAACTCCCGACCGAGCAGGCCTGCGGTGATGTCGTCGGGTGAGAAGATGACGGCCACCCGTCCGTCGATCTCGATGCCTTCGAGGCAAGGAAGCTTTTCCCGCAAGGTCCGGCCGTCCCCGTCCTCTTCCGCGGGGCTAATGGCCGCCGTGGCGCGTTGTCGGATCTCGCTTCTCTTCTTGACCGTGTAGCCCACGCGCCTGATCACGTGTCCGTCCTGCGTGTAGAGTAAGTGGTCCGGAGGCAGCAGCCTCAACGCCTTGTGTCCGTAGAGGCGGGAGAATTCCGCGTCGGCCGACTCGGCGAACGCCTTCGCCCCGCCCATGGACTCAACCAGCAGCGTTCCGCCGCCGGCGACGTATCGCCTAAGGGCGGCCGCGTCCGACTCCCGAAGCTGTAGCGTTCCGGTGCCAGCCAGCAGCGCCAGGTCCGGCCGAAGGCGGTCCAGGTCGCCCGGCCCGGCGGGGGCGACAATCTCCAGCCGGATCTTCTCGTGCTTTCCCAGCAGCCGCCTCAGGCGCTCGTGCGCCAGCGGCTCGGCGTTCCAATTGGCGTCGCAGTCCAGCCTCGCCAAGCGGATGGTCTGTTTCGCATCTGCCGGCGGCTCGGTAGGCCAGGGGTTTTCCATTCCGCGCTGGCTGTTAAACCGTCTGCCGCCCGAGAACCACCAGACGTTGTAGAGTACGTCGAAATCCGCTCGCCGACTGGCGATCTTCCAGTAGTGCCAGGCGTAGGGCAACTGGGCAGCCGAGTGCACCGCCAACGGGCGGATGCCGTTATCCAGGACGATGAACTGCGAGGTCGGGGCCGGCAGTGAATAGGTCCTGCACCATGCGTACAACGGATGGTCTGGGCCCGCCTGCGAGACCGTGCAGCCGGGGAAGAGCTCGCGATACAACTCCAGAGCCGACCGGTCGAACGCCGGGCCCGAGGCGCAACTGACGATCATCCCGCCACGCTGGACGAACTCCCGCACGGCCCGCCGCTCGGCCTCGGTCAACTCAAGCTTCCGCGAGCCGGTGATCAGGACGACCCGCGCCCGCGTCTGGTTGAGCAGGGCCTCCGCGTCCACGACGTCCGCCAGGCCGCACAGCCCGTAGCACCCGTCGCGCGAGGCCCATTTGCAGGCATTGATCGCCGCCAGCGGGTAGAGGTTCCAGTCGCCCCCGTGGCGAAGGTGGGCCAGGAACAGCCGGTCCGCCCCGGCAGAAAGGAAGTTGTACGCCTGGGCAGTAGCCAGGGCCGAATCGTCTTGTCCCCATCGGCCGTCCGACTGCTGGCGGGCCAGCAAGAGCCGCGCGCCAAGCCGGTAGACGTCCAAGCCGTCCCACTGCCAGCGCCCTGTCGACTCGCAGAGCAGTTGAATCCGCCACAGCATGCCGGCCAATTCCTCTGCGTGGTGGTCCTCTTGTCGCAGGTAGCGACCGATGGCCGCCTCCGCGCGGGCCATCGCCTGCTCCAACCCCGGCAGCGGCTTGGGCGGCCCGGCTCCGCCGCCAATGACGGACAGGTAGCCATAGGTGACGGTGAGCATCCAGGCCGACTCGATTGTCGCTCGCGGCTCACCGCCGAGTTGGAGCTTGATGCACTCGTCCTGCAGGCGTCGGCAGAGCGCGCTGCTGATGAGTTCACTGTCGCTCTTGATCACGGCATCGGCAGCCAATATCCGCCAGAACAGCGGGGCCTGCAGATTGTCCAGCAGACGCCCGGCTTCCTGATCCAGTAGTCGGGTATATCGGAAGCCCGTCCACCGGTTGGAGGTGTGGAAGAACATGCATCGTAGGGCCTGAGCTTTGGTCGATTCAGTGCTGGACTTCTCGATCCAGGCGGAAGCTTTAGAACTCGGAACGGTCCTTGCCTCACGGTTGAGGGTGATGCCCACCCCGGGGGTAACAATGTCCGCCTCTTGCCCGCTGCCCCACGAACCGTCGGCATTCTGGACCGCAAGCAGATGTTCCCTCGCCCGCTCGATCGCCCGCTGCACTTGATTCCAGTCATAAGGCGGCAGAGCAGGCGAGGAGGCGGGGGAAGTCGAGGAAGCGGGCCCAGCCGCCCAGGCCGAAGCGGGCAGAAGCACCAGCAGCACTCCGACGGTCCATTTCATGGCTGCCCCTCATGCACGTCGCTGTGCGGATTATACCACGTGGACCAGAAGCCGCTAGCCCTCGAATCACGCCTCCACCGAGACAAGCTCGGTGGTGGGCGCAACCGCCAACCGACCGACCAGCAACGAACAACAAACAACAACCAGCAACCAACAATCAACAATCATCAATCCAGGCCGTCCGACAATTGCAGCGTCGGGTGACCCCACCGCCTTCATGGCGGTGGTGAAAGAGTTTGAGCGGCTAGCAAAACGGTTGCCTCCTTCTGCCGACCCCACCGACCTTGTGTCGGTGGTGAAGGAGATTGACCCGCTAGGCCCTCCGGTGGCTATAGCCAAGCAAACTTCTTCACCACCGGGATAAACCCGGTGGGGTCGTAAGTGCGGCAGTCACTCCTTCTTAGCTGTTCAAACTGATTCACCCCTGGCTCAAGGCCAGGGGGGTCTGAATTGTCGGACGGCCTCAACAATCAATAACTACTTCCGGATGCAGTACAGCGCCTTGGCGGTGCGGATGAGCAGTTGGCCGTTGGCGGCCACGATCGTCGAGCGGGCGTAGGGGCCGGACATGTCGGTGCGGAAGAGGACCTTGCCGTCGCCGGCGGCGAACACGACTACTTCGCCGCGTTCGCTCATGCAGTAGATCTTGTCGTCGGCGCCGGTAGGCGAGGCCCGCCAGACGTCCTTCTTCGTGCTCACGCTCGTCTGCCAGATCTGCTTGCCCGTTTTCGGGTCCAGGCAGGTCATGATCCGCTTGTCGCCGTCCAGCACGAACAGCCGCCCCTTGTACAGCAGCGGTGTGGCCGCGTCTGAGCTGTAGGTCTCGAACTTCCAGGCTACCGACTCTGCCGCCAAGGCGCCCTTGCCGCCGGTCTTGACGGCGAAGAGCGGCTCCTTTTTGGGGCCCGAGACGTAGATCAACTCGGGGCTCACCAGGGCCGACGGCACGACGCGCCAGTGGTTGACGTGTTCGAGGTTGTAGCCCCGCCATCGCCACAGTTCCTTGCCCGTGGCCGGGTCGTGGGCGGTCAGATAGTCCCCGCCGTAGAGGATGATCTGTTTGCTTCCGTCCGGCGCGACGTGGGGCATGGGCGTGGTGTACGATTCCTGCGCTTCGTCCCGCGCGTCGGTGGGGCGGATGTGTTTCCACAGTTCCTTGCCCGTGGCCGGGTCCACCGCCAGCAGGTAGCTGGGCTTGGGCCGGCCGTCCTCCTGCTCCTTGATGATCGCGTGCTTGCGCTGCATGACCAGCACGTAGAGCCTGCCCTCCCACAGCAGGGGCGTATTGCTGTAGCCGAACAGGATGGCCAGCTTGCCGTGCTCCTTCTCGATGTCCTTCTGCCAGAGCATCTTTCCGTCGAAGTCGAAGGCGAAGATCTCGCCCGTGCCGTAGGTGAAGTAGACGCGGTTGTTGGCGCCGTCGGCGACGGGCGAGGGCGAGGCCATGTTGTTGCGGGGATAGGCCCGGTCCTTGCCCACGGCATGGCGCCACAGGACCTTGCCGTCTTTGGCGCTGACGCACATGGCGACCAGGCCCTTGACCTCGACGTCGATGGAGCTGATGAAGATGCGGTCGCCCCAGACGATTGGGGTGGACCCGCTGGGCCCGGGCAGCGGAGTCGTCCAGGCGATGTTCTTGCCTGTCTCCCTGTCCCACGAGGCGGGCAGGTTGGTCTCCGTGGTCGAGCCGTCGAAGAACGGCCCGCGCCATTGCGGCCAGTTCTCCGGCTGTGCGTAGGGCGCGCCCGCCAGCAGGACAGCCAGGAGCGTCAACGCGATCCAGTGGTTGTCTTTTCGCATTCAGTGGTCCTTCCATGCGCCGTGTGCCGCGCCCTAGACAGAACGTTACCGGTGATTGTCGATTGTCGATTTTCGATTGTCGATCTGGTCATCCCCGTCCGAACGCCGACCTCAAATCGTAAATCGAAGACAGTCAATCACTTGAATGTCACCGGCGTTCCCACGCGGACCATCTTCCCCAGTCGCAGGGCGTCCCAGTTGGTCAGGCGGATGCATCCGTGCGAGCCGGTTTTGCCGATGTTCTCCGGCGCGGGCGTGCCGTGGATGCCGTAGCCGGCCAGCCCCAGCCCGATCCAGCAGAGGCCCACGGGGTTCCTCGGCCCGGGCGGGATCAGGAGCTTGCGGCTGACGTTGTGCACCTCGGGCCACTTGGCCGGGTCAAACGAGTAGGCCGGGTTCTCCTGGATGATGACCACGCTGGTGCGTCCGGAGGGGAAGTTGCGGGCGTCCGCGGCCACCGAGCAGTTGAACATCGCCGCCGTCTTGCCGTCTGCTGTCACCGCCCGGACGATCTTGTCGTTCAGGTGGACCTGGAGGGCGGCCACGGCCGGCGCGGCTGCGGGGGGGCGGACGGCGGGGACCTTGAGCGTGTCGCCCGCTCGCAGGTTGGCCATCGACTTGCCCGGGTTCAACTCGGCCAGCAGCGCCCGGGAACAATGGTATCTCTCGGCCACCAGTTCCTCCAGGGACGGATACGGCAGACGGGTCAGGCGGGCCTTCTCGTTCCAGTCCTTGGGCAGATGGCCCACCTGGGCGAGGTCTTCCGCCTGGATGGTGCAGGTGGTGAAGGCGGTGCGGCTGTCCCAGCCGAGGGCCCGCGCGGTGGGGGTGTCCAGGACGCCGGTGACCTGCAGACCGCGGGCGTACTGGAACTCCCGGGTGGCGGTCTCGGTCTTGCGTCCGATCCGTCCGTCGACGACGCCGGGGGAAAAGCCGGCGGCGTCGAGGCTGGCCTGCCAGGCGACGCGGTCGGCCAGCGGCCAGGCATCGTCGATGGGGCTGGCGGGGCAGATGCTGCTGTATTGGAGCAGGAGTGCGGCGGTGATGATGGTGGTCCGTGTCATGGCGGTCGCCTTCCCTGGCATGGGAGCTATTGTACAAAGTCGCACGCGGGCAAGTCCAACCTGCGGCGTGCAACCCGAGAGAAGGGGCCTTGAGGTCCCGCGGGAGTCCGGGAACAAAGCCATATTCGGACCGGATGCCCGTTCTACTGGGAGTATGAAGATGAAGACGATCCGGCAGGGCGCCTGCCGGGGCCGCCGCCGGGGCGGCGCAGAACTCGAACGAACTGGCAGCCATGGGCTTCCATAGAAAGGTGAACGTATGCGAATCAACAGGATAGCGGTTCTGGCCGTTGTGGCGGGATTGGTTCTGTCGGCCGGGGCGTCGGCGGCGGTGCGGCTGCCGAACGTCTTCAGCGACAACATGGTCCTCCAGCGAGAGATGTCCGTGCCCGTCTGGGGCTGGGCGGAGGCGGGTGAGAAGGTCACCGTCAAGTTCGCCGGCCAGGAGAAGACCGCTACGGCCGAGGCCGACGGCAAGTGGACGCTCAAGCTGGACGCCCTGAAGGCCTGCGCCGAGCCGGCCGAGATGACCGTGGCCGCCCCCAGCGGCACGCGGACGATCAAGAACGTGCTGGTGGGCGAGGTGTGGCTGGGCTCGGGCCAGTCGAACATGGAGATGAGCGTGGGCGGCTGCCTCGACCGCGACCGCTTCCGCGAAGAGGCCAAGGACTTTCCCGCCATCCGCATGATGATCGTGGAGAAGCGCCCCGCGGGCGAACCGCAGGACGACGTGCCGGGCCGCTGGCACGTCTGCTCGCCGGACACGGTGCCGCACTTCTCGGCGGCGCTGTACTTCTTCGGCCGGCGGATCCACAAGGAACTCAACGTGCCGGTCGGGCTGATCCATTCGTCCTGGGGCGGCACGCGGATCGAACCGTGGACCCCGCCGTGCGGCTTCAAGCTCGTGCCGGAACTCAAGAACTTCGTGGACCAGATCGAACAGGCCCCGCCCGCCTACCGCAAGCAGGTGGGCGACGCCATTTCGCACATCGAGGCCTGGCTGCCCAAGGCGAAGGCCGCGCTGGCCTCCAATGCGACGATTCCGCCCGCCCCGCAGATCCCGCAGCACCCGCTGGCCCATGCGGGCGGGACGACCGGATTGTACAACGGCATGATCCACGGGCTGATTCCCTTCGCCATCCGCGGCGCCTTGTGGTACCAGGGCGAGAGCAACGGCGGCGAGGGACAGAGCTACTACCAGAAGAAGCAGGCCCTGATCGGCGGCTGGCGCCAGCTCTGGGGCGAGGGCGACTTCCCGTTCTACTTCGCGCAGCTCGCGAACTTCATGCAGCCCAACACCAACCCCGAGGGCGGCGACGGGTGGGCCCGCGTCCGCGAGGCGCAGGCCTTCTGCCTGGTCGGCATCCCCAACACCGGCATGGCCGTCCTGACCGACATCGGCGACGCGCGCGACATCCATCCCAAGAACAAGCAGGACGTGGGCGAGCGCCTGGCCCTGTGGGCCCTGGCCAAGGACTACGGTCGCAAGGACCTGATCTACAGCGGGCCGATCTACCGCTCGATGAAGGTCGAGGGCGACACAATCGTCCTGTCGTTCGATCACGTCGGCGAGGGCCTGATGGTCGGCAAGAAGGAAGGCCTGGCCCCCACGCAGGAGGTCAAGGACGGCGTGCTGAAGGGCTTCTCGATCAAGGGCGAGGACGGCAAGTGGCACTGGGCCGACGCGAAGATCGTGGGCCAGACGGTCGTGGTGTCCGCGGCCGGCGCGAGCAAGCCGACGGCCGCTCGCTATGCCTTCACCACCAATACCGACCACTGCAACTTCTTCAACAAGGCGGGCCTGCCGGCTGTGCCTTTCCGCACGGACATCGAGTGGAGCCCGAAGGAGAAGTAGGGAGCGATAGAGACCGGATTGTCGGCTGTTCGCCTTTGGCTGGCGCGGCGCGGAGCCGCGTCAGCCGGCAACCGACGACTAATACCCGACCACTGACTCGTCGATGGATACCGGCTCGAGCAGGCGGTTGAAGCCCACGATCAGGGCGGCCAGCGACCAGAACAGGGCGTTGGTGAAGACGTCCCAGAGCGGGTCGCGGAACATGGCGTCGGTGACGAAGTTGGCCAGCAGGACCCAGAAGAGGATGACGAACATCCGCGACAGCGGCCCGGGCACGTCTGGGGGCAGCTTGACGAAAAGGCGGATGGACTGCCGCACCAGCAGGATGAGGATGAGCACGGTCAGGGCCAGCCCGACCGCGCCGGTCTCGGCCAGCATGTTCAGGAACAGGTTGTGCTCGACCAGGGCCCCGTAGCTCATGCCGGCCAGGCTGCCCGGATCGCGCTCGAGCTGCTGCTGGGCGTCGACGAAGTGTCCGAACCCCACGCCGAAGAGGGGCTTCTGACGGACGATCTCCCAGGTCTGTTCCAGCAGGATGAGTCGCGAGACGATGGGGCTTTTCTGGGCCAGGCCGCCCTTCATGCGGTCGCCGCCGGTCAGCCGCTCCCACGACACCGCCGCTATCACGAACAGGGCCAGGCCCGCCAGGGTCATCTTGGCCAGGCCCAGGCGATGGCGCAGGGCGGTGGCGCACCAGATGATTCCGCAGAGCAGGAACGCCAGGTACCCGCTCCGCAGGCCGGTGAAGAAGATCGCCGGGGGCGTGAGGATCGCCTGCAAGGCCAGCACCGTTCGGTAGATCGAGTGCTCCTTGAGCTTCTGGATGAGGAACAGGTCCACGTAGAACAGGCAGACCAGCAGGAAGGCCTGCGGGGGCGAGCCCGCGAACGCACCGCGGGAACGATCGAAGTGGATGCCCCAGGTCGAGTCGTTGATGTACTTGGGCCAGATGAACTCCCGGGCCGACGCCCAGCCCAGGTTGGCGGCGTACTGAAGGTAGCTGATGTACAGGGCGTACCACCCGTAGACCACCATGGCCCCCAGGGCCCAGTAGATCTGCCGCTCGTCGCGGATGGTGTTGTAGACCAGGAAGAACATCAGGAACGGAAAGAGCATCGAGCCCAGGAAGCGGTAGTAGGGGGCGGTGGCGACGTCATACGTGGCCGCCCGCCAGCCCGCAAAGGACGCGCTGACGCCGCAGTAGAACAGCAGCGCCAGCATGGCCCACAGGATGCCGCGGTCCAGACGGATCCGACCGCGACGCGAGAGGAAGTGCAGGCCGAAGATCGGCAGCGCCGCCAGGAAGATCAACCGCGGTACGGTGAGGTTGAAGAAGCCGGCCAGGTCGATCTTCCAGTCGGGCCAGTCCAGGATGCCGTGGCTGTAGATCCACAGCCAGGCCAGGGCGGTGATCTCCCAGCGGGCCGCCCAGAACAAGGCCAGGGCGGCGCCTGTGGGGATGAGGAACGCCCAGGGATTCAGGGCGGGCCAGGCCAGGGCGGCCGCGGTGGCCAGGGCGATCAGGAGGACCACCGCGCCCAGCGAGACGACCTCGATCTTCTGTTGGCCCACGACCAACACGGTTACACCCGGCGGTAGAGGAACCTGGGGATGGGGAAGGTTCTCAGGTTGAGCACCAGCCCGATGACTCGTCCGCCGCCGGCCTCGATGCGTTTCTTGGCCTGGGCGACGGCCTCACGGGGAGTGCGCTCGCTGTGGCTGACCAGCAACACGTCCTTGATGATCCCCGCCAGCACCTGGGCGTCGGGGAAGTGGTTAACCGGCGCGACGTCGATGAGCAGGTTGTCATACGCCCCGGCCAGGGTCGTCGTCAGGTCCGCGAGCTTGCCGCTGCGCAGGACGTCCAGGGCCCGGTGCTTGACGTTGCCGGCGGCATACAGGTCCAACCCGGGGCTGACGGACTGGACGACGGCCTCGATGGGCAATTGCCCGGTGGCGACCTCGGCCAGTCCGGGGCCGGGCTGCAGGCCCAGCAACTTGTGGAGGGCGGGGCGGCGGAGATTGAAGTCGGCCAGGGCGACGCGGGCGACTCCGGCGGGCGTGCTGCCCGCCAATGCCAGGGCGGCCGCCACCGTGCTGGCGCCCTCGGCGCGGTCGGCTGAGCAGATCAGCACGCTTCGCCCGGTGGCCCGCTTGGAGTAGAACAGGGAGGCCCACAGGCCGCGGAAGACCTCGTCGGCCCGCGGGTGCATGAGCGGCGAGGCGTTCTCGCCGGCGGAGGCGTCGTACGCCTCCGCCTGGGCCGTCTGGAGGCCCGTATCAGCCGGCGCGTCCTGCCTGGGCTGGGCGTCGTCGGCGGGGGCGGTCGGGTTGTCGTCTTCGTCGTGGGCCATCTGTCAGGACCCCTGCAGGCGGATCACGGGTCCGCCGATTTTGGGCACCGAGGCCAGAACCGGCACGCCGAGATACCGTTCGGCGTTGTCGATGCTCTTGAGCGAGTGGTCGAAGTGGTCGGCCAGGAAGGCATAGACCAGGGCCATCACGACAGCCGCCACGACGGCCACCAGCATGTTGATCCACATGACCGGCTTTCGAGGGTTCTTGGCCTCGGGCAGGGAGGGAGCGTCGAGCTCGCTGACCAGCACGGGCATGGCCGCCAGCTTCTCGGCGGTGGCGGCGGAGACGACTCGCTTCTGCTCGGCCTCGTAGATCGACTGCGCGGAGGCCAGGGCCTCTCGGAGTCGCTCGTACTGGGCGGCCTTGGTGGCCAGCGCGTCGGCCCGGCTGCGGTAGTCCTGCACGGTCTTGTCGAGGTTGTTGCGCCGAGCGGTCAGGACGGCCAACTCCTGGGTCAGCCGCTCCTCCTGCCTCCGCATCTCGCGGGCGAGTTCCTTCTGGGCGGCCTGCATCTCGGTCTTGGAGTCGACCAGTTCGCGGTACTCGCTGGTGAAGCGGGACTCGAGCTGATTGATCTGGAGCTTCAGGGAGACGATCTTGGCCTCAAGGGCGGTGACCGATTGGTTCTGGGCCGCCACCGCGTCCGGCACGGCGATGTCGGCGGGCGGCTTGGCCAGTTCAGTCTGGACGACCTTCATGAGGGCCTGGACCTCAGCCAACCGCTCCTCGATCTTGTCTCGTTCGGCCTGGAACTTGGTCGAGAGGCTGGCCACTCCCGTTTCGGTGCCCGCGGCGTATCGGGTGGTGAGGTTGATGATGGACAGGAGATCGCCCTTGACGATGGCGATGAACTTCTCCAGGTCCTCCGCCGCCTGGTCGAGTCCGGCTCTGGCGGCGTGGAGAGCCTGGTTGGTCAGGAACGCGCTGGCGGCCTTGCTGCGCTCGCTCTCCAGGCGGGTGTAGCGGGCGGTGTAGGCGTTGACGAGCGCGGCGGCCATGTCGTGCGCCCGCCGAGCGGCCAGTTCACGCGAACTCAGCCCGGTGCGTTCGATGGCGGCCTTGGCGGAGGGAGTGCTTTCCTCGGGCCAGTCAACGCGGATGATGAGGGTCTGGCTGAAGGTGGAGTCCGGTCCACCTGGGGTGACCATCTCGACTCGTCTGGCGACACGGGCGAGGTAGGCGGCGTGCCCGTCCTCGCCGGCGGCGTCGTCGCCGACGATGTACTGGCGGACCAGGCGGTCCCAGTCGGCCAGAGCCTTGGGGTCGAGGTTGCCCGCCTTGGGCATCTCTTTGCCCTCAAGCGTCAGCAGGGCGGAGGCCAGCACGTAGTCGGAGAGGATGATCTCTCGCTGCGTGGCCACGAAGAGCGAGACCTGCTCGCGGAGGCTGGAGATGTCGCTTTCGAGGGGATTGCCCATGCCGGAAGGCTTGGCCAGCAGGCGGACCTGGCTGCGATAGGTCCGGGGGGCCTGCCACGTGGCCAGGGCGACCGCGGCCACCACCGTGAACACGATCAACGCCATGCCGACGAAGCGGGCGGCTACCACCCGCACGATCTCGCGAAGCGTTCTGTTTGTATAGGAGTCGGCCATGGTGCGTCTTCTCTACGGCTTGATGAAGTTGACCGCGTCGCCCATGTCGTAGTTCACGCTTGTATTGGTCCCGAGGACCGCGCGGATGCCGCGGGTCCAGACGTAGTCGATGTAGTCGGCCCGACGGGCGATCTCGCTGGTGGGCACGTAGATGATGTCGCCGTCTTCCAGCCAGATGTCGTAGCGGTAGAGGGAGGAGTCGGCGACCACGGCCTGCCCCGCCAGGCGGGCGCGGTTCTCCAGCAACTGGTGGACGTTGACGATGACGACCTGCGGGCGCGGCAGGTGCCGCCGCCGCACCAGCATGACCTTGCTCAGCTCGGCCCGCGGCGAGATGTAGCTGCCCGCCTGGGCGACCGCCTGAAGCAGCGAAATCTCCGTCAGGGCCGAGGCGGACCCCTCGCGGTTGAGCACCGCGCCGCTCTGGCGAACCTCGCCCAGCACGAACACCCGCAGCGGGGCCACCTGCTGCACGTTCACCGTGACCTCCAGTTCGCTCAGCCCGATCTTCTGGTAGGCGTCGTTTAGCACGGTGTGCATTTCGGAGATGGTTCGTCCGGCCGCCCGCATGTCGGCGATGAAGGGCAGCGAGATCGTGCCGTCGGGAGTGATGGGGACCAGGCGGCTCTGACCGCGGGGAGCGGTGCGGATGGCCTCTTTCAGCTCGGCGATCTTGACGTTGGACTGCTTGAAGCTCACCGTCAGCACGGGGTTCTTGATGTACTTGGCGTACCGCCGGATCAGGTCGTCCTGGACGTCCTCGATGGTGCGGTCAAACACCTTGATCGCCCCGATGAGGTCGAGCTGGAGCGTCCCGTCCGACTGTACCTGCGACGTCTGGTTGAGCTGGGCGTGGAAGGGGAAGCGGATATCGATCACGTCCTGGAGCTGGATGCGGTACGAGTTGGTCTTCTGGTGGCGGACGTGGTAGATGATCTCGAGCTGGTCGCCCTCGCGGAGACGGTAGTCGCGCCGCACGATGTGGGCGACCGGCACTTCCTGCACGGTTTTGACCGGCTGGTAGAACTCCGGCGGCAGCGTCGGCTGGACGGCGGGCTTCTTGTCGCAGCCGCTGAGCGCCAACAAGACGGCCGCCCCCGCCAGCCAGCGCAGGCCGGACAGGGGAATGGCGCCCTGGTGTTGTCGGCAGTCACGTTGTCGTTGGCACGGAGTCATCCTGTAACCGTCCTGCTTATCTACGACTATCGGACAGTCAAAGGGGTGACTTTGGGAAAGCGATAGGGGAATTTACCGGGCGGGCTGGCGGGGGGCGGTCCTCACGAGCCGGCGGGACCGGTGGCCGGCCCTACTGCGTGACGGCCAGTTCGGCCTTGGGCACCAGCGGGCGGAGTTGGTCGAGTCGTTCCTGGGCCTGGGCACGATCGGGGAAGCGCCCGACCTGAACGACGTGCAACGGGCCCTTGCGGGTGAAGACGGCCTGCACCTGGGCCTGGATCTTGCTCTGCTGGAGTTGACGGGCCAGGGCGACGGCGGCTTGGTGGTTGTCGAAGGCGCCGGCCCGCACGGTCCAGGCGCGGGCGTTAACGCGTTGCCCGGCCAGGCGGGCGGCGTCGCTGCCGGCGAAGGCATGGATAACGCGGTGAAAGGCCTCGTCGGCCTGCTCCCATCGTCCCATGGCCTGGCGGACCTCGCCCAGGCGATAGCCCACCGCGTCGGCGGGCGGTTCGGACGCCTCGAGATTGGCCAGGGCGGAAGTGTAGTAGACCAGCGCGGAGTTCATCCGTTCCTGACGCTGGGCCAGTTCGCCCAGGGCGGCATTGACGTTGCCCCGAAGGCGGCGATCGCCGGTGAGATCCAGAGCCTTGCGGAAATCGGCCTCGGCGGTCTCATATTGCCGCTCGCGGAAACGTGCTTCGCCGCGGAGATAATAGGCCTGGTCCGCCCGCGTGGTGTGGGAGAACTCGCGGAGGAAGTGATCGGCCTGCTCCATGGCCTGGCGGTTCTGCCCGGCCTGGAGAAGACGCTGGCCCTCCGCGAGCATTCGCAGCCCCTGCTCGGGCGGAGGGCCGTTGCAGCCCGCCAGCAGGGCCATGACCACGGCTGAAGTTGACATCCACTTGTGCATAGACAGTCACAACGATGCCTGCGGCCCCTCTGGGCCGCCAGGCAATACTGTACCGGCAAGGCCTTGGCAGCACAACCCGAGCAGTCGCCAACCAGTCGGACCGGGCAAGACGCCCACTGGGGCGCCACGAGCGTAGACATTCCGCGCGGCGAGTCGACGGCGACGGTTCACTCTGCCCGTGACAGTCGCCGTCCTACTTCGCGAACGCCCGGTACTCCTTCTCCAGGGCATCTTTGTCACCCATCCCCGGGTGGACCAGCACGCGGTACCGCAGCGTGAATGACTCGCCCGCCTTAAGCGTGAAGGGCTGCTTGAACAGGAAGGCCGGCGCGAAGTAGGCCATGCCCGGACTATCCGCGACGTACCACGGCGTGGGGCTGCGGGGGTTCTGCGGGTGGTCGAAGATGGCCACGCCCGCGGGCGCGTCCTTTTCGCCCTTCTCGCCGAACACGCCGCTGAAGTCCATCCAGCGGGCCTCCTTGCCGTGGGTCTGGGCCTTGCCCGAGCGGCCCTCGCTGTCGATGGCGTTGATCTGCCGGATGCTCTTGACCGCGCGGAAGCCCAGCCCGCCGTAGCCGCCCCAGGACGCCTTGGCCGGGTCGGTCCGCTCGAAGACCACGTCCTTGTCCTTTGCGGAGAAGGTGGAGGCCCAATCGATGGCGTAGCTGCCGTCGGCCCGCGGCGGGTGCAACAGGAGGCAGCGCCCCTCGCGCAGGACCACGCCGTCCCTGGAGTATTCCAGGTCGAAGATCACCGACATCGCCCCCGACTTGTCGGTGTCCATGACGGCCTCGCTGGTGCGGCGCGTCTGGCCGTCCGGCTTGCCCGACTTGGCGAACTCCCAGTAGTTCACGCCGTTGAGGAACTTCCACGACCACCACAACCCGCGGTGCCACTTGTGGTCGGCCGGGGAAAAGGCCGACAGCACCGGGCCGCCGATAACGCTCACCGGGTGGATGTACGGATAGCCCTCGTCGGCCGCGAACTTGTACGTGTACACCGTCTGCCCACCGACGACGAGGCTGGCGCAGTCCTTGTCCTTCTTCCACTCGTGTTTGAGGATGTCCTGGGCCAGGGCGAGCGGGGCGGCCAGGGCAATCAGCAGCAGGTAGACGACGGTTCGCATCGGATGCCCTTTCAGTGAGCGAGTGCCTTTCTGTTCAATCCGTGCCACGCCGGGGATAACCGTCGCCGCATGGCGGTGGTTTCATCTCTGGTCTTCCGGCAAGGGCGGAATGCCGATGGCCGATTCCCAGGTCGGGACGGGTCGGAAGTTCGGGTGGTCCTTGTCGCGGAGATTCCGCCGCCCGAAGTACGATCCGTAGTACTGGGCGTTGGTGTCCACCCAGTTGGAGATCTTCAACAGTTCCGCGGGCTGGAGGCGGACCTCGCGGTGGGCCTTGACGAGCTTGGCCAGCCGGTCCAGGCGGTCCTTGTCGCCCTGGATATGCACCTTGTCCGGGACGAGCATGGCAATCAGGAGGCTGTTGTGCGAGCCGAGGCTCCTGGCGGGCAGGTAGTGGATGTTGCCGGTCTTGGGGTGGTTCTCGCCGATGGTGGGCACGAGGTCGGGCTCGCGGCGATCCGTCCGTCCTCTGCGTCGCTCGGTGATGAGATTCTCGTACGAGACCGAGAAGAACTGCGTGGGCCGGCCGGTGAGGTCCAGGCCGCCCTGCGTGTCCTTCTCGTTGTGGCACTTGACGCAGTGGCGGTCCAGGACCGGCTGGACGTCGCTGGGGTAGTGGAGCGGTCGGCGAGCGGAGGTCTCGCCCGGCTGGGGGCCCGGCAGCGAGGCTTCGCGGCGAAGGGCCAGCGGCGGCGCGCCGAGGGGCGCGGGGGCGCTGCGCGGGGTTTCGTGGCAGCCGATGCACGAGCGGGTCTCGCCGGGCATGAAGTTCACGAACGTCCGCTCGGTCTGGACGGCGAGGTAGTTCTCGTCCAGCACCTGGAGGAAGATGTTGGCGTTGGCGGGCACGACGAAATGGGCGCTGCCGTCGGACTCCACCGGCACCACGCCGTGCTGGACCTTCAGGCCGAGGGCGGTGTCCTTGGAGACCACGGCGTACTGCTGGTCGTAGCAGTCGCTGCCGCGGTTTCCCGGGCGGCGAGCCCGCCAGGGGCGGGGGATCTGCTCCAGGACGCGGATGTGCCGGATGGACCCGCGTTCGACGCCCTCCAGGCCCTGGTAGACGTCTGTCACAACGCACCGGGCCTGGTTTTGCGCCGCCAGTTGCGCGTCGGCCTCCGAGACCATCACCGGCGGGCGCGGGCGCGGCGCCAGCGGCATCGGCTGCCAGCAGGAGATATCCGCCTCGCGATGGAAGGGTTCCACCTTGCCCGAGGCCGTGACCAGGTACAGTCCGTAGCCGCTGGGCGCGTAGGCCGAGCCGTAGCCTCGCGGCTTGTGAGCGGCCAGGAAGTGCTCCGGGTCGATCGGCCAGGGGTCGCGGTACAGCGGCCCATTCCCGCCTCGGTCCACGATCATCCTGTCCGACGCGCCGTCCTGGAAGTGCCAGCCGCCTTCGGCCAGCAGCTTGACCTCGGGCGTGATGTAGGTCATCGGCTCGTCGGTGCGGATGGGCTGGCTCATGTCGATCCGCACGATGGTGCCTAGGGCGTTCTGCGGGTAATGCGGGCAGCCGAGAAAGACGTACTGGCCCGGCGCGTTGGGGATGGGCCTGGCCTGCACCATGGTCGTGGGGAAGTCGATGTCGTTTCCGTAGACTTCCTCCGACGCGCTGCCGTCGGGCCGCATGGCCCAGATGCACTTGGCGGCCACGGCGCCCTTGTCCACGTACTCCCAGCGGGAGTAGAGGATCCGCCCGTCGGGAAGCAACGCAGGGCTGAACTCGCTCAGGGCGCCGAAGCTGAGCTGGCGGAGGTTGTGACCGTCGGCGTTCACGCGGAACAGCACGGGCGTGGTGAACGCGTCGGCCCCGTTGCACAGCGTGCTGGCCTGGCAGCGGGTGGAGACGAAGGCGATGCCCCCGTCGGCCAGGTAGCAGGGGTGCATGTCGTCGGTGCCGTTGTGGTAGTCCAGGTGGTATCTCTTGACCAGTTCCGCCTCGTCCGGCGGGGGCGGCAGGACCTGGCGCAGGCCCGTGCCGTCGATGCCCACCTCGTAGATCCGGTAGCCCTCGTCCTTCGACCGCTTCCAGTCGAAGAGGACCTTCTTCGCGTCGAACGAGAGGTCCATTCGCCCGAAGACCCCGCCCTGAAGCTCGCTTGCGATCTGGCGCTGCGAGCCGTCGATCAACGAGAGCACGAAGATGCCGCCGCCGGGCGCCCATCGCGAGTTGAGATACTCGGTGTAGTAGTGGTTCGAAGTGTACGTGATGCGCTTGATGAAGACGATCTCATCGGCGCCGATCAGTTTCCGCACGGCCTGGCGGTTGGCCGCCAGAACGCCCGGATCATTCGGCGGAGGCGGCGGTTCATTGCTGACCGCCCCGCGCGGCGACGGGGCGGGGCGGACGATCTTCGGGGCGGGCAGCAGCTTGGGATCGGGCTGCTTCTTGTCGGTCGAGATGACCAGCCCCAGGAAGTGGGGCATGAGTCCGCGGGTGTCCAGGCGGATCTTCAGCGGCCCCTTGTCGAGTTGGAACGGGCCCCAGGTTTCCCAGGTCAGGTTGGCGGCAAGGAAGCCGCCGGTGCGGCCCTTGAGCACCTGGCCCGGCTGCTTCACCCCGCCCAGGGTAAGCGCGCACGGACGGGAGTTGCCCGAGCAGTAGCGGACGTGGACAAAGTACGCCCCAACCGCGGGAATGCGGGCGGTCCATTCCTCGAACCCTCCCGCGCCGTGGCAGACGGCCAGGCCGTCATACTTCCCATCGGCCGGCACGACGCGCTGGTCCCGGTCCGACATCTGCGCCGCGGGGACCACGATAGTCTCGGCCGAAGCCGCTGCTGCCAGAACCGCCAGGACCCAAACGAGTACGGAACTTCTCATCGCATATCTCCCGCCGAGTGTTCTCCGGCCAGATACGAGTTACCAACAACAAGACAAAGAAGCAACCTCTGCGCGCCCTCTGCGGCGGACTTAGTCTTTCCCCGCCAGACACAGCAGGCTGCCGTCCTCGAGCGAGACCAGCACCCGCCCGCGGGCGGCGATCATGCCGTCGAAGACGGGCGGGCTGTCGAGGAGCCGCGTGGCCAGGGGCTTGCCGTCCTTGGCCGAGATCGCGACGAGTTTGGCGCCCTTTCGGCCCTCGAAGGCGGCGTAGGCGTCTTTCTCGTCGAGCACGTCGGGCGGGCCGGCGGCCAGCAGCTTGTCGCCTGCCTTGACCATGGCGCGGACGCGGAAGTCCACCCAGGTGGTCCAGAGAGGCGGTTCGGCGCGAGTGTAGCCCATGCCCTTGTCCACGCCGAAGTCCGCGGCGTCGAGCTTGCGGACGCCCTTGGACGACAGGAACTCCGTCTGCGGCAGCCAGGGGATGGGCTTGCGGGCGCCCTTATCGCCGACGATCTGCGGTTCGTTCTCGTTGCGGTCGGCGAACAGCAGATAGCCCTCGCGGGCGGGGAAGAACATCGTGCTATGGCGGTTGCGACGGTAGAAAACCTTGACGGCGTAGGTGGCCTTGTCGTCCACCACCAGCAGTTGCCCGGACTTGGGGGCCTGGTTGGCGAGTTGGAAGCCCGGCCATCGGCTGGCGTACATCCAGAACGTGCGGTTGTACCAGGAGCTGTCGAGCAGCCCAGCCGTCGAAAAGACGTGCCGCCCGACATCGCTCTCGCCCTTGTTGGAGACCGGCTCGACGACGATCTCCTTCAGTTCGGGCGTGAGTTTCTTCTGACGCATATAGATGGCGTCGCCCTCAGCCGTCAGCACGTCGCAGTTGGCCCCGCGGATGAAGAAGGCCAGGTCTCGCTTTACGTCCTTGCCGTCGGGCTGGGGGCCATACAGCAGGCCGCGGTGGAGGATCTTGCCGGTGGAGATGTCCAGCCCCCAGAGGCGGATTCCGCCGTCGATGTACGTGGACCGCCCGGCCGTGCAATAGGCCACGCCGTCGCGGACGAGCACGCTGCCGTGGACCGGCCAGGCCGACTCGACCTGCTCGCGGGCCATGATGAGACGGACGGCCGGGGCGGCCTGGAACCGCCAGGCCAATGCGCCGTCGCTGCGGCGCAGGCAGTAGACGAACCCGTCAGCCGAGCCGAACAACAGCAGCGCGCCGTGAACGGTAGGGGGCGAGTCGATGCGCCCGCCGGCGACAAAGGACCACACGGTCCGCCCCGTGGTCAGGTCCAGGGCGTGGACGGTGTGGGCGTCGGCGGAAGCGACGTACGCGCGGTCGTTAACGGCGACGGGCGCGGTCAGGCCCCGGCCGAGCTTGACGCGCCAGGCCTCCGACAGCTCGGCGGGCACGCCGGCCGGCGTCGAGCCGTGGCGGGCGGCGTCGGCGCGGAACGTGGGCCAGTCGGCGGGCGAGGCCGGGTCGTCTGCCTTGGCGGCACTCGCGTCCGCGAAGGCTGCTCCTCGCTGGAGGCGCTGGTCGTGGCTGGTCTCGGCGGGCGGCTTATCCGCTCGCGGGGCCAGGGCGTTGAAGCCCAGCAGCTTGGCGCCCGGCTGGCAGAAGCACTGGTCGGGAGGGGAGTAGAGCAGGCCGTTGGCGGGCAGCATGCCGTACCTGCACGCGCCGCGGACGAAATTATTCTGCCCGTGGTCGCTGCCCTGGACGTCGAGGTACTCGGCCCCCTCGTACGAGGTGATCATGAAACGGTCGGTGGCCTTGTTACGATAGCAGCGGTGGTGGTGCTCGGGGCTGAACAACTCGCCGACGAAGACTTCCTTCATTGGCTTTCCGGTCCGCAAGTCGTAGCCGACGGCCAGGCCATTCTCGGCCCTCTTGGCGGGCTTGCGGTCGGCGTCGACCATCTGCACGCCGGGCCAGACCACGCCGCGAATGATGAACAGGTCGCATGTGCCGATGCCAACCCCGGGCCGGGCGTCGTGGTCCCACAGGGCCTTGCCGTCATCCAGGCCGCGGGCTTCGAGCGTCTGCCCGCCGTGGAGCACGACGGCGCCCTGCGCCGCCACCATCGTGCGGGCGACGCGGACCTTCGGCTGGACCTGCCAGAGTTCCTTGCCGCTCCTGGCGTTCAGGCAACAGAGCGAGCCGCCGGCCTGGTAGACGATACGTCCCTGGCAGAGAGCGAGGTCCAGCCCGCGCAAGGCGGGGATGTCCTTGTGCCAGAGGATCTGGCCGGTTTGAGCGTTGACGGCCCGCAGCGATCCGCCGTCGGCATCGGAGCGGACAGGCCTGGCCTTCTTGCCCTTGGCTTTCTTGTCGAGCGGCTTGGCTTCCTCGTGCTGCTCCGCCCTGGATTGGGAATAGACGATCACCAGGGAGTCGGCGGCGACGATCTGGCGGGCCGGCGAGGTGTCCTTGACGGTGTGGAGGACTTCCCCGGTGGCCGCGTCCAGGATGGACAGCGGGGCGAGGTAGCCAAGGGTGGTGTAGAGACGGTCGCCGTCGGCGACGAGGCGGCGCTGGTTCTCGTCGGGCACGATGGTCCGCAGGCCGGACAGGACGGTCCAGTCCTTGTCTTCCATGCGGGCGCGGGCCCACTCGGTCCAGCCCCAGGGGCCCACGGGCCGTCGCCACAGGAGCTTGCCATTGAAGGCGTCGCGGCAGTAGAGGGCCCATCGCTCTGGCAGTCGCTGGTCGGCGATGCCGACCAGGCCCTCGTCGTGAATGTAGAAGACCCGCCCGCCGCCGGCGACCAGGCCCTGCACGCCGGAAGGGATCTCGTGGGTGCGCAGCCAGAGCGGGTCGGCCAGCCACTGCAGGCGTCGCGGCTGACCCGCCTGGGTGTCGCGGGCGACGGCGTTGTTGCCCGAATCGCCGAGAAAGTGGGTGAACTCGCCGATGTCGGCGGGGCGCGGCTTGACGGTTCGTCGCCACTTGCCGTCCTGCCGCTCCAACAGCACCCCGCCGGGGGCGAGCACGCGGAGCAGTTCGTCCCGCCCGGCGCGGGCGGCGTCGTCCACGACAAGCAGGTTGACCAGGCTCTCCGCGTAGGGCAGGCGGCCGCCGTCCCAGCGGCCGATCGAGACGGGTCCATAGAGCCCCAGCGCACGGACATGGGCGCGGGCCTTGTCCACGGCTGCCGGGTCCCTCTCCAGGCCCTGCACGACCAGCGCGTCGCCCGCCCGCAGGGCGGCGGTGAGCTTGCCGTCGCCGCAACCGAGGTGGACGACCAGCCCGCCCTGCACGCCGGACGTCCGGATCGCCTCGCGGGCGAGGTCCTGCGGTCCGGCGGCGGGCAACGGAGCGAGCAGGCCGCCCAGCAGGGCCGTGATCGTCAAGACCCTCTCGCTCATGGACTGGTCCTTTCTCTGGACTGAAAAGAGAAGATGCAACAGCCAACGTTCAATCTTCAATTTCCAAGTGGATCGGTTCCTTAACGATCAACGGGACGAAAGGCCGTGCGTTGCCGCTGATCGCCCGGCCGTTCCCTTGACCATTGAGACCTGCCTGCCGGCAGGCAGGATTGAGAGTTCCTCTGTTGGAACTTCTCTTCTTACTCAACGACGCGTCCGTATTCCATTCGCACCGTCCGTCCTGCCTGGCGGTCCCATCGGGGATCGTGGGTGACCAGCACGACGGCGGCGCCGGAGGCGGCGTACTGTCTCAGCGCGTCCATGACGGCCTGGGCGGAGGCCTCGTCCAGGTTGCCCGTGGGTTCGTCCGCCAGCAGCAGCGGCGGGCGGTTGAGCATCGCCCGGGCCAGGGCCGTGCGCTGCTTCTCCCCCGTGGACAGCTCGCCCGGGCGGTGGTCGCGGCGGCTGGTCAGCCCCATCTGCTCGATCAGCTCATCGGCGCGGCGCTGGGCGTGGGAGGCATTGCCGGCCGCCAGGGCTGCGCACAGCACGTTGTCGCGCACGCTGAGATAGGGCACAAGGTAGAACTGCTGAAAGACGAAGCCGACCTGCGTGGCCCGCAACTCGGCCCGGCGCTGCGGTGACAGGGCGTAGGGGTCCTGCCCGGCCAACTCGACGTGCCCGCCCTGGGGCGCCAGGAGCCCGCCGAGCGTGAGCAGCAGCGTGGTCTTTCCGCAACCGCTGGGCCCGCGGACGACGACGAACTCGCCCGCATCGGCGGCCAGCGAGACGCGGTCCAGGGCCCGCACAGTGCGGTCGCCCTGTCCGTAGGTTCGGACCAGATCGCTGCCGGTGACGACCATGTCAGGCACCCTCCTGGAGCAGAACGACGGCGGGGTCCATGCCCGCGGCGAGCTGCGCCGGCGCCCAGCTTGCCGCCAGGCTCAGCAGGATCGCTCCCCCCGCGCACGCCAGCGGCAGAACGGGCTCGGCCAGCGCAGCCAGGCCACCCGCGCCGGGCGCCCACGTAGCCACGCCGGCCAGGGCGGCTGCATAGCCTGCCAAGGCGCCGACCAGCGCGGAGACGCCGGCCTTGGCCAGGAAGACTGCCTGGATGCGTCCGCCGGTCAGGCCCAGCGCCATCAGGATGCCGATCTCCATCCGCCGGCGGTTGACGTTCTCGAACGTCAGCAGGGCCAGGATGATCGCCCCGCCCAGGGCGCCCAGGGGCACGAGCAGGGCGCCGTAGCTCAGGCGGCTGCGGCGAAGCTCCGCCCGGGTGGCGGCCTGACGTTCGATCTCCCGGTCAGCCTCGCGGGCGGACTTGGAGCGGACTTCAGCCCGGGCCAGCAACTTGCTATGGTGCTCGATCACCTGCGTGTCGGGCAGGACGCGGGCGACTTCGCTGCGGATGTTGAGCAGGTCCTCGGGGTCGCCGCAGTGGCAGTTGACCGCGAGGATGCCGGTGATCTGGGCGGGCCTCTTGAGCATCTCCTGGGCCGCCCGCAGCGGGACGTAGACTCGCTCGTCCTCGTCAAAGCCCCGCTTGGGCAGACACTGGCGGACGCGGAAGGTCCGCTTGTCGATCTCGATCATGTCGCCCTCGGCCAGGGCGAGTCCCTTGTGGATGGCATAGCCGAGGATGGCCCCGCCCTGGGGTACAGCCTGGAGCATGGGCTTCTGCTGGGAGCTCTTGATGTACACCTCGCCGGTGGTGCCCATGAGCGTGACCCAGCGGTTGCGCTCGGGCCACCAGAACTTCTGCTGAAGAAAGGGCAGGACGTGGTTGATGGTGTTGGGCTTGGCCTGGGCGAGCTTCTGGGCGTAGTCCTCGCTGAGCGTGCGGGCCTGGGCCTCGGGGTCCGAGAGGTTGTGCTCGCGGTGGAGGATCATGAGGTTGAAGCCGAGCTTGAGCATGTCCTTTCGCATCTCGTCCTGGAACTGGGCCCAGGCGTCGGCGCTGGCCTGGCGCTTGTCGGCCAGGATGGACTCGGTCTGGAGGTCGAAGGACCGCAGCAGCAGCACCGTGCCCGCGCAACAGGCGACGGCGGCCGCCACCGCCAGCACGCAGCCGGCGAAATGCAGGCGCCGATGGAGGATCTCGCGCCAGAGCAGCCGCCTCAGGGTCATCATGGCGCGATCCTCCGGGCACGGCGTCGCGCCCAGAGCCCGCCCAGGACGGCCAGGGTCAGGGCGATGGCCAGGGCGGCTGCGGCATTGCGATAGATCGGGTCCAGCCCGCCCTGGTCAGCGGCGGGCCGGGTGGCCGGCCGGGTGGTCGCCCAGAGCGAGAGCGCCTCGCGGGGTTCGGCCGGGGCCGTGGCGGGCTGGGTGGCTGGCGGCGACGTTGGCAGGCCGACCTCCTCGATCAGGTCTGACCCCACGCCCAGCGCCAGCGGCCAGTTGGCGGTGAACAGCAGATCCACGCCGGGGTTCTGGTGTTTGATCTCGCAGGCGCAGGGGCCCACGAGGATGGCGCAGGCGTACAGGATGTTCTCCGACTCGATACCCTCTCCCACCAGAACGCCCAGGGCCCGCCCCCGCGCGAAGATGGGGAAAATCATCGGCTGCTTGACCGCGTCGGCCCCCAGGAGTCCCTTGTCCGTCCCGGCCAGAACGCGAACGAACGACCGCTCGGCGGGGTCCTGTCGTGAGAGCCGCAGGAGGGAGAAGGTGGGTTTGAACGGCTTGGGCTGGGGCGGCCCGCCGATGGCCTGCGATCGGGCCGCAAGGCGGTCTTCATCGTCATCCGGGACGTCGGCGGGCTGCGTCGTCGGCTCGGGCGGCAGGAGCCCAGCCTCGCGAAACGCCTTGGGCACCTCCGCCAGCGTGTCGGCCAGCGTCTTGGCGGCCTTGTCGTCAGCCTCCTTGTTGCCGCTTTCCAGCAACAGCCACACGGCCACGTGACGTTCGTGCAGGATGCGCCGGGCGATCTCGCGTCGGGCGGGCGAGTTGACCAGGGCGTCCAGGGCGGCGGAGTCCAGCTTGCCCGACCACAGGTCGCCCTGGGCGAACGACCGCTCGGGATACAGAACGACGACGTGAGGCAGGTCGGCCTGACGGTGGCGCTCATAGACGTCGCGGATGCGCCCGGTCAGTTCCTCCTCGGTGTTGACGTCCACAACGTGCAGGTTGCACTGCTCGGCGTACGCGGCCTCGCGGAAGCGTTCGAGGAGCTTCTGGTCGGCCTGCGAGAGCGGGCCCTTGTGGAAGACCAACGCCGGGTAGGGGTCGGGGAACCACCGCTCCAGGGCGTACTGAAAGACGGGGGTGTCGCAGGCGTACGCCAGCCCGCCCGCAACGAGCACGGCCGCCATCGCCGCCGCCCGCCATCGCCCGGATGTTCCTGCCATGAGTCGTCCTCGTGTTAAGCCAGCCGGCCACCAGGCCGTCTCCTGAATCGTACCGCGTAGCCGGCGGGCGTTCAAATCAAACCCGCATCCAAGGCGCACGCGGTGCGGCGCCCAGCCGAAAGCCCGCCCGGGTCCCCGCATGCCGAATGCGCTTGACTCGTCTCGGGCCTATGGCGAAGATTCGGTTCTGCAACGAAAGGACGGTGGATTGATGCTCCGCGAAGCGATCGTGTGCATCCTGGCGGCGGGGATGATGATAACCGGCTGCGACAAGGGCAAGGCCCCGCCAGCCACCCAGCCTGCCACGGGGGAACTGGTGATGCTGACCGGCGCGTCGTTCCTCGAGCCGGTCAAGACGTTGTGCGAGGAGTTTACCCGCGAAACGGGTATTCCGGTGGCCCTGTCCACCGGCGAGAGCGAAGACCTCCTGCCGCTGGTCAAGACGGCCCACAAGGGCGACCTGTTCGTCACGCATGACCCGTACCTGGATTATGTGCGCCAGGCCAACGCGCTGGCCGACCACGTGACCGTGGGGGCGCTGGCCCCGGCGGTGGCGGTGCAGAAGGGCAATCCCAAGGGCATCAAGAGCTTCGAGGACCTGGCCAAGCCCGGCCTGAAGATCGCCCTGCCGGACCCGCAGTACTCGACGGCCGGGCAGATGGTCTTCTCCCTGCTGGAGAAGAAGGGCATCAAGGACGCGGTGCTCAGGAACGTGGACACTCGGCTGACGCGGGGGCACTCGAAGCTGGGCACGCTGCTCAAAACGCAAGTGGTGGACGCGGTGGTGATGTGGCGGGCGGTGGCGGGCAACTTCGCCGACTGCGCCGACGTCGTCGAGACACCCTACGAGTACGACCAGGAGATCGCCGTCCACGTGATGGGCCTGTCGCACTCCAAGCAGCCGGAGGCGATGAAGCGGTTCATGGAGTTCACGCGGCGCCGCGGGCCGGAGATCTTCCGCCAGCGCGGCTACTTCAAGTAGGCCAACCCTTCGGAGCGACGGGACGAACACTGCCATGAGATCGATCGCACGAGTGTGGACGGGAACCCTGTTGGCCTTCGCGGTGGCGGTTTGCGCGGCCGGCTGCGGCGACGACCGGTCCGCCCAGAACGCCCAAGAGGGGCACAAGCCCGCGGAACTGCTGTTGTACTGCGGCGCGGGCATCCGGCCGCCGGCGGCGGAACTGGCGGCCCAGTTCGAGCGCCGCACCGGGCGCCACGTGTCGATCGATCCGGCCGGGTCGGAGATCCTGCTCTCGCGCATCCGCATCAGCCGGCGCGGCGACTTGTACATGCCCGGCGAGAGCCACTATGTAGACCAGGCCCAAAAGGAGGGCCTGATCAGCCAGCGGGCCGTCACCTGCTACTTCATCCCCACCATCCTGGTGGCCAAGGGCAATCCCAAGTTCGTCCGATCGCTGGACGACCTTCTCAAACCCGGCATCAAGGTTGCGATCGGCAACCCCGAGGCGTGCGCGGTGGGCCTGCAGACCCGCCGCATCTGGGACAAGAACAAGCTTTCCTGGGACGACCTGATGAAGAACGTCGTCTTCCAGTCGCTCACCGTCAACGAACTGGGCACGCTGGTCAAGACGGGCACGGTCGACGTCGCCATCGTCTGGGACGCCGTGGCGGCCATGTATGAGGAGTCCGCCCAGGCCGTGTCCATTCCGCATGAGCGGAACGTCATCTCGACTGTCGAGATCGCCGTGCTGACCGTCAGCAAGAACTCGGAGGCAGCCGCGGAGTTTCTGCGTTTTGCCGCCTCGCCCGAGGGACGCGAGGTGTTTCGCAAGCACAAGTATTCCGTCGAGCTGCCGGAGGGCAGCCGTTGAACCCATCCATGACAGTCATGGGAGCGATCGCGCCGTGGTAAAGGCCTCCCGACCGACGACAGCGGTCTGCTCGTGGCAAGGTCGACTCTTTGCGGCGGGCGGGTTCTTCTTCGTTGCGCTGTTCACCTTGTTCATCGCCGCGCTGATCGTGGCCGACGCGCTGTATGTGGACGCGGCCGCCGTCCGGAAGGTGCTCAGTTCGTCCTACGTGCTTGACGCGTTGTGGCTGAGCGTGTGGACGAGCCTGGCTTCGGCGGCGCTGGGCGTGCTGTTCGCGGTGCCCGTGGGCTACTCGCTCAGCCGGTTTCACTTTCCTGGGCGCGTGGTCGTCGACAGCATCATCGATCTGCCGATCGTCTTTCCGCCGCTGGTGGTGGGGCTGACGCTGCTGGTGTTCTTCTCGCAGACCGGCCTGGGGCGGTGGATCCAGGACGACCTGGGCATCGAGTTCATCTTCCAGCGCAAGGGCGTGATTCTCTGTCAGTTCGTGGTCTCGGCGAGCCTGGCGATCCGCTCGGCCCGCACGGCGTTTGACGACGTGGACCGGCGGCTGGAGAACGTGGCGCTGACGCTGGGATGCGGGCGGATGGGGGCGTTCTGGCACGTGAGCCTGCCGCTGGCGCGGAACGGGATCGCGGCGGGCGCGATCCTCGCCTGGGCCCGCTCGTTCGGGCTGTTCGGGCCGCTGCTGATCCTGGTGGGTTCGTTCCGCGGGCGGACGGAGGTGTTGGCGACGACGGTATTCCTGGAGCAGGCGGTGGGGCACGTCGAGGTCGCGCTGGCGCTGGGGCTGCTGATGATCCTGGTGGCGCTGGTGGCGCTGACGGTGATCCGGCTGCTGGGAGGGCTGCGGCTGTGATCGACGTGAAACAGGTCAACTACGGCGTGGGGCAGTTCGCGTTGCAGCAGGTGGACCTGCACGTCGGCGAGGGCGAGTACTTCGTGCTGCTGGGCCCGCCGGGCTCCGGCAAGACCGTCCTGCTGGAGTGCCTGTGCGGGCTGCGCCGCATCGACTCCGGGCGGATCGTCCTGGGCGGGCGCGACGTGGCTCAGCTCGAGCCGCGCCAACGCCAGATCGCCTACGTTCCGCAGGACTATGCCCTTTTCCCCCATCGCTCGGTGGACAGCAACATCGCATTCGGCCTTCGCCGCCAGCGGCTGGACAAGGCCGAAGTGAAGCGCCGGGTGGACGAGGTGGTGGAGATGCTGGGCATCGGATCGCTGCTGGGGCGGTCGGTGGCCGCCCTGAGCGGGGGCGAGAAGCAGCGCGTGGCGCTGGCCCGAGCCTTGGTGCTGAGGCGAAAGGTCCTCCTGCTGGACGAGCCGGTCTGCGCCCTGGACGAGGCCATCCGCCAGGAGATCTGCTCGCAGCTCCGCTCGCTCCAGCGCCGGTTGGGACTGACCGCCGTCCACGTCAGCCACAACCTGGAGGAAGCGTTCCTGGTCGCGGATCGCGCGGCCGTGCTGCGGGACGGCAGGCTTCAGCAGGTGGGGACGATGAGCGACCTGCTCCGGCGCCCGGCCAACGAGTTTGTCGCTCGCTTCATGCGGTGCGAGAACATCCTGCCCGCCCGGGCGATCGGGCCGGCCGACATGGAGGGCCAGACGACGGTCGCCGTGGGCGAAGGCAATGCAGGCGTCCGCCTCCGCGTCATCGGGCGCTGCAAGGGCGAGTTGCGGGTGATCGTTCGGCCGGAAAACCTCCGCCTGCTGTCCACCCGGCCGTCAGCCCAGTGGCTGGCGGAGCACGGCGAGAGCACCATCCGCCTCCGCCTGGCCGCCCGGAAGGACTGCGGCAGCTACCTGCGGTTCGAAATGACCGGCCCGGTCCGTCTGACCGCCCACCTCTCCCACTCCGCCGCCGACGGCCTGCCCGCCGACGAAGGCGCCGAACTGCTCGCCTGGCTGCCGCCCGAAGACCTCCACGTCCTTGGCAGCCAGTAGCCGGTAGTCAGTAGCCCGTAGCCTCCGGACAACCGCCTCTGGATGCTGGCTACTGGCGACTCATCAAAAAAAAGGGTCCGGACATCCTTGTCCGGACCGTTCCGTCCATGTCGTTACGTGGCCGTCCGTGTGGTTCCTGTGCCGGCGCCGTCCGGCGGGGATCAGGAAACCTGTTGCGACAGCAGTTCCACCAGCTCGCGGGCGGGCATGGACTTCGGCCCGGCTGCGGCGGCCCAGTCGACGTCCGCGCCTTCCCGGAGCAACCGCTCCATGCGCTGGACGGAAAGGACGACCGACGAGTGGTTCTTCCCCATATAGCGTCCGATCTCGGGATAGCTCATGGTGGTCTTTCGCCGGCCCAGGAACATGGCGACGGTTCGGGCCAGGGAGATGGTCTTGGTGCGTCGCGAAGAGTGCAGATCGGCGGGCGTGATGCCGAAGAAGGCGGCGACGGCAGCCTCGATGTCCGCCAGGGTGACTGCGCTGCCGGTGCGGGCGAGGTGATCGCTGAGGGCCTGGCGGGCGAGGTCCAGCGTGACTTTGGAACCGCCCAGGCTGGCCAGGGCTGTCAGCTTGATCAACGTGCCCTCCAGCTCGCGGACCGAGCCGCGGACATGGGCGGCCAGGAAGTCCAGCACGTCGGTCTCGATCTTGAGATTCATGGAGGCGGCTTTCTTGCGGGCCAGCGCCAGGCGGGTTTCCCGGTCGGGCGCGTCGATCTTGACGACCATGCCCGAAATGAAGCGGCTGATGAGCTGTTCATTGAGTTGCCCGACCAGGCGGGGGTGGGCGTCGCTGGCCATCACGATCTGCTTGCCGGCCGCCTCGATGGCGTTGAAGGTGTGGAGGAACTCCTCCTGGGTGGCCTTCTTGGAGGCCAGGAAGTGGACGTCGTCGATGGCCAGCAGGTCGAGCTTCCGGTAGCGGGCGCGGAACTCGGGGAACTTCTTCTGCCGGAGGGCGACGATGAACTCGTTGGTGAACTGCTCGCCGGTGACGTATCGCCACGTCCGCTCGCCGCGCCGGCCGAAGGCGTTGCAGATGCCCTGGAGCAGGTGGGTCTTGCCCACCCCGCAGGGCCCGTGAACGAACAGGGGGTTGAAGGGCGGCTTCCTGCCGCTGGAGACGGCCAGGGCGGCCGAATACGCCAGCTTGTTGCTCTGCCCGACGACGAAGTCCTCCAGGCGGTGCCGCAACGCGGACCGGGCGGGAGAGTCGAATCGCGGGCGAGTGCGTCCCTCGCTCTCGCGGTTGACCAGTTCCGCCTGCGAGTCGAGCTGGCGGCGGTTGATCTCGTCGACCAGGCTGGGGTCGATGGTGAAACTGACGGTCTTGGGCCGGCCCGTGTGCTCGGCAGCGGCGCTGGCGATCTGCGCCTGGTAGTGACGCTCGATCCAATTGGCCACGAACGGGTTGGTCACCACGACCTTGACCGTGCCGTCTTCCAGTTGCAGCCGCGTGCCGTGGCGAAACCACGCGTTGAACTTCTGCGGACCGATCTTCTGATTGAGCGTATCTAACACGCGCTGAACTACGTCGTCACCTGCGCGCAGCGTGTCCTTGCTGGTGTCCATGTGTCCTCGTCCTTGTGCGGCGAACGGACCCGATTGGCGAAAGCCTCCGGCTCCGCCGACGCCCCGCCGCAAAAAGGTGAACCCCGTCGGCGATGCGTTGTGCTGGGTCAACGAGTCGAATTGTAATTCCCCCGACGGCCGGGTCAATTGCAAATCGGGCGGATTCTTATCCACAGCGGTCAAGGCTCGCGGACGATGAGGGTTACTCGCGAAAAAAAACTTTCGTCCACAGCTTATGAACAGCCTCGCGGGGCGGACGTCATGTCAGTTGAGGGCCCAATGCGGCGAACGCGAGCCTGCGATCGATGCGATAGAAGCCTTCGTCACGATAAATCCGGCGCGCGTACACGTTGCGAGCATCGACGGCGAGCGTCAAGGCGGTCAGGCGGTCGTGGTACAACTCTCCCACGGCCCGGCGGACCAGGACTCGTCCCAATCCCCGGCCGCGGAAGGGTTCGGCGACTCCCACGTAGACGATGTCGCCGCAGTTGAGTCCGACCGGCGAGGTGTTCAGCAGCAGGCACCCGGCAGGCCGACCATCCAGGTCTGCGATCCACCACGAGCCGGGACGATAGGTCCCGCTGTGGCGGTGAGATTCGAGCACGTCTTCGATTCGCCTTCGCCCGCTCAGCAAAGGGCAGTCGAGCGAGTGGACGTAGGTGGCCTCGATCAACTCGCCCAACTCGCGCGGGGACACCTGGCCACACGTCCGCCAGGTCAGTCGGGGCAGTTCCATCTGCTCGGGCGCGCGGTCGGGACGGTCCAGGCGGAGGTACAGCAACTCGGCCAGCAGTTCCAGGCCGGCTGCCTGGGCCAACTCGCGTCCCAGATGGTCGTGGGGGCGGAGGAAGAGCTGCACCAGGCTGGTTCCGTCGGCCAGGCAGTCCTGGGCGAGTCGTCTCATGAGCAGGGCCTGCGCGGCCGGCACGACCCCGGGCGCATCGGGTGCGGGCGTCAGCAGCAGCACGGTTCGTCCGGGGCGTTGGAGGGCGGCGCAGGCGGCCTGGCACAGGCCCGAGCGAAGGGCCCACCACAGGCGCGTCTGCACGCCGTCCTCCTGGCAGGCCAGGGCGAAGGCGGCGGCTCGCTGCTCGACGGCGTCGGTCGATTGTCCGCCGCCGGCCAGGAACCGCAGCGCCATCTCGCGGCGGTCGGATGGGACCGGTTGGATGCTCCACTCGTTCATATCTGTATGGTACTCGGCATTGCGATCCTTGGGTAGGGTTTCGCCCGTCGCGTCGGCGCCGTCCGCAATCCGCACTCGGCATGGGAATTACCGCTTGGCAATTGCGCATGAAGTTGTCATAATGCTGCGTTTCCCGTGGGGCCGAAGAAGCCACCAGCAAAAGGAAAGCGAACAGATGGCCAAGAAGAAGAACTACGACGTGAAGGACCTGAACCTGGCGAGCGAGGGCAAGCGGCGCATTCTATGGGCGGACCATGACATGCCCGTGCTGGCGCAGATCCGCGAGCGCTTCACCAAGGACAAACCCCTGAAGGGGCGGCGGATGAGCGCGTGCCTGCACGTGACGGCCGAGACCGCCAACCTCGCCCGCACGTTGAAGGCCGGCGGGGCCGACCTGGTGGTGTGTGCGTCCAACCCCCTGTCCACCCAGGACGACGTGTCGGCCAGCCTGGTCAAGGACTTCGACATCCCGGTCTTTGCCATCAAGGGCGAGGACCGCGACACGTACTATTCGCACATCGCGGCTGCCTGCAAGCACGCCCCGTCGGTCACGATGGACGACGGCGCGGACCTGGTGGCGGCGCTGCACGACGACTTCATCGACTACTCGGGCGACATTATCGCCTCGATGGAGGAAACGACCACGGGCGTCATTCGTCTGCGGGCGATGCAGCAGGCCGGGGCGCTGAAGTTCCCGGTGATCGCGGTGAACGACGCGGCCACCAAGCACATGTTCGACAACCGCTACGGCACGGGCCAGTCGACGCTGGACGGAATCATCCGGGCGACGGACTTCCTTCTGGCGGGCAAGACAGTGGTAGTGGTGGGGTACGGCTGGTGCGGGCGGGGCGTGTCCAGCCGGGCGCGGGGCGCCGGCGCCAACGTGGTCATCTGCGAGGTGGACCCCATCCGGGCCCTGGAGGCGGCGATGGACGGTTTCCGCGTCATGCCGATCAAGCAGGCAGCCGCCATCGGGGACCTGTTCGTCACCGTCACCGGCGACATTCACGTGATCGACGGTCCGCACTTCGCCAAGATGAAGGACGGGGCGATCGTCTGCAACAGCGGGCACTTCAACGTCGAGTTGAACCTCGAGGCCCTGGAGAAGATGGCCAAGAAGGTCAACCGCGGCATCCGCAACCTGGTGGACCAGTACGTGCTGGCGGGCGGCAAGCGGATCTTCATCCTGGGCGAGGGGCGGCTGGTGAACCTGGCCTGCGCCGAGGGGCATCCGGCCAGCGTGATGGACATGTCGTTCGCGGCCCAGGCGCTGACCACCGAGTGGGCGGTCAAGAACGCGGGCAAGCTCTCGCCCACGGTCCACAGCGTGCCGGTCGAGATCGACCAGTACGTCTCCCGGCTGAAGCTCAAGAGCATGGGCATCGCGATCGACAAGCTGACCGCCGAGCAGCAGGAATACCTCAGCTCGTTCGAGATGGGCACATAGTTCGTCGTGCCTGCCTGCCGAAGGCAGGCGCCCGTAAGGGCATTGCAGAAATGCACAGCGCCTGGCCGGGCGCCGTTGCGGCGAAATGCCCTTGCGGGATTCGCCCGGCGCCGGTATGATGGGCGGACTAGCGCGAACCGAAAAAAGACAGACAGCGATACACGAGGTGAGACATGCATTATCCGCACAGGATTTCGAAAGTGAAGCGGGCCCGTAAGATCGGCTTCCGTGCTCGAATGCGGACGTCCAACGGCCGCAAGACGGTCAACAACAAGCGCCGCGTCGGCCGAAAGGTCCAGGTCGTCTAGACCGCACCGCCTGACGCGCGTCGCAGACGGAACCGAGAACCCCCGCGCCCTCGCGGGGGTTTTTGTGCGCCCAGTCAGCCAGAGTGCGGCCGTCAGCCTCCTGGTCGCCGGCGCAAAAAAGAGGCGGCCGACACGCGACCGCCGCTTCACATACCCTCGCTTTCCCAACAGTGCTCAGCGGCGCCGGCGGATATAGCGGCCGAGACCGGCCGCCGCCATCGCCAGCAGAGCCAGGCTGGCCGGCTCGGGGGCCGCGTAATCGAGGCTCAGATAGTCGAACTGGATCCATGGGCTTGTCGTGCCCCCGCCGGTGCGTTGAATGGAGAGCACGTTGCCGCCAACGTTCACTTGGGCCGGGTCGATCAGCACGTCCACCATGTGGTTGGTCGTGATGTTGCTGAGGGAGTGAAAGAGCTGCCCGTTGAAGTAGAAAGCCAGATCATGGCTGGACCCGCCGCCAAGGGCGATGAGGTCGGCCTTGAAGCGGAATGTGCTGTCCAAAGAGCCCTCGACTTCGTCCATCTGGTAGAAGAGGTCAAGCTTGTTGAAGCCCGAGGTCAGTGCCCGCGGCATGCCCAGGATGGTGGGGTCGATGAGCGGTTCGGGCGCGGTGGCGACCCCACCAGGGCCGGTGATGCCCGTCACGCCGGTGTAGTCGCCCGCGTCGACATAGAACTGGGGGTCATTTCGCGGGGAGCCTTCCTGCTCCATATCGCTGTTGCTGTTGTTGTCAACACCGATAAACCAGACCGTTGCCGCCCAGCCGGGGGTAGCCAGCAGGGCCAGGACGATTAGCGCGCACAGCATGTTTCTCATCTGATGCCTCCTGAATTGCATCGAGTGCAACACTCGCTTGTTCGGCGTCATGCCGATATGTCAATCTAAGTGTAAGGCAATACCTGCGAATCCGTCAAGACGGAAAACTTATCCGATTATTGCCAGTCGAGCGAAGAACGCGGTCGGGTCAGGATTCCACCCGCAGGATCTCCAGCTTGTCGTATGCGGTATCCAGCAGGGCGACGGTGGGGTAGGGAGGCTGGCGCGGGTGGTGCAGGGCGCCGGGGTTGATTACTCTCGTCCGGCCCACGCGGTGGTCGGCCAGGCGGTGCGTGTGTCCGTGACAGACATACGCATAGGCCTGCGAATCGATCAGATCGGCCAGCAGGTGCGTGTGTCCGTGTGTGACGCTCAGGCGTCGCGCGCGGGGCAGGTCCACGTCGAGCGATTGCCAGTCGAACCTCACGCCCGCCTCGGCGGCCAGGCGGTCCAGGTCCACCAGGGGGCGGTCCATGTTGCCGGCCACCGCGTGCGCTGGCAGGCCGGACTCGGCCAGCACGCGCAGAACGACGCTGCTGCCCAGGTCGCCGCAGACGACGACCGCCTGGGCCCCGTGCAGGGTCAGCATCTCCAGGGCGGCGCGCAGGCGGGTCTCGTGGCCGTGGACGTCGGACAGTATGCCTATCTTCATGGTCTTCTGGGGGTCAAAGCGGCTCAAGGGACGATATACGGCTTCGATCAACGATATCCGTTCGCGTTCCCATTTCCAAGCCCCTGCTTGCCTTGGCCGGGCGAATGGAAATAATGATGCGGAGGAGCACGAGCATGAAAACGATCGTGGCAGCGGTGGACCTGTCGCAGGTGACGGCGGCGGTAGTGCGGACGGGCGGCGCGCTGGCCAAGGGCCTGGACGCGACGTTGTGGCTGGTGCACGTGGCGGCCCCCGAGCCGCCGTTCGTCGGCTATGACGTCGGGCCTCAGAGCGTTCGCGAGCAGGTGGCCGCTCAGATCCGCTCGATCCACCGCCAACTCCAGGAGATCGAAAAGGACCTCCAGGACCATGGCGTGAGGGGGACAGCCCTGCTGGTGCAGGGGCCGATCGTCGAGAAGATCCAGGAGGAGGCAATCCGCCTGAAGGCCGACCTGCTGGTCATCGGCTCGCACGGGCACGGCGCGCTATATCACCTGGTGCTGGGCAGCGTCAGCAATGCCCTGGTGAAGGCGGCCACGTGCCCCGTGGTCGTCGTGCCGGCTGAGAAACCCTAGCCCAGCCGAGATTCGCGCATGCCGAAAGGACGCCCCATGCCCCCCAAGGCCGAGATCGTCGAGATACTGGAACGGACCGAGAAGTACCTGGGCGACGTGCTCCTGCCCTTCTGGACCCAGCGGAGCGTCGACCGCGAGTGCGGCGGGTTCCTGACGTACTTTGACCGCGACGGCAAGCCCACCGGTCTGACCGACAAGACCTTCCTGGGCCAGATCCGCATGCTCTACAGCATGTCCAGCACGCACCGCTTCGGCTTTGGCGGCGGGCGGTGCGCGGAGTTGGCCACCTGGGCGGCCGACTTCATCCTCGAACACTTCTGGGACGCCGAGCACGAGGGCTGGAACTGGATCGCCGATCGCTCGGGCAAGATCACGGTCGCGGGCAAGGTCGGCTACGGGCAGGTCTTCGGGATGTACGCCTTCAGCGAGTACTTCCTGGCCACCGGGGATGCCCGCGGGCGCGAGGCGGCCGAGCGAACCTACACCGCCATCTGCCGGAACATGCTGGACACCGCCCGCGGCGGGCTGTTCGAGCTGATGCAGCCGGACTGGCAGCCCGAGCGCCCCGGTCGCTACGGCGGCGACCGCAAGAGCATGGACGTGCACATGCACGCGATGGAGGCCCTGACCAGCCTGTACGAGATGACCGGCAGCGCCTCGCATCGGCGGCGGCTGCTGGAGATGATCGACATCCTGATCGGCAAGATGCTCCACCCGGTCCACGGGACGGGCTACATCCAGTTCACGCTGGACTACCAGCCGCTGCCGGCGATCATGTTCGCCGTGGACTGGGGCCGGGATGCCCAGCCGGAGGACGGGCTGGCCCGGCCGCTGGACTACTCGTCGTACGGGCACAACGTGGAATTCGCCTGGTTGCTGCTGCACGCCGCCGACGTGCTGGGCGTGGGGCGGCAGGCCTACGCGGAGACGGTGAGGAAGATCTTCGACCACTGCGTCGAGTACGGGATCGACCGCCAGTACGGGGGCGTGCTGGTGGAAGGTCCGCACGACGGCCCGCCCACGCTCTTCGAGAAGCAGTTCTGGCAGCAGGCAGAGGTGCTGGTGGGGATGCTGGACGCCGTGGCGCTGTTCGGCGACGAGAAGTACTGGAAGGCCTTCCGCAGCGTGTACGACTTCGTCTTCGACAAGTTCGTGCACATGGGCGGCGGGGGCGAGTGGTTCGAGCGCGTCGCCCGCGACGGAACGGTCGTGGACGACGCCCTCGGCCACGCGTGGAAGATCTGCTACCACACCATGCGCTCAATGGTGCAGACGGTGAACAGGCTGCGGGCCCTGGCGGGTCAGTGACCGCAACCTCAGCCTGAGGTCTGGCACCAGAGATCGAGACAGACAAGCAAAGCCCACCGGAGGCTTCCGGTGGGCTTTGTACTGTTTATTCTCTGTGCCTCTGCGGCCGGTTGTTTCATTATGCGCCCGACGACTCGTCGGACGGGGCTTCCTTGGCCTCCATCCAACTGAACATCTTGCGCAGCTCGCGCCCGACCACCTCGACGGGGTGGTTCTTGTCGGCCTGGTAGAGCTTCTTGAAGTTGGGCTTGCCCGCCTTGCACTCGTCGATCCATTCCTTGGCGAACGAGCCGTTCTGAATCTCGCCCAGGATCTTCTTCATCTCGGCGCGGGTCTGGTCGTTGATGATCCGCGGGCCGCGGGTCAGGTCACCGTACTCCGCCGTGTTGGAGATGCTGTATCGCATGTAGCTGATGCCGCCCTCGGCCATCAGCTTGATGATCAGCAGCAGTTCGTGCAGGACCTCGAAGTAGGCGATGCCCGGCTGGTATCCGGCCTCGACCAGCGTCTCGAAGCCCGCCTTGACCAGGGCGGTCAGCCCGCCGCACAGGACAACCTGTTCGCCGAAGAGGTCGGTCTCGGTCTCTTCCTTGAAGGTGGTCTGGATAATGCCGGCCCGCCCGCACCCGACGCCGATGCCCCAGGCCAAAGCCAGCTCGAAGGCCTTGCCGCTCTCGTTCTTCTCGATGGCGATCAGGCCCGGCACGCCGCTGCCTTCCTGGTAGCAGCTGCGCACGGTGTGGCCCGGGCCCTTGGGGGCGATCATCACCACGTCCACGCCGGCCGGCGGAACGATGGCCTTGAAGTGAATGTTGAAGCCGTGGCAGAAGCCCAAGGCCTTGCCGGGCTTCAGGTTCGGCTCGATTTCCTTCTTGTACACGATGCCCTGGAACTCGTCCGGCAGGGTGATGATGATCAGGTCGCCCTGCTTGGTGGCCTCGCCGGCCGTCAGGGGCGTGAAACCCGCCTTCACGGCGTTCTGGTAGTTGTTGGTGCCCTGCAACTCGGCCACCACGACATTCACGCCGCTGTCACGCAGGTTCTGGGCGTGGGCGTGCCCCTGCGAGCCGAAGCCCACAACGGCCACCGTCTTGCCCTTCAGCGCCGCCAGCGAGCCGTCCTTGTCGTAGTAGATCTTCAGGTTTTCCATGCTGTTGCTCCTGTTCTGATGGTTTTGAATCCGCCCTTGTACCGTTGAACGGGCACGGCGTCAAGAGCGAAAAGAAAACAGGGATTGGGGACCAGGCGGTAAGGATCAGGGATTCGAAGCGGGCGCCGGATCCTGTTCCTTGTTCGCCAATCCCTCCCAAATGGCCTTGAACAGCGGCGAGGGGTCCTCCTCGAACTCCAGGCTGTGGGCGCCGCCCAATGTGACGATTGACGGCTCTTGGAACGACAGGCGTGTGACTACTTCAGCCGTCGCGACGTTGTCGATGATGCGGTCGCGTTCGGCCAGGATCAGGCGGACGGGCAGATCCAGGCAATTGTCGCTCAGGACGCGGACGATGCGGTCGAGCTGCCGGCTGACGTAGAGGAAGCGGGCGGTGGCCTTATGAAGGCGGAGCGGGTCGTCGCGGAGGTACTGCTGGAAGGAGGAATTGTCGGTGAACAGTTCCACGTCCGAAAGGGGGATGGCGTAGCGCCGGCCGGGGCAGCACAGCAGCGACAGGGCGACCAGGAGCTTGGTGGAGATCGGCACATCGACGCGGGGGCTGAGTCCCGGGGCCACCAGGGTGAGCGAAGCCCCCTCCAGGCCGGCCGGGAACAGCCCGCCCGTGCCCACCCAGGCCGCCAGGAGCTTGCCCCCCCAACTCACGCCCAGCAGGTGGAGCCTCCTGCTGCCGGTCCGCTGGGCGACCAGTTCGCCCGCGGCGGCCAGGTCGTCCATGAGTTGCCAGGGCGACCGGGCGTGGCCGGGGCGGGCCTGGCTGTCGCCGCTGCCTCGCCGGGTGAGCTGAAAGACCGGGTGCCCGGCCGCGGCGAGAAAGGCGGCCGATCCGGCGAACCAGCCCGGATGCGACTGGATGCCGTGGACGTAGAGCACCGGCAGACGCGGCTCGACGCCGGGCGGGGGGGAATGCAGGAAGACGCTGGTGTGTCCCCCGCCGGCCAGCGGCAGTTCCAGCCTCGCGGGCGAGGGCACGGGGCGGGAGGGATGATAGCAGTCGTTCGTGTCCACGGTCATACTGGGATTGTACGAAAAACCGTCGACTTATGCCTCCACGTCCTTCCCGCGTCCGTCGCGTGGGCGGGGTGTCGTGCCACAGCGATTATGTCACCCCTTCGCCACAGCGATTATGTCATCCCTGTGCCTGGGGTCTTATACCAAGAGTCGATCCTTGCGTCGTGCGATTTTCTG
>JAKJER010000075.1 GCA_022705325.1 Planctomycetota bacterium | reverse complement strand
GAATCTATGCGCCATGCCCTGCCGCAGCCGCCCCTCAACCCCGTGAATCCGGTTCCTTCCAACCCTCAATTATGCGCTTGCCCTGTCCCTTCTGCTGTGGTGCAATCCATGGGCCGAACAGGATTGAAGGCGTCCCCCGATTATTCACGGTGAGCGACGCAGCCGAACCGGGATCAGTTGGCGTCGACGGCCGCCCTGAAGCCCATCATGAAGTTCCGCTGCTCGGGGGGCCGGCCCAGGCGCCGGGCGGAACGGCAAACGTCCGACTGATGATACCACGAGCCGCCTCTGATTACACGCGAACCTCCCGACTGAGGTCCGGTTGGGTCGACTGCCCGGACATTGGTTTGTGAGTTCTCATAGTAGTCACTGCACCATTCAAGGACATTCCCATGCATGTCGTATAGCCCAAATCCGTTGGGCTTGAACGAACCGACCAGGGCGGTTCTGGCCCCGGACGGCTTGTCCGTTGCGGGGCGATCTCCGTATTTCGCATATGCGCCCATCTCGTTTTCGTCATCACCGAACGAGAATCGGGTGGTCGTCCCCGCCCGGCAGGCATACTCCCATTCCGCCGCGGTGGGAAGGCGAACCGCGCGTCGCGTCCGGGCAGTAGCCTTACGACAGAACTCGGCCGCATCGGTCCAGGCGATGTTCTCGACAGGCCGGTCGAACGTCTTGAAGCTGCTGGGGTTGACGCCCATGATGGCTTCATACTGCGTCTGCGTGACCTCGAAGGCACCCATGTAGAAGGGCTTGCTAATGGTCACCTCTCGCTGTGGGCCTTCATCGGCAGCTCGGCCTGCTTCGTTGTCCGGGCTTCCCATCATGAACTTACCCGCGGGGATCAGGACCAGCTTCATCGTAACGCCCCTGCCCAAAGTCAGCCTCAGCGCCTTCGGCAGACCTGCACCGGTTCGCGGGTCTACCTCCGCCGCACCCTTGGCCACCTTGTCCAGCAGCATCTTGCCCTTGAGGCGCGTCACGTCCTGGGCGGTGTGGAGTTCCAGGAACCGTTCGGCTGCTTCCTTGGCCCGCCCGAGGAGGATGCCCTTGCCGGCCGCGGAGGCCTTGTCGGCCAGGTCGGCGTACCAGTTGGCCAACTCCAGGCAGGCGATCTCGTCGAGGTCGGCTACCGGTTTGGCAGCCAGCGGGAGGTACGTGCGCATCCGCTCATCGAGGTCGGCGGTGACGAGCTTGGCCGCCTCGGCGGGGTCGTCCCGCTCGCCCAGATAGATGAGGATGAGCGTGGTGCGGGCGGTCACGTTCTTCGGATCGGCGGCCAGACTCGCTTTGAGTGCAGCCAGCTTCTTCTCGGCCTGGACGGCGTCGTTGATCGCCCGGACCTTGTCCATGATCTCCTTGGTGCGGTCCGAGCGGGCAGCCGTGGCGACGGACAGCGCCTGGCGGTAGGCGTCGGCGGCTTCGGTCGGTTTACCTGCGGCGGCCAGCTCGTCCGCCCCGCTTATCAGCAGGCCCACCAGTTCCTCCCCGTGCGCTTTGCGCTCGTCGCCTCTGCTGCGGGCGAAGCGGAGCTGGAGCACCTTGGCCAGCCGCTCGCGGGCGTCGGCCTTCTTGGCGGGGTCAGCCTCCATCTGGAGCTTGGCCGCCTCGATGGCGGTGTCATAGCCGCCGGCGTCGCGCATGGCCAGGTCGTAGGCTTTGTCCAGCAGCAGGTTCTGAAGCGGCTTCTGCTCGCTCACGGTCTTGGCGGCGCTGAGCAGCTTGGCCGCGAAGGCGGCGATCTCCTTGGGATTGCGCCGGGCCAGGACCTTGGCTTCGTCCTGGCCGAAGAGGAGCTTGTAGTCGCTTTCGGCGTCGGCGAGGGTGGCGGAGGCGAACGAGAAGAGAACGACTCCCGCGGCAGCCAGCCAAACGGTACGAGTCATGGTTCTACCCTCTAAAGCGCCTGGCGAGGCGGAGATCCCCCCGACAGGCGGTCCCTGTTGGTGAGACGGACAATGGAGATATCGTAGATCGATGACCGGAGGGGGTCAACGGAATTGCAGGACCAGCCGCGGGCGAAACCCCAGGCCCAAAGGCAGTCCCGGATCAACCCTGGCCGCTACCGGAGGCCCCCTGTTCCTTGAGCAGCTTGTCGGCCAGTCGGGACAGGGCCGCCGCGCCGCCGGAGCGGAACGTCTCGTAGCCGTCCTGCTCGACCAGGCGGCGCAAAACGCTGCATCGCAGGCGGGTGTCGGTTACCGTCGCCTGGAGGCGCTCGCGCAGGTCGGCCAGGGCCTGGGCGTAAGCGCCGACGCCCTCGGGCAGGGCCGACGCGATACTGTCCTTGAGCGAGGCGGCCAGCGCGGGCGAGGACCCGCCCGTGCCGATGGCGATCTGGACGGGCCCCTGGCTGACCACCGCGGGCACGAAGAAGTCACAGTCTTCCGGCTGGTCGGCGGCGTTCACCCACGCCCCGGCCGAGCGGGCGTCGCGGGCGATCCGCGAGTTCAGTTCGCGATCGTCGGTGCAGGCGAAGACGATGAACGCACCGTCAAGATGGCTCGCGTCGTACGGCGCGTGGATCACCTCGGCCCCCTCGGGATCGTCCCCGTCCAGGCGCGGGGCCACCAGCCGGACGCGAGCCGCCGCCTGGAGCAGCGAATGGACCTTGCGCAGGCCCACCGGCCCGCCGCCGACCACGACGGCCAGCCTGCCTTCGACGTTGAGCATCACGGGATAGGTCTTCATAGGCGTTCTGCTATCAGTTGTCTGCTGTCAGCGGCGGAGCCTGGGAGTCGTGGGAGCTATGAGAGTCATGGGAACATATCTCTCACGGTTCCGCAACTCTGCCAATAGTCAATCCGCAATCCGCAATTCAATCTCTCTGGCGGGCCTGCTGGATCGCCTCCAGCACGGCCCGGGCCTTATCAAGGGTTTCATTGTACTCGCCCTGGGGGTCCGAGTCGGCCAGGATCCCCCCGCCCGCCTGGACCAGGGCCCGGGCGTCCTGGTAGACGACGGTGCGGATGGCGATGTTCCATTCGCACGAGCCGTCCACGCAGACGATGCCGATGCAGCCGGTGTAGACGCCGCGCGCCTGCGGCTCGAGCTCGTCGATGATCTCCATGGCCCGGATCTTCGGGGCGCCGGTGATCGAACCGCCCGGGAAGGTCGCCCGCAGCAGGCGGGCCGGGCCGACGTCGTCGCACAGCTCGCCCTCGACCGATCCCACAAGATGGAACACGGTGGGGTGCGTCTCGAGGCGTCGCGGCTCGCTGACGCGGACGCTGCCGAAGCGGCAGACTCTGCCCAGATCGTTGCGCAGCAGGTCGATGATCATCGCCAATTCGGCGTTGTCCTTGGCGCTGGTCAGCAGGTCGCGCCGGGCGGCCTGGTCGGCCTGCTCATCGCCCGTTCGCCGGCGCGTGCCCTTGATCGGGCGGGTCAGCACGTGGCGCCCGCGGACGCGAAGGAACAGCTCGGGCGAGCTGGACAGCACCGCCAGCCTCTGCCCCTCGCCGCCGGCAAAGGCCAGGTAGGCGGCGTGCCAGGCCGGGTTGCGACGCCGAAGGCTGCGGTAGATCTCCAGCGGGGGCGGGGCGTCGGCGACCTCGAAACGCTGGGAGAGATTGACCTGGAAGATGTCGCCGGCCGCGATGTACTCCACGCAGCGTGCGACAGCCCGGCGGTAGTCGGCGGGGGTGAAGTTGGCAGCCGCTGGGGCGGCCTGGCGGCAGGCGGCGTCGGCGGAGTCGGTCGGCCCGGGGGGCGGCGCGGGTTGGTCGCAAGCGGCCACTGTCATGCGGCGCAGGGCAGCCGCCCCTCGCCCCGCGCCGGGGGGCGGGTCCTCGAACGCCAGTTCCACCAGCGTCCAGGTTCGCTCGAGCGCGTCGTAGAGCAGGACGGCGTCGTAGAAGGCCAGGCGAAGATCGGGCAAGACCGTGTCGCGCGGGGCGCGGCCAGGCAGCTTCTCCGCGTGGCGGCCCACCTCGTAGCCCACGTAGCCGATCCACCCGGGCAGGTAGGGCGTGGCACGGGCATCCCCGTCAGGGGCCCCGCGGGCTTGCCCGTGGGTCCCACGAGCGTCCCGCTCCTGGGCGCAGGGCCGAGACGGCCCTGCGACGCATGGGCGAGACGCCCATGCCACGTCGCCAGTCAGGCGGACGGCGGCGAACGCCTCCTCCAGCGGCTTCCAGATGGAGCGGAAGTGCCCGTCGTTGAGGCCCCGCCCGTCGCGCCCGCGGAGCACGCCGTCGCCGCCGAGCGTCAGCACGTCCAGCGGGCAGCAGGCCAGGAGGCTGTATCGCCCGTAATCTTCGTGCAGGGCGGACGACTCCAGCAGGACGCCTTCCTCCGCGGCGGCCAGGGCCTCCAGCAGGTCGCCGGGCGTGGCGGTCAGCGGCAGTGGATCGGCCCGGACGGACGCCGTGAGGATGGCCCGGTCCCATCGCATAGGCATCGTCCCCAGGGGGCTTATTTCGTGGCCACGCTGGCCAGGTCGTCGCGGGTGAAGGCCCGGGCGGCCTCGGCGGCGGCCTTGATGAACGGGTCGGCGTCGCCCGAGCAGCGGACCAGGAGCTTCTCGACGTAGTTCCGGTCGCCGCGCGAGCGCGCGGTGAATTTGACGATGCCGAGCGTCAGCAGGGCCTGCACCCGCCAGGCGCGGTCGGGGTCGTTGTCGATGACCCAGAAGACGTTGCCCGGGTCGGGGCGGACCTTCCAGATGATGGGCAGCTTGTCGCCGTAGATCTTCTCCAGGCTGAACAGCCCGGCCGCGTAGCGGTTGATCGCGTCGACGGTCTTGGCGTCCTTCTGAATCTGTCGGCGTCGCAGGTCGGTGAAGCCGTGCAGTGCGACCCTCTGGGCGCCCAGTCCGGCGTGCACCACCTGCGGGTGGCTGCGCTCGTCGCTGAGGTGGCGGCCCATCACCAGCAGTCGCTCGTAGACGCTCCAGGCGGCGTCGAGCTGCTTCTGCTCAGCCAGGTGCTGGGCCAGCATGTCCATCGCGCCGGCGACCTGGAAGAGCAGGTCCAGCTCGGGCAGGCGGGGTGAGACCTCGAACCGCTTGGCGGTGTGGACGAAGAGGTACTTGCAGTCCTTCTTGGCCGCGCCGGCGGCCACGCTCGCGTCGATCTTCTTCATGACCTCCAGGGCGGCTGCGGGCATGGCCGTGCTGCCCTCGGGGCGGTTCTCCATGATCTGGAGGATCTGCGGGACCAGGACAGCCGCCTGCTGGTAGTCGTCGGCGGCGTTACCCCCGCCGGTCGGCTCGCCGCCGAGCACCTCGCGCAGGGAGACGCCCACGTCCTGGTATTCGCGGTTGACGCTCAGGCTCATCTCGCGGGTGGGCTTGGAGACCGAGGGGAACAGCACGATCCACAGCACGATGATCAGAACCGCGACCACGAGGATTCCCGCCGCGATCCATCCGGTTTTGTTGCCCATTCTTGTTCTCCGCAAACGCAGGCTGAAAAGAGTCAGATGACGTCAGTTTCCACGGGTCACAGATTCAAGCACATTTGAAGGGCGGATTCCAGGGAATCATTTGACCGGGGCCAGGAACATGGTGGCCAGGTTCCGCGGGTCGTAGAAGTATCGCGGGGCCTGGGACCAGCTCGACGCCTCGCTGCCCTGGGTGGCGAACCGGGTGAAGTTGACGCCCCAGAAGCGCTCCTTGCCCGCCGCGCCGAACGCCTCCAGCGGGATGGCCAGCTCGACGATCCACACGTCCGCCTGGCGGGCGACGGCGACGGCGGCCGACACGGACCACGGCCCGGCCCGCCCCAGCGGCGGACTCGTCTGCACGCCGCGTTCGGTCAGCAGCACGCCGTTGGGCTTGACGGCAATGTGGTAGAGGTCCTCGGGGCCCTTGGCCCGCAGGCCCGGGTCCAGGATGATCTCCACCAGGTCCTCGCCGCAGGCCATCAACTGCTCGTAATGCACGAGGTTGTTGGGCTTGGCGACCAGGCCCTCCAATCGCGGCTCGCTGCAGCGGAAGGCGACGTAGAGGTTCTTGTCGTCGTACAGGACGAACGCCAGGGTCTGTCGCTCGGCCAGCCCTTTGCCGCTCTCGCCGCGCCGCCCGATCAGCTTGAAGTCGCCCGCGGTGTTGCCCACCTTCATCGGCCAGTCTTTCAACTCCCCGTCGATCCTGGGGGCCTTGGCGACCTGCCCTGCCACCAGGAACGGCACGACGGCGTCCACCTCGATGCGCCGGCTCTTGTCCACCACCAGGCTGACGGGCACGGACATCTTGCCGGTCCCGCCGGCGGGCACGTAATCGCCGACCGCCTTGAGCGTGACCGTCTTTCGGCTGGCCGGGCCGAAGGGCGCCACGCGGGCCTCGCCGGGCCCGCCCTTCCAGCCGGGCGGCAGCGAATCCGCCTTGGCCAGCAGATCGACCGCCCGGGAGTACTGGTTGTACAGGTCCAGCAGGATGGTGGCCTCGAGCTTCTCGCCCGCGACCGGTCGCACGCGGGCCCGCACCTGCTCGACGTGGATGGAGCGCGTGGCGTCGTCCAGCGAGCGCCAGGCCAGCCGCTCGGCCAGCAGGCGGTTGTTGCTGGCCAGCGAGGGACGGATGGCGTCCTGCACCTCCTCCACCAGCAGCCGCCTGGCCAGGTCCCACGCGCGAGCGTCCTGGACCCAGCCGTTGAGCCGCGGGTCGAGGTAATTGTCGCCGACGGCCGCCAGGCCCGCGTAGCGGGTCATGGCGTCGATGATGCTGTCGGCCACCGCATTGCGCTGGCGCTGACGGAGCAGCCAGAGGTAGGTGATGTCCTGGAGCCCGCGGCGCAGGCGCTTGAGGCGAACCGAGGGCAGCACGCCCTCGATGCCGGCGGGCGTGCCCGGATAGAACAGCCGGGTCTCCGCCCCCGCGGCCGTGCGGAAAACGTCCCCCTCCCAGTGGAGCACCTCGTCGAGGAACAGCCCCGTGCAGCGGTACTTCATGGCGAACCAGGGGATGGCCCGGACGTCGGCGGCGGTGGCGATGACGCCCAGGCTGGGCAGGTACGGGGGCTGGCCCGGGGCCAACCACGCGCCCAGCAGCGGGTTCTCGGGACGGGCCAGGCGGTCGGCCCTGAGCGGGTCAAAGTACTCCGCCGGCGCCGCATAGATGCCCGTCAGGCGGGCGAAATCCTCCGGCGCCGTCCACAGCGTCTCTGGGGGCGGATCGGCTGGGAGCTGACTCAGGATCGGCGTCTGGGCGTCCACCGCGCGGGCCAGGCGGGCCAACTGAACGTACTTCTCATAGCCCTCCGGCCCGGCCGGGCCGCGGTACGGCCAGAGGAACGTCTGCTCGCGATTCTGGAGCGTCTTGGAGAAGTGCTGGCGGCAAAGGGTGACGACCTCGGAGGCGGTCGAGGCGTACAGGTCGCTGCGGAGACCGCCGTAGCCCTCGATCCGCGGAAAGTCCTCGCAGAAGGGCATGGGCCAGGCGGGGCTGCCGATGCGATCCTCGAAGGCCGTCCCGTTGAGGTACGGCATGACCACCGCGTCGTATTCCTCCCAGTCGAGCTGGACCTTGCCGAACGTGTCCCGCTTGAGGTCGGGGCGGATGCGACGGTCGAAGAGGTCCAGGCGGTGGTCGTGGCCCTGGCGCATGAGGTGGCGCATCAGGACCAGCCCCTGTCGGACCAGGGGGTTCTGGCGGTCGATCCGCGAGGGCAGAAAGCCCTTGCCGTCGCGCTGGATCATGGCGGACATCAGCACGCCGTGGTCGAAGCCCCCCACCGCGGCCAGCGGGCGGGCGTCCGGCAGGACGAAGTCGTACACCCGCAGCGACAGCGAGACGCTCCACTCCCGGTGCGTGTCGCTCGTCAGCCGCAGCGATCCGGTGTACGTGTCGGCGGCTGCGTCGCGGGGAACGTACAGGTCCACCCACACCACCAGCCGGTCGGCGGCGGCCAGGTTGTAGGGTTGACCGCCGGCCGGTGCGTCGGAGGGAACCAGCGGATCGTAGAACCGGGCCGGGCCGGGCACGGCGTCCACCAGGCGCAGGTACCAGGGCGGATAGTCGGTGACTTCGATGCCCAGGGCCTTGAAGAACCGCACGTTGGCGGCGGGGATCTTGGTGTTGGTGGCCGCGAGGTCCGAGCACTCCACCCGCAGCGACTCGACGGGCGTCTGGCCGGCGTCGACGACGAGTTGGAAGCTGACCGTCTCGTTGGCGGCCGAGATCAGGCGCACGGTGTTCCGCACCCGGTCAAAGACCGGGTCGTCGTTCCGGGCGGGCGTGCGGTCGGTGAGATTTATCATCTCGCCGGCGACCCAGGCGCTGATCGGCGGGTCCTCGCCTCGCCGACAACCGCCCAGGACCGCCAGGGCCGACAGCAGCAAGGCAGGCAGTCGATGTCTACTCATAGGCCACGATTGTAGCGAATCGGACAGCGACTAGGGAACAGGGAATAGGGAACAGGGGCGAGAGAACAGGGAGGAGGGACGAGGATGTCACGACTTGGTTTCTGCCGTCGGTTATGCAAGTTCCGTGCCTGCCAGTCGGAAGGCGGGCGGTTTTCCCGGTCCGTTCTGGCCTCCGCGCGAACGGATTGTATAATGTGTGCGTCATGCGAATGGACGTATCACAACACCTGCGGCTCGAGCAGCAGATGAAGCTGGCCCCGCGGATCATCCAGGCCATGGAGATCCTCCAGCTTCCCATGCTCGCCTTGCAGGAGCGGATCGAGACGGAGATGCAGTCCAACCCCGTCCTGGAAATGACCCTGGACGAGCCGCCCGAGTTGGAGCAGGCCGAGCCCGCCCCCCGCGAGACGGAGAGCGAGCGGGGCGAGCAGGCGATGGTCGTCGACCCCGAGAAAGAATCGGGCGACTTCGAACGCCTGGCCGAGTTCAGCGACGAGTACGGGGGCGACTATTTCGTGGACGAGCCGACCCGCCGCGCCGCCCCGCCTTCCGGCGAGCGCGACCGCAAGATGGACGCGATGGCCAACACCCCCGCCCACGCGCAGTCGCTCAACGAGTACCTCCAGGAGCAATGGACGTTCGTCGAGATGGACGAGCCCCTCCGCCCGCTGGGGGTGCTGATCATCAACAACATCGACGCCGACGGCTATCTCCGCACCCCTCTGGACGAACTGCGCAACCAGGTCGACCCGCCCGCGCCGATCCAGGACCTCCAGCAGGCGCTGGCCGTCGTGCAGACGCTCGAACCTACCGGCGTGGGCGCCCGCAACCTTCGCGAGTGTCTGCTGCTCCAACTCCAGGCCGAGGGCCGGGCCGGGGCGGACGTGACGCTGGAGACCGAGGTCGTCCTGCGACACCTGAAGGACGTGGAGGCCAACCGCCTGCCCCACATCGCCCGGCGGACCGGGCGGAGCGTCGAGGAGATCAAGAAGGCCATCGAGAACCTCTCCCACCTCAACCCCCGCCCGGGCGGGCTCATCGGCGGCCGCGAGGTCCCCATCGTCCTGCCCGACATCACGATCACCGTCAGCGACGACGGCAGCGTCCACGTGGACATGCCCGAGGGCAACCTGCCCCGCCTGCACATCTCGCGGGCCTACCGGAAGATGTCCCGCAACCGCGCCACCGAACGAGGCGCCCGCCAGTTCCTCCAACGCAACATCCGCTCGGCCCAGTGGCTCATCGACGCCATCCTCCAGCGACGCGACACCGTCCGCCGGGTCGCCGAGGAGGTCTTCAAGGTCCAGCGCGACTTCCTCGACGAGGGCGAGCAGGCCCTGCGACCCCTGCCGATGGCCGACGTGGCCAACAAGGTCGGCGTCCACGTGGCCACCGTCAGCCGGGCCGTCGCGGGCAAGTACGTCCAGACCCCACGCGGCATCTACCCGTTGAGGATGTTCTTCTCCGGCGGGACGACCACCGCCGCCGGACAGGACATGTCCTGGGACGCCGTCAAGGTCAAGCTCAAGGAACTGATCGACAACGAGGACAAGTCCAACCCCCTTAACGACGAGAAGCTGGCCCAGGAACTCCAGAAGCAGGGCATCGACATCGCCCGGCGGACCGTGGCCAAGTACCGCGAACTGGCCAACATCCCGCCCATGCGCAAGCGGCGGGAGTACTAGCAGCCGCGAGCCCGTAGTTCGGCGGGCCGCAGTGCCAAACGGCCTGCGTCACTTCAGTGAACCAGGACCGTGAGCCCCTGCCGGCCCGAGCGAAATCACCCGTTGTCTTGCGTCCCAAGGGAACCGGATTCAATCGGCCTCGGAGGGGCGCCGGAAAGGAGCCGCACTGTGCCATCCACACGACGAGACTTCCTCGCCGGATCGCTCGCCGCCGGCCTGGGCGCCGCCGCATCCGCCAAAGCCGCCGAAGACACCGTCAAACCGTCCGCGCAGGTCGGAGAGCTGGCGTTTTCACGCGGTATTCCCGTGCGATACGAGACCGACGTCTTCGTCGCAGGGGGCGGGCCCGCGGGCGTCGCAGCCGCCCTCGCCGCCGCCCGACAAGGCGCCAGCGTCTTCCTGGCCGAGCGAAACACCTGCCTGGGCGGGATGGGCACAGCCGGAATGCTCCCGCTGTTCATGCCCTTCGGCGACGGGGTGAACTTCCTGGCCGCCGGCGTCGGCTCGGACATCCACAAGCGCCTCAAGCAGGCAGGCGGGACCGGGCCCGGCAGCGACGTGACCATCCGCAGCGAGGTCCTCAAACGCGTCTACGACGAGATGCTCCTGGAGGCCAGGGTCCAGTTCCTCTTCCACACGGGCCTGGTCGCCGTGGAGGCCGACGCGGGCAAGGTGTCCGCCGTCATCCTGGCGGGCAAGACGGGGCTTTTCGCCGCGCGGGCCAAGGTGTACCTCGACTGCACCGGCGACGGCGACCTGGCCGCCTGGGCCGGGGCGCCCTTCGACAAGGGCGACAAGGACGGGCTCATGATGGCCGGCACGCTGTGCAGCCTCTGGGCCGACGTCGACTGGGACGCCGTCCACAAGGGCGGACGCAAGAGCGACGAGAGCCGCCTGGTCGAGGCGATCGGCGACAAGGTCCTCAGCCTCGACGACCGCCACCTGCCCGGGATGTTCCGCGTGGGCCGGCGCGTCGGCGGGGGAAACATCGGCCACACCTTCGGCCTGGACTCCACCGACGAGCGGTCCATCACCAAGGCCCTGCTGCACGCCCGGCGCTCGCTGGTCGAGTACGAGCGATACTACAAGCAGTACCTCAAGGGATTCGAGCAGATGGAGCTGGTAGCCACCGCCTCGCAACTCGGCTGCCGCGAGAGCCGGCGCATCCGCGGCGACTACTGCCTGAACCTCGACGACTTCAAGGCCCGCGCGACCTTCCCCGACGAGATCGGGCGCTACAGCTACTCCGTCGACATCCACGCGGGCAAGAGCGGCCTGGACAGCTACAAGCGATACGCCGAGGACTTCCGCAACCTCCGTTACCGCAAGGGCGAGAGCTACGGCATCCCCTACCGATGCCTGGTGCCCCGGAAGCTGACCAACGTGCTGGTGGCCGGGCGATGCATCAGCAGCGACCGCTACATCCAGAGCTCCATCCGCGTCATGCCCGGCTGCTTCATCACGGGCCAGGCGATCGGCGTGGCCGCGGCCATCTGCGCCGCCCAGGGCTGCGACACGCGCGGCGTCGCGGTCGGCGAGCTCCAGCGCCGCCTCCAGGCTATGGGGGCGTACCTGCCGAACTCCTCGCCCGCCCCTACCGAGCCGGCCAGGGTACCGAAGGGGTGAACCCCCGCGGGAAGAAGGCTCCCCGCAACTGAAGGGACGCGCCCTCAGGGAAAACCCCATAGACAGGAATTCAGGCCTGATTTACACTGTAGTCAGGCCTGCCCCATTGGAGTCAGGGCGGGAACTCAGGTCAAGACGCCGCGTGACGGCGGAATACGGAAGAGAGGCAAGCAAATGAACGCGAAGGCAATCGGTCTATCCCTTCTGGCGACGCTCCTGGTGGCGGTGTCGGCCCAGGGCGGTCTGGTCGATCTCACCAAGCCGGGCGATCCGGTCGTGGGGTTCAACGCGGCCGGGACCGGGGCCGATTGGCCGGGCAACGAGAGCCCGCCCAACACCATCGACAACAACACGGGCACCAAGTACCTGAACTTCGGCACGACCGGCAGCGGCGGCGGCTCGGGCACGGGCGGAGTGACGGGGTTGACCGTCACGCCGAAGGGACCGCTGGGCGTGGTGACGGGCATGAGCTTCACCACGGCCAATGACGCTGCCGATCGCGACCCCATGACGTTCATCCTCGAGGGCCAGCAGGTCCCCGGCGGGGCCTGGACCCAGATCGCCACCGGCGCCACCAACGTATCGACCACCCGCTTCGCGACCAGCGCCGTCTCGTTCCCCAACGATCAATACTTCGTCGGCTACCGCGTCTCGTTCCCCGACATCCGCAATGCCGCCGCAGCCAACAGCATGCAGATCGGAGAGATCGAGCTGCTGGCCGACCAGCTCTCGCTGCTGAGCGACGTGACCCGCCCGGGCGACATGGTGACCGGGTTCAACGCCGCCGGACCGGGCGCAAGCTGGCCCGCCAACGAGAACCCCGCCAACGCCATCGACAACAACACGGGCACCAAGTACCTGAACTTCGGCACGACCGGCAACGGCGGCGGCTCGGGCACCGGCGGACCCACCGGACTGGTGGTGATCCCTTCCTACCTGGACCCCACCCTGGTCAACGGCCTGAGCCTGACCTCCGCCAACGACTGGTCGCAGCGCGATCCGGCCAGCTACGAGCTGTACGGCTCCAACGACGGGATCAACTTCGAGCTGATCGCCAGCGGGGCGGTGCCGGCCTTCAGCGGGCGCTTCACCGGGCAGGTCTTCGCCTTCGATAACGACGTCCCCTATTACCAATACGCGCTGTCCTTCCCGACGATCGTGGACCCCAGCACGGCCAACAGCATGCAGATCGCCGAGATCCAGCTCCTGGGCCAGACGGTCCCCGAGCCGCTGACGCTGACGCTGTCGGCCCTGGCGGCCGGCGCCCTGGGCGGCTATATCCGCCGACGGCGCAGATAAAATAGGGGACGCTACCCTATTTCGCCATGCGAGTCTGGCGGAAATAATAGGGTAGCGTCCCCTATTTATCTTCTTTCCTGGGTCTTCCGACTGACTTGGCGATGAGAGGGCGACCCACTCGTTTCTCCAGATCGAGGATGAAGGCCTTGTCACCGACGGGGCGGCCGGTACGAGTACAAAGCCGTATCTCCTCCACCACCTGCTCCTCCTGGATGGCAAGCCAATCAGCCCACGCGTCGGGCAGCACCCAGGGATCTGCCGGAAAAGGCGAGAGAATGGGATCGTGGCGCTTGCCGCAATGGGCTGAAGCGCTGCTCCATGGCCAATCCGCCGCACGGCGGACCAAACCCGCCCGCACCGGGTTGCGTTCCACGTATCGTATGGCGTTCCACATGTGCTTTTCGCTGAGCACGCACGAGAAGAAACGTCCCTGCCAAAGCCGCCCGGTCAAGTCTTGCGTCCAGTTCACGTGCTGAGCATAGCGGAGATTAAGCGGCTTGAACGTCGCCGCCAGAGAAGCCGCGTGCTTCGGCACACAAACCAGGTGGACGTGGTTGGGCATCAGGCAGTAGGCTATCGTGCTCAAGCCGTGTTGATCGGAGTATTTCAGGAGGAGTTGGAGGTACTTCTGGCGGTCATTGTCGCAAAAAAAGACATCCTCGCGACGATTGCCCCGTTGCGTGACATGGTGCGGCATTCCCTGAATGACTACCCTGGCCATTCGTGGCATGTGAGCAATCGTACCGGACCCTGCAAGCATGTCAACAAAAATAGGGGACGCTACCCTATTTCGGACAGCTTCACATGTTGGAAATAGGGTAGCGTCCCCTATTTTTCGTGTACCTTCACGTCGGCCCGTCGCGACTCGGGCGTCACCTTCAGTTCGGTCAGCTTGCCGTCGCGGACTTGGCCCTCCACCACCGTCCGGTACGGGGCGTGGAGCTTGAAGTCGGCGTCCCAGTCGGCAGGCCAGGCCGGCAGCAGGTGGATCGTCTTGCCGTCGGTCTGCATCAGCATCGCCTGCACGGCCGTGCACAGCACCCCGCCGTGGGTCTGGTCGGGCGTCCAGTCGTAGTTGGGGCCCCAGAAGACCGGGAAACGCGAGGCTGAGTGCTTGTTGCGCGAACGCTTGACGACGTAGTCGCGGGCCTGGTCGGCCAGGCCCAGGTAGGCGTTGAAGATGTCGTCCTGGCGCCATCCGGACCAGCCGCGGTGCAGGCGGCGATTGAGGGCTTCCAGGGCCCAGTCCAGGTGCGGCTTGTCGAAGCTGAAGCGCCGGAACGGGAACACCGCGTACAGTTCGGGGTTCTCGACGTTCCGCTTCTGCTTGAACGCCTCGGCCGGGGCGAGCATGACCTTGCCGTCCGGGCCCTTCGTGGTGGGCAGGTCGGCCAGCTTGGCCCGCAGGCGGGTGCAGAACTCCCGCTGAGCCGACGGGACCTGCGAGGCCTCCATCGCCAGCAGCCGGGCGGTAATCGCGTGCAGCCCGGCCAACTCGGGCATCGGGTTGACGCAGTCCCACCACGTCTCCAGGGCCTGCGAGGGGTGCATGTAGAGTTTGCCCCTGGCGTCGGTCTTGTAGTGCTCGTCGAAGAAGCGGAGCACGTCCATCGCCACCGGCAGCGCGGTCTGTTTGAAGAACTCCGCGTCGCCCGTGTGCTCGACGTAGTCCAGCAGCAGCCACGCCAGTTCCAGGCCGGACACCCACTCCCACTTGTGCCAGCCGCTGGCCTGGAGCTTGTCGCTGCGCTGCTCGAACGGCTGCCAGCCGTAGGTCTCGCTGAACATGTCGCCCCAGAAGTAGATGCACTCGGCAATGTAGATGCCGCCGTGCCCCAGGTAGTGTCGCGTGCGGTACTGGAACTGCGGGAAGAGGTCCTGCGCGTACATGCGGAAGAGCGGTTGGATGAGGTCGAAGTCGCCCGCGGCGCACATGCCGTAGTACGGCAGGCGGGTGTTCTGCCACCAGTAGCCGGGGCCCCAGCGACGGTAGTCCGGCCCGCCGGGCCCGCCCTCGGCCGGCACGGTGAACAGCGTGCCGTTGAACTTGATCGGGTAGCGCCCCCGCCCCGCACAAGCCGTGACGTACCGCTGGAGCGCGTAGGCCCGCGTGAGGATGGCGGCATCGTCGCCGCCCTCGATCTCCCCGCTGGTGTGGGCGGGGCCGGCCTGGAGCACCTTCCCGTCCAGGTAGAGCGTCATCCCCCCGCCCCGCGAGACGGCGGCCGCCACGTGATGCCAGGTATCGGGCTTGATCACGTCCTTCTTGAACGCCCCGGCCCGGCCGACCAGGAGGCGCAGGCTGTTGGTCGGCCAGAAGTCCAGCAGGAAGCCATCGCCCCCGCCGACGGTGATCTTGTCGACCAGCCGCCCGCCCTCCTTCGCGCCCACCTTCACCCACGCCTCGAGGGTGAGCCCCTTGTCGAAGGTCCGTCCGGCCAGGTCGTCCAGCACGCACGGGCCCTTGGGCACGTCGCTGTAGAGCCGGCCCGGCAGCTCGCCGGCCTGCGCCTGCGGGCCGGCGGCTGACAGCGCCTTGATCTGCACGTCGCTCAGGGCGGTCTCGTAAATGCCCAGCCGCCCGAACTGTCCGGCGAACCGCGAGCCGCCGTGGCTGTCCATGCCGATCCGCACGGGCAGCTTGTTGGACGGGATCGCCCCCTCGCCCCGCACCTCGCCGTCGGCGGCGGGCTTGCCCGACCGGATGTGGATGTGGCTGCGCTCCCAGAACCCGCCCCACCACGTTTCGTGCTCGCTGCGGCGGCGCGAGAGTTCGACCTTGCGGGCGGCCTCCAGCAGTTCGCTCGCTTCCGCCTGCCACTGCGCGGCAGCCGCTGGATGCTTCGTGTGTGCGACGATCTCGAACAGGTGGCTGGTCCCCGCGCCGCTGACCAGCGTTCTGTCGTCCACCCGCCGCGGGCGGCTGGACGCGACCAGGCAGCCGAACGTGCGATGCAGCAGCGGGTCCGGCCGATTGAACCCCGTCATGCCCTGGATCTTCCCGCACAGTTCGGGCCCGACGGACTTGATGTTGCGGTGGTACCAGCCGACGCGGTCGCCCAGGCCGGTCAGCACCGTGTCCGGCTCGACGACGGTCTTCTCCTTGCTGCCGTTGAGGACGTCGCTGCACTCGATCTTCGCCAGCGTGGTCTGCTCGGTCCGCCACAGTTCGACGATCGCACTGGCCTCGCTCGACTGGGCGGTCTGGACCTCCACGCAGATGACCGGGCGGTTGGCGTCCACCCACAGGCGGATGTCCACCTTCTCCTTCCCCTGGCCGAAGCTCGCCCGCAGCGTGGCGTCCTTGGCGGTGAGCGTCTGGCGGAAGGTCCCGGTCCGCTCGGCTGGATCGCCCGCCGGGGCGGGCGGACCCACGCGGATGCGGATCGAGCCGAGCTTGACCAGGCGGGCGACGTCGTCCCAGGAGTCGGTGCGGGCGATGTAGAATCGCAGATCGCCCGAGGGCTCGATCCAGGCGTTGAGGGCGATCTCCCCGTTGCCCAGGGGCATCGTGCCGTTGTGGTCTGCACTGGGCGTGGTCCAGACGACCTCGTAGGGGTTGAGCGGCGCGGGGGGCGGCGGCTCGGCGGGGAGGTCCGTGGCGGTCAGGACTATCAGCAAGGCGACCGAAAGGCGTTTCATGGCGCTTTCCTTTCGCGTTCGAGGGACGTGCAACCTGTGGGGCAGCATATCCGCCCGCCGCCACGGGTGTCCAGTACGCCTTGCCGGGCGGTGCTGTCAACTATTGTGTGTAAGTTCCCAGAAGGTGCCATCTGGCCAGTTGGCCGAAGACGGCCCGTTGGACGGCTGAGGCGTCGTAGTGGACGCCCATGGGGTCCAGTCGCATCCGCAG
>JAKJER010000037.1 GCA_022705325.1 Planctomycetota bacterium | reverse complement strand
GCCCACCAGCTCGCCCGGTTGCGTTTTTGTTCACGCCGGGTACAGTAGAGCCGTCACGCCCGAACCGGAAAGCGACAAACGAGCGATGAGACCCAAACGCCAACTGGAGTTCGCGGGCATTCTCGCTTAAGGGACGTCTGCGTCAGATAAAGAGACGCTATGTCATCACCATCATGCGTCTGCTAACGGACAACTTCTTTGCAGAGACAGAAGCTAGTGAGCCTTTTGCAGCACTGAAGCCGGACAACGTCTCCAAACGTATTGCGGCTTCGTATGACCTGAGGAGCTTGTATGTCCACACGGGGGCCCGGTTTGGCCTATGGATGATGCCGCATGGCTGGCTGATGAATGAAATCATGCTTGGGAGACCTGTGCTGGAGGGGCAGAGGAAGTTGTCAAAGGCTCTCGTTCTCACTCCCACTTACATTGGACTGGAGAGAATCATGCGATATTGCCTCCTCCGGTTCTTGCATCTCAATCTCACGCCAATAGACACATGTCTCGACGGGCCCGGACTGGTTCATTCGTAGAATCTTGAGGCGCCACCGTCGGCTGGGGCTACGCCGGGCGCGGCGGGATCACCATGCCGGGGTGAGAATCGAGCCCTGAAAGGGCGAAGTGACAGGGCGCGGACGGTTGTCGAAATGGCGATGTAGCGGGGCGCGGGTGGTGGTCGTTTCGTCGGTGTTTCACGACGTATGCCGCCCCGATGGGGCTGCGCGGGTTGCGGGCCTAGCACCCAGGCCTGCGGCCTGGGCTGTATTATTACGGGCCTTCGGCCCTGGAGGCGGCTGGGGGCGGGCGCGATCCCGGACGCGCGCCCGCCCATCTTTCCGGAGCAGCCGGGGCGCTGAAGGATACATTGGCATGTCAAAAGGGGGCGAGAAACAGCGTCGTGAAGCGGGTGCTTTTCGTGTCCGGCCGGGGTCCAAATGGGGTCGGCCGCGGGTCAAATGCGGTCGCGCGGGGTGCAAAATGCGGTCGGCCAGGCGTCAAAACGGGCCCGGCCGCGCAAGCCACCGGAACCCCAGCGTTCCGCAGAGAAGACCCGAAGGGTCGAAAGCAATTAGCCGGGGGCGTAAGCCCCCGGAACGCGTGGGAGAAGGGGAAGAGACCCGAAGGGTCGAAAGAAGGCGTTCCGGGACGGGTGGTTCTTTCGCCCCGTTGGGGCTGATTACACTCTCACTCGCTTTCCGGGGGCTTACGCCCCCGGCTACATGCTGGCGTCCCCTCGGGACTTCCCGGGCAGGCTGCGAGGGCCGCTTCCCGCGATGCCCTTACGGCCTGCCCGCCGCAGGCGGGGCACACTACAAGCGCGCGTTCAGGCGCACCAGGGGCGCGGGCGTTTGGCGGCCTGGGCGATCTGGTCGCGGGCGATCTGGCAGTCGGAGGCGATCTGGAAGTCGAACATGCCGGCCAGGATGAAGTCGGCCCCGTTGTGGTAGGCGTAGTGGAAGGCGTCTTGCGGGGGGATGGCGCCGGCGGCCATCACCTTGAAGGCGATCCAGGGCTTGGCGACGGTCTTCATGAAGGCGGCGGTCTGGTCGGGGTTGCTGCACCAGTAGCCGGGGACCTCGGCATAGTCGCCCTTCATGTTTTCGGGCTTGGGGGCGCTGGGGTAGCGCAGGTGGTGGAAGGTCTTGACGTAGAAGTCGACGGGCAGCTTGTGCTTCTCGCAGTGCTCGACGACGAACAGCTCGTGGCAGGCGACGCCCGCGGGCAGGCCGGCGGCGCGGATGGTCTCGAGCATGTCGGCGATCTGGGGGCCGGCGCCCTTCTTGACCATCTCGCCGGCGATCATGCCGGGCACGTACAGGGCGTCGACGCCCTGGTCGACCAGCTTGGGCACCACGCGGACATAATGCGAGGGCTCGGTGACGCGCCCGTCCTCGTCGAGCCACGGGGCGACGACCCAGCGGAGCTTGCCGCCGCCGGCGCGGTGCCGCTTGAAGAGGGCGGCGATCTTGGCGTCCTGGTGGGTGACGAAGGTGTTGATGCCGTTGGCCTCGGCCGTCGCGAAGGTCTCGAGGATCTTCTCGTCGCTGTTGTAGGCCCGCGAGAGGTCGTCGACGTAGCGGAGGTCGCGGCTGTGCATGTAGAAGGTGATGTGGTTGGTGCCCAGCATGAGCCGGCTGAGTTCGAGCTTGCCGATCTTTCCCGTGGGCAGCGGCTGGGCGGGCCTGGCGGAGGGGTCGGCGACCTTGCCGGGCTCGGCCGGGGCGGCGTCCCGGGCGGGGGCGACCGTGGCGGCTGCCCCCCCTGCCGCGGCGGCGGCACAGACGTACGAAAGGAACCCCCGCCGGTCCAGGTCGTCTCGCTCAGAGTGCATTACGTATCTCCTGTCTGCCATGACAAAGAAATCAGTCCCGCCATTCTATCCTGCCGGCCCGCAACAAGGGGCATCTACTTTTGCCGCCCCTCGCCCGGACGCCGGCGGAAGGAGGAATCGCGTTTTCGGCCGGGCGCGCAACTTCCGCGTTGCCAACGACGTGCGCCGGGACACGCGGGCGAACCGGAGGCTCCACTGTCCCATTTCGGCGTCCGATGTCCCGTTCCTGCGCCTACATTTAGGATTATTACAATCTTTCTCATATTTCCTATTTAGTCATAATTACCTGAAAACGAAAGAGATAAGAACACTGCATCCCGTCCTGGAGGCAACTGCGATTTCCGCAGAAATGGGACATTGGGCCCCCAAAGCAGCACCCCCGGGCACTGATCCCGGGGGCGCGAGGGTCTTCAATGGTCAATGGGCAATGGTCAATGACTACCCGTGCCACTCGGTCTTGTCGACGGTGGTCTGGGGATCCGGGGTGACGACGACGGGCACGTCCTGCTCGGCGACGGCGGCCAGGTCTTTCTCGCTGGGGCGGCCCAGGAAGACCAGCCGCTTCATGGGGCACTTGGTGAAGGCGACCTCGACGTCGTGGAACTTGGCGGGGTCGTACTTGTCGTAGTCGACGCTGGGGATGTTGTCGGTGACCTTGATCAGTCCGGCGGTGGCCCGCTCGCAGGCCTTGCAGCCCATGCAGCCGACCTTGCAGACGGCCTTGACGTCCTTGCCGAAGTCCTTGTTGGAGCAGGCGACGACGAGCATCCGCTCGGCCTTGAAGGGGACCATGGTGATGACGTGCCTGGGGCAGGCCCGCTCGCAGGCCCCGCAGCCGGTGCACTTGTCGTAGTCCACTCTGGCCAGGCCGTCGACGACGTGGATGGCGTCGAAGGAGCAGGAGCGTTCGCAGTCGCCCATGCCCATGCAGCCGTAGGTGCAGCCCTGCACGCCGGCGACGAGGTTGGCGGCAGCGCAGGTGCGCTCGCCCTGGTACGGGTTTCGTTTGAGTCGCTGCTCGGTGGAGGCCCCGCAGTGGACGACCGCGCGGAAGGGCCAGCTCTGCTGGACCTCGACACCCATGATGCGGGCGAGCGTCTCGGCACAGGCGCCTCCGCCGACGGTGCACTTGTTGACCGCGACCTCGCCGTTGAACACGCCGGCGGCGTAGTCGTTGCATCCGACGTATCCGCAGCCGCCGCAGTTGGCCCCGGGCAGGGCGGCCTGCAACTGTTCGAGCTTGGGGTCGACGTGGACGTGGAAGGCCTTGTTGGCCCAGCCCAGGACGTAGCCGGCCAGCACCGTCAGCAGGAGCATCGTCGAGCCGGCCAGGATGATCAGAATGAGCATAGCGGTATCCGTGTTCTCGCGTCGTTACTTGGCGTCTTGGTTGGCGGCCCGGGCGGCCGGGTTGGGCTGGCCGGCGGCGTCGGGGCTGGCGACCAGTCGGGTCGCGGTGTTCTCGGCGGGCTTGGCGAAAAGGTCGGCCAGCTTGCGGTCCATGCCCAGCAGGCCCATGAACGCGAGGGCCAGGATGCCGGTGATGACCAGCGTGATGCCCGGGCCGCGGAGGGCCCTGGGCACGTCGGCGTGGTCAAGCTCCTCGCGGATGCCGGCCATGATGACGATGGCGATGGTGAAGCCCAGCCCGGCGGTGATGGCGTAGATCATCGTGTGGTCCAGGCGCCAGAGGGCGTCCCTGGCGACCTCGGGCCCGATGTGCTTGGCCACCTCCAGGCAGACGAAGAGGATCAGGCAGTTGGTGGTGATCAGCGGCAGGAAGACGCCGAAGGCCTTGTACAGCGGCGGGAAGAACTTGCGGACGTACATCTCGACGAGCTGGACGGCCGAGGCGATCAGGAAGATGTACACCACGTAGTTGAGGATGGACAGGTCCACCAGCGTGGTCGAGCCGGGATAGACCAGGTTGTAGATCGCCTGGGACAGCGGCGCCCCGGGCGAGGTGATGTAGTAGGTGACGGTCCAGCTCAGGCTGGCGGCCACCGTGACCACGAACATGACGGCCATGCCCATGCCGAAGGCCATGTCCACCCGCCGGCTGACCCCGATGAAGGGGCACAGGCCGACGAAGTAGTGGAAGATCATGTTGTTGATGAGGGCCGTGCTGACGGCCATCAGGATGATGATCCGCAGATAGTCGAGCATGTGTTACTTCTCCCGCACGGGGGCGACTTGGCGCTTTCGCCCCAGGAGGTTGAACAGGGCCCCGAAAGGCCACATGGGCTTGGCCTGCTTGTCGGTCAGGTGGTTGACCAGTGCCAGCAGCAGGCCCAGCGTGAGGAAGGCGCCCGGGGCCGCCGCCAGCACGCCCCAGGCGGGCCAGGAGTCGCCCAGCACGCTCATGCCGCCCCAGGTGCCCTTGCCCAGGATCTCGCGGGTGGAGGCGATGGCGAGCAGGCCCAGCGTGTGCCCGCCGGCCTGGCCCAGGGCGTCGCCGATCGCCGGCACCAGGCCCTGCTTGGAGAAGCAGATCTCGCAGCGGGCGATGATGATGCAGTTGACGATGATCAGCGGGATGTAGGGCCCGAGCTGCTTGCTCATGTCGTAGAGGAAGGCGGCGACGAGCCGGTCGGCGATGGTGACGAAGACCGCGATGGTCAGCGTGAAGACCAGGATCCGCAGGTGCGGCTTGAGCAGATGGCGGATCTGGCTGATCAGGATCGCCGAGCAGACCAGCACGAAGGTCACCGCGCCGGCCATCGTCAATGCGCTGGCTACGCTGTAGGTGACCGCCAGCGTGGGGCAGATGCCCAGGATCTGGCGGAAGGTCGGGTTCTCGCTGAACAGCCCGTTGGTGAACCGCTGGCCGACAGTGGGTAGTGCGTTGGCCATGTTAGTTGCCTCCCGAGACAGGCTGCCCGGCGGCCGCCCGCGCCCGCAGGGCGGGCTTGACCTTGGCCATCGCGTCGTTGACGATCGCCGCGACCGACTCGGACGAGATCGTCGCGCCCGTCAGGGCCTTCACCTCGTGCAGGCTGTCGGTCTTCTCGGGCGTCACCTTCAGGGGCTGATCGGTCCGCAGCCGCCTGAGCTCGCCGCCCACGACCTTGCCCTTGTTGAACGGATCCTGGTACTCGGGCGTGGCGATGCGGTCGCCGTAGCCGGGCGATTCCTTGTGGTCCAGCACGTACAGCCCGGTGATCAGGCTGACATCCTCACTGACGCCGATGAGCACTTCGATGCGATCGGCGAAGCCCTGCCCGGCGGCCTGGATGACCCAGCCCACCTGTCTGCCCTTTTCGTCGCGGGCGTAGTAGATGGTGCTGCCGGCCTCGCGGAGCATGACCTGGTCGGGCGAGACCTTCATCAGGTCCGGCTGGACGGCGTGCGGCACCAGGGCGGGGATCCGCGAGAGGGCCTCGTTGAGCTTGTTCTGGTAGATGACCGGGCCCAGGCCCATCTGGACGCCGGCCAGGGCGGCCCCGAAGGCCAGCCCCAGCACGATCACCAGCCAGGCGTCTGCTATGTATTTCTTCATGGTCTGCTTTCCGTCGCCGTCATTTCTTCGCCGGCTTCCAGGGCCCGCCCACGGGCGTGGGGATGGTCCAGCGGTTGATCAGCGGGACCACGGCGTTCATGATCAGCACCGCGAACATGACGCCCTCGGGGTAGTTGGTGAACACGCGGATGAGCACCACCAGTCCGCCCAGGGCCGCGCCGAAGATCCACTTGCCCGGGGGCGTCAGCGGGCTGGAGACCGGATCGGTGGCGATGTAGAACGCACCGAACAGCAGCGCCCCGCTCAGCAGGTGGTGGGCCACCGTCCACGCGTTGGCCGGGTACATCAGGTTGCCGATGCCCCCGAACAGCGCCACCGACAGGATGGCGGCCACCGGGATCTCCCACGAGGCCGTCCGTCGCACGCACAGGTAGATTCCGCCGACCAGGCAGGCCACCGCGCTGACCTCGCCCAGCGAGCCGTTGTGGTTGCCGATGAACAGCACCCACAGGTCGGCGAAGGCGGTGTGGGTCTTGGCGGCCGAGAGCGGCGTGGCCTGGCTGACCACGTCGAAGGCCGAGCCGATATACGCCTTGGCCCCCATGGCGGGGAAGGACATCATCACGAACGCCCGCCCCACCATCGCCGGGTTGAAGATGTTCTGCCCGAGCCCGCCGAAGCACGCCTTGCCCAGTCCGATGGCGGTCATCCCGCCGATGAGGGCCACGTACCACGGGGCGGACCACGGCAGGGACAGGCCCAGGATCACGCCGGTGACGGCGGCCGAGCCGTCGTCCAGGGCGGCCCGCCGGCCCCGCATGGCCGCGAACAGCCACTCGAAGGCCAGACAGGACGCGACGCAAATGCCCACCTGCATCAGGGCGTACAAGCGGAAGACGGCGATCGCCGCCACCAGCACGGGCGCCAGGGCGATCAGCACGTCCAGCATCATCCGCCGCGTGCTCAGCGAGCGGCTGTGCACGTGCGGACCCGGCGAGACGTGCAGCACGACCGGGGCTGAAGGTTCACTCTCGATTACCTGTTCCATGAGTAGCTTCTTCTCGTTGTCTTCCAGTCCGGACCCTTGGGGCCGGCCCTTCGGGCCGCAATCCTATCGCGGCAGCTTGGCCTTTCCCGTGCGGATGAGCTGCGCCAGGGGAATGCCCGCCGGGCAGACGTACGCGCAGCAGCCGCACTCCATGCAGGCCATCAGATGGTACTTTCGGCAGAGGTCCCAGTCCTCGGCCCGCGAGGCCAGGGCCAGCTTGGTCGGCACGAGGTTCAGCGGGCAGACGTCCACGCACCGCCCGCAGCGAACGCAGGCGGTCTCCTGGGCCGCCCGCACGTCCTCCTCGGTCAGGACGGTGATCCCGCTGGTGCCCTTGGTCACCGGCGCGTCCAGGTCGCCCAGGGCCTGGCCCATCATGGGCCCGCCGGCCACGGCCCGCGCCGTCCGGCTCCTGAACCCGCCGCAGTGGTCGATCAACTCGCGGTAGCTCACGCCGATGGGCGTCAGCAGGTTGGCCGGGCGGGCGATGCCCGCGCCGCTGACGGTGACCACGCGATGCGTCAGCGGCTTGCCCCGCAGCACGGCCCGCGCGACGGCGGCCGCCGTGGCCACGTTCATCACGACCACGCCCACGTCCAGGGGCAGCCCGCCGGTGGGCACGGTCCGGCCCAGCAGGGCCAGGATCGTCTGCTTCTCGCCGCCCATGGGGTACTTGGTGTGCAGGACGGCCACCTGCACGCCGGTGCCCTCGGCGGCCTGGCTGAGTTTCTCGATGGCCTGGGGCTTGTTGTCCTCGATGGCGATGTAGATCTGGCGGGCGCCGGCGGCGTGGGCGGCCAGCAACGCCCCCGCCAGGATCGGCTGGGGGGCCTCGAGCATCAGGCGGTAGTCGGCGGTGAGGTACGGTTCGCACTCGCAGCCGTTAACAAGGATGACGTCGATGGGCTTGGCCGGGTTGCGGACGAGCTTGACGTGTGTGGGGAAGGCCGCCCCGCCCTGGCCCACGATGCCCGCCTCGCGGACGGCGGACACGATCGCCTTGGGGTCGCGGCTTTCGAGGTCCTTCAGCGACCAGTCGCCTCCGTAGAGGTCGTCCCACAGGGCCTGCCCGCTGAGCTGCTCGCCCTCTGCGACGATGGGCAGGGTCTTGACGTGCCGCGCGTTGGGCAGCGTGGTCACCGAGTCCTTCTGCACCACGCCGCTGATCGACGCGTGGATGGGGGCCGACACGAACGCATCGGCGTTGGCGATCTGCTGGCCGAGGGCCACCTTCTCCTTCATCTTGACCGTCGGCTGGCAGGGCGCCCCGGTATGCTGCAGCAGGGGCAGGACCACTTGCGCCGGCGGCGGAAGAATCTCGATGGGACAGTTGGCGGCGTACTGTTTTCCCTCCGGCGGATGAACGCCTCGCCGGAACGTGCCCTTGCCGGGGATTGCGGAGACTGTCGAGGATGACATAGGCTGCTCGTCTATTCGTGGATCACTGACTCGTCGATTCGTGGATTCGCCGCTCTCGCCCGCGCCGCCCCGCCAGCCGACTCAGCAGGCCCGCCGCGAGCATGCCCACCAGCAGGCCGCCCATGCCGCCGACGGCCGGGCTGTCGCGGTGCGGCCAGAGGATCGGCAGAACGCCCAGCCCCACCAGGGCCAGCACGCCCGGCATCAGGAACGCCCAGACGCTGCCCAGCACGAGCCTCCAGCCGGCCGGGCCGCCTTCGGGATGCTCGCCCGTCACAGCCGGGCAGCGACCGCATCCGATCGAGCATGCAGGCTTGCGTTCTGAATTCTCCTGGTCCATCGCTCCGCGTCCCGTCACTCACTGCTCCAAGAGGCACACCGCCTCCACCTGAGCGAAAAATAAACCACCACTATAAGTACGACGATTGGCCTTGTAAAGCCTTTTCGATCGTTACTTGTTTCACAGCCTTCCGCTTGGCCGTCTTCATCCAGCCCAGGCCCCGCCCCGCAACCCGGCGGTCATTCCGAAAGACCTTCGACTTTGCTCGTGGGTGCCAGTACAATACGCGCGGAGACGAATCATGGACAATAACAGGTACGGCGGACATATAGAAGCCACGCCCGGCATCTGTGGCGGCAGGCCCAGAGTGGAGGGGCATCGCATCACCGTCCAGGATATCGCCGTCTGGTCCGATCTGATGGGCATGAGCCCTGACGAAATCGCCTCGGAATACAGCCTGAGTCTTGGCCAGGTCCACGCCGCCTTGGCCTACTACTTCGACCACGTGCAGGAGATCCAGGAACGGATTCGCAAAGATGATGCCTTCGCGGAAGAAGTCAGGCGGCGCACCCCCTCGCTGTTGAAACAGAGACTGCGGAAACAGAAGAGTGGAGCCAAGCGTTAGGTTCTACACCGATGAGCACATCTCTCACGCCGTGGCGATCTACCTGCGCCAAAGAGGTGTGGATGTCGTCACCGCTGTCGACGCGGGTCTTCTGGGCGCGATAGACGAGGCTCACCTGTCCTACGCGTGGAAGCACCGTCGCGTGTTGGTTACCAGAGACTCCGACTTCCTCGGACTGAACGCCGCCGGACACAAGCACGCAGGAATCGCCTTCGTTCCGCGAGCCATTTCCATTGGGGCCGTTCTTCGTGGATTGCTGATCATCCACACCGTTTACTCGGCGAGAGAGATGCGCGGGCGGGTCGAGTTCGTGACATAGAAACGTCTGGAAAGGTCGGGCCTTGAATGGGAACCTCTCAACTCCGGTACGAATCTGATAGCCGTGAGCGGATGACATTCCCCCGGACTGTTACTGCTTCATCGCGCCAGCGGACAGAGCTTCCCAATCCCCACAAGGGTATTGCCAGACGAGCAATTGTCGTTCCTGCACCGTCTGTCTGGACGATGTGCCGAAACCACCAGGTCGCTCGCGTCCCGAGGCAGAAGAGAGTGAGGCTACCATGTTTGCGTGCCTTAACGTCCTGCTGTTCATGACCGCCCCGCTCCTGGCTGCCGAGCCGGCCACCGCAGCGTCGGCTGGGCCGATCGACATCGGGTCGCGGCGCGAGCTGTTCGTCGACCGGTTGTTGATCGACCGGCTGGACGGAGCCCGGCTCGTGCTGCACCACCCCCAGCCGCGAGAGGTCGTGCTGAAGCTCGACCAGCCGTGGGAAGGCATCTACAGCGGCTACGAGACGATTCTCAAGGACGGCGAGACGTATCGCTTCTACTATCGCGGCATGCCGGAGGCCAGGCACACGGAGGACGTCGAGGTCACCTGCGTGGCCGAGAGCCGCGACGGCATCCACTGGACGCGCCCCAAGCTCGGCCTGTACGAGGTCCAGGGCGCCAGGGACAACAACGTGGTCCTCGCCCGCCACCGGGCGTGCCACAATTTCGCGCCGTTCGTGGACGCCAACCCCGCCGCCCCCGCCGACCAGCGTTACAAGGCCCTCGGCGGGTCCGGCAAGCCGGGGCTCATCGCGATGGTCTCCGCCGACGGCCTGCACTGGCGCGAACTCCAGAAGGAACCCGTGCTCACCAAGGGCGCCTTCGACTCCCAGAACAACGCCTTCTGGTCCGAGAGCGAGAAATGCTACGTGTGCTACTTCCGCGTCTTTCGCGGCGGGACGCGCTGGATCGCCCGCAGCACGTCCGACGACTTCATCCACTGGAGCGAGCCGGTCGACCTGGAACTGGACTCCAAGCCGCGACAGCACCTCTACACGGGGCAGATCCACCCATACGTCCGCGCGCCGCACATCTACATCGGCCTGCCCACGCGGTTCCTGCCCGGGCGTCGCGTGCTCAGCGACGAACAGGCCAGCCAGGTCGGCACGCCGAAGAAATGGAACTTCGTCAACGACTGCACCGACATCGTGCTGGCCTCCGCCCGCGGCGGGGACGACTTCAAGCGGACGTTCCTGGAGGCGTTCATTCGCCCCGGGCCGGACCTGCGAAACTGGACCTCTCGGGCCAATTACGCCGCCCGCGGCATCGTCCAGACGGACGAAAACGAACTGTCGCTCTACGTCAAGCACAACGGGGCCTACCCGAGCATCCACATCCGGCGGTACACGCTGAGGCCCGACGCCTTCGTCTCGGTGGCCGGACCCTTCGATGGCGGCGAGATGGTCACCAAGCCGCTCGTCTTCGCCGGGCGGCGGCTGACGATCAACTGCTCCACCTCCGCAGCCGGCTCGGTTCGCGTGGAGTTGCAGACGCCCGACGGCAAGGCGATCGAGGGCTTCGCCCTGGCCGACTGCCCGGAGATCACCGGCGACCAACTCGAGCGGACGGTAAGCTGGAAGTCCGGCGGCGACGTCGGTGCGCTGGCTGGCAAGGGCGTGCGGCTGCGATTCGTCCTGAAAGACGCCGACCTGTTCAGTCTGCGCTTCGGCGACCAGGAACCGTAACGCTTCCTCCGGCAATGGCGCCCTCCGATTCTCCGTTGGACACGATGGATCAGGTGAGATTATGCGTGTCCTCGTTCGCGTGCTGACCATTCTCGTAGCCGTCTCCGTCTCCCCGTCGTCGCTTCAGGCGGCGCCGCCCCCTGGCATCGGCGTGCTGCTCGACTATGCGGGCAGCCAGCGAATGGACGTGGAGTCCGAGCTGGCGTGCGACCTGGCGCGGGAGTGGCTCCAGGCGCGGGTGATCCTGCCCGCCGCCGGCGGGACGTTCGCCGACGAGCGGGGCCAGGCCGTGCGGCTGGCGGATTTCGCGGCCATCTGGTGCTATCGGCCCGAATCCAAGCCCGGCGGACCGCTGAGCGACAAGGCCGTGCTCGACGCCCTCAGGCAATGGGTGCAGGCCGGCGGCGGACTGCTGCTGGGCGGGCAGACCGCCGACCTGCTCGCGCCGCTGGGGCTGGGAGCGACTGCGACCAAGCCCGTCACCTTCGGCCACGACCGGGCGCAGGCCGGCCTGGCGCCGGTGCGCAAGACGCACGCCGCCTGGCGCGGCGCGGACGTGAGCGCCGGCGTGCTGTGGTTCCCCGAGGCGGCGTTCTCCGCGTATGCCGACCTCAAGCCGCCCGCGCCGGCCGGGGCGCAGGCCCCGCTGATCCTGGCCCGCACGCCCGGCGGGGCGAGCAACCCGCTGGCGGAGTTCCCGGCCGGCAAGGGACGAGTCGTCCTGGCCGCCTGGCGGCTGGGGCGCCTGTGGGACCACGCGCCCGCCCAGTCCCGCGACAACTACCGTGCGCTCACGGCCAACCTGTTGACGTACCTGGGCGATCGACAGGCCTGGCTTGATCTCGCCGCCCCGACGGCTGAGCCGCCCGAACCGCCCGTCTCCGCCCGCGACTGGGAAGGCCTGGACCTGGCTGTGCGAGACCTGGTCTCGACGTTCGGCCCGCGATACCCGCGCGGGGCCGAGTTCCTCCAGCGCCTGGAGGCACTGAAGAAGGAACACGACCAACTCGTGAACCAACTCCCCGCCGCCAATGCCCACGGAAGGCCTTCCGTGGGCTTTCCGCCCGCTCATGCCCAGGATCTTTCCGCCCGCTTCGCGGCGCTGCGCGACGAGGCCCTGCTGGCCAATCCGCTCCTGCCGGCCAAGCTCCTGCTGGTCAAGAGAGGCGAGGGCAATCTCGGCCTGCCCGCCAACTACCTCAGCAATTCCAGCCTCAAGCCCACCGGCTACGACAACGAGATCGCCCTCCTCTCGCCCGCGGGCCCGGGCGGCAAGATGACCACGCTCTACCGCCCCGCCGATGGGCGATTCGTCGGCGACGTGGACCTGCACTTCGACGCGAAGCGGCTGTTGTTCTCCATGCCCGCGCCCGGCGGGCGGTGGCAGGTCCACGAGATCGGCACCGACGGCCAGCACCTGCGCGAGATCGAGACGATCCGCCAGGCGGACGTGGACAACTACGACGCCTGCTACATGCCGGACGAGTCGATCGTCTTCTGCTCCACCGCCTGCTTCACCGGCGTGCCGTGCGTCAACGGCTCGGGCCACGTCTGCAACCTCTACCGCCGCTACCGCGACGGGCGCGTCCGCCAACTCACCGTGGAGCAGGACCACGACTGGTGCCCGACGCCCCTGCCCAACGGGCGGCTGCTCTATCTCCGCTGGGAATACGTGGACATCCCGCACGCGTTCAGCCGCATCCTCTTCCACGCCAACCCCGACGGCACGGAGCAGTTGGAGTACTACGGCAGCGGGTCGTACTGGCCGGCGTCGATGTTCTTCGCCCGCCCCCTGCCCGCGCAGAGCACCCGCGTCGTCGCCGTCGTCGGCGGGCACCACGAGCTGCCGCGGATGGGCGACCTGGTGGTCTTCGACCCGGCCCGCGGGCGCGGCGGCCCCCAAGGGGCCATCCAGCTCATCGGCGCCCGCGGGCGGGCCGTCCTGCCCCGAGCGCTCGACCTGCCCATCGCCCAGAGCTGGCCCAAGTTCCTCCACCCCTTCCCGCTCAGCGACCGCCATTTCCTCGTCTCGTGCAAGCCGGCCGCCGATCGGCCCTGGGGCCTGTACCTCGCAGACACGTTCGACAACCTCGTGCTCGTCCACGAGACCAAGGGCTACGCCCTGCTCGAGCCGCTCCCGCTTCGCCCCGCGCCGCGCCCGCCGGTCATCCCCGACAAGATCGACCCCGCCCGCCGCGACGCCGAGGTCGCCATCGCCGACATCTACGCCGGGCCCGCGCTGGCCTGCGTGCCCCGCGGCACGATCAAGGCCATCCGCGTCATCAGCTACCAGTTCGCCTACCAGGGCATGGGCGCCGAGCCGTACAGCATCGGGCTGGACGGGCCGTGGGATCCCAAGCTCGTGCTGGGCACGGTTCCGGTCCACGCGGACGGGTCGGCCCGCTTCCGCATCCCCGCCTGCACGCCGGTGGCCTTCCAGCCGCTGGACGCCGACGGGGCGGCCGTCCAGCTCATGCGGAGCTGGATGACCGCCATGCCGGGCGAGAGCGTCTCGTGCACCGGCTGCCACGAGCCGCAGAACACCGCCCCGCCGGTGAAGCCGACGCTGGCGTCCGCCCAGCCGCCGGCCGAGCCGGCGCCCTTCTACGGACCCACGCGGGGCTTCTCGTTCCGCAACGAGGTCCAGCCCGTGCTCGACCGCCACTGCACCCGCTGCCACGACGGCAAGCCGCGGAGCGACGGCCGCACCCTCCCCTGCCTGCTGGACGGCCCGCCCGTGCCCACGCTGGACAACAAGAACGGGTACAATCTCGCTTCGAAGTTCTCGCCCTCGTACTACCAGCTCCGCCGCCACGTCCGCACGCCCACCAAGGAGAGCGACATGGCCGTCCTCCGCCCGTGGGAGTTCCACGCCAGCCAGACGCGGCTGGTGCAGAGGCTCCGCAAGGGGCACCACGGCGTGAAGCTCGACAAGGAATCGTGGGACCGCCTGCTGACGTGGATCGACCTGAACGCGCCGTTCTACGGCTCGTGGACGGAGTTGCGAGGCGCCGAGATCGGCCCGCACGTCCGCAAGCAGTGGCAGCGCCGGCGCGAGATGCGACGCCTCTACACCGGCATGGAAGACGACTTCGAGCCGCCCGCGGACGCGGCGTGGCATGGGCGTCCCGCCCATGCGTCGCAGGGCCGTCCCGGCCCTGCTTCCACCGGCGAGACGCCGGTGGGACACACGGGCAAGATGCCCGTGCCACAGCAAGAGGTCGCCTGCCCGGACTGGCCCTTCGACGCCGCCCAGGCCGCCCGCCGCCAGCAAGGCGACACCAAGCGCGCGGTCCAGCAGCGCATCCGGCTCGCGCCGGGCGTCGAACTGGAACTGGTCCGCGTACCGGCCGGCGAGTTCGTGATGGGCTCTCCGGACGGCCCGCCGGACCAGCGCCCGCCCAGCCGCCAGAAGATCGCCCGCGACTTCTGGATGGGACGCTTCGAGATCACCAACGAGCAGTTCGCCCTGTTCGACGCGTCGCACGAGAGCGGCATCGAGTTCGGCGACTACATCCAGTTCAGCCCGGGCGAGCGCGGCTGGACGCTGAGCCGCCCCCGCCAGCCGGTGGTCCGCGTGAGCTGGCGGCAGGCGAAGGCCTTCTGCGACTGGCTCTCGCGCCGCACGGGCCGGCGCTTCGACCTGCCCACCGAGGCTCAGTGGGAATACGCCTGCCGCGCCGGCACGGATGGCCCGGCGTGGCACGGCCCGCCCGGCGCGGACTTCTCCGCGTACGCGAACCTCGCCGACGCCTCGCTGGCGGCGATCGACCCGTTCGGCTGGGGCGGGCGCACACAGGTGTTGCCGGCGTGGCGCCCCGCCGAGACGCGAGTAGACGACGGTCGGCGCGTGTCGGCCTGCGTGGGCAGCTACCGCCCCAACGCCTGGGGCCTGCACGACATGCTGGGCAACGCCGCCGAGTGGACCCGCTCCGCGTGCCGCGCGTATCCGTATCGCGACGACGGGCGCAACGACCCGCCCCCCCCCGCCGCCGACGCCGAACCGCGTGCGGTCCGCGGCGGATCGTGGTATGATCCGCCCGCGCGGGCCCGCGCGGACTTCCGACAGGCGTACGGGCCGGACCACCCGGTCTTCGACGTGGGCTTCCGCGTCGTGTGCGAGGACGCCCCCTGACGAGATGACAGCGCGGCGGCACGGGAGGGGCGCGTGAGATCTTCCCGCTTCTTTGTGTGTAACAGAATAAGGAGCAACACATGCGTAGCGACATGAGCAGACGCAGCTTCCTGGCCGGCGCCGCCTCGGCGGCCACCGCCGCCGCACTGGTCCCAGCCCTGGCGCGAGCGGCCGACAAGGGCGGGCCCTTCCTGGCCGTCCGCGACGCCCACCTCAAGTTCGTGGACCCCGCCGACTGCTGGAAGGCCCTCCAGGCCATCGGCGCCGACGGCGTCGAAGCCGGCCTCGACGACAAGCTGGGCCTGCCCAACCTGGTCTCCGGCGACCGCAAGTACAGCGTCGCCGACGCCGCCGGAATCGACGCCCTCCGCGGCGACCTCCAGAAGGCCGGCAAGCGCATCACCGCCTTCTGCATGTTCAACCACTTCGACGAGCGCCCCGACTTCGAGATCGAGTGCTGCGCCAAGGCCGCCCAGGCCGCCAAGGCCCTCGGCGTGGCCGCCATCCGCATCGACGTGGTCCCCCGCAAGACCAAGCCGGAGCAGTTCCTCGACGTCGCCGTCGAGATCCTCAAGAAGGTCATGCCCGGCGTCGAGAAGGCGGGCGTGCCCCTGGCCATCGAGAATCACGGCCGCTACACCAACGACCCCGACTTCATCCAGCCGCTCTTCGACCGCGTCGGCTCGAAGTGCCTGGGCCTCACGCTCGACACGGGCAACTTCTACTGGTTCGGGCACCCGCTGACCAAGCTCTACGCCCTCTACGAGAAGTTCGCCCCGCGGGTCTTCCACACGCACTGCAAGTCCATCCGCTACGACGCCGACCAGCGCGAGACCCAGCGCCCGGTCGGCCTGGAGTACGCCAAGCGATGCTGCCCGATCTACGAAGGCGACATCGACTTCGCCCGCGTGGTCAAGATCCTCCGCGCCGTCGGCTACGCCAACGACTTCTGCATCGAGGACGAGTCGCTCGGCCGATTCCCCGAGGACCAGCGCGCCGGCATCCTCAAGAAAGAGATCGCCCACCTGCGGAAGCTGCTGTGAGAGCGTTCGTAAGCGTTTGTAGTGTCGCCGTAAGGCGATCCGGATGTTCGCGACGCTCTTACGGGCGCACTCTACCCGGCTGATAGTGTGACCCCATGCTGAATGCCACAGAACGATCGTGCGCCACCGTGGTCCTGGCCGTGTTGGTTTTTCCGGCCTGCATTTTATGCGCGGCGCACGGTGCGGCGACGACCAGGCCGGCTGCGGACGTGGTCGCGCCCGAGGCCAGGCTTCAGACCGATCTGATCCCCCATGGCGGCGACGCGGCGGATGACCCCGCCATCTGGATTCACCCCAGCGATCCCGAGAAGAGCCTCATCCTGGGCACGGACAAACGGGGCGGCCTGCACGTGTACGACATGGAGGGCAAAGACCTTCAGACGTGCGGCGACGGATGCCGCCCCAACAACGTGGACGTGCTCTACGGCTTCACGCTCGGCGGGCAGGTGGCGGACCTGGCCGTCGCGTCCACACGGGCCTCCAAGGCCTGCGGCGTGAAGGTCTGGCGGATCGACCCGGCCAGGCGGCGGCTGACGGACATCACCGCCGGCGGCACGCAGAAAGTGCTGGACGGCGAGGTCCCCTACGGCATCTGCACGTACCGCAGCGCGAGGACGGGCAAGGGCTACTGCTTCGTGACCCACTACGACGGCCGGCTCGCGCAGTACGAGCTTCAGGACGCGGGCGAGGGCGAGGTAAAGGCCGTCGAGGTCCGCACGCTCAAGCTTCGCTCGTGCGTCGAGGGCTGCGTCGCCGACGACGAACTGGGCTGGGTGTACTTCGCGGAGGAGTCGACCGGCATCTGGCGTTTCGCCGCCGAGCCGGACGGCGGTGAACAGGGCAAACTCATCGCCAAGGTCGGCGAGCACGGGCTGACCCGGGACGTGGAGGGCTTGACCATCTACGCCGCCGCCGGCGGCAAGGGCTACCTGATCGCCTCCAGCCAGGGCAACGACACCTTCATCGTCTACACCCGCCAGCAGGACAACCGCTACGTGCTCACCATCGACCCCAAGGCGGGCGAGATCGACGACGTCGACGACACCGACGGCATCGCCGTCACCAACCTCGCGACCAGCAAGCGGTTCCCCGCTGGGTTCCTCGTCGTCCAGGACGGCTCGACGCCGCGAGGCCGGCAGAACTTCAAGCTCTACGACTGGCGCGACATCGCGGGCAAGCGATTGCTCATCGACCCAACCTGGAACGCCCGCGACAGGAAGAAGCGTTCGTAGCGCCGCCGTCAGGCGATCCTGATGTTCCTGAGGTCCCCAGGGGACGGCCTGCTGCCATTGGCCACTCTCTGGCTGATTCGGGGGCCAACTGGCCATGGGAACGATGTAGGATAATACAAACACACTGTCCCGGCGTCGGAGTTGGGCAGGTCATCAGGGAAACCCCGGTCGAAGCGACTTGGAGAGAACAGGCGATGAAGAGCAACGCCGGATTGATCGTGACGATGGCGGCTTGTGCGTGCTGCTGCCTGGCGGCAGCCGCCTCGGCAGAGGATTTCTGGACTCTCGGCAAAGCGGGTCGCCTGACCCACCAGTTCGCCGCCGCGCAGCCCCTGGTGGTCTGCATGCAGGGGCGGAAGGTGGTGATGCAGACACAGGCGGACCGCGCAACGGGCCTGGGCTATAAGGTCAGGTTCTTTCACCTCCAGCCGGACATCGCCAAGGACAAGAGGGTCCTGTTCCAGGGCGGGCGCGATCCGATCCCGCAATTGCAGATCAACGGCCAGCCCTGGCAGATGCCGTCTCCCTCCTTGGCCGTCTTCGACGGGATGTTGACCTTGACCTACCCGCCGGCCGGGGGGGCAGCCGTCACCCGCACGGTCTATCCGTCCATGACCAGAGCCCTGGTCGTCGAGGAGTGGCAGGTCCGCAACGCCGCTGACAAGCCGATATCCGTCGCGGTCGCCGCGGGCGAGAAGGTGACCAAGTCGCCCGAAGACGTGATTGCCACGTGGACCTGCCCCGGCCGCGAGGCCGTTTCGCTCAAGGGCGGCGAGGTCCTCTCGTTCTCGACCAGTCTTCAGGGCCACCTGTCCGGCCAGGCGGTCGCGGCAGTCGACCCAGCCGCCGAGCGCGGGGCCCGCCGCGCCTTGGCCGAGGCGGCCTGGCGGGGCCCCGGCCGGCTGGAAACCCCCGAGCCGCAGCTTGACGTAGCCTTCACCCTGCAGAAGTTCCACGTGCTGGAATGCCCCATCGAGACGTACAAGGGGGTCATCACGCACAACGGCAGCCTGAGGTACTCACCCGGCGTCTGGGCGAACGACCCGGTGGAGTACTCCAGCCCGGTGTTTCCGTTCTTCGGCAACGCCGATCTGAACCACGCCTCCATGAACATGTATCGCATCTGGCAGGCCTGGTGCCGGGAGAAAGGCATCGATCCCTTCCCCGGCTCGTTCGAAGGGCCCGCCCTCAAGCTCGTACAGCGGGGACGAGGCGACGACGCCATGGTCCTGTACGGCCTGTCCAAGTTCCTCTTGTTCCAAGGCGACCGGGCGGCGGCGGAGGAACTCTGGCCGCTGATCGAATTCAGTGCCGCCTCGGTCTTGCGACACACGACCGACGAGGGGATCGTCGCCTCGCGGACCGACGAGATGGAAGGCCGCTACCCGACCGGGAAGGCCAACCTGAGCACGTCAGCCCTTGCCTACGGCGGCTATCGCCAGGCCGCCCACCTGTCGCGTGCCCTGGGCAAGGGCGTGCATGTCGAGTTCGACCGCCGCGCGGACGCCCTGCGCAAGGGCATCGAATCCTGCTTCGGAGCCCAGGTCGAGGGCTTCAAAACCTATCGGTATTACGAGGGCAACACGACCCTGCGCGGGTGGATCCTGCTGCCGCTGGCCATGGGCATCAACCAGCGGCGCGACGGCACGGTGGCCGCACTTCTCTCCGACAAGCTCTGGCCCGATCGCATGAAGGGCGCCGACATCCTGGCCGAATCGACCCGGCCCACCGAATGGGGGCGCGAGACCTACTACGCCCTGCGTGCGCTGTTCAAGGCCGGCTGCACGGAGGAGGCGATCGACCTGACCCGGCGCGTGGTGAAGACGCAGATTTTCGGGCCCAGGGGGCCGTATCCGGATGAAGACGCCATCGACATGCTCTGCCCGGGCTCGCTCTTTCCACGGGTCTTCTTCGAAGGGGTCTTCGGCATCGTGCCGACCGGCCTGGACTCCTTCGAATGCACGCCCTGGCTGCCCAGGGATTGGCCGTCGATGGCCCTGCGCGACGTTCGCGCGTTCGGCCGTTCGTGGGACCTCGTTGTGGAGCGAGCCGGCGGCCAGCAGAAGGTTACCATTACCAGTTCCGGCCAGACCGTGATGACCGCCCTCGGCCCGGCGGGGAAGACGTATTCGGTGACGTTTGCCAAGCCGGAACTGAAGCAGCGGTAGCGGCGCCTTGGGCGGCGCGCGGCGACCGGACCCGGGACGATGGACAGCAGCGTCAAGCAGATTCCGTGCATGGAGATCGTCGGCGGCAATCACGCAGCCAGCCAGGCGATACAGGCTCCGATCCTGATATTCCTGATGTCCCCGGAGACCGCACCTGCCTGCGGCAGGCAGGCTACGAACCGGCCTGCTTGAGCAGTTCGGCGGGCAACCACCCGATGAACGAAGAAATGATCCGTGCCTACAGATCAACCAGGAGGCGCCGCGTCACCCCCTCGGCCTCGGGCGAACCTCGCAACAACCCCTCAACGCTGAGGTGATAGTCAAGGTCGGGCCAGTGGATCCCTGTGCCTGCGCCACAAGGCTTCCAGCGGCGCAACTGCTTGGCTGTCGCTTGCAGGAGCGTTGGATACCATGTGAGCGGCGCGGTGATAACGCGCCCATCCGCCAATTCCACGTTCAGCGTGTCGCGGCCGACAACGACGTTGTTAATCTTCGCGCGCAAAGAACTCATTCCACCCCTCCAGGAGTCTGGCCTGCCTTCGTCTAGCTATCCGCAAGGCCTGGCGCACCTCGCCAACCTTCAGCCCTTCGGTCCAAGCCAGGCGCACCGGCCTCAGCCAAAGCTTGGCCGTGCCGTCGCCTTTGTCCACATGCACATGCGGCGGTTCTGTGCCTTCTTCCGAGTAGAAGTAGAACACGAAACCGGCTTCTCGATGGACCGTTGGCACACATTTACTATACCACCCGAACCAAACGCGGGCAATGTTCGCGTGACAGCTACTGCTTCGCCGCCTGCTTCAGCAACTCGCAAGCCGTCTCGGCCAGGCGTTCGCCGCCGCCGGAGGTGACGTGGGTGTTGACGGTCTCGTAGCTGCCCTCGGCGAAGGCCTTGCGGGTAGGCACGTAGGCGGGGCAGTCCTGGGCCAGCTCGATCACCAGCGTGGTCTGGAAGGGTGAGGCCTTCTTGACGGCCTGGCCCAGCTCGACGAAGACCTCCCCGGGCAGGCCCACGACGGCCAGCTCCCGCCCCAGGCGCAGGACCTGCACCTCGTGCTTCATGGTGGCGGCGCCGCGTTTGTGGACGGCGAGGCGGCGGCAGGCCTCCACCTGGCCCAGGAAGGGCAGCTCTCGCGTGCCGACCTTGGGCATGTCGGCCCGCGCCTGGTCGATCTGCTCGTCGGTGAACTGCGGCAGGGGCAGCTCGATGGTGCGGCTTTGTGCGGCCAGGTCCGCGTGCACGGCGCCCAGGGACCCGGTCTTGGCCGCCACCGTGTCGGCCAGCGTGGCGCCGATGCGCTCTGCGGTCAGCCGCTCGCGGCGCGTCACGTCGATGTGGTTGATGTCGCCGCACGTGCCCGTGCCGTACAGGCACACGAACTGCTCGCCCAGGGTCCGCCGCAGCGACTGCTCCAGGTAGTGCGGATAGTCGGCGGAGTACTTCGTGCCGCCCGTGGTGTCCAGGTGCAGGGCGAAGTTCACGATCCCGCCCAGGGCCTTGCCGTCGGCTGCGTCGCGGCAGAGCACGATGCCCACCTGCGGGTCGATCGGCCCGGCCGGCCGGACGATCCTGGGGTTCAGCACGCCGGGGTTGAACACCACCGAGCCGTCCTGCATGTGGAACCGCCGGTTGAAGGACAGGCCCTCCTGGCGGGCGGAGCCGGCCTCCAGTCGCACGGGCTTGAGGGCGGCGTGGGCCTTGGTGACGGCCTGGACGATGCCCTCGATCAGCCGCGGCGGGTACGGGTCCTTCTCGCAGTCGTCGCTCCCGGTCTTGTCGACGGCCCGCTGGTGGAAGTAGTCTCGCAGGACGCCCATGTAGAGCGGCCCGGTGTGGGTGTGGGTGGCCGAGATGAGCACGTTGGCGGGCGGGATCTTGAGCGCCTCGGCGATCCGCTTGCGGGCGGGGTCGGTGATCTCGCGGGTGAGGGCGATGACGTCGCAGGAGACGATCGCCAGCTTCCGCCCGCCCTGGGCCAGCACCATCGCCTTGGCCCGTAGCGGGTCGAGCACGCCGTCGCTGAGCCGCTCGTGGAAGTACCCGCTCATGCGATACGGCACGGGCGGCGTGATGTCGACGGCGGCCAGGCCGCCCAGCAGCGGCCCGTCGGCTTGCGGAGCGTCGGCGGCGGGGATGGCTTGGCAGGCGGCCAACAGGACCAGGCAGACGGCGGCGGCTTTACCGGACATGGGCGTGCTCCTTCGCAAAGAGGCGGTCCACGGTTCAAACGTCGGCGTGCGGGGACGATTGCGGCCCGGGCCTGAACGCAGGACGTTGGCGAGGTCCCGGCAGACAGCCGCGAAGCGGATGCCCTGGCAGAGTCGTCGTGAACCGCTACAATGAACGGAAGGAACGGGTCCATCCGGGACCTGTCTCGGCAGATCACGAGCGCCCGCCCGATTTGCGGGAAGGAGACCTGGTGTTGCGACGATCGCACGATCCTGGCCGAGCGAGGCGGCGGCGGGACGTGCGCGGGTTCACCCTGGTGGAACTGCTGGTGGTGGTGGCGATCATCGCGTTGTTGCTTTCGCTCCTGACGCCATCGCTGCGACGCGCGAGGATCCTGGCCAGGCGCGTCGCGGACGAGAGCGACGCCAGGCAATTCATCACCGCGTGCACCACATACGCCTCGGCCAGCCGGGGCGAACTTCCGCTGGGGGCGCGCGAGTCTTCGGACCGGGGGGCGGACGACGACCTGGTGTGGTTCCGCTACAGCACGTGGGTCCAGTTGACCGCCAAGTACGGCGTGGCGCCCAGGACCGGCGCCTGCAACAGCATGTGGCCCGAGGACAAGAACCTGGTCGGCATGGGCGCCATGTCTTCGTCCGGCAACGGCACGGGGATCGGCTGGATCTACTGGGGCAACCGGCGAGACCGGATCATGGACTTCCCCGACAGCGACTATACGACGATCAAGCGGCTTGGCGACAACGGCACCAGCCGCACGCTGGTGACCTGCCGGGCCTTCTACGCGACGGCCTCCTGGAGCGGGACCATGCCGCACGTGGGCGAGGGCGACGGTTGGGCGCGAATCCCCCCCGGAACGACGCCCGGGCACTTCGAGCCCGTGCCGGAAGGGATGGTCGTGGGCAGGGTGGACGGCTCGGCTGCATGGGTGCCGTGGGTCCGGCTGGAGATGATCCGGCAGAACCTGTCGTCGAACTACCTCTGGTATGAACCGGACTGACGGGGCCCGTCACACGCCTCGCGCGACCATGTTGCGCAGCTTGCGCTTCTGGACGTGGATCTGGTGGCGGATCGCGCCCAGGCGGTCGTAGTCGCGGGCTTGCTGAACCTCCTGGCGCTGGGCCTTGAGCTTCCGGATCAGGGCCTTGATCCGCATCTTCTCGGCGCCGTGGGCGGCGTGGTCGGCGTGGATGTGCAGCGCCTGGCACAGCTTGGGCAGCAACTGCTCCTTGTGCATGGTGCTGTAGCCCTGGAGGCGGTCGTCCTGGATGCCCTGGGCGATCTCCCGCAACTGCTGCGCCTTCATCACCTTCAGATCATCGTACGTGTAGTCTGCCATGCGTTCACCCTTTCTGAATATGGATCCCCAGCCGCCGGCTCGAAGCCCGCCGGGGACCTGCCCATAATGGTACAGCGTCCTGCCGCCGGCTTCAACCACGCGGTTGGCCGGCCCGGTCAGGCGGCCGACTGGCCAGACGGCACCTCCTGGGCACTTACACACAATAGTCGACAGCATCTCGGTCATTTGGGCTCGGTCATTTGGGCTCTTGACAGAATCGCCCATTTGGGCGAAGATGGTGGCTGACAAAGGCGCCCCGTTCCGGTGTGCGCCGCCGAGCAAGAGGAAGGCTGACGCGGGAGCGTTTGCACAGAAGAAAGAGAGGATGCTGCATGACCATGTCTAAATGGTGGCTGGTCGGACTGTTCCTGATCGTCCTGCTCGCCGGTTCCGTCCAGGCGGCCACATTCCTGGGTTACGATGCCACGTCCTTGCTGAAGAGCGATCTGACCGATCCGGACAACAACATCGATGAAAGCGACGCGAGCATTCTGCCCTATCGCGCAACCGGGTACAACTTCGTCACCGCCTGGGCCAGCAGCGAGAATCACTTCTCGAACGCCGCAGCCCCATCGAGCGACAGGGAGGGCGCCCTGGACCTGTTCGACAACAAGGTCGGCGGAGGCGAGGCCAAGTTCTGCTGCAACGGCGGGACGCAGTGGGTGGCCCTGGAGATGCCCAAGCAGTACATCATGACCCACTTCACCATTACTTCGGACAACGACAGCGGCACCAACCGCGACCCGGACGTGTGGGAGATCCAGGGCTCCAACGACAACAGCACGTGGACGAAAATCTTCTCGTACAACGATGACGGCAACAGCCCGTTCACCCTGGGCGGTGGGAGCGTGGAGAACAAGGTGATTCGCTATGACGGAGGCGGAGCCGATTTCGACACGCCGGCTGCCTATAAGTACTTCCGTTTCTACGCCACGTCCTACGGCTCGGCCAACGTCCTGGGCCTGGGCGAACTGGAGTATTTCGGCACGACCGCGCCGGCGCTGACCGGCACGCCGGCTGACGGCTCGACCATCGACTTCGGCAAGTTGGCCGGCGGGATCGTCGGCACCGAGCAGTTCACCCTTCAGAACACCGGCACGCTGGGCTCGACCATCAAGATCGACACGGCCACCATCACCGGGCCGGACGCCGCCCTGTTCGTCCTGCCCGACGACCCGACGCTGGCCGCCCTGCTGGTGAGCGGCGATGCGGGCACAATCTTCGACATCGACTTCCTGGCCCCCCTGCTGGACGGGCCCTACTCGGCCACCCTCACGCTGACCTGGACGGGCGCCGACACCGAGACCAAGCAGGACCAACTCACCGGCTCGCTGTCGTACGAACTGACGGGCACCGTCGTTCCCGAGCCGGCCACCATGGCCCTGCTGGCCCTGGCCGGCGCGGGCCTGGGCGGCTACATCCGCCGACGCCGCGCGTAAAGAAGAACATCAACCCCCCGAATACGAAGAAGCCCGTCCCCTGGGGACGGGCTTCTTGTTTCCATGCACCTGGCTGGGTTGTCGCCGTCACTCTGGCAGGGGCCCGGGCGTCGTGCGGGCCTGGCCGGTGGCGTGGCGCATTTGCTTGAGGGCCTCGCGGTAGTTGAACGTGGGCGAGTTGTCGGCGTCGTGGCACTGTCGGCAGACGGGCATGATGTTGCACTCGTTGCACGTGCCGCCGAGCTTGAGGATGGCCCGCGGGGCCTTCACGTCGGCGGCGTGGGCCTGGCCCGGACCGTGGCAGCTCTCGCAGCCGACGCCGGCCAGGGCGTGCTCGGCGGGCTTGGGGGGCGGCTGGGCGGGGAACCCGCCGGTCCGGCCGAAGCCGGTCACGTGGCAGCGGAGGCAGTCGGGCTTGTCGATGCCGCCGGCGACCCGCTTGTGCGCGGGCAGTCGGGCGTCGGCGGGCGGGGCCAGCAGCGACTGCATCGCCTTGGCGTGCTTGCCGCCGCGCATGGCGGCATACTCGGTGGGATGGCAGCGCCCGCAGGCGTCCGAGCCGACGAACGCCCGCTCGGGGTCGAAGATCTCCCGCCCCCCGCTGCACAGCTCGGCCAGCTTCCGCTGGCGCTGGTCGGCGGGCAGCTTGAGGATCTGCTCGGCCTGGTTGTGCAGCACCTTCTTGCGGGCGGCGGCGAAGTCGAACATCGGCGAGTGCTTGGCGTCGTGGCAGGTCTCGCAGACGGCCGGGGGCATGTCGACGCGGGGCTGGCCGGTGAACTTGGGGCACCCGGACGGGCCGTGGCAGCTCTCGCACTGCACGCCGGCCAGGTGCGGGGTGGTCTTGTCCGAGAGGAACCCGCCGCTCTGTCCGTAGCCGGTCACGTGACACCGCACGCATTGCGGATCCTCGTGCTTGCCGAGGCGGACCAGCGTCTCCCACGCGCAGGCGTGGCGGGTGAACGACCCGTCGACGTGGGCCTTCTCGTGGCAGACCTGGCAGGCCCGACCGCCGCTGAAGCCGCCCTCCACCAGCAGCGGCGCGGTGGGCTGGCCCAGCAGCGTCAGGATCTCCATCTTCAGCACGTCGTTGAGCGGGCCGTGATGGTCGCGGTGCCGCCAGCGGATCGCCCCGCCCGGGGCGATCACGAACGTCTCGGGCGCCGGGCCCGTGTAGCGGTAGGCGCCGCGGGCGGCCCAGCCGTTGTCCGGCCCGATGGGGAACGTGTAGCCGCGCTCGGCGATCATCTTGCTGAGCGAATCGCCCGAGGCGTCCACGCACACGCCCAGCACCTGGAGGGCGGGCTTGCTGGATCGGGCGGCCGGACCGTGCGTCCTGTACAGTTCTTCCAGGAAGCCCAACTGGAGCTTGCATCGCGGGCAGTCGCGCGACAGCAGCACGAGCACGACCACCTGGTCGCGATAGTCGCTCAGGCGATGGGACTTTCCCCGCTGGTCCACCAGCGTCACTTCGGGCGCCTGGGGGTTTTGCCCGCCCAGCGGGTCGACGTCGGCGGGGGCCTGCAACCCGTAGAGCTTGAGGACGCTCTGGTGGAGGTACTCGACGGGCCTTGGGGTCTCGCGGGCGACGGCGGCGGACAGCGCTCCGCCGCTGGTCCCCTGGGCCCGGAGCGGAAAGGCGAAGAAGCCGACCATCGCCGAGTCCTTGATCCGGCTGAGCATGGCCCAGTAGCGGTCGATGACGATGCCGGTGGGGTCGATCACGCAGGGGAAATCCGCGCCGCACGCGCCCAGGTGGCTCTTGGTCGCCGAGGCCAGGGCGGCGAGGTCGGCCTTGACGGGCCCGCCCTTGTAGCCCGGTGGGGCCACCAGTCCCACGACGGACAGGTCGTGGCGGTTGCGGTCCTGGTGGAGTTTCTGAGCGGCCCGCGTGGCGGACTGGGCGTCCGCCTGGGTCGGGTCCATCACGTAGACCACCAGTTGCCGGGCGGCGTTGACGGCGGAGAAATCGAAGACCCCGCCGTCCAGCGTGGGCGCCTGGAAGGCGAAGACGCTGACAGGCTTGAAGCGGGCGGCGGTCTCGGCGTCCACGAACTTCTGCGCGGCGGCCACCTGCTGGGGGCCGTAGTCGCGGGTCATCAGGCGGTAGTCTTCCCAGTACTGCGGGTACTGGGCCTGGAGGTCCTCCAGCGGGCAGAGGCCCAGCAAGTACTGGATCACCGGCAGCGTGGGGTCGCCCGCGCGAATGGCCTTCAGGTCGCCCAGGATGGCCTGGACGGCCTTCTCGACCTCGCCGCCGGCGAACCGCACGCGGTAGCGGAGCACCTTGCTCATGGGGTAGTTGCGGTCGAGGTCCTCGGCCTTGTTGGCGTCGGCCAGGGCGAGCATCGTCCGCCCGCCGTAGAAGTAGGCCCACGCGCGGGTGTCGCGGTAGTTGGGGCTGTCCTTGAGTTCGACGGCCTTGTCCAACTCGCGGGCGGCTTTGTCGAACTGCCCCGCCAGCACCATCGCCGCCCCGCGCTCGTTGTAGAGGTTGTGCGACTGGGGGCTGCGTTTGATGGCCTCGCCCAGGGCGTCGATCCGCTTGGGCAGATCGCCCTGTCGCTGGTAGACCTGCGCCCGCAGCCAGTACGTCCGCGGCTCGTTGGGGAGCAGTCTGGCCGCCTGGTCCAGGTCCTCCATCGCCTTGGCCAGGTCGCCCGCGGCCAGGCACACCTCCGCCCGGGCCAGGTAGCCCAGGCCGTTGGACGGGGCGAGCTCGATGGCCTTGGTGTACTCCCGAATGGCCGCCAGCGGGTCGTGGTAGCCCACCAGGTACACGCGGGCCCGCAGGTCGTAGAGCGACAGGTCCTTGGGGGCCAGTTGCAGGGCCCGGTCGCAGTCGGCCAGGGCCAGGGGGAACTGCCCGGCCATGCTCAGCAGGCGCGACCGCAGGACGTACGCCTCGACGTAGTCGGCCTTCTTCTGGATGGCGGTCGAGAAGTCGGCCAGGGCCATCTCGAGACGCTTGGGGTGGTTGGAGCCGGTGACCAGTTGTCCGCGGAAGCAGTAGTAGTGCGGCTGGCTGCCGTCCAGCGTGATGGCCTTGGTGACGTCGGCGTAGGCCTGGGCGAGCTTGCCCGCGGCCAGGTAAGCCACCGCCCGCCCGAAGTAGGCTTCGTGGAGCTTGTCGTCCAGGGCGATGGCCTGGTTGAAGCTGGCCACGGCCTGGTCGAGCTTCTTGGCCTTCAGGGCCTCCTGGCCGACCCGCAGGGCCTGCTGGGCTGTCGGCGTCGGCTGCGCCGGCGCCATCTCGCACGCGCCCAGCACGACCGCCACAACCACGGCTCCGCGCACCGCCCAGGGACGGGCACACGTTTTCCAAGTTGCTTTCATCAGGTTCCCTTGCCAAAGGAGTTGACGGCTGACAGATGTACATCTTATCGGCAGGAGAAGGCGGGACCTGCGGTATGTTGAAAAGGACGTCAGGGACGAAAAGCACCAGAAGGACAATGCTTCCGCATCCGTCCTTCTCGTCCGCGGGGGGCTCGGGTGTCTTTCGTTTGCTCTTTGCTACCGCATGTACAACCTGGCCAGGCCGACCACGAACAGGGCCATCAGGGCTGCGCCGAGAAAGCCCTCGGCGTCGGCCAACAGGCGGATGGAACTCTTGGGCACCAGGTCGCCGTAGCCGATGGTGGTGAAGGTGACGGCGCTGAAGTGGATGCACTCGCCGAAACTGGGGCGGTAGCCGGCCTGTTCGACCAGCGGCAGCGAGCTGGGAGCGATCCCGCCGACGGCGAAATACAGCAGGGCCATCGCGACGATCAGGCCCACACCGGCCAGCAGGGCCCGCTGCGGCTTCTCGCCGTAGCCGAAGACCACCCTGGCGAAGATGAGTTCGAGCATGCACATCCAGAACCGCAGGCGCCAGGGCCTCATCCCGCAACGAATGCGGTTGCCGTGCTCATGGGCGGCCTGCTCGGCGTAGTGGTAGTGCCCGGCCCGGCGGTAGTCGCCGCGCGCGACGGCGGCCTGCTTGGCCAGACGGTAGGCCGTCTCGCCCTCCTGGCGGCGCTGAAACGGACGCGGGGCCACCAGGGGCAGTTCCACCGAGGGCAGGTCCACCTGGATGTCCCGTCCGTCCTGAAACGAGCAGTTGCCGAACCACGCCCCGGCGTGGAAGAACGCCCCCTCGAAGTCCGCGTCGCCGTGAAATCGAACGCCGTGGAAGCGGACGTCGCCGGCGAAGTCGGCGTCGATGAACCACGCGTCGCCATGAAAGACCGCATTGTCGAATATGGCGGCGCCCGTGAACCGCGCAGCCAGAAAGCCCGTCTGCGCGGCAAAGGCCGCCCCGTGAAACACCGCGTCGCCCGCGAAGACCGTGGCGGTGAACAGCCGCTCGTCCGGGTCGGCCGGGAAGTGCCACCCGGCGAACGAGCATCCACCCGGGTCGGCCGCCTTGTGCCGGGCTGCCTCCCAGACCGCCCGGGCCGTCTCGCTCGACACGCCGTTCTGGGGCGAGTGGCAGAGGCACCGTCCGGCCGGCGAGTCGGCCCAGGCGACCTGATCGCACCCGGGATGGGAACAGCGGCGCGGCTCGGCCTGGCCGGGGGGCGATTCGCTCCCAGCAGCCCCGCTCCCCGTCGCCGTTTCGTTGCTCAACTGTCGCTCCTGCATAGTCTTGTACCGCCTGCCGATTCTATCGCCCCCAAAGGCCAAACGCGCGGAAAATCCCTGGAAGGCCTGGCGACCCCGTATTTGTAGGTGGGAATTTCCTCCTGCGACAGTAAATCTCAGTTGAATTGAAGCCGAGCAGAATGTATCTTGCCTATGCACTTGACAGGTAGTTATACGGTCAGGTAAAAACATGACGACCCAGAGTTGGGCCCGGTTTTCTCCCTCCTTTCCCGGCCCAACTCCCAGCAGACCTAGTCTCCCCCGCTAGGTCTGCTTCTTTTTTTTCGGTGCACCGGTTGACCGGCGAAGAAGCGGCGGCGGAAGGCCTCCAGAATGCCCAAACAAGAACCCCCCGCCGTGAAGGAATTCCATGGTCCCGACGGCAGGGGGTAGACGCCCCGACCGAAGGCTGTCCGTCGGACAGCCTCCGCGATGTTCGTGCCGCCCATTGTCCTTGCCTCCGGATGGTTTTCAAGCAAAATCCCCGGCCCGGCGGAAAGCCTCGCGCGGGGTCTTTGCAGGCGGGTCTTTCCTGTGGACGATCCCGTGGCGGAGGGGTATCTTCTGACGCAACTGGAGAACGCAATGCCAAGCCGCTACCCGCAGTTCGACCGAAGCCGCTTGCAGATCCTCCCGCTGGCGCAGCGGCAACATCTGGTCGCCCTGGACGACCTGCTGGAGGTCGGCCAGAGCCCCCTGCCCTTCGAGCATGCGCACCTGCCCCCGCTGGCCGACGCCGTCGTCGCCGCCCGCCGCGACGGGCGGGCCGTCATCCTGCTCATGGGCGCCCACGTGATCAAGCAGGGCCTCAGCCGCTACGTCATCGACTTCATCCGCCGGGGCTGGATCAGCCTGGTGGCCCTGAACGGGGCCGGCTGCGTTCACGACTACGAGTTGGCCCGCATCGGCGCGACCTCCGAGTCGGTAGCGAACTATATCCGTCGCGGGCAATTCGGACTGTGGCGGGAGACCGCCGAGATCAACGACATTGTCTCCGCCGGCGCCGCCGAGGGGCTGGGCATGGGCGAAGCGTTGGGCCGGGCCGTCGCCGCCGGCTGCGGGCCCGCCGGAACCGCGGGCCTGCCCCACCGCGACGCGTCCGTCTTCGCGGCGGCCTACGAGGCGTCCGTGCCCGCGACCGTGCACGTGGGCATCGGCTACGACATCCTGCACGAGCATCCGAATTTCGACGCCGCCGCCACCGGCGCCGCCAGCTACCGCGACTTCCTCATCTTCGCCCGCGAGGTGGAGAACCTCGAAGGCGGCGTGGTGATCTGCTGCGGCACAGCCGTCATGGGCCCGGAGGTCTACCTCAAGGCCCTGTCGATGGCCCGCAACGTGGCCTCGGCGCAAGGGCGCGAGATCTGCCACTTCACGTCGGCGGTCTTCGACCTGCTGCACCTGTCGGGCGACCTGCACGCCGAGGCCCCCAAGGACTCGCCCGAGTACTACTATCGTCCGTACAAGACGGTCCTGGTCCGCACCGTGGCCGACGGCGGGACGAGCTACTACATCCGCGGGGACCACCGCGCGACCATCCCCGCCCTGCACAGGCTGCTGAGCGAACGGGTCTGACATCCGAACGCCGAGCGCGCCGTGACGTCAAGCCCACGGAAAGCCTTCCGTGGGCTTTGGGAAAGGAGCATCGGCATGATTTCGAGGCGAGAGTTCTTGAGTTGGGTCGGCGCCGCCACCGGCGCCGCATGGGTGACCGGTTTTCGCGGCGCTCGCGCGGAGAACGCCCCCAGGCGCCGTCCGCCGAACATCGTCATCCTCTTCGCCGACGACCAGGGCTGGAAGGACGCCGGCTACGCCGGGTCGGACTTCTACGAGACGCCCAACCTCGACCGCATCGCCCGCGAGGGCATGAGCTTCACCTGCGCGTACTCCTGCGCGGGCAACTGCGCCCCCAGCCGAGCCTGCCTGATCTCCGGCCAGTACACCCCGCGCCACGGCGTGTATGCCGTCGGCAGCACCGACCGCGGGCCGAAGAACCTCATGCGGATGATCCCCATCCCCAACCGCCAGGACCTGCCGCCCGAGAACGTCACGCTGGCTGAGGCGATGAAGGCCGCCGGATACGCGACGGCCATGTTCGGCAAGTGGCACCTGGGCGGCGGCACAGGGCCGACCAGCCCGTCCGGTCAGGGCTTCGACACGGCCATGCCCACACCCACCCAGGGCGACGCCGACGACCCCAAGCGGATCTACTCCATCACCCGGGCCGCATGCGAGTTCATCGAGAAGAACAAGGATCGCCCGTTTCTGGCCTACGTCGCCCATCACGCCATCCACACCGCCCAGCAGGCTCGCAAGGAAACCCTGGCGAAGTTCAAGGCCAAGCCCGGCGGCAAGCAGCACGACAAGGCCCTCTACGCCGCCTGCACCTATGACATGGACGACGGCGTGGGCATCGTGCTGGCCAAGCTCCGCGAGCTGGGCCTGGAGAAGGACACGCTGGTGATCTTCACCTCCGACAACGGAGCTACGCCCGCCTCCTCGCAGGAGCCCCTGCGCGGGGCCAAGGGCGCCTACTACGAGGGCGGCATCCGCGTGCCCATGCTGGCGTACTGGCCGGGCACGATCAAGCCCGGCACGACCTGCGACACGCCCGTGCTCAACGTGGACTTCTACCCCACCGCGCTGGCCGCCGCCGGCGCCGCCCCCCCCGCCGACAAGACGCTCGACGGCGAGAGCCTCCTGCCGCTGATGAAGGGCGAGGGCAAGCTGCGGCGCGAGGCGATCTTCTGGCACTTCCCCGGCTACCTGAACAGCCCCGTGCCCCGCGGGCGCGACCCGGTCTTCCGCACGCGACCGGTCAGCGTCATCCACAAGGGCGACTGGAAGCTCCTGCTCTACCATGAGGAGTGGGTGCTCGACGGCGGGCGCGAGAAGATCGACGCCAACAACGCCGTCGAGCTGTACAACCTGGCCGACGACATCGGCGAGCGGACCAACCTGGCCGCCACGCGCAAGGGCAAGCGCGACGAGCTGCTGGACGACCTGCTGGCGTGGTTCAAGAGCACCAACGCCCTCATGCCCTCCAAGACCAACCCGGACTACAACCCCGCCGCCGGCGCGGGCGAGAAGGGCAAGGGTGCCGGAAAGAAGAATAAGAAGAACCACTGACCGCCGTCGCTCGGCCCACCTATGCGGGCCGCCGAACGCGCATCAGGACGTGTGGATGACGGCCCGGCGCTTGTCGGAATGGAACATCGCCTCTTTCAGGATTTCGTACACCTTCTTGGGCCGGCCGATGCCCCATATATGGGGCAGGTCCTGGACGGGGTCGTTGGTGATCACCAGGACCGTCCCGATCCCGAGGATTCGATCGAGGATCGACTGGCGGAGCTTGACGTCCTGCACGCGGAACATGTCGACGTTGTCCATGTTCCGGCTGATGATGCCCTTCTTGACCTCGATGCGGTCGGTGGTGACGGTGTAGAGGGTCTGCTTCAACTGGATCGTCCTCCAGCCCAGGCGGATCGCCAGGTAGACCAGCACGATGATCAGGACCAGGACCCGGTAGGCCAGGTAGAAGTCGATCAGTCCCGTTGCCCACGGCGCCCGGTCGTTCCAAGCCTCGCGCGAGACGGGATAGAGGCAGATCGTGCCCCACAGCAGCACCATCGCCGCCGTCCACAGGATGCGCTTCAGCAGCAGCAGGAAGGAAGGCCGGCCGCGCCACAGGACCCGGTAGTCGGGCACCGTCGCGTTGAACGTCTCGCCGCCGCCGGTGAAGACCGCCCGCCCCGGTCCGGGCCCCGCCATGCCGTGCGGGCCCTGCTGGGCGACGGCGCCGCTGGAGGCCCTCAGCAGGCCGGCGGCCTCGCGAACGACTTCGGCTGCCGCCTCCGCCAGGGCGGTCTCGCCCGTCCTGGCCAGGCCCCCGCCGGAAGGGCGGTCCACGGGGGTAACCAACACCCGCTGCACAACCGGGAGCGTTGAGGCGTCCGGCTCGTCCTCCGCACGAGGGGGCGGCAGCGATTTTTCCGCGGCGCGGGCGGCCTGCTTGGCCTGCTTGTGCTCGCGGCGCTTGCGGACCCACGCGGCGACAGCGGAGGCGACCGCGGCGGCCGCCACCTTCACCCACCGCCACGTCCGCCGAACCCTCATGCCCCAGACGCTCTGCGAGGCCGAGGGCACCGTCACCGCCGACCCGCAGGCCGGGCAGTGATGAGTCTGGCCGGCCAGGGCCGACGCCGACGTCAACGCCCGCCCGCACGAACCGCAGACGTAGCGAACCAGGCCGTCGTCACCTGGCTGCAGGGATACGCGGACGGCGGGCTGCGATGGCCCGGCTGGGGAGGGAACGACGAACTCCTGCCCGCACTTGGGACACTTCCCTTTTCCTCCGGCCTTCGTCTGGGATACGCGGAAAACGGACTGGCAACCCTGGCACGTGAACTCGATCATCGCCGTCGTCCTGTAAGCGGCCGTCTTGACCCGAAGTGCTGCCCGAACCCACAGCCCCCCGGCACGGACGGCTGAGGTAGACACAAGAGTACCAGCTTATGAGATTTACGTCAACAACGCGCGTTGCGACCCAAGAGCACCGTGCCGTTTCCGGCTCCTCCCTGCCCAGACAGGCCAACCCGGACTGCAGCGATCAGGCCTTCGGCATCTTCGCCGCCAGCGGGTCGCCGTCGGCCGTCATCACTTCGACCAGCCGGCCGTGCAGGCGGCGCAGGGTCGCGGCGTCGGAGGCCAGGTTGTGCTGCTCGTGCGGGTCGGCCCGCAGGTCGTACAGCGCCAGTTCCTGCCGCGGGCGCAGCGAGATCACGTACTTGTGCTCGGCGGTGCGGAGCATCCGCGAGTTGTCCGCCCTCATGCAGAAGGCATAATCGCGCCAGCCGTCGGGACGCCCCTCGATCAGCGGGCGCAGCGACCGCCCGTGCGTGGCCGCCGCGGCGCCCAGGCCCGCGTAGTCCAGAATCGTCGGCATGAGGTCGATCTGGCTGACCGGCTGCGAGACCACCGTGCCGGGGCGGATGCGACCCGGCAGCCGCATCAGCAGCGGGATCCGCACCAGGTCGTCGTAGAAACCCTGGATCGACTTGCCCACGCATCGGTGCGAGCCGACCATGTCGCCGTGGTCGGAGGTGAAGATCACCAGCGTTCGCTCGGCGAGTTTGAGTTCGTCCAGCCGGTCCAGGACCCGCCCGACCTGGTCGTCGATGTACTTGACCATGCCGTGGTAGATGGCCGCGTACTCGCGAAGGCCCGCCTCGCCCATCAACTCGCCCAGGCGCCGGCTGGGGCCGGTGCAGTCCCACCCAGCCGGGGCGCTGTAGGCGGGCAACTCGACCTTCGAGCGATCGACCAGGCTGTAGTACGGCTCGGGGATGACCCACAGGTCGTGCGGCGGCGACCACGAGGCCGTGATCATGAACGGCTTGTCGCCGGCACGTTCGATTTGGTCGATCGCGCCGTTTGTGATCTGCGTCTCGGGCAGCAGGTCGGGGGGGACGAGGCTGCGCCCGATGATGCCGATGTACGACAGGCGGTTGTTGGGCAGGGCTTTGAACGCCCGGTAGGCCTTCTCGACCTGCGACGTCATCTCGACGGGCCGTCCCAGGTACTTGCCCGGACTGGGGTGGTCCTTGAATCGCCCGGCGGGGAGTTTCTCAGCCAGCAGGCGGTTGTACGCCCCGTCGCCCGCGTCGGCGTAAGTGCGAGACGTGTAGCAGGCGAAGTCGCCCGTGTCGCCCAGGTGCCACTTGCCCCGGTGGGCTGTCCGCCAACCGGCCTTGTGGAGGAGCATCTCGGTGTTGGGGAAGGCGTCCGGTTTGAGCGGTGGCTGCTTGCCGTCCTTGGACACGTTGGTCAGGATGCGATGTCGGTGCGGGTACTGCCCCGTGATGAACGACGCCCGCGAGGGCGAGCAGTACGGCGTGACGCATGTGGCATTGCTGAAGCGGACGCCCTCCCGCCCGATGCGGTCCATGTGCGGCGTCCGGACCAGCGTGTTGCCCGTCAGCGACAGCGACCGCCAGTGCTGCTGGTCGGTCATCAGGAACAGCACGTTCAGGCCTTCCTTGCGTGCCTGCTCCGCCGCCGCCATCGCCGCCCGCGGCAACGCGTGCGGCAAGGCGCCCGGCAAGGCCGCCGCAGCCGCCGAGCCGGCCAGGAAGGACCGACGGGAAACGCTGTGAGCGGTATCCTTGCGCATGGCTGCATGATAATCTGCCCGCGCCCAGCCGTCCACAGCCGCGAAGCGGCGCCATGAAGAGCCCAGGGCGAGGCCCTGAGGGCCGGGCTCTGGGTATCGCGGGTGGGAACACCAAGCCGCGAAGCGGCGTCTTGCGAAGCCGCAAGCGGCACTCCGCTTCCGCCGCCGGCTGGGCTCGTTCCTTCCTCAGGGGCTTGTTCGTTTGCGCCCGACCCGCCGGGTCGGGCGCTTTACACATCGTCAGAAGGAAGGGATAATGGAGTCATGATTGACAAGGTAGTGACTATCCGCTCCCTTCACGACCGCTCCGCCCAGCGCGAAGACGTCGCCTACTGGCTAAGCCGCCCACCCGGCGAGCGCATGGACGCCATCGAGGAACTCCGAAGGCATTTCTATGGCGATCTACCAAGACTTCAAAGAGTTGCTCGAGTCATTCAACGCCCACAACGTTGAATACGTTGTGGTGGGTGCTCATGCCCTGGCTCACCACGGGGTGGTACGCGCCACTAAGGATATCGACGTCTATGTCCGTCCGAGTCCCGCCAACTCCGAGCGTATCCTGGCTGCTCTGGACGCCTTCGGATTCGGGGGGATCGGGTTGACCCGAGAAGACTTCCAGAAACCCAATCAGGTCATCCAGTTGGGGCATGCACCTATCCGGATCGACCTGATCACGTCGATCGCAGGCGTTGCCTGGGAGCAGGCTGCCGCCGGGCAATGCCAGGGGAACTACGGCGGGATGCCCATCCCCATCCTGGGAAGGGCTGACCTGATCGCCAGCAAGAAAGCCGCCGGACGGTTGCAGGACCTTGCAGACGTGGAGCGGCTTGAAGAACCACAAGAAGAGGGCGAACCGGACGATTCCTGACTACGCCTGAATCACCGTCGGGCCCTTCGCCAGATCAAAGCACACGACCATGCCGTTGTCTTGCCTGAGCCACGTTCCGCTCTGGAGGTCTCGCGGGGCGCGGACCTCGCGGAGGGGCAGCGGCTTGTTGTCGCGAAGAACCTTCGGCTCGCCCGGCCCGGCCGCCGGGATGCGGAGCGTGAACTGCGGGCAGGCGAACGGTGCGGTGAGCGTGATGGCGCCGCCTTTAGCGCCGGTGCCCGACGCGGCTTGGCCGCCGGGCGACATCTCGATCTTCGTCAGTTCCCGCGCCGCGGCGTAGCGGGCCAGCTCGCGGCAGGTCATCCACTGCGTGCGGTCGCGGTACTTCTGGTTCAGGGCGGTGGCCACTTGCTGGAAGGCCTTGAAGCCCGTCTTGGCCCCCTGGTTGAACAGACCGGGCCAGTGGCAGAGCATGACGGCAGGCTCGTCCCGCTCGATCAGCTCGACCATCCGCCCGGCCGAGGCGTCGGCGTTGCAGTACTTCTCGCCGTGGACCTCCGCGTCGCCGTCCCAACTGCCGAACCAGTCGCCCGTGCCCGCCCACGCGCTGGCGACCGCGCGCGGGTCGGCGGTGTCCAGGCCGGAAACGTGCTCCAGGCGCGGATGCGTCGTCTCCTTGCCGTCGGCGACGTACTTGAAGTAGTGCGGCAGCTCCGCCCCGTAGACCGCCCGCACGGCCTGGTGAACGGCCAGCGAGAACTCCGCCTTCACCGCGTTGCCGAATCCGCCCGGCGTGGTTACGCCCTCGCAGGGGATGTCGCAGTTCTTGATCGCTTGCAGCGCGCAGGCCAGGTAGGCGGCCAGCTCGTCCACGCTCTTCTTGGCGGAGGGGTAGGAATTCTCCATGGTCTGGTTGGAGATCTCGGCCAGGGGCTTGCCGGTTTTGAGGTCGATTACCCGCGTGTGGGTGATCATCTCGGGGTGGATGTCCCAGTTGGGCACCATGACCTCGCGGACGAGTTTGAGGCTGTCCAGCAGTTCCCTTCGCGACCAGCCGGGCAGCTCGCGGTCCAGCCAGCCCACGCAGCAGGGGAAGGGCACGAGGCTCCACTTGCCCTTTACGCCGTGCTCGCTACACCACGTGCCGAACTCGCGGAGGAAGGCGTCGGGGACCTCCCGCGGCCAGGTCTTCCAGGGCTTCTTGTAGATGTCGCGGTTGGGCCAGGCCTCGGCGAACTGGGGCATGCAGAAGTGGCCCATGTTGACCAGGCAGGTGGAGTCGTCGATGAAGAACGACAGCGGCACGCGCATGCGGGGGTTGAGTACGGTCGCGGGCGTCTGGCCCTGCCCGCCGGCAGGCAGGTCGCGCCTGGGGCGCTCGCCCGGCGGGGCCTGCGCGAGGGCGGACAGCGGGGCAAGGGCGACGGCGGCCGCCGACTGGACGACCTGACGACGAGACAGTCTCGACATGGCGCACCTCCTCGCCCCGCGGGCGAGAGCGCGGCCCCAAGGGGCGCCGCTAAACGATCATGCGCCCCGCGGGCGAAACCGCGGCGCAAGCGCCGCCGCTAAACTGACGACTGACGACTACTTGGCGAACGCCTTCTCGACCTCGTCCAGGCCCACGCCGAGCACCTTTCGTGCGATGGGGTCCAGGGCCTCTTTGGGGCCCTGGAAGTGGATCGTCCGGTGGACGTGGGTGATCGCCTCCTTGGGCTTCAGCGCCGCAGCCGGCGAGGAGGTCTCCAACTCGTAGAAGTTGGACTTGAAGCCCTGCGGGCCGTCGCTGTAGCTGTTGAGCACGTCGCCGGCGAAGGGCTCCTTCTGCATGGCCCAGACGGAGTTGACGTAGTCGGTGACGCCCTTGGGCTTGGTGTACTGGACGATGGTCAGCAGATTGTGCTCCGGGGCGTAGCTGCCGATCACGTCGCGGGCGCGGCGGGGGGAGAGCCCGATCTTGGTCCTCATGCCCGCATCGGCCTTGAAGAACACGGCCGTCGCCCCCACTTTCAGGCGGTCGGGCGGGACGGCGGGCTCGAAGTAGTGCGAGTTGACCACCGGACCGAGCTGGTCCTCCGGGCCCGGCACGTACGGGGCGATGACGGTGTTCTGGGGCGAGGCGATCATCATGCCGAGGATCCAGATCGAGAGCATCCCGCCCTGCTTGGTCCAGGGCTCCTTGCCCATGTTGACGAGCTGGTTGGTGCTCTCGACGGCTACCACCTTGACGCTTTCGTTGAGGATTGCGGCGCCGGGGGGCGGCCAGGCGGACTGGGCGGGCGCGACGGGCTTGGTGGCGGCGGGCGCCGGGCCGAAGTTCGGCTTGACCACGTCCACGGGCTTGTCGGCCGGCTTGGGCGCGGGCTTGTCGGCCGGTTTGGGTGCGGGCTTGGGTGCGGGCTTGTCAGCCGGTTTGGGTGCGGGCTTGGTCGCGGGACCGAAGGCGGGCTTGACCACGTCGTCGCTGGGCTTGGCGCCGGCTGCGGGCGCGGTGGCGGGCGTGGCGGTGGGCGGCGCCTTGGGCGGCTCGCCGGGCAGTTCCAGGCCCAGGAGACGGCAAACCTGCTTGCGGTCCAGCAGGCGGACGTCCCGCTTGATCTCCAGGTCGAAGGCCGTTCCCGAGTAGTTCTTGAGCTGGCAGCGTCGGGAGAACGACGCCTTGTCGCGCGAGGCCGCCGTGACGGTGAACGGCTCGGTGTCGATGGACGCGGGCACCTGCCAGTGGTCCAGATCGAACTTTTCGCCCTTGGCGAAGTAGATGGAGAACTGTCCGCCCTCGGGCCCGATCCACAGCCGGTCCTCGCCGCCGAACGGGTTGAACTGCGGCTTCATTCGCTGCTGGGCGATCAGGTCGCGGTTGATCCACCCGAAGCTCATCCCGCCGACCCCGCCGGCCGTGCTGGTCATCACCCGGCCCTGGTAGGCGGGCACGAGGACGGCCTGCGAATCGCCCCGCTCGTCGCTGAGCAGCACGATCTCGGTGTACTTGCGGAGGAAGTCCAGGTCGTCGCCGAACGTGATCGAGGGAGGAGGAGCGGGCTTCTGACATCCGCACAGGAGGGCACAGAACAGGCCGAACAGCGTCGTCCGTTTCATGTCATGTCCTTTCAGAGAGGCGTTACGCGTGTACGATACCGACCGGCCCGCCGGGACGCAAGCCCGCGCGAGGCGTTTGCGAACGTCTCTGCCCCGGAGGGCGAGGGGCTATTTCACCAGGATCGCCCGCAGCTCGAAGGGGTCCAGGTCCAGGCGGACGGCGGCGTCGCGGACCTCGAGGGCCGCGCCGCTGGCGGCGTCCGTCACGGCGCCCGCCGGCACGCGAAGGGCCAGGCCCGTCTTGGCCTCGAGCCCCGTGTTGACTACGGCCAGGTACGTGCCGTGAGCGTCGGTCTTGATGACCCGCACGACGACCTGCTTGTCATCGCACGCGCGGGCGTCCACCGTGCCGGGCAGAGCGGGCAGCGCCAGGAAGGCCGCGTTGAACCGCCGCACGTACCGGGGGAAGCCCCGGCCGAGATTCCCCCCGTACAGGTAGCCCAGCATCGTCGGGTCGCCGTTGGCCACCGCCATCGCCTCGGTCATCATGCAGTAGGGCCCGGCCCGCTCGAAGTCGCAGACGAAGTAACCCAGCAGGGGCTGGTCCGACGCGTCGAACATCATGTTCTCGTTGAGCGCGAGGTGACGGACGACGGCCAGGCCGGCCGGGCCGCGGAACGCGTCGAAGGTCCGCGGGGAGGCGGCTGAGTAGTAGCGGTGAATGCAGTGGGTCAGCAGGACGCCCGGCGTGTCGCGGTAGCGCTGGGGATCGGCGGGCGGGTTGGCGTGGTGGACCTCCCAGCCGCCCCAGTTCAGCGGGGCGGCCTGGAGGGCCTCCAGGTAGAGGCCTTTCTGGACCACGGTGTCGGGAGTGATGGCGACGACGGGCTTGTTGTCCTTCACGTGGACGGGATCAGCGAGGATCTTGCCCCAGGCCGGGACGTCGTCGGTGACGATGCGCTTTTCCCAGGTGGGGAAGGACGTGCCCGGCTCGCCCCCCTCCGCCGTGTAGAGCACGACCGCCTGCGGGATTCGCGCGCGGAGATGGTCGCGGACGGCGGCCAGGAACTCGCGGCGCTGGGCGAACCACCAGTCCTCGTATCGCTTGAGCAGGGCGGCGTCGGTGCGGAGCTGCTCGCGGGTGACCTCCTGTCCGCCGTTGGCCTGGCGGGCGAAGCGGGACCGCGTCGCGTCGGCGAAGCTCATGGGGAGCTGCCATCGCGGGCGGATCCACACGCCCTCGAAGCGGGCCTTGTCGGCCAGCTTCAGCACCGTCAGGTCGATCATCTTGCGGAAGTCGGCCAGGGTGTCCGGGTCGGTGACGTCGGCGTTGGCGGACTCGACCCACTTGATGTGGGTGTAGGCGTCGTCGCGGGTGAGCGGCTTGCAGCGGCGCTGGTAGCCCAGTCCCTTGTAGCCCTTGCTGCCGGCGTACTCGTAGTAAGGCAGGACGCTCATGCCCTCTCGTCCCATCAACTCGACGATCCGCCCCCAGAGATCCTTGGTGTCGCCGTTGAAGTGGACCCAGTTGTTGCCCCCGCCCTCGGTGGGGTCCCAGTGCTGGCAGGCGCCGAACTCCAGCAGGTCCTTGGTGAACGTGCGGATGCCCAGCAGCCGCATCTGGGCGAGCTTGAAGCGGTACCAGTCGAGGCGTTCCTTGAGGCCGCGCTCGGTTTCCTTCTTGCCGCCGATCACGCCGTCGGCCATCTCCTCGCGCCAGAAGACGTGGCGGCGAGGCAGGTCCGCGGGCGGCAGGCGGACCGGCTGGGCCACGTCCGCGCCGTCCGGGACCTCCAGCAGGCGGATGCGCGCGACGGCGGGCCCGGCGGACGTGGGGTCGTTGGGCGCGGAGAAATGGGCCATCGCCACGTCGAACCCGTCGTCGGGGGTGAGCTTCCGCTCGCCGTCGCCGCGGATGAAGGCCAGGTCCGGGAAGCGGTCGTGGAGGTGGAAGTACAGCGTCCAAGCCTCCCACTTGCGCGACAGGGGCACGCGGAGCGACTCGGGATTGTTGTTGACGTACTTGGGGTGCAGGGCGTCGCCCACGGTGGCGCCCGTGTGGAAGCCGCGCGAGGTCTCGCACCCGCCGCAGGTGACGATGAAGCTGCGCGGGCGGTCCTCGGGGTACTCCACGGCCAGCACGTAGGCCGCGCCCGGGCGCAGGAGCTTGTAGCGGCCCAGGCGAACGGCGAAGTAGCCGGCGCGGTCCGCCTGGGGGGCCAGCACGCGGCAGGGCCGATCCAGCACCGTCTCCACCCGGCTGGTGGAGCCGGGGCCCTGGCGGAAGAGGTGGCCCACCTGGGCCTGCGAGAGGTCCACCTCGTCGACCAGTCTTAGCCGCCCGAACGGGGGCAACTCGACCCAGGGCCGGTTGGCGGCCTCCTCGCGGGCCCGCTGGAGGGCGGCGTTCTTCTCGGCCTGCTCGGCCGCCTCGCGGGCCTTGCGGTCGAGCATGGCTTTGTGGGCGGAGTCGGAGTACTCATAGAGGACGATCTCGGCGAAGTTGGCGCCCGGCGACTTCAGCTCGATGCGCAGGTGGCGGGCGGTCACGTCCAGGCCCAGGCGGACCCAGCGCAGATAGGAGCCGCAGTCGTACGAGGCGACCTTCTTCCACTCCTGGCCCTGTTTGACGGAGAACTCCACGTCGCCCTTGGCGTTGGTGTCGAACAGCCACAGGGCGGAGAGGTTTCGCTCCCGCCCGAGGTCGATGGTGGCGGCGAAGGGGAATGTCTTCCAGTGCTGGCTGGGCACGCGCCAGCCCTTCTTGGCGTCTGCCGGTCGTGCCGGCGGGTCGCCGACGGCGTCCTGCTCGTCGGCCAGGCCGGAGAAGTCCGCCAGCGGCGAGTCGCTGCGGATCTGCGCAGGCTCGAGCGGGACGCGAAGCTCGCCGACGCGCAGCTCGCCTTCGGGCGGCTTGTCGGCCGCAGCGACGGGGACAGACAGCAGGATACAGACGAACGCGACACGAATGGCCATGGTACTCATGCCGCTACGGTAGCATGAGCGGAGGATGCAGGGAATAGGAATTCGGGAGAGGGCAACAGGGGCGCAAGAAACAAGAGGGACTCAAAGGACGTGCCTGTCCCTTGGGTCCCTGTTGTCGCTTCAGTCCGTCCGGTTCTTCGCTCAGGCCCTGCGCCGGCGGATATACCCGCCCAGACCGCCGGCCGCCAGCAGCACCAGCAGCGCGGAGGCAGGCTCGGGCACGGCGGTCAGGACCACGTCGAAGCCGTCCGCCCCGCCTGCATACGTGATGGCGAACTGGCTACCGTCGATTTCGAGGGTGGCGCCTTCGGGCAGGCCGTCGAACACGCCGCCGACCTGGCCTCGCGTGTCGATGATCGTGTACTGACCCCCGCCGACATGGCTGAAGGAGGCCTGCGGGTCCAGCCGCAGCGTCGCGCCGTTCAGCGCGACCAGGCCTTGCACGTCGAGCAGGTCCCAGTCGGCCGGGCTGATCTCCACGTCGAAGAACGACTCCGCCGCGAACGTCGTGTTGCCGCTGTGCAGAGTGCCGAAGCTCGAACCCGGTGCGACGTGCCCGCCGAGGAGGACGTTGACGGCCGGTACGTAGCCCGACCCGCCCAGCGTGGCGCCGTCCTCGACGGTGACGCCGCTGCTGGAGGCGATCGAGCCGTCGACGATCAGATGGCCTTCGTTGACGGTCGTGGCGCCGACATAGCCGCTCGTGCCAGAGAGAACCTGCGTGCCCGCGCCGGTCTTGATGAGGTTCAGCGTGCCCGAGGAGTCCTGGATGACGCCGCTGAAGTTCCCGTCGGCGTCGCCCGAGCCGATGGTCAGGTTGAAGGTGGAGTTGCCGGTGTAGACGTCGACCGTGCCGGCCCCGGACGCCTGGCTGTTCAGCGCGCCGATGGTCTCGTTATCGGCCCCGCCGGGGGCGAAGCGCAGGCGGCTGCCGGAGGCGAAATACACATCGCTGGCGTCGGGGATCGTGCGGTTGCCGATGGGGTTGGCCACGCCAAGCTGGAGGTCGGCGTTGTTGCGGAGGTAGATGTCGCCCACGAAGCTGTTGGCCGCCCCGCTGGAGCGGTCGAAGACGATGCGGCGGTTGTTGGCGAAGGGGCTGGTGATGGTGACGTCGCCCGTGCCGCCGATGACCCCGTAGAAGGTGGTGCGGTCGTTCGAGCCGGCCTGGAGGGTGACGCCCTTTTCCAGCGTCAGCGCGCCGTTGAACTGCATGTTGGCGCCGGAGGTGTAGTTGGTCGTGCCGATGGTGCTGGTCCCGCTGCCCTGATTGGCCACGGTGATGGCATTGGCGATCCCCATCGGGGTGGTCGCCAGCAGGGCCGTGTCGGCTGCGCCGGTGTTGGAGTCGTTCAGCGTGACCGCCCCGCCACCCAGGGCCGAGGCGTTGCTCACCAGCAGGGCGCCCTGGCTGATGACCGTCCCGCCGCCGTAGGTGTTGGCGCTGGCCAACCAGAGCGTGCCGGGACCGGTCTTGGTCAGGCCCCCGACGCCGATGATCGGCCCGGCGCCGGACGCGTCGGTCCACTGCACGGTGGTGGCGGGATCGGCGATGTCGATGGTCCCGCCGGGAGCGTTGAGGGTGAACGCGCGGTTGATGCCGTTGACGGTGGGCCCGGTGTACCGCAGCGTCCCGCCGTTGAAGACCAGGTTGCCGGGCGTGCCCAGGCTCGCGCCCAGGGCGCAGGGCGTGTTGCCGGCCGCCAGCGTGCTGACGCTCAGCACCCCGCCGTCGAGGCTCACCCCGCCGCTGAAGGTGTTGGTCCCGGTCAGGGCCAGCGTGCCTGTACCGACCTTGGTCAGGGCAACGATAGACCCGCCGCCGGAGTACGAGTTCAGGATCGCGCCGCTGAACGTGCTGTCCTCGTTGCGCCCGCCGATCGTCAGCGTCTTGGTTCCGTTGCGGGCAGCGACGTAGCCCGACCCAGCCAGCGTGCCGCTGCCCGAGAGGCTGCCCATGCTGACCGTCGTCGTGCCTGCTTCGTTGCTGCACAGGAAGACCGCGCCGGGGTTCATCACGAAGGCCGCCGCCGCGCTGCCGCCGTCCCCGCCGGCGTTGCACATCTGCAGGTTGCCGGTCAGCGTGGCCACGCCGGAATAACCGGACGTGCCGCCCATCAGCCCGGCCCAGACGGGGTTGCCCAACAGCGACAGCGGCCCGCTGCCGCTGATGGGACCGGACATGTTGAGGTACGCGGCCCGGCCGTCCAGAACGCCCCCGCCGGCGGCGATCGTCACCGGCGAGTCGATCAGGGCGGTGCCGGTCGACACGATCGTTCCGCCGTCCAGCGTGATGGGCCGGGTGATCAGGCCGGCCGTCTGGGCTGAGTCCACCGACAGCGTGCCGTTCCCCGCGCCGTCGCCGATGGTGATCATGCCCGTGCCCTGGATCCGCGAGCCGGTGGACCCGCCGCCGCCCTTGCTCAATATCAGCGAGCCGCCGGTGACCTTGATGTCCCCGTCACCGACGGTGGTGTTGACCAGATAGTAGCTGCCCGCCCCGGTCTTGGTCAGCGTGTATCCGTTGAGGGCCAGCGAGGTCTCGCCGTAGCCCGACCCGATCTGACCGAAGGGCGCCTCGAAGTTGAACAGCGTGTCGGCGGTGAGGCTGATGTTGTAGTTCTGCGCCCAGTTGCCGTTCCAGGCGTACCCCCCGCCGCCGGCGGAGTTGAGCAGGGCGCCCGCCCCGCCGACGCCGCTGCCGCCGATGGTCAAGGTGTTGAAGAACCCGGTGCCCCCGGTGGCCGAGTAGCCGTGCATGTCCAGGGCGGCGCCCGGCGCGACGGTAATCAGGGAAGAATTGCCCGACCCGCCCAGGGCGCGGAAGTTGCCCATCACGATCTTTCCGCCGCTGATCGTGGTCGCGCCGGTGTAGGTGTTGGGGCCGCTGAGCGTGAGCGAGCCCGCGCCGACCTTGGTCAGCGCCAGCTTGGTTTGCTTGTCGCTGATGACCCCGGAGAAGGTCGTGTCCGTATTGAGGCTTCCGACCGTGAGCGTCGCGTTGCCGCTGGCGGCGCTGCCGGTGATGTTGCCGTTGCCGGTCAGCGCCCCGACCTGCATGTTGACTCCCGGAGCGAAGAACCAGCCGTAGCCGGTCGTGGTCACGTTCACGGTGGCCTGCGAGGCGTCGGTGGCGTTGCGAACGGTGCCGTAGCCGTTGCCCGAGATGTTAAGCGTGCCGGTGAAGGCGCTCAGGCTGCCGTCCAGTTGGCTGTAGGCCGTCCCGCCGCTGGAGACCAGGTTGATCGTGCCGGCGCCGCTGTAGACGTAGTTGGCCCCCGTCCAGTTCGACACGACGTTGGTCAGCGTCAGCGTGCCGTTGCTTTCGACGACGACGTTCGAACCGGTCGCCCCCAGGGCGTTGATGGAGTTGCTGGCCGATCCGCCGGCGCCCGTGCCGGTGGCGGCGAGGGTTCCCTGGCTGATGGTCGTGCCGCCGTTGTAGGTGTTGGCCCCGCCCAGGGTGAGCGTTCCGGCGCCGACCTTGGTCAGCCTGCCGCCGCCGCTGATCGTGCCCGCATACGTCGTGGAGGCGGCGTTGCCCACCGTCAGGGTGTTGCCGCCCAGGTTCACGTCCCCGCCCGCCGCCCCGCCGCCGGCCAGCGAGCCGATCGTCAAGCCGTAGCTGCCCAGATTCAGGTTGGCCCCCGCAGTGTTGGCCAGCGTGAAGGCCACCGCCGAGGCGTCGTGGGCGCCGACATGCTGCGAGAAGGTGCCCTCGGCAATGTGGATCGTGCCGGAGGTCAGGGTGGCGTTGGCGATGGTGAAGGTGTTCGTGCCGGCTTTGGTCAGCGTGTGGCCGGCCAGGTCCAGCGTGGTCGCGCCGTAGCCGGAGGCCAGCAGGGCGAAGTTGCCCGTCCCGCCGATGGTGGCGTCGGCGGCCAGCGTGATGTTCGACGACTGCATGTAGTTGTTGCCGATGCCGGGACCGTTGTTGACCAGGGCCCCGGCCCCGCCGACGCCCGTGCCGGCGATGGTGTAGCCGTAGACGGCGTCGACCACGCCGTTGAGGTCCACGGTCCCGCCGGAGTTGACGATCACCTTGGCGACGGACGTGTCGGCAGCCCCAAGGGCCCTCGAGTTCCCGATCCGCAGGGTCCCCTGGTTGACGGTCACGCTGCCGGTGAAGTCGTTGGAAGCGCTGAGGGTGAGCGTGCCGGCGCCGACCTTGGTCAGCCTGCCGCCGCCCCCGGTGATCCGGCCCGCGAAGGTGGTGGAGTCGGCGTTGCCTACGGTGAGCGTGTGCCCGTTGAGGTTCACGTAGCCGCCGCTGCCCCCGCCGCCGGCCAGCGAGCCGATGGTCAGGTCGTAATCTCCCAGATGCAGGTTGGCCCCGGCGGTGTTGTCCAGCGTGAAGGCGACGGCGCCGGCGTCGTGGGCGCGCCGGTACTGCGAGAAAGTCCCGCCCGCGATGCGGATCGTGCCGGCGGTCAGGGTGGCGTTGGCGATGGTGAAGGTGTTCGTGCCGGCCTTGGTCAGCGTGTGGCCGGCCAGGTCCAGCGTGGTCGCGCCGTAGCCGGGCGCCAGCAGGGCCCAGTTGCCCGTCCCGCCGATGGTCGCGTCGTCGGCCAGGCGGATGTTGGACGTCTGGAGGTTTCCGTTGCCGATGTTGCCGCCGGAGTTGACGATGGCCCCGGTCCCGCCGACGCCGCTGCCGGCGATCGTGTAGCCGTAGCCGGCGTCGACGATGCCGTTCAGCTCGACCGCGGCGCCGGAGGCGATGATCACCTTGCCAAAGGCCGCGTTGCGGGCGCCGAAGGCGTACATGTTGCCGATCTTGACGACGCCCTCGTTGACGAGCACGCTGCCGGTGAAGCTGCTGGCACTGCTGAGGGTCAGCATGCCCGCGCCCGCCTTGGTCAGGCCGGTCGAGCCGCCGATGGCCCCGCCGGAAAAGACGTAGTCGCCCGCGGAGTTGACGTCGACCGCGCCGGGCGTGACCGTGCCGGAGATGATCACGCCGCCCAGGCCGGCGCCGTGAAACTCAGCCGTGTCGCCGCTTTGGTACGTCGCGCCGCTCCAGTCCGTGGAGTCCGGCTGATACCAGGTCATGTCCCCGCTGCCGTCCCAGGTCACATTGGCAGCCGTCGCCATCGATCCGGCGAGCACCATGGCCAGAACGGCAACCACAAGCGAGCATGACCGCGTCATTGCATTCTCCTTCGATAGGTGCATCGCCCGCGCCGGCGGAACCGACGCGGGCGGGTCAGACTGTCTCGGGCCAGGCCGATTGCGCCTGACCGCGTGTGGAGCTTAGTTTCGCGGGCAACGACGCCGGCGCACGTAGCCGCCGATGCCGGCCGACGCCAGCAGCAGCAGGCCCATGGTCGCGGGCTCGGGCACGGTGGCCGTCAGGGCCAGCACCTCGCCCTCGAGCGCGCCGTGGAGGTAGGCCACGCCCACCTCGAAGCCGTAGTCCACGCTGAAGTCGTTCAGGAGGTAGTAGTCCTTGCCTCCGAAGGGGTGCGTGCCCAGCCCGTCGCCGGTGATGTAGTACGTGAACGTCGCGCCGGCGACGTTGGCCAGCAGGTCGCCGCTGAACCCCTCGATGAAGAACCCACCGGTATAGACGTCGCCCGGGGCCAGCCAGGGCCGGTCGAAGTACAGGCTGATCTCGTTGGCCGACGTCAGGGGCGAGGCGAAGGCCCCGGCCCCGCCGGTGAGGCGCAGCACGTCGTTGTCGCTGTCGGAGGGCGAGCCGTACTCGGGGCTCAGGTCGGTGTACTCGAAGGCGAAATCGAGCCCGCCGGCGGGGTTCACGCTGGGGGAGGTCAGGATGCCCGGGCTGGCGCCGGGGCTGACGAGCCCGGCGCCGGAGATGCCGGGCACGGCCCCGTAGCCGCCCAGGGTCGCCCCGGCGGCCACGCTGACGCCGCTGGAGGAGGCGATGGACCCGTTGACGATCAGGCTGCCCGCGTTGACGGTGGTGCTGCCGGTGTAGGCGTTGATGCCGCCGAGCACCTGCGTGCCGCCGCCGTTCTTGGTCAGGACGATCACGTTGCCGACGCCGTTGTTGATCGTGCCGGAGAAGTCGCCGTCGTTGCCCGTGTTGCCGATCCGCACGCGGGTCTGCCCGCCTGAGGTGAAGTTGGCGACCATCACGCCGCTGCCGCTCAGGGCGCCCATCCAGAAGTCGCCCGGGGCGCTGCTGGCCCAGCCGACGCCCTGGTTGAGCATCTCCATCGTGCCGTTGAGCACGATGTCGGCATTGGTGAGGCCCGTGGTGCATCCGCCCACGCCGATCCCGCTGCCGGCATTGATCGCGGTGCTGGGGATGCCGTTGACGATCATCGTGCCGGCGAAGGTCGTGTTGTTGTTGCGGAAGATCACGCCGTTGCCCGCGTTGGCCGCATTGATCGTCACCGTACCCGATCCCTTGAGCCCGCCGTCCAGGAAGAGGTTCTTGTTCTGGGCGGTGGTGTTGGTCACCGAGTCCTGGTTGATGGTGGTGTTGCCCGAGACGGTCACCGCGCCGGCCAGGGTCAGGTAGTCGCTGCCGTTGGTCAGCCCGTTGTGGACGAGCGTCGCGCCGTCGGCCAGCACGAACGTGGCGCCGCTGCCGATCCCGACGTTGCCCGTGTTGGACAACTTCAGCGTCGCCCCGTCCGCCACCGTGGTGGCCGAACGGAAGTTGTTCGTGTTGAACATCTCGAGCGTGCCGCCGTTGACGGCCGTCGCGCCCGTGTAGTTGATGTTCCCGCTGGCCAGCGTCTGGCTGCCGCTGCCGTCCTTGACCAGGTGGAGCTTGCGGGTCGTGGTGCCGTTGTCGGCGTCGCGAATGTACCCGTGGTAGACGTACGTCCCGCTGCCGTTGAGCGTGAGCGTGGCGTCGCCGAAAGGCACGGTGTGGTGCACGTCCTGGTTCTGGATGACCGCTCCGGCCTGGGTGGCGGTGGTCCCGGCGTTCAGACCGGCCAGCGTCTGGCTGGTGCCCATCAGGTCGAACCGCATCCACTGACCCGACGCGTTGACGAAGTTCATCACGACGCCCGGGGCGAACTGGTCGTCCAGGACCGGGCGGAGGTTGGCCTGCCCGCCGGTGGCGCTGCCCATCTGCACGACGGTGTTGGCGGGGATCGCGTAGGCGGACGACAGCGCGCCGGCGAACTTGAGGTTGTACACGCCGTAGCCGCCCGACGCGTCGCTGACGGCAATGCTGGTGCCCGTGCCGTCGGTGTCGAACTGGGTGAGGTCCGACAACCAGTTCGCATTCGTGTACTTCGCCGCCAGCGGCGTGACGGTGAGGGTCGTGCCGGAGACGTTCAGGCGGACCTGCACCGCCTTGGTGTACGTGCCGTCATACAAACCCAGCCAGCCCACGCTGCCGTCGGCGTAGACCCCGCCGAACGTGTCGCCCTGGATGGCCTGCTTCTGCGTCCCGCTGCCGATGGACGCGCCGCCGAGGTACCCGTAGAGGCCCGTGATCGTCGCCCCGCTGGGGATGGGGATGGCCGAGCCCGCCGTCTGGGCGAAACCGGCCAGCGCGCCCGTTCCCTTGGCCAGGTACAGGTTGGCCTTGGCGCCCTGCCCGTCCACCACGGTCTTGCCCGTGTACGCGTTGGGCAATTCGCCCTGCAGGATGATGTTCACCATCTGCGTCGAGCCGCCGTTCCAGGCGGTGTAGCGGCTCATGGCGAAGTCGCCCGACCCGGAGATCACGCCCGACAGCACGTGGTTGCCCAGGCTGTAGCCGGAGATCGTGGCGTTGAGCCCGCTGTTGTCGCCGAGGATCACGCTGCCGGTCTGGTTGAGGGTGATGTTGCCCGAGAGGTTCGAGTTGCCTTCCATGCGGATGGCGCCCAGGCGGAACCCGCCGTCGCGCCAGCCGGAGCTGTCGGTGATCGTGATGGGGTTGGAGGCCGTATACGTGCCGTTGGCCAGCAACTGCCCGTTGGCCCGCACGTCCACGCCGGCCGATCCGAGCGAGTTGGTCGAGCCGACGTTCATCCGCCCGCCGGCGAGCACCCACGTGCCGGCGAAGCCGGTGTTGTTGCCCGAGACCAGGTACTGGCTGGCGCCGTCGGTGGTCCCCGCCCCGCGCAGGCGGACCTCGCCCGCGCCGCTGATGGCGTTGGCGATGGTCTGCTGGGAGGTGTCGCTGCGGAACCACTCGGCCGCCGCCCCGCCGGCCACGCTGATGGCCGTGCTGCCGCTGAGGCTGCCGGAGGTCGTGTTGTTGCCGATCCGCAGCGTGCCCGCGTTGACGGTGGTGGCGCCGGTGTAGCTGTTGCCGCCCGTGAGGGCCAGCACGCCGCCGCCGTTCTTAATGATCCCGCCGGCGTTCCACAGCGGGCCGGTCATCAGCAGATCGACGTCGCCGCTGCTGCCGGGAGCGACGTCAAAGGTGAGGATGTTGGAGGCGTGCAGGTTGATCCCGGAGGTGCCCGCGATGGTGTCCATCGCCCCGCCGGTGGTGCGGAACACGCTGCCCCCATAGACCACGAAGTTCAAGCCGCTGGTGGTGTCGACCGTGCCCCCGCCGGTGCTGTCGAACTCGAACGTCTTGCCGTTGAACCAGTACTGGGTGCCGCCACCGCTGCCGCCGGTGCTGATCCGCAGGGTCGAGCCGTTGTTAATGGCCAGGGCGCCGCCCGCGTACGTGTACGCGCCGGTCCCCAGGCTCCGCAGCTCCAGCGTCCCGCCATTGATCGTCGTCGGGCCCGTGTACGGGTTGTTCCCGGTCAGGGTGAGCGTGCCGGCGCCGATCTTGGTCAGGCGAAGGTACGCGTTGTTCTGACCGCTTGCGCCGATGGTGCCGGCGAACGTGCTGCTCGCGTCGGCAGCGCCGACCACCAGCGTGTGCATGGCGGAGTTGGTGGTCGGAACCCAGACCGACCCGCCGCCGCTCAAGCCGGCGATGGTCTCGACGCCGCCCCCGGCCACGTCCAGCCGCAGGTTGCCGTTGTTGATCACGCTGACGGCGTCAGGCAGGACCTCGCTGGCGGTCAGGCGCAGGTACGTCCCGCCGTTGATGGTGACGTCGCCGGCGAAGCTGTTGGCCGGGTTCGTCAGTTCCAGCCCGGGCGTTCCGCCGCCGCCGGCGACGGTGAAACCGCCAGGCCCCGAGATCTGCCCGCTCAGTTGCCGGTAGTTCCCGTTCGGCGCGATGGTGTTGGCGGTGTCGTTCAGCACGATCGGATTCGCAAGATTCACCGACGTGTTGAGCGTCCCGCCGTTCATCGTCACCGCACCGCTGCCCAGTCCCGCGGAATTGCTGACGGCAATGGTCCCGCTGGTGAGCGTGGTGCCCCCGCTGTAGACATTGGCGCCGCTGAGCGTCAGGATGCCCAGGCCGACCTTCTCGATGGCCACCGTGGTCGCGCCCGTGCCGTGGTTCCAGGTCTGGTTGATCGACCCGCTGAAGGTCGTCGAAGCGTTGTTGCCGCCGATCTCGTAGGTGACCGCGCCGGAGGTGTTGTACCCGCCGTCCAGCACGCCGCTGCCGGTCAGCGCCCCGATCTTCACCGTGCCGCTGAAGTCCGCCCCGTACCCGGCGCCCAGGCCCTTGCCCGAGTTCACCTGCCAGGTGGCCAAGGCGCTGCCCGAGGTGGCCGTCGACAGGAACGTCCGCCAGTCGTTCTCGATCCACGTGCCGCCGAATCCGCTGTTATCGCCGCTGAGGATGATCGAGTTGCCGGCGCCGGTGCGGGTGACGGTCCCCGAGCCGGTGATGGCGCCCTGGAGGTACCCGCCGCGGAAGATCGTGCTGGCGGCGGCGACGTCGATGGCGTTGGCGATGGTGAAGTTGCCCGTCTCCAGCGTTCCGCCGTTGAGGATGATCTGCCCGCTGCCCAACGCCGCCCCGTGCCCCAGCTTGACCGTGCCGCCCGTGATGGTCGTTGTGCCGTTGATGCGCCCCTGGCCGGTGGCGGTCGCGTCGGTGGTCGTGCCGCTCTGGATCGTCAGCGTGCCCGTGCCTTCCTTCACCAGATTGACGTATTCGGAAACGGTATTGCGGCGCTGGATGCTCTTAAGCTCGATGTTGCCGCTGCCGCCGAACGTGACGTCGCACGTGCCGGTCGAGGTCAGATGCACCAGCATGTCGTTGTTGAAGTCCAGCAGGCCGGTGGAGTCGTTGGTGATCGGCATGGCCGTCGCCTGGGGGCGAACCTGGCCGTTGAAGACCTGGTTGACCGACCCGCCGCTGACGGTGATGCCGTTGTCGTACACGTACAGCACCCCGCCCCCGGCGTTGATGGTGAAGCCCGCATCCCCGGAGAAGACAAGCCCCTTTGCGCGGGCGTCGCTGGGATGGCTGATGCTGGTGATGCCGGACGTGGTGAACTGGGCGATGACGCTCGAAGTGGGCGCGCCCGCGTCCCAGTTGCTGGCATTAGTCCAGTCGTTGTTCGCCGTTCCCAACCAGAACGTGTCGGCCGGGGCCGGCAGCACGATGGCCAGGCAAAGCAGGACGCCAAGGGACACGCGCGCACAATTCGACATGCTTCTCTCGCTTTTCATCCTGGGGCCTCCGATCGGTTACAGGATGTCCGGCCTGCCTGACAGCAGGCGAATCTTTTCATTACCTGACTCTAGCATCAGGTAATGTGTAATTTTACCACCCCCCAGGGAATTCGTCCAGCGGGATTCCGGGGGCTGGAATCGGAGATTCCGCGCCCTCTTGGGTCAGGCAAAGACCTTCCGAACACCCCCCGAACCAGGCCTCGGCAGGCCCCTATCGGGCGGGCGCGGGCGGCAGGCCCGGCCCCCTCAGGAGCGGAGAGGAGCCCTTACCGGGCCAATTCGGCCGCCTCCGCGTCGCTGATCATGCCGCTGTAGACGCGGACGTCGTCGATCAGGCCGTGGAAGTTGCACTTGGCCCGCCCCTGCCAGCCGTTGTAGGCCCCGATCCGCAGGGAGTCCAGCAGCGGCGCAACACTCGCGTCCAGCACCACTTCCCGGTCGCGCCGCCCGTCGATGTAGAAGCGGACCACGCCGTCGCTGCGAGAGTCGCACACGACGGCTACGTGATGCCACTGGGCGCCTGCCCCCGAGGGGTCGCCCAGGCCGGATCGCGAGGCGTTGTGCAGGTCGCTGCCGGAGTTGACCGCCAGGTTCAGGCGCCCGTCGGGCAAGAGGCTGAAGTGGAACGACGCGGGCTTCCAGTTGTCGGTGAACAGCAGCGGCGTCCATGTGTGTTCCAGCCGCCCGGGCTTGACCCACATGGCGACGCTGAGGGTCTCCAGGCTGCCCAGTCCCCCGGCCTGGACGTAGCCCAGGCCGTCCAGGCGGATCGCCCCGCCGCGGCGTCCCGGAGCCCGCTGGAGGCCCACCAGCCGGGCCGGATGGGCGTTGTCGCAGGCGTCGGCGGCCAGGTCGCCGGAGGCCTCGCCTGCCTGACCGGCAGGCAGGTCGAAGGTCCAGTGGGCGACCAGGCGTGCGGGCACGTCCGGGCGATGCAGGCGGGGCGGAGGCGGGGGCGCCTGTCCGCAGGCGGAGGCCAGCGTGGGCGCCGGGCGGAAGTCCTTGTTGTCCTTGTGGCGCAGGTGGCGCCGCCCGAAGTACGAGCCGTAGTACGGCGCGCCCACGTCGATCCACGTCACCAGGCGGACCCACTCCTCCCTGGACAGCTTGACGTCGCTGTGGCCCTTGCGGAGGTGGGCGATCAGCTTGCTCTTGTGCGAACCCAGCGAGTACGCCGGCACGGCCTCCACGTTCTCCATCGACGCCTGCCAGCCGCCCTTGCGCCGGCCGGCCCATTCCTGGATGGCGTTGACCAGGTTGGCCTCCATGATCGACTCGTACGAACGGTTGAAGTGCGTGGTCAGGGTGGGCGACAGGTCGAGGGCGGCCTTGGGCTTGGGGCCCGAGTGGCAGCGGACGCAGTGGCGGTCGAGGATGGGCTGGACGTCCGTCGGATAGTGCAGGGGTCGCGGGCCGCTGTCGCCCGGCTGGGGCGCAATGGCCACCGGCGCGTGCAGCGACGCCGTCGGCCTGTTCGGCGGCGGGGCCTGGGAGCGGGGCTCGTGGCAGCCGATGCACGAGCGGCGTTCGCCCGGCTGGAAATTCACGAACGTCCGCATCCGCTGGACCTCCATGAAGTTCTCATCCAGGGCCTGCAAGTAGAGGTTTCGCCCCGCGGGCACGGTGAAATGGGCCGACCCGTCGGCCTCCACCGGCACGATTCCGTGCAGGACGGCGATCCAGATGTGGGTGAACCAGCTCACCGCCACCATCTGCCCGCTGACGCCGTCTTCGCCTCGCCCCTGCCAGGCCGACCACGGGCGCGGGATCTGCTCCAGCACCCTCAGGTACTTGACCGTGCCGCGCGGCACGCCGGTCAGGCCCTGGTACACGTCGGCCAGCAGCAGCGTCGCCTGGTCCTCTTTGGCCTTGGGCTTGTCCTGGGCGGGGGCGGGGTCCTGGACGCGGGCCGCCGCGTGGGCGGTCGGCAGGACCGGCGGGGGCGCTCGCCCGCCAGCATCGGCTGGAAGCACGACATCTCCGCGTCGCGATGGATCTCCACCTGGTTGCCGAACGCGTCCAGCAGGTACAGCCCGTAGGCGCCGGGGTCGTTGTAGCGCCGCGTCGGGTTGCACGAGACCAGGAAGAACGCCTCCGACAGCGGGTACGGGTCGCAGTAGAAGGGCCCGTAGACGTCCTCGCGCCAGCGCCCGTTTCGCCGCTGGAACAGCCCGCGAAGGTTGCGGACGGTCGTGTCGGGCGTCAGGAAGGTCATGGGCTCGCGGGTCCGCTTCTCGTAGTCCAGGTCCAGCAGGAGGATCGTCCCGACGGCCAGCGGCTCGTGCCCGCAGCCCAGGCACACGATCAGATTGTCGTGCCCGGGCACCTGGCGGGCCTGGACGAACACGCCCGGCTCGGCCACGTTGTCGCCGTAGACCTCCTCGGAGCTGCTGCCGTCGGGCCGCATCGCCCACAGGGGCTGGACGGCCGCAATGCCCTTGTAGACGTACTCCCAGCGGTTGTAGAGGATCCGCCCGTCGGACATCATGGTGGGGGTGAACTCGCTGAGCGTGCTGGTGGAGATCGGATGCGGATTCCTGCCGTCGGCCTCCATTCGATAGAGGCAGGTCGTGGTGAGCGAGTGCCCGCCGCACAGCACGCTCCGCTCGCACCGCGAGGAGACGAAGGCGATCCCGCCGTCGCTCAGGTAGCAGGGGTGCATGTCGTCGGTCCAGTGCCCGTACAGCAGCGGGTCGCGGTCCAAGGCGCTGAGCGGGTGCATGGAGTAGCGGGCGATCCGCTCCTCCTCATCGGGCGGCGGGAACGTCAACTGCCTCAGGCCGCGTCCGTCCACGCCCGCCTCGTAGATGCGAAAGCCCCCGCTCCTGGGCGGGCGATAGCCGAACGCCACCCGCCGAGCGTCGAACGAGAGGTCGTAGCGGTCGAACACGCCGTCGCGCAGCTCGGGCAGGATCTCGCGGACGCTCCCGTCCTCAAGCGACAGCTCGCACAGGTTGCCCCCGAACTTCCGCACGCCGTGGTAATAGTCGTCGTAGTAGTGCTGCGAGTTGTAGGTGTAGCGCTTGACGAAGAGGATTCGCCGCCCCGCCAGCAGCGGGTTGGCGTGGACCAGGGCCTGGCGCCGCAGGCGGTGCAGCTCGTCTCGCAGGGCGGTGGCCGCCGCACAGCGCCTGGCGGCCTGGTCGGCCGGGGCCGCCCGCAGCCGCTCCGCGCAGCGGTCCAGGCGCTGCTGGAAGTCGCCCGCGGGATACGACGGGAACTGGCGCTTCAGCGCCTGGACGGCCCGTCCCAGCCGGCCGATCGCCTGGTGCGCGTCGGCGGCGTCGGCGGCGCGGACGCACAGCGCCAGCCAGCGCGGGTCCGTCGGGGCGACCTTGCCGGCGGACAGGGCGGCCAGTTCCTTCCGGAGGCGCTCGGCGACCTCGGGCGGGACCTGCTCGACCAGGCGCTCCGCCAGCTTGACTTCCAGGGCGGCATCGGCGGCGCCGAACCAGCCGGGGTGGTCGAACCACTCCGCGTCGGCCCACGCCAGCAGCGGGTTGTCCGCCGGCGCAAAGTCCGCCCGCACCTGCTTCCAGGTCTGCTCCAGCCGCGCGGGCGAGGCGGAGAAGTAGAACTGGTTGTCCCGGTCGATCTGGACTCGCACAGCCAGCAGGTTCTGCCCGGCCGGCAGGTCCAGGGGGAGCACCACCTGGTCCACGTGGGAACCTTCGGCGAGCTGGCCCGTGCCGTATCGGTCGGTGGGCAGGCGGGTCTCGCCCGCCCATACGCGCTTGCCGTTCAGGCAGAGTTCGAGATGGATCCCCCCGCCGACGCCCACCAGCAGGCGTACGGGCGACTGCGCGGTGATGACGCGGGCCAGGCACGCCGTCGCCGGCTGACCCCCGCACGCCTCCACGCGGACCAGGCCGCCGTCCTTCCACGGCTGGGCCGCCCACAGGGGTTGACCGGCCGGGGCCTTCTCGCCCAGCGCAGCGGCGGCTGCGACAACCGCCCCGCCCAGGCGCGGAGCGTAGGCCGGCATCGCCTGATGCCACGCAGCGAAGGTGAGTTGCCTGCGGGCGGCGGAGTTGTCCGCCTGTTGGCGGGCGTAGGCCTGGCGCGAGGCGGTGAGCGTCTCTTCGAGCGTGCCCCGCCGCTGATACCAGGCCGGCGGCGCCGACGGGCCCGCGGCAGGCTCACCCGCCGCCCGGGCCGGGGCCGCGGCAACCAGGGCCGCCAACACGAGCCAACTCCCCGCGACCGGCCACAAGCTGCACGCTCTTCTCTCTGCCATCGACCCGCTCTCCCGGAAGCGACAGGACCAGTATACAGCCATAAAAACGCCGCCGCGACCGGAAGATTCCCATTGTTCGGCGCGCGGGCCTCATCTTGTCATCGTGGCCCGAAATGGACTTGGCGCCGGCCGCGTTAAACCTGTCGACACCCGCGCCCGCGGACAGATAGAATCGTTTTCCGGACACATCGGAAAGGAGCCCAACTATGCATCGCACCCGCCTGCACCCGGTCCTGGCTGTTGTCGTGCTCTTCGCGGCGTCAGGGCTTGGCGGCGCCGCCGACCTGGGCGAGACCTTCACGCCCCTGTTCGACGGCAAGACGCTCCAAGGCTGGCACGCCCTTCCGGGCGGCACGTGGGAGGTCAAGGACGGCGTGATCGTCGGCGCCAGCCCCAAGAGCGAGGGGCGCCACGGGCTGCTGGCCAGCGACGAGACGTACGACGACTTCGTCGTTCGCTTCAAGTTCCGCGTGATCCAGGGCAACAGCGGCTTCTACTTCCGCAGCGAGAAGGTCGGCGGGGCGGTCGGCGTGCACGGTTTCCAGGCCGAGGTGGACCGCACCGTCGCGACCAGCGGGCTGTACGAGACGGGCGGCCGGGCGTGGGTGCGCCAACCCGACGCGAAGGTGATGGCCGACCTCTACAAGCCGGGCGAGTGGAGCGAGATGACCGTCACGGCCGTCGGTCGCTACCTCGCGGTGGAACTCAACGGCAAGAAGACCGTCGAGCTGCACGACGACCCCGGGCGGCTGAAGGGGCATTTCGCCCTGCAACTGCACGGCGGGATGGACATGGACGTGCAGTTCAAGGACATCGAGATCCGCCGGCCCGGCCCGGCTGAGCTGGCGGCCGCCGGACCCGACGGCGGGTTCGCGTACCTCTTCAACGGTAAGGACCTCGCCGGCTGGCAGACGACCGGCAACTGGCTCGTCGAGAAGGACGGCTCGGTGACGCTCCAGCCCCGCCCCGGCGAGAGCGGCTGGCAGCGGTACGACGCCTACCTGACGACGAAACGCACGTACGGGGACTATGTCCTGGACCTGGAGTTCAAGTTCGAAAAGGGCGGCAACTCCGGCGTGTTCTGCCGCGTGGGCGACCCCAAAAGCCAGGTCAACAGCGGGTTCGAAGTGCAGATCCTCGACACGCACGGCAAGGAGAAGATCGGCCCGCACGATTGCGGAGGGATCATCGGCACGGTGGCGGCCTCGAAGAACATGGTCAAGCCCGCCGGGCAGTGGAACCGCTACACGATCACGTGCAAGGGCAGCCAGGTGACGGTCGTGTTCAACGGCGAGCAGGTCATCGACATCGACCTGAGCAAGACGCCCATGAAGAACCGCCCGCTGGTCGGCTACATTGGGTTCCAGGACGAGGCCAAGCACGTCTGGTACCGCAACGTCCGCATCAAGGAGCTGTCCGTCGCCGGCAAGCCCTAGCAGACGCCGCGAACGACGAGCGAGAAAGCAGCAGGCTGTGAAATCCACGCGGCGCGAGTTCCTGGTCGCCGCGGGCTGGGGTTCGGAGGGTTTCCGGGCGGTGGAGGCCTCTGCCGCTACTGAACGTCACTCTCCCTAGGGCTAAGGCCGTACGTGCCATTGGCAATCTGGACATCCCCCGCCAGCTCGCATACAATACCGCCGTGGGAAAGGGCCTGCCCGGACAACCAGTCACGCCACCCGTTGCACTTGCGAAGTGAAACCGCGGAGGGAGACTCCAGCGAGTATTCTCTTTACCACGTGACACACAGAGCTTATATTGCCTCACTGGATGTCATCCTGCTGCCTGACAAACATATGGGGACGCGTTTGGTTCGATGCCACCAGTGAGAGCAATAGATCTGTTCTGCGGAGCCGGGGGAAGCAGTTGGGGTGCGCGTCTAGCCGGAGCCGAAATCGTCGCGGGGTTTGACCGCTGGAAGTTGGCCGGCGAAGTCTATGCCCGTAACTTCCCGGAGGCCGAATTCGTCCACGGGAATCTGGAGGATCATGATCCGAACCAGCTTGCCGACCGACTTGGCGAGATAGACCTCATTATGGCCTCCCCTGAATGCACTAATCACAGCCCCGCCAAGGGCAGCCAACCCAGGTGCGAAACAAGCCGCGCGACAGCCTTCGAGGTTGCCCGATATGCAAGGGCGTTCGACCCTCGATGGATTGTGATAGAGAACGTTGTGAGTATGCGTCGGTGGGCCCGGTATCGTGAACTCATTGATGAGCTGAGGGAAATCGGCTACAGGGTCAAGCCGCAGATTCTGCAGGCCGACAGATTCGGGGTGCCCACTTCTCGCCGTCGTCTCTTTATCCTGTGTGATCGCGAGCGGGGTCCCGCTGAAGTTGTCCCGCCAGTAACCGTACACCCAAAGCCAGCCCGCCAGATTGTCGATCTGAACGGGCGATATGAATGGTCTCCGCTCCGAACGCCCCGCAGGGCAACCGGAACACTGACTCGGGCCGAGAGAGCGATGGCCGCTCTTGGACATGAGGAGCCGTTTCTGATCGTCTACTATGGCTCCGACCATGCCGGGGGGTGGCAGAGTCTGGACGTCCCTCTGCGAACGGTCACGACAGTTGACCGGTTTGCCATAGTGCGTCCAGGTCGAGATGGGCATCAGATGCGAATGCTCCAGGTGCCCGAGCTCAAGAAGGCAATGGGATTCCCGCAACGCTTTGCATTTCCGGCGGGCTCACGTCGCGACCAGATACACATGATCGGTAATGCCGTCTGCCCCCATCTGATGCAGACAGTCATCCGGACACTTACAACGCATGAAACGCAAGCCTGACACATCTTCGACACAAACGAAATCGCCCCCCGTCTTTAAGCCCAGAGCGAGGCTCATGATACTGCTCGGGGATCAGTTGATCCGAGACGCTGGCATTGCGGTGTTTGAACTCGTCAAGAATGCCTATGATGCTGACGCCACCGGCTGTATCATCACTCTGCGCAACATCGCCAGTGATGGTTCAGAAGCCATGATCGTTGTCGAAGATGATGGCCATGGCATGAACGAACAGACGATTCTGGACGTTTGGCTGGAGCCCGGAACAGAGTATCGCAAGGAGCAGCGGGATCGCGGGGAAAGGACTCCGCGGTTCGGCAGGCTTCCGATGGGCGAAAAGGGTGTCGGTCGTTTTGCCGCCCATAAGCTTGGCCGCAAGATAACCCTCATATCCCGCAAGGCCAAATGCGACGAAGTTGTCGTGACCATCGACTGGAAACGCTTCAGCGAAAACCGGTACCTCTCGGAAATCCCTGTTGACGTTCGGGTCCGCGCACCCAAGCATTTCACCGGCCGAAAGACCGGCACACGAATAGAGATCTCCGATCTTCGTGACGCCCCATGGTCACGGAGACAGGTTAGAGCTCTTTATCGAGCCGTAACGTCGATCTGCTCCCCGTTTGGAGGGCCAGAGGATTTCGCTCCCATCATGGAGATGGATCCCCCTAACGACTGGCTCAAGGGCCTCCTTCAGCCCGATGAGGCGCTCAAGCATTCGTTGTTCCGCTTCACTGGGGAAGTCTGCGGGAACACTCTGACCTATGGGTATCGCTTCAAGCCACGGCTCAAGTTAACAGGGGTGGCAGAGCGAACGGTCAAGGACCGCTCGATTCCAATACGGTATCGTCAGCGTGATCCCGAGACGGGCAAGAAAGAGGATGTCTCGATTGACCTTGAGCACTGTAGAATAGGAAATGTGCACATCGACTTCTACGTCTATGACCGCGAACCCGCCGTGCTGGCGCTCACGGAAACAGACCGTTCTGGCTTAGTGTCATTTCTGGATAGTATGGGTGGCGTGAGGGTCTATAGGGACGGGGTGCGCGTATATGACTTTGGCGAGCCCGGCAATGATTGGCTTGAACTTGGCGGGCGAAGAGTCAACGTTCCGGCCAAGCGAATCAGCAATAACCAAGTCATCGGAGCCGTCACCCTGCATGCCCAAAGCAGTGCGGACCTTGTTGAAAAGACAAATCGGGAAGGATTTGTGGAGAACGCGGCCTATGACGCATTCAGGAAGGCCGTGCGATTTGCCATTCAGCAGGCAGAAGCGGAGCGCAATATCGACAAGGACAGGATTCGCAAGCTCTACTCCCGCGGGAGACGCAAAGAGCCTGTCCTTGCTGATCTTCAGGAGCTTCGAGATCATGTGCAGACAATGGGGCTACAGGAGGACCTTGGTCGATATGTTGACAGGATTGAGATTCAGTATCGCGAAGTCCAGGATCGTCTTCTTGTGGCGGCCGGCGCGGGCCTTAATCTTGCGGCCGTGATGCATGAAGTGGAAAAGGGAATCCACGACCTGCAAAAGGCGATTGATGCGGACGTTGACCGTGGCCGCCTGATCTCTCTTGCACATAGGCTTTCCGATATGGTGGACGGCCTCTCCTGGTTGACAAAGAAGACCGGCAAGGCCCGGATGTCCGTGAGTACTCTCATCCATCAGGTAATTCTAAACTCGGAGTTTCGTTTTCGCGGGCACAACGTCACAGTGGTGAATGGCCTTGACCTTGGTGACCCCGACTTTCAGGTACGGTGCAGTCGCCGCCTTCTGACCGCCGCCATGATGAACCTTGTCGACAACTCCATTTACTGGCTTGACAACAAGGGCGCGCAAGATAAGCGAATCTACCTTGGAACCAGCTATGAGTTGAACGGACTGCCGGGTATTGTCGTCGCCGACAATGGCCCCGGTCTTCTGGATCCCCCCGAGTATCTTGTACAGCCGTTCTTCTCACGAAAGCCGGATGGAATCGGCCTTGGCCTGCACATAGTGGAGGAGATCATGAAGACTCATAATGGCCACACGCTGTTCCCCGAGCCAAATGCGATTACGTTGCCCGAGGAGTTTACGGGAGCGGTCGTGGTCCTTGAATTCGGGGATAAGTGATGAAGGCACTGCAATCGCCCACGGTTGTTGTTATCGACGATGATCACGAAGAGGCTCTGCCGTTGCTCCGCGTCATGAGCTCAATCGGCGTCGGCGCGTGCTATTTCACAGGCGACAAAGATCAACTACCTGAGAAGCCGCTTGAGGGGATCAGGCTCGTCCTCTTGGACCTGCGGCTCTTCGAGACAGTGCCTGGTGAGCCAAGGCATTATATCGCATCCACACTCGCCGTTTTGAACCCGGATTTCCCATATAGATCCTCAATTTCAAGTATAATGAGGTGGCGATTGGCCGCATGAACACAGGGTTTTCTCGCCATCGAGACACGGAAGTCCGGAGAATCCAATGGGTGAAAGCGGAA
>JAKJER010000074.1 GCA_022705325.1 Planctomycetota bacterium | reverse complement strand
AGCCGGATCGACCACCTCCAGACTCGACCCCTTCCCGTCCGCACGACCCGGCCAAGACCCGCTGTCGTTGTACGTGAAGGACTGGAAGACCACTCCGGCCCCGTAGACCAGCTCGATCGTCTCGCCATTCTTGGCCAGCGAGCCCTCGAACGTGCCGGCGATCAGGGTGCCGGCCCCGTAGCGCATCTCGAAGGCGTCGCGGTTCTTGACCACCACGACGTGCTGTCCGGCATCCAGAGAGGTGACGGCGGAGCCGGTGAAGTCGAAGGTGATGCCGTCGGTGAAGGCGACCGTCTCGAGGCTGACGGGGAGCGGGCCGGTATTGACCAGTTCGACGAACTGGAAGTCTTCGTCGAGCAGGTATCCGGCGGCGACCTCGGCGGCGGAGGGATCGTAGGGGTGGTAGTGGATTTCGGAGACGGCAAGAGTGGGTGCGGCTGTGCTGGTGAAGAGGACGTCGTTGAGGGCGCTCCAGGTTGAGCCGCTCTTGGCGCGGACCTTGACGTTGGCGCTGTGGTCAAGTTCGACGCCGTTCCCGTCGGCCAGAATGGCCTGAGGGGAAATCGCGCCGCCGGGCAATCGCGGGTCGGACCCGTCGAGGGTGTAGTAAATCTGTCCGGTTGGGGCGGAGAAGGTGAGCGTCTGGCCGGGAGTGAAGGTCCCGCCGTTCTGGGTCGTGCCGTCGAGGAGACAGGCCGCCGGGTCGATGGCTGAGTAAAGTCCGCTGGCGCGGAGCTGGCTGAGGACGTTGGCTGACCGCTGGGGGAAGTAGTTGGTCAGCAGGTTGTTCAGTTCGGTGTCGAAGTGTGCCAGGGTTCCCGGAGCGTCGGGATAATGCTGGTCGCCCCAGCGAGCGGACTCGGCGATCATAGCCAGGCGAACCTGGGCGGCCAGGGCGGCATAGCAAGCGGCCGGCACGTTCAGTTCGGGGTGATCGGGGTCATAGGCCGGCGCGCTGGGATCGACATAGAGGGGCCCTTCCGGCGAGAAGGCTGCGTAGACGCGGTCGGCGAATCGCTGGCAGAAGTCGGCGTTCAGGCGGAGGTACTTGAGGGGCTCGGCCACGCCGGTGTTGACGGTGGTCCGGTTCTGGGTGACGGGGGAGTTGATGCCGACGGACCATTCGAGGTCCCATCCGAGGAACTTGAACCCGTCGCCGTCGTCGCTATCCCGCCCGACGTAGTAGTTCTTGTTTGGCCAGTCGGTGTCGCCGATGTACATGGACATGATCATGTAGTCGATGTAGTTGTCGATGTCGATGTAGTCGGGGTAGTCAGGGCTCCGGGTGCCGTCGGGGTTGTTTCCCTGGATCCGCTGGTAGGCCTCGGTGGTCGTGACGCCCTGGCGGACCAGGGCAAGCATGGCGTTCCAGGCGGTGGCGTCCCCATCGACGGCGTTGCCGGAGTTGAGGGCGTCCCAGGTGTCCTTGTCGCCACCGAAGTAGTCGGCGTCGAAAGAGGCCTGTGGCCGCTCGCAGGGATTGTAGAGGCCCCAGTAGAGGCCGTTGATGTAGAGGTGGACAAAGTTGCCGTGGGGGGAGGGCTGGCCCAGGGCGAGTTGGGTCTGGCGGCCGAACTCGTCGCGGATGTACTGGACCTGGTATGTCGTGGGAGCCCAGGAGTAGCCGTCGTTGGCGTTGGCGCGGAGGGTGATCGTATCGAATTCCTGGGCCACGCCTTCGTCGGTCCCGAAGACCGGATACTTGAGTTTCGTGGCCCCGTACTCCTCCTTGAACAGCAGGCGGAAGGAGTGCTTGTTCGTCATGGAGGGGCTGCGGAAGTAGGGCCCGCCCTGAATGCGCAGGCCGGCGTCGATCTGGAAGGCGGTGGTGCCGTCGGCATTGATCCACTCGACGGAGGCGGCCCGTTCCCAGGCGACGGTGTCCAACGTGGGGTTGGAGTAGATGCCGGAGGCCTGCGAGAAGAGACTGTCCTGATCGGTGACGATCGAGAGGGTGGGCAGAGACCTCAGCGAGTCGATCATCAGGCTCGCATAGAGGGGGTCGGTCGTGACAGCGGGGTCCATTTCGTAGTCGGCCGCGACCGAGCCGCCGGAGAGGTTGACCCACGTGATGGGGAAACCGGTCGGCTGGGCCGGCTGGGAGACCACGTCCTGGAGGAAGAGGTAGGTATGGGTAGCGACGCGCGAGGGCTCGTATCCGGGTTGGAAGGCAGCGGCCCGAAGGGTCGTGGTGGTGCTGATCGTGATGGGGGCGGAATAGACGCTGCCCGTGGTTGCGGTGGGCGCCGAGCCGTTGAGGGTGTAGCGAATCTCCGCACCGGCGTCGGGCGAACTCAAGACAAGCTGGAAGGCCGTCTCGTAGAAGCCGCGGGGCACGTCGACGGTCATGTCGTTCAGCAGGCCCAGCGAGCCGGCCACGTTGGCCGATCCGGGGGTGGCCGTGGTGAAATAGCGGAATTGGTCGTTGCTGGAGGCGGCCTGGAGGGCAGGCTGGATCAGGAACTGAGCGTCGGCGGGCGAGTCGTTTAGCGTGTGGATAGCCAGCACGTTGGTCCCGGCCTGGAGGGCATCCAGGAAGGCGTTGAGGTTGATTTCCTCGAAGACCTGGGACTCGGCCATGGGGCGGTCGGCGGCGGCCTGGGAATTCCATTGGGCGGTTTCGGGCGCGTTGCGTCGGACGACTTCCTGCCCGTTGAGATACGCGATGAACCCATCCTCGTAGCGGACGGCGAGGACGAGGGCGTCGAGAATGGAAGGGTCCTCGGTCTCGAACTCGAATCGCGTCCAGAGCGAGGCGTTGGCGCCCAGCATGTCCGTCTGCACGTCGGTGCGGACGGTCCCGCCGACTTGGAGCCCTCCGGCGGCGTTGTCGCCGACCAGGTCGAAGGCGGAAGCGTTAAACGAGCCGTACGCCCCGGGCGCGGCGAAGAGCTCCAGCTCGGCCCCGCCGCCCCGCTCGAAGTAGACCAGTCTCAGGTCGTACAGGCCGGCCTCGGGAAGGGTGAAGGTCTGGATCGTGTCGCCGGGTCCGCGGACGTCGGCATACTGCATGGTGAAGGTCTGCTCGCCCCGGCTGAGGCTCAGGCCGAACCCGTCGTCGCTGTTGATGCCGAAGCTGTACTGGCCGGCGGCGGGGATCAGCACTTTTCCCGTCACCAGGATGATGAAATCGTTGACGTCCGTTCCAGTGGTCGTGCCGGGGAAGGCGGCATTGCTACCATAATGTCCGTCGGTGCCGGTGTTGAAGTAGTTGATGACGGAGGCGGAGGCGCTGACCGTCGCGCTCTGCCTGGACGGGTCGGCGAGCACGGATTCGGCGGTGCTGAGATTGCTGAGGGTGACGGTGGACTTGACGTAAGTGACGCTGAAGTTGTCGCCCAGGTCGCCGAACCCCAGGCCCGCGGGTCCGGCCGACCAGGCGGAGTCGTCGAACTCCGTCGCGGTCCAGGCGTCGCCCAGGGCGGCGTCCGAAGCGCCGGGCACGTGCCAGGCGGCCTGTTCGTTCTCGCTGACCAGCTCGTAGCCGATCATGGACAGCCCGTACGAGACGTCCTCCAGTTGATCGGGGTACTCGGGGGCGAACTGGCTGGCGATGCTGGCGCCGTCGGGTTCGACCAGGGCCAGGTATTCCCCGCCCGCGTCGAGCTTGAAGTTGGTGTGCAGCGGGGAGGCGACGTCGCGGCGGTCCTTGTCGGAGGCGAAGACGACGAGATACTGTCCCGGCTGGATGGTGACCGCCGGGAAGGCCCACTTGGTCAGTTCGTCGGCGTCGTCGGTGAGATACCAGCCTTCCAGGGAGATGGGCGATGCGGCCGGGTTGTACAACTCGATCCAGTCGCAGTGGTCTCCGTCCTCGTCGGCCAGGGTATCGTCGTTGGAGGCCATGAACTCGGAGATGACCGGCCCATCGGCCAGCAGCAGGCGAAGCTCGAGCGGTTCGAGTTTCAGGACAGTCATGCCACCGGTTCCACATAGGGGCCAAAGATCTGCCCCTGGACCGCGTGCAGCCTGGTGGCACAGGCGACGTACTTGGCCATGCTGGTGCGTTCCAGATCGAACAAGCGGACCATGTGAAGCATCCACTTGGGGAAGCGTTCGGTGAACTTCAATTCCAGGACGACGCCGGCCAGCGGGACAGGCAGGCTTCTGAGAGCGCGGGTGAACCCGATGGGGGCGAGATAGGGTGCGGCCGCCAGGTGACGGTCGAAGGTCATGCGGACCAGTCCGTCGGCCGAGGCGTAGGCCTCGCGCTTGTAGGAGACGACGACGGCGCCGCGGGCCTGGAGCTGGTCTCGGAGGGAGCAGAAGGCCTGAAGGGCGCCGAGCTGCTCGCCGTCGTCCCGGGCCCGGGCCAGGTGCCGGCTTCGCGGCCACTGCCCGGCCAGCAGGTCGCGCACGGCCTGGCGGCAAACGGCGGCGCGCTGCTTGACGATGACGTCGTGAAGGCGGCGTTTCACCTCGAAGAAGACGGGGCTATCGGTGCTGTGGTCATAGTACCGAACGCGGAGCTTGAAGCGGTTCTTCTGGCCCTGGAGTGTCCAGCGGCAGGTGGCCAGCGAGGCGGTGTCGAGATAGAGGCTGTAGACGGGGTAATCGCCCTCGGGGCCCACGTGGGGGTCGCTCTGGATGTAGGCGGAAGCGAAGCGGGCAATGGGTCGAACGAGATCCGGGGGGATGACGTACTTGTACTCGAATCGCCTGGTTTGGAACCCGATTGGCGGGGGCATCGGTTTCTCCCGAAGCCGGCAGCGACCCTTGCGCCGTTTGTTGCCACCCGGAGCGAGCGACAAGGCAACTTTAGCGCGACCTTTGCGTGATGCTGTTATTCTCTTCACATGGCGGCCCGCCTGTCAAGTCCGGAAAAGGAAACAAACTGGGAATTGACAGGCAGATCAAAGCGGTCCATAATGTTCGGCAAGAATGTGTTAACACCCCCGCCTGGGCTGAGGAGAAACAGCCCACCGGCCAGCGGGTTGCCCTCCGGCGGCCTGTTTTCGGGAGCCAACGCCGTGAAGAACTGGGTCGACACTCTGCTCAGTGGCGATGCTGTGTCCAGCCTGGTCACGCCCGAGACGATCTTCCTGGTCCTGCTGCTGGCGTTCTGTTCGGGGCACGTGATCGGTTGGGTCTACATGATCACGCACACCAGCCTGTCGTACTCCCGGTCCTTTACCGCGTCGCTGGTGGCCATTCCGGTGATCGTGTCGCTGGTGATGCTGCTGATGGCGGGCAACGTGATGATCGCGTTGGGGCTGCTGGCGGTGTTCGCGGTGGTCCGCTTCCGCAACGTGCTCAAGGACACGCGGGACACGTCCTTTATCTTGTGGGCCATCCTTCAGGGCATGGCGGTGGGGACGCTTCGATTCAGCATGGCCATCATCGGCTGCCTGACGATCTTCCTGATCTTCCTGTATCTGCGGATCACGAATTTCGGCAGCCGCCACCGTTTCGACACGATCCTCTCGCTGCAGTGGACGGGCGGGGCGGACAACCTGAGATCGGTTCAGTCGGTGCTGGAGCGGCACAGCGTTCGCTCCCGGGTAGCCAGCCGGCAGGACGATGGGGAGGATGGGCTGGACCTGTCCTACCGGCTGCTCCTGCGCGACCCGAGCCGGGGGCAAGAACTACTGGCGGAGCTGGAGCAGACCGAAGGGGTAGCCCGCGCCAGCCTCCATCACCGCGAAGACGAGTCGGAGATTTGACCGTGAGTTCCCAAACCCCGATTCCCATTCCCTGGAGCCATCGCTTCCGCCTGGTACGCTACCGGGTGGTGCCGGTCCTGGTGTTCATTGTCGCCGCGGGGAGTGCGGGCTTGCTGTGGCGGCACCAGGCGGGCGTGCTGCGGGCGATCGGCGAGGTGGAGGTGGTTCGCTACGAGTTGACGGCCCCGGCCGACGGGATCCTGGTGGCCCTGCCGGGTTCCCAGCGCCAATTGTGCGATCGGCTGCTGGCTGGGGAGGTGGCGGCCCGGCTGGACGATCGAGTCAGCGCCGCCGAACTGGACATGGTGCGGGGCGAGATCGCCCGCCTTCAGAAGGAGTTGGAGGCCACGTCGGTCCGGACGCGCCTGGAGGTGGCGGCGGCCGAGGCCAGCGCGTCTGCCTACGCCGTGCGTAAGCTCGATGAGGTGCGTCAGCTGGCCGTGGACGTCGAGCGGCTTCGTCTGGATCTGCTGGACCGCCAGGCCCAGACCCAGAGCGACCGGGTGGAGCTTCAGCGGCTGAACGAGCGGCTGGAAGCGACCCGCAAGGTCTTCGCCCAGGGGGCCGAGACCCCGTACATGATGATGGACGTGCAGCTTCGCCGGGACATGACGGCCGAGCGGCTGGAAGGCGGGCTCAAAGCCGTCCAGGAGGCGCAGGAGCAGTTGAAGACGGTGACGGCGCGGCGGGACTCAGCCCTGGGCGAGATCCCTTCCCTTCCGGCCTGCCCGTCGGCGGACTCGTTGGCAACGGCCTTCCTGGCCCCGCTGCACGCGGCCGTGGCGGTGCAGGAGGCCCGGCTGCGGCAGGTGCAGACCCGGATAGAGCAGTTGGCGATTCGCGCCCCCGCTGACGCGCGGATCTGCGAGATCTACCGCCGCCCCGGGCAGGCGGTGCGACTGGGTGATCCGATCCTGGCCATCGCGGTCGAGCGGAGTCGCAACGTGATCAGTTACTTCCGGGAGCAGCAGGCCCCGCGCCCGCAGGTGGGGATGGAGGCGGAGATCCGCCTGCGGACCGTGCCCAGGCGGATCCTGCGGGGCATCGTGGAGCAGGTCGGCCCGCAGATCGCGGAAGTCCCGCCCCATCAATTGGTGAATTCCCGGGTGCTGGAATGGGGACTGCCGGTGCGGATCGGCCTGCCTGAGGACGCCGATCTCTGCCCGGGCGAATTGGTGGACATCGTCTTCAAGGCTCCTCCGCAGACCCCGGGCCCCTCACCAGCGGATTGATCTCGCATCGCGGTACCCGCAGGCGGTGCTGCGGGCGTGCGAGGAGGATTGACGTCCAGGCCCGGTGCGGCAGGTCGGTAAAGGCAGATGTAAACGTATGGTCATCTTCAGGCCGCTTGAGAGACTCGAGCCCCGTTTCCTTCTCGCCGATGGGCCACTGATCACCGAGTTCATGGCCGCCAACTCGCATACCCTGGCCGATCAGGACGGGGACTGCAGCGACTGGATCGAGATCCACAACCCTACCTCGCAGGTCGTGCAACTGTCCGGTTGGCACTTGTCCGACAAGGCTGCCAACCTCGTCAAATGGACTTTCCCGTCGCTGACGCTCGCCCCGGGACAAAGCGTGGTGGTCTTCGCCTCCGAGAAGGATCGCCTGACCGGCGAGTTGCACACCAACTTCAAGCTCGACGCGGGCGGGGAGTACCTGGCCCTGGTCCGCCCGGACGGCGCGACGATCCAGCAGGAGTTCTCGCCCCAGTTCCCCCCGCAGACAGCGGATGTGTCCTACGGCCTGGGCCTGGACCACGCGACTGAGGGTTACTTCCTGACGCCCACGCCGGGCCTGCTGAACACCACGGAGCAGGTGGCCGACCTCACGCGTCAGATCGTGATCAGCGAGATCATGTATCACGCGCCCAGCGAGAACCCGCTGGAGGAGTACATCGAGCTGTACAACCGCGGCAGCGCCGCCGTGGACGTCGCCGGCTGGCGGGTTACCCAAGGCGTGGACTACACCTTCGGCGACGTGAGCATCCCGGCTGGCGGGTACCTCGTGCTGGCCGCCGATGCGGCGACCTTCTCGGCCAAGTACCCCGGCGTGAGCAACGTCGTGAGCGGCTGGACGGGGATGCTCAGCAACAAGGGGGAGGAGATCGAACTTCGCGACGCCGGCGGAGTGCTGATCGACAGTGTCCGCTTCGCCGACGAGGGCGACTGGGCCCAACGGCAGGCCGGACCCGCCGACCCGGCCAGCCCGGCCTCGGAGATCCACTACGGCTGGGTCTGGTCGGCCGGCCACGCCGGCGGGGGCAAGTCGCTGGAGTTGATCAACCCGCTCCTGCCCAACGACTGCGGGCAGAACTGGACCTCCAGCACGGTCGATCAAGGCACGCCGGGGCAGGCGAACTCGGTCGCGGCGGGTGACCTCGCCCCGCTGGTGAGCGACGTGTCGCATTACCCGGCGATCCCGACGTCCTTGCAGACGGTAACCGTAACGGCCCGGGTGGTCGACGAGAAGTCCGGCGGGCTGGCTGTCTGGGCGCTGTATCGACTGGACGGCGCGACGGGCTTTGCCTCCATCGCGATGCGGGACGACGGCCTGCACGGGGACGGCGAGGCGGGCGACGGCGTCTGGGGGGCGGAGCTCCCCGCCCAGGCCAACGGCGCCATCGTGGAGTTCTACGTTCGGGCGTCCGACGAAGGCGGGCTGACGCGCTCCTGGCCTGCCCCGGAGCCCGCTCCGGTCCAGCCGGCCGGCACGTGGGGCGGCAAGACCCTGCCACGCCTGCTCTACCAGGTGGACGATTCCTTCGACGCCTCGGCCCAATGGACGCCGGGCAGTCAGCCGGTCTACCGGCTGATCATGACCGCGGCGGAGCGAACCGAACTGGCCAAGATCGGCAACGCGGGGTGGAACGAGGCCTGCAGCGACGCCCAGATGAACGGCACGTTCATCTGCATCGACGGCACGGGCATTCAGGTCCGCTACAACGTCGGCGTCCGAAACCGCGGCAACGGCTCGCGCCTCAGCCCGCCCAACAACTATCGCGTCAACTTCGTCCACGACAGGCCCTGGCAGGACGTGACGGCCATCGATCTCAACGCCCGCTATCCGTACCTCCAGGCCCTGGGCAGCGCCCTGTTCCGCCTGGCCGGCCTGCCCACCGCCGACGCCCAGCCCGTGCAGGTGCGGATCAACGGGACCAACCTGGCCGAGACCGGCAGCCGGATGTACGGCAGCTATGTGGCCCTGCAGGTCTTCGACGGCGACTTCGCCGCCGCCTGGTTCCCCGACGACGCCAACGGCAACATCTACCGCGGCGGGTCGATCCCGACCGAGACGCCCTACCGGGCGGACCTCACCTATCGCGGCACCAACCCGCAGGAGTTCATCGACGACGGCTTCTACAAGCAGACCAACTCGGGCCTGAACGACTGGTCCGACCTGATCCACCTGACCGACGTGCTCAACAATGCGCCCGACGCCACGTTCGCCCAGGACATAACCGAAGTGATCGACGTGGAGCAGTGGCTGCGGTGGTTCGCCTTCGAGACGCTGCTGGGCAACCAGGAGACCAACCTCAGCAACGGTTACGGAGACGACTACTCCCTGTTCGCCGGGTTGATCGACACGCGATTCCGCCTCCTGCCCCACGACATGGACGCCGTCCTGGGCACGGGCGAGTCCACCCCCGACGTCAGCGAGTCCATTTTCGAGGCGGCCAACCGACTGCCGGAGATCGCCCGGCTGCTCAACCATCCCGAATTCGTCAGCCGCTACTACTGGCACCTGTTGGACCTGATCGAGACGGTGTTCTCGGCGTCCCAGTTTGCCGAGGTGGCGGACCGGTTGCTGGGCTCGTGGGTCCCGCAGGCGACGCTGGACGTGATGAAGACGTTCGTGGCCAACCGCTGCGCCGCCGTGCTGGACCAGATCCCGCGCGACTTCACCGTCACCAGCGCCCTGCCGGTCGTCAACGGCTATCCCACCACCACCGACCCCCTGGCTTCCATCAGCGGCGCCGCCGACGCCGCAGCCACCCGCTCGGTCCTGGTAAACGGCCGGCCGGCCATCTGGGAGCCCAAGACCGGCACGTGGTCGTTCGGCCAGGACGGCACGAGTTCGCAGACGCTCCTGGCCGCCCGCTCGACCTGGCGCTACCTCGACGACGGCAGCGACCAGGGGACGGCCTGGCGGGCCCCGGCTTTCGACGACTCCGCCTGGGCCCAGGGCGCGGGGCAACTGGGCTACGGCGACGGCGACGAGGCCACCACCGTCGGCTACGGGAGCGATCCGAACAACAAGTTCATCACCACCTACTTCCGCCAGGCGTTCAACGTCGACGATGCCGCAAGCGTGTCGGCACTCACCCTGCGGCTCCTTCGCGACGACGGCGCGATCGTCTATCTGAACGGCGTCGAGATCGCCCGTTCCAACATGCCCGCCGGAACGGTCAACTACACGACGCTGGCCTCCGTCAGCCAGGGAGGAACGGACGAGACGACGTACTGGACCTTCGACGTCGACGAGTCCCTCCTGGTCGACGGCGCCAACGTGCTGGCCGTCGAGATCCACCAGAACCCCGTCAACAGCAGCGACATCAGCTTCGACGCCGAGCTGGTCGCCACCGTCTCCGCGGGGGCGGCCGGTGAAGGCGTGTCCCTCACGCCCGGGATCAATCGCATCTTCGTCGAGGCCTTCGACGGCCCGAACGGCACGGGCAGCCGCCTCGATCGCCGGTACATCGACGTGAATTACGACGACGGTTCGCTCGCCGACGTCTCGGGCACGATCTCCATCGATGCCGAGTGGACGCCGCAGGCCGGACCGTACCACGTGACCGCCAACCTCACCGTCGCCGCCGGCGCCACGCTCACCATCCGTCCCGGGACCACCGTGTTCTTCGAGCCGGGCACGAAACTGATCGTCAACGGGCGGCTGGACGCTCAGGGGACCGAGCTGGCCCGCATTCGCTTCACGCGGACCCCCTCGGCTGCCACCGACTGGGCCGGCATGGAGTTCACCTACGCCTCCTATTCCCCGCTGGTCAACACCATCGCGCACGCCGACATCGAGTACGCCGATTCCGGCTCCCAGGCCATCAAGACCCAGGACGCCCAGCTCGTGCTGGACGACATCCTGTTCGCCAACCACTCCAAGCAGTACCTGTCCCTCGACGATTCGTCCATCCGCCTGACCAACAGCGTCCTGCCCAAGATCGCCAACGCGGAGGTCATCCATTACTGGGGCTTCCCCGACGGCGGGTACGCCCTCTTCGACGGCAACTACTTCGGCGGGACCACCGGCAGCAACGACATCATCGACTTCACCGGCGGCCAGCGGCCCGGGAACATCGCCCAGTTCCTCAATAACGTATTCGCCTCCGCCACCGACGATTGTCTCGACCTCGACGCCACCGACGCCCACATCGAGGGCAACCTCTTCATGCACGTCCACCAGGACGCCCCGCGCGAGAGCCTCTCCCACGGAGTCACCACCGGCACCGAGGGCGGCGTGGTCTCCCAGATCACCGTCGTGCGGAACCTCTTCTACGACGTCGACCACGCCATCCTCATCAAGGACGGCGGCTACGGCACGATCATCAACAACACCATCGTCCACGCCACCTGCGCCGCCATCAACGTCTACGAGGCCCGCTCGGGCCAGTGGCAGGGTGACGACGTCTACGCCGACGGGAACATCTTCTACGATGTGGCCGCCGTGTTCGCCAACCCCGACCCCGCAGGCCACGGCCTGGCCCTCTCGGTCAACCACTCCGTCATCTACCCGGCCGTCGAGTCCGAGCCCATGGCGTACGGAGGGGTCGGCAACGTGATCGCCGACCCGCGCCTCGTCAATGTCACCGACGTCACCGACCCGTGGACGGACTTCCGCCTGCGCGACGGCTCGCCCGCCATCGGTCTGGGGCCCAACGGCGTGGATGCCGGCGGGGTCATCCCGTCCGGGGCGTCCATTGCCGGCGCGCCCGACTCGCCCACCACGGCCGACAGCGTCACCCTCACCGTCGGCGGGCCAGACATCTACGGCTACAGATATCGCCTCAACGGCGGGACCTGGAGCGAGACCCGCGCCGCGGTCCGCGCCGTAACCTCCATCGTCCGCACCGGCGACGTCGCCACCGTCGCCCTGCCCGGCCACGGCTATGCCGACGGCGACACGGTCGATATCTACGGCTCCTCCCAACAGCCCTACAACGGCACGTTCGTCATCTTCAACGTGACGGCCGACACCTTCGACTACGCCGTCTCCGGCTCGCCGACCACCCCGGCCCCGGGCGCTCTCATCGCCCGGCGCCAGGAGCCCATCGTCCTGACCGGCCTGACCGACGGCACGTATCAGGTCGACGTGATCGCCTTGAACTCGGCGGGGCAGTGGCAGGCCCAGGAAGCCGCCACCTCGGCAATCTGGACCATGGACAGTGCCCCGCCGGCCCGGCTGCAGATCAACGAGATCCTGGCCTCCAATGTCGGTGCGGTCGACCACGCCGGGACGTTCCCCGACATGGTCGAACTCTTCTACGACGCCCCGCCCGGCGCACCGGCCCTGAACCTGCGCGACATGAGTCTTAGTGACGACCCCGCCTCGCCCCGCAAGTTCGTCTTTCTGGGGGACGCCGTTCTCGAGCCGGGCGGCTATCTCACCCTCTTTGCCGACCGCGACAGTTCCACGCCAGGTCTGCACCTGGGCTTCGCCCTGGACGCCTCGGGAGACGCGCTCTATCTCTACGATTCCCTCGCCGGCGGCGGCGACCTGCTCGACGGCGTCCAGTTCGGGCTCCAGGCCGCCGATCTCTCCATCGGCGTCGTCCAGGGCCAGTGGCAACTCACCCAGCCCACCTTCGGCCTGGCCAATCGTGCCCAACCCACCGCGGAGGCGACCGCCCTGAGAATCAACGAGTGGCTGGCCAGCGGTCAAGTCCGTCTCCCCGACGACTTCATCGAACTGTACAACACCGACTCGCTGCCGGTGGCCCTGGGCGGGCTTTCCCTCAGCGACAGCCCTGTCCCCCAGCCGCAGAAGCACCAGATCGCCCCGCTCAGCTTCATCGCGGCCAACGGGTTCCTCGCGTTCTGGGCCGACGGCGACGCGGAGGCCGGTCCAGACCATCTGAGCTTCAAGCTGGCCGCCAACCAGGGCATGATCGGCCTGGCCGATCTCTCAGGGGATTTGCTCGATACCGTGCTGTATTACTCGCAGACCACCGATGTCTCGCAGGGACGCCTGCCGGACGGCGAGGTCGACATCGGCTTCTTCCGCCTGCCCACGCCGGGCCTCAAGAATGTCGTGGTCACAGCCACGACCACCACCGTCCACCCGCTCGCGATGGACAGCACCTGGTCGTACTACCAGGCCGGCGACGCGGGCACAACCTGGATGCAACCGGGCTTCGACGATTCCTCCTGGCCCACGGGCCAAGGCGCACTGGCCCTGGAGGCCGACGGCCTGCCTGTTGCCATCAAAACCACCCTGACCCTCGGCAAGCTGACCTACTACTTTCGCACGCACTTCACTCTCGACGCCGATCCCGCGGACGTCTCCCAGTTCCAGGTCACCACCATCCTCGACGACGGTGCGGTCCTCTACCTCAACGGCACGGAGGTCCTCCGGGTCGGCGTGGCCGCGGGGGACGTGACCTACAGCACCTTGGCCAGCCGCAACGTCGGCAACGGCGCCATCGAAGGCCCCTTCACCATCTCCACCGACGCGCTCGTCCGCGGCGACAACGTCCTGGCCGTCGAGGTCCACCAGTCCAACTCCAACAGCAGCGACATCTCCTTCGCCCTGTCGATGGACGCCACCGTCACCGTCATCGACGTCCAGACCAGCGCCAACCTTCTGCTCCTGGATGGCCTGCGGGTGACGGAGATACACTACCAGCCCGCCGAGGGGGGCGACACCGAGTTCATCGAACTCAAGAACGTCGGCCCCGTTACACTCGACCTGTCCGGCGTGCGGCTCACGGACGGCATCGATTTCACCTTCCCGGACATGGTGCTCGCGCCCGACGGCTACGTCGTCGTGGCCGCTTCCATCGATGACTTCGCCGACCGCTACGGGACCGGCATCAACCTGGCTGGACAGTACTCCGGCTCGCTCTCCAACACCGGCGAACGAATCACCCTGCAACTGCCAGACCCCGACCAGGCTGCCATCCTCCGGTTCGACTATGGCAGCGCCTGGTATCCCGAAACCGCCGGCGGCGGCTACGCCCTCGTCATTCGGGATGAGACCGCTGCCCCGGCTGACTGGGACAACCCCGACCAGTGGCAGGCCGGCGCCGTGCTGGGGGGCTCCCCGGGCCGCGATGACGCCGGGCCCGAGATCGGCCCCGTCGTCATCAACGAGATCCACCACACGCCCGACGTGGACATCGAACTGGTCGAGTTCATCGAACTCTACAACACCGGCGCCGCCTCCGTTGACCTCTCCGGCTGGCAGTTCACCGACGGCGTCCAGTACACCTTCCCCGCGGGCACGGTGCTGGCTGGCGGGGCTTATCTCGTCGTCGCCCAGAGCCCTGCCCAGTTCCAGGCCAAGTACTTCGCTTCCGCGCTGGGACCCTACAGCGGGTTGCTGAACGGCGATGGCGAGGAAGTGACTCTCGTCAACGCCGCGGGCATCGCCCAGGACGAGGTCACCTACCAGCTCGGATTCCCCTGGCCCATCGTCGGCTGCGAACCCGGCTATTCCATGGAACTGGTCAACCCGGCCCTGGATAACGACCTGGGCGGGAGCTGGCGGGCCGGCGGCCCCACGCCCGGCCGGGCCAATTCCGTCTATGCCGCCAACGCCGCCCCCCAGATGCGGCAGCTCGACCATTCGCCCCAGCAACCGACCTCCGGCCAGTCGGTTACCGTCACTGTCAAGATCACCGACCCCGACGGCGTGGCCTCGGTCAGCCTCGCCTATCAGTTGGTCGACCCGGGCGACTATATCGAACTCTCCGACCCCCGCTATGCGACGCAATGGACGAACATCCCCATGCGCGACGACGGGCTGGAGGGCGACGAGACCGCCGGGGATTCCATCTACACCGTCGTCCTGCCCGCCGCGCTCCAGACCAACCGCCGTCTCGTCCGTTATCGCATCACCGCCTTCGACGCGATCGGCCTGTCCATCACCGCGCCCTACGCCGACGACACCCAGCCCAACTTCGCCTACTACGTATACGACGGCGTCCCCTCCTGGACCGGCGCCGACCAGCCCGGCGCCAGCGACTCCGTCACCTACGACGGCAACCTGTTGGATTCACTTCCGATCATCCAGCTCATCACCACCAGCCGTGACCATGAGGAATCGCAGTACATCCCCGATTCCACCGCTGGGCAGTACGCCGGAGACGACTATCTCTGGACCGGCGCCATCGTCTTCGACGGCAAGGTCTACGACCACATTCATTTCCGCGCCCGCGGCGGCGTCTGGCGATACGCCATGGGCAAGAACATGTGGAAGTTCGACTTCAACCGCGGCCACAGCCTCCCGGTCGTCGACGACTACGGCCGACCCTATGACATCCCCTGGGACAAGCTCAACCTCGGCGCCTGCATCCAGCAGGGCGACTACCTCTACCGCGGCGAGCAGGGGCTTTTCGAGTCGGTCACCTTCAAGCTCATGAACCTCGCCGGCGTCGCCGCTTCCAGCACTACCTTCGTCCACTTCCGTATCGTCGAGTCCGCCGAGGAAACCGGGACCACCCAGTACGACGGCGACTTCCAGGGGCTCTACCTCGCTATCGAGCAGTACGATGGGAACTTCCTGGACGAGCACGACTTGGCCGACGGCAACCTCTACAAGATGGAGAGCGGCACCGGAACACTGAACAACCAGGGGCCCCTCCAGCCCAGCGACAGCTCCGACCTCAACGCCTTCATGAGCGCCTACAACTCCTCCCCCAGCGAGCAGTGGTGGCGCGAGAATGTCGACCTCGAGGGCTACTACAGCTACCGCTCCATCGTCGAGGCCGTTCATCACTACGACATCGGGTACGGCAAGAACTACTTCTACTACCACGACCCGGTCACCAATACCTGGTCCGTATTCCCCTGGGACGTTGACCTCACCTGGGCCAACAATATGTACGGCAACGGCCAGGAGCCCTTCTACAGCCGCCTCCTGACCAACCCTGTCTTCGCCGTCGAATACCGCAACCGCATGCGCGAAATCCGCGACCTGCTCTACAACCCCGAGCAGACCGGGTTGCTCATCGACGAGATGGCCTCCAAGATCTACACCCCGGGCCAGCTCTCGTTCGTCGACGCCGATCGCGCCATGTGGGACTACAACCCCATCCTCAGCTCCGCCTACGTCAATGCCAGCAAGGCCGGCGTCGGCCGCTTCTACGACATCTCGCCCACCGGCGACTTCGCCGGCATGATCGCCCTGATGAAGAACTACGTGGTCTCCCGCGGCGCCTGGATCGACTCCACTATCCTCACCGACGAGGCCCTCATCCCCGCCACGCCCACCGTCACCTACACCGGCCAGCCCGTCTTCCCCATCGATGAACTCACTTTCGCGGCCTCGGCTTTCAGCAGTGCGTCCGCTTCCTTCGCGGCCATGGAGTGGCGAATCGCCGAGGTCGCCACCGGCCCCGTCTCGGCCGACCGGGAACCCTGCTACGAGATCACCGCCCTGTGGACCAGCGGAGAACTCACCGCCTACGACAACGACGTCTTCATCCCCTCCGGCGACCTCGAGGTCGGCAAGACCTACCGCGTTCGCGTTCGCATGAAGGACGACGCCGGCCGCTACAGCCATTGGTCCGCGCCCGTCGAGTTCACTGTCACCGACGGCGCGGTCGACTTCCTCCGCGTCACCGAAGTCATGTACAACCCGCCCGAGCCTTCGGCCGCCGAGCTGGCTGCCGACCCCGCCCTGACCCGTGAAGACTTCGAGTTCATCGAGATCCTCAATACCGGCTCCCAGACCGCCGACCTCACCGGTGTCGCCTTTGTCGACGGCATCACCTTCGACTTCACCGGTTCGCAGGTCCTCACGCTCGAACCCGGGCAGTACGTCCTCGTCGTCCGCAACCGCGCCGCCTTCGAACTACGATACGGCACTCAACTCAACGTGGCCGGCCAATACGGCGGCGGCCTGGACGACGGCGGCGAAACCCTCGCCCTCGCCGCCTTCGGCCGCACGCTTTTCTCCTTCACGTACAACGACAGCGGGTCTTGGCCGGGTCGTGCGGACGGGCGGGGGTCGAGTCTGGAGGTGGTTGATCCGGCC
>JAKJER010000036.1 GCA_022705325.1 Planctomycetota bacterium | reverse complement strand
TGATGGAGCAGGCCCTGCGGGCGCACCTGGTCTTCGAGAAGGACAAGGACTACGTGGTGCAGGAGGGCAAGGTCATCATCGTCGACGAGTTCACCGGGCGACTGCTGGAGGGGCGCGAGTGGTCCGACGGCCTGCACCAGGCGGTGGACGCCAAGGAACGCGTGACGATCAAGGAAGAGAACCAGACGCTGGCGACGATCACGCTTCAGAACTACTTCAAGCTGTACAAGAAGCTCGCGGGCATGACGGGCACGGCCATGACCGAGGCGGGCGAGTTCATGAAGATCTACAAACTCGACGTGGCGGCCGTGCCGACCCACCGCCCGGTGAACCGGGCGGACTTCGACGATCGCATCTACGCGGGCGGCGAGACGGGCGACGGCGCGGTGCAGGCGCCCGGCTACCTGAGCGACGTGCACGCGGCCATCTACGAGGTCTCGCCGGCCAAGTACAACGCCATCGTCGAGGAGATCGACGCGGTCTCGAAGAAGGGCCGGCCCGTGCTGGTGGGCACGACCAGCGTGGAGAAGAGCGAGCTGATCTCGGCCCTGCTGACGCGGACGCACGGGACGCAGCACGAGGTGCTCAACGCCCGCCCGGAGAACGCCGCCCGCGAGGCGGACATCGTCCGCGACGCCGGCTGGCAGCGCCCGCTGAAAAAGGGCAGCAAGCAGATGGTCGGCAACGTGACCATCGCGACGAACATGGCCGGTCGCGGCACGGACATCAAGCTGGGGCCCGGCGTGGTGTGGGACAACTGCAAGGTCCCCCCGGCGGAAAAGCTGGCCGAGCTGGGCATGGACGTGGAGGCGCTCTTCCCGCCCGGGTCCAACAAATGCTGCATTCACTGCCCGCAGTACGACGCGGCCACCAACTGCGCCCACTGCTTCAAGACGAAGGTCGACCCGGCCTTTCCCGCCCGCGGCCGAGGCGCCTGCCGGACGGACGTGCCCTGCGGGCTGCACATCGTGGGCACCGAGCGCCACGAGGCACGGCGCATCGACAACCAGCTTCGCGGGCGGGCCGGGCGACAGGGCGACCCCGGGTCGAGCCGGTTCTTCCTGTCCATCCGCGACGAGCTGATGGCGATCTTCGCAGGCGAGTGGACGCTGAAGGTGCTGAGCTGGCTGGGGCTGCAGGGCGACGTGGCCATCGAGGACAGGCGGATCTCCAAGGGCGTCGAGCGGGCCCAGCGCAAGGTGGAAGAGCGGAACTTCGAGGTTCGCAAGAACCTGCTGGAGTACGACGAGGTCATGGACCACCAGCGCAAGACCTTCTACTCGCAGCGCCAGCGCATCCTCGAGGGGCGCGACCTGGAGAACATGGTCCGCGACATGGTCCACCAGGCCGTCGACGACGGCGTAGACAGCTACCTCGACGGGCACTACCACGAGCGTTGCATCGCCGAATGGGCCCGCCAGGCGCTTCAGATCCCCGTCCGCGACGACCAGGTCCGCGCCCAGAACATCGATGACCTGCCCGCCCTCGAAGACAACCTCCGCCGCCGGGCCAAGGAAGAGGCCGACAGCAACCTCTTCATGACCCTGGGCGAGTACATGGACGAGGACGCCGACCCGCGAGACTGGGACCTCCGCGGGCTGAGCAGTTGGGCCATGAGCCGCTTCGGCGTGAACCTCTCGCAGAACCAGCTCCGCAAGATGGACGCGGACGAGATCGCCAGGCAGCTCTCGCTGGCGGCCTCCCAGCGGATCGACGAGATCAACCTCTCGGGCCTGACGCAGTTCCTGGAGGAGGACTTCGCCCGCCGGGCGCTGGGCGCGTGGGTACAGGGCAAGTTTGCGATCGAGCTGTCGCTCGAGGACCTGGCCGGCGAGGTCGAGGACGTCCGCACGCGCCTCCATGACAAGATCGACCGGGCCTACGCCCAGCGGGAGGTCGAGTACCCGGTCGAGTACGCGCTGGACATGACGCTGGCCCACGGCGGGCTGGAGAATGTCTACTCGGCGACCGCGCTGGCGGAGTGGGCCAACCGCAAGTACGGCCTGATCCTGACGGCGGATGAACTGCGGGAGATGGGCATGGACGAGGCCCGCCGGCGGCTGGTGGCCGAGTCGCAGAGTTGGCTGGCCGGCGACCGCCTGGAGCGGTTCCTCCGCGAGCAGTTGGGCAGCGATCCCGGCCCGCAGCAGGCGATCGAGTTGGTCCGCTCGCGCTTCGACACCGAGTTGGGCATGCAGGACTTCGACGGCGACGTCTTCGGCGTGACCCTCCAGACGGCGCGCAAGTTCCTGCGGCGAGAAATGAACGAGTTGGAGCGGTTCGTGCTGCTCCAGATCGTCGACAGCTCCTGGAAGGACCACCTGCTGGCCATGGACCATCTCAAGAGCGCCATCGGCCTGCGAAGCTACGCCGAGCAGGACCCCCGCGTGGCCTACAAGCGCGAGGGCGGCAAGCAGTTCCAGGACATGCTCGCCGGCGTCCGCGACAAGGTCACCGACATGATCTTCAAGGTCAAGCTGTCAGCGGAGGCGCAGGTCAACAGCGTCTACCAGATCAGCTCGGCCGTCCACGAGCAACTCCAGGGCTACGATCACCTGGCCCAGGACATGGCCGACCAGGCGGCGGCCGCCACGCCGCAGAAGATCGAGACCATCCGACGCGACGTGCCCCGCGTGGGGCGCAACGACCCCTGCCCCTGCGGGTCGGGCAAGAAGTTTAAGAAGTGTTGCGGAAAAGACGTGGAGTAGCAGCCAGTGGCCCGCAGCCAGTATTCAGTAGCCTGTAGTGGATGGCCTGGTCACTGCAGTGAACCAGGGGCCGGGCACTCTATAATGGATTGACGCCTTGTGGAAAGGACACACGTATGGGCGACCCGATTTCGGACCGTTTTGCCAAGCGAGAGAAACAGCACAAGCTCGAAGAGCTGTCGCTGAAGGCCCGCAAGAAGGAAGACGTGGAGGCGGAGAAGGAACTGATCGAGAAGACCAAGAAGGTGGACCCGATCCACGCCGAGACCGCCCCCGGTCGCAACGACCCCTGCCCGTGCGGGTCGGGCAAGAAGTACAAGAAGTGCTGCGGGGCGAAGAAGTAGCCCCCGGCCGCGAACAGCATCTCCTCCCTCCCCGAGTTCGCACGCGGGTGAGCGGTCCGCGGCAATTGACGACGGGAAACACAGCGGGTTGACCGGCCGCTTCAGGCGGCGGATCAACCCGCTACGGATGTCTGTATGGCGGTTCGTAAAGCCCACCCCTCAGGGGTGGGCTTTTGAACTGCGCGTCATGCGGCGATCAGAACACGTCGCCGCCGGACTTGGGGGCGGCTTTCTTCTCCGCTGCCGGGGCCTCGTACTTGCCCTCGGTGGTGGACTGGTCGACCTTGCCCTCCATGACCATGTCAATGCCCATGCCGGGCTGGTCGTCTGAACCGCCGATGGTCATGGACATCTTGGCCTTGATGTTGGTGGTGTTCTGGACGAGCATGCCGGTGTCGGTGTTGAAGCGGCTGGTGCCGCTCATGTCCATGTCGAGTTTTTCGAGCTTGGCGCCGGGCATGGGGGCAGCCTTACCCTCGGCGGTGGTGGCCTTTCCCTTGAACTCGATGACGGCGATCCTGCCCTTGGGGGTCTTCTGGAGGGCGGCCAGCTTGCAGTCGTTGGAGATGGTCATCTCGCCGAGCATGCCGAGATTCTGGGTGGCCTTGGTGGTCCAGGTGTCGCCCGGCCCGACGGGCTTGTCGGGCAGCATCTGGTTGCCCGCGCCGATCATCTGGCGGACCATGTTGTCGCCCATCTGGCTCTTCATGGTCTTGGCCATGGAGGCCAGGGCGGGGTTCTGCTTGACCATGTCGTCGATCATGCTGTCCAGGCCGGTGACGTCCTTGACGTTGCCGTCGGCGGTCATGGTGAAGCTGATCTTGGCGTCCAGCAGGGCCTTGAAGATCGGGGCCAGGGGGCTGGAGGACTGGTTGGGATCGGCGCTGTCGTAGCCCATGTTCATCGGGCCCATCAGCATGGACTGCTTGATCCGCTTGAACGCCATCTCGATCTTCTGCCCGGTCGGCTCGACCGGCCCGGCGGTGATCTGCGAGACCATCATCATGGTCTGCTTCTGGTCCATCTGCTGCCCGCCGGGCATGGCCATCTGGACGTTCATCTGCTGATTCATGGTCGTGGTGTAGACGCCGGGCGGAAACTTGCTGGCCAGCGTCACCTTTTCCTGGGCTCCGGCCATGCCGGCCGCCAGCGACAGGGCCACCATCAATACGAGCGATGTGCGGAACATGGTCTTTCCTTTCTGGGCCGCTTGGCGGCCATGCTTGCTTTTTGTGTATACCCGCCCGACGGGATAAGGGCTACAAAAATATCGCGACAGTCAGGAAGGCATGGGAGTAGTGAGAAGGGCCTTAGCGGGGGTTCCCATGGGTCCCGCGGGAACTGCTCCGGGCGCCCAGGCAGGCGGCGGAGGGACGCTCCGCCGCCGGAATGTCGACTTCCTGATTAGTGGCCACTGACTACGGGCTGCTAATCGAGTCCGCCCTTGCGGGGCTTCTGCTTTGGGGGCTTCTTGCCCTTGGAGCCTTCGGCTGCGGGCTGGGAGGCCGCCTCGCGGTCGGCGGTGTTCATGTAGGACGCGTAGTCGACGACGTCGTCGGCCTGCTTGATCGACAGGCCGATGCGCCGGGCGGTCTCATCGACGGCGAGGACCTTGACCTTGACGGCCTGGCCGACCTGGAGGGCCTCGCCGACGCTTCGGACCCGCTCGGTGGAAATCTCGCTGACGTGGACCATGCCCTCGACACCGGAGGCCAGTTCGACGAAGGCCCCGAAATCGGCGATACGGGTGACGACGCCGGTGGTGACGGTGCCCTCTGCCCAGCGGACCGACGCGCCCGTCCACGGGTCGTCGCCCACTCGCTTGATCGAGAGGCTGATCCGCTTCTTTTCGGTGTCCACGTTCATGACGCGGACCTTGACCACGTCTCCGACGTTGCACACCTCGCTGGGGTGCTTGATCCGCTTGGCGAAGGACATCTCGCTGATGGGGATGAGCCCCTCGACGCCGGGCGTGAGTTCCAGGAACGCGCCGAAGTCGGCCAGGCGGGTCACCCGCCCGGCCACGACCTCGTTGACGGGCCACTTGGTCTCGGCGCCGGCCCACGGGTCGGGCATGACCTGCTTGAGCCCCAGGCCGATCTTGCGGGCCTCGCGGTCGATCTTGAGGATCATGACCTCGATCTTCTGGCCTTCCTTGACGACCTCGTGGGGGTCCTCGACGCGGGCGTGGCTCATGTCGCGGACGTGGAGCAGGCCGTCGGCCCCGCCGATGTCCACGAAGGCCCCGTAGGGCATGATCGAGCGGACCACGCCGGTGACGGTCTTGCCCTCGACCAGCGAGTTGAACATCTCGTCGCGTTTCTCCTCGGCCTCCACCTCCAGCAGGGCGCGTCGCGAGACGATGACGTTCTTCTCCGCCCGGTCGACCTCGGTGACCTGGCAGCGGAGGCGCTGGTTTACGTAGTCCTTCAGGCCCTCGACGCGGAACATCTCGATCTGGCTGATGGGCATGAAGGCGCGGATGCCCTGGATGTCCATCTCGAGCCCGCCCTTGTTCTCGCCGGTGACGCGACCCTCGACGACCTGGCCTTCTTCGATGGTCTCCCAGGCGGCGGCCATCACCGCGCCCTGGCGCGAGAGGACCAGCAGGCCGTCGGCCTGGTCGTAGCCCTCGATGGTGACCTCGACGATCTGCCCGACCTCGGGCAGGGGCTCCTCGGCGAACTGGGCGGCCGGCAAGACGCCTTCGCTTCGCCCCCCGAGGTCCACGAAGATGTCATCGCCCTGGATGGCGACGACGCGTCCCTTTCGGACGCCCTGGCCGGTGCCGCGGGCGCCCTTTTCAGCCGCCTCCTCGGTGTCGATGATCTGGTCCAGGCTCATCCCACCCAGGGCCTCGTCCAGCTCGCGCTGGAGGGCGGCGTCGAGGTTGTCCTTGGGGCGGAAGAGGTTCAGCTTGTTCTCGTTCTGCTCGCTCATCGTCCTACGTTCCAAAGGGGTCCCGCACAACAAAAACACCAAAACCTCACGTGGTTTTGGCCCGGATATCTTATCCCGGTTGCCCCGAATATGCAATGGGTTAAGCCGGTCCCCGCAGGCCGCGAAGGGTAGGAAAATGACGGGCAAAGACCCGTTCCTTCCGCCCCCGCCGCAGTTCCCGAGGCCGTCCGCGGATCCGCGTGTTACGGTCGGGTTCGGCGACGGCCGGGGCTACTTGCGCCGGGCGCGGCGGCGGTCGATATCTTTCAGGATGCGCTTGCGCATGCGGATGGACTGAGGGGTCACCTCGACCAGCTCGTCTTCCTGGATGTAGGCCAGGGCCTGCTCCAGGGAGAGCACGCGGGCCGGGCGGATGCGGGCGGCATCGTCCTTGGCGGTGGTGCGCATGTTGGTGAGCTGCTTGGCCTTGGTGACGTTGACCGGGATGTCCTTGTCCATGCAGTGCTCGCCGACGATCTGGCCCTCGTAGACCTGGTCGCCGGGCTTGACGAAGAAGAACCCGCGGTCGTACAGGGCGTCCAGGGCGTAGGCGGTGACCATGCCCGGGTCGGTGGCGATCATCACGCCCGCCTGGCGCTGCGGGATGGGCCCGCGCATGGGCTCGTACTTGTCGAAGGTGTGGTGCATGATCGCCCGACCCTGCGTGGCGATCATCATCCGCTCGCGCAGGCCGATCAGCCCGCGGGCGGGGATGGAAAACTCCATGTGCACGTACCCGCTGGCGCCGCTCTTGACGTCCATGCGGGTCATCTCGGCCCGACGGTCGCCGATGAGGCTCATCACCGACGACTGGCACTCAGCCGGGCACTCGACCACGAGCTGCTCGATGGGCTCGTGGGTCTTGCCGGCCACCTCGTGGAAGATGACCTTGGGCTTGCCCGCCGACAGCTCGTAGCCCTCGCGGCGCATGTTCTCTATGAGGATGCCCAGGTGCATCAGCCCTCGCCCGGCGACGCTGAACTCCTCGGGCGTCTCGCCCGGGGCCACCCGCAGGGCGACGTTGGACTGGAGTTCCTTGTCCAGGCGGTCGCGGATCTGTCGGCTGGTGACGAACGAGCCCTCGCGCCCGGCGAAGGGCGAGTCGTTGACGCGGAAGGTCATGTTCAGCGTGGGCTCGTCGACGGTGATGATGTCGAGACGGCTGGGGTTTTCGGCGCAGGTGATGGTGTCGCCGATGTCGACGTCCTCCAGGCCGATGACCGCGCAGACGTCGCCCGCGCGGACGACGGGGGTCTTCTTTCGGCCGAGGCCCTCGAACTGGTGAACTTCGAGGACCTTCTCCTGGAAATGCCGGCCCTGGCGGTCGATGACGGTGACGTTCTCGCCCTCGCTGAGGGTCCCGGCGAAGACCCGCCCGATGGCGATCCGCCCGACGTAGTCGCTGTAATCGAGGGTGGTCACGAGCATCTGGAGGGGGGCGGTCTCGTCCATCAGCGGCGCGGGCACGTGGGTGATGATGGCCTCGAAGACGCAGCGGACGTCGGTGGTCGGGGCGGCCAGGTCGGTGGTGGCCCAGCCCTCGCGGGCCGAGGCGTAGATGATGGGGAAGTCCAGGGCGTGCTCGTCGGCGTCGAGCTGGACGAGCAGGTCGAAGACCTCGTTGACCACGTCGTCGGGGCGGCTGTCGGGCCGGTCGACCTTGTTGACCACCACGATGGGCCTCAGCTTGTGCTGGAGGGCCTTCTGGAGGACGAAGCGCGTCTGGGGCATGGGCCCCTCGAAGGCGTCGACCAGCAGGAGGACGCCGTCGGCCATCTTGAGCACCCGCTCGACCTCGCCTCCGAAGTCGGCGTGCCCGGGGGTGTCGATGATGTTGATCTTGTAGGTCGTTCCGTCGCCGCCGACGTAGCGGACGGCGCAGTTCTTGCTGAAGATGGTGATGCCCCGCTCCCGCTCGATGGGATTGGAGTCCATGATCAGCCCGTGCTGCCCGCCGGCCAAGCGGTCGAGTTCCTCGTTGCGGAACTGGCCCGACTGGTAGAGCAGGCAGTCGACCAGCGTCGTCTTGCCGTGATCGACGTGCGCGATGATCGCCACGTTGCGGATGTTCTCGGACATACGCCTCTGTAGTACGCCTGGACGGGTCGCTTGCTGGGTCATTTGCGGGCCGCCAGTTCTTTGCGCCGCGTCTCGATGATCTCCTCGGCGATCTTGGCGGGCACCCGGCCGTAGCGGCACATTTCCATGGTGAAGCTCGCCATGCCCTGGCTGAGCCCGCGAACCACGGTAGCATACCCGAACATGTTCGCCAGGGGCACCTCGGCCCGCACGACGGCATAGCCCTGGCGGGGGTCGACGCTGCTGATAATCCCTCGCCGGCTGTTCAGGTCGCCCACGATGCCGCCCTGGAACTGCGTGGGCGTCTCGACCTCGACGGTCATGATCGGCTCCAGCAGCACGGGCTTGGACCGCAGGAAGGCCTGGCGGAACGCCTCGATGGCGCAGATCTTGAAGGCCATCTCGCTGGAGTCTACGTCATGGTACGAGCCATCGTCCAGACACATCTTGCAGCCGACGATTTCGTAGCCGGCCAGCGGGCCCTTCTTGGTGGCCTCGACGAAACCCTTGTTGACCGCGGGGATGTACTCGGTGGGCACCCGTCCGCCGGTGACGTTGTCCTCGAACTCATAGGGGGCCGGCGCGTCTTCCGGCAGGGGCACCAGGCGCCCCACTACGTGGGCGAACTGGCCCGAGCCGCCGGTCTGCTTCTTGTGGCGATAGTCGTAGGCGGCCTCGACGGTCGGGGCCTCGCGGTACGACACCTTGGGCTGGCCGACGGTGACGGCGGCCTTGTACTCCCGCCTGATCCGCTCGACGTACACGTCCAGGTGCAGCTCGCCCATGCCGGCGATGACCGTCTCGCGGGTCTCTGGGTCGGTCGAGACGCGGAAGGTGGGGTCCTCCTTCATGAAGCGGTGGAGGGCCTTGGTCATGCGGTCCTGGTCGGCGGAACTGGCCGGGATGATCGAGAGCTGGATGACCGGGTCGGCGACGAAGATCGACTCGAGGCTGACGTTGAGGCTCTCGTCGCAGAAGGTGTCGCCGCTGGCGCAGTCGACGGCGATCATGGCGATGATGTCGCCGGGCCCCGCCTGGTCGATCTCCTCGCGGCTGTTGGCGTGCATGCGGACCAGGCGCCCGACCCGCTGCATTCGGTTGGTGCGGGCGTTTCGGTACTGTTTGCCCCGCTGGAGCGTGCCCTGGTAGACGCGGGTGTAGGTGAGCTGCCCGAAAGACTCGTCGACGATCTTGAAGGCCATGGCCACCAGCGGCGCCTCGTTGTCGCAGACCAGGGGAGTCTCGGCGCCCTCGTTGTCGTGGTCTCGGGCGAAGGCCTGGCGGTCCAGCGGGCTGGGAAGGTAGCGGCAGACGGCGTCCATCAGCGGCTGGACGCCCTGGTTGTGGTAGGCCGAGCCCATCATGACCGGGACGATGTCGCGGTTGATGGTGGCGACGCGGAGGGTGTCGCGGAGCAGCTCGACGGGAATGTCGTGGTCCTCGAGCATCCGCATCATGAGTTCGTCGTTGAACATGCTCAGGGCGTCGAGCATGTGCTCGCGGGCCTCGGCGGCCTGGCCCACGTGCTCGGCGGGGATCTCGCCGACGACGACCTTCTCGCCGTTGTCGCCTTCAAAGCGAAGGGCCTTCATCTCCACCAGGTCGATCACGCCCTGAAAATCGGCGCCGTCGCCCATGTTCAACTGGATGGGCACGACGTTGAGGCCGAGCTTCTCTGCCATGTCGCGGACCACCCGCTGCGGGTCGGCCCCGGTGCGGTCCATCTTGTTGATGAAGGCGATGCGCGGCACGCGGTATCGCTTCATCTGGCGGTCGACGGTGACCGACTGGCTCTGCACGCCGCCCACCGCGCAGAGGACCATGACCGCCCCGTCCAGCACGCGGAGCGACCGCTCGACCTCGATGGTGAAGTCGACGTGGCCCGGCGTGTCGATCAGGTTGACCGTGTGGTCCCGCCAGCGGATCTGGGTGGCCGCGGAGGTGATGGTGATGCCGCGTTCCTTCTCCAGGTCCATGAAGTCCATGGTGGCGGTGGCGGCGTCGCCCTTGACCTCGCCCATCCGGTAGATCCGGCCCGAATAGAACAGCAGGCGCTCGCTCAAGGTGGTCTTGCCCGAGTCAATGTGCGCCGATATTCCGATGTTGCGAATCCTGTTCAGCATACCTGTACCCACAGCCCACAAAAACGGGGTTCGTTACACGTCCTCCAGAGGCAACTACGGTGAGAGCCTACCCGAAGGTAAGTAAGAAGTCCCATATCGTATCAGGATTATCGGCCTATGTCAATATGCGACATGAGACTTAACTCAACGCTAGCGCGGGCGGTGGGCCCCGCCCGGCCTACGCCTCGCGCAGGGCGATGTCCGGGGCGGAGCTTCCCGGAAAAAAGAGCCCGCGGAGGGGCGCTCCACGGGCTCTTGTCTGCAGAACGGATTGTCGATCGGGCCGCCGGGCCTAGACGTCGAACTTCCAGCCGGCGGGGTACTGCTTGGTCAGGTACTGGTTGGCGTTCTTGTCGTTGGTGAACTCGCCCTTCACGCCGTCCCACTCCAGGCGCTTGCCGCACTTGAGGGCGATGTTGCCGAGCTGAATGGTCGCGGTCATCGGGGCGGCGTAGTGGAAGTTGGACTTGGGGAAGTCCAGGGGCTTCTCGCCGGTGATGGCCATGAACCACTCCTTGTAGTGGCCCGGCGAGCGTTCGAACAGCTTGGCCGGCTTGCCGATTTCCTTCATCTTGGCCTCGGGGACGATGCGGACGGTGTCGCCGTAGTCGCCGCTGCACAGGACAGTGGCCTTGGTGCCGATGAACAAGTTGCCCGTCTTGGGCAGCTTGAGGCCCTTGAGTTCCTCGGGCAGGTCCTTGGGCTGGACGCTGTCGTCGTACCAGAAGTGGCTAAAGGCCGGCTGGTCGCCCTTGGCCGGGAAGTCCCACCGGATGACCGACTGCTTGGGGAAGGCGTCGTCCAGCGGCCCGGAGGCGCTGACGACCTCGACGGCGGTCGGATGCCCGGGGTCCAGGGCCCAGAACAGCCCGTCCATGGTGTGGCAGCCCATGTCGCCGAGGCTGCCGCAGCCGAAATCCCACCAGCCGCGCCACTTGAAGGGATGGTAGACGTCCTTCTTGAAGGCGCGCTTGGGGGCCGGGCCCAGCCACACGTCCCAGTCCAGCGTCTCCGGCACGGGGTCGCTGCCTTCGGGGGTCTTGATGCCCTGCGGCCAGACGGGGCGGTTGGTCCAGGTATGAACGACCTTGATCTGCCCCAGCGCGCCGGCCTTGTACCACTCGGTCAGGAGGCGCCAGCCTTCGTTGGCGTGGCCCTGGTTGCCCATCTGCGTGGCGACCTTGTACTTCTTGGCGGCCTCGGCGAGCTGGCGGGCTTCCCACACGGTGTGGGTGAGGGGCTTCTGGGTGTAGCAGTGCTTGCCCATCTGCATGGCCAGGATGGTGGCCGGGTAGTGGTGATGGTCCGGCACGCCCACGGTCACCGCGTCGATGTCGTTCTTGTGCACATCGAGCATCTTGCGGTAGTCCTGGTAGGTCTTGGCGTTGGGAAACTTCTCGCCGATTTCCTTCTGGCGGGCGCTGTCGACGTCGCAGAAGCATACGACGTTGGCGCCGAGCTTGATGAACTCCCGGGCCTGCATCATGCCCGCCCCGCCCGTGCCGATGACGGCCAGGTTGGGGGCCTTCTTGCCCTCGGTGGAGATCTTGGCATTCTGGGCCCAGGAGGCCCGACCCGCCAGGGCGGCGGCGGCCGCTGCCGCCGACGTATTGCGCAGGAAACTGCGACGGGTGTAGCGACTCATGCTGCGTTCCTTTCCTCGAGTTAAGGTATTGCTCCAGGCCGACAGCAACCCGCCGGCCCGTTCGCCTGAACCGGACAACAACTTCTTCTTGATACCCCAGGAACCGTCTCAAGGCAAGGGAGAAAACCGCCTCCGCCCAAGAAGAGACCGTCGTGACACATCCCGCGGGACCGCGAAATCCAGCCTGCCGGTCAAGCGTTAGACCTGCTATGTTACGACTGCCTGCGTTATGTCTGGCCGTGGCTGCAGTTCTTGTCTGCCCAGCCGGGGTCAAGTCCGCCCCTTCGCCATCGCCAGCCGCCGAGTCCCTGCGGCTGGCCATCCAGGACCTGAGCGAGACGTTCGCCTCGCGCTATCCGCAAGGTCAGGAGTTTCTGGCCCGCCTGGCGGCGTGGGAGAAGCAGGCCGCGGCGGCCGCCCCGGCGGACGCCGCAGCCGCCAAGGCGCGGGCCGACGAACTGGCCGCCCAACTCGAAGAGCTGCGCCGCGAGGCCCTGCTGGCCAACCCCCTGCTGGACTTCAAGGGCCTGTTGCTGGTCAAGCGACACGCCAAACAGATCGGCATGCCCCACAACTGGCAGAGCAACTCCAGCATCGCCAAGACGGGCTACGACAACGAGATCGCCCTCCTCTCGCTTGTCCGGCCGGGCGGCAAGCTGACGACGCTCTACCGACCGGAGGGCAAGCAGTTCGTCGGCGACATCCGCCTGCACTTTGACGCCCGCCGGCTGCTGCTGTCCATGCCGGGCAAGAACGGGCGATGGCACGTGCACGAAATCAACGTTGACGGCACGGGCCTGCGCCAGGTCACGCCGGACCTGGACGGCGTGGACCAGTACGACGCGTGCTACCTTAGCGACGGGGCGATCATCTTCGGCTCGACCGCCTGCATGCAGGGCGTGCCCTGCGTGGCCGGGGGCGACCACGTGTCGAACCTCTACCGCCTGGAGGCCGACGGAAAGACCGTCCGTCAGCTCTGTTTCGAGCAGGATCACGACTGGCACCCCACGCTGCTGAACAACGGGCGCGTCCTCTATGCCCGCTGGGAATACGCCGACGTCCCCCACTGCTTCAACCGCCTGCTGTTTCACATGAACGCCGACGGCAGCGAGCAGATGGAGTATTACGGCAGCAATTCCTACTGGCCCAACTCGGTGTTCTACCCGCGGGCCGTGCCGGGCCACCCGACCAAGATCGTGGGCATCGTGAGCGGGCACCACGGGGCTGCCCGCTGCGGCGAGATGGTGATCTTCGACCCGGCCCGGGGCCGGCACGAAGCCGACGGCGCGATCCAGCGGATCGGCTCGCGAGGGCGGGCCGTCGAGCCGCTCATCATCGACGCCCTGACCGACGCGAGTTGGCCCAAGTTCCTCCACCCCTGGCCGCTGAGCGAGAAGTACTTCCTGGCCGCCTGCCGCCCCACCAAATCGCACGGTTGGGGGATCTACCTCGTCGACGTGTTCGACAACCTGTTGTGCCTGATCGAACAGCCGCCTTACGCCATGCTCGAACCGGTGCCCCTCCAGGCGACGCCCCGCCCGCCGGAGATCCAGCCCAAGGTGGACCTCGCCCGGCGCGACGCCCTGGTGTACCTCAGCGACGTGTACGGCGGGGCGGGCCTCGCCGGCGTGCCCCGCGGGGCGGTCAAGCGGCTGCGGCTGTTCACCTACCACTACGCCTACCAGGGCGTGGGCGGCCAGCAGATGCGCGTGGGCCTGGACGGGCCATGGGACGTCAGGCGAATCCTGGGCACCGTGCCCGTGGAGACGGACGGCTCGGCCTACTTCCGCGTACCCGCCAACACGCCGATCTCCGTTCAGCCGCTGGACGACAACGGACAGGCCCTTCAACTCATGCGGAGTTGGATGACGCCCATGCCGGGCGAGGTCCTTTCGTGCGCCGGCTGCCACGAGCCGCAGAACACCGCCCCGCCCAACCGCGCCACTCTGGCCACCCGCCGCGCGCCCAGCGAGATCGAGCCCTGGCGCGGGCCGGTGCGGAACTTCAGCTTCGTTCGAGAAGTCCAGCCGGTGCTGGATAAGTACTGCGTCCGCTGCCACGATGGTTCGACCGGCTCACCACCTGGCGGTTCGACGGGCTCACCACCTGGCGGCAAAGCCCGCGACGACGGGCGGATCATCCCCGATCTGACCAACCGTCCGCCGGTCAACGTGAACCCGGTCCGCGGGCTGCATGGGATCGGCAACTTCCCGCCCGCCTACTACGAGTTGCGGCGGCGCGTCCGCGGGCATACAGCCGAGGGCGATCTGCATGTGCTCACGCCGGGCGAGTTCCGGGCCGACACGACCCACCTGGTGCGGATGCTCCGCAAGGGCCACCACGACGTGAAGCTCGACGCCGAGGCCTGGGACCGCCTGATCACGTGGATCGACCTGAACACGCCCTGTCATGGCTCGTGGGCGGAGGTGGTGGGCGACCGCCGCGTCGACGCCCAGCGCCAGGCTCGCCAGAAGCTGCGCGAGCGATACGCCTGCGTCGCCGAAGACCCCGAGGCGGAACGCCAGGACGAACTGCCCCAGCGGTCCAAGTCGGCACCGCCCTATCAGCCGCCCCAGCCGCCGGCTGAGGCCTCTGCGCTCGTCCCGCCGACCCTCCCGACGACCAGGCCCGCAGTCGAGACGCACACGATCGACCTGGGCGACGGCGTGCGCCTGGAGTTGGTGAAGGTGCCGGCTGGCGAGTTCACGATGGGCGACGAGACCGGCCTGGCCGACGAAAAACCGCCCGCCCGCGTGCGAATCGGCCAGCCGTTCTGGATGGGTCGATGCGAGATCACCAACCGCCAGTACCGCCTGTTTGATCCGCGTCACGACAGCCGGCTGGAGCGATCGGGCTTCCTCCATTTCAACCCGACGCAGCGCGGCCAGTCGATGGACGGGGACGATCAGCCCGCCCTGCGGGTCTCGTGGACGGAGGCGATGGCGTTCTGCCGGTGGCTCTCGCGGCGGACCGGGCGGCGCTTCACCCTGCCCGACGAGGCCCAGTGGGAGTACGCCTGCCGGGCGAGCACGGGCACGCCGCTGTGGTTCGGGCCCGTGCGGGCCGACTTCGCCCGACTGGCCAACCTGGCGGACGGCTCGCTCAACGCCCTGTTCAAGGAGAAGTGGGCATTCCCCCATAACGTGATCCCGCCCTGGCACCTGGCCGCCAACGCCGTAGACGACCACTACCGCCCCACCGCTCCCGTCGGGACCTATCAGCCCAACCCGTGGGGCCTGTGCGACATGCACGGCAACGCGGCCGAGTGGACCCGCTCGGCCTACCGCCCCTATCCGTGGCGCGGCGACGACGGGCGCAACCCGCCGGCCGACGCCGACCCGAGCGCCCTCTCGCCGCTGGAGCGCCGCGTGGTGCGCGGCGGCTCGTTCTACGATCCGCCCCGCCTGGCCCGCTCCGCCTGCCGGCGCGACCACGCCGCCTGGCAACAGGTGTTCGACGTGGGGTTCCGCGTGGTGTGCCTGCCCGAGTGACGCAGGCAGTTCTGTTCCTGGTCTCGAACCGGCGGCCGCTCCGAGTGGGCCTCAGGAAGCCCACCGGACCCATGAGCCCTTGGGGACGAACTACACCTTCTTCGTGTATGCTTCCTTTCCCCCCACGTACGTCGTCTGCACCTCCAGGCCGCCCACGTCGCGAGCGGTGCGGACGGTGCGGAGGTCCTTGTTCCAGACGACCATGTCGGCCAGCTTGCCGGGCGTGAGGGTGCCCAGTTCTCTTTCGTCGAAGGCGGCGTAGGCGCTTTCGATGGTGTGCATTTTGAGGGCCTGGAGGAACGGGACCGACTCGGTGGTGTCCAGTTGCCTGCCCTTGGAGGTTTTGCGTTCCATGGCGCAGCGGACGCTGTCGAGCGGCAGGTGCGTGGGGAAGGCGGGCACGTCGGCCCCGAAGCACACGCGGACGCCCGCGCGGGTCATGGTGCGAAGCGGCACCATCGTCTCGATCTGGCGGAGCTTCTTCGTGCCGAACCGCCTGAGAAACGACTCCGCCCGCAGGTGCAGGATGGTCGGCTGAGTGCACACAGGCACGCCGAGGTCGGCGGTGTTGCGGATGGAGTCGGCCTTGAGGAACGGGTAGTGCTCGATGCGGTGTCGCATCCGGCGCACGGCCTGGGCCGAGCCGCCCGCCTTGGCGAAGGCCTTGAGCGTCCAGTCCACGCCCTTGTCGCCCACGGCGTGGACGTCCACCTGGAGGCCGGCATTGTGGATGGCGGCAACGATGGCCTCGAATTGGTCCTGCGGATGCATGGGCATGTCCAACTCGCGGTGCTCGGGCGGCACGTCGTACATGAGGGCGTAGCCGTCGACCGCGAGCTTGACGCCGCTGAGCCTGGCCATGTCGCCCTCGTAGCGGCGCATCCGTTGGAGCAGTTCCTGACAGATCCGAAGGTTGGGCACGTACGGGTAGACGCGCAGTCGCACGGGCAGCCGGCCCATGCGGTCGAGCATGGCATAGGAACGGGCGGAGGGGCCGGTGGCGAAGTTGTCGTGGATGCACGTCACGCCGCAGGCAAGGAACTTGTCCAGGGCCCAGCGGATGGCCTCCACCTGCCCCGCGTTGTCCAACTCGTTCTTGTGGATGGAGTAGATGGCGGGGTAGTGCAGCAGCCGCCCGTCGGGGATGTTGGTCCGCCGGTCGCGAAGGTACTTGCCCCCGTAGGGGTCGGCGGCGTCCGCGCGGAGCAGGTCGGCCTTCTGGAGGGCCGGGGTGTTGCACACGCCGTACTGCCCGCTCCACTGGATGGCCAGCAGCGGATGCTCGGGCACGTAGCGGTCGAGCTCCTGGCGGAAGGGGAAGCGGCCCTCGTCGAAGTCCTCGAAGCCGCGGGCGATCACCCACTCGCCCTTGGGCAGCTTGGCGGCGGCCTGGGCGAGCGTGCGCCCGAGCGTCTCGAAGTTGTGCACTTTGGGCGGGCGGACCAGGATGAAGTGCAGCTCCATGTGCCCGAAGGCCATCGGGTGACTATGGGCGTCAATGAGCCCGGGCGTGAGGCTTCGCCCGGCCAGATCGATTGTCCGTGTCCGCGCCCCGGCCAGGCGGGAGACTTCCCGGAGCGCGCCGGCCGCCTGGATTCGCCCCCCGCGAACGGCCAGGGCCTCCACGACAGCCGGCGAGTCCTCCATCGTGAGGACGGAGCCGTTCTTGAACAGAAGGTCGGCGGGCGAGGTTTCGGCGCCGACTACTTCGAGGCTGCCCGCATGCGCGGCTGCCAGCGACGCGGCGGCACAAGAGGCGTTCTTCAGGAGACGGCGGCGCGTCATTCGCATGTCCGACCCCTTTCGTCCTGTAAGAATTGGTCACCCCTCCGCGAATTCAACGAAACGCAGAATCACGATAGCCCGGCGAGCGCCACGGGGCAAGTCCAAGTTGCGGTTCCTCGAACTGCGAGGCATGGGAGTTCCGGGATGAGCAATCCCATAACGCCCACAACTCCGTTTGCTTTCATCGAACGCGCCGAGCTGCCAATCTCACCTGCGCATCCAGTGTTCCTCGATCTGTTCGAGCGATCGGCCCTTGGTCTCGGGGACCCACCGGGCGACGAGCACGATGGTGCCCACGCAGAAGATCGCGTAGACGAAGAACGGGAAGCCGTGGTTGAACGTGCGGAGGAGGAACTCGTTGCCGTCCATGATGGGGAAGGTCATCGAGACGATGAAGTTGGCGATCCACAGGCAGGTGGTCGCGATGGCCATGGCCCGTCCGCGGATGCGGGTGGGGAAGATCTCCGACAGGATCACCCACGTGACCGGCCCGATCGCCAGGGCGAAGCACGCGATGTAGCCCAGGATGAAGCCCAGCACCCAGAGCTGGGTGCTCTTGAGGACGGCTGCGGTGCCCATCGCCGACAGGCAGACGCACATCCCGGCCGCGCCGACGATCATAAGCGGCTTGCGGCCGAGGCGGTCGACGGTCCAGATGGCCACGATGGTGAACAGCAGGTTGACCGCCCCGACCACGACCGTCTGGAGCATGGCGGCGTCGGTGCCCGTGCCCAGCTTCTTGAAGATCTCCGGCGCGTAGTACAGAAAGACGTTGATGCCGGTCACCTGCTGGAGGACCGCCAACGCCACGCCGATAACCAGCACCTTCTTGAGCCCCGGCTGGAAGAGCATGCGGATGCTGCCGGTCTCCTGGGCGATCACCGTCTCGATCTCGCCGAGTTCCTGCTCAGCCTCTGCTCGCCCGTTCACCCGCGTCAGGACGGACAGGGCCTTATCGCGGTTGCCGCGTGCCGCCAGGAACCGGGGCGTCTCGGGAACCAGGAACATGAACACCAACAGCAGGGCCGCGGGGATGGCCTCGGAGGCGAACATCCATCGCCAGCCCTCGGTTCGCATCCAGAGGTCGTCGCCCGAGCGGGCGATGAAGTAGTTGACGAAGTAGACGACAAGCATGCCGGAGACGATGGCGAACTGGTTGACCGAGACCAGGCGCCCGCGAATGCGGGCGGGGCTGATTTCGGCGATGTACATGGGGCTGGTCATGGACGCCGCCCCGACGGCCAGCCCGCCCAGGATGCGGTAGTCGACCAGCAGCGGGTAGGCCGCCGCCTGGGACAGGCCCAGGCGGTAGTGCTCGCCGAAGAGCGGGTAGCCCGTGGTGAGGAACTCGGTGAGTTCAAGGGGAATGGCCGAGCCGATCGCGGAGATCAGGAACAGCACCGCCGAGATGATGAGGACCCTCTTGCGCCCGAGATGGTCGCTGATGGTCCCGGCGAGCAGGGCGCCCAGGACGCAGCCGACCAAGGCGCTGCTGGCGGCCCAGCCGGTCTGGGCGGGCGAGAAGCCGAAGTAGGTCTCCATCGGCCCGATGGCGCCGCTGATGACGGCGGTGTCGTAGCCGAACAGCAGTCCGCCCAGGGCGGCCACCAGGCACACCAGCACCGTGAAAAGCATACTGCCCCTTTGGGGCGAGGACAGGTCGCCAGGGATTGCGCTCATGAACGTTCCTCGTGTCAGGTGGAGCTGTCGCGGTAGGCCTTGAACAGGGCCAGCACGTTGTCGATCGGGATGCGGGCCTGAATGTTGTGGATGGTGTTGAAGACGAACCCGCCGTCCTTGCCCAGGATGTCGATGCGTTGGCGGACTTCGTCGTAGACTTCCCGGGGCGTGCCGAACGGAAGGGTCTTCTGTGTGTCCACCGCTCCGCCCCAGAAGGTCAGGCGATCGCCGAAACGGTCCTTGAGCAACTGGGGGTCCATCCCGCGGGCCGAGCACTGGACCGGGTTCAGGATGTCGAAGCCCGACTCGATCAGGTCCGGGATCAGCTCGGCCACCGCCCCGCAACTGTGGATGAACACCTTCCAGTTCGTCCGCTCGTGGATGAAGGCGTTGATCTGCTTGTGGAAGGGCTGGTACAGGTCACGGTAGGCGTTGGGCGAGATGAACAGTCCGTTCTGGGTGCCGAAGTCGGTTCCGGTGGTGAAGGCCGCCTGCACGTTGTCGCCGAGGGCGTCGGCCAGGCGGGCGAGGTTGGCCAGGGCGATCTCGCATTGCTTCTCGAAGATGGCCCAGACATAGTCGCGCTGGGCGACGGTGGCCATGTACCACTCGGCCACCTCGCGGATGCCCTTGGTGCGTTTCATCCACATGGCGGGCACGAGGGCGATGTCGCCGAATGCGGTGCCCGGCACGCTGAGGATGGCGCCCTTGCCGGCGTCGGCGGCGGAGCGGGCGGACGCGGCCATGAAGTCCAGCGTCTCCGGCGTCAGCGGGCCGAACTCCTCGGTGTTGTCGCGGACGTCGAGGTGGTCCTCGTCGATGGGTTCCTGGCGGCAGATGGCGTCGAAGTAGAAGCCGTCCTTGGGCATGTGCCCGCTGGGGGGCACGGACGTGTCGCCCTCGGGATGGATGTACCAGTCGCCCTTGTCGTCGGTGGTGATGTTGAACTGTCCGGGCACGAGCACGTCCGTGCCGTCGAACAGCCGCAGCTCCTTCCAGTCACGGTTCTCGAAGCCGAACATCGTCCGCGGGCCCATCACGCCGACGACGTCCACGCCCAGGGCCTCGGCCAGAGCGGGGTCGATCTCGCCCAGCATCTGGTAGGGCTCGGTCACCTTGACGCGATAGTCCTTCTCGCCCAGCAGCGCCTGGCGGAGGTGGTGCACGGTGGTCACGTTGATGCCCGTCACGTGGGTGGCGCCGAAGTCCATGGGCGGGCGGTCCACTTGGCGGTGTGCCAGGGCCGTCTGCAACCGTTCGCGAGAGATCATGCGTGTCCCTTCTCTGTATGACCGGGCCTTGAGCGTGTGCCGGCGACGCGCACGATTCTACCGCGGGATATTCAGTTCACAAGCGCATTTGGCTACAGGCTGCGAAAGGCGTGCCCGCACGTGCGGCAGCGGAAGCGCAGGACCAGATGGAACGGCGTGAACACGACCAGCACCGCGTCGACCAGGAGGCGCAGAATGTTGCCGGGGCTGTAGACGAACAACGCCTTGCATCCGCGCGGGGGACATGTTCGCGGCAGCAGCGGCATAGCCTGACCTCGAAGGGCCCGGCAGCGGGAAGGCCTCCGTCTGGACGGGCCCTGCCGCAAGCATTGTACGCGGCACACGCCCACTGCGGGACCTGGAATCCGAGGCCCACCGGATCGGCCAGACGGGGAATGCGCCTAATTCTGCATAGGCGAGGAGCCTAGGGGTTTCCACGTGCTTCCGTTGGACCTGCTCATGTTGCCCAACCCCAAAAGGGGTCGGGCCGGGTCGCCTGAGCGGTTGGGAACTCGATTGGCCGGGGCAGTGTCAGTCCCGGGGCATCGTGAGGATGATCTTGCCGAACTGCTGGCCCTTTTCCATTCGCCGGCAGGCCTGGCGGACGTCGGCGAGAGGGTGCACGGAGTCGATGACGGGCTGGATCCGCCCGGCGGTCATGGCGGCGAGCAACTGGCGGAAGTCCTCGTGGCTGCCGCTGGTGGAGCCGAGGACGGTGAGCTGGTTCCAGTAGAGAGCGCGGAGGTCGGTGGGCGCTGCGGCGCCGGTGGTGACGCCGCAAAGGACGATCCGTCCGCCGCGGCGGACGACGGCGAAGTCCAGCGCCCAGGTGGCGGCGCCGACGGTATCGAAGGCTACGTCCACGCCGCGCCCGCCGGTACGCTCGCCGATAGCGGCGGCGAGATCGCCGACGGTGCGGTAGTTCAAGGCATGATCGGCGCCGAGTTCGGCGGCGCGAGCGAGCTTGTCGTTGTCACCGCTGGTGACGATGACGGTGGCGCCGGCGAGCTTGGCCAGTTGCAGGCCGGCCAAGGCCACCCCCCCGCCGATGCCGTGGATGAGCACCCACTCACCGGGCAGCAGGCGGGCGCGGCTCATAAGCATCCGCCAGGCAGTGACATAGGCGATCGGCAGGGCAGCGGCCTGCTCGAAACTCAGGCAGTCGGGTTTGGGCAGCACGTTCCGGGCGGGAACGGCCACCTGCTGGGCGAACGTGCCGCTGCGCCCGGTCCCGACGATGGCGAATGTCGAGCAGAGGCTCTGCTCGCCGCGACGGCAGAACTCGCACCGGCCGCAACTGAGCGAGGGGTTGATGATAACGGCCTGGCCGACCTCGACGGTGGATACCCGCTCGCCGACCCGCTCGACGACGCCGGCGGCGTCCGAGCCGATGGTGTGGGGCATGGTCAGGGCGAAACGCTCGCTGGTCCGCACCCAGATGTCCAGGTGGTTGAGGGCGGCCGCACGTACGCCCACGACGACTTCGTCGGGGGCGCAGGGCGGCGGAGCCACTTCGTCCACGTGGATCACGTCCACGTCGCCGTGCCGGTGTATCCTGGCTGCCTTCATCGCCTTCTCCTTGCAGACACCCCATTCTTCGCGCGACAGGGGCGAAATACAAGGAAGACCTGCCGGGGGGCTTGACGGTTCGTCACGATTGGGGCGGATTGGGCGGAAAGCACCTCAGGGAAACACCTGATTGATCCCGCCCATTCTTGCGGCCTATATTGCATGTAGAGCGAGCGCGAGGGGCCATCCCGAAGCCCCTCCGGCCGGTGAGGTTGTCCTCCTTTCCCTCACCGGCCGTTTTTTTTGCTGGCCGAAGCGGCCTGCCGGACTCGCCGCGGTCAAAAAAGAACCCCGCCCGGAGGCGGGGTTCGCTCGTCTTGGGCGGCAGCGCCGATTAGTGTGTCAGAGCGAAGGAGAGCACGTTGACGCCCAGACGGAGGGCGTCCTCGTTGCTGTAGCCACGGTTGTAGGCGAAGCCCAACTGCTCCCAGCCGTTGGAGAGGCTGAAGGGCGAGTAGACGACGGCAAGCTGCCCGTCGATCTTGATGCCCATGAGCACCGGGGCGTTGAGGGTGGGGTCCTGGGCCTTGACGATCTCGGTGTAGTCCACGGCCTTGATGCCATAGGGCATCTGGTAGACCGGGTTGTCCAGGGGCAGGGTCTCCAACTCGGAGTTGGGCAGGACCTTCTTGATCTCGCGCTTGAAGGCCACGTCGAAGGCGGCGTGCCCGGCCGCGGCGTCCGCGATGAGGACGCCGCCGCTGGAGAGGTACGTCCGGAGCTGCTTGACCTCGTCGGGTTTGAGGGCGAAATCCCGCAGGCCGGTCATGTACAGCACCGGGTGCTTGAAGATGTCCACCTGGGCCAGCGAGACGGTCTCTCGCTTGAACTGGACGCTGAGGGTGGTGTTCTTCTGGATGTACTTCATCAGGTTGGGCAGGGCGTGGGGCGTGGGGTCCCAGTCGCCGCTGTGCTGCACCTGGGCGATCACGAGCTGGTCACGGGTCTTCTGGCCCTGCTGGTGGTAGATCTTCTCCGTGCCGAAGGCGTGGGCGTACTGGAAGTTGGCCAGCGTGGTGGTGATGATGTTCACGCCCAGGGCCAGCGCGTCGTCCTGGTGATAGAGGATGCCGCCCTGGATGGGGTTGTTGACGACGTCCCAGCCGCAGTTGAGGTCGATGGGCGAGTAGACGATCGCCGGACGGCAGCCCAGGTAGACGCACTCGAGATACGGGGGCATGGTCTTGAAGGGCTTGTCGTCCTCGCGGACCCGCATCTGCTCGACGTTGAAGTAGGCGTGATAGAGGGGGCTGTCGGTGTCGATCGGGGCGAGTTGGCGGTCGGGGAAGATGCGGGCGATCTCGCGCCGGGCGGTGTCTCGGAATTCCTGTCGCCCGCACTGAGCGTGGAAGACCAGGGTCCCGCCGTCATAGAGATAGCGCCGCAGCTGCTCGATCATCGTGTCCGACAGCTTGGGCAGCGGCGTCCAGCCGGTGATGTAGAGCAGGGGAATCTCTCGCGGGTTGAACGAGAACTTCTCCAACGACATCTGCTGGAAGCGATAGTGGATCTTGAGGCGGTGATTGGCGTAGCTCATCAGCCGCTCGACGTCGATCTGCGTGGTGGGGAACTTGGCGGTGGGGTCGGAGAAGTTGATCATCCCGACCAGGGCCGGCGGGGCCGGCTGGCGCTTCTTCTCGCTGCGGCGGATGGGAGTAGCCGGCAGGGGCAACGGCGGGATGCCCTCGCCTGCGCCGCGGCGCTGGGGCTTGGCCTGGGGCGGGATCTTCGCCTTGGGGTTCTCCCATTCCGCAACCGCCGGCAGGGTGAAGCACAACAGCAGGAAGCAGGCAAGCAACGTGCACAAAAGGGTTCGCGTCGCGGTGGACATATTGCGCTCCTCTGGCCCAAGGCCATCTCACGCCCGGCGGGCGCCTTGTGATGTTATCGACCACATCCCGCCCGGCGCTTTGCGGACATTCGTCCTTTCATCAGGCGAAACGCATCGCCGAAGCCGCCATTGCGGGGCCTGGACAGACCCCCTGCGCGGCCGTTTATATTGTACTCGACCTCGCTCGATGCAATAGAAAAAAACAGGCGATTCTACTGTGTCAGGGCCCGGATCCGCTGGTGGGCGAAGCCGACGTTGCTCTGGTTGAACTGCTCGTGCTGGATGGCGGCACGATACAGTTCGACGGCCTTGGCCTTGTCCTGCAGGCGATAGTCGTAGACGGTCGCCGCCTGGAACCGCGCGGGTTTGGTGATGTTGGGGGCCCACTGCCAGGCCCGCTCGTACCACTGCACGGCCCGCAGGTCCTCGTCGAAGTACTCCTTGAGGATCTCGCCGATGTGGTAGGCCGACAGGGCGATCTTGTCGCTCTGGGGATACGTGCGGACCAGTTCCTTGAACAGCAGCAGGGCCTGGCGCTCCTTCTTGTAGTCGGTGACGGCCGGAAGGATCTTCCCCGAGCGGTAGAGATCGTAGGCCTTGTCGTACATCGCGTTGGCCTCCGGGATGACCTCAATGGGCTTGAGGTCGGCCGGCGGGACCTCGGCCTCCATATAGTACATATAGGTGTGGACCGGGTCGAATCGCTTCTTGATGTTCACGGCCAGGCGTTGGCGGAAGGTGTTGTCGGTCCGCTCGTAGAAGTCGATCAGGGTGTCCAGGGCCTTGAGGTACTGCTTTCGGGCGCCGACGGCGAACTCGGCGAGGATTCGCTCGTCGGCGTTCTCGACCGACTCGCCCTCGGGCGGAATCACCTCGCCGATGCCCGCCCAGGAGAACGTGTGGGCGGTATCGAGGTTCTTCAACTCGTTCTGGGTCCAGACGAGCTTGTTGGCGTTTCCGATGCGGTTGTAGTAACCGCCCAGCACCGTCAGGCGGTACTTGTAGTTCACCCTGGCGGTCTCCAGGGTGGTGACGGCCTGGCCTTCGGGCGAGGTGGCGTCGGCGACCTGTACGCTCTTGACGCTGCGGCCGTCGGCCGTTCGCGGGGGAGCGGGAGGTTGATCGCAACCGGCGAGCACCCATCCTGCTGTTACGCAGAGCATCCCAGTCCAGAACCCTGTGCGCGTCATTGCCGGACTCCTTCCATAGGCTATTGTCAAGTCAAGATTTCTAACCATTATGGTATGACGGTCGCGCGAAAGCAAGGCCCGGATCGCTTCGCTTTTATTTGGCGGTCTCGCGTCGAGGGGCTACAATCTCGACCCGCCGATGAGGATTCGCCTGACACATCCTGTCGCCGTCCGCGCCGCGGCGCTGATCGGCTCGTTTCTGATCCGCCTGTGGATGCGGACGCTGCGGCTTGGCTTCGACGTGCCCCGCCCGGAGGACCTGCCGTGCAACCGGCGGCGTCCCGGCATCTATCTCTTCTGGCACGAGCACCTGCTGCTGCCGGCTTACACGCACGCCCGGGAGCGGCTGGCCATGCTGATCAGCACGCATCGCGACGGGGAGTTGATCGCCCAGACGCTGGCATGTCTGGGCGGCAGGGCGATTCGCGGCTCGACCACTCGCGGGGGCGCCGCCGCCCTGCGCCGGATGCTGCTGGCGTCGCGCGACACGCATTTGGCGATCACGCCCGACGGCCCCCGCGGGCCGCGGCGGGTCGTACAGGCGGGCGCGGTGTACCTGGCCAGCCGCAGCGGCATGTCGATCTTCCCGGTCGGGTTCGCGTTCGACCGCCCGTGGCGGGCGCACAGTTGGGACCGCACAGCCGTCCCTCGCCCGTTCTCCGTCGGGCGCGGCGTGCTGGGTCCGGCGATTCGCGTGCCCGACGGCCTGGACCGCGAGGGGATCGAGACCTGGCGCCAGACGGTGCAGGCGGCCATGGAGGCCGTGCAGCGGCAGGCCGAAAGGCTGGCGGCGACAGAGCGGGGAGACCGGAAGCTGACGGGGCTCTCCGGGGTCCGGCGAGCGTGAGGACGTCTTTCTCGGCCGGCTGGGCGCTTCAAGTTCTCGCGCGGCCGAAGTAGAATGCCACCCGGCTTCCATGAGACTGAATATCTACCATCCCGTGGTCATTCGCCTGATCAGCCTGCTGGGCACGTGGTTCCTGCGGCTGTGGCTGGGCACGCTGGACGTGTGGGTGTACTTCGAGGGCGACGATGCCCTGCCCTCTCGCCGCAAGAGTCGGGGCCTGTACCTCCTCTGGCACGAGTGCCTGCTGCTGTCCGCTCAGACCTACGCAAACCAGGGCTTCGGCATGCTCATCAGCACGCATCGCGACGGGGACATTATCGCCCAGATCATGGAGTTCATGGGCGGGACGACCTTCCGCGGCTCGTCCACTCGCAACGGAGCGCGGGCCGTTCGCGACATGATGACGGCCCACCCGGGTCTGCACCTGGCCATAACGCCCGACGGCCCGAAGGGCCCGCGTCACGAGGTGCAGATGGGCGCGATCTTCCTGGCCAGCCGAATGGGCATCCCGATCGTCCCCTGCGCGTTCGCCGCCTGTCGCCCCAAGCGCATCCGCAACTGGGACCGGACCATCCTGCCCCGGCCATTCAGCGCCTGCCGCTGCGTGTTCCTCACGCCCATCGAGATTCCCAGGCGGTTGAGCCGCGAGCAGATGGAGCACTATCGTCTGGAAGTGCAGCAGGCGGTCGGCGACGCCCAGGACCGGGCCGAGGACCTGGCCCAGCGTCAGGTGACCGAGGGGCTGATCAGCTACAGTCACGCCAGGCGCGAGAAGGACCTGGCCTGGTAAGCGGCGGGCCGCGCGGCGCCGAAGGACCACGTCTCCCGAATTACGCGACTTCCCCCGTCTATCCTTTGGGCTGCTGGCTCTGTTTCTGGCCCCGCGCCATCGGGTGCGTCCGGTTGTAGACCTCTTTCAGTCGGCGCGTGGTGAGATGGGTGTAGATCTGCGTGGTGGAGAGGCTGGCGTGCCCGAGCAGTTCCTGCACGCTGCGGAGGTCGGCCCCGGCGTTGAGCATGTGCGTGGCGAAGCTGTGCCTCAGCGTGTGGGGGCTGACGTGGATGTCGATGCCGCAGGCCTGGAGGTAGTAGTCGAGGCGGCGGCGGATGGACCGGTCGGTCAGTCGCCCGCCATCGTCGTTGACGAACAGCGCGCCGCCCTCGCCCACGCCCGTCTGTCGGCGTAAAGGCAGGTACGCCGCGATCGCCGCCAGCGCCGGCCCCCCCAGGGGCACCAGGCGTTCCTTCTTGCCCTTGCCCCGCACGCGGAGGGCCTCGCTGAACTCGTCCAGGTCTTCCGCATCCAGGCCCACCAGTTCGCTGATTCGCAGCCCGCCGGAGTAGATCGTCTCCAGGATCGCCCTGTCGCGGGCGCCCAGGAACGTGCCCGCCTGCGGGGCCTCCAGCAGCGCCGTCACCTGCTCCACGTCCAGACACTTGGGCAGGCGCTTGTCCTGGCGCGGCGTGCGGATGACGGCGGCGGGAGAGTCCTCGATCTGGCGCGTCCGCATCAGGAACCGGTAGAAGCTCCGCAGCGACGCCAGCTTGCGGGCAATCGTGGTCTTGGTGTAGTCGCTGTTGCGCAGCACGGCCAGGTACGCTCGCAGGTCCACCGGGCCCGCCGAGACGACCAGGGAGTACAGTCCCTGCTCGTCGCAGCCGTCCAGCGGGGGCAGGTCGTCGGCGGACAGGGCGGCCCCCGGCGGAGCCGCCTTCTGCGCCAGAAGGAACTGGCAGAACTGGCGCAGGTCCGCCTGGTACCCGCGCAGGGTATGGGCGGAGAAGTTCCGCTCGTGGTCCAGGTAGTCCAGGAATCGCAGGATGAAGGCGAACTCCGGAACGTTCGCCTCCGGTGACGGGTTCATCGATGATGCTTCTGCGGCGCTTTGACCGTCCGGGTGCACGCCGCGGCCGCGTTGCGGGCGACCTGGAAACTCAGCGTAGCCGCGTCCAGCCAGTCAAGGTTGCACTGGTCGTCCTCGGCCATGCGAATGATCTCTTCGACCAGGTCGTTCTCGCTGCCCGGGGCATACCGGAAGAGGTACTTGTGCTCGTCCTTGACCAAGCTCAGCGTTTTGGTGTTCATCCGGAAAATCCTTCCGCCGCACGTATCCGTCCGGCGCCGCCTGGCCGTCACACTCTCGGGGCCCGCGTCGCCGCCCGTGCGCGGCGGTCCTGCGTTGTTATCGGCCAACGGCGCGCAGAGCTATAGCGAATCGTACGTGGCGAGCCCGGACCCCGTTCGCAGTGCGCCCGTGAGGGCGTTTGAAGCAATGGCCAGCCCCGAACTCGAACGCCTTACGGCGCCACTACAAACGCGATCACAAACGGCGCCATAGACATTTCCCGCCGCCTCGCGATATACTGCCGTGTTCTCGGATTTTGAACAGCGACATGACCAGACCACAAGACGACAACCCGCACGGGCAAGAGGGCGCCGACGACCAGGCCCAGCCGACCGGTCCGTCCCCTGCCGGCGACGAGCCGCAGATGGACGTCGAGGGGCGAGTGATCCAACCCCAGGGCGACCAGGCGGACGCGCCCGGGCAGGGCCCGGATGACGAGCAGGCCCCGCAGGAACCGACGACTCCATCGACCGGGCCGGACCAGGCGGCCGACGAGCACGTGCCTCCCGGCCACGAACCGGGCGAATACGACGAGTGGATTCGCCGGAACGACCGGATGGCCATCGGCGAGCGCGAGGGCGATTACTCGGCGTGGGCCCAGCAGGACCAGGCCGAGCCCGCCCCACCGAACGAAGAGCAGCCCGCCGACGTGCAACCGCAGGAACAGTCGGAGGACCAGCCGCAGGAACAGGCGGAGGCCGACGACGACCGGACCGCCGCCCCGGCGGGCGAGGCAATGGACGGCGTCGAAGCCGGCGACGATCTCCCGCCGGACCAGGCGGGGCAGGTCGAGGAGACCACCGAGGGCCAGGACGCGGAATACTCCTACGAGGAAGGCTACCGCGAAGGCGAGTACACCGACGAGAGCTACGCCTACGGCGAGGGCGGGTACGGAACCGGCGAGGGCACCGACCAGCAGTACGACTACACGGGCGAGTCCGGCTACACGGGCGAGGGCAGCCAGGACGAGTCCGCCGCGGAAAACGCCGGCGAGCAGGAGTCCTCCGCCCTGGCCGCCAAGCCGCCCTCGGACGTGACGACCGGCGACGAAGACGAGGACGACGACGAGGAGGGCGGGCCCAAGATGACCCTGGGCGAACACCTCGAAGAGCTTCGCCAGCGGCTCATCAAGGCCCTGGCCGGGCTGGCCATCGCCATGGTCGTCACCATCGCCACCGCCAAGGTCATGATCACCAGCCTGCTGGCCTGGCCCTACAACCAGGTGCAGATCGCCCGGGGGCATCCGGAACAGAAGCTCATGGTCATCGGGGCGACCACCGGGTTCACCATCTTCTTCAAGGTGGCCCTGATCGCGGGGATCGTCCTGGCCGCCCCGTGGATCTTCTATCAGCTCTGGATGTTCGTGGCCGCCGGGCTCTACAAGAACGAGCGCCGTTACGTCAAGGCGACCGTGCCGTTCTCGGCGGCCCTGTTCATCGCGGGCGCCATGTTCTACCTGTTCGTGGCCGCCCGGCCCATGCTGTACTTCCTGTTTTCGTTCAACGACTGGATGGGGATCGAGACCAACCTCACGCTGGACTCGCACATCACCCTGATGTCGACGATGATGCTGGTGTTCGGGCTGGCCTTCCAGATGCCGCTGGTGGTGCTGATCCTCTACAAGGTCGGCATCCTCTCGCCCGAGACGCTCAAGTACTACCGCCGCCACGTGATCGTTATCATCCTGATCGTCTGCGCGATCCTCACCCCGCCCGACCCGACCGCCCAGCTCCTGCTGGCCGTCCCCATGTACCTGCTCTACGAGCTGGGCATGCTTCTGGTGTACCTGTCCGAGCGGAAGCGAAAGCGCCTCGAAGCGGCGGAAGAGCCGAAGGACTGATTGTTGGTTGTTGGTTGGCGGTTGGCGGCTCAGTGTCTCGAGTCAGCCGGGCGTCTCCGACCACCAACAAAGCGCGAACAACAAACAACCCTCCCCGCTTGCTGTACCCGCCCCCCCGCTCTGCCGATAACATCGCTGGAGGCATTCGCCGACACATGAGCAGCCAAGAGCAGACTCCGCGAGCAGACCACTACGGCCGGGGCATGAATCTATATCGCCAGGGCCGTTACGAACAGGCCCTGGACGAGCTGACGAAGGTCCGCGGACAGGACAATCTGATCGGCAGGCTGGCCCGCTTTTACGAGGCCCTCTCGCACCGCGAGTTGGGCCTGTCCTGCATGAGACAGGGCCGGTTCGAGCAGGCAGCCACCCACCTGCGCCTGGCTGCCGCCAAGGGGGGCCGGCACGCGAACCTGTCCAGCTACCTGGCCGCGGCCTACGCCGGGGCGGGCAAGTACGACGACTGCGCCTGCGAACTCGAGCGGGCCTGCGACTGCGACGATGACGGGGCGGCCACCAGCCGCCTGGCCCAGGCCCAGTGGCGATCCGGGCGGCGCGAGCAGGCCTACCTGACCCTGTTGGCCGCCCTGCGGAAGCACGCTCACAGCGTCGCCCTGCACATGCAGATGGGACTGTTCCTGTCGGCGGAGGAACGTTTCGCCGAGGCCCGAGGTCACTTCCAGCAGGCTGCCCATCGCGACTGCACCAGCGCACGGGCCCACTTCTACCTGGGCCTGTGCTGCTCGGCCCTGCACGAGCCTCTCGACGCGGTGCGGGCGTTCCAGCGGGCCTTCGACCTCCGCGGACACGACACGCACCTGGCCCTGCACCTGTCGCTGGCCGCCCGAGCCGCACAGCAGTCGGGCCACAGCGTCCGTCTGCAGCTTCGCGAGACCCCCCAGCCCCCGGCGACCTCGCACGTCCGCCAGCTTGCTCGCTACATCGCCGGCGAGAGCGACTTTGTCGAGGCGTTCCTGGCCCTGCCTCCCAGCGACGCCGACGCCGACCTGTTCGGCCTGCTGGCCGGGCTGCTGGAGATGGCCCTCCAGGAGCACCCCACCTATGCCGACCTTCATGGCCGCCTCAGCCAGGTCTACGCGCGCCTGGGGCGACTCGACGACGCCCGCTACGCCGCCCAGGCTGCGCTCAACTTCAACCCGCGTTACGTGCAGGTCCTGGTGCACCTGGCCCGCATGGAGGCCGACGCGGGAGACCCCGAACGGGCCGTTGAGCACGCCCGCCGCGCCATCGCCTGCGGCGGCGACTGGGCCGACGTTCACTGCCTCGCCGGCGAGATGCTCGCCCCGCGAGACCCCGCCCAGGCCCGGCGACACCTGGAACGGGCCCTGGAGATCAACCACAACTACACGCAGGCCGCACGCGCCTTGTCGCGACTGGCGGCCTGATTCGGAGGCATCTGCGTGAGCTACCTGCTGGAACTGCTCGGACAAGGGCTGCAACACGAACTGGGCGACCTGCTGGATCGCTATTTCTGGTCGCCCCCGCGATTGAGCATCGACCAACTCCAGGCCGCCGCCCGCCAACACCCCCAACGCGTCGAGATTCAGTTCCAACTCGCCCTGGTCCACCTGCGCGGCATGCAGATCGACCAGGCCGTCGATAGCCTCCAGCAGGTCTGCCGCTGCAAGCCCGACTTCCTGCCCGCCCGCCTGGCCCTGGCGGCCGCCCTGGCCGAGCACAACCAGGTCGAGCAGGCCCTCGAACACCTCCAGATCGCCAACCAGAACCGTCCAGGCGAAACACCCATCCTCTTCGCCATCGCCCTGTGCCTGGAGAAGCTCCAGCTTCCCCAGCAGGCGGCGGAGTACTACCGCGACGTGCTCCAGCGCGAGCCGGCCTTCCGCCCGGCCCGCGAACGACTGGCCGCCGTCGCCGTCGTGCTCGACCGCCTCGAAGAGGCCATCGAGCAGTATCGCTGCCTGGTCCAACTCGACGACACGCCCCGCTCGCGGACCGCCCTGGCCCACCTGTACTTTCGCAAGGGCGAGCATGACCAGGCCGTCCAGAACTTCGAGACCGCCATCGCCATGGAGCCCGACAACTGGGCCCTGGTCGACGACGAGGTCGAGGCCCTTATCGCCGGCGGGCAGATCCGCGAGGCGATCGAGCGGCTGCACCAGTTGATCGAGCAGCGCGGCGGCGAGCCGTTCGCCGACCTCCACGTGCGCCTGGGCGACCTCTACAGCAAGACCGGCGACGACGCAGCCGCCACGCAGAACTACCGCAAGGCCCTGGACATCCAGAGCGACTACCTGGAGGCGATGGTCAAGCTCGGCACGCACCACCTGGCCAACGGACGGTGGGAAGAAGCCGCCGACGCCTTCTTCCAGGCCAGCGAACTCAACGACCAGGCCCTGCTGAACTACGTCGGCATGGGCGTGGCCCAGGAGGCGGCCGGACGCCGGGCCGACGCGATGAACAGCTTCGACCTGGCGACCGCCGTCGAGCCCAACAGCACGCTGCTGCTGGCCGAGATGGCCCGCTTGCAGCTCAAGGCCGCCGTGGCCGAGGAGTTCCAGCGGAGCTTCGAGGTCAAGGGCGAGGGCCAGCCGGACCTGGCCCTGGACAATGACGACCTCATGCAACGACAGATCGAGCGCCACGACGAAGAAGTCCGCCGCCACCCCAACCACGCCGACATCCGCTACCGATACGGCGTGCTCCTTCGCAGCGAGGGGCGGCTGGGCGAGGCCCTCGAACAGTTCGAGGCGGCCGTCCGCATCAATCCCGCCTACGTCAAGGCCATCGTCAAGCTGGGCATCACCCAGCAGGAACTGGGGCAGGTCGAGCAGGCCGTCGAGACGTTCAAGCAAGCCCTGGACGTCAAGCCCCAGTACGTCGACCTCCACTACCGCCTGGGCCTGCTCTATACCGACCGCCAGCAGTTCGAACAGGCCGTCCAGCACCTCGAACAGGCCTGCCGCGACGCCCCGGACAACGAGCAGATCCGAGCCATGCTCGCCCTGTCGCTGCAGAACATGGGCTTGATGGACCGCGCCGCCGCCACCTGGCGAAGCCTCTGGAAACTCCACCACGCCACCGCGTGAGAATGGTCAGTTGATTATTGTCAATTGACCATTGAAGAGGGACGCGAACGCCACAACCTCGCCTCCAGGGCACGCGGCGGGTTGTCGTTCGCGGCTTCGCGGAACCGACCAGGCACAGTTTGATCCTCTTGCTCTCTTTCCGTTGACCCTGCTGCGCACAAGTTCTATAGTCTATTCTCATCGCACAAGGCGTTTCTCGACACGAGGTGGCCCATGAGATTGATCGTTCCGACCGTGCTGCTGGTTGCCTGCGCCACGTTCCTGACCGACGTCCGGACCGTCGCCGCCGCGAAGGCGAGCAAGCCCAACGTGCTGTTCATCGCCATGGACGACCAGAACGACTGGGTCGGCCCCCTGGGCGGGCATCCGATGGTCAAGACGCCGCACATGGACCGCCTGGCCGAGCGGGGCACGACCTTCCTGAACGCCCACGTGCAGGCCCCGCTGTGCAACCCCTCGCGGACCAGCCTCATGCTCAGCCTGCGGTCCGCCACAACCGGCGTTTACGGTCTGGCGCCGTGGTTCCGCAACGTCGAGGTCCTCAAGGATCGCGTCGCCCTGCCGCAGCACTTCAAGACGCACGGCTACAAGACCTACACCACGGGCAAGGTGTATCACGGCGGGGCCGGCGGCCCGGCCAAGCGAAAGCTCGAGTTCGACGTCTGGGGGCCCATGCCCGGCTTCGGCGCCAGGCCGCCCAAGAAACTCATCCCCCCCACCCCCATGGGCAACCATCCGCTGATGGACTGGGGCTGCTTCCCTCACCGCGACGAGGACAAGGGCGACTACCAGATCACCACCTGGGCCATCGAGCGGCTCAAGGAAATGCCCAAGGACGAGCCCTTCTTCCTGGCCGTCGGCTACGTCCTGCCCCACGTGCCCTGCTACGCCACCCAGAAGTGGTTCGACCTCTACCCCGACGACGATTCCGTCCTGCCGCCCATGCCGCCCAACGAGCGGGCCGCCACCCCGCGGTTCTCGTGGTACCTCCACTGGTACCTGCCCGAACCTCGCCTGAAATGGATGCGCGAGAACAACCAGGTCCGCAACCTCGTCCGCTCGTACCTGGCCTGCACCAGCTTCATCGATTCGCAGATCGGGCGGTTGCTGGACGCGCTGGAGGAAACGAAGCTGGCCGACAACACGATCGTCGTCTTGTGGGGCGATCACGGCTATCACCTGGGCGAGAAGGAGATCACCGGCAAGAACACGCTGTGGGAGCGCTCGACGCGCGTGCCTCTGATCTTCGCCGGGCCCGGGGTAGCCAAAGGCGCCAAGTGCCGCCGCCCGGCTGAGCTGATGGACATGTACCCCACGCTGGTGGACCTGTGCGGGCTGACGCCGCGGACGGACCTGGAAGGCCTGAGCCTGCGCCCGCAACTCGTCGACGCCAACGCCCCCCGCGAGCGCCCGGCCATCACGACCCACAACCGAGGCAACCACGGTATCCGCAGCGAGCGATATCGCTACATCCACTATGCCGACGGGTCGGAGGAGTTCTACGACATCCAGAAGGACCCCCACGAGTGGACGAACCTGGCGGGCCGGGCGGAGGTGGCCTCGCTGATCGCCGAGCACCGCAAGTGGCTGCCCAAACCGGACGTGCCCCCCGCGCCCGGCAGCGCCCACCGCGTGCTGACCTACGACAAGGACAAAGACGAAGCGGTGTGGGAAGGCAAGATGATCATCAAACGGGACACGCCCATCCCCTGATCCTGGAAAGACTTGCGGGACAGATCCGACCTGTCCGGGCTGTTTCGACGGCGGGGGACGCGTCCCGGCTGGACCATCACGCGGGAACTGTGCTGGATTCGATGCCCCATTGGCGCCCCCAGGGCCAACCCCCGAGACTTTGCTTGACAACAAGAAGGAGGCGCGGTAGGATTCGGCTCAAAGGCTGCAAAAGGAGACCAAAATGAGGACTATGGCTTGCGCTATCTTTGTGCTCGTGTCGCTTTGCGTTCCGGTAGTCGGCGCGACGTATACGGGCAGTCTTACGTACAATCCGGCGGTGGTGGATTCGTCCGACGAACTGTTTGTTGGCCCAACGAATCTCCAGTGGATCAACTACCAAGTCTCCATTTCCTGGGTCGTTACCGACCAGGATACGTCCTATCCGGGATTTCCATGGAAGTACACGTACCGTTTCTCGCATAACGGCACGCAGGCCGGGTATAGTCACACCATCATCGAAGCTTCTCCCGGCATGACTCTTGCCGATATCACCGGAATCGAGAATGCACAGAACGTGTCGGTAACGACGCAGGCGGTAGCCAGCGGGAACCCTGACATGCCCGAAGACATGTACGGGATTCGATTCCATCCCCTGGAAGGCGGGTTGTTTGACTGGACGTGGTCTTTCTTCTCCAACCGCCAGCCGGTCTGGGGCGACTTCTACGGAAGGTGCGGGGGGAAGCAGGGCGGAATCAACCACGCATACAACTACAACCTCACCAACAGCGTTGAAACGGGTTTCCTGGACCCCGACAGCAACAACGCGATCATCGACGATCCTGACCCCGCCAACCCGGCAGTTGACGGCAATTCGAACAACCACTTCTTCTATCACATTCTCCGGCCCGATAGCCAGGGCGGCGGTACTCAACCGGAACCGGACCCCACGGTCCCCGAGCCATGCATGATGACACTGTGCGGGCTGGCAGTCGTGGGCGTGGGCGGGTACCTGCGACGACGACGAAGGGTCGCCTGAAGGAGCAACCGGCCTGGAGTCGGCCCAAGCGGGCCTGTGTACTCTCGTTGCCTTCACGCCTGAAAGACGACCTACAGGGATCCGAGCATTGGCTTGTCGATGCCGGTGTCGCGATGCGCCCAGCCTGCCCCGAACGCTTGGCTGGGCTCGTCGAAGGGGGACTTTTCGCTCGTCCTTCCGGTCCTTCCAACGAAGGCAGGCAGGCGAGCATGGCCAGCCCGGCCGAACGGACTTCGCGGGTGGTGCTGTCGATCCGCCTGACGATGGGGCGGCGGGCAGCATCGCCCAGCAGCCATTTGCCTCCCGGCGTGGGCCAAGCCGCCGCATTGCGCTAAGCCTACGCTAAGCCGGCGCTTGACCCCGTCGCCGGGGACCCTATACTTCCAACAGTATCGAGGGGAGGGCCTCGGTCAACATGGAACTCCCGTTGCTACGCGAGAAGGAGTGCAAACATGCAGACTCGTCGTCAGTTCTTCGCCCGGGCGGCCGCCGGGGCCGCCGCCATCGCCGCACCCAGCATCATCACCGTTCCGCTTCGTGGGGACGCCGCTCCCAATAGCCGCGTCAACGTCGGCCAGATCGGTTGCGGGAACATCGGTTCGAACTACCACATCCCGACGCTGAAACGGATGGCCGACGTGCGGATCGTGGCCGTCACGGACGCCTACAAGAGTCGCCGCGACGCCGCGGCGAACGGGCTGAACGCCCACTACAAGGAAAAGGACATGGTCAAGGCCTACGCGGACTTCCGCGAGATCCTCGCCCGCAAGGACGTGGACGCCGTGATCGTCGGCGCGCACGACCACTGGCACATCCCGATCTCGATCGCGGCCGCCAAGGCCGGCAAGGACGTGTACTGTCAGAAGCCGCTGGCGATCAACTACGGCCTCGTCGGTCCGCTCCGCAAGGCGATCACGGAGAACAAGCGGGTCTTCCAGTTCGGAACGCAGTACCGCTCGATGGGGCGCTACCGGCTGATGGTGCAGCTCGTCCGCAACGGGTACATCGGCAACCTGAAGCACATCGACGTGTGGAGCCGCGACGTCTCCTTCAACGTCAACGCGTATCACGTCAAGCCCTACGGTTCGGCTGCCGAGGCGCCCGTGCCGGCCGACCTGGACTTCGACATGTGGATGGGCCCGTCCGAAATGGCGCCCTACACCGTGGACCGCTGCACGTGCTGGGGCGGATACCATTGCCCCGAGACCTCGCTGGGGTTCATCGCCGGCTGCGCGATCCACGAACTGGGCATCGCGCAGTGGGGCAACAAGAGCGACGACACCAGCCCCGTGAGCTACAAGGGTACCGGCCTGGTGCCCAAGGAGGGCATCTTCCGCACGTTGGCCCGCTGGGACGTGATGTGCCGCTACGCCAACGGCGTGACGTTGCGATTGATGGATCATCGCACCGCCCGCGAGGCGGTCGGGCCCAAGCTGCCCAAGTGGCATGACGGGGACGGGACGATCTTCCACGGCACGAAGGGATGGATCAGCGACGCGTCCGGGTTCTGCGCCAGCGACCAGAAGCTCTGGAAGACGCCGTTCACAAGCAGCGACGAGCAACTCCCCGTCTCGCCGGAGCACAACCGGAACTTCATCGACTGCGTCAAGTCCCGCAAGGAGACCATGTGCCCGGTGGAGATGGCCATCCGGTGCGACGCGATCCCCAACCTCGCCACCGTGGCCGCCCGCACAGGGCGAGAGATCCACTGGGACCCGGCGAAGGAAGAGATCGTCTCCGACGCCGAGGCCGCCAAGCTCCTCACTCCCCCCGTGCGCGAGAAGTGGCGGGTGTGGTGAGCGAGGCTGCTGCTTCGCGACAGTATCGAACGGGATCGCGGACAGGATGCCCACGGCGAGGCGAGGTTTGGTCACCTTGGACCGGCGTCAGTTGGTCCGGCGCGGCGGCGCGGGCGCTTGGCGGACGGGGCCGTCCAGGGAGGGCAGGCAGGCGAGCATGGCCAACCCGGCGGAGCGGATTTCGCGAGTGGTGCTGTCGAGTTGCCTGACGATCGGGCGGCGGGCGGCGTCGGCCAGCGACTCCAGCGAGTCCAGCGGGCGGGCGGTCAACAGCGAAGCCAATCGCGACCCTTCCGCTTCTGCAGCCGGGCGATGCGCCGGGTCGATCACGATCTCCTTGCGAGACTCCTGGGCGGGACGGAAGGCGATCAGCAGGGCTGTCAGCGCCAGGCAGGCGGCGGCAGCTTGGATCACGCGAAGGACAATCACCTGTCGCCGCGAGCGGTCGGCTGACGGCGTCTCGGGCCGATATTGGAGCAAGACCGCTTCGTCGCGAAGCGTCTGGGCGAGCAGCAGGCTGCGGCGGTGGAACTCGCGGCACGCCTGGCAGCGGTCCATGTGGGCGCGGGGAAGAACGTCCGGCCGGTCCGTGTCCAACGCCCGCGAGATCTTCCAGCGATAGTAGCGGCAAATCATGTTCCACCTCGTCGATTGCGGATTGTCATCCCACCGCCCTCTCAAACGCCGTTGACTTCAGCAGCGTCTTTCGCGCGCGGTGCAGCAGCACGCGAGCGTGCAGGGAACTGATCTTCATGGCCTGGGCGACGGCCTTGACGCTCAAGTCCTGCCCGTATCGCAGCCACAGCGCCTGGTGCTGATTGGGCTTGAGCAGCCGCCTGGCCGTCGTCCAGAGGTTGTCCCGCTGCTGGGCGGCCTCGACCTGGCGGTGCGGGTCGTCGCCCGGGCGCCCCACCGCCTGGGCCTGGTCCAGGCTTACTTCGTGTCGCAGCCGCCGCCCGTGCGAACAGGCCAGGCGAATGGCCACGGTGAACAGCCAGTTGGCGAAGGGCCGGGTGGGGTCGTACTGGTGCAGGTGGGCGTAGGCCTTGGCCAGCGCGTCCTGGACGATGTCTTCGGCGTCGTCGGGTCGGGCCAGTCGCCCGGCCAGGCAGCGGACCAGCCTGGGCCTGTATCGCTCCGCCAGCACGCCGAAGCACTGGGCGCAGCCGGCGCGGGCCCGGCCGGCCAGTTCCTCTTCGCACAACTCGCCCAGATTGTCCGTGGCGACCCTCGTCACGCTGCTTCTCGCGATCGGCGCGTCCGAACTCCTCGCCGCCAAAGCCGGCCGGCCGGCCCACGTAAGGCCCCCCTCAGGGGCGGGTCCGTGGTCTTCGGCGACGCGCCTGTCTTCAATAGTCAATGGTCACGGGGCAATGGTCAATGGGCAATTACTTCTTGTGCTTCTCGGCCCATTCCAGCATGGCGATGACGTCCTCTGTGGCCATGCCGGCCGACAGCTTCACCGTCTTGCCTTCCATGGTCACCTTGGCTGAGCGGACCAGGGGCGGCAACTGCGGCGGGATGTCCGGCAGGGCCTGCCCCTGGGCGGGCATGAGCAGGCCCAGGAAGGCCAGGCCGCCCTCAACCGTCTTGCGGATGTTGTCGGCGGCTTCCTGCGAGGCCGCCTCGATGGCGACTTCCGCGAACAGCTTGCCCTCCGCCTCCCCCAGGCAGGCACAGGCGCGGGCGAACTTGGCCAGCAGGACAGCCTCGGGCCTGTCGGCGGGCGGTTGGGGCAGCTTGTCCACGCACAAGGTCAGGAACGTCCCCGCGCGGGGGGTCGCCAGGCCCGGCGACTCGCCCTTGGCCAGACTGTCCGCCTTGCCCTCCAGCACGGCCAGCGCCTGCTGGAGAAGCCCCCGGCTGGAGGCGATGACGGCCAGGTCCGATCCGCAGAAGGCCCCGAAACGGACCTGGGCGGGTTTGTCGTCCTTGGGCGCGTCCACCCACTCGTGGATCACCTGTTGACCGGACTTGTGCTCCTTGTAGTCCGGGTTGAGCTTGAGCAGGTTGACCAGCTTCTGGCGGTCGAACTTCGCCTGAATGATCGCCACGCCCTCTTCCTGTCCGACCTTCGTGCCGTAGAGGGTGATCGACTTGACGTCGGTCAGGGGGTTGAGGCCGTAGGTGGTCTCGATGGCCTGCACCACCTGGGCGAGCCCGGGCTTCTGGGCCTCCTGCTGGATTCTCTGGCCCAGTTTGGAGGCCATCAACGCCTCCACGTCGCCGTGGATCAACCATTGGGCCCGGGCCGCGATCTGCCGTTTGTCGAGCGGGCCGGCCAGGACCGCCGTCGAGAGGCACGCGGCCACGAACAATGCCTTCTTGAACATGAATGGCTCCTTCCGCCCCGAGGGCGAATTCCGGTTTCGCCCTTCCTACGCGCGGGAGAGAGAAGTTGTTACAGGAGATTATCGCGTCTTCGCGTTCGGCTGAACCGCTTGACAGCGGCCTGCCCAACAAGGACCATGGCGGTCCTGTTTCGTCTCTGGGACCACAACAGTCGCTCCGGCGACAGGAGAACCAGATGTCCAAGAAGAGCGTTCACGTGAATCGGCGGGGGTTTCTGAAGACGGCCGCGGCAGCCGGCGCAGCCCTGGCGGGGCCGTACGTGCTGTCCAGCACCGTCATGGGCAAGGACGGGGCGGTAGCCCCCAGCGAGAAGATCACCCTGGGCGCCATGGGGATCGGCGGTCGAGGCAGCTACGACCTGGGGTGCATCCTCCGCGAGGAGGACGTGCAGGTGGTCGCCGTCGCCGACGTCCGCGGCGACAGGCGTGCGCGGGCCAAGCGGATGGTCGACCAGCGCAACGGCAACGAGAACTGCACCGCGTACATCGACTTCCGCGAGATGTTCGCCCGCAAGGACATCGACGCGGTGCTGATCGCCACGGGCAACAACTGGCACGGGCTGGCGTCGATCCTGGCGGCCAAGGCCGGCAAGGACGTGTACTGCGAGAAGCCCTGCACGCGGAACATCGTCGAGAGCCTGGAGTTGGCCAAGACCTTCCAGCGGACCGGGCGCGTCTTCCAGGGCGGCATGCAGCGTCGCAACCTGCCTCACTTCCAGTACTGCATCGAGCTGGCCCAGAGGGGCAAGCTGGGCAAGCTGGTCACCGTGCACGCCCACGGCGGCGGGCACCGCACGGGGATGAGCGAGTTCGGCGAGGGCAACGAGACCGAGCCCCCGCGCGAGGAGGTCGCCTGGGACCTGTACCTCGGCCCGGCTGCCTGGCGCCCCTACAGCAAGCGTTTCATCACCGGGCACTTCGACAAGGGCGGCGGGATGGTCGGCGGCGGGGTCCAGGAATGGGGCAGCCACTGCGTGGACCTCTGCCAGTGGGCCAACAGCGCCGACAGGACCTTCCCCGTCGAGTATGAGCCCACCGAGGACGGCGCCGCCTGTCGATACGCCAACGGCGTCAAGCTGGTCATCCGCGACGGCGGCTGGATGCACTCCGGGTCCTGCCCGGTCCGCTTCGAGGGCGAGACCGGCTGGGTCGAGACCGGCGACAGCGGCGACATCTTCGCCAGTTCGGTGGGCCTGTTGGCCGGGCGCGGGGCCAAACAGGCGGGCTACCCGGCCGACTCGCACATCCGCGATTTCTTCAACTGCGTCAAGACGCGCGGCCTGCCCAAGGCCAACCACTTTGTCGCGTGCAACACCCACATCGCCACCCACTGCGCGGGCATCTCGCTGCTGCTGGGCCGAAAGGTCACCATCAATCCCGAGACGGTCGAGTTCGTCGGCGATGAAGAGGCCAACCGGCTGCGGACCGAGGCGATCCGCGAACCGTGGCGGATCTAGGCGATGCGATCGGCACCCAAGGAGATCAAGACGATGAACACGATTCGATACCGCGTAGTGTGTGCGAGCCTGGCCGCAATGGTGCTGGCCTGGTCGACGTGTCTGCCGGCCGCCGAGGCGAAGAAGCCGTCCGAGCAGGAGGCCCAGTTGGTGGCCGTCCTGCAAGGCAGCGCCGGCCCGGCCGAGAAGGCCATGGCCTGCAAGAAGCTGGCGGTCTACGGCAGCCAGACGGCCGCCCCAGCCCTGGCGGCATTGCTGGCTGACGAGCAGTTGGCTTCCTGGGCCCGCATCGCCCTGGAGGCGATCCCCGGCCCGGCCTGCGACGAGGTGCTCCGCGACGCCGCCGCCCGCCTGCAAGGCAAGCTGGCCGTCGGGGCCATCAACTCGCTGGCCAGGCGATACGACAAGGGCGCCGTCGAGGTGCTCAAGGCCCGCCTGAAGGACAGCGACGCCGAGGTGGTCTCGGCCGCCGCGGCCGGCCTGGGCAGGATCGGCGGGGCCGAGGCCCTCAAGGCGCTCGAGCAGATGCTGCCGGCCGCCCCGGACGCGGTCCGCTCCGCCGTCGCCGAGGGCTGCATCCTCTGCGCCGAGGAGCTGATGAACGCGGGCAAGGGCGAGCAGGCGGCCGCCCTGTACGACGCCGTCCGCAAGGCTGATGTTCCGCGTCCCCGCGTACTGGAGGCGACCCGCGGGGCCGTCCTGGCCCGCCAGGAAGCGGGCGTGCCCCTGGTCGTCGAGCTGCTGCGCTCCGGCGAGAAGGACCTGTTCAACGTGGGCCTGCGCGTGGCTCGCGAACTCACGTGCTCCGCTGTCACCGCTGCGGTCGTGGCGGAACTGGACAAGGCCAAGCCCTACCGCCAAGCCATGATGCTCTACGCACTGGGCTATCGCGGCGACGCGAAGGCCGCTCCCGCCGTGGCCCGGTTCGCCGCCAGCGACAACGAAGACGTCCGGATCGCCGCCCTGGCCGCACTGGGGACGACCGGACAGGGCGCCCAGGTCGGGCTGTTGCTGGAGGCCGCCGCCGGCGCCAAGGCCGAGATGCCCATCGCCCGCGGCTCGCTCAAGACCATGCCCGGCGCGGACGTCAACGCCGCCCTCATCGCCCAGGCCAAGGCCGCCGGCGAGGCCGTCCGCGGCGAGGCGATCCTGGCCCTGGCCACCCGCGATGCCGTCGAGGCCGTTCCCCTGTTCATGGAGTGTCTGTCCGCCCGGCAGGACGCCGTCCGCCAGAGCGCCGTGGTCGCGCTGCGCCAGCTCGCCGGGCAGGACCAGTACGCCAACCTGCTCCAGCGGATGATGGCCAGCGACTCGCCCGACGTCCGCCGCTCGCTCCAGGACGTGCTGGTAGCCGTCAGCCGGCGGTCCAAGCAGCCCGAGCAGTGCGCCAGGCAACTCATGGACGCCTGGAAGAAGGGCGGCCCCGCCCGCCCCAACGTGCTGGAGATCATCTGCTGGTTCGGACGCAGCGAGACCCTCCCCGCCGTCCAGGAGGCTTTGGGCGGCCAGGACGTCGAGATGCGCAAGAACACCCTGCGCTCGCTGGCCAACTGGCCCGACAGCAGCATCCTCCCCAAGCTGATGGACCTGGCCGCCAACGACAAGGACGCAGCCGTGCGGGTGCTGGCCCTGCGGGCGGCTGTGCCCCTGATCGGACGCGACGTCGCCCTCAGCGCCGACCAGAAGGCCGGGCGGTTCGCCGAGCTGATGAAGCTGGCCAAGCAGGCCGACGGCAGGAAGCTCGTGCTCGCGGAGCTGAAGTCCGCCCCCGCCCTGGGCAGCCTCAAGCTGGCCGCCGACCAACTCGACGACCCGCAGACGGTCAACGAAGCCGCCGTCGCCATCCTCGACATCGCCTCCGTCCGCGGGCTGACAATCAAGCCCGACGACCAGAAGCCCATCCTGGAAAAGGCGATCCAGGCGAAGATCAACAACGCCCTGCGAAGCCGTCTTCGGGCGAGACTGAAGGCGCTGAGCAAGTAGCCCGACGCGCTTCAGCGGCAGATTCTACGACAACGCCCGATCCTGCGGGATCGGGCGTTGTGCGTTGCGCGTATTACGAACGGGGGCTTCCAGAATCCCCGGCCCCATGGCCCCCAGCCCTCTAGATGTACTCCGCGAACAACTCCTTGCTGGGCCGGGGGATGACGATTTCGGCGACCAGCAGGCCGCGATCACGGATTTCCTGGGCGGCCGCCCGCACGCCGGCGCGGACGTCGGCGACGTTGCCGGTCATCAGGCAGAAGCCCTTGCCCCCCAGCGCCATCGCCACGTGGACGCGAAAGAGCGTCACTCGGGCGGCCTTGGCGGCAGCGTCGGCGGCGGCGACGATGCTGACCCCGCTGTAGCTCTCGACCACGCCCAGGGCATCGGCGGTATCGGCGTCCAGCACGACCGACTGGCCCAGGGCGGCGAACACGCCCTCGTGCACGTTGGGGATCACCAGGTGGTCGATGACGGCCTCCTCGGCGCTCTTCAACCCGGCCTGCACGGCCGCCTTCACGTCGCTGACGGACCCGCCGACGACGATGAAGTACTTGCCCGAGCAGATCGTCCGGGCGATGAGGACCTCCACGTTCGCGGCCTTGAGCATCTCGTCCTGAGCCTGATAACCCAGTGCGATGCTCGACAGCTCGATCGCGCCAATACTCTTGTGGCCTGCCATGTTCTCTCACTCGCTGACTGTATTCGGTTCGCGTCGATCAAAGTCCGCAGACCTGTCCGCCCTGGCGGAAGGCCTTCCGCGGGCATTCCCGGCGCCGCAACTGCCTTTCAGGATTCGATCCAGACCACGCCGTTCTCGATCGCCCGCACCGTGCCGTCGATCGACGCGTGCACGGGGCAGCCCAGGGCGGCCTTGCCGTCCTTGAGCGGGACCCGCCCGATCGCGTCGCCCTGGCGCACGGCCTGGGCGACCGCGACGGCCGGCTCGCACGGCGCGCCCACGTGCTGCTTGAGCTTGATGCCCACGCGCCGCGCGGGCAGCACCTGGTCTCGCAGCGGTCCGGTGTTGTGGAAGCCCATCAGCCCCAGCTTCTGCATCAGCCGTTTCATGGGGGCCTTGCGGTTGGCCATGTGGTTGACCGGCCGCGACGGGTTGAACGGCGGGTTCTCCCAGCGGCGTTTCTCGGCGGCGAGGCGCCGCTTGTTATGCCCGCAGACCTCGCGGGGGTCCAGGTCTTCCGGGCAGGAGTACAGGCTGCACAGGTTGCACTCGCAGCAGAAGCTGGTGCCCAGGACGTTGGCTTCGCCGACGAGGTTGAACTCGAGGCTCCGCATGGCCCGGTGGGGCTCGATGGGATGGCCCAGCAGGTATCGCGGGCACAACTCGGTGCAGAAGCTGCACTGGTCGCAGGCGCTGCGCCCGATGCGGGCCATCTGCTTCCAGTCCCTCAGGCGGCGCCGGACGACGACGTGGTCGCGCGGGAGCACGATCACGCCGCCGGTGGTCTTGTCCACCAGCGCGTCGTGGTTGCGCTCGAGGTAGCCCATCATGACTCCGCCGACGATGTACTGCGGGTCGTCGATGGTCGCCCCGCCGGCGGCCGCTACGCACGCCGACAGCGTCGCGCCCACCGGCACGCGAAGCGTCACCGGCTGGGCGACGGCGCCGGCGACGGTGAGGTACTTCTCGGTCACGGGCCGGCCGACCGCGACGTTGACAGCCGTCTCGACGTTCATCACGACGGCCCCCAGGTGCAACGGGATGCCCCCCGGGGGGATGACCCGCCCGAGCACGTCGTAGACCAGGATGAATTCGTCACCGGCCGGGTAGGCGTCCTTAAGGGGAGCGATCTCCATGCCGCGCCCGAGTTTGGGGCGCAGCAGGTCGATCACGTCGCGGTACTTCTCCTTGATGCCGATCACGCCCCGATTGGCGCCGACCAGACCCATCGCGCGGGCCAGGCCTTCGAGGACGGCGTCGGCCTCGCGGCGGAGCACTTCCTTGTCCTTGTGGAGCAGGGGCTCGCACTCGGCGGCGTTGATGAGGACGCTGTCGGCCTTGCCGGCCAGCTTCACGTGTGTGGGGAAACCCGCCCCGCCGGCGCCGACCACGCCGCACTGGGCGATACGCTCTATGTCAGTAGGGGCCATAGTGTGCTCTTCACGTCAGTCCTTGCCACGACGAGTGTACCGCGGCGGAAAGGGATTTACCAATGGGGATTCCGTCGGGACGCCGCCGCACGCGAAAGACCGCCGCCGCAACCTGCAAAGGCAGCGGCGGCTGGGGGGCATGGCGTATATCGGCCTGCGTGCCGGGCGTGCGCGGCCCGGCAGGAGCGACTCATTCGGGCGGGACCTGGAGCTTCTGCTTCATCAGTCGCCCGACCTTGAACTTGACGGTCCGCTTGGGCGGCACCTGGACGCGCTGGAGGGTCTTGGGGTTCTGAGCGACGCGGGCGGCCCGCTGCTTGCTCTCGAAGACGCCAAAATCGCGGAACTCCAGCCGGTTGCCGCGCCCCAGCTCGGTGATGATCTCGTCCAGGAATGCCTGAAGGATTTCCTTGACGACCACGCGCTTGTTGCGGGTCAAGTCGGCTATCCGGTCAACCATCTCTTTCTTCGTGATCGTCTGCATGGACGTCTCTCCTGGCTAGGCCCGCTACGCACCGTCGGCTGCCGCTATCGGCCTTCTGCATTGCATCTTAGGGCAAAACCTCCGGACAAACAAGTCAAAATTCTTCCGCAGATCGCCCTACCGTGCGGCGCTGCAATGACTTGTGGGAACAGGCCGTTTCGTGCACGGGATATTCCATCCAACGGAGGGATGCCGTGAAGCATTCGGCGCCGCTCACCGGGTTGCCGATCGCGACGGCCGTTCCCGCGCGGCCCGCACAGATGCAGGCTCCGCAGCACCCGCCCGGAGCCGCGATCATCGACGCAGGCGCGCTCGCGAGGGTTGCCCTGCTGCCCGGCGCCGAGGCCGCCAACGCAGTGCTGACGACCTGGGACTGCCGCAGGCCGTATGATCGCCGTTATCATCGCAGCTTCCCACCACCGCTCGGCCGGCAAGACGCGGGCGGGCGTCGGCCGCGTGAAACGCACCCGGCCGACCCGCCTGCCGCGGACACAGGACTCTACCGCTTGCGGTAGGCGACGGACATCCCGTCGCGATTGCCCGCGGTGCGGACGATGACCGTCTCATAGTCCTTGCTGGCCTGGATCATGTCGAGATAGTCCTGCATCGCCGAGGCGTACGTGACGGCATTGTGCACCACCACCACCGCGCGGGGCGCCAGGCGCGGACGGATCGCCTCGAAGTACTTGAGCGTATCCCGCTTGACGGCGTCGATGAACACGAAGTCGTATTCGCCTTCGAGTTTGGGCAGCACCTTCAAGGCGTCGCCCTCGACCACCGAGACGGTCTTGGCCAGGCCCGCGCGGGCCAGATTGTCGCGGGCCTCGGCCGCCACCTTGGGGTCGATCTCGATCGTCGTCAGCTTGCCCCCGGTCCGTTCGAACGCGATGCCCATGTGCACGGCGGAATAGCCGTTGGCCGTGCCCACCTCCACGCCGTTCTTCAACGCACCGACCTGGATCAGCATCCGCAGCAGCATGGCGTCCTCGGGCGGGGCGTTGAGCGGCCCGCGCTTGAACGTCCGCAGGATCTCCTCCCGTCGGGCGTCGGTGGCCGCGGGCTCGTCCTGCGCCAGCGCCCACGGCGCCAGCACCAGGACACACAGCGACAGAATCCACACCGCACGAGTCATGGGGAGTCCTTTCAAGAACAGGTTTCGCTATCGGCTCCGGGCGGTCGGCCGGAGCGCGAAATGAACGCGCTGGAGGCCCGTTGGCGCCGGCTAGTCCCGGTACGGCCCGCGGGGCCGGAACGAGAGCTGCGACCCAGCCGGGATTCGCCCGCTCTCCTCGAAGATCATCAACTCGTTCTCCTCTTTGAGCCAGCACTCCGGCAGGTAGTAGTGCTGCTGGGGCCCGATGGTCCAGAACCGTCCGGCGTCGTGGCCGTTGAGGAAGACCTGTCCCTTGCGGGCGCCGATGAGGTGCAGGAAGAGCGGCTCGTGAGAGGCGCTGTACTTGAAGGTGGTCGAGTACCAGGCCGGGCTGTCCTTGCCGATGATCGGGCCCTGCTCGCGGGGCATGGTCCAGGGGCGAAACGCCCAGCGCCCGCCCTCGGTCACGCACTCATGGAGCACGTTGAAGTGGAGTTGGGCGAGGGTCTTCTCGCTGACGTCGCCCCAGAGCATGATCTTCAGCACGTTCTTGCCCTTGCGCAGCTCCGGGCCCAGCGTCACGTCGCCGTAGTTGCGGCCGTGGTTGACGAAGAACCCGGCCACCCGCTCGTTGCACAGGATCACGACGTGGCCGGGCAGGTCGCTGAAGCTGATGTGGATCGGTTGGACCGACGTCAGCGGCACGACCACGTCGGCCTGGCGCACGGGCCCGGCCTCCAGCTCTCCGGCCAGGTGGGCCAGGTGCCTCGGGATCAGGCGCCGGCTGAAGTCGGTCTGCTCCTTGAGCTTGACCTTCTTGATGGGCAGGGGCTTGCAGTCGTACACCTCGCCCCAGAGGCCCTTGGGCTCGCCCAGGCGCGTGCCGTAATTGAGCCGTCCCAGGTTGTCCACCAGGGCCACCAGCACGTTGGCGCCTTTGCGGACGCTGGCGGCGATGGGCTGGCGGACGGCCCCGTCGCCCCGCCCCCACGTGCCGATCAACTGGTGGTTGAGGTACAGCGTCGCCCGATCCTCGCAGTCGCTCAGGAACAACTTCCGCTTGCGGGCCTTGGACTCGTTGAACTCGCAACGATACCACACGTACCCGTGGGGAATCCCCAGGCGATCCACGTCCTTGGGGCGGTCCAGCTTCTGCCACTCCAGGCTCGCGTCGGCCGGCTCGGTGCACACGCTGATGCGGCTCCACCGGCCGAGCTGCGGGGGGCGCGAGTGCGACCCAGCCGCCGGCAAAGGCTTGCTCGAGACCACCTTGCCGTCCAGCGTCATCACCGTGCATGCGCGGTCGGGGGCGGGCGTCATCTGCTCGATCGTCTCACCGACGAAGTCCGGCCCGAGCACCAGGTGCTCGCCTACCGGCCAGGTCCGCATGGCCGTCGCGCTGTTGATCACCAGCACCGACAGGGCGTCGCTGATCAGCACGTGGTCGTGCCCGGCCGGCACGATCTGTTTGTGCTCCCGCCCGTTGATGCTGAATTCGCCCCGCCACCCGGCCGGGCCGTGAAGGACCAGCAGCTTGTCGGCGAACAGCCCCAGGGGCGTAAGATTCGAGTAATCCAGCACGATGGCCGGCGCCAGGCGGACCGAGATGGGCACCAGCGTCGCACCCAGCACCTCCAGGGAGACCGTCAACTCCCGCCCGCTCGGCAGCGAGACGCGGGCGGAGGGGAACTCGTCGCGCCCGTTGTTGGTCACGACGGCCCACCGCCCGGCGGAACTGGACGTACTCAGGACGGCTGTCCCGTCGTGGATCGTCGCCGCCTGCTCGTCCATCATGGCCGCCGCCAGGAACGCTCCCATGTGGTTGGCCGTCAGGTTCACCAGGCGGGTGAGATAGTACTTCTCGCTGAACCCGCCGCCCTCGGCCAGCGGGGCGTCGAAATCGTAGCTGGTGGTCTGGTAAGAGTTGTCGGATTCGGCATGGCGGCTGCCCCAGAAGCCGAAGTTGGTCCCGCCATGGAACATGTAGTAGTTGCACTGGGCCCCGCAGCCGAGGATCTCCAGCGCCCGCCGGGCGGTCTCTCGCGCGTCGCGGTTCTGGTGAGCCTGCGACCACGAGTCGAACCACCCGGGCCAGAACTCCGTCACCAGCAGCGGCGCGCGGTGCTGACGATGATGGACCCGTTTGAGTTGCTGGATGGCCTGGCTCCAGGAGTTGACGCACTCGATCGACTCGCGCAACGCTGGCTCGGTACACGAGTTGCAGGTGACGATGGGAATGTCGAACCCGCTGCGACGAAAGAGCTGGCTGATGAACTCCAGGTAGTTCAACCGGTCGGGCATCGTCGTCGAGAGATACTCGTTCTCGTTCTGGATCAGGACGATGTTGCCCCCGCGCGTGACCTGGAACTCCGCCAGGCGAGGCAGCACCTGACGGAAGTACTTGTCAAAGTAGTGCATGAACGCGGCGTTGCTGGTGCGGTAGGCGATCCCCGTCTTGGTCGTCAACCAACTCGGCAAGCCGCCGAAATCCCACTCGGCGCAGATGTACGGCCCCGGACGCAGGATGACGTACAGGCCCAGTTCGTCGGCCAGGCGCACGTACTCCGCAATGTCCCGGTCGCCCGAGAAATCCCATTTGCCCTCAACCGCCTCGTGGAAGTTCCATGCGAGGTAGGTCGAGATGCAGTTCAGGCCAGCTCGTTTGGCTTTCAGCAGCCGGTCACGCCACAAGGCCGCAGGCGTGCGGAAGTAATGGATCGAACCGCTGACCAGCCAAATCCGCTTGCCGTCGATTGCGAAGCTACTGTCATCGTATGTGAGACTGGGCATCCGCGAAATCTCCTGACGGCAGCCGGTAGGTATCGCGAAGGATAATCTGAAAGTGCTTCAGTGATAATGAGTTTACGCATGTCACAGGCCGTTTCAATCAAAAAACGCCCCCGGCAGCAAAAACAAATATAGGGCGAAACACCCAGAATCGCCGTTTTGCGGCCTTTCACAAGCCTTTATAATCCATAAGTACCAACAAATAATTGTTTTATGATTATTCACATCTTACAGAGGCCCGATCGGCCGGCCAAATCATGAAAAGATACCCATGCATTAATGGTATCACCCTCACGGAGGATCATTGGCTGGTGCTTGTTCCCCGGCCCCTCGGCGGGTATAAAGGTCTCAGATGGGAAGAAACCCCCTGATTCTCCTGGTTCTGTCGGCCGCTACCGGCCTTCACGCCCAGCCGCCCCAACTGGCTGCCCCGAAGGTGGACTCCGCCGAGGGGGCAGCCCTGGTGTCGCTGGCCCGCTCGGCCATGCATGCCTATCTGCGGGAGCGGACAGCCGCCGAGAGTCAAAGCCTGCCCGGCGAGTTGACCCGCCTGGAACGTCGTCCCTATACCGCCTCCGTCCGCCTCCGCCGCAACGGGCAGGTCATCGCCCAGACGGTCCAGGCCGGGAACGGTCTGCCCCGCAACGTCATACAGGCTGCACTGACGGCTATGCGCCAACCGGGGCTGGGGGACGTGATCACCCAGGGCGTGCTGGACGGCCTCGTGGTCGAAGTGGAGGTGTCGGGCCCGCCCGTCCTGGTCGGCCAGGAAACGCGCGACGGAGATCACCCCGGCGAGGCGCAACGCCTGCAAACCGACCTGGAGCGACTCGTCCAGCCGGGTCTGGTGGGTCTGCGGGCCCATCGCGGGACGCGATCTGCCTGGGCCCTGCCATCGACCGCCTACGTGGAAGGGCTCGACGCGTCCGACCTGCGAAGGCGATGCCTGAGGGACCTGGGTCTGACCCGTGAAGACTTCGATCAGCCCATCCAGTGGTCGGCGTTCCTGACGCTCCACTTCGTGAGCTACCCCGAAGGACGGGTCGTCGAGCTACAGCGAGGGAAGTTGCCCGTCCCCCACCAGGCCATCGACCGTGCCATGCTCGCCCGATCAGCCGACCGGGCCGGGCGGCGCCTCCTGATCGACCTGACGGACCGCTGGCGCGATCCCAAGCAGCCCTCCCCGCTGCTGGACAACCTCCACGCCTGCTGGGCCCTGGCCCGCCTGGCCCACGCCCGCCGCGACCCGAAGGTCCAGGCAGCCCTCGACAAACCGCTCGCCCTGGCGGCCTCCACCGTCCGCCAGACCGACCAGGCCGCCTACGTCCAGTCCCCCAGTGCCCGGGACCAGCTCGCGGCAACCGCCCTGCTGGCCCTCGCCCTGGAACACCGCACCGCACAAAGCGAGCGGGACCTCCGCCAGCGCCTGCTGGCCGCCATCCGCTTCGCCACCGACGCCAACGCCCAGGTCTCGCCCAGCATCGACGGGTCGGTTTCCGGCCCGGCCGATCCCGAAGCCATCTGCCTGGCCCGGCTGGCGCTATTCTCCGCAGGACCCGCCGAGCGACCCAGCCGCCTGCCCGCCTGGCCGCGGGAAGGCATCGAACTCACGCCCGCCCAGACGCTGTGGGCCTTGCAGGCCCGACTGCCGCTCAAGCTCGCCGGCAAGGCGGAAGGGGTCGTTACCGGCCCGAGCGACCAACCGGCCACCCGGGGCCGGGCGGACGAATCCGCTCTCACGATCGAACGGCTCGACGAGGTGTTGGCCGCCTGCGGCCTGGCCTTTGCTGACCGCGCCGCGCCCGACGACGAGCGAGGCGGCCTGGGCAGACCCGGCCGCCCCCCCACCACCGAGCTGACCGCCCTGGCCTGCGGCGTGCTCCGCCAAGTCTCGGCGGAGGCGGTCCTTGCGGACAGGCCGACCGCCCGAAGCGACGCCCTGCGGCTAGACGCCCAGCGGTTCTGCGGCCGCATGGTGTACGCCCCGCTCGAGGCCTTTTTCGCCGAACACGACGACCAGTGGGACGGCACGGTCCGCGTCGGCCCCGAGGCCGCCGCCACCAGCCTGCCCGCCGCCGCGGCGGCGATTCGCGCCCTGGCGGAGTGAGCAAACAAGACCGGGCACGGCGCGACGCGACCGTGCAGGTTTGCTGACAATGCCGCCGCCGTTGGGGCGTTGACCTGTATACACGCACTGTCACCCTCTTGCCCTTTTGCGAAGGAGCACACAGATGAACCGAAGGCTCAACCGTCGCCGCTTCGTCAAGAACGCATCGCTGGCCGGGGCTGGATTCTTCATCCTCCCCTCCACCCTTGTCCGCGGGGCGGACGTGCCCAGCAACAAGCTCAACGTCGCCGTCGTCGGGGTGGCCGGACGGGGCGGGGCCAACTTCGGCGCGGTCAAGAAGGAGAACATCGTCGCCCTCTGCGACGTCAACGCCAAGAACCTGGCCAACGCGGCCAAGGCCTTCCCCAATGCCAAGACCTACAGCGACTGGCGAAAGTGCCTCGACCAGAAAGACATCGACGCGGTCGTCTGCTCCACGACCGACCACACGCACGCGTTCGTGAACGTCTGGGCCCTCAACCGCGGCAAGCACGTGTACTGCGAGAAACCGCTGGCCAACTCCGTCCACGAGGCCCGCGCGGTCCGCGAGGCCTACCTCAAGAACAACGGCAAGGTGGCGACCCAGATGGGCACGCAGATCCACGCCACCGACAACTACCGCCGCGTCGTCGAGCTGATCCGCGGCGGGGCCATCGGCAAGCCGCAGGAGGTCCGCGTGTGGTGCAGCCGCACGCCGGCCGGCGGCGACTATCTGCCGGAAGTCAAGCCCGTCCCAGAGCACCTGGACTGGGACCTGTGGATCGGCCCCTCGTCCATGCACCCCTACAACCCGGGCTATCTGGGCGGGTGCCTGGCGTGGAACCGCTTCTGGGACTTCGGCAGCGGCCAGATCGGCGACATGGGCAGCCACCTCATCGACATCGCCTACTGGGCCTACGACCTGCGCTTCCCCACCACCTGCAAGGCTGAAGGCACCCCCATCAACAAGGCCACCTGCCCGCAGTGGCTGACGGCGGAGTGGGACCATCCGGCCAACGACTGGCGCCCGGCCGTCAAGATGTACTGGTACGACGGCGGGAAGAAGCCCGGCGTGCCCTCGGAGATCTTCAACCGCGACAAGATGTTCAAGGGCGCGATCTTCAAAGGCGACAAGGGCTTCCTGCTGGCGGACTACAACTACCGCGTGCTGATGCCCACCGCCGGCGACATGACGCAGTACGCCTCGCCCAAGGAAGAGCAGCTCATCCCTCGCTCGCCGGGCCATCACGAGGAGTGGCTGATCGCCTGCAAGACGGGCAAGCCCACGCTGTGCAACTTCGACTACAGCGGCGCGATGATCGAGCACAACCTGCTGGCCCTGGTGGCCTATCGCGCGGGCAAGAAGCTCGACTGGGACGCCAAGGCCCTCAAGGCGACCAACTGCGGCGAGGCCGATCCGTTCATTCAGAAGAAGTACCGCGACGGCTGGACGCTCAACGGATAGGCGGCTGGGGGAACGCCATTCGCCTCGCCGATCTCCGGGACGGCGACGTTGACCGTCCGAGCGGCGCCAAGCAGAAGGTTGGCGTTGCGGACCGGCCGCGATAGAATACACTCCGACATCTGGCGGAGGTGCAAAATGTCGCGCAGAGTACTGTTGAGCGTGTGCTGTCTGCTGGCCCTGTCCCTGCCGGCCCGCGCGGGCAAGCTCCACACGGGCATGAAGGAACTGCTGGACGACGCCGAGAAGTCCGGGCGCCCGGTGCTGATCGTCTACGTCATGGGCAAGGAGATGAAGGGCGGCAGCGACCAGTTGCGCGACTACATGCTCAAGGACCAAGGCTCGCGGGTGATCGTCAACCTGTTCGAGGTGGGCGAGATCGACCTGAACGTAGCCGGCGGGCAGGTCCGGGAACACATGAGCAAGGTGGCGGGCAAGGACGGCAGGGTCGCCATCCCGATCTGGGTGATCGCCACGCCCGAGGGCGACTTCATCGACGGCGGCGACGCGAACAGCATCAAGATGCGCGGGCAGGGCAATTGGCGCGAGCGAGTGGTCGCCGTGGCCCGCAAGCACCCGCCCATCAACGAGCAGGACCGCAAGAAGGCGCAGGACATGCTCGACCAGGCCCGAAAGGACCTCGACGCCGGGCAGGCCAAGAAGGCCTCGGTCGTCCTGCCCCGCCTGGCCAGCCTGTGGTACCCCAAGAAGCTCATCGAAGAGCGAAAGAAACTCGCCCTCGACATCGAGCATAAGAGCGAAGACTCCCTGCAGGCCGCCGACCAACTCGTCGTCGACGGACAACTCCCTCAGGCGGCCCTGGCTTACGACCGCATCCAGCGGAACTACCCGCCCGAGCTGGCCGCCACGGGCAAGGCCGCCAAGAAACTCCGCGATCTGCTGGCCCAGAAGAAGGAAGTGGCGGTCGAACTGGCCCGCCTGCGCAAGGAAGAAGACGCCAACGACCTCCTTCTCGACGCCCGCCGGATGGCCCAGGAACCGGCCACCGTCGCCCGGGCCAAGGTCATGTACCGGGCGATCATCCAGGCCCACGCGCAGACCGCCGCCGCCGCCCAGGCCAAGCAGGACCTGGAGAAGCTCGAAAGCGGCACGACGCCCGTGCTGGTTGGGACCGGACCGGCCTCGCCGACGACCAAGCCGGCCGCCGTCAAGCCCGCGACGCCCAAGGACTCCGGCGAGGCGCCGGTTATCCTGTTGCCCGAGAAGTAGCCTCGGCCCTGTCGCACGCCGGGACCATCGGACCGCAGCAGTCTGCCCGCCTCCTGGAGCGGGCGAAGAAGATTCTCCCTCCTCTCCGCATTTTTTTCGCTTTTGAATAAGCCTCCCGTCCGAAGCAAATCGTAGTATCTGTGTGGACTGCAGAACGGGTTGGTTTCTCCTCCTTTCCCAACCCGAGCTTTGGACGAGCCCGGACCCTCCCGCCGGGCTCGCTCCGTTTTTGCACGGCCGCGATGAGCGGGACCGGCGAACCCGATTCTTCGCGCGAACCCGGCCCCCTGCTCGTGCGTATGTACTGGTGTGGACTGCAGACGGGTTGGTTTCTCCTCCTTTTCCAACCCGAAAGAAGGCAGACCCGGCTCCTCCCGCCGGGTCTGCTTCTTTTTTGCGGGGCCGCCAGCAGAAAAACGCAGATATTCTGGCCCCGGCTGGGCCTCCGCAAAAAGGATATCGTAGGGTGGAAGTGGACTGCGGAACGGGTTGGTTTCTCCTCCTTTCCCAACCCGAACTTGGACAGGCCCGGACCCTCCCGCCGGGCCTGTCCGTTTTTTTTGCCGCGGGCTCCGGCCAGAAGGAATCTCAGACGGATGCGGACGGTCCCGGCAGATAACGCGACAGGAGCCATGAGAGTCGCGACCAGAATGGGAATGCATCCCATCGGCCGAACAATTCCCATGGCTCCCGTTCAGGGGCGTGCCCGGTGACGGGCTATTTCGTGGCGCCCCCGTCCACAGCCGGCGTCTTGGTGCCCTTCCTTGGCGCTTTGGGCGCGGACTTGGCCTTCTGAAGCTGCTGCTGGAGATCGGCGATCTTCTCCTGGAGGTCCTGGATCTGCTGCTTCTGCTGATCGACGGTCTTCTGGAGTTGGTCGGCCTTGGCGGCGTCCTTCTTGGCCTGGGTCAGGTCGGCCTGGGACGTCTTGAGGTCGGCCTGGGCGGTCTTGAGGTCGGCCTGGGCGGTCTTGAGGTTGGTCTGGCAGGTCTTGAGGGCGTCAGCCTTCTGGGCGGCGTCGGCCTTGGCGTCGGCGCCGGCCTTGCGGCAGGTGTCCAGGTCCTTCTGGCACTTGGTCAGATCGGCCTGGAGCTTCTTGATCTGCTCGCCCTGGGCGTCGGAGGTCTTCTTGGCGGCCGCCAGGTCCGCCTGGGTCGTCTGGAGCGATTGCTGTTGCTTGGCCAGGTCCGCCTGGGCGGTCTTCATCTGCGTCTGGGCCTTCTCCATTTGCGACTGGGCATCCTGCAACTGTACCGCCTGCTTCTGGTATTCCTGCTGGCTGACGCACCCTACGCTGCCCAGCACCACCAGCGCTGCCAGTACCACCCCTGTCATTGAGATTGCTCTTGTCATCTCTGTGTTCCTTTCAACGGCTGCAAGAGGTTGCGGGGACTCGATCTGCCATAGCGCCGGCCTCCCGCCGGATCCGCCGCCGTAGCCACGGAGGGCGGCATACGTTACGGCCGCCTACTATGGTATGGCCCGTCCCCGGCATTTCAAGTGGAATTCCCCCCCTCCCGCCGCGTTATGCTTTGCGACCGTTGTTTTCGTGAATTCAGTGCCCATTTGTGAAAGGAATTGAGAGCCGTATGGACATTCGACCGTTCGCCGGATGGCGGTATCGCCCGCAGGACGGAGGAGACATCAGCCCCTTCCTGGCGCCGCCCTACGACGTGCTGACCGTTCAGGACAAGCGGGACCTCCAGGCCCGCAGCGATCGCAACATCGTTTCCGTGGACCTGCCCCACGTGCCGCCCAAGGAGGTCGGGCCAGACCAGGCGTACCAGCAGGCCGGCGAGCTGCTGGCCAGGTGGATGAGCGACGGCACGCTCGTTCGCGACGACAAGCCCTGTCTCTACGTCTACGAGCAGACCTACCAGTGGGCCGGGCGGCAGTACGTCCGCACCGCCCTCCTCGCCGGCGTGCGGGCCACGCCGTTCGGGCAGGACGTCATCCCCCACGAGAAGACCTTCGCCGGGCCCAAGGCCGATCGCCTCAAGCTCACCCAGCGCACCCGCATGCAGCTCTCGCCCATCTTCGGCTTCTTCCGAGACTCGCCCGGCCAGGAGATCCATTGCACGCTTCGCAGCCTGGCCCAGGGCCAGCCCGACGCCTGGGGCGAGATCCGCGGCGTGGGCGAGAAGCTCTGGGTCATCGACGGTTCCCCCCGCATCGAGCACATTCGCGGCCTGCTGGCCGAGAAGAAGGTCTACATCGCCGACGGGCACCACCGCTACACCACCGCCCTGAATTACCGCGACCTGCTCCAGGCCGAGGGAACGCTCGATCCGGAGCACCCGGCCAACTTCGTCCAGTTCGCCCTGGTCAGCCGAGACGACCCCGGCATGAGAATCCTGCCCACCCACCGTGTCATCCGCGGGCTGGCCGAGGACTTCTCCATCGACAAGCTCATCCAGGCCGCTACCGAGTTCGCCTGGGAAACCCGTCCTTGCGTCCCAACCGACCTGTCCGACGCCGACGCGCTTCTGGCCCCTCACGGCGACGCCGCCATGGCGCTGCTCGGGGGCGACGGGCAGGAGTTGCACGTGGCGCGGCTGGTCGATCCGGGCGCGATGAAGCAGGCCGCTCCCGACGAACTCGACGCCTGGCGCGAGCTGGACGTGGCGATCCTGCACAAGCTCATCATCGACAAGGCGCTGGCGCCCTGGAAGACCGAGCGGACGACCATCGACTACACGCCCGACGGGCCCGCCGTCGCGGCGGCCGTCCAGTCGGGCCAGGCCCAGCTCGGCGTCTGCCTCCAGGCGACGAAGATGCGCAGCGTCGAGGCCATCGCCGACGCCGGGGCCGTCATGCCCCATAAGAGCACCTACTTCTACCCCAAGCTGACGACCGGGATTGTGCTCAAGCCGCTGGAGTAGGATTGTGGAATGCGGACCTGCCTGTCGGCAGGCAGGTTGCGGAATGCGGAATTCACGAGCGTCAACCCGGACCCCGCGAGCGTGTTTCGCGAGTGAACCGCATTGGGCAGGCTGGCGTGCTGGCGCCTGGCCGCAAATCCCGCTTGAACTGCCCGCCCGCCGCGCCGTAGTATACGGGTCTGTGACACTGACGCCCGTCCGTGGTTCGGTGCGGGCCAACATTACTGCCTCAAGAAGGAGTCTGATACATGGCATTCAAGATCACTGACGAGTGCACCGCCTGCGGGACGTGCAAGGACTCGTGCCCGGCCGAGGCCATCAAGGAGGGCGACAAGTTCTCCATCGATCCCGACGCCTGCATCGACTGCGGCACCTGCGTCGACGCCTGCCCCATCGGCGCCATCGTCCAGGCCTAGGCGGCCCGAGCGATTCACCAGGCCCCGTCGGCCCCGCCGGCGGGGCCTGTCGCGCGCAGAGCGCCGCGCGCGGGCAGGCCGGTCCAATAGACCCGGCCGCCCTTCGGCCCCCCGGCGATTCGCCACGTCAGACGATTCGCCGGAGGGCATGACACCGTCGCCGCAGGTGAGCCGGCGTTCTCTCCTCTCGCGCTCGGGCGCAGGGGCGGGTTCCCGGGGAGTTTTGAGGTTGACGGTTCTTGGGGGAGCGCTACAATTGATCTGTGTGGGGACGCGGACTTTCGCTTGGGCCGTCCCTCGGCCCCGGTGCTGTTGTGTGACCGCTTCCCCCGGATGTATTGGCCCTGCATCTCGCTATCGCAGCAACCAACGACCCTCGTACGGTCCGTAAGCTACCGGGAGGTGCGGCATGAACCGCATACGCCAGGAAGATTCCCCCGTGATCGCCACTCTTGAAGACTCATCGCGCCTGTCGGACGGTCGCCGACCTTGCCTGATGGAGATGTTGGAGCAGCGGCTGTTGCTGAGCGGCACCGATCTGCTGTCGGCGGTCCAGGCGGCGATGATCGACTACGCCCAGAACGCCGGGCCGCAGACGGTGACCCTTCCACAGGCCGACCTGGGAGGCTTCCTGACCATCGACGGGGTGTCGATCACGGTCGAAAGCGTCACGGTGAGCGGCGGGCAGTTGACGGGCGGATCGGCCTCGTTGTCGATGGGCTCGGGCGCCCTGTTCCCCGATTGGGACTCCTTCGGGGCATCCATGACCGACGGAGACGACGCCGACGACTGGGCGCTGGTCGGCACGTACGAAGTGGGAGGCGGGTTCTCCCTGACGGTGGACGGCCTGTCGCTGTCGATGGGGCAGGTGTTCACCGCGCAGGCCGAGGGGATTTCCATCGGCTACGATCCGGACGCGTCCGGGCCGCAGACGCTGGCGACGGTCGACTCCGGGACGATCAGCTTCCCGCTGCTGAAGCTGCCCGGATCGAGCGGCGCGGTGCAGGGGTCGCTGTCGGGCCTGGAGGTCCGCACGGACGGCTTCGCCTTCGGCGAGCTGTCGGTCTCGTACACGGGCGAGGTGACATTCGGCGGCTCGGACGACCAGCCCCTGCTGAGCCTGGGCGGCGTGGGCGTGGGGATCACCAACTTCGACCTGACCTTCAGCCCAAGCCTGTCGATCTCCGGCGGGATCGAGATCTTCGCCGCCTCGGCCGGCTTGTTCCCCGAGATGGACGACGCCCCGTTCCAGATCAGCATCTCGGACTCCGACAAGGACGGCAAGGGCACCAGCGCGGGCCTGAGCTTCTCCAGCACGGGCGAACTGCTCTCGGTGCAGTTCATGCTGGACAAGCTGGAGGTCAAGCTGACCGACTACTTCACCTTCTCGGCCAGCGGGATCAACCTGGACACCGGGGCGGGGGACGACGAACTCCTGTTGGAAGTGGGCGAGTTGAACGGGACGCTCAAAGTGGCCGACCTGCTCAGCGTGAGCGTGGGCGGCGGACACTTCGGCATCACCGGCGCGGGGGCGCTGCGGGCCCTGCCGGGCTTCGGCGTGTGGGTGAAGGACGCCGACTTCAACAAAGCGATGCAGCAACTCGGCTGGCCGACGTGGGTCTCGGTGACGGTGGCCGAACTGGGGGCCTACTGGCCCGACTTCGGCGCCGACCCGCTGGACTTCCAGGTGGTGCTGTCGGGCTCGATCGGGGCGATGTTCGAGGACCTGGGTCTGCCGATGAACGTCGAGGGCTCGGTCACCAACGCCCGCTTCGACGTGGGCGAGTTGCTGGCCGGGCGCAACCCGCTGGTGGGCCTGGACGCCGCGTCGTTCAGCATCGGGGGCGAGCTTTTCGGCGGCAGCATCGGCGCCGAGGGCACGCTGGGGATCATCCGCTACGACGCCAGTTTCCAGGAGGTCACCGACCCGTTCGCTCCCTACGAGGGCACGCTGCTGTACGCGGGCTTCGGCGGCAAGCTGGGCCTGCCGGGTTTCGAGTTCCAGTTGCGCCTGGGCTTCTCGGAGCTGGGCCCGCTGGCCTTCTACGGGTACGCGGACGTTCCGATCCTGCTGGAGCCGAACTCCGGGCTGTCCATCGGCGGGTTCCGCGCGGGCGTGTCGTTCTACAGCTCGCTGCCGGACCCGGTGGACGAGTACGGGCAGCTTGACCCGACGATGCTGCGGAGCGACGCGTTCGCCATCCCGGGCGAGATGAGCTGGACGCAGTGGTCGGCCAACCTTCGCGATCAGGCGCTGGCCCAGCTTCAGTCGGGCGCAAGCCTGCTGGGCCTGTTCAGCGCGCCGATGGTCATCACGGGCGGGGGCAAGGTGTTCTCGGCCTACGCCACGCAGGCCGCCTTCGCCGCCGACGCCACCGTCATGATCGACACGAGCGGGCGGGCGATGCTCCAGGCCGACGTGGAGTTCGGCGGCGGGATGATCGAGGGCGTCAAGATGTACCTCTTCGGCAGCCTGGCGAACATCCAGGCGGGCAACGCCCAGTTCGCGTTCCTGGTCGACCTGCCGGGCGCGCCGCGCATCGCCAGCGTGTACGGCTACGCGGAGATCCTCTTCCTGGACGAGTACGGCGACCCGATCAGTTCCATCCTCGAAACCGCCCACACCATGCAGATGCGCGTGGGCGGCGGCGCGGAACTCACCGCGCTGGGTCTGGCCGAAGCCACTCTCGAAGGCGACTTCGTGCTCTCCCTGGACGGGCTGGACACGCTGCTGACGTCGGACTGGGACCTGCTGTTCACCATGACCGTCACCGCCGAACTGAGCGTGACGTACCTGGGCGACATCGGGCAGGCGGCCGGCACGCTGGTCATCGACACCTGGGAGTACGTCGACGACTACGGGGCGACGTGGAACCTGCCCGAGATGCACGGGGCGCTGTACGTGCAGACGAACCTGGAGGCCTTGCGGGCGGCGGGCATATACGCCTTCACCGCCGACCCGTACGACCCGGACGACACGGGGGCCAGCGGCCTGCTCCGGATCAACACCTCGCCCGAGATCGAAACGGTCACGGTGACCATGCCCGCCGACGACCCCAACCTCGGCGGGGCCCAGTACACGTGGGACCTGGACCCGCTGTCGCTGAGCCTGCTGGCCGCGGGCGGCTTCCAGTTCCGCCTGTTCGACGTCGAGTGGTTCACGATGCACGGCCTGGCGTATCTGAATCTCGACCCGCTGGGCGTGGAGGCCCTGATCGCGGGGACGGCGTACTTGCTGGAGGACCCGCAGGACGCGGAGCCGCCGCTGCTGAGCCTGGACGTGCTGGGGTTCCTGTCGCTGTCCCCGGCGGGCCTGGCCGCCGTCTTCGACGCGACCGTGAGCTCCAATTTCCCCGACGAACTGGACCTGACCCTCGAGGGCGAGATCGACATGGCCCTCAACACGTCCTCGCAACTCATCACGCTGACGGTCCCGGACGACCTGCCCGGCCTCGAGGGCGGCACGGTCTCGGTGCCCGGCTCGCCGTATCCGGGCGACCCGGCCGGGCCGTACCTGCGCCTGGACGTGGACGGCACGCTGGAGGTGGCGGGCCTGGCCACGCTGGACGGCATGTTCCACATGCTGCTCACGCTGAACGAACTGGAGATCGACTTCGACGCCCAGGCGACGCTGTTCACCATCGTCTGGACGCTGGACGGCGGGATGCGGATCGACGAGGACGGCCTGGTGGCCGCCTTCGACGCCAGCCTGGACGACGGCATCCCGGACGACCTGGGCTTCACGCTGGTGGCCGACATCACCGGCAAGATGAACCTGACCGGCCAGGACACCGAGGTCGCGGGAATCCAGGTCGACGCGGACGAGTACTTCGTCTTCCACGCCGACGGCGGGCTGAACGTCCTGGGCCTGGCGACGGTGGAGGGCACGTTCGACTTCGCCATCGAGACCTGGGCGATGGAGATCGACGCTCACGGCCTGGTCGTCCTGGGGCCCATCGTCTGGACGCTGGACGGCGGGATGCGCCTCGACGAACAGGGCCTGGCGGGCGCCCTGAACGCAACCCTCAACGCCGGACTGGGCATTCCCCTCCTGTCGCTGTCGGCGACGTGCTCGGCCGAGGTCAATACCACCGGACAGGACGTCACCGTGGGCGGGATCCTGGTCGAGGCGGAAAATCGCTTCACGGTTCACGCCGACGGGACGATGACCGCCCTGTGGGTCTCGATGCACGGCACGTTCGACTTCGCCATCCGGTCCGGCTACATCGGCGTGGACGTCGACGCGGAGATCAACTTCTTCAACGGTCGCGTCTACGTCAGCGGCCTGGGCAAGCTGTACTACGACGGGCATCCCGGCCTGGTGCTGGACGTGGGACTGGGCGTGGACCCGGATCACCCGCTGGGCATCCCGGGCATCATGACGATGAGCTCCACGCTGGGCCTCGAGATCAACACCCGGTCGGTCCAGTCGGACGGCCTGCCGGCCAAGTACGCCCGGATTGACTTCTCCAACTCCGCCATGACCCTGCTGGGCGTACTGAAGTTCGACGGATCGGGATACGCACAGTTCGTTAACGGCACGTTCAGGCTGGAGTTGACCAGTTTCCATTGCAGCCTGTTCTCGCTGGCCTCCATTGACGCCAGTGGGTGGATCCAGAGCGACGGACAGTACGACCTCTATTTCGACGGCTACCTGAGCCTGGGCTCTCACGCGCTGGGCCTGGACGGGACGGCCTCGATCGCCATCTCGCAGATCGGGTCGGTCTTCAACTTGAACGGCACGGTCGAAGCGAACGCCTGGCTGGCGTGGATCAACGTCTGGAGCGGCAGTCTGGAGGTTCGCTACAACTCCGCCAGCGGCCTGATGGACGTCCTGGTCCGCTACCGGGTCCTGTGGTGGTGGGAGTCGTTCACCGTCAGCTTCGGCCACATCAACCCGCAGGCCCCCATGCCCCAGCCGGAGGTCTACCTGGGCGAGGTGGACGCCGGCGGCACGCTGCACCTATTCGTCGGCGCCGACGCCAACCGCCGCGGGGCCTACACCGACGAGATCGACGAGACGTTCGTCCTTGATTCAGCCGGGGCGGGCACCGCCAGGGGCCAGAAGATTGAGGTCTCCTCGTTCGGCACGACCAAGACCTACGACAACGTCCTGCGGATCGAGGCCGACGCCGGAGACGGGAATGACCACATCGTGCTGAGCAGCACCATCACCGTGCCGTCCACGCTGCGGGGCGGGACGGGAATCGACCGCCTCACGGGCGGCTCGGGCAGCGACAGCCTCTACGGCCAGGGCGGACGCGACTACCTCGTGGGCGGCGGCGGAGGCGACTGGCTCTATCCCGGATCGGACGACGACACACTGGAGGGCGGGGCGGGCGATGACCGCTACGTCCTCGAAGGCGGTTTCGGAAACGTTGAGGTCATCGAGCAGGCCGGCGGAGGCGGGGATACCGTCGATCTGACGGCCTTGAGTTCGTCGCTGACCGCGACGATCGGCAGCCTGAGCGTCAGCAACACGACCGGCGGTACGCTGGTGCACAACGGGAACAACGTCGAAACGCTCCTGCTGGGCGGCGGCGACGACACCGTCCGCGTGACGGCGGGCTCGCCCGGCATCACCGTCCAGGCCGGCGGCGGCAACGACACGCTGGTCGGACCCGACGCCGGGGCCACGTTCAGCATCAGTGGCCCCAACGCGGGAACCGTAGCCGGCGTCACGTTCGCCGGAGTCGAGAACCTCACCGGCGGGATCGGCAACGACACGTTCGCCTTCCTGCCCGGCGGGAGCCTGGCGGGCAACCTGAACGACTCCGACGGCAACGACACCAAGGACTTCCTCGCCTACGACCAGGCCGTAACGGTCAACCTCCAGACGCACACCGCCACCGGCATCGGCGGGACGTTCAGCGGCATCGACCGCCTGATCGGCAGCGGCCGGAGCGACACGCTCATCGGCCCCGACAGCGGGGTAACGTTCACCATCGACGGCGCCGACGCCGGAACCGTGCCGGAACTGGCCTTCAGCGGCATCGAGAACCTCACCGGCGGGAGCGGCAACGACGCGTTCGCTTTCGTGGGCGATGGGAGCCTGACGGGCAACCTGAACGACACCGACGGCGACGACACGCTGGACTACAGCGGGTATGCAGCCGCCGTGACGGTCAACCTCCAAGCGCACACCGCCACCGGCATCGGCGGGACGTTCAGCGGCATCGACCGCCTGATCGGCAGCGGCCGGAGCGACACGCTCATCGGCCCCGACAGCGGGGTGACGTTCACCATCGACGGCGCCGACGCCGGAACCGTGCCGGAACTGGCCTTCAGCGGCATCGAGAACCTCACCGGCGGGCTCGGCAACGACGCGTT
>JAKJER010000097.1 GCA_022705325.1 Planctomycetota bacterium | reverse complement strand
CCACCCCCGCCCCGGTCAGGAATCGGTAGAGGGCGAAGTCCCACCATGAAACCGAGAACGCCGACAGCCCCGTGAAGATGGAGTACACCAGGATCGTCAGCAACATCGTCTTGCACCGGCCCCAGCGGTCACCCATCACGCCGAAGAAGATCCCGCCGGTCGCCCAGCCGATCAGCAGCAAGGCCGTCACCAGCCCGCCGTAGAACTCGTCGGTGGACTTGACGGCCGCCTTGCCCGCGGCCGCGATGGCCGTCTCGTCCTTCCCCTCCGATCGGGCCTGGGACTCGGCCTGTTCCCGCGCCGCCCGGTGCTGGGGCGCCATCAACTCCTGCATCGCCCGCCCGCGGGCCATCACGAACAACCGCTGGTCCATCGTGTCGAACATCCAACCCAGGATCGCAATGATCAGGATCCACCAGTGGTAGCGGGTCAATTCCTTCCACCACGGCCGGTTCGCGTTCGAGAGGTCCTGTTCACTCATGGGGCGGTTCCTTTCTTCGACAGGTGACGCGGTGCAAAACGGACCATACCCTACGGCCATTGCGGGGCGGCTGGCAAGCGAATTTGACTCGGCCTGCGCTCTTCTGAAACGCTCGCGGCTTCGCAGCGGGGACCGCTTGCGATATACTCGCCCGGCGATGGACGAAAGCGCACATGTGCACGTGCCTGGCCGGCGGTCCTTTGCCGCCCTGTCCGCCGTTGCGGCGACCCTGGCGGCCTGGCAGGCGGCCGTGGTGGCGACGGCCCTGGCGCGAGTGCCACTCACGGGCGGTCTGGCGCAGGCGGTCCTGCTGGGCGGACTGGGCGCGGGCGCGATCGCTTACTTCCTGCTGCAAAGCCCCCCCCTGAGGGGTGGGCTCTCGTGCGACGACGGATCGGTTCTCCTCGCGCTACCTCTCCGCGTGGTCCTGTGGCTGGTGGTCGCGCTGGCCGCCGGCGCCTACGTCGCGCTGTGGGTGGTCGCCTACGTCTATCCGGACTGGTCGTGGGACGGCAACGCGTACCACCTGCCGGTCGTCCATTTCTGGGCCCGCGCGGGCTACGTTCACTGGATCGACCCCGCGCTGACCAACGCGGACCTCATGAACGGGTACCCCAAGGGGGCCGAGGTCATCCAGTTCCTGCTGGTGCGGGCGCTGGGCGACGGACGGCTGGACAACGTGGCCAACCTCGTATTCCTGCCGTTGGGGGTGCTGGGGCTGCTGTCGGCCGGACGCAGCCTGGGCGCCGCCCGTCCGGCAGCCGCTGCTGCGGCGGCGGTCTACGTGCTCCTGCCGGTCACCATCGGCCAGTCGCCGACGACCTACGTCGACTCCGCCTACGCCTCCTGCGCCATCGCGATGCTTGCCTGCCTGGTCCGCGGCTGGACCCTGCTCCAGGCCCATGGGCGCGTGCCGTGGGCGGTCCTGCCGGCGCTGGGCCTGTCGGGTGGGCTGGCCGCCGCGGTCAAGCCCGTCGGTCCGCTGCTGGCGGCGCTCACCTTCGCCGCGATGGGCATGATGGTCCTGCTTTGGGCCCGCTCGCGCCGACCTCGAGCCCGCCTGGCACCAGCAGCCGCCCTGCTGGCCGCCGCCGCGGGGCTGGCCGTCCTCGTCGGGGGGTACTGGTATGTCCGCAACCTCTACCACGCCGGCAGCCCGCTTTATCCCGGCGGGCTGTACCTGGCTGGGCGGCAGGTCTTCCCCGGCAAGACGGTCGAGCAGCTTGTCTTTCCCGCCTTCTCGACTCCGCCGGAGCTTCGCCCGTTGCACCCGCTGGTCCGCCTGGCGGCCACGTGGAGCCAGGCCTTCGGCTGGCCCGACAACATCGCCGGCCACGACGCCCGCCTCGGCGGGCTGGGCTTCTTGTGGCTGGGCGGCTGCGTGCCCGCGATCCTGCTGGCCCTGACGGGGGTGCTCCGTCCGGCCCGCCCAGCCGGCTTCCGCACGACATGGCTCCTGCTGATCCTGGTGGCGGCCGCCGCCCTGGCAGTCACCCCCATGAACTGGTGGGCCCGGTACGCACTGTGGCTTTACGCGCTGGGCCTGCCGCTGCTGGCGCTGCTGGTCTCGCAGGTCTTGGCCAAGCCCCGCGTGCCCGAACTCGCCCACGATCCGACCCCGGCTTGCCATTCGGCGGTGTTCACAACTCGCCGATCCGCACTCGCGCGAGTTCCTGTCGCGCTGTGGCTTCTCGCCCTCGCCGGCCTGCTCGGCTTCGAGTCGGTCAAGTGCCTTCGCCACCTCCATGCCGAGGCCGCTCGTCCCTGGGCCATCCGGCCGGCGCCCGCGTCGACGGACGATCGTCCCCTGCTGATGTTCTATCCCGTCCCCGACCTGGCTGGCACCGCATTCGACGAACTCCTGGCCGCCGGCGAACCGCTTGCCGTCGGGCCCCTTGGCGGCAACAACCGCTGCCTGCTGGGCCAGCTCGCCACGCCACCCGGGCGGCGCGAGATCATTCCGCTGCCCGCCCAACCTTCGCCTGGCGACCTCGCCCGCCTCCGCAGCCGAGGAGTCCGGACCGTCATCTGGGACCGCACGCCCGCCGAAAGCTGGGACGCCTCCGCGCCGGCTTCGGCGAGCCAGTACTACTGCCCATTGCCCGATTGCCTGGCCACTCTGCCCCGAACCGACCTCGGGACCATCCTGCTCATCCGCCTGGACGGCCTCGACGACAAGTCGAGCGGGCACAAACCCTAACGTCCGCAGGCCGTCTGACCGAAGAACCCAAAGACAGAGCACTTGGTTCTCTCTATTCTTGGGGTGGGGAGCCCGTGACGGTCGCGGGCGATCATGGTCTGGTTCAACTGAAAGGAACGGGAGAATGGACATTTCACACAACAAGTTCACCATTCTGTGTGTTTCCGCCGCCGTCGCGGGCCTGGTCCATCTGGCTGCGATGGCGGCGCCGCCACGCCCGCCGGTGCACCGGCCGAGGCCTTCGCCCAAGCCGGTGAAGTTGCGGCCGGCCCCCAAACCGCCCGCACCCGTCGTCCGCACGCGGTTGGGGCCGCCCAAGCCGGTCGTCATCACCGACACCGGGACCAGCGTCGTCGTCGTGGACAAGACAGCCGACAGCGGGAGCACCGATCAGGCCCAGCCCGCGGGTGAGGCCACCGCCAAGACGGCCGCCCCCCCCGCCGACGCCGATCAGGCCCTCGCCGGCTCCCCCGCGTACAAGGTGGTCCGCCTGGAGAGCGACGGCCTGACCGTCGTGCTGGACGTTGACGGACAGGAGACGAAGGTCCGCATGATCGGCGTGGCCCCGCTCCAGGTGCAGGGCGACCGGCCCGACGGTCCTCCCAGTCGTTCCAGGCTGCCCAGGCCGTCACGACCGCCGATGACGGGGCTCTTCCTGACCAACCTGCTCCAGGGCGAGTCGGTCCACGTGGTGTACGACCCCGCCGTGGAAGAGGAAGATTCCGAGGGCAACTGCGTCGCGTATCTCTACCGGGCGCCTGACGGTCTGCTGGTCAATCTGGAGATCATCCGTCAGGGCTTCGCCGCCGTCGATGCCCGCGGCACGTTCGAGGAGAAGGCGACCTTCCTGCATTATCAGGACAAGGCCCGGAAGCTGCAGAAGGGTCAGTGGCGGCCCAGCCGTGCCCGTCCGACCGGCCCCGACGCCCCGCCGCGCGACCGCCGCATCGAAAGACCCTGACGCTGCGCCGCCGCACCGCAGTTCCCCAACGCCCGCGAAGAGCCTCGCGAGCGTTGTCCTTTCGCGCAGCGGAGAACTCCGCGGACGGCAGACCCGACCAAGCAATCCGGGGACGGCATCAATCCTGTTCGGCACTCAGATTGCTAACTTTCGCGGCCGCTAAACATTTCTTGGAGTTTTCTCCAGATTATACTGGCGCGCTCGGGTTTGGCATGCTTTTATAGTCGCCGATGGGCCGAAAGCGTG
>JAKJER010000035.1 GCA_022705325.1 Planctomycetota bacterium | reverse complement strand
ACGCTGCGGATGCGACTGGACCCCATGGGCGTCCACTACGACGCCTCAGCCGTCCAACGGGCCGTCTTCGGCCAACTGGCCAGATGGCACCTTCTGGGAACTTACACACAATAGTTGACAGCACCAGGAGTTTCCCCGTCGTTTACAAGGGCCCCTGGTTTGTGTATAATCCAGAACCCGGCGTGGGCCGGCGCTCGGGCGCCGCCCAAGCGGCCGGGGGTGAGCATTCCGTCGCCCACGCGACCAACATGGAAGGTGAACGCTTTTGACGCCAAATCCGACATATAAGCTTCAGAATATCGACGAGCCGAACCTCTACCGGGAGCTGTTCCCGTACACCCGCCTGCCCCGGGTGGAATTCGACGGCCGGCCGGTGCCCATGGCCCCGGCGGCCGATATGTGGATCACCGACACCACGTTCCGCGACGGGCAGCAGTCGCGCCCGCCCTACAGCGTCCAGCAGATCGTGGACCTGTTCACCCTGGAACACCGCCTCGACGGCGGCAGCGGGCTCCTTCGCCAGAGCGAGTTCTTCCTGTATTCGCCCAAGGACCGCCAGGCCGTCGAGGCCTGCGTGGACCTGGGCTTCGATTACCCCCAGGTCACCGGGTGGATCCGGGCGGTCAAGAGCGACTTCAAGCTGGTCAAGGAGATGGGCCTGAAGGAAACGGGCATCCTGACAAGCTGCAGCGACTACCACGTGTTCCTGAAGCTCAAGAAGACCCGCAAGCAGGCGATGGAGCAGTACCTGGACATCGTCCGCTCCGCCCTGGAAGAGGGCATCCGCCCGCGCTGCCACTTCGAGGACGTCACCCGGGCCGACTTCTACGGGTTCGTCGTGCCCTTCTCGATCGAGCTGATGCGGCTGCGCCAGGAGTCCGGCATCGACGTCAAGATCCGCCTGTGCGACACGATGGGCTTCGCCGTGCCCTGGGCCGAGGCTACCCTGCCCCGGTCCGTGCCCAGGCTGGTCCACGGCATGATCCACGACGCCGGCGTGCCGGGCGAGCTGCTCGAATGGCACGGGCACGACGACTTCCACAAGGTGCTGGTCAACCCGGCCACCGCGTGGCTGTACGGGTGCTGCGCGTGCAACAGCAGCCTGCTGGGCATCGGCGAGCGGACGGGCAACACCCCGCTGGAGGCGATGGTGATCGAGGCCGCCCAGCTCAAGGGAATGAGCGACAAGGTCAATTACGCCGTGATCACCGAGATCGCCGAGTATTACGCCCGCGAGATCGGATACGAGGTGCCGACCAACTTCCCCCTGGTGGGGCGGGACTTCAACGTCACCAAGGCCGGCATCCACGCCGACGGGCTGCTCAAGAGCGAGGAGATCTACAACTGCTTCGACACCCAGGCCATCCTGGGGCGCAACCCCTCGGTGGCCATCACCGACAAGTCCGGCGCCGCGGGCATCAAGCACTGGCTGGAGGCTAACTACGGCGTGGACGTGCCCAAGGACGATGCCCGCCTGCTGGCCATCCGCGACCGGGTGGACCGCGAATACGAAGCCGGGCGGACCACCACCATCAGCGACGACGAGATGCACGCCTGGTACGCCGAAGAGTTCGGCGACTGACCCCCGAGAGCGACTCGACGCAATCCAACGCCCACGGACCTGCCCCCCAAAGGCCCTCCGTGGGCTTTTCTCTTGGATCGGCAAGTCCCGTATTGCGATTTCCCGGGCACCCGGGAGCGAAAAAAACGTCAAATGGTGTATACGGCTTTCGGAATCGCCGTTTACACTAGAGAGCGACGATCCGCCGGAAAGCCCGGCGCCGAGGCAAAGGACTGCCGGCGCTTTAGCTGCGCGCCGCCGTGGGCGCAGCCGGGCACGGGCGGGCCGGCCGGCACTGAAACGAGGACGCAGGCGATGACGACCATCAGTGGACATCACTACCGTGGGGTCGACGAGATCCGCCATCAATTGGACGCTGTACGGGCCCGCCGCGGAGCGCTCACGCTGGTCACGGGCATCGTGGCCGTCGTGTCGGTCCTGCTGGGTTCGCTGCTGGTGCTGGCCTTGATGCTCGGCTACTGGCCCGACCAGCCCCCGCGGATGCTCCGCTGGGTCATGCTGGGCCTGACATGCAGCGTCTGGGCGGCGGCCTTCTTCTGGTTCATCATCCGCGCCATGTCGCGAAAGTACAACCACGCCCAGGTCGCCCGATTCGTCGAGGAAGCCACCCCCGAGGCCCGAAACGACCTCATCAACGCCATCCTGCTATCGAGAGACCGCGACCAGGTCAGCCCCGAACTCGTCCAGCAGGCCATCTACGAGGCCGTCCGACACAGCCGCAAGCTCGACCTCAACCGCTCGGTCTCGCTCCAGCAGTTGCAGAGATGGGGCATCGCCCTGGCCGCCAGCGCCGTCCTGCTCATCGCGTTCATCGCCCTCCAGGGCGGCGCGTTCAAGCGCGGCCTGCTGGCAGCGATGTCGCCGGCCGCCTTCGTCCCCCACCAGAACGCCATCGAGCTGCTCAGCCTCGAACCGGGCGACACCACCAAGTTCGCCAAGGAAACGGTCACCGTCGTCGCCCGCATCCGCAACGAGTCCGGCCTGGACCTGCCCGCCGAGGTCCTCTTCGCCGACCAGGACGAGCCCAAGGCGATGGCGGCCAGCGAGGGCAACACCGTCTTCGCCCTGCCGATCGGCGAGGTCGGGCAGACCCGCCAGTACGCCGTGCGCATCGGCGACTCGCGATGGCCCACCGACAAGGAGTGGTACACCATCACCGTCCTCAAGAAGGTCAAGATCGACGGGCTGGACCTGGCCTACCGCTACCCCCCCTACACCAATCTGGGCGAGCGGACGGTCAAGAACGCCGACGGGTCCATCCAGGCCCCCATCGGCTCGACCGCCACCGTCACCGTCCGCGTCAGCGAGCCGGTCCCAGCCGCCGTCCTGAACGTGCAGGAGGCCTCGCCCATCACCATGGTCCGTTCGCTGAGCGGCACGAGCTTCTCCGCCGACCTGCCCGTGAACGCCAACGGCTCGTATCACGTCACCCTCTGCGATCAGTCCGGGCGGATCATCCAGCGCCTGCCCGATCTCGGCGAGGAGCCCGGCACGATGGACGCCTTCAGCGCCAGCGGGCGCAGCCTGGCCAAGGGCTACTACAGCATCACCGCCCTGCCGGACACCCCTCCCAAGGTCGACTTCCTGGTCCCCAACCGCGACACCAACGTCGCGCCCGGCGGGAAGCTCAAGCTCCGCGTGAAGTTCAGCGACAAGTACGGGCTCACCTGCGCCGCCCTGGAGCATGGATTCGAAGGCCAGAAGTTCACCCCGGTCCCCACCTTCGTGCCCCCCTTCGGCGCCAAGACAGAGTTGGAGTACGACTTCGAACTCGACCTCAAGGACTACAAGAAGGGCGACGAGATCGTCTATTTCGCCACCGTCGAGGACAACCGGCACCTGCCCCACCTGAACCTCGGCCGCCAGAAGAGCGAATCCAAGCACTACAAGGTGGTCATCCAGGACCCCGCGCAGGTGGCGGCTGAAAAGTCCCAGCGATACGAGGAACTGCGGGCCAGGCTGATGGCGATCCTCAAGATGCAGGAGGAGCAGGCCGTGGCCAACAAGATCGCCGCCAAGCTGGCGGGCCTGGAGGAACTGAAGACCTCCGGCTCGGGCCTGGCTTCCGGACAGCGGAAGATCAAGGCCTCGCTGGCGGAGCTGGCGGCGGACAAGCGACTCTTCGACGACGAGATGGCCACCATCCAGGAGGCCATCGGCGTACTGGGCAACAACGAGGGCCAGCTCGCGATCGACCAGGCGATGGTGATTTCCAGCCTGGCCGCCATCGAGGGGCGCGACAAGGCCTGCGACGTGCTGGCCAAGACGCAGCGCCAGATCATCGAGCGGCTCCAGACGCTCCTGGCCATCATGCCCTCGCTGGGCAAGGGCGAGCAGGAGAAGAAGGAGGCCAAGACCGGCGCCGACCTGCCCCCGGACGTCAAGGAGAAGCTCGAAAAGCTCAAGAACGACCTCGACCGCTTCAAGGAAGAGGAACGCAAGATCCTGGCCGCCACCGAACGCCTGAGCAAGAAGCCCATCGACAACCTCACCCCCGAGGACGAGAAGATGCTCAAGGACCTCGAGATGGCCCAGGACAAGCTGGACAAGTTCATCAACGAGGCCGTCACCGACTTTTCCCAGCTCGCCCAGCAGGACTTCGCCAACCCCACGATGATGAAGGAACTGCTGGCCATTAAGTCCGACGTGACCATGGCCAAGGACGCCCTCAGCAAGAAGGCCACCGAGATCGCCACCGCCCTGGAAGATAACGGCATCGAGAACGCCAAGACGCTGACGGCCAACATCGAGAAGTGGCTCAGCGACAAGCCCGACCGCGAGAAATGGTCGATGGAAGCGCCCGACGAGCAGTCGAAGACGGAACAGGCCGAGCTGCCCACCGAGTTGGAGGACCTCGTGGGCGACCTGCTGGAGCAGGAAGAGGACCTCTTCGAGGAGATGGAGGACCAGACCAGCAAGTACACCATGAGCGGCGACAAGGGCATCGGGTGGGACGCCCTGGATGGGCCCATCGCCAACATGAACGCCCAGGGCGTGACGGGCAACCAGTTGCCCAACCCCAACGAGATGGGCGGGCGAAGCGGCGAGGGACGCACGGGCAAAAGCAGCGGCGAGTTCGTCGAGGACAAGGCCGTCGGCAAGGGCGGGCGGCGCACGCCCACCCGCCTCTCGCCCGAGCCCTTCCAGAAGGGGCAGGTCAATGACCAGTCCACCGAGCCTCCGGGCGGCGCCACCGGCGGGGGCAAGCTCAGCGGCAGCGGCGAGGAAGGCCTCGAAGGCCCCGTCCCGCCACCGCTGGCACAGGAAATGAAACGCCTGGCCGGCAAGCAGGCCTCCCTGCTCAACCGGGCGGAGCGAATCCAGTCCAAGTTCGCCGTCAACGATCACTCCAACTTCAAGCTCATGGAGGCCATCACCCTCATGAGCCGCGTCAAGAGCGACCTGGACAACTACCGCTACCGCAACGTGCTGCGGGCTCGCGACACGACCGTCGGCGCCATCCAGCAGGCGGGGCTGCTCATGACCGGCAAGATCGACGTCGCCGCCGACTCCACCTCGCGAATGCCCAAGCACATCCGCGAGGACATCGCCGACGCCATGAAAGGCAAGCTGCCCGAGGAGTTCCGCGACCCTCTCGAACAGTACTACCGACGCCTCAACGAGGCCGGAACCAAATAGACCGGCCGGTACAATACAAAAGGACTTAGAGGACTCAAAGGACGCAAAGGACAGGAGCGAGTTGGGCGTGTCCTTCATGTCCCTTGGGCTCTTTGGGTCCTTTGGGTTTTCCAGAATGTGCAGTCAAAGCGATCATCCCCTGGCCCCCTGGTACGTCGCCGGGTTGGCCTTCGAGTGTTCCCAGTGCGGGCGGTGCTGCGCCGGGCCAGAAGAGGGCTACGTCTGGCTGACCGAGGCGGAGATCATCGCCATCGCCTCCCACCTGGGCATGGACCCCGTCGAGGTCCGCAAGCGGTACGTCCGCAAGGCCGAGGGCCGGTACAGCCTCCGCGAGGTGCCGCGCAGCCACGACTGCGTATTCCTCACAGCCGACCAGGGCAACGGGCGAGGCTGCCGGATCTACCCCGTCCGCCCCGCCCAGTGCCGCACCTGGCCCTTCTGGGACGCCAACCTCCAGGACCCCACCTCCTGGACCCTGGCGAACCTTCGATGCAAGGGCATCAATCGAGGGCGGAGGTTCTCGTTCGAGGAGATCGAACTCAGGCGCAGGGCGACCCATGCCCGCTGACGGCGACCGCCTCCGCCAGGCCGTTCTCGCCGCCTCCCGTCACCAGGCCGCTCTGGACGAGTTGGAGGCCCTGCTCCGCCGCGCCGACGAGCGAATCGCCCAGCGCTGCCCCGTCTGCCTGGGCGGCGGGGCCTGCTGCAAATTCGACCTGACGGGCAACCGCCTGTACGTCTCGACCCTGGAACTGGCCCTGCTGATTTGCCAGGACCCGCCCCATCCGGACCGGGCCGGGCGAAACCGATGCCCTTACCAGGCCGGGCCGCGATGCCTGGCCCGGGGCCGCCGCCCCCTCGGCTGCCGAACTCACTTCTGCCGCGCCCCCGCCGACTGGATGAACGAGGTATACGAGGACATCCACCGGCAGATCCGCGAACTGCACGAGCGGAACGGCGTCGAGTATTTCTACGTCGAGATGACCGCGGCCATCGGCAATGCGGACGCTCCTGCCCGCGGTGAAGACGCCAGCAGGCCGGGCTCGGGCAAGAATGCCTGAGTTGCTGGATTTTTCGTTGACAGGCCTTTGGCGCGTTACTAGCATGGGGTCGTCTGGCCCCGAGCGACCCGGGCCGGGTGGTCTTGTACCTGAACAACCAGAAGGTGGACAGCCCATGAAGAAGCTGCTTGTGTTGTTGGCTTTGTGCCTGGTGACCTTGGCTGCCGGCTGCACGCTGACGGAGACCCCAATGGAGCGGAACCGGCGGATTGTCCATATGTGGGACATCCAGTCCAAGATGATGGTGGAAGACATCGACTACTTCCTGCTGCTGGATCGCAGCAGCAACTTGAGCGAGTGGCACACTTACGTCGGCAAGTAGGCTGGACAGAACCTCAAATGCACGCGCCCCCGGCCCGGTGGCTGGGGGCGTTTCGCGCGCCAACAGGGAGCGCTGGACGACATGACTGACCGACCGCCACGACTGGGCCTGTTTCCCGGCACGTTCGACCCGATCACCAACGGACATCTGGACATCATCCGACGCGGCAGGGGGCTGTTCGACCAGCTTGTGGTCGCCGTGGGCGACAACCCGGAGAAGCACTCGCTCCTGAATGCCAACGAGCGGGCCGCCATCATTCGCGAGGTGGTCGCCGACATGGACAACGTCCGCGTGGAGATCTTCACCGGCCTGACGGTGGACCTGGCCCGCCGCCTGGGGGCGACGGCGATCCTCCGCGGCCTGCGCAACACCACCGACCTGCACTTCGAGTTCCAGGTCGCCCTGACCAACCGCGTGGTCGCGAGCATCGAGACGGTCTTCGTCATCACCGCCACGGAGTGGGCCTTCACCTCCTCCAGCCTCATCCGCCAGATCGCCCGGATGGGCGGAGACGTCTCGGCGATGGTCCCGCCCCAGGTCGTGCCCTACCTGCAATCGCGTTGCGGCGGCGGAGAGGACCACGCCCTGGTCGAGACGTAACCACGGGTCTCGCCCGGTGGGATATGCGGAGTTATGTGGAGCGCGCGCCCCGCACGCCAAGCCCCAGGTCGACCCCACCCTCCTGCCGCCCGCCCCAAGAACACGCCAAAAAAAACCGGCGTCAGGGGAGGGGAGCCTGACGCCGTTCAGACTCAGTCAAAGGAGGGAGTTTGACCGAGGAGCCTCATGGTATACAAGCGCATCTTAATCGAGGCTGCAGAATCCGTCAATGGGGGAAATGTGCATTTTCAGGGCAAATAGAGCCTGTGATGCGCTATGTACTCTCCCACAGCATCGGGAACCAGGTAGCGGATGGACAGCCCCGCGGCGACCCTGCGCCGGGTCTGGGTCGAGGAAATATCCACCAGCGGCGCGGGCACGATGTTCTGTCGCAGGCGAGCGGCAGCTCCGGCCCCCAGCCGCTCCTCCAGGCCCGCAAACGTGCGGTCCAACGTCCGGTCCCACGGCGGGCGGACCATCACCAGAAGCTCGGCCATCTCCAGCACCTCGTCCACCCGATGCCACAGGGGCAAGTCGGCGAGCATGTCGGCCCCGACCAGCCAGTACAACCTGGCGCACGGACGCTCCCGGCGGATGGCGGCCAGCGTGTCGTAGGTGTAGCTGGTCCCGCCGCGGCGCAGTTCCACGTCGTCAACCTCGAACAGGGAGTCGTCCGCCACGGCCAGGCGGAGCATGGCCAGGCGGTCCGCGCCGGAGGCGACGGTGCCTGTCTTGTGGGGCGGCTGGGCCGCCGGCACCAGCACGATCCGGTCCACCCCCACCGCCTCCGCCGCCGCCCGCGCGCAGATCAGGTGGGCGTGGTGCACAGGGTCGAACGACCCGCCCAACAGGACGATCTTCTCGCTGCGATCGGTCATCGCGATCATCCTATCGGTCCGCCGGCGCGGGGGAAACAGAAATCCTCCCCCCCCGCCCGGGCGATGCGGATGGCGTCGTCATCTGCCGCGTCTCTTTCGCCCGGACATGCGGGCCCGGACCTGCGGGCTTGCATCTCGCGGCCGCAGAGTTTACCCTTTGCCTGTTCGGGCGGCTTCGGGACGCACATCACCGCCCGCTTTCAAGGGACACTTGTAGAAGGAGACCGCCGATGAAGAATGTTGCGTTGCTTTTCATAGGGCTGCTGGTCGTGGTATTGATGGGGTGCGAGGACAAGAAGATCGACGCCCCGACCGCCCAGCCGGCCGCAAAGGCCGAGCCCGCCAAGAAGGCTGAACCAGCCCCGAAGGTCGCGCTGCCCGTGAAGGTCGAACCGGCAGCGCCTTCAGCCCCGCAGGCCCTCATCCGTGTCAGCGCCGGGGCTGAGGAAGCCTACACCGACCAGGCCGGCAACAAGTGGCTGGCCGACCAGCTCTGGACCACCGGCGCCAAGTGGGGCGCCGAGGACGGCGACACGGTGACCCGGGCCCCGCAGAAGGTGCCCAACACCAAGGCCCCGCAGGTCTACCTGACCGAGCGATACAACATGAGCGGCTACCGCTTCGTGCTGCCCAACGGCAAGTACACCGTCCGCCTGCACTTCGCCGAAACCTACGACGGCATCACCGCCGCCGGCGAGCGGGTGTTTTCGGTGGCCATCCAGGGCAAGCAGGTTCTCAAGGACCTTGACGTGTTCAAGGAGGCGGGCGGCTTCGCCAAGCCGCTGGTCAAGGAGTTCAAAGACGTGGAGGTCAAGGACGGCGCGCTCAAGATCACGTTCACCGAACAGACGCAGCTTCCCGAGATCAACGGGATCGAAGTCCTGAAGTAAGACCCGTTCCGCAGCCAAAGCGGGCAGCGGTTCGCGCCGCTGCCCGCTTTCGGGCCTGGGGATGGACGATGCGGGGCAAGCCGGAGTTCGGGGGAGTTACCCGCGGCGCCGACGGACGTATCCGCCCACACCCGCCGCGCCCAGAGCCAACAGCACCAAGCTGCCCGGCTCGGGCACGGAGACGTCCACCTGAACGTTGTCCACCGGGGCGAACTGACCTGTGGTTCCCGTCCCGCCGATCCGCATCCAGACCTCGCTGCCCGCCGGAACGCCCAGCAGGTCCAGCAGCCCCTCGCGGGTAACCGGCGATGTGATGCCCAGACTGTTGAGCGAGGCAAACGCGACCGTCGAGCCGATCTGCGCCAGCCCCAGCGTGGCGAGGTCCACGCCCTCGCCCACCTGGTCGCTGCTGCCCGCGTAGAACCGCACGTCCATGCCCGTGCTGCTGTTGCCGTCCTGGAAGATGCCCTGCTCCAGGCTCCAGTGCAGGACGGAGTCAGCCGCCCCGTCGTACAGGCCCAGCGACTGGTAGATGTACCCGTCGCCCCGCAGGCCGGCGGTCTGCGTGCCGTTGGAGGCGTGCGTGCGGGCCTCGCCCAGATGCCACGACGTATAGCTGCCCGTGCTGTCGTACCAGCCGGGCACGTCCTGGATCTGGTCGTTGGCGCCAATGTCGGGCAGCTCGAAGCCACCATTGGCCGTCGCGATCGCCGCGCTCAGCCCCGTCACGTCCTGCCAGGTCTGCCCGATGCGAATCTCGTCGAACTGGGCATACCCGCTGCCGCTGGTGGAGATGCGGATCTGGTCCAGCACCAGGCTGGAGTCGCCCCCGGTCGAGATCAGCGACCACTGGTTGAGGCCCGTTCCCTGGCCCGACAGCAGGCTCGGGTCGCGGTGGGCCAACTGCGTCGCATTCTGGTAGACCTTCAGGAACACCTGGTCGTTGCCGGAGGCTTGTGTGACCACGCGGGCCACATAGAACAGGTTCTCGCCGCTGGCTTGGGCTCGGTCCGGCACGCCGGTGACGAAATTGCCCGAGCCGAACAGGTTCTGGGCCGGCGAGGCCAGCGGGCCGGTGATCTGATAGGGGTTGCCGGCCGCATTGTTCCCGCCCCAGCGGTGCCCGACCGCCACGCCCAACTCCCCGGTGGCGGAGTTATGGAGGCTGATCTCGCCCCAGGTATCGTTGTTCCACACGCGCCGCGAGAAGCTGATGTAGAACTCGCCGTCCTGGCCCAGGTCGAAGCTCACGCCGCTGAAATTCCGGCTGGACTGGAGCTGGCTCCACGTGGTCGAGCCGCTCTGGTTCGACTCCAGCATGAGGTTGTTGGGCGAGGCAAAGGGCACGTTGGAGGGGAACTGGGGCGACCATGCATCGCGGTTGATGTGGTTGGCGTTAGTGCCCACGTCCTGCCAGGTGTTCGAGCCGAAGCCCACGCCCGTGGTCGTGGACGTGTCCAACTGTGTGGCGTTGGCCCCGCCGCCAAACGGCTCGTAGACCAGGGCCGTCCCATATGCCTGCGTCGATACCACGACCAGAAACGCCAGCGCGAACGGGAAGTACCGCATCATGACGATGCCTCCTCTCTTTGGCCGCCCGGCGCCGGGCCGAACGGCAGACTGGTGACCTGCGCGCGGGCACCCGCTGCCCATCCGCAGTCAACCCCCATATTGTACAGCAGTCCGCCCGTTTGCCTAGACGCTTCTCCAGGAAGCGCCAGGGGCAAGTTGGCCGCGTGCGTGCTGTCGCGTCCGCACTTGGCCGGCAGGACTTCCGGGCGATGTCAGCCTGGCCGCCCCCCGCCGCGAGAACATCTCCTGCGACTTCTGGGGCGAGAACCGGTAGAATACCATAAGTACGTTGGTCTGCCTGCGCGCCTTGTGGCAGTTGACCGTGTCGCCCTCCATCTCCAGCAGGCGGTTCAGGCGCCGGGTGTCGAACCGCCCTTCGTCTTCGACGCCGAAGTTCAGACACAGCCGGTTGGGCCAACTCACCAGGTTCTCACTTTCGATCGCCCGCCTGGCCGAGGGGCGCGTGGATCGACGATCCCTCTACTCGACCACCAACTGGTACTCGGTCCGCCGGACGTTCTGGTGTCGGGCCCAGACGGGGTCGGTCTGGGGGAAGTCCTCGCGGTAGTGCACGCCGCGGGTCTCGGTGCGGCGCAGGGCGCACTCGCTGATCACGTAGGCGGAGGTGAGCATGTTCTGGACCTCCCACCCGGCCGTGCCGTAGAACTCCTTGTCCAGCACGTATCGTCCCCAGAAGTTGACGATCTCGAGGGTCTCGCTGAGGCGGTCGCCGCGCCGGACGATGCCGACGTTGCGCCACATGAGCGAACGGAGCGAGTTGCGGATGTCGGTGAGGTCCAGTTCGGTCCGCGTGGAGGGGGCGTTGGCCCAGTCGAACTCCTTGGCGTACTGGCCGTTGCCGGCGGCCAGCGCCTCGCCCGCCACCTGACCGCAGCGCCGGGCGATGACCAGGGCCTCGATGAGGCTGTTCGAGGCCAGACGGTTGGCCCCATGCAGCCCGCTGCACGAGCCCTCGCCGCAGGCCAACAGGCCCGGCAGGTTGGTCCGCCCGTCGAGGTCGCTGCGGGCCCCGCCGATCATGTAGTGGGCGGCCGGGTGCACCGGAATCAGGTCCGTGCCGGGGTTGATCTCAAAGTGGCGGCACTGGCGGTCGATCTGCGGGAAGCGGGCGGCGAACGCCTCCTCGCCCAGGTGGCGCACGTCGAGATAGACGTGCGTCGTGCCGGTCTGGGCCATCTGCTGGAGGATGGCCCGGCTGACCACGTCGCGCGGGGCGAGTTCGGCCATCTCGTGGTACTCGGTCATGAAGCGATGGCCTTTGCGGTCCAGCAGGAAGGCGCCCTCGCCCCGAACGGCCTCGCTGATCAGCGAGCGGGTGGCGCCGGCCACGTACAGCGTGGTCGGGTGGAACTGCATCATTTCCGGATCGCTGACGGCCCCGCCGGCGCGGAAGACCATGGCGATGGCGTCGGCGGTGGCGATGGGCGGATTGGTGCTCTCGCGCCAGAGCATGCCCGCCCCTCCGGCCGCCAGGATCGTCTGGCGGGCGCGGATGAATTGCAGCCCGTAACGCTCGTGGTAGGTGATGGCCCCGACGCACGAGGCCCCCGATCCGCCCGCAGGCGGGTCGGTCACCAGGTCCAGGGCGAAGCAGGACTCGAAGATCTTGATGCTCTCGCACTGGCGGGCCCGCTCGACCAGCACCTCGGTCAGCACCCGCCCGGTCGCGTCGCCGGCGGCGTGGACGATCCGGTGGGCCGAGTGGCCGCCCTCGCGCCCGAGGCTCAGGCCGTTGTCGCCCATGTCGAACGCCACCCCCCACTCGCGCATCTCGCGGATGTGGTCCGGGGCGGCCGAAATCACGTGCTCCACCACCGCCGGATCGCTCATCCCGCAGCCGGTGGCCATGGTGTCGGCCACGTGGCTGGCCAGGCTGTCGCTGCTGTCCATCACCGCCGCCAGCCCGCCCTGGGCGAAGTAGCTGTTGGAGTCGATAACCTGGCCCTTGGTGACCAGGATGACCTGACCGTACCGGGAGGCCTCGATGGCCGCCCGCAGCCCCGCCACGCCGCTGCCGATCACCAGGACGTCGGTGAAGATGTGCGGCAGGCGCCGGCTCTGAAAGCTGACCAGGTATCGACGCTGTAGAAACGTGCTGTTCATAGACTGGCCATAGTACCGCCCCCCGGAGGGCCTGTCGAAGAGTTTTCTTCGCCTCCGGCCCGGTCCGGTCTCATATCGTACGCTTCTGCTGCCGAACTGCCTTTAGACGTACAAGCTGTGGAGTAACAGGCGATGAACCGAGATGGACTGCGTGCGGTTCTGAGCGTGGTGATGCTGATTCTTGCACTGGCGGCGCTGCGACGGATGTTCCTGGAATGGACCGCCGCCCTGCCGCAATCGGCGCCGGCGAACGGCCGGGCCCTGGTCCAACCGAAACTGCTCGGACAGCAGAGCAACGGGATGTTCCACGACGACTGCTGCGAGGTCATCATGGAATCGTGCCGCCCCGGCGTGACCGTCCCCCGGCCCGAAGCCGGGCCCCTGGTGACCTTCCGCACCCGGCGCGAAGCCCTCGAGGCCGGCTACAAGCCCTGCCCCAAGTGCCTGCCGTAACCGCCGCCCGGAGGCGGACCCCTGGCCCGGACGCCTGAGCTACTTCTTCTTGGCCGCCGGACGAGGGCGCGGCTTGTACGGGCCGCCGTAGGCGTCTCGCAGCTCGTCGCATCGCTTGCGCAAGGCCGCCAGCACGTCGGCGCAGGCCGGGTCGCCGGCGAAGTTCTTCAACTCGTCCGGGTCGCTCTTGAGGTCTTGCAGGGCTTCGTAGCCGCTCTCGAAATAGCGGGCGTACTTGTAGCGCTGGTTGCGGACGCCTTCCCACTTGGGGATCTTCTCGCCCACGTCCATCAGGTGCTCGCAGAAGAAGTCGGTCCGCCAGTCGTCGGGGGTCTGCCCGCGGAGCAGCGGGACGAGGCTGCGGCCCTGGTAGTGTTTGGGCACGGCCACGCCGGCCAGGTCGAGCATGGTCGCGGGGACGTCGATGTTCAGGGCCATGGGCTGGCTGACCTGGTCGCGCCGCACACCGTCGCGGGGGTCGTAGATGATCAGCGGGACGCGGAGCGACTCCTCGTAGTGCGACCATTTGCCCGCGAAGCCGCGGTTGCCCATGTAGTACCCGTTGTCCCCGGCGTAGATGATGACGGTGTTGTCGGCCAGCTTGCGCTTGTCGAGCTCCTCCAGCACGCGGGCGATGGCGCGGTCGATGCCACTGATCATGCGGAAGTAGGCCCGCATGTTGACCTGGTACTTCTCGGGCGTGTCCCACCGCCAGAACCACCGCACGCGATTGAACGACTTCTTGAGGATGTCCGGCTGAGACTCGTAGATCTTGGGGTCGCCCAGTCGGGGCGGGGGGATGGTGATGTCGTCGTACATCCCGTCGACGCCCTGGGGCCAGGGATAGTGCCCGACGCCCGGGCGCTTATCGCCGTCGTTGGCGTGGGCGGCGTTGAAGCTGACCGACAGGCAGAAGGGCTTGTCGGCGGGCTGGTCGGCCAGGAACGCCAGGGCCTTGTCGGCCGCCAGGTCCGTCTCGTGGCGGAGCGTGCCGTCGGGCTGTTTGTAGAAGTAGCGCCCGGGCCCCTGCGGGCTGAAGGAGTCGAACATCTCCTTGGTCCCATTACCGGCCACCCCCACGCCGTACTTGCCGATGAACCCCGTGCGGTAGCCCGCCTTTCGCAGCAAGGCCGGGTAGCTGGCCCGCGCGTGCTCGGCCGAGATGGGCGGCGTGCCGAAGGTGTAGCCGTGGGTGCGCTCGAACAGGCCGGTCAGGAACGACGCCCGGCTGGCGGCGCAGATGGAGGTGGTGACGAACATGTTGGCGAAGCGCGTGCCCCGCCTGGCCAGCGAGTCGACCGTCGGCGTGCGGATGATCGGGTGGCCCGCGCAGCCGAGCGTGTCGTTGCGCTGGTCGTCAATGAGGAAGAACAGGAGGTTCGGCCGCTTTGCCGGCGCCTGCTGGGCCCGCAGGCCCCCCGCCACGACCAGGACCGCCACAACCGCCAGGACCGATACAGTGAGATGTCGTCGAATGCTCATGCGGGCCAGTGTACGCCCCGGCGCATGCGCGGTCCAGTCGCTTTGCCGCGGATGGAGGCTATTCCTTGCCGCTCAGCTCCACGCGCGCCATCTTCCCGTCCACGATGTTGCGGTGGACGAGGAAGATGTCCTGCCGCCCCGCCGGCAGGTCCGCCTCGCCGCTCAACTCGGTCACGACCTCTTCGGTCGTCTTCTTGACGTCCTTCTCGCCGTGGCTGGGCTTCATCTCCAGGGCGACCTCCTGACGCTCGGTCCTGCCTGGCGTCAACCGCCCGACGACCCGCTCGCCGACCCGGACCTCGATCTCCATGGGCATTCGCTTGCGCGGGACGAACCGCTCGTGCAGCGCCAGCACGTCCTCCCACTGGGCGGCCCACATCGGCTGGCGGTCGCTGTAGCGGAAGACGCCGCTCACGCTCAGGTGGACCTTGCCCGCCCGCGGAGCGTCGATCGTAAGGCGGAGGGCCTGGCTGAACCGCAGATCGGGGATGAGGAACTTGACAGCCGTCGCCTCCACCAGCCGCCCGTTCTCCCACATGCAGGGCGAGAGTTGGTCGGCGGGAACCGTCGCCGGAATGCCAACCGTCTTCCGCTGGGGTGGCTGGGGGCGGCGGGCCTGGGCTTCCTGGGCAGTCGGCGGCTTGGCCTGCGGGAACTCGATAGACAGCGGCTGAGGCGAGTGGCCGGTCTGAAGGTTCTCGCTCGTCATCTTCGCCGGCGGCGGCGCTTCTGCCTGCGCTGGGCCCGGTCCGCCCGCGCCGATTACACCTCGCTGCCGCCACAGATTCTCCCGCGCCGCTTCGACGGCCTCCGTCAGCCGGTCCGTCGGCAGGTCGGCCAGGGCCTCCGCCCCCGCCGCCAGACCCTCCGTGTCGGCGGCCTGGATCACGATGGCGTTGACCCTCGGCCCCAGGGCCCAGGCCACGCCCTGGACGACCGCCTTGCCCTTGCCGGGCCACACCTCGCTCGCCGCCGGCCAGAGCAACCCCGCCGCGCCGAACGACTCGACCACGGGGTTCGCCTTCGCCCCGGCCAGGTCCAGCAGCACCACCGGCCGGCCAAACCGCCACCCTGCCAGCGCGGAGAACCAGTCATTCTGGTTCACGGTGGTCCGCTTGATCCGCCCGAAGGCCTCGCCCCGCTCGGCCCGCGCGTTCTCGGCCTGCTGCTGCTCGCTCGGGTCATACGCCAGCCAGTACGTGCTCACGGTGGGCTGGCGGCGAACCTCCACCTCCACTCCTCGTCTGGCCAACACCGCCTTCACCTTCTCGGCCGCCGGCAACAGTTCCTCCGAACGGGGCGAGTCGAAGACGGGCAGGACCACCTTGGTCCCCTTCTCCAGCAGCGGCTGGATCGCCGCGCGGCCGCGTACGATCGCCGCCCCCTTCAGCGGCGCCGCAGGCGGGACGGACGCATCGGCAGGCTCGACCTCGATGCCCAGACGCGCCGTCCGCCCATCGAGTTGGCTGCGCACCAGCAGCGACCAGCTCCCGGCCGGGACGTTGGACGGAACACTCAGCGACATGTCCAGCCGCCCCTGGCGGTCCGTGGCACGGTAGAAGTCCTGGAAGAGCTGCCCGTCGGGCCGAAGAACCGACACGTGCAGCGGCACGACCGCCCGGATGGGCTTTCCTTTCGGGCCGTCCAGGCAGACGGAGAACGCGAGCGCCCGCCCGCAGCGGACCTTTTGCACCGCCGACAACCGGATCGCCTGCACGGGTTGGGCCAGCACGCCGAACACGCGGGCGGTGCAGGCCGACAGGTCGCACTCGACCGCCTTCACCGCTCCCAGCGACCGTTCGCACGTCAGGTCGTAGAGATGTCCGCCGGTCCACGAGTTCCCGGTCGGCACGAGGGTCTCGCGGACCTGGTGCCAGTCGGCCTGGGTAGCCACGTGCGAGTCGTTGACCGCCACCACGTACTTCGCGTCGGCCCCGCCGTCGATCTGGAGCAGCGAGATCAGGGTCTTGGCGCCCTCTCCGGAGCGGAAGACGCCCCGCCCCACGTCGCCCAGTGCCCGCTGGATGCCAGCGGCGTTGGCCTCGTGCCAGCGGGCGTAGTGCAGCGTGTCGTTGTCGCCGGCGGGCATGTTCGGCACGGGCCAGTTGAAGGGCTTGCCCGTCTGGGTGAACGGCAGGTCCGCCTCCAGCCGCCTGGCGCCGGGCAGTTGGATCGTCGTGTTCGCGTCCGCCAGCACCAGGCCGCCGGACTGGACAAAAGACTCGATGTTCTTCCTCACCGCGCCGGGCAAAGGGAAGGTCTGGCCCAGGATCACCAGGGCCTTGATCCCCGTCGGCGCCGCCTGGCCCAGTTCCTCCTCCGTCACGAATCGCGGCGTGTAGCCCAGGCGGACCAGGGCCACCAGCATCTTGTAGCTGGGCTGGCCAAAACCCAGCGTCGCGTGCTGACGCTGGAACTGGCTGCGGGAGAAGAGGATTCCCACGCCGTGGTCGCCGCGCCCTTCCAGGGCCAGCCAGGCGAAGCGGTCGAGGAACTCCCGCCCGGCCCGCACGTCCGCCCCGCCGCTGCGGTCGCGGATGACCTCCCACCCGGTCTGCTTGGCGGCCATCCCACCCAAGATGTTGCTGAAGCCCTCCAGGGCGAAGCCGATCCCCGTGGCCCCGTATGCCAGTCCGTGGGCGGCCACCCGCATGAACTTGCCGGGGTACTCGGCCCGGCCGTGGGCGGCGGCGATAGCGTTGCTGACCCACGTTGGGCGCAAGCTGCGTCCCATCGCCAGCAGGGCCTGCGTGTAGAGCCACTGGTACGCGTAGTCGGGCCCGCCGACCTGGTCGTTCCAGGTGGACTGGTAGCGCAGGTCCAGCGGCGCGTAAGCGGAGGGAAGATACTGCCCGAACCGCACGGCCGTGTGGTCGATCTGCACGCTGGCGGTGTTTCGCAGCGAGGGGCAGAACGCGCGAAGGTGCTTGCTGAAGACGGAGTAGACCTCCTTGTGCATGTCCATCAGATAGCCGGACCAGGCGTCGAGGCGCTTCTCGAACTGCTCGCGTTGGCCCGCGTCCATGGGCTTGACGTGAGCGGCGATCTCCTCCAGCCACGTCTTGCTGGGCAGGTCGATCATCGTCGCGAACTCGCTCCGTCGGATGGAGAGCAGGTACGAGATGTACTCGCCCTCGGTAACGGGCTTGTGGCCGGTGCGGCGGGTGAAGATGTCAGCCATGGCCCCGTCGATGCGGTCGATGTAGCTGCGCAAGGCCTGGTCCTGGCGATTCCAGCCCCAGTAGATCAGCAGCATCCGCCTGGCCCCGACGGCGTAGCCGCAGGTGTCCCAGCCGTAGCAGAACCCGCCGAAGTTGGGGTATCGCCCGTTGGCTTGGGCGGCCAGCAGGATGCGCTGGCTCATGGAGTCCAGTTCGTCGGGCGCGTTGCGGGTGGGGCAGAAACTGGTGGGCCGGGTGTCGGGATTGACCAGTGCGATCGCCCCCGTGCGGGCCAGGCAGTCGAGGTACGCGCGGCGGGGCGTGTCAACGCTGCCCATGTCGAAGACCGCACTGACGCCGGACTCCTGAAGGGTCCCACAGATCGAATCCCAGTGGCGCCGGACGAGGTCCTCCCGCTCCTGGGGCGTGTACTTCTTCCCGTGCTGGAACTGAGGCGATCGCGGGGTGGCCTCGTCTTGGAGAGAGGCCAGGCTGCGGCGGAGCGTGGAGACCAACGTGAGGCGAGGCAGGACCACCTGGCCGTCCGCCTCGATTCGGTAGTCGCCCGGCGCCAAAGCCGACGTGTCCAGCATCAGGGCCTGCCTGGGGCCGCGGTAGAGCGGAATGCTCGGCTGACCCGGGCGGACCGGATCGGGAATCGCCTCGAGCGCAACGGAGCCCTCGCCCGCCGGCGGGGCCAGCGGAACGAGTTCGCCCACGAAGTAGGCCGTGCGGTCCATGGGCAGGACCACTTGCGGCCCGGGCGGCACGGCAGAATCTGCCGCCGGAGCGGCCAGCGCCTGCCCCGCGCCCAGAACCCAACCCCACGCCGCAACGACACGCCATGCCACCCGACCCGAGTTGCCAATCATTGCCTTGCCCTTCCGCCCGTCAGGACCCATGCAGCGGCCGCCGATGGCAGCCCGCGCGATCGCGGGCCGTCCAACCGCTCCAGGGATAACGCAGGCGTCGCGCCGTTCATCACGTCGCGAAGCGAACGGCGCGACAGCGCGGGCGGCCCGGGAATGACCAGGTCCCCGCGTACTGCCAACCCCGGATGGCCCCCAGATAAGGGGAAAACCTGAGCCGAAACCCCTTGCCACTTTTCCGGATATGGGATAGAGTAAGTGGATCGTGTCTTCTCGTTGTGGAACGCGTCTCGGAGGGTGTTTGTACAGCCATAGGAGCATGTCATGAGGCAGGGCGCAATCGTACTGAATTCCATCGTTTGTGTAGTTGCGTTTCTGGCTGCGCCGGTGCTGGCAGCCCCCATGTACTCCAGCGGCGCCGGCGGTCCTTATGTCTGGGACAACGCGACGACGCCCGTCTGGTCGGCGACCAGCGGCGGGCCTTACACCTCCCCCTTCGGCGGGTACAATGACGCGGTCTTCGAGGGCGCCGGCACGACGGTAACTGTCACCTCGGCCAACGCCAACGGGGTGTCCTTCACCACCGACGGCTATGCGCTGACTGGCGGGACGCTGACCATGGGTTCGCCCGCGGGCGGCCCGACGATCAGCGTGGGGGCCGGCCTGAATGCCGGCATCGCCTCGACGATCGCCAAGGCCGGCGGAGGCACCACGCTGCACAAGAGCGGCGCGGGCTGCCTCTCCCTGAGCAGTCCCAGTGTCTCGCTGGACCACCTCCATGTGGACCAGGAACAGCTTTCCTTCTCGGGCGGCTCGATGAGCATCAGCGGGGCCAACTTCCTGCTGGGCAACACGGGCCTGAACGCCTCGTATCTCCAGTCCGCCGGAACGGTCGCGCACGCCGGCATCGTCTACCTGGCCAACAACGGCGGGTTCTCGCAGATGGACATCACTGGCGGGAGCCTCACCGCCGGCGGGGAACTGTGTGTGGGTACCCGCGGGGGGGCCACCCTGGCCGTCTCCGGGGACGGCGCGATGAACGTCAACGGCATGATCATGGGCCACTCCGCCGGCGGGGCCGCCCGCGACACCGTCGTCACCATCGCCGACAACGGCCAACTGAACGTCACCGGCGGCAACATCATCTTCTCCAACAACGCCGCCGCCAACTCGCAGTTCACGCAGACGGGCGGGAGCTTCACCTTCGGCGGCGGCGGGTACTTCTACATGGGCAACATGGGCGCGCCCACGCAGAGCGTGGACATCTCCGGCGGGACCTTCACCGCCTCCAACACGGGCGCGATCTACCTGGCCGTGCGCGGGACTGCTTCGTTCACCGTCGGCGGCGACGCCGAAGTGTCGCTGCGCGAGTTGGGCATCGGGCACGGCGGGACCACCGGGGCCACCGGGATCGTCAACCTGGACGGCGGGCGGCTGACCCTGGGACGGGTTTTCGAGAACTCCGGCGGGCACCACGGCATCGTCAACTTCAACGGCGGCGTGTTGCGGGCCAGCGCGCCCAGTAGTGCCTTCCTTACGGGTCTGGACGCCGCCAACATCCTGGCCGGCGGGGCCGTCATCGACACCCAGACCTACCAGATCACCGTGGGCCAGGCCCTGCTGGGCGGCGCGGGCGACGGCGGGCTGGTCAAGGACGGCACGGGCGACCTGTTCCTGACCGCCGCCAACACCTACACCGGCGGGACGACCATCAACGCCGGAAGGCTCATCCTCCAGGGCAGCGGCAACCTGGGCAGCGGAAGCGTCACCGTCAATCCGGGGGGCGAGCTGTTCGCGGCGACCGGGGTCACTCTGAACAACGCGTTCTCCATCTCGGGCGACGGCAACAACGGCCTGGACACCCAGCCCCGCGGCGCCCTGCGGCTGGAGAGCAACAGCGTGATCGGCGCCAGCGGGTCGGTCACGCTGCTGGGCGACGCGTCCATCGGCAGCTACAACAACGGCACGGGCACGATCAACGCCCCCATCTCGGGCGACTACAAGGTCACCATCAACAAGTCCATCTCCGCCTCCCCCGGCACGATCGTCTTCGGCGGGGCCAACACGTACACCGGCGGGACGGAAGTGGCCGCGGGCACGCTGCGGGTGACCGCGCCGGGCGTCCTGCCGGCCGGCAGCACCACGACCATCGCGAGCCCCGGCACCGTCCAGTTGCTCAGCGGGGCGACCAACACGTACACCGACGTGTTCTCCGGCACGGGGCGCATCCTGCTGAGCCTTTCGGGCGCAACGAACAACACGTACCTGACCGGCGACTCGACCGGCTTTTCCGGCACGCTGGAGATCAGCGGCACGGGCAACAACAAGCTCAACGCCAGCGGGCTGAAGATCAACTCGTCGGCCCTGATCAAGATCAACAGCGGCGGGCAGTTGTTCACCTCGGCCAACCTGGCCAACGCCATCCAGGTCGTGGGCACGGGCAACGGCGAGAACCGCGGCGCGATCCGCCTGAGCGGCGGGAATCTGTCCGGGCCGATCACGCTGCTGGGCAACACCACCATCGGCACCGAAGGCGGAACGATCAGCGGGCCCATCAGCAGCGGCGTGTCGGGCGCCCAGACCCTCACGCTGGGCACGGGCAGCTCCGGAGGCAGCCCCACGTTCAGCGGCGCCATCAGCGACGGCGCGGGCACGCTGGCCCTCCGCGTCTCGCCCGCCGCCGGCGGGCAGATCATCCTCAGCGGCGTCAACAGCTACAGCGGCGGGACGACGATCGCCTCCGGGCGTGTCCACGCCGCCAACGCCAGCTCGTTCGGGACCGCCGGCGTCACCGTGAGCGGCAACGGTCAGGCCTTCCTCACCGCTTCGGGCGCAACCTACGCCAACGACTTCACCATTTCGGGCAACGGCTGGAGCGAGGTCGCCGGGCAGCTCGGGGCTATCCGCTTCGCCAACAACACCGTCAGCGGCAGCGTGACGCTGGCGGGCAACGCCCGCCTGGGGGCCTACGGCGCCCACGGGTACGTCACTGGCGCAGTGGACGTCGGAACGTACGACCTGAATCTCTACACTCAGAACGGCAACCTGTATCTGAACGGCCCGGTCACCGGATCGGGCACGATCACCAAGACCGGCAACTACTCCGCCATGTTCGGCGGAGACAATAGCGGCTTCACCGGGACCGTCAACCACAACTCCAGCAACATGTTCTTCAACAGTTTCAGCGGAGGCAGCGCCGCGGCCGCCTGGGTCATCAACGGCGGGAACATCCTGGGCACCGGTTCAGGGGCGGTGGGGACCGGGACGGTGCAGCTTGGCTCGCTGGCCGGCACGAGCGGGCAGATCCGCTCCGAGGGCAGCGGCGGGACCCACACGTACGAGATCGGGGCCCTCAACACCGACACCACCTACGCCGGGACGATCATCAACGGGACCACCACCACCGCCATTCGCAAGGTCGGCACGGGCAGCCTGACGCTGACCAACGCCAACAGCTACAGCGGCGGGACGATCATCGACGGCGGGATGCTGCTGGTCAACAACGTCACCGGGTCCGCCACGGGCAGCGCAGGCGTGAACGTCAACCCAGGCGGCGCGCTGGGCGGGTCGGGCTCGGTGGAAGGCCCGGTGTACAACAACGGCGGGCGCGTCTCGCCGGGAGGCGACGGAACGATCGGCACGCTCACCATCACCACCCTGGGGAACGTCGCCCCCGCCGGCACGGCCAGCCAGTCGTCCACCTACGGTTCCTTTGTGGCCAGCCTCGGCATCGACGGGAACCTCAACAACTTCACCCACACCCAGAGCGAGGCCGGGGCGTGGTGGCAGGTGGAACTCCGCCTGCCGACCCACCTGACCAGCATCTACGCCCGCCAGGGGGACCTGTTCCTCGACCGGTCTAACAAGATGATTGTCTCCGTCCTGGACGACGCCATGGGCCTTGTCTGGAGCCAGCAGTACCCCGGCATCCCGCCGCTCGACCTGACCTACGACCTGCCGGCCGATACGGTCGGCCGCTACGTTCGCGTCACCATTCCGGACCCCAACTATCTCTCGGTCGCCGAATTGCGGGCCTTCAGCCCGGGCATCACCCAGACCGCGGACGCTGAGTTGACAATCGATCTGGGCGTCGACGGGGAGAGCGACGTGCTGGCCGTTCTGGGAGACGTGAGCCTGGACGGGATGCTCAACCTGGTGGTCAGCCAGCCGATAGCCGAGCAGGATTCCTGGCTGATCCTGAACAACCTGGGGACCAACCCGATCGCCGGCACGTTCGACGGACTGGAGGAGGGCGCCATCTTCCACGTGCCCGGCTCGTCCAATCCCCTTTACATCACCTACCTCGGCGGCGACGGCAACGACGTCGAATTGACGGCCGTGCCCGAACCGGCCAGCCTGGCCCTGCTGACGCTGGCCGCCGGCAGCCTGGGCGGCTACATCCGCCGACGGCGCCGCTGAAGAACGCAAGCCTGGTTGAAGCACAAAAGGGCGCTGCCCTGTTGGCCGACTGCCAACAGGGCGGCGCCCTTTCCTTGTCGCGATTTCTGCCTGGGGCGACGGGCAGGGTCCGTCCTGCCGATCGATCGCGGCCTGGACGTTTCGGCCCGTCTCGTGAGGCCCCGCGGGCGCAAATCACCGCCGAGTCCGCCGACCCCTTTGGACCGGCGGAGCTTGTCCAGTCTGTTCAGGTTCGCCTAGCAGACGCCGGGATCGGAGATCGCGCCGGGACCGAAGACCGCCGCCTGCAGCGTCTCCATAGCCCGGTCAAGATACCCCAGTTTGAGCAGACACACGGCCTTGGCGTCGGCGACGACCGAAGACTCGCAGCCGCAGTTCTCCAGCATCTCCAAAGCCAGTTCCGCCTGGGAGCAGTCCAGCAACGACCGGGCCCAGGCCAGAATCGCCCTCAGGTCCACCGGCGTAGGTGCGGCGGCACCGGCTGGCATGAGAACACTCCTTGACCGGCGGGTTGCGGCGTTCCGGCGACGTGCGCCGAGAAGGCCGGGGGCCGGCTATTCCCACACGTTGCAGATTCCGTGCCGCACCGGACGCAACGGCCGATTTGCCTCTTTGCCGCGGGTTGAACGCCATGAGACGACGCGTGGCGCGACAGTTTTGTCGCATCGATGGGGAACTCAGGACGCTTGTGTCGCCTGCTCTGCCGCCGCCGACATTCCCGAAAGCAGGAAGCGACTCTCACTTCCGAGACCCCGCCGCCGCGTCACTGGGGCCACTGGCCGCCGGGCAACTCGCGCAGCACCAGGCGGGCGGGGTCGATTACGACGTGACGCACCTTCTGCCTCTTCCACGTGTAGGTCGCGTGCACCCGCCCGTCAGACGTCTGAATGACGGCCGGGTAGCTGTACTCGCCCGGCTGGTCCTCCAGGGTCAGGGCGGCCTGCCAGCCCTGGCCGTCGCGCGACACCGACACGTTGAGCGGGCTTCGCCCCCGCGCGGTGTGGTTGTAGACCACCAGGTGCCTCCCGTCCGCCAGCGTCACCGCGTCGATGCCGGAGTTCGGGTTGGGCAGCGAAGTCAGGGTCATCTCGCCCCAGGTTCTGCCGCGGTCCTCGGAGGCGATCTGAAAGATCTTCCCCTGCCGCGTCCGCCCCAATGCCAGCAGCTTCTCGCCCCCCAGGCGCAGGATGCTCGGCTGGATCGCACCGATGGTCTTGCCGTCGTTCAGCGGGCCGGTCTTCGACCAGCCGCCCTCTTTGCCCGTCCAGCTCTCCATGTGGACGCGCCAGCCGGCGTCTTCGGTACTGGAGGGGCACAGCAGCCGGCCGCCCTCCAGCACGGGTTTGTTCTTGATCGGACCGGCGAATCCGTCCGGCAGACGCTGAGGCCTGGACCACGTCCTGCCGCCGTCCGTCGACGTGATGAGCATCCCCCACCATGTCCGCGGGCTGGGCCCGACCTTGTAGAACAGGTGGAGCGTCTTGTCCCACTGGAAGAGCACCGGGTTCCAGCACGGAAGTTGTTTACCGTCGTCCCGCGCGCCGTTGGCCACCTCGACCGGCGGCGACCACGCCTGGCCGTCGTGGCGCGAGCACCAGATGCCCACGTCGCTCGCCCCTTCGCGCGTCCCGCCGAACCACGCCGCCACAAGGTGATCGCCCGACTGGGCGATTGTCGAGGCGTGACACGACTTGAACGGCGCGTCCTCGTAGACGAACTCCGCCTTGACGACGGCCGCCGGACCCGCGGGCGCCTCTGCCGCTGCGGCCGGCGGGCCGATCAATCTCACCATTGCCAGAACCGCTATCACTGCGAACGTTGCTTTCATGGTCGGCTCCGTAGCTATACGTCCAGTTTCGCCCCGCGATCGAGGACGATCTTCCGCACCGCATCCGCTTCCACCTGCCGAACGTCGCATCCGCGCCGGACGCACAGGGCGGCCGCGATCCCCGCCGCCTGGCCCATCATCGAACAACTCGTGCTCACCCGCGCCGACGAGAGGGCGAGCTGGTCGGCCGAGAAGCACCGCCCGGCCATCAGCAGGTTCTTGCCGTCGCGGGCCACCAGGCTCCGCAGCGGAATCTGGTACGGCGGGACCTGCATCTCCTTCTGCGACAAGATGTACGTCCGCTTGTCGTCGTCCGGCTTGTGCCCGTCGAGATAGTACGTGCCGCGCGCCACGCCGTCCTCGAACGCCCGCCCGGCCCGCAGGTCGTCCACCTTCAGCACGTAGTCGCCCACGATCCGCGCCCCCTCGCGAATGCCGATAATCGGCGAGCAGTGGTCCAGCCGCCACGGCTTGTGCTCCACCCGGCGGTGGTAGTCCATCACCTCCATCATCCGTCGGCGGGAGCGAATCTCCGCCGCCGTCAGGCTCTCGGTGTCGGTCGAGTCGAACATCGGCACCTTGATCTTAATCGCGTTGCCTCCGGGTCCGTCCGGCCAGACGCTGGTCATGGGCAGATCCTCCTTCCGGCTGATCGGCTTGAACCAGCCCTCCGGCAGGTCCGGCCCGATCGATTCGCCCTTCACGTGCCGGACGAAGTACATGATCGACATGGGCAGTTGCAGACCGTCGGCGGGTCTGCCCTTCATCACCTCGAAGCCGGCCGAGCGGGCGACGTCGGCATCGCCGGTGCAGTCGATGAACACCTTGGCCCGCAGGGCCTCGGGGCCGCTCTTGCCGCACACGATCGCCTCGCCGATCCGCCCGTCCTGGAGGAGGCAATCGGCGAAACGCGTGTGCAGCAGGAGCTTGACGCCGCGCCGAAGCAGCAGTTCCTGGAGCACGACGGCCAGCACCTCGTAGTGAAACACCGACGCCCGGCCCGCCTCGCCCAGGGCCTTCCACGCCCGCAGGCCGGCCAGGATCTCGTCGAACACCTCGCCCTGGACGGTCATCTGCCCGCAGAAGTTGGCGACCCCGCCGGTGGTGAGCATCCCGCCGGTAACGGCGAACCGCTCAACCAGCACGACCCTGGCCCCGCCGCGAGCGGCCGCCGCCGCGGCGCAGACGCCCGCCATCCCCCCGCCGATGACGGCGACGTCCGCTTCGTAACGCAGCGGCACCCGGCGCGACCAGGTCACCTGGGGCAGATCGGCCGGCCCACCCGCCGACGGCTTCGAAGCGGGTCGCGCATCTCCGCCGGCCGTACCCGCCGCCCAGAGAGCCGCCCCCGCGCCCGCCGCCTGTAGAACCTCTCGACGATTCATAGCCTCGTTCTTCAGGGCTTCATCCCCAGCTTGGCCGGGTCGATGCACGATTCCGCCATCGTCAGCTTGCGAAAGTCCTTGAACCGGTGGAAGGTCAGGAAGTTCGCGTCGTGCGCGTTGTGGGCGCCGCCTAACCCGTCGTCGTAGCCCGTGCGGATGGCCGCGATCAAGTCCTCGCCGTCAAACAGCCAGTCGGGGTACTGGAAGCCGTGCTTGGAGCGATCCGGGTGGTGCAGCAGCAGGCAGTGGACTCGCCAGGTGCGCAGGTCCGCCGAACTCACAAGCCCCAGCGTGTTGCGGGTCCCGCCAGCCGTGTCCTTGGCGAAGATCGGCGGTACGGGATTGGTCAGCGACCAGTACCGCTTGGTCCGCTCGTCGTAGCGGATGGTGAACTTCTTGGCCCCGCCGGGGAAGTCGATGTGGTCCCTGGCCGGGTCGAAGCTCGCGCTCTTCCCGTCGTCGCTGATGCGCACGATGGCGGCCTTGCCCCCGGCCCTGGTCTGCACGCGAAGGATGTCCACCACGTGCCCCTCGGGCGTGAGGACGGCGTTGCCCTCGAGCCACCCGCCCCACTGGCCGTCCAGCCACTTCACGTCACCGTGAAGGGCGTTGCTGAGGGTCCAGCTCGACCGTTTCAGGAGGTCCGCCTCCAGGGGCGCGGAGATCACCATGGGCATGTACCGCAGCCCCCACAGCTTGCCGCCCGAGGCGTCCTCCATCGCCCGCCACAATCGCCCGTTGTGGACCAGCATCGGCATGGGCGCGGTGTGGTACTCGCCGCTGTCCACCAGCAACCCGCTGTCGGCGTCGGCCGGCGCGGTCCACGTCCGCCCCCCGTCGTCGCTGCGCAAGATCACGAGCCGCCCGTGGTGCTTCTGCGTCCCGATCTGGTAGGCCTTGCCGCGGTGCGAGAAGATGTTCGACCAGAACAGCCCGTCGATCCGGGCGGCCTGCTTCCAGCTCGCGCCCTTGTCCTCGCTGCGGAAGACCAGCGTGATGGCCGAGTCGTGCTCCTTGCTCTTGGGCCCGAACAAGTCGCATTTGGCCAGGTAGGCCCCGTCGTCCAGCACGGCGATTCCGGGCGAGCCGATGTACAGCCCGCTCATCGCCGCCGAGTGGTGCACCACCACGCCGGGCACGAGGCTCAGGTCGGCCTTGCGGTCCATCGGCGCCGCCACGATCCGGGGAGCCAGGACGATCCCGCCCGTCCAGTTGCCCTGCGGGATGGGCAGCTTCTGGGCCGCCTTGGCCGACCGGCGGTACACCTGCATCCGCGTCTTGCCGCCGTCGGTGTAGTAGAACTCCCAACCGTCGACTTTCTCCCAGCCGGTCAGGTCGATGCCTTTCTGCTTGTCCGCCGTGGCGATGTGGACCACGCCGTCGGCCCCGGCTATCGCGTCCATCCGCGCGAGGTCGCCGCCGTTGGTCCGCGTGAACTGCCACCCGCGAAGGGCCTCCGGAACGTCCTTCCAGACATATCCCCGGTTGCCGTACGCCCTGGCGTCCTCGGCGAGCTTCGTCACCTCAAAGCCGTACCCCTCCACCCGCAGCGCGGGCGGGGCCGACTCCCCCGCCGGTGACATTCCTGCCGGCAGAACCAACACGAGCCATGCGACGACCGCTGCGATCCAAACACTCTTCATGTATTGCTCTCCTGGCAATGGACTCTTAGACAGCTCCGGCGGCGCCGTCCCGGGACCGCCGTATCGTCGGTCACTCCGATGAGGACGGCGGCAGCATCTTGCGCCAGTCCTTGCCCTGGGTCAACCAGTCCAGGTCGAAGCGGGCGACGGCGATGGTCTCGTAGAGCTTCTTTCTGCCCCGCTCGAACAGGAGGTACGCGCTGCCGTCCGCGCCGGCCGCCAGCGACGAGTACGCGCTGGGGCCTTCCCACACCAGACGCTTCACGGGCCAGGTCTTCGCGCCGTCGAAGCTGGCCCAGACGGTCATCTTGAAGCGATGTCCCCCGGGCTGGTCCGGCGTGCTGAACAGCAGCACGTCGCGCCCGCCCGTCGCCGCCGGCGGCACCCGCACGAGCCCGGCGTTGCAGCCGTAGCTGGGCTTCGTGCCGTACTTGAAGTAGAACGGCTGGCCCACCTCGAACAGGTCCTGCGAAGTCTCCCAGTCGGTCCACATGTGCCCGCCGTCGTGGCTCCAGGCGATGCGCCGGCGGTGGTCGACGGCCATGTGGCAGCGGGAGTTGTAGTAGATCCGCCCGTCAGACAGTTCCGCCAGCGTGCCCTCGCCCGTGCCGCTCTGGACGGGGTAAGCCGTCTGCCATGTCTTGCCGCGGTCGTCGCTGTAGAGGGCGGTGTTGCAGTTGAAGGGCCAGTACTCCTGGTCGTTGTTGCCCTTGGGCGGCTGGACGCGGGCGGGCATGAGCAGCCGGCCCTTGTGCTTGCCGCCGCTCAGCGTAATGCCCGACTCGGAGGCCGCCACGTCGGCGGGTACGCCGCTGTCGGGCGCGCCGTGGCCCATCAGGTTGGACTTGAGGACGATCGTCTCGCGCCGCCAGGTCTTGCCGTGGTCCTTGCTGCGCCACAGGCAGGCATCGCGCGGGCAGACCACCAGCACGTCGCCGGTGACGTCGTCGACGATGGCGTTGCCCCGCCCGCTCGGCGCCACCTCCTGCACCTCGCTCCAGGTCCGCCCGCCGTCAACGCTCCGCCGCAGCAGTTGGCAGGCTTTCGCGAACGCCAGCACGCTGCCGTCGGCCGCCACCACGATCTTCGGGATCCGCTCCTTCTGGAACAGGTCCTGTATCTCCAGCCCGGCCGAGGCGATCTTCTTCTCGTCGGCCGCGGGCGGGGGCTTGTCGGCCGCCCGGGCCGGGCCCAGGCCCGCCCCCGCGACCAGCCACGCCGCCAACAGCAAAGACTTCCATCTTGCGGGCTCGTTCATCACCGTCTCCCTTCGCACAGTGGCTTATTTCGGCGACCGGCGCGGCACGATCCGCCAGGCGGGGTCGGCCAGGTAGCCGGTGTACCCCCCGGTCAGTTCCAGCAGCACCTTCAGCGCCTCCTCCGCCCGCGGGAAGCCCGCGTCCACCGCGCTGACCAAGGCGATGTGGGCGGAGTAGTCATATGCCGGGTTTGACTTGCCTTTGGGCGGCTTGGTCAGTCGGGCGTTCTCCCGGCCGAGCGTCACCCAGTCGTCGTAGAACGTGACCTTCTTGTCCGCCCCCATCTCGCCCACAACCATCCGGTAGGGCGCGGCCAAGCGAGGGTCGTATTGCTGCGGGTGGACGAACGCCCCGACTCGCCAGCGCAGCTCGAAGTCGCGCGGGCGGGCCGCCTCGGCCCACCCCAATTCGGTCAGGTGGTGCAGGCTCCAGATGAGGAAGTCGTGCTCCCACGGCGCCGTGACCATCCAGTTGGGATTGGCCGCGTTCTGGATGCGGGCGTCGGAGACCGTGCGAATGCCCCAGAAGCCCATCTTGTTGTACTCCGGCGGGCCGTACATCCGCTTTGTCCACTCGGCCAGGTTCTCGCGGATGCGCTTGTCGAAGTACGGCCCCTCCGGATCACCTTCAGGCGCGATGAAGGCGGCGTCGGCGATGTTCCGCAGACCCCAGGCATTGCCGCGAATCTGATCGCTCAGGAGGCCCCGAGCGTCCTGGCGCGGCACGGGCCACTGGGCCAGCAGGACGTAGTTGGCCCAGAAGTACGCCTCTTCGAGATAGTAGAAGTCGCCGGTCACCAGGTACGGCACGTAGGCGTAGGAGCCCATGTGGGCGACGTCGGGCGAGAGGTGGTACGGGTGGCTCTTGCTGTCGGCCGTCCGCGGCGGGGGCGCCGGCGCGCGGTCCGGTTTCCACAGCGGGCGCTCGCGGTCGCCGTCGCGGTAGCCGCTGACCCAGAACTTCGGACGCTCCTCCAGCGTCAGGATCCGCCCGGTCTTCGAGCTGCGGACGTGAATGGGCCACGACCCAGCCAGATCGCCGCCACCCAGGACCACCGCCTTGGCCCGCTCGTCCATGGTGAGCAGGTACTCGACGGTCCACTTCGGGTACGGGCCGATCTCGGCCCGCCCGCCCGTGGTGGGCATGTACTTGGTGAGCAAGCCGCTGCCCATGATGTCGGTCTCGCCGCACCGCTGCCACCGCTCGGCCAGGCCGGCCAGCGTCTTTTCGGCGACCGCGACGGAGCGGTCGTAGTTGGGGATGGCCCCGCTTTCGCTAAGGCACGCCAGATCGTGGGCCACGTCCACGCGCGGCGGCGGCGAGGGCCACCAGAAGTCCTTCCGCCAGCGACTGAGGCGACGGTGGTGGACGCCCTTCTTCTGATAGGCGAGCGCCCCCTGGCGGCCCAGGGCGACCTCCGCGTCGTAGCCGATGTTCCCCGCCCACGCGTCCAGGCAGTTCTCCACCACGACCGTCACGCGAACCGCCTGGCAACCGGCGTATGCCCGCACGTGAAACTGCACGCGGAGATCCTCGTCTCCGCGTCCCTGCTTGTCGGCGGGTGCGCCCTCCAGCAGCCACTCGGTCACCACCGGCCCGTCCAGCCACGTCCTGGCCTTCGCCCCGGCCGCCTCGAGCAGGCCGCGAGCGCTGGCGGTCCGCTCGCTCCCGTCCGGAAACCGCAGCCGGAGCACCGCGTCGAAGTCCGTCTTGAGCAGGTCAGCCGCCTGCACCGACACCGGCCTGGCCAACTGGTCCGCGACGCCGTCGCTCAGCGTCACATCCAGGCGATCCGCCGGCTGGTCGAGCAGCACCGACACGACGGCAAACCGCACCGAGCCGTCGTCGTAGCGCCGCTTGACGTCCACCTGCGTCCGCGCCCCGCGCGCGGCGACCAGGAGGCCCTGGCGAATGTCGCCCTTCTTGAAGACATGACCGAACGTCACGGGCCCGCCCCGGACCGGACCGCCCGCCGTCCGTAGCGTCACACGCCCCGGCGGGCCGGCCAGGGCACTGGACGACGCCCAGACCAGCAGCCATGCACTCCACGCGACGCACCTGAGAGCGTTTCCCATTTTCGGCTCCCGGACAAAGAGAGGCGACAGGCCTCGACTCGTGCCAAGCGGGCTTGCTTGTGATCTCGACTCGCAGGCCGTACTCTATCGCTCGAGGCGGCGGGTCGCAAGTTCCGCCGCAGACTCCGAGGAGAAAGCATGTTCAAATCGCTGGCGCTGATCGTCGTCCATCTCGCCGCCGCCCAGGGCGGTCAGGCCGTGGATGTCTCGGGCGAGGTCATGAAACCGGACCAGGCCTATGGCAAGCAAGCCAGGCTGCGGCTGGCCGGCGACACGACCTTTGGATGGAAGACCGCGACCTTCACGGGCGACCTGGACCTCAACTCGCACGCGCTGACGATGGAGACCGGCGGGGGCAACCGGACGGTGTTCGCCGGCGCGATCTCGGGGTCTGGGCGGATCGTCTGGAACGGCGGGGGCATCCCCCACATGCAGACCGCGCCGTCGTTTCTGGGAGGAACGGCCCCCAATACCTTCCGCGGCACGCTGACGGTGAAGCGTGGCCTGCTCGCCCTGGCCAAGCCGCCCGGCGTGCAAGCGATCGCGGGAGAAATCGTCCTGGGCGGCGGGAGCAACCAGGCGATCCTCCGACTCGACGCCCCCCACCAGATCGAGGACTCGACATCCCTGACGCTGGCCGGGCCGCACGAGGGCCGGCTGTGGACCCAGGGTCACAGCGAGACGCTTGGGCCGCTACTGGTCCGGGCCCACGGCACGATCGACCTGGGCGAGAGCGAGTGCACCCTCACCTTCGCCGACAGCCGTTCGCAGAAATGGGACCTGTCCAAGACAGTCACCATCCGGCAATGGACCCGGGGCAAGGACAAGGTCGCGTTCGGCTCGGGCGGACCCGGGCTGACCGCGGAGCAGGCCGCCCGCGTCGGCTTCGACAGCCCGTCCGACCGCCCCGCCGGGCTGTATCGCGCCAAGCTGCTGGACGACGGCCAGCTCGTGCCCGACGCGAAGGTCGCGCCCGCCGACCCGCCCTTCGACATGTCCGAGCAGGCCCGGCGGCAGCGCGAGACGGTCTTTCGCATCAGCGGGCGGAGCGAGTTGGGCGGCCCGAACACGCCGCTGAAGGACGGCATGACGATCTCCTTCTTCGGCGACTCGATCACCTGGCAGAACGGGTACATCGAGGCCATCGCCCAGGCCCTGCGTACCGGAGAAGGAACCAGGAACATGAAGATCCGCCTGGTCAACCGGGGCGTCAACGGCGGTGGAGTCCTGTCCTTGCGCGACGGGGTGGACAAGGCCGCCTACGTGGACGCCAAGAACCACAACGGCCCCCAGGCCCCTTTCGCCCGGGTCATCGCAACCGACCGGGCCGACCTCGCCGTCGTCTTCATCGGCATCAATGACGTCTGGTGGCGAAAGACCTCCGCGGAAGACTTCGAGCGGGCCCTGCATGACCTGGCGTCGGCCGCCAAGGCCAACCGCACCCGGCTGGTGCTCTGCACGCTCACGGTCTATCGCGAGCTGCCCACCGGCGCCAACCCCAAGGATGCCGGCTGCGACGCCTTCGCCGAACTCACCCGCAAGGCCGCCCGCGAGACCGGCGCGACCCTCGTGGACCTGCGAAAGGCATACCTGGCCTACCTCCAGAACCACAACGTGGAACTCCGCGTCGATGGGTCGCTGGCCTTCCGCGACATGGGCGTGCTCACGTACGACGGCGTGCACCCGACCCAGGCTGGAGTGGAACTCCTGGCCGACCACATCGCAGCCGGCATCGGGCGGGCGTTGCGACCGGCCGCGCCGTGACCGTCACTTTCGGCCCGCGGGCGCGGGCGCATCCAGGATCAGCACGTTCGTGGCCGTCCGGACGGCCTGGTGGTCGGCCCAGGTCCACACGATCCGGTTGTCGGGCGAGAACTCCACCAGGTGCGGCCGCCCGCGGGCCGCCTGCGCTTTGAGGTGGCCCAGCCAGTTGGCCATCACGATGTTCCCGTTGGCCAGCCGCTCCCAGCCGGAGCAGAAGTCCAGCCCCGCCTCGGGGTGGTCGGCTTTGCCACCGACGTACTTCATCACCTTGCCCTGCGCGTCCATCTCCACGATCTTCGCCTCAGCGCCCTGGCTGGAGAGGACCCGCTCCGCCCCCAGCGCCTCCGCGGTGTACCCGCTCCCCGCAAGAGCCCACCTGCGAACCACCTTGCCCTGCCGCGTAACCTCCAACACGCCCGACGGGCTCTTGGCCCCGATCAGCAGGTTGCCAGAATCCAGCACCCGCATCAGACGCATGTTCAGCCCAGGCTGATCGATGCGGACGCGGCCGACTTCCCGCCCGTCCTTGTCCAATTCGAACAGTTCGCCCCGGACCGACGCCAGCAGCGTCTTGCCGTCCGCCAGCCGCCTGGCCGTCTGGATGTCCCGGTAGCGGTCGACGACCCATGCCCGCTTCGCGCCGCTGGCCAACTCGTACTCGGCCGCCCCGTTGCCGTGGCTGACCAGCACGGCTTGGTCTCCCAAGCGCTGCAGGTCTCGCGAGCCGGGCGGAATGGCCACGGACCAGCCCCGGCTGGGCGCACCCTCGTCCACGCAGACCAGGCGGTTAGCCGCGTTGTCCACGCAGAGGAAACGATGGCGGATCGGGATGCTTTTCTCCGCGGCGCCCGCCAGACCACACAACCATAAGACGCACGCCGCCGTTGCTGACTTCCTGATGATTCCCGTCATCGTTGGCTCTCCTCTGCCGAGAGGTCGCATTGTCGCCGGGCGAACCTCCGCGTTCAAGGCGCCGCCCGCCCGGCTGATTCGCTATAATGCGGCCTGGTCCGAACGACCGCCCTGCGGCCGCACCGAACCCGAAAGGCCATTATGAAACTGCGAACACGGGTGCTCGTCCTGGTATACCTGGTTGGATTCTGTCCCGTATTGGCGTCGGCCGACGCGGCCGACTGGCCCCGCTGGCGCGGACCGGGAGACAACGGAAGCGTGGAGGCCGGGACATACCCCACCAGGTGGAGCGGCAGCGAGGGCTTCCTGTGGAAGGCGCCGCTTCCGGGCAAGGGCTGCTCCACGCCGATCGTCTGGAAGGAGCAGATCATCCTGACCGCCCCGGTTGACGGGCAAGATGCGATCCTCGCCTTCGACCGGGCGGGCAAGGAACTGTGGCGGACCGCGCTGGGGACGGAGAAGAAGGGCAAGCATCGCAACGGCTCGGGGTGCAATCCCTCCTGTGTCACCGACGGACAGGGCATCTACGCCTGCTTCAAGAGCGGCACGCTGGCCGGCCTGGACATGCAGGGCAAGCTGCTGTGGAAGACCAACCTCCACCAGCGATTCGGGCCGGACAACCTCTACTGGGACTTCGGCACCAGCCCCGTGCTGACCGAGAAGTGCGTGGTGATGGCGGTGATGCGCCACGGGAATTCCTGCCTCGCCGCGTTCGACAAGGCGGACGGGCAACTCCGTTGGAAGGCCGACCGCAACTACGCCACCCCCAACGAAGGCGACCACAGCTACGCCACGCCGATCGTCATCCGCCACCATGACAGGGAGGCCGTGATGGTCTGGGGCGGCCAGCACCTGACCATCCATGACGCCGCCAACGGAAGGACGCTCTGGTCGTGCGGCGACTTCAACCCCGAGTCGAAGACCCTCTGGCCGGCTGTCGCCTCGCCGGTGGTCGCCGGCGACGTCGCCGTCGTGCCCTACGGACGGGGAATGCGCCTCCACGGCATCCGCCTGACCGGCAGCGGGGACGTCACCGCCACCGCCCGTCTCTGGGCCCGCGACGACACCGGCTCGTTCTGCCCCACGCCCGCGGAGTGCAAGGGCAAGGTCTATCTTCTGCGGGACCGCGGCGAGATCGAGTGCATCGAGCCGGTCACCGGCAAGACGCTCTGGGCGGGCAAGCTGCCCCCCAAGGGCGCCAGCTACTACGCCTCGCCCACGGTTGCCGGAGGCAGGCTCTACGCCGCACGTGAGGACGGACTGGTGTACGTGGTGGGCATCGAGGGCAAGTTCGAGGTCCTCTCCGCCAACGACATGGGCGAGCGCGTGGTCGCCTCCCCCGTGCCCGTGGACGGACGGCTGCTCATCCGGGGCGAGAAGCACCTGTTCTGCATCGGCCCGGGCCAGTAGAAACACGACACCCGGCGAGGCGGCGAAGTGGGTCACGGCGCGATGTGTTCTACTTGCGGCGGACGCATCTGAAGCCGTAGGCCTCGTATCCCAGGCACACGTCCGAAAGGCCGGGGTTCTCTCCTGCGCGGGCGGCACAGCGGCAGAAGCCGGCGTCGGAGGCGAAGCTCCCCCCCCGGAGCACTCGCTTGCCGGTCGCCTCGCCGCCCACCGGGTCGCGGACGGTTGCGGCGCCTTCATAGCCGTCGCGGTAGAAATCGTGGCACCACTCCGCCACGTTGCCGTGCATGTCATGCAAGCCCCATGGATTGGGGGCCCTGCCCTTGACCGGGTGGGTCGCCTTGCCCGCGTTGGCCTTAAACCACGCATGGTCGCCCAACCGGGCCGCATCGTCGCCGAAGGAGTACCGCGTGGTCGTTCCGGCCCGGCAGGCGTATTCCCATTCCGCCTCGGTCGGCAGGCGGTAGCCGCTGGCTGTGAAATCGCAGGCCACGCCCGCCGCGGACAGGTCGTAGCACGGGGTGAGCTTCTCGCGGATCGACCGCATGTTGCAGTATTGCAGGGCCGCCAGGTAGCCGATCCGCTCCACCGGCAGGTCGTTGCCCTTGTTCTTGCTGGGGTTTCGGCCCATCAGGCGGCTGAAGGACTTTTGGGTCACCTCGCACTGGTCCATGTAGAACCCGCTGATCTGGACGGCGTGGGCGGGCTTCTCGTTAGACTCGCCGCGGTCATCGCCCATGACGAACTGCCCGCCCGGCACGAGCACCATGACCACGCCCGTTGGCGTGGTGATGGTCGCCGGAGCCGATGTCGCGGTGGTGTTGGAGCCCGTCTGGCCCGATGAGGCGGCCTTGTCCTTCTTCTGGCAGCCAGCCGCGGTCAGCAGCGCTGCCAGCACACCGAGAACAAGCAAGGGTCTATTCACGGGAATGGATATCCTCATTTCTGTCCGTTCGTGGAATTCATGCATTTGCGCTCGGCAGACCGGCTGCTTAGTGTCGCGGCGCCTCGTAGCTCGTCGGGTTCCTCAGTATCTTCTGCGCCCGCAGGCGGATCTCCTTGGCCAGCTCCGCCACCTTGGGATCGTCAGCCATCGCCAGGCCCGCCCGCTGGCGGATCACCTTGACCGCGAGGCGGCACTCCCCGACCAGTTCGTCCTGGTTGCCTCCGACCACCACGATCGCCTCGGTGATGGCCTTGCACTTGGCATACGCGTCGCCGCCCTCGTAGTCCAGCAGCGTCCTGCGGAACTTCTCGGTCAGGTCGATCACGTATTGCGGCGTCCGGATGGGCTCGCGGCGGCGGTCGTAACGGACATCGATGTCGCGGGCCAGGTTGATCATCTCGTCGGCAAAGCCCGCCAACTCCGGGTGGGCCTTCTTCTGCTCCCGGAGGTACTCGACCAGCTCGTGGCCCCAGGCCACGTAGTCCTCGATCCTCGCACGGATGAACTTGACGAAGGTCACCACATCGACCAGCGCCTTCTCGATCTCCGCCCGCTTCTGCTTCTGCTGGCCGCTCCTGTAAATCGGTCCCAGGAGGTCCCGCGTACCGCACGTGGGCCGGCCGTGCAGGCTTGTGCCCTGGCCCTCGACGTCCAGGATGAACTGGCAGGGCCCGACGCCCAGCGCGGCCCGCAGGATGTCCTGCACGGTGAAGACGTCGGGGGCGGTAGCTCTCGAACGGTTGATCGGATACACCACGACGGGGCCGTCGAAGGCAAAAGGCCCCTTGAGCGGCTGGAGGAACGCCCGCCCGTCGAGGTCGGCCCAGCAGGGGTACAGGAACGAGCCCAGCACCGTCGTCCATTTCTTGCGGTTGGCTGGCACGCTCTGCGAGTCGCCGTACCAGCCCAGCTTGTCGTACCCGCCGCTCTTGCGCTGGCAGAGCATCTCCCAGCTATCGATCAGGCCGTCGCTCCGCCGCCAATCGACCCGCCACACCGCCTCGAAAGGCCGCTTCCAGTCCAGCAGCAGGATCTTGCCCGCATCCGCCCTGGCCACGTGCCGGCGGTGCCAGATGCCAGGCGCCTCCAGCAGCGCCACAAAGACCTTCCCATCCTTGCCGAACGGCACGCGCGACGCGTCGATCCGGCGACCCTCCCCCTGGCCGGAGAGGTCGATCCGCACGTCGTCGCCGCGCTGGCTGGCCACGCTGAGCAAGAGGCATTCGCCCCGCCCCAGCAGGTGGATCAGGAAATGGTCGTTGGGGAGTTCCGCCGAGGCAGCCGACACCTCGCCCGCCTCGACAATGATGTCGTCGGCGAAGAAGTCCGGCAGCACTACCGTACCGCAGGGAGCCTGGATGCGGATCGCCGATGTCGCCTCCCGCGGCTGGGTCCGCACGTATGCCTGCCCGGCCACCAAAGCGAGGTCCAGGCCGAAAGCCTTGCCGTCAGACGACGCGAACGTGCACCCCGCCGTCGCCGAATCGGCGGTGCGGACCAGATCAAATGACTTCAGCACGGCGGCGCCCGCATCCGCGGGCAGCAAATCCGCCCGCTGGACAAAGCCCACCGCCCCGGCCGCGTACGCCTCTGCCGCCTTCGCCCCTCGCCGCACGACCAGGGCCAGGTACTCGTTCGCCAGCACCATGTCGCCCTTGAACGTGTGCGCGGCGCCACCCTTGACTTCCGTCCAGCCTGTCTTGCCGCTCAGTGCCTCGCCTGCCAGCGAAGTCGCCGACGACTTGAGCGTGTCGTAGACCGCGACGGCTGGGAAGGCATCCGCATCCTCTTCCCCGCCAGCCTTGAAGGGCACGTACTCGCCCTCGTAGATTCGCATTTCGTCGGCCAGGTACTCGCAGTCGCCCTGCGCGCAGGAAATATAGGCGAACCAGCCCTGCGGGAAGGGCTTGTCCAGCTTGAAGGTCACGTGAAGCTCGGTCCACTTGTCCCTGGTGACGGTGAACTTCTCGCTGCGGGCGGCGCGGTCGTAGGGGTTGGCCGACCGCTCGATCTCCAGTTGTGCGGTGACCGGCTTGCCGGCGCTGCGAACCAGGGCGGCGAAGGTGTACGTCTTGCCCGGCGAGGGGGCCTCCAGTGTCTGCCCGAACTGCGTGCCCCAACCGACGACCTTCTGGACGGTGACGCGCGCACACTGTTGCCCAGCGGCCACATGGTCCGCCGTGGTCTCGAACTTGGCCTCGGTCCCCTTGTCGCGATCCATCCGCCAGTTGTCCCTGCCCAACTCGAAGCCGCCGTTGGCCAGCAGGTTGGTCCGCCTTTTCGGCGGAGCGGCTGTTGCGGAAACGCAGAGGGCGAACATCACAGCGCTCAGGATGCACGAGACACGCTTCGTCGCCAGAGACATACTCATCTCCTTTGCCGTCGTCGTTCTTGACGGTCCACCTGCTCGGCGCCCGGCCGCGGGTCCGTCCTCGACTCATGTAGGAACGCTATTCATTCGCGGGCCTAACACCCGTCTGCGACGTCGCCGCCGCCGGAGCCTGGACCGTTCCGAGTATCGCCAGGAGCTTCTTCGCGGCTTCGGTCTTGCTGACCGTATCGGGATGGCCCGGTTCGGGCTCACACAGCAACCGCAGTCTCCGCACCGTCATGCGGCACTGAGCGAGGCTGCGATTCTGGGCCAGTCCGATCCGTCGCACCGCCTGGACCGGCTCAGCCAGCCTGGCCTGCGGGTCCGCCGAACCGATCGTCTCGCCCAGCACGCGGGCCAGGTCCTCACACTCATCGCACAGCGAGGCGGGACAAGCCCTGAGCGACCGGCCCATGTAGTCCAGCAGCGGGGGCACCTTGTCGGGGAGTTCGCCGGCCGGCAGGGCCCGAGCGTCGTGGGCGAGCGCGGCGTAAACGTCGATTCGTTTCTGTGCGCCTCGCACCTGCCCGGTCATCGCTGCCAGTCTCGTCCGCACTTCCTGGACATTCGGCTTCTTAAGCCTCGCCTGCGCCTCCAGGTAGTTCATGACCTGGTCGGGCGTGGCCTCCTCGGCAGAGCCGAACCCTTCCGTGTCCAGCAGGGACTTGCACGGCCCGAACCCCAGCGTCGCACGCATGATGTCGATGGGCGTGAACGTCGTCAGCGGCGTGCTCGCCTCGCGGTCGAGGGGATAGACCAGACACGGGCGGCGGGGATCGGAAGGCGAGGCCGCAGGCGTCCGCCCCAGCCAGGATGACTCGCACAGCGCCTCCGGGCCCACGATGCTGGATCGCCACTTGGCGGGGAAAGAAGGCTTCCAATCGCCCGCCGCGGCCCCGCCCGGGGCGCCCTGTTGTCGCCACAGACCGGCCCCCTCGAACAAGGCTAGATATACCCGCTGATCCTTGCCACAGTCGACGCGGAGGCCGACGGGCTGATCCCCGAACTGAAGCGGTTCCACGCGCTGCGCAAGAGAGGGCCACAGCGCCTGGATCATGACTTCGCCCGAGCCTCCCAGGAGCAAGAGCATCCGCTCGGCCGGGACGGGCGTGCGGAGTGCCGCCAGGTCCGTGTCGGACAGGGCCAGATCGTCGCCGAAGAAGTCGGGCACGACCAGCCATTGCATACTGGCCATGATCTCGAGGACCTGGTTGTCCTTCCCGCCGCGGACTTCCAGATAAGGCTGCCCGGTAGTCAGGCGAGAGAATGCGCTGCCGGGCCGGCCCGTCCAGCCAGCCTCCACCTCGACAGCGCCGGGGTTGTTCTCGACGACGCGCAGGCGGCTCGGCGCAGGCTGGGGCGGGGAAGCCTGCGCGGCGGCGCGGGCCGGTGAGGAGGCGAAGCTCGCGCGGATGGCCCAGCCGCGCGCGGTGTGAGCGTACACGTTCACGGCGCCGCCCTTGGCGCAGAACGCCACGGCCAGGCGGTCGTTCATCATCACCGCGTCGCCCGCGAACTTATGGTCGAGCTTGTCCTCGGGGATGGCCTTCCAGCCGGTCTTCTCGGCCAGTGCCTGCGAGGCGATGGGCCGCTGCGACGCCATGCCGGTGTCGTACAGGACGACGGAGGGATCGTCGGAGGCCCCCTGGGCTTCGGCACGGAGGGGCAGCAACGCGGAGACAAGCAGTGCGATCGCAAGCGCGGCGGCCGGCCCTGGGGCGGAGCAAGCGGCCTTCGCCTCGTCAATCGACAATCGGCAATCGGCAATCGGCAATTTCGTCACGGCTTCCAGTCCGGGTACATGTCCGATCCGTCCTCGGTCAGCCGCCGGGGCCTGCCCCCGCGGGCCGGAATGACGTACAACTCCCACGGGCCGCGCTCGCTGGCGCCCTGGCAGAAGATCACGCTCTTGCCGTCGGGGCTGAACCGCCCGTACCGCTGCACTCCGCCAAACGTCGTCAGCAGGCGGTTCTTCTTGCCGTCGGGCGTGATCGTGCACAGGTGCACCTCGGTCTCGTAGACCAGCAGCGCGTCGTCCGGCGACCAGTGCGGTTCGCACGCGCCCTGCTCGTCGTAGACCTTCGTCGGCTTGCCGCCGTCGGCCGGGACCGTGTACAGGGCGTTGCCGGCATCCCAGCGGCAGGCGAAGGCGATGGTCTTGCCGTCGTGGCTCCAGGCCGGGGCGGAGCAGTGCGCGAAGCCCTCCGGCGTGAGTCGCTTTTCCGTCCCGTCGGCCAGGTCACGAACCAGCAGCGCCTCGCCGCGTCGAAAGACGATCCGCCTGCCGTCGGGCGACCATTCGCCCTGGTCGCCGTCGCAGATGCGCTCGGCCCCCGTGCCGTCGGCCCGCACGCGCCACAACCCGGCTTTTCCGCCGCGAGTCGAGGTGAGGAGGATGCTCTTGCCGTCCGGGCTGAAGACGGGATCGACCTCGAGGAAGTCGCCCTCGCCCCTGGTCAACTGGCGACAGGCTGACCCGTCGGGCTGGGCCGTCCAGATCCGCCAGGCTCCCGTGCGGTTGCTGCAGAAAACGATCGTGCCCGCAGCAACAGTGGATAGTGGATAGTGGATAGTGGACAGAAAACAGCAAAGGCAGATAAGCCTGATGGTCATTGGCGTCAACCTACCAGTCCTAATCGCAACATTCAACGTCCAACCGAATCCGCAACCTGCCTGCCGGCAGGCAGGTCCGCAATCTCCTTCTGCCGGACCAACCACTCCGCCAGTTGCCGGTATCCCCGGGCCAGCGGATGGCTGGCATCGCCGTACAACTCGCTGGGCAGGACCGGCGGGACACAGCAGGCGACTCCCTGTTGACGGAGACGCGCCGCCGCCTGATCGCGCAGGCGACGGTAGACGGCCAGGCTTTCGGCTTCCATCATGTGCTCGTTGAACGGGCCGACCACGACAACCACGCGGTTGCCGCGTTCCTTCAGAGCAGCCACAGTTGCCTGGAAGAACCGCCACTGGAGGGACTGCTCCAGATCCGTCCAATCGTACGCTTGCCTGCGGATCCCGCGAGACGGATCGCTCCAAGGCAGGGGCGGATGGTGTCGCTTGTCCGCCTCAACGTCGGCCGTCGGCCGCAGCGCCAGGCCGGGGTTGTCGTACGGGTGGTCCAGCGACCACGTCGGCAGATCGTGCCCGCCCAGTCGACTGGCCCGCATGTGGTTGGCCCAGGCAAAGAAGGTGACGTTGCGGTCCAGCACGTTGCCGATCCGGCGCGAGAGCGTTTCGTCATAGGCCGGGATGTCGGGATAGAACTGGGCCACCAGGGCGGGATGATTGAAGCCGGCAGGCCGGGCCTTCCGCAGGTCGTGTTCCGGCGAGGATATCCACAGCAGGTTGCAGTGGAGGATCACGTCGCAGCCGGCGATGTCGGCGCCGTAGGAGTTGACAAGTCCAGCCAAAGCGGCCGGGTGGGCGCCGTCCAGGCCCAGATTGGCAAACCGCCGGCACCCGCCCGTCGCGGCGGCAAGATAGTGCGGGAGCGTCTCCTGCCGGGTTACGTACGGTCCCCAGATCACCGAATCGCCGACCACCAGCACATCGCCTCGCCCGGCCGAGCGCCGGCAATGCCGCTGATAGAGCCAGTAGTCATAGCTCAGTTCATACGGTATGCGGAAGTCCGCTCCGTCCTCCAGGGGCTCGATCCGTTCCCAGATCGACGGGACCAGGCTCATCACCAACACCAGCAACAAGGCCGTCACGAGCCACTGCCACGCGCTCAACCGCACCACATTGGAGCCGAAGCGTACGTCCAGCCCCGGCAGGCTCATCGTCGGATCAGCCCCAGCCGCCCCGCGCACAGCGCGGCGGCCAGTCTGCTCCTGCCCGTGATGGTCCTTGTTGTCCACTGGGACTCTCTCTCGCCTAAAACTGGAAATAGATGAATGCCTGAGCGGCGCCCGGCGCGATGAACGTCGCCAGGTAGACCGCCATCGCTATCGCCGCCGCCACCCGCACCGCCGCCAGTTCCAGGATGCCCCGGCCCCAACGGGATTCGTACGCGTGCTGGTACGCCCATATCGCCAGGATCATCGCCATCGCCAGGATCGGAAATTGCGGATCGCCCCAGCCGCTGGTGAAGATCCGTTCGATGATCGTCCACGCCTTGGACCACGAGCGGGCCCGGAAGAAGATCCACGCGAACGTCACGAACGCGAACACCAGCGCCTGCTTGAGCGGTCGCGGCACGCGATCGCGGTATAGACTCGTCTGCTCCAGCTTGCGGGTCGCCGCCCGCCCGGCCGCGTGAAGCAGGCCCCAGATCACGAACCCCCACTCCGCACCGTGCCAGAGCCCGGAAATCACCATCGTCAGGACCATGTTGCGGTAGATCGCCCACGTGCTCCTGCGGCTTCCGCCCATCGGAATGTACACGTAGTCGCGAAACCACGTGGACAGGCTGATGTGCCAGCGGCGCCAGAAGTCGCCCAGGCTGTCGGCCAGGTAAGGGTTGTTGAAGTTCAGCATCAACCGGAACCCCATCATCCGTCCCAGCCCGCGCGCCATGTCGGTGTAGCCCGAGAAGTCGAAGTAGATCTGCCACGAAAACGCGAACGTCGCCAGCACCAGGGCCGGGGCGTGCCAGTTGCCCGGCACGGCGTACACCTTGTCCACGTACTGTGCCAGGTAGTCGGCCAGGGCAACCTTCTTGAACAGGCCCACCAGGAACAGGCTCAGGCCGTCGGCGACGTCGGTGCGGGTGATCGGCTGGACCTGGCCGAGCTGGCGCAACAGGTTGGTCGAACGTTCGATGGGCCCGGCCACCAACTGCGGAAAGAACGACACGAACGTGGCGTAGCGGATGAAGCTGGGTTCCCGGTCGCAATGACCGCGGTAGAAATCGATGGTGTAGCTCATCGATTGGAAGGTGAAGAAGGAGATCCCCACCGGCAGGTCGCCCAGGCCGGGCACGGTGTAGTGCAGGCCCATGGCCGCCAGCGACGAGTTGATGTCCGCGGTGAGCCAGGGCAGTAATTCATTCACCACCGGCACGGCCAGCGGCACGCCCGCCCAGTCGAGCAGGAGGTTGATGTTCTCGGCGGCGAAGTGGCGGTACTTGAAGAACCCCAGCACGAGCAGGCTGTTGACGACGCTGAAGGCCAGCCACATGCCCCGCCGGCGCGAGCGGGCCATGCGCGTGACGGCGTAGTAGTCGACGCTCGTCGTGTACAGGATCAGCACCAGGTAGAGCGGGTTCCACGCCCCGTAGAAGAGGTAGCTGGCCCCCAGCAGCCAGGGCATCTCCGCTCGCGTGCCGCGGAGCAGCCGAAAGCCCGCGTACACGATCAGGAAGAAGGCGACGAATGCCCATGTATGAAAGAGCATGGAAGAATGAACACTCAGTCTTGGGTTGCCAATAGTGCCCGCACGTGGGCTTCGACCGACTCCGACAGTCCTTCCAGGGCGTATCCGCCTTCCAGCACCGACACGATCCGTCCGTCGCAACATGCGTCGGCGATCCGGCGGACGATCGCCGTCATCTTGCCGAACCCCTCCGCCGTCAGCTTCATCCCGCCCAGCGTGTCGTCGCAGTGGGCGTCGAACCCGGCCGAGATCAGCACGAACTGCGGCTTGAACTTCATGGCCGCGGGCACGAGCTTCTGCTCGAACGCGCGGAGATAGTCGTCGTCGGTCGACCCGGAGGGCAGGGGCACGTTGATCTTCGAGCCGACGCCCTTGCCCGAGCCGGTGTCATCGGCCTGGCCTGTTCCGGGATAGAACGGGTGTTGGTGAACGTCGAAGTGCAGGATGGACGGGTCCTCATGAAACAGTTCCTGCGTGCCGTTGCCGTGGTGGACGTCCCAGTCGACGATGAGCACCCGCTGGAGTTTGTGTTTCTGCTGAACGTAGCGGGCGGCCACCGCGACGTTGTTGAAGATGCAGAAGCCCATCGCCCTGTCGCGCCGGGCGTGGTGCCCCGGCGGTCGGATCGCGCAGAACGCGCTGGACACCCGGCCCTCGACGACCGCGTCGCAGGCCGACAACACGCCCCCCGCCGCCAGCAGCGCGATCTCGCAGGAGCGGGCGCACACGGGCGTGTCGCCCGAATCCAGGGTTGCCGGGGCGTCGCGGCAGGTCGTCTGCACCCGCCGCACGTACGCCTCGCTGTGGACGGCCGTGATCCGCGCCAGCTCTGCGGGCGACGCCTTGATCGCCTCCAGCTTGCCCATCAACCCGCGCCGGGCCAGATGCTTGACAATCGCCGTCAGCCTCTCCGGGCGCTCGGGATGCCGCGGCCCGGTCTTGTGCTCCAGGTAGGCGGGGTCATACACGAAGCCGGTCCGCTTCTTCGCAGGCTGGGTGGCCGGCGGCGCCGGCGTCGCGACAGGCGCGGCCTTCGCGGCTGCCTTCGTTTGAGTCATTGCCCCTGTCCTAGTCTCCGCACGTGAGTCTCCCACGTTCGCTCTCACGCAACGGAACCCGATCGCATCCCGGGAGAAGCACGCATCCTGGAACCCCGGGTTCTCCGCCGCCCTCGCGCCGCTTCGGCAGGACTCGGCCTTGAAGTTCCACGCCCCGCCGCGCAGCACGCGCTTCTCTCCGTCGCGGGGCCCTCGCGGGTTGCGGTCGGGGCCTGCCTTGTAGGACGCTGCGTCGTACACGTCGTTGCACCACTCGGCCACGTTCCCGTGCATGTCGTACAAGCCCCAGGCATTCGGCTGGCGCGTGCCCACGTCGTGCGTGCACTTGCCTGAGTTGTCCGCGTACCACGCATGGTCCTTGAGGCGTCCGCCCTCCGAGCCGAAACCATAGTCCCCGCTGGACCCTGCCCGACAGGCGTACTCCCATTCCGCCTCGGTTGGCAAGCGATACCCGTTGGCGGTGAAGTCGCACGTGACCGGCTCGGCCTCTTCGTCATAGCAGGGCTGGAGGCCCTCCGCCTGCGAACGGCGATTGCAGTAGACGGCCGCCTTCGCCCACGTGACCTGCTCGACGGGGCGGCGGGGACCCTTGAAGGCAGACGGTTTGGCCGCGAAGACGTCGCCCTCGAGCACTTTGTCGTACTGCTCCTGCGTGACTTCCGTGCGGTCGATCCAGAACGCATCGACCCACACGCGGCGGGCGGGAGACTCGTCCGCCTTGCGATCCTGGCTGCCCATGTGGAACCACCCGCCGGGCACGAGCACCATCTCCGCGCCGCTGAAGGTCTTCATCACGGGGAGCGGGCCCTGTGGGGGCGTCGCGGCATTGTCCTTTCGGCAGCTCGCGAGCGTAAGGACGCACAGGCCGCACGTCAACGCCGCCGCGAAGCCGCGAGCGGGCAGCAGACGATCGCCACGGGTGGGCGGGGAGTTGAGCATTACGGGTTCATTTCCTGGCAGGCACCCAGTCCGGTTCCTTGTTGCACGCCCCATCGGTGGTGATTCGGACGAAGCAGTTCTTCTTCTCCACGTCGGCCACGCAGATGTTCCAGCCCTTGGCACGAATGCCCACGATTTCGGGGGCTGCGCCCAGGTTCTTCTGGGTCGGCCCCTGGGAGAACGTGAGGTACTTGCCGTCAGGCGAGAAGTCCGCGTGGTAGTTGTGCAGCGGCTTCTCGCTGTGGGCGACGACGCGGGTGTTGGCGACCTTCGGGGCAGGCAACTCCAGGTGCAGGTCCGCCACGCACAGGTCGAAATCGCTGGATCCCCAGGCGATCCGTTTACCGTCGGGGCTGATGTCCGGACGGCAGCCGGGGATATTCAGGTTGTACACGCCCTGGCCGTCGGCCTGGATGGCCAGGATCGCATGCTTGAAGTCCATGCCCGCATGCACGGTGGCCACGAACCACTTGCCATTGGGCGACCAGCAGAGGTTGTAGAGATGGTGCAGGTTCTTGTTGGGGTGCTGGGTGGTCTTGCCGGTCCTGGTGTCGAAGAAGAAGATGCCCTTGGTCGCGTAGTCGGTGTACGTGAACTTCTCGAACTCTGCGCCCAGGTACGCGATGGTGGCCGAGTCCGGCCCCCAACAGGCCTGGCGGGCATTCCTGGCCACCAACGTCCTGCCGCTGCCGTCCAGGTTCATCCAGTACACGTCGCGGCGGACAGGCTTGGCCTTCTCGAACACGTCGCACGAGAAACACACCTTCGTGGCGTCCGGGCTGACGTGCGGGTAGAGTTCGTTGGCCTCGGGCGTCCGCGTAAGGTTGACCGGGTTGGAGCCGTCGGCATTGGTCAGGAACAGTTCCCAGTTGCCCTCCTGCCACGTCTCGTAGACGATCTTGTAGGGGACCCTCTCCAGGCTCAGCGCCTTGCGCGACTCGGCCTGCTGTTGAACGTCGTCGGCCGGCGGGACCGCAAGAGGCTTCTTCTCCTGCGACCACAGAGTCCCGCAGGCAAACGACACCAATACGAGTGTGGCCAGAGATGCGTAACTGCGACCTTTTGCCATGGGAAGCTCCTTGAGTAGACTAACGGCAGGGGTCGCACAGTAATGCGGACGCTGCCGGCGCGGGGCCGCCGGCTGGGGTACTTGCAGCGCGCCCCCGCCAGACGGGCCTGTCCGACGGGTCCGGAGGGCTACCTGATGCGCAGGCGTCCAAAGGACTCCAGGCGGATCGGGACAGGCGCGCCCCCTTTCGACGCCTCCCCCAGTGCCTCCAGTGACGCCCCCCATCCCCACACCGTCCCGTCGCGCCCGATCGCGAACGCCACGCTCTCGCCTGCGACGATCGCGTGAATGTCGGACAGTCCCTTGATCGGCGTGGGCCGGGACAGGGCCCCGGACGCCTCGCGGCCCAGGCCCAGCAGGCTGCCTCCGTGTCGCCCCCAGGCCCACACCTGGCCTGCGTCGTCCAGGGCGAATGACGTCCTCCCGCCGCCCGCGACGGCGAGGATGCGGCGCTTGTCCAGGTCGACCACGGGCGTGGGCACGGCCCGGTCGGTTGTGGTGCCGTCACCCAACTGGCCCGACTCGTTCCGGCCCCAGGCCCACACGCGATGCCGGGAGTCGATCGCGAGAGAGTGGCTGCCTCCGCACGCGACGGCCTTGGCGTTCAACGGGCCGTTCACGGCCACGGGCTCGTGCCGGTCGGTCTGCGTGCCATCGCCGACCTGGCCGTACGTGTTGGCTCCCCAGGCCCAGAGTTTTCCCTTGCCCAGCGCCAGCGAGTGCCGGTCGCCCGCGGCCAGGTCCACGACGGCTTCGGGCAGGGCCACCTGGCGAACGCCGGAGGCGGGTTTGGTGCCTCGGCCGAGTTGGCCGTCGGTGTTGGAGCCCCACGACCAGACCGTGCCATCGCCCCGCAGGGCCAGCACGTGGTGCACGCCGGCGGCCACTTTGACGATGCCGACCAGCCCGGCCAGCGGCACGGGGCTGGTCCGCCGCCCGGCGTCGCGCAGACTCAAGCGCGATGTCAGGTAGTACGGCAGGCCCTCGTGGCTCCAGCCCCACAGGGACCCGTCTTGGCAGATCACGTAGTAGGTGCTGCGCGTGTGGTGCATGGCCAGGGCAACCGGCTTGGGCGCTGTGCTGGGGACCTGCTGAGGCGGGGCGACGAGCAGGCTGCGCCCGACGTTGGCGTTGTGATAGCTGCCGCAGAACCAGATCGTGCCGTCGGGCTTGAGGAAGAGCGTCCCGGTGGAAGCGGCCAGAGGGGCCCGTCGGGGATGGACCCTGGCCCCGCCGCCGGCGCCCTGGGGATACTCCAGGAACGCGCACTGCATGCTGTCGTGCACCATCACGATCAGCCGGTCCCATTCGCCCGGGTTGGGCAGTGCCAGAACAACCGACGCTGTCGGGCCGTTCCATGGCGGGTTCAGCGGCTGGTCTTCCGTGTGCATGAGCTTCCACGCGCCGCTCCCGTAGGCGTAGGCGATGTTGTAATACAGAAAGGGCCTGTCCTCGGCGTCGACCTCGGTGACGCTCACCGTGATCCGTCGCGTTTCCGGCTCGGTCTTGCCCAGTTCCAGGCTCGGCGCGTGCTGGGGCTTCGTGCTCGACGTGATGCCGCGGTTGTACAAGATCGCCTTCAGGGCGTGGATGTGCTCGTCGTCGGGGTACTTCCTCCGCCAGTAGTACCAGAACCCGTCCTCCCAGAAAATGTCGCCCTCGTCCATGAGGCAGTCGGGGTCGTGCTTCTCCAGCAGGCCCCAGATCACCTCGAGCTTGGGGTCGCTCAGGCGGTCTCGCCACCGTAGCGGCGCGGGCCAGTTGGCGGGCTTGGCATCCTGCTGAGCCTGGAGCATGTACTCCCAGTCGGCCGGGTCGTGGATGTCCCACAGGACGCCCGCCACCTCGCCTTCGTTCCAGTGGCGCAGCGAAGGCTTCTCCAACGTGTCGCGCCAGTCGTACGTGCCCTGTTTGGCGTCGGCCAGGCCGACCGGGTTCGGATGCCACGCGTGCTCGATGTGCGGGGCCTGGCTGCCGCGTTGGCCCTCGATGGTGGGCCAGCCCACGACGGCGGCGGCGAAGAAGTTCGCCCACCCCTCTGTCCAACCCAACTCGGGTGTCTTGCACGTTCCGATGTTGTGTTCGTAGGCGCTGGGTCGGGGCCAGGCCCAGTACACGTCGTGCATGATCTTGTGGCCGTACTCGTGCGTCATGATGCCGCGGCACGTATTCCAGTGATCGGCCAGGGCCTTCGAATCGTTGTGCAGCAACTCCGCCTGCATCTGATCGGGGCGAAGACGGACCTCGCCCATGAAGATCGTGCCGACGATGCCCGAGCGGAACCAGTCGGGCTTGTAGCAGTGGCTGTCCTTCATGTAGATGATGTTGGTGTTTCGCTTGAGCGACCAGGCGGTAGCCGTGCCGGGGGAGACCAGGTACCGGTAGGCGTCGAGGCAGCACTGGCAGAGGAACAGGCCTTCGTGCGTGTGCTGCCCGTTGTCGTCGTAGTCCCACTCCGCCAGGTTCTGCCTGGGCCCGCCGATGTAGATGTCCACCTCGATCGTCTGGTCGGGCCCGACGCGCCGGGAGGACATCTGCCCGTTGTAGGGGTAGATCGAGGTGTGGCCCGAGTAGCAGTCGACGGTGAAGGCGTTCCCGTCGGCGGTACCCAGGCGGACCGAGGCACGCACTTCCACCGCTACGTCGTAGTGTCGCGACCACGGGTCCAGCAGCCCGCCCACCTTCGGATTCCTCTTGCCGACGGAGAACGCACCGTCATCGTCCGTGAAGACCTGCTCGTCGTTGTTGGGCCCGCTGAACTCGACCTGTACCAGGGTCTGCCGGGCCGGGACGTACTCGCCCGGCGAAGGGCAGGTCAGATAGCCCTGGAGTGTCGAAGTGCCCATGGGCAGGGAGTAGTACGTGCGCCCGGGGATGTTCTGCGGCGATTCGGTGTGCCAGGCCGACCGGGTCAAATCCCAATAGTACACGTGCCCCTTTACGGTCACGTCGCCGTCGGCCGGGACCGACCAGATCAGGAGCATGGCGATGGCCAGGACCCCTCCTGCGGCCGGACCCCGCCGGGGAGTGCGTACGGCTCTCACGCCGCCTGCTTCAGGTGAATGCCCCGTATCACCGTTTGACCAACGAGCCCACCGACGCCATTGGCATAACCCGCTCATGCTCGTTCCTTCCAACGTGGCGGCACCGACACCCGTGCAAGTGCGCCGCTCACAACAGCCCCATATTACTCTCGGACACGACGGCACGGCAACGGGCAGAAACCGCAATAACTATCGTTCCAACAGTTGAGGCACGAAAAGGAACATCCCGCTGCGACGCCCCGCGATGGCGGGCTCCGCGACCCCCAAGTGGCCTGCGATCGTAAGTCCTTGTTCTATAGCGGAAATAAGCAACGCCTCGCGTTGTTGTGCGAGGCGTTGCGGTGCAAGCGGGCGATGGGACTCGAACCCACAACAGCTAGCTTGGAAGGCTAGCACTCTAGCCATTGAGTTACGCCCGCGATTGAAGCGGATTATACACCCGCCCCGGCCGGGCGTAAAGCAAGAAGTGCGGATCGGCCCAGCCGGGGACGCGGACGGGCGAGCGGCGCAAAGCCCGGGCCCGCACGAAACGCTTGCTGTCGACGGCCCGGGCGCGTAAGATCGTAGGGCACGAAATCGGAAAGGATGACGGATGCTTATACAGACCCAATTCTCGGTCTTTCTGGTCAACAAGCCCGGCGTGTTAGCCTCGGTGACCGGACACATCGCCAAGGCAAAGATCAACCTGATGGCCCTGACGCTCATGGACTCCATGGAGCACGGCGTGCTGCGGGTGGTCACCGACAACGCCGAGGAGTGCCGCAAGGTCCTGGGCAAGGCCCACGACCGCTGGACGGAGACCGAAGTGATCGTGCTGGAACTGTCCAACGAGCCGGGCGCGTTCGCCCACGTGGCCCAGGTGCTGGCTGACGCCCACATCAACATTTCTTACGCATACTGCACCGGCGGGGCGCCGGGCGGACGGACGCGGGCGGTCTACAAGGTCGCCGACCTCAAGAAGGCCCAGAAGGTCATCGAGCAGACCTTCCACACCGAGAAAGAGTCGGCCCACAACATCAAGCCCCATCACAACCGGCGAGGCTGACGGCTGCGACGGCTGGACGGGACGTCGCCCGGCAACGGGCGGGCCTACTTCTGTTCGTCCTCGTCTTCTTCCTCGTCGTCGGCCAATTGGATGCGTTTGCCCGCCGCCGACCAGGCGTCGACATAGGCGGTCGGCTTGCCCAGATGGGTTCCTTCGATCCGCCGGCCCAGAAACCGCATCAGCGCCCAGGCCGTCAGCAGCAGGGCCAGCGCGAGCATGGCCGCGGCCAGCCAGGCGATCTGGTGGACCTGCCGCAACGTCTCGCGCCCCACCACCGGGTCGATCCCCCTCGCCACCTGCCACGACATGGCGAGGATCGCCCCGCAGCCGGCCACGATCATCGTCAGCGCCGCCACCAGCACGCCGTTGCTCACCGCCCGAAGCCGATTGGTCTGTTCTATTTCCATGGCGCCTTCGCCCGTGGGTCATACGGCTGGACCTGTTGGAGTTTCCGGAGCAGGTCGGCGGCCTCGTCGCTGACCTGCTCGGGGGGCACGATTCGGATCACGACGTACTGGTCGCCCGCCTCGCCGGAGGGCGGCTTGACGCCCTTGCCCTTGAGGCGGAGCTTGCGATGGCTGGCCGTGCCGGGCGGCACGGTCACGGTCATGGTTCCCTCGAGCGTGGGCACGTCGACCTTGGCGCCCAGGCAGGCCTCGGTGACGCTCACGGGCACCTCGAGGTAGATGTCGTCGCCTTCGCGGCGGAAGTACGGGTGTTCGCGGACATGGACGACGATATACAGGTCGCCGCCACCGCCCGGGCCCTGGGCTCCCTTACCCCGGACGCGGATCTTCGAACCTTCCTTCACGCCCGCCGGAATCTTCACGCTGATCGTCTCTGACGGCCCGTCCCCCCGCTGCAAGCGAATCGTCGCCGTCGTCCCGTGGACGGCCTGGAGGAAATCGACCCCCAGGTCGTACGTCACGTCCATTCCGCCCGGTCGGGGCGTTTCGCGGGTGCGCCGGCGTCCGCCGCGCCCCCCGCCGCCCAGGGCGGCCATCAGTTCCTCCAGGCTCATGCCCATGAAGCCGTGCCCGCCCTGGCCTGCAAAGAGATCCTCGAACCCCTGGAAACCGCCCGCTTGTCCACCGCCGCCGGTCCACGTGTAGGTTCGCCCGCCCCGCCCGGCGGACGGTCCGGCGCCCGCGCCGAACCCGCCGCCCATTCCCGCGTGACCAAACTGGTCGTACATCTTCCGCTTCTCGGCATCGCTGAGGACTTCGTAGGCCTCGGTCGCTTCCTTGAACTTCTGGGCGGCGTCGGCGGCTTTGTTCACATCCGGATGGTACTTGCGGGCCAGTTTGCGATAGGCCGAGCGGATCTGGTCGGCCGACGCGCTGCGGGAGACGCCCAGCACCTCATAATAATCACGTTTGCCCATGCCGGTATTCTATAAGTCCGCCGGGGCTTCTGCCAGAGTCCGCCCCGCCGCGGCGCAAAACAAGACGCCGCCCGGCTGGCTGGTCCGAGGCGGCGTCGGCAAGGGAGTCTCGTTCAGACGGTTCTGTCGATCCGTGGCGGAGGGACCGGCAAGTCCGGTTTGGCCGTCGGGCACCAGGGCATGTTCTCGATCCTGGTGCGAGTCCGTACAACAACCCGCCTGGGGGCGGCTGTCCCTCCGCCGGCCGGCGGCGAAGCACCTCGCAGTGCCTCGCCGCCAGGCCGGCAGGGAGATCCCGAGAACCCGACGAGCCAGACGTAACCCCGCCTCGGCTGCTTCGTGTCCCCTCCACAGCCAGACGGCGTCCCTCCGGCCCGCGCCAGCCCCTCGTAGCGTCCGGCGGCTCTCGCCGCAACGCCAGCCGGTACAGGCCCGGCTTCGCCGGGCTCCCGGAATCTCTCCAGCCACAAACTACGATCTTCCTCTGAACCCGGCAAATCGCTCATGCAGGAAATTCTCGCCCCGGTCTTTTCGCGCTGCGTGCCGAGAACGCCCGAGGCCGGTCTTCCCCTTGCCGCCGCGGCCGCTCAGCGCGTAAGCTGTCAGCGAGGCGACGCCCATGCCTGCCAATCTGACTCCCGACTACGAACGCGCCGAACTCCGCTACCGCCAGGCCGGCAGCGATGAGGAACGCATCGAGGCCCTACGCGAAATGCTCAGCCTGCTGCCCAAGCACAAGGGCACCGAGAAAATGCAGGCCGATCTCAAGCGCCGCATCAGCCAACTCCGCAAGAGCCAGGCGCGCAAGCCCACCCGCAGCGTCGACCTGTTTCACGTGCCCAAGAACGGCTGCGGACAGGTCGTCCTGACCGGCCCTCCCAACAGCGGCAAGAGCCTCCTGCTGGCCACCACCACCAACGCCCCAGTCAAGGTCGCCGACTATCCATTTACCACCGCCCTTCCCGCACCGGGCATGTGGCAATACCAGGACGTCCAGATCCAGGTCGTCGACACCCCGCCGCTGACCGAGGAGCACGTCGTGCCCGGCCTGATGGGCGCCATCCGCTTCGCCGACGTGCTCGCCCTCGTCGTCGACGCCAGGAACGGACTCGAACAAGCCGACAGCACCCTCCGCGCACTGACCCATCGCGGGCTCCAACTCCGCTCCGCCCCGCGCGACCAACTCGACGACGATCCCAACCAGTACCCCGCCCTCATCGTCGCCGCCAAGGCGGACCTGGCCGCCCCGGGCGACCTGACCGCCCTGGCGGAACTCTACGCAGGCACGCTCGACGTGCTCGACGTGAGTTGCACCACCGGCCAGGGGCTGGACGCCCTTCAGCAGCGCTTGTGGGAGTTGCTGGCCGTCGTCCGCGTCTACACCAAGGAGCCAGGCCGCCCCGCCGACCACGACAAGCCCTTCACCCTTCCGGCCGGTTCTACGGTCGAAGATCTCGCCCGCGAGATTCACCGCGAACTGCCCGAGAAGATGAAGTACGCCCGCATCTGGGGGCACGGACGATTCGACGGTCAACAGGTCCACCGCACCGAGCCCCTCTGCGATCGCGACGTCGTGGAGATCCACCAGTAGCCCCGGCGTCCGGCCTCGCGACGACCTCGCCGGCACGCGCCGGCCTGGAGGAACTCTTTCACTTGGCGGCCGGACAGAGTAGAATGCGGGCGTGAGCCAAGTCCCCGATAATCAAAAGGACCCCGACCCGCCGCATCCCTCGCCGCCCCAGGCGGAAGCTAACGAGGAACTGGTGGTCGAGGCCGTTGGTCCGCCGGCCCGGCGCGTCAAGGCCGCCTGGCTGGCCGGGCCCGACACCCCCAGCGCCCTGGGGCGCGTCCTCCAGCCGCTGGCTATCGGACTGATGGACGAGATGGTGGAGGTCGTCGCCCTGTGCCCCGAGCAGGCCGACGTCCGCGAGCTGCCCAGCCCGCCGGTGGATATCCTGCCCTTTGGGCGACCGCCCTGGTGGGCCTTTCGCGACCGCACTCTGGAGTACCTGGCCGAACAACTCCGCAAGCGAAAGGTCGAGCTGGTCCACGCCCTGGAGGTCTCGGTGGCCGATCTGGCCCACGACCTGGCCGCCCTGCTCGGCGTGCCCTTCCTGGTCAACAGCTTCACCCTCGACGCCGGCGCCTGGCAGGCCCGCGCCGAGCACAACGCCTGGTCGGTGCTGGCCGCCTCCGACACCATCCGCCGCGACCTGCTTGATCGTCGCGTCTCCAGCGACGCCCACACCCGGCTGGTCCGCCCGGGCGTCTACCAGGTCCGAAACCCTACCTGTTTCATCTATCCCCAACACCACGTGGTGATCGCAGCCGGTGGACGGTTGGACGACGTGGTCGCCTTTGACGCCGTCCTGCGCAGCTTCGCCGAAATCCGCAAGCGGAAGTACGACAGCATCTTCTTCATCATCGGCAACGGGCGCAACGAACGGCTCATCCGCGACCGGGCCCGCAAACTCGGGCTGCTCCACGACCTGACGTTCGTGGACCGTCCCTCGGGCACGCAGTTGGCGGGCATCTTCAAGGCCGCCGATCTGTACATCTCGCCCGTAGTCGAGCGGGACATCGACATCAACTCGCTGCTGGCGATGGCGGCCGGCGTGCCCGTGCTGGCCTGCGGCGCCGGGGCGAGCGACTTCCTGGTCCAGGACCAGACCGCCCTGTTCTTCGCACAGGGCGACAGCGAACAGCTCACGGACACCCTCTGTCGTCTGCTGGACGACCAGGCCGCCGCATCCGCGATCGCCGCCTCGGCCCTGGAGCACCTCCGCACCCGCCACACCCCAACGCAGATGGTCCGCAAGTACGCCGAGATCTACCGACAGGCAGCCGAAGGCGCCGTCCCGATCTCCGCGGCGACGACCGGATGAGGGGCCGACTGCAAATCTGCCCCCTGAGGGGAGGACGCGGATTGGGGATGTAGAGACACGACACAAAAGCCCACGGACCTGTCCGCCGTGGCGGAGGGTCTTCCGTGGGCCTGCCCTGCCTACCGGCAGGCAAGCTGCCGGCAGGCAGGCTTCAGCATTCGATCATCCTTGCTCAACAAGAACCCGCCAACGACTACTCCTGAATCTCCACACCGAACTCCTTGAGCAGGCGGGCCAGTTCGGGGCGGCACTTCTGCGACAGAGGCGTCAGGGGCAGGCGCAGCTCGTTGCGGATCATCCCCGCCATGGCCAGCGAGGCCTTGATCGGGATGGGATTGGTTTCCACGAACATCGCCTTGCACAGCGGGAAGAGCTTCAGGTGCTGCGTGCAGGCGGCGGCCATGTCGAAGTCCGTGATGGCGTCGCAGAGCGTGCGGACCTCGGCGGGCAGGATGTTGGCCAGCACGCTGATCACGCCCGAACCGCCCACCGCGCAGATGGGCAGCGTGAGCGAGTCGTCGCCGCTGAGGATGGTGATGTCGCAGGAGGCCGCGATCTCGCTGGCCATGTCCAACTTGCCGGTGGCCTCTTTGATGGCCACCACGTACTCGATGTCGTTGTACAGGCGGGCGACAGTGGCGGGGCTCATCTCGATGCCCGTTCGGCCGGGGATGTTGTACAGGACGATGGGCAGTTCCGCGCCGGCCAGGGCGGCCACGTGCTCGTACATGCCCTGCTGGGTGGGCTTGTTGTAGTAGGGATTGACCACCAGGCAGGCGTCGGCGCCGGCCTCCTTGGCGTGGCGGGTCAGGCGCAGGGCCTCGCTGGTCGAGTTGCTGCCCGTGCCCGCGATCACCGGCACGCGCCCGCCCGCCTTCTCGACGGTGAACTCGATCACCTTGTCGTGCTCGGCGTGGCTGAGCGTGGGCGACTCGCCCGTCGTGCCGCACGGGACCAGCCCCTGCGTGCCGTTGGCGATCTGGAACTCGATCAGCCGCCCCAGCGCGTCATAGTCCACCGCCCCGTCGGCAAACGGGGTCACCAGGGCCACCATCGATCCTTCGACCTTCATGCGCTCTGACATAGCTCGCCTCTCCTCTGGCGCGGCACCGGCCGCGAATGAGTCACGTAGGAAATACCCGAATTGGGCGGCGAATCAACCAAAATCCGGAAGATTTTCTCCCGCGCGGAACTGAGACCGGCGCACCCCAACGCGAGGGATTGTTGTGTGCCACCCCAACGGAAGCGACAGGTTCATGTCAGCCCAACGACAGTGGCGGATTCACGCCCCCGCTTGGCCGTTCCGTGAGGGGACAGCGAGTGGGTACAACATCCCCTCCAAGCGAAACCCGGACATCCCCGAGTTCCGGGGTTTTCCCAAACTCTTGTGGTGCGGCTGGATTGTCCGCGGAAAGGCTCAGGCCGTCCGGCGCCGCCTCCGCAGGTAGCCGCCCAGGCCGCACGAGGCGGCGGCCAACAGGCCCAGCGTGGCCGGCTCGGGGACTATGGTGATGTCGCCGAACACGTCCAGTTCGCGGTAGCCGGCGTAGCCGTTCTCCTGCGCGCCGAAGACAAACCGGATCGCGCCCACGTGCTGGGCCAAGGCGCCGCCCATGGGGTCGGTCAGGAACACAGCCGCGTCGCTGGGGCTCAGCCCGCTGGGGTTATAGACCACGTCGGCCAATGGCAAGAAGGTGGCCAAGTCGTCGACCAACGCCACCTCGACCACGAAGGCCTGCCGGTCGCGACCCGCGTCGCGCCAGCCGGAGTAGCTGTCGATCCCGGTGATGTCGTAGCCGTATGGCCACGCCACCAGGTCGAGTTGGTAGGTCAGCGTCGTGTCGTTCGAGATGCTGACGACTTCGCCAGGGCTGCTCATGTCGGCCGGGCCGAACGTGCCGTTGGTCAACACGGCCGGGTTCGAGCTGGTGCCTTCGTTCCCACCGAGGGCAGTGCCTGTAACCGTGGCGGAAAGTCCTTCGATCAGGTCGTTGTTGGCCACGGTGAATCCCGTGCTGCTCGCCTGGTAAGTGGGGGCGCCGAGGTGGACTGCCGCCGGCCCGCTACCGAGACCGAACTCCGTGAAATCGCCGTTGCGAATGGTCTGGACCTGGGTCTGTGTCAGGGCCTCGTTGAAGGTCGCCACTTCGGAGTAGCGGCCGGCCGGCCGTTCGCCGCCCGAGTCGCCGCCGATGAAGAAGGGAATCGCACCGTTAAAGGTGCCCGTGAAGCTGGTCGACGCGCCGGCAACGCCGTCGATGTAGTACTGGAAGCTGGACCCGCTCTTGACAATGGCGTAATGGTGCCAGCCGGCGTCCCGCGGCATGTCCGCGATGTCGACGTTCCCTGTCGATCCGCCACCACTGGGCGAAGGCCGCCACTCGAAGTTGGACGGGGTGAACTTGGACCATCCCGGCCCGTTGAAGCGGTTGCCAAGGACCACGTCGTTGCCGCCGGTTCCGGAGCCTTGCAGGTTGGCCCAGAAGGCCCAGGTAAAGTCGCCGTTCATCTCCGCCTGCGACATGGAGCCGGCGCTGATGTACGCCCCGCCGGTGTCGTTGCCGTTGCCGCTGCAGACGGTTCCCCGGAAGGCGTCGTTGGTGATCCAGGCGTTGCCGCCGGTGCCCAGGCCGCCGGTGGCGTCGTTGGCGATCGTGCCGTTGGTGCCGCCGGCCTGGTTGACGGCCGTGACGCCTGACCCCTCGTCCAGGGCCCAATACCCCGTCAGCCCCGCCTGGGACAGAGATGAAGCGGCAACCAGGACCGCGCTCGCCAAGGCAAGCTGAGTCCATCGAGAGAAATGACGTGTCACAGTAAGGTCTCCTTCTTCATGTCCTCACGATACATCTCGCCCGCCGGAACACAGAATAGAACCAACGGCAAGAAAATGAATTGCGTATCTACCGCCGTTACACTGAGACGCCTTGTGCAGCCTCCGGCCGACCACTGCTTTCGGCCTTCTCTAGTATTGTACCACTGCTCGCGGAGGCGGCAAGTGCTTTTCCGCTGTACGAAAAGCCCCCCCCGGCCGTCCCCGGGCCACGATTCTGATCTCTAGAGCTTCCGATCCAGCCGGCGGTACTGGATGGCCTCGGCAAGGTGGTGAGACTCGATGCGGTCGCTGCCTTCGAGGTCGGCGATGGTGCGGGCGATGCGGAGGACCTTGTCGTGCGCGCGGGCGGAGAGGCCCAGTTCGGTGACCGCCTGTTTGAGCAGGGCTTCTCCGGCGGCGTCGAGCTTGCAGTACGTGCGGACCTGGCGGCTGGACATGGTGGCGTTGGTGATCGTGCCCGCGGAGCGATGCAGCGAGGCGGGCATGTCGACGGCGGCCGAGTCCGGGCGGGCGGGGGCCGCAGGTTCGCCGGCGGGGCCAGGGTGGAATCCGCCGCGCTGGACGTTGACCGGGCCGGGGGTGGAAACCGAAGGCGGCGAGGAGACCGCGTCTACGGAGTCACCCTCAGGCGCGCCGCCACCAGAGACGACCTGGTCTTCTGAATCGCGGGCAGGAACGCTAACGCTACCGAAACGCCGACGCTGGACCTCCCGGGCGCGTTGGACCAGGTCGCGCATCTGCTGAGAGGTCATGCCCTCGGCGGCCGGCCCCTCCGCCCGCAGTTGCTTCCAGCTCACGGGGGGCACCTCGACGTGGATGTCGATGCGGTCGATCAGCGGCCCGGACACGCGGGCCAGGTAGCGTTCGATCACGAACGAGCCGCACTTGCACTGGCGCTTGGGGTCGGTGGCGTAGCCGCACGGGCAGGGGTTCATGGCCGCCACCAGCATGATGGCGGCGGGGAACTTCATCGTCGAGTGCACGCGGGGGATGGTGACGCAGCCGTCCTCCAGCGGCTGGCGGATCATCTCCAGCGTGGTGCGGTTGAACTCGGGGAACTCGTCGAGGAAGAGCACGCCGTGGTGGGCCAGCGAGATCTCGCCCGGCTGGGGCACCACCCCCCCACCGACCAGTGCAGCCGACGAACTGGAATGGTGAGGCGTGCGGACGGGCCGGGTGGCCATCAGCGACTGCCCCCGCGCCAGCAGTCCGCGCGAGGAGTAGATGCGGGTGGTCTCCAGGCTCTCCTCGGGCGTCAGCGGGGGCAGGATGGTCGGGATGCGCTTGGCCAGCATGGTCTTTCCGCTGCCGGGCGGGCCGATCATGAGGATGTTGTGGTGCCCGGCGGCGGCGACCGTGAGCGCCCGCTTGACCGACTCCTGCCCGCGAACGTCGGAGAAGTCCACGTCGTACTTCCCCGCCACCGCGAAGACGGTGTTGACGTCCACGGTGGTGGGCTCGATGTCGAGCAGGCCCGTGAGGAAGCCGACGGCGTCGGCCAGGGCAGTCACGCCGATCACGTCGACGCCATCGACGACCGCCGCTTCGGGCGCGTTGTCGATGGGCACGATGACGCCGCGTCGGCCCGTCGCGACGGCCATCATGGCCGTGGCCAGCGCGCCGCGAATGGGCCGGACCCGCCCGTCCAGCGCGAGTTCGCCGGCGATCACGAACTCGTCCAGCAGGTCGCTCTGGGCCTGTCCGCCGGCGACCAGGGCGGCTATCGCGATGGGCAGGTCGAAGGCGGCCGAGTCCTTTCGCACGTCGGCGGGGGCGAGGTTGATCGTAACCTTCGGGCCGGGCCAGCGGTAACCGCTGTTTCGCAGGGCCGACTGAATGCGGGAGATGGACTCGCGGACGGAGGCGTCGGCCAGGCCGACCAGTCGAATCTCGGGCTCGGTGGCGTTGGTCTGGACCACGTCGGCTTCGATCTCGCAGGCGATGGCGTCAATGCCCTGGAGAATGCTCCCGTGAACGCGTGAAATCATGTTGACCCTTTGGCGAAAAGCCCCCGCGCCGACGTCGTCGGGGAGTGACGAAATGATGCTACCGCAGGCAGCGGCGGTTGTCCATCGGCTATCCCAAGTGGCATGGGCGTCTCGCCCGTTGCGCCTGCCGGCCGGTAGGCAGGTCGCAGGGCCGTCCCGGCCCTGCGCCACGGGCGGGACGCCCGTGGAACACACGGGCAAGATGCCCGTGCCACGCCAGGCCTGAGCGGCGGTCAGTCGGCGCGGGCCCAGTCGGGCACGGCCAATTCGACGGTCTGTCCATCGACGCTGACGATGAGCTTTCCGGGCGCGGCCAGGCGGCAGGCGGTCTGCGGGGCCTTAGCCGCGTCGGCGTCAGAGGCGGTGAGCACGTGGAGGAAGATCGTCCGGGCGCCGGTCGCGGCGGGCTCGATCTGGGCGACGACCCGGCCGAACTTGAGGTGCTGCTCGTTTGAGGCTGGGGCGGTCTTGCTCTTGCCGGCTGGGTCGAAGCCTTCTGCCTTGCCCTCGGCGTAGAGCAGCAACGTGTATTCCCGCGGCAGGAGTGTCTGGCAAAACAGGCGGGCCTGCTCGTTCCTGGGCCTGAGCTGCGGCTGGGCCCAGTTGCGGTCCGGCGGGCGGTTGGTCACGCTCAGCGTACGCTCGCCCAACTCGGGGCGGCTGGGCAGGTGGAGTTGCCATCGCCGCACGATGTCCGGCCGGGCCGTTTCCACCACGTCCAACACGACCAGGTGCTTGCGTCCCAGCCACACCAGTTCGCGGACCCACTGCTTGCAGCGGGTCGGATTGGTCCTGCTCAGGTCGCCGCGGCAGCGGGAGAGGTCGGCGCCGACCTGCCAATCGGTGATGGCGGCAACGTCGTGGCCGGAGCGTTTGCGAATCTCCAGCCAATCGTTCCAGGTCTTGTGGTCGCTCTTGAGCCCGCGTCGCGTTTCCTGATCGCCGCGATCGCCGGGCTTGGACGGGTCGGTGAACAGGACCACGTTGGTCGAGACGGCGTTGCGGTGGTACTGGTCGGGCGGGGAGTCGTACGACGAGTACTTGCCGCTCCGCCAGGCCAGCGGCGCGTAGCGGAAGACCTGGAACTCCCCCGCCGACACGCCCCCGTGCACGTTCATCGGATCGCCCATGCGGAAGAAGACGTGCGTGGCCCCGTCCGGCTGGCCCGGAGCAGGCCAGTGGCTGCGGAAGAAACCGTATCCGCAGCTCTCGCGCCCGAACAGCGCCGCCGTCGGCAGCTCGGTCAAGGGGCGCTCCGCGATGGACGGATCGCGAAAGATGAAGTCGTGCGCGTACTCCGTGTGGTAGAGGGCCGAGCCCTGCTTGCCCAGCCACCGCTGGGCCCAGGCCCGTCCGTAGCCGCTGCGGGTGACGTAGCCGGCCGAGTCCAGCCCGCGGCAGAACTGGTCGTGCGAGGCGTAGGTATCGCGGTACTGGTCGTTGATGTCGCAGAAGGCGAAGCCCGGGCGCATGGACCACAAGTAGAAACGGACAATGCCCTCCAGCCAGTCGCCCTGATTGGCACGGATCCATGGGTTGGGGTTCTGCCCGGTGGCCGACCACCAGGCCGCACAAAGCTGGGGCATGTCGACGTAGGTGTAGAAGACGGTGTAGGTGGCGCCGGTGGCGGCCCCGTCGACCCACTGCATGGCCTTGAAGAAATCGTTGACGCCCCAGGTGCGGACCAGGTCGAGGTAGCCCTTGGCCTTGTCGCTCAGGCCGTGCAAGGCTAAGCCCGCGACGCCCACGCCCGCCAGCGCGCCGGGCGTGCGCGAGTAGTAGAACGGCGCCTGCCCGCGGCGGATGTGCTGCACGCCGGCGTCGGCGGCCTGCTCGATGCGGGCGACTATCTGGGCCCGCGTCGGCTCGTCGAGCCGGTCGCACAGCCAGTCGAACGTCGCCGCCAGCTCGATCAGCGCCAACCCGCGATCGGACCACGAGCCGCCCTCGGCCTTCATTCTCTTCAGGCCCGCGATGGCGGCCTGGAGGTCGTCCTGCTTGCCCTCGATCAGCCACAGGAGGGCCCGCCCCTTCGCCGTGCCGCGCCACTTGCCGCGAGCAACCGCGAACTCCGGCGAGCCCGCCCGCTCGCGGAGGTTCGCAACCGTCAGGCCCTCGAACGCGTCCTTGCGGATGAAGATCCGCGGACGAACGTTCAGGACGGGGGCGTCGAAGGGATTGGGCGGATCCGCGGCCCGGGCCACCACAACCAGCAGCAGACAGAGCAGCAGGGTCAGACCGCCACGCCGGGCAACCTCGACCGCTGATCGAGCCATGGCATTCTCCTCTGGTTGGGGGTCGCCGTGCTTAACGCACCGGCTTGATCATCAATTGGCGATTGACGATTGACAACCGAAATCCTTCCCGCCTATCGTGCTGGCCATGGACATGATCACATGGGCGGCAGGAGCGGTGCTTGCGGCCGGTGCGCCGGAAATGGCGCCCGCGACTCAGCCGCAACCTGCGCCGGCTGGGGGATTCCCGTTCATGGGCCCGTCGCACCAGTGGGCGCTGTGGACGGTGGCGGCGGCCTGCCTGCTGCTGCCGCTGGGCCTGCGGCGGATGGGCCGGCCCCGCCTGACCCGCGCGGCGGGGTGGGTGCTGGCCGGCGTGCTGGTCGTCAACGAGATCATGTACTGGGTCTACATGCTGGGGCAGGTGGACCTGACGCACTTCCTCCAGAACTCGCTGCCGCTGCACGTGTGCGGGATCGCCATCTTCCTGATCGCCTGGGAAATGATCCGCCACAACCAGTTGGTCTACGAGTTGACGTATTACTGGGGTCTGGGCGGAACGCTCCAGGCGGTGCTCACACCCAACCTGATCGTCGACGCGCCGCACTACCTGTACTACCAGTACTTCATCGCCCATGGGGGCATCTTGGTGGGCGTGCTGCTGGCGACGCTGGCGATGGGGCGCCGGCCCGGCCGGGGCTCGGTCCTCCGCGCGTTCGTGGCCTCCAACGTGCTCATGGTCGCGATCGGCCTGGCCGACCTGGCGCTGGGGGCCAACTACATGTTCCTGTGCGAAAGGCCGGCCGGAGCGTCGCCCTTCTTCTTTCTGCCCTGGCCGTGGTATCTCATTTTCCTCGAGTTTTTCGGGCTGGCCTTGATGGGCGTGCTTTACCTGCCTTTTTGCCTGAGGAAGAAGACCGCCGCGCCCGCACCTCTTCCTTGATCCGCTGGATGTGTCCGCGGCCGAGGGCCTTGACCTCGCAGCCCAGCTCGAAGTAGCGGCGGATGCGGTCGTCGCTGAGGATTCCGAAGCAGTCGATGACGGCCACCGGCCCGCCGGCGGCCCCGACCACCTCGTCCGGGTCGAGTTGGAGGTAGGGCTTGTGTCGCACGGCCAGCACGACCGCCTCGACGCCCTTCAGTGCCGGTTCCAGGTCTTTCTGGACGCGGATGTTGACGATGTCCTTCTGGTTGCGGAAGAAGCGCGACCACGAGTGCCCGGGGGCAGGGTAGGTGTCCTGGCTCTCCAACTCGTACCAGTGGTCCACGTAGGGGTCGTGAACGCGGAGATCGGCCCCCATCTCGGTGAGCTTGCGGACGATCAGTTCGCTGCCGCTGTAGCGGGTGTCGCCCACGTCCTCGCGGTAGCTGGCCCCGCACAGCAGCACGCCGGCGCCCGCGATGTATCGCCCCATGTTCCGCAGGGCGTCGCGGACCAGCTCGGCCGCGTGCAGGGCGCGCGTGTCGTTGATGTCGATGGCGGTGGTGGACATCTTGAAGACGGCGTCGCCGTCCTCGAAGCCCAGGATGTGCTTGTACGCCCAGTAGCCCAGCCCGCCGTCCTTGGGCAGGCAATACCCGCCAATGCCCGGACCCGGGAAGATGATGTTGCTGTGCGTCGGGCGCATCTTGATCGCCTGGATCACCTTGATGAGGTCCACGCCGTTGCGCTCGGCGAAGAGGGACCACTCGTTGAGGAAGGCCAGGATCGTCGCCCGGTAGGAATTCTCGACGATCTTGGTGGTCTCCGACTCGATCGGGCGGTCCATCACGGTCAGGGGGAACTGCTCGGTGTTGAGGACCTCTCGGAGGAACCGTTCCACGCGGCGGCGGCTCTCCGGACTGCAGCCGGAGCAGACCCGCCAGAAGTCGCGGATGGAAGAGACGTATTCCTTTCCGGGCATGACCCGCTCGAAGCTGTGGGCCAGCAGCGGCGGG
>JAKJER010000034.1 GCA_022705325.1 Planctomycetota bacterium | reverse complement strand
TTCCGCTTTCACCCATTGGATTCTCCGGACTTCCGTGTCTCGATGGCGAGAAAACCCTGTGTTCATGCGGCCAATCGCCACCTCATTATACTTGAAATTGAGGATCTATATGGGAAATCCGGGCTTATGCCTATATCACGTAGGCAGTTCACGAGGCCCGCGCGGAACCGACACGGGTTGTTGTTCAGAAATCCCAGCGCCCCTCCCGCCAGGTAGTTGTAACAGAAAATTCCGAAGAATCAAAGCAAGTTTTTGCCCGCAAGTCAAGCGGGGACAGAAAAATAATCACGAAACTCACCCCGCCGCCATTCGGCACGCCTCGGCCAGGTCGATCCGCCCCTCGTACCACGCCTTGCCCACGATGACCCCCGCACAGCCCGCCTGCTTGCAGGCGGCCACGTCGGCCAGGCTCGCCACGCCCCCCGAGGCGATCACCGGAACGTCGGTCGCCTGGACGATCCGCCCGGTCGCCTCCACGTTCACCCCGCTGAGCATTCCGTCGCGGGCGATGTCGGTGTAGACGATCGCGCCCAGCGGCCAGGACCGCACCCGCCCGGCCAGCTCCTCCGCCCGCACGGTGGACTGCTGGGTCCACCCGTGGACCGCCAGGAGCCCTTCGCGGGCGTCCAGGCCCAGGGCGATCCTGCCGGCCAGGCCGTCGCGATGAACCAGGCGCTCGAACCACTCCCAGTCGGCCAGGGCGGCCGAGCCGACCACCACGCGGGAGACGCCCAGGTCCAGCATGGCCTCGACCGCGGCGTCGTTGCGGGCGCCACCGCCCAGCTCGACGCGAAGATCAACCGTCCGCAGGACGTCGCGGACCGATTGGGTGTTGGTGGGCCGGCCCGATTTGGCCGCGTCCAGGTCCACCATGTGGATCCACCTTGCCCCGGCGGCGGCGAACTGTCCGGCCACCGCGGCCGGGTCGTCGGCGTAGGTGGTCTGGCGGTCGTAGTCGCCCCGGGCCAGCCGAACCACCTTGCCGTCACGAAGATCGATTGCGGGGAGGATTTCCATTTGCATTGCCGCGACAGGCGAGACGCCTGTCGTACCCTACAGCCTCACGAAGTTCTCCAGCAGTCGCAGGCCGACGGCCTGGCTCTTCTCCGGGTGGAACTGCGTGGCGAAGATGTTGTCGCGCCACACCGAGGAGGTGAAGCGGTAGCCGTACTCGGTGGTCGTCGCGATGACGCGATTGTCGATGGGGACGACGTGATAGCTGTGGGCGAAATAGGCGTACGACCCGCTGGGGATGCCCGTGAGCATGGGGCAGGGGCGCTCGTACTGGATCTGGTTCCAGCCCATGTGGGGCACGCTGAGCCGCTGGGCGGTGCAGGCGGAGGGGAAGTTGAACCGCACCACCTTGCCCGGCAGCAACCCCAGGCCCGTGTGCTCGCCGTTCTCGTAGGAGACGTCGAAAAGCAACTGCAACCCCAGGCAGAAGCCCAGGTAGGGCGTGCCCGCCCGCACCGCCCGCACGATGGGGTCCACCATGTGCATCTCGCGGAGCTGGGCGATCGCGTCCCCGAAGGCGGCCACCCCGGGCAGGACGATCTTGTTCGCCCGCGCCAACTCCGCCGGGGTGGTCACGATCTGGGCGTTGCCCCCTGTGCGCTCCAGGGCCTTCTGCACGCTGCGCAGATTGCCCATGCCATAGTCGATGATCGCGATCATGATTCGAAACCGCTCCGCCTCCGGAGATTGTCGATTGCTGATTTGCGATTGTCGATTGGACCGGCAACATGCTGCCGGTCGACCGTATCCGTCAGCCAATCACAAATCAGCAATCGACAATCGACAATCGCTATTGCCCGCCGGACTTGATGACGATGATCTCGACGCGGCGGTTGCGGGCCTTGCCTGTGGACGAGGCGTTCGAGGCCACCGGGCGGGTCTCGCCCATCGCCACCGTCTCGATCATGGTCGCCGGCACGCCTCTGCTTCGCAGGTGCCGCGTGACGTTCATCGCCCGGTTGGCGGACAGGTCGAGGTTGTCCTGCCACAGCTTCTTGGTCTTGAGGATCGGGTCGGTGTCGGTGTACCCGTAGACCCGCACGGGGAGCCCCGCGTAGCGAGACTTGATGGTTGCCGCGGCCTTGTCCAACTCGGCCAGGCCCTGCTTGGTCAGCGTGGCCTGCCCGGAGGGGAACAGGATGTCGCTCTCGATGGTCAGGCGGTCGCCGACCAGGCCTTCTTCCCAGTCGCCCTTGGGGGCGGGCTTGGTCTCGGGCGCCGGCCTCTGCATGGATTGCAGCCGGGCGTTGGCGGCATCCAGGGCGGCGACCATGTCGGCCTGGCGGCTGCGGGCCTGGGCCAACTGATCGCGCAGGTCCTGGTTCTGGGTGCTCAGTTCATTCATGCTGCCTTGCAATTGGGCGATCTGCTTCTTTTCCGGCTCGCAGCAGCCCAGGGTCGACAGCAACACTGCAATCAGACCAACAGCCAGGACGCCAGTTGTTTTGCGCGTCATGATCGTGTCTCCTTCCGTTCAGATAGTCCGGCTCATGCCGGCCGGGTTAATTATACTGATGCGTCGCGCCAAGGGAAGGGCGACGCAACATTTTTCCTCAGGTCGAGTTGCGCCCGCTCTGGCTAGGGCTTGGTCCGAAGCGTCCGCACGCCCCGCCGCAGCAGGCGGACCACGCCCACCATCACCGCTCCGCCCACGAGGCTCAACGCCGTCAACACCATCGTGTTGACCGTGCGGTTCTGACCGTACAGCGAGAACTGGGCGTGGTTGCCCCACTGCAGCGTCACCAGAACGACCGTCGCCAGGAGGACCAGGCCGCTCACGACCACCAGGAACCATCCCTTGATCCGACTAACCTTCATGATGCGCCCCTTTCCCTATCTTGGGCGTAAGGCAACTCGATTCCTGGATCACTAAAGTGACCAGGCCGGGTCACTTCAGTGAGCCCGGAATCGCTCGACCTGCTTGCTACCGTCCCGCCCAGACGACGAATAGCGGCTGGACGAACGCGTAAATGGCGTCGTAGAAGAGCATCACCACCAGGCTGCCGCAGGCCAGCCACGGGCCGTAGGGCAGCTCCCGCTGGCGGCGGCCCACCCACAGGTACAAGGCCCACAGCAACCCGAAGAACGGGGCGATGAAGAACGCGAGGGAAGGGACAACCCAGCCCGTGACGGCGCCGACGGCCGCCAGGATGTGCACGTCGCCCATGCCCATGGCCTCTTTGCCGAAGGCCAGCGTGCCCAGGATCCTCATGCCCCAGATCCACAGCCCGCCGATGAGATACCCGAAGATCGCGCCGAACAGCCCGCCCAGATGGCGGGCGACGTAGCCGCCGCGTCCGGGCTCGACCAGTGACAGCCAGGCCGAGCGGATCGGCGCCACTTCCGTCACCAGCACCCAGGCCGCCACGGCCAGGCCGAAGGCCGGCAGGAGGAACAGCACCTCCCGCAGGATCTCCATGCGGACGTTCACGCCGCTTTCGCGGGTGATGGCCACCGCCGTGATCCGCCGGGCCTGCTCGAGCGCTGCGCCCTTCTTCTTGCCCTTCTTGCCTTTCCTGCCTTTGGCCTGCGGCGCCGGCTCGGTCACGACCCGCTCCTGGGCGTCCAGGAAGCTGGCTTGGATCAGCCCGTAGCGCTGGAGAATGACCGACACCAGCAGCCCGAGCACGGCCCCGCACGCCATCGCCGCCGTCGACGACGAGACGCGGGGCAACACCTGGGCCGACGGCGGGTCGGCAGCGGCGGCCGCCAGGCCCAGCAGCGAGACCACCCAGCACACCTCCAGCGGAACGATCCAGTGCTCGATGTCCACCAGGGAGCAGGCCAGCAGCCCGCACAGCAGGGCGGCATGCGCGGCGTACATGGGCCAGGTGTCGCCCACGGGGCCGACGGCGTCGCGGATGTCCAGCAGGTAATAGCAGGCGTACAGCCCGCCCACCAGCAGGGCGGTGATCGCCTCGACCGCCAGGTAGCGGGGCGAAATGGAGACCTTGCAGAACCGGCAACGGCCCTTCAGCAGCAGCCAGCTCAGGATAGGGATGTTGTCGTACCAGCGGATGCCCCGCCCGCACGAGGGGCAGTGGCTGCCCGGAAAAACGATGCTCTCGCCCCGCGGCAACCGCCAGATCACCACGTTCAGAAAGCTGCCGATGCACGCACCCAACAGCAGCAGGAAGATGAGCAGGATGATTTCCATGTTGTGATCGGCAGCCCGCAGCCGGTTGTCTGGACGCAAACCGACTGACCGCTGCAGGCTGCTGGCTACTGCCTACCGGATACGTTCCTGCACGTACTGCACCACCTTGTCCGCCGGAATGCGTTCCTGCTTGAGGCTGTCGCGCTCGCGGACGGTGACGCTCTGGTCGGCGAGCGTCTGCCCGTCGACGGTGACGCAGAAGGGCGTGCCGGCCTCGTCCTGTCGCCGGTAGCGCCGCCCGACGGCGCCCTTCTCGTCGTAGAAGCTGACGAGGTTGGCCTGCTTGCAGGCCTGGTGGATCTTCTGGGCGATCTCGGGCATGCCTTCCTTCTTGACCAGCGGGAAGACGGCGACCTTGATGGGGGCCAGGGCGGGGTGGAACTTCATGACCACGCGGGTCTGCATCACGCCCTTCTCGTCGGGGGCCTGATCCTCGGTGTAGGCCTCGCAGAGGAAGGCCAGCGTCGCCCGGTCGCAGCCGCCGGAGGGCTCGATGACGTAGGGGATGAACTTCTCCTTGGTCTCGTCATCGAAGTAGGTCATGTCTCGCCCGCTGAACTTCTGGTGCTGGGTCAGGTCGAAGTCGGTGCGGTTGGCGATGCCCTCCAGCTCGCTCGTGCCGAAGGGGAACTCGTACTCCACGTCCGCGCAGGCGCGGGCGTAGTGGGCCAGTTCCTCCTTCTCGTGATTGCGCAGGTGGAGCTTGGACGACTTGAGCCCCAGGTCCACGTACCACTTGTAGCGGGCGTCGCGCCAGTACTCGTACCACTTGTCCGCTTCCTTCGGATGGCAGAAGAACTCGATCTCCATCTGCTCGAACTCGCGGCTGCGGAAGGTGTAGTTGCGGGGGTTGATCTCGTTGCGGAAGCTCTTGCCCACCTGCGCGATCCCGAAGGGCACCTTGATCCGGCTGGTGTCCAGCACGTTCTTGTAGTTGGCGAAGATGCCCTGGGCCGTCTCGGGCCGCAGGTACGCCACGGCCGAGGAATCTTCCATCGCGCCGACGAAGGTCTTGAACATCATGTTGAATTTGCGGGCATCGGTGAGTTCCTGCCCGCAGTTGGGGCAGCGCGAGGTCTGGCCCTGGGCCTGGTCGGCGCGGAACATGTTCCAGGCGAGGCTGTCGCCCTTCTCTTCCAGGCGGCGGCGCGTCTTGGAGTTGGCCTTCTCGGTGGCGGCGGCCTTGGCCTGGTCGGCGTTGTCCGCGTCCACCCCGGCCAGCAGCAGCATGTTCTCGCCGTCCTTGACCTCGACGGTGAAGACCTTGTCAGCCCGGTAGCGGGCCTTGCAGCCCTTGCAGTCGACCAGGGGGTCGTTGAAATTGGTCACGTGCCCGCTGGCTTCCCAGACACGGGGGTTCATGATGATCGAGCAGTCCACGCCCACCATGTCGTCCCGCTGGCGAACGACGGTGTTCCACCAGTGGTCCTTGATGTTGCGCTTGAGTTCGACGCCCAGCGGGCCGTAGTCCCAGAAGCCGTTGATCCCGCCGTAGATCTCGGAGGATTGGAAGATAAAACCGCGGCGCTTGCACAGCGCCACCAGTTTGTCCATCAGTTCGTTGCTGTTGTCGGCCATGGTCCTGTTTTCCGTTATCCTTTCGGCGCGCGGCGGCGCCGGATGTAAAGACGGACATCATACACGCTTGCGGGGCAAATGAAAAGCGGATGTTCCGCGGCGCGTCCGCTGTGTCTGACCTGATACTGTGGCATCAGGCAGCCAATCCGAGGCGGAGGTGCCAATAGCGGGTCCACAAGCCGCTGGCTCGGATGGCGGCCAAAGCCATCATGCCTTCGGCATTATGTTTGTCCCACCGCATCCCGGGGCCTTTCAGACGACTGGAGCATCTCCATCCGCGGGGCCACGTAGTCCTGCAATGCCTCCAACGCCTTTCGCCGGCTCCTCGAACGCATCTGACGCCGTAGCTGTCCGATCTCTTCCAACAGCCGCACCGGCCCCTCCACCAGCACCAGACCCATCATCTGCTCACGCCAAGCCTGAGACTCCGCAGTGCCTTCCCCGAACACCCGGGAACTGGCAGCAATCACGTGTTCCCGCAGGTGATAGTAGTCCAGCACGTTTGCCTCCAGCATCGGCAACCGCTGCTGGTATTGACGACGAATCCACTCGGCCCCATCGCTCACCGAGTACTTCTGCTGGGCCTTGTCCAGTTGTAGCTTTCCCGCCTCCCGCCGCATCAGACGGCCCAGGACCTGATGGTCTCCACTGGTGCCCACCACGTGTTGGTGTTCCTTGGACGGATCGTAGAACGTCACGATTTTGAATTCCTTGTACGGCTGATCGCTTCCCCGAGCGATCCGCTTGCGCCTCCGCCTGGCCTTGGGGCCCGGCCGCCGTCGCAGAGCCCGTCGCTTGGCCTTCTCGGCTTCGGTCACCAACGGAACCTTCACGCCGTCGGCCCCGGTGATCACGCAGCTTGGCGTTCCGTGGCCGCAGTCTGCCGCCGTCCATGTCGGCCCCAACACGCCTCGTTGCTGCAGGCTCAGCACGTGTGCCGATTCGCCCTCCACCACCTGGCGCATCATCTCGTGCGTCATGTCGATCTGGCCCACCCGCTTGAGGTCGTCAGCGGCTTGGCGGAAGTCACTGCCCAGAGCCTCGCGGCAAGCCATCTCGCGCACGCCGGGGCTACAGCGGTCCTCGCGGATGCCCAAGCACTGATCAACGGGAACGACGCTTCCGGCCCCGGCGTTCCAGTACACCGTTCGTTCGATCTCCACCCGGCCGTTGATCGTCAGGTAGGTGACCTTCCGCTTGCCCTTGTTGTGCCAGCGAACCGTCGGCTGGTTCTGCCGAGGGGGAAAAAGCGCTCGTCTCCTGCTGCTGACGAAGCGCCAGAGCCTTCTCGAAGAGCCGCCGACGGAACTCAGCCGCCGCGTCCCGCACCCCTTCTTCGGAATCGGCGATGATCCTGCCCGGGCGGGCTTGATTCATCGTCTTGGCCACCTCGTCCAACATCGCATCCAGGTCCGCGCCCAACGCGGCCTTCAGGTCCTTGCCGGTAATCTTGCCGTCCATGCTTTGCTCCTTGTTCCATAACTGCGAGGTAGCAAAGAAGTACTGATAGCGCCAGTTTATTTAGTCCGTTTTTGACGCGCCCCCGGCGCATGAGAACGACCAGGCCCTTTCCTGAGAAAGGACCTGGTCGCTCTTTCGTTTCCGGCGATGGACTGACAAACCGCCGACGATGTGCTGCTCTCTCAGAATCCGCATCCGCCACCGACGGCGCCCCACACCGGACGCCCGCCCCGGGCCTGCCGGAGTTCGGCTTCGTACCTTCGGAGCATATCGACGGCCTTGCACTTCGGACCCGCGTAGCGGAGCCCTTTCTCGACGCCCTTGATGCGGGCTGTGATCGTCTCGTACAGGCGGATGAGGCTCTTCTGTCGCTTGGCCTCGTCCATGCGCTTCCAACTGGGGCCGGCCCGGAAACGCCTGTGCGATTCCAAGAATCCCGCAATCTCGACGTGGAGCTTCTCGATCCGCTTCAGCTCCGCCGCGTAGCGGGTGCCCCCCTGGCTCGGGCCAGAGGCGGCCGACGCGAAGGTTCCCAGCATGAGCACGGCGGCCATCAGGGCCAAGGCAACGACGGTCTTGTTTCGGTTCGTGGACATGGTCTGTTCCTTTCCTTTCAGGGGTCGGGGCCTCATCGGGCCCGGGCCGGGTTTCTTATTTGCGTGCGTGGAGTCTGTTGTGCACCACGTCTCTTCAACCATGTAGAGGGCAAACGGCCGGACGAGTGGCTGGAGAATTCTCCCGGTCTGGCCACTTTTTTTAAGCCCCCCGGAGCGGGCGGCAGGTTGACGTTCCGCAAGTGCCCGTTTAGAATGATCTTGTGTCATTTCCGTTCGGATGAAGGGGCACTGCTATGGACAGGCAGAACCATGATGTAACCGTGCTGGTCCAGGCCAGCCGGGCAGGCGACGCTCAGGCGCGCGATCGGCTATTCGCCCTGGTGTACGAGGAATTGCGCGAACTGGCGGGGCGGGCGTGGCACGTCGGGAAGTTCGGGCACACGATGCAGCCGACGGCCCTGGCCAACGAGGCCTACCTGTTCTTTGAGAGGCGTTTTCCCGTCCCGGCTCCGGACCAGCGGGAGAACCGTGAGACGTTCTATCGCACGGTGGCCCTGGCGATGCGGGCGATCCTGAAGGATTACTGGCGCGGCAAGCGTGCGGCCAAACGCGGCGGCGGGGAGAAGCCGGTCGCGCTGGGCGACATTGACGTCGCCGAGAGCCCCGACGCCGCTTTCGCCGACGTGGACTTCCTGGATCTCGACGAGGCCTTACGGCATCTCGAGGGTCGCAACGAGCGCTGGTTCGGCGTGGTCATGCACCGCTACTTTGGCGGGCGGACGATCGAGGAGACGGGCGAGTTGATGGGGCTCTCGCCGGCCACCGTCAAGACCGACTGGCAGCTCGCGCGCGCCTGGCTGCATCAGAGGCTCAGCGGGGCTGAAGACGAATGAACTTCGCTCCGGGTGACAAGCTGACCCCCGCCCAACAGGCCCGGGTGGACGAGGTGGCTGCCGAGGCGCTGGGGATCGATGCGTCCGCCCGGCAGGACCTGGTGCGGGATCGTTGCGGGGATGAGCCGGCGGTCGTTCGCGCGGTGCTGGCGCTGCTGGCCCATGCCGCCAGCGTCGAGGAAGAGGGGTTCCTGGCCGGGCAGGCGGAGTTGCCTCCGCTGGAGCCCGAGGCGACAGCGGCCCTGCCGGACGAGGAACTGCCTCTGGAGGACCTGTCCCCGCGAATCCCGGGCTACAGGGTGATCCGTCCCCTGGCCGCCGGGGGAATGGGCGTGATCTGGCTGGTGGAACAGGAGAACCCTCGCCGGGAAGTGGCCCTGAAGGTGATTCGCCCGGGGATGACCTCTCCGGAGGTGCTGCAGCGGTTCCAGTTGGAGTCGCAGGTGCTGGGGCGGCTCAAGCATCCGGGGATCGCCCAGATCTACGAGGCGGGCATGTACGACGCGGGCAGCGGCCCGCAGCCGTACTTCGTCATGGAGTACGTCCAGGGCGCCTTGCCATTGATTCCCTATGCCGATGCCCACGATCTGGGTGTGCGGGAGCGGCTGACCATGTTCGCGGAAGTCTGCGACGCGGTCCAGCACGCCCACCAGAAAGGAGTGGTCCATCGCGACATCAAGCCGCAGAACATCCTGGTGGACAACGCGGGCCAGCCCAAGATCCTGGACTTCGGCATCGCTCGCGCCACCGACAGCGACCTGAAGGCAACGACGATCACCACCAACACGGGCTCCATCATGGGCACCCTGCCCTACATGAGCCCCGAGCAGACGACGGGCGACCCGAACGAGATCGACGTGCGCTCGGACGTCTATGCGCTGGGGGTGACTCTCTACGAACTTCTGACGGACAAGCGCCCGTACGACCTGTCCAATCGCGGCATGCTGGAGGTCGTTCGGATCATCCGCGAAGTGGAGCCGACGCGACTGGGCACTCTCAGCCGGGCCCTTCGGGGCGACCTCGAGAACATCCTGGGCAAGGCCATGGCCAAGGACAGGGAACGGCGCTACGCGTCGGCTGGGGACCTGGCCGAAGACATCCGGCGACATCTCAACCATGAACCGGTCCTGGCCCGTCCGGTGAGTTCGTGGTACCGCCTCCGCAAGTTCGCCCACCGCAACGCGGGGCTTTGTGCGTCGGTCGCGGTGGCGCTGGTGCTGATCGTCGCCTTGACCGCGTGGTTCATCCTGCGCCTCCAGGACCAGCGAGACACGGCGCGGCGCGAGCGGGCGGCGGCGCAGCAGGCCCGCAACCAACAGATTGCCACCGCGCAGTCGGCCTCGCGGGAACTGGCCCTGCGGGCCGTGCGGGCCGCCGAAGAAGGACGATGGATCGAAGCCGACGTCAGCGCGGCGGCCGCGGGCGACATCTTCCCCCGGGGCCCTTGGGGGGGATACGCCCTGGCGGCGGTGGCGCTCCAGCGGGGCGACCTGTCGGCGGCCCGCAGCCACGTGGCGAAGGCGATCCGGCTCGATCCGCGACACGAACTCTCGCGTCTGCTGCTGGCGACGATCCTGGCCAGGGAGGGTGAACTGGCCCAGGCCGAATCGCTGCTGGGCGCTGCTGACGAGGGGCACGACTGGCACAGCTTTCACCAGGCCGGGGACCTGTTCTTCCTGCGGCGCGAACATGACAAGGCCCTGCGGGCGTACACGCGGACCCTTGAGCTGATGAAGACCTCGCAGCGCGTACCGGCCCAGGAGCAGGACTGGCGCAAGCTGATCGCCCTGGGCGACGCACTCCAAGCCGGTCTCAAGGCGCCTGACGCCCTGGCTGCCTACGAGCGGGCGAGAGAACAGATCGCGCGATCCGACGCCCCCTCTCACGTCCGCAGCGCCCTTCAGGTCAAACTGTCACAAGCCCGTCAGGACGTCGAGGCCCTGAAGGCGGACCTGCTCGACCAGATAGACAACTGCAACGCCTGGATCGCCTGCAAGGGTCTTCACCAGTCCATACGGGATCTGCCCGCTCCCGAACAAGTCCGGCGGATTCAAGACCGGATCACCGCGATGAACGGACTGGACACGAGAGTGAGTTTCACGGTTGAAGATGGCGTCATCGTGGCGGCCTACAACAACCACACGATACTGCGTTTTGCCCATCCGCTGGCAGGTCTGTCGCTGAGGCGACTGTCCCTGCCGCGCGCTTCGATTTCAGACCTGACCCCGCTGAAGGGGATGCCCCTGAGCGAACTGGACCTCTCCAGCACGAGTGTCCGCAGCCTGGACGTGCTCCGGGGCATGCCGTTGAGAAGGCTCAATTGCTGCCAGACCGCCGTCACCGACCTGTCGCCGCTGAAAGGGATGCAACTGGAGTCTCTCGACTGCGGACAGACCGCCGTCACCGACCTGGCGCCGCTGATCGGCATGCCGCTGGAAACCCTTTGCGTGAGCGGCACGAAGGTCCGCGACCTGTCGCCGTTGAGGGGAATGAAGCTCCGTGAACTGAGCGCCGGCGTGTGCTACGAGATGCGCGAGGGCCTCGAAGAGACCCTTCGCGGCATGCCGCTGGAGACGCTGAACTGTTACGGCTATCCGATCAAGGATCTGGCCTTCGTGAGGGACCTGCCCCTGAAGGAGCTCCTCATCGCCGCCACGGGCACTCGCGACCTGTCCGCCCTGCATGGCCTGAAGCTCAAGTCCCTGAATTGCCGTCGCAACCCGCTGGAGGACCTCGGCCCGCTGGCAGGCATGCCGTTGGAAATGTTGGACGTACGCGAGACGAAGGTGGTCGATCTGAGCCCGCTACGTGGGATGAAGCTGAAGAAACTCTGGCCTCCCCCCAAGAACCCGCTCTGGGACGAGTCGTGGAAGGTACTGGATGAGTTGGAACGGGCCGGGTGCGAGATTCGCTGGGGCGATTAAGGCCTGGCCCTTTGGATTTGTGAACGGCGGTCGGACCCCGTATCATCCATGCCATGAGACTTCCAGTGATCCAGAGGCGAGCTGCGCGGTCCGTCCGGCTGACCAATCGTGTCGGCCCGGCCGGGGCGGTTGTCATTGGCGGCGATGCGCCTGTGAGCGTGCAGAGCATGACCAACACCCGCACGGCCGACGCGGAAGCCACGGTTGCGCAGATCGAGGAGCTGGCGGCCGCGGGGGCGGACGTGGTCCGTGTGGCCGTGCCCACGCCGGCCGACACCGCCGCCCTGCCCGCGATCCTGGCCCGCGCGGGCGTGCCGATCGTGGCCGACGTGCACTTCCACTTCGACCGGGCGTTGGAGGCCATCGACGCGGGCGTGGCCAAGATCCGCCTGAACCCCGGCAACATTCGCGACCGCGAGCAGGTCCGGCGCGTCATCGCCCGGGCGGCTGAGGCGGGCGTGGCCATCCGCGTGGGGGTGAACGAGGGCTCGATCGTCGACCGCAGCGACGCCGCGCGTCACGAAGCCGAACTCCAGCGCCCGCTGCACGAGCTGATGGTCGAGAAGCTCGCGACGTACCTGGAGGCGTTTGAGGAGGCCAAGTTCGAGAATCTCGTCCTGTCGGCCAAGAGCCACGATGCCGTCACCTGCATCGAGGTCAACCGTCTGATGGCCCGGCGGTGGGATCGCCCGTTGCACCTGGGCGTCACCCACGCGGGCACGCCGGCCAGCGGGGCGATCCGCTCGGCCGCCGCCCTGGGCACGCTGCTGGCCGAGGGCATCGGCGAGACGCTGCGCATCTCCTACGCGGGCGACCCGGTCCGCGAGGTGGAGGCGGCGGTGGAACTGCTGGCCAGCCTGCGGCTGCGGAAACGGCGCGGCATCGAACTGATCGCCTGCCCCACGTGCGGACGCATTCAGATGGACATGGCCCCGGTCGCCGAGGCCATCCGCGCCGCCCTGAGCGACGTGGTCGAGCCGGTGACGGTGGCTGTGATGGGCTGCGTGGTCAACGGGCCCGGCGAGGCTGAGGGCGCCGACGTCGCCGTCTGCGCGGGCAAGGGCAAGGCCCTGCTCTACCGCCGCGGACACAAGGTCCGCACGCTGAAAGCCGACGAGATCGTGCCCGCCGTCGTCGCCGAGGTCCGCCAGGCGGCGGCCGAAATGCGCACCAGCGAAGAGTAGGTCAATACGTCTTGATCGCCGTCTCCGCCCCGCCGTTCTCTGCGGACACATACGCGCTGTAGATGGTGCTGATGGTGTCGGCGCCCAGGAGCGAGTCGGTCTCGGTGGGCGTGCCGTAGGCGGCCGCCCGGTAGAACGCCTCGATCTCCTGCGGATAGCCGGTGGAGAAGTCCTCGTCGGGGGCGGGGTTGGACCAGCCCTGCTTGGTGCCGGTCTTCTCCACCACGTAGATGTCCTGGAAGGCTGCGTCCACCGGGTTGTAGGTGTTCATCTGGTTGTTGGGGTTGATGTTGCAGATGGTCCGGTGGTTGTTGGCGCAGACCTCCAGCCAGTTGTGGATGCCGCCCAGGACGATGTCGCTGGCGAAGATCGTCGCGCAGGTGCCGTCCTCGAAGGTCACGTGCATCATCGACCAGTCGTCGATGTCGTAGTAGTCGCAGCGGATGTGCCCCTCGTCGCGGAAGTCCGGCAGGCGCGTGATCGCGTGGATGCGGGCCGAGACGCTCTTGGGCTTGATGGGCTTGCCGTTGCGCACCTGGCCCTCGACGCGCTTGAGGTACAGGGCGGCCGTCAGCGGATGGCAGCCCTTGCCGATCATCACCCCGCCGCCGGAGAATTTCCAGTACGCGTAGGTCTTGGCGTGCGAGCCGCTGTGGGCCTCCTCGCCGTGGATCCACAGGATCTGGGCGCCCGTCTTGGCGAGGATCTCCCGCTCCTTCTGGATCGACGGGGCGTAGACCCAGTTCTCGGCGTAGAGGATGCGCCCCTTGCTCTTCTTCTCAGCCGCCAGCATCCGCTCGACGCTGGCCATGGCCGACTCCAGGGCGACCTGCTTGGGCGCTTCCCCGCCGTTCCAGCCGTCCGTGCCCGGCCCGCAGTAGCCGGTCATGGGCTTCTCGACGATGGCGAACTTGTCGCGCTGGAGCGCGGCCACCGCCACCTGCTCATGCACCGAGACGGGCACGCAGCAGTGGACCAGGTCCACGTTGTCCAGCAGTTCGTCGAGGCTCTCGAAGCAGCGGATGTCGCGTTCCTTGGCGTAGCGCTGGGCCTGCTCGCGGTCGGCGGCGAACACGCCCTGCACCTGGGCGTCCACGCCGTAGACCTTGCGGACGGCCTCGAAGTGGAAGGTGGCTGAGAACCCCGCCCCGACAATGCCCGATCGAACCGTTTTCTTCGCCATGGATAGTCTCCTCTTTCACGCCTGCCCCTCAGGGACAGGTCCGCCGCGGACGGACCGCTACTGTACAGTGCTCGCCGGGCATTGAAAATTGAAAAATGAGGATCGACATTCGCCGCGTCCTCTTGACTCCGCAGCCGGCATCGCCGACCATGTTCGCACCAATCAGGAGATCGCCATGACAATCATGCGAATCGCAACGGTCGCCCTTGCCGCTATCGTCCTGGCGGCCGGGCCCGCCCTGGCCGAAGAAGGGGCCTCCGAGGGCAAATGGGTGCCGCTGTTCAACGGGAAGGACCTGACCGGCTGGACGCCCAAGATCAAGGGCTACGAACTGGGCGAGAACCACGCCGACACCTTCCGCGTGGTCGACGGGCTGCTCACCGTCAGCTACGACAAGTACGAGGGCAAGTTCAACAACCGCTTCGGGCACCTGTTCTGCAATAAGCCGTTCGCCAACTACCGGCTGCGGGTGGAATACCGCTTCATCGGCGAGCAGTACGAGGGCGGTGCGGGCTGGGCGTGGCGCAACAGCGGGATCATGATCCACGGGCAGGACCCCAAGACCATGCGCAAGGACCAGGACTTTCCCGTCTCGATCGAGGTGCAACTACTGGGAGGCAGGGACAAGGGCGAACGGACGACCTTCAACCTGTGCACGCCGGGCACCCACGTGGTGCGTGACGGCAAGCTCTACACGCCGCACATTCTCAACTCCAAATCCAAGACATACCCCGGCGACCAGTGGGTGGTGGGGGAGGTGGAGGTCCGCGGCAACACCATCAAGCACATCATGGACGGCCAGGTCGTGCTGACCTACACCGATCCGCAGCTCGATCCGGGCGACGGCGACGCCAAGAAGCTCATCGAGGGCGGACAGGACAAGATGCTCCGCAAGGGTTCGATCTCGCTCCAGTCCGAGAGCCACCCGGTCCAGTTCCGCAAGGTCGAGATCATGGAGTTGGCGGATTGAACACGCGCGACCGATTCCTGTACGTGTTGGCCACGTGCTTCGGGCTGGGGCTGCTCCCCATCGCCCCGGGCACGTGGGGGGCGCTGCTGGGCGTGGCGATCTACGCGGCCGTGCGACTGGCCGATGTAACGCTGCCTGTGCAGACGGCCATCGTGGGCGGGTCGCTGCTGATCGTCAGCGTGCTGACGGTGGCCCTGTCGCCGTGGTCGGAGCGGCACTGGAAGAAGAAGGACCCGGGCAATTTCGTCACCGACGAGGTGGCCGGCTACCTGATGACCGTGCTGCTGTTCCCCATCGGCGCAAACCTGCCGCTGACTCTCCTGTGGACGTTCGTGGTCACGCGGGGGCTGGACATCGTGAAGATCCCGCCGGCCCGCCAGCTTGAGTACCTGCACGGCGGGTGGGGAATCCTCTTGGATGACCTGATGTCGTCGATCTACGCCGCCGGCGTGCTGTGGGGGGCGTACTGGGTCTTCCCGGCAGCGTTCGGCGGCTGATCGTCCAAATCACTCCGGCTGTTGCGTCGGCTGGAGTCGTTCGCTAGACTGTCCGCCCATGGATACCAAGGGAAAAGGATCCGCGGGTGTCTCTGCGCCTGCGCAGGGTGGTTTATGGCCTGAAGAGGCCGCCGGCTTCGATAACGAGTTCTACCTGGCCGAGCAGAGCGAGTATATCCTCGAGCGCTCCCGGCAGAACGACGGCAAGCTCTACCTGGAGTTCGGGGGCAAGCTGGTCTTCGACTATCACGCCGCCCGCGTGTTGCCCGGCTACGACCCGAACGTCAAGATGCGCCTTCTGCAGCGTCTGAGAGACGAGGCGGAGATCATCCTGTGCATCTTCGCCGGCGACATCGAGCGGCGGAAGATCCGGGCCGACTTCGGCATTACCTACGACGTCGACGCCTTCAAACTCATCGACGATATCCGCGAGTGGGGGCTGAACCTCTCGGCCGTAGTCATTACCCGGTTCGAAGGCCAGCCGGGGGCCGAGGCGTTCCGCACCAAGCTGGACCGTCGCGGCATCCGCACGTTCACCCACGGACCGATCCGGGGCTATCCGGCCGACGTGGATCGGATCGTGGGGCCCAGCGGCTACGGGGCCAACCCATTTGTAGAGACGACCCGCCCGCTGGTGGTGGTGACCGGCCCGGGCCCCAACAGCGGCAAGATGGCCACGTGTTTGTCGCAGGTCTACCACGAGAACCGCCTGGGACGCCGCGCAGGCTACGCCAAGTTCGAGACCTTCCCTATCTGGAATCTGCCCCTGCGCCATCCGGTGAACGTGGCCTACGAGGCAGCCACGGCCGACATTCGCGACTTCAACCTGATCGACCCGTTCCACCTGGAGGCGTATGGGGAGCAGTCGGTCAATTACAACCGGGACGTGGAGACCTTCCCCGTGCTGCGGGCGATCCTGGAGCGGATCACCGGTCACGCCACCTACCGCTCGCCGACGGACATGGGGGTCAATCGGGCGGGCTTCGCCATTACCAACGACGCCTGCGTCCGCCGGGCCGCCTGCCAGGAAGTGCTGCGACGTTACTTCCGTTACGCCTGCGAGTACGCCACGGGCCTGACCGACCGGACGACTGTCGATCGGGTCGAGATGCTCATGAAGGAACTGGGCCTCACCGACCAGGACCGCCTCGTCGCGGTGGCTGCCCGCCAGGCCGCACAGAAAGCCCAGGGAAGCGAGGGCAAGGGCAACAAGAACCGTCTGGTGGGCGCGGCAATGGAGTTGCCCGGCGGGGCCTTCGCCACCGGTGTCAATTCGCCGCTCATGCACGCCGCATCAAGTGTCGTGCTCAACGCGCTCAAGCAACTGGCCGAGATCCCCCACAAGCTCCACTTGCTCTCGCCCGTGATCATCAACTCCGTAGCCACCCTCAAGCAGCAGGTCATGGGCCGCAAGACCGTCAGCCTGGACCTGGAAGAGACCCTCATCGCCCTGTCGATCGCCTCGACGACCAACCCGACAGCCGAACTGGCCATGTCGCAGCTCGGAAGCCTGCGCGGCTGCGAGGTCCACATGACGCACATGCCCACGCCAGGCGACGAAACCGGCCTGCGCCGTCTGGGCGTTAACCTCACCTGCGACCCCCAGTTCGGGACAAGTAACCTGTTCATGATGTAGACCATCGAAAACCGACAGTACAAGCCATACAATCCTCCCCATGTCTTCCACCGGCGAAACGCTCATGGAGTTCTACCGCGCAATGCGTTCCCGTTTCGGACACCAGGCCTGGTGGCCCGGCCAGACGCCCCTGGAAATCTGCATTGGCGCCATCCTTACCCAGAACACCGCGTGGACCAACGTGGAAAAGGCCCTGGCCAATCTTCAGGCCGCCGAAGCCATGAGCCTGCACCGCCTGCACGAGATGCCCGCACCGCAGTTGGCGAGCCTGATCCGCCCCGCCGGGTACTTCAACATCAAGGCCAAGCGGCTGAAGAACTTCGTGGCCGCAGTGTATCCGCGGTGGGGCGAGAACCTCGGCGGGATCGTCAAGGGGCGCCAGGTCGCCCAAGGGGATGGCTTTCTCGATCGCGACGGGGCCACGCTGCGGGAGGAACTGCTGGCGATCAACGGCATCGGACGCGAGACCGCCGACAGCATAGTGCTCTACGCGGCTGGGCGGTGCACGTTCGTCGTTGACGCTTACACCTGCCGAGTGCTGGGTCGCCACCGCCTGATCGCCCCGGAAGACGACTATGAGTCGGTCAAGGACCTGTTGGAGTCGAACCTGCCGGACGACGTGGAGCTGTTCAACGACTTCCACGCCCAGTTCGTGATGGTGGGCAAGACCTTCTGCCGCCCGCGGTCCCGCTGCGAGGGCTGTCCCCTGGAGGGCTTCGGTCATGACGTGGAGGAAACCTGTAACCTGTAGCCCGCGGGCACTCGTATACAAGTGTACGGACTCCCGACCGCGGACTGCTGCTTGCAGGCCCAGTGCTGCGGAAGTAGCATTCAGGCATCTGGAACCGGGACGTTTGTTGTTCTCGAAAGGAGCTTCACATGAAGACACGGGTTCTCTCTCTTCTGCTTGCACTTGGCCTGTTGGCCGTGTCCCTGTCCGCCGCGCCGCCGCTGGCCGACCGTTTGCCCGCAGGCAGCCTCCTCTACGCAGGCTGGGCCGGCGTGGGCGACAAGCTCGCGGGCTCCCAACTCGGGCAACTCGCCCAGGAGCCCGGCATCCGTCAGGCCGCCGGGGCCATCTGGAAGGCGATGCTCTCGGAGGTCTCCCGCGAGAACCGAACCATCGGCGAACTGCTGGAGGCCCACGGGGGCGACCTGTTGAGCATGTCCATTGCGCTGGCTGTTACCAAGCTGGAGATGAGCCCCCGCGGCCCGGACGTCGGTGTGGTCATCATCGCCGACGCCAAGGCGCAGCGCCAGGTGATCGAGAAGCTCCTGCGGGCTTTCCTTGCCCAGGTGGGCGAGGGCGATCTAAAGGAAACCAAGACCGAGGCCGCCCACTACTGGACCGCCCAGGACGATGTGCTGATCGGTTTCGGGTTCAAGGGCGACCTGTTCTTCGTGAGCTTCGGGCAGGACGGCCTGGACAAGTTCCTCCAGACTGCGCCCGAGAAATCGCTGGCCGCCTCGCCGGCATTCCAGGCGGCGATGAAGCCCGTCGGCGGCGATGACATCCAGATCGCCGCCTACGTTGACGCGGCCTCGCTGCTCAAGAAGCTCCTGCCCCCAGGCGACGAGGAGGCGGGCAAGATCGTGAAGACTCTGGGCGTGGACGGCGTGACCAGCCTGGCCGGCACGGTGCGGATCGTGGGCGGGCAAATGCTTACCCGCGCTCGGCTGAACAGCCCCGCGCCGCACAAGGGGCTGCTGTCATTCCTGGCCGGTCCTCCTCTGCGCGAGACGGACCTGGCCCGGGTGCCCGCCGACGCCGATTTCGCCCTCGCCTGGCGAATCAACCCCGCGGCCGTCCTGGAGACCATCCAGGCCATGGTCCGCGAGATCGCCGGCCGGGACGAGGTAGCCGCTGGACTGGCGGAGGTACAACAGGAAACGGGCGTGGACGTGCGGACGCTGTTGGCCAGCCTGGGCGACAGCCTGGTGCTCTCCAGCGCCGCCAGCCAGGGCGGCTTCCTGACCGGTACGGTTTTCAGTGCCGAGATCAAGGACGCCGACGCCTTCAAGGCACAGCTCGACAAGATCGAAGAGTTCATGCGCCGCGAGTTCGCCCCGCGGGGTGACTCAGCCCCGCGACCCGGCGGGCGGAGGCGAAGCGGGATTCAATTGTTGACCGCCCAAGCGGGCCCCACCCAGATCCGCTACGTCCAGATCGTGGACAACGACATCATCCCCGTCGCCCCGGCCTGGGCGGTCCACCAGGGGCGGCTTTACATCGCCCTCTGGCCTCAGGCCTTGCAGGACGTGCTGGGCCGAGCGGGCGGCGAGGCCCCGGCGGCTTCGCCCGCCTTTGCGGCCCTTCGTGGGAAGCTCTCCCCCAAGGCCTCGATCGTATCGTTCGTTAACACGCCCCAGCTTCTGCGCCGCGCGTACCCGCTGCTGCTGGCGGGCTGGACGATGGGTGCGAACGTCCTGCCCCTGGAGGCGCCCATCAAGACCCTGCCCCAGTGGCTGCCTCCGCTGCCGGCCCTCCAGCGGCACCTCACGCCGCAGATGAATGCCGTCTCCGCGGACGACAACGGCCTGCTCTTCGAGAGTTACGGGCCGCTGCCGGACCCGTCCGCCCTGGCGGATGTGGCGCTCCTGGCCGGCGTGGCGGTCTTCCGCTCCGAGGCACGTGTGGTGAGTGAACCCATGGTCATGGAGGGTCCCGGACCGGCCGATCGCCCCGCCGAACGACCGGCCGATCCGCCCACCCGGAAGGCGGAGTTTCAAGCCCAGGCCGAGATGCGCCAACTCCTGCTGGCCCTGTTGACCTACGCCATCGACAACAAGAACCGCTTCCCCGACAGCCTCGGCGACGACAAGCTCGCCAAGTACCTGGAGGGCGACCTGAAAGAGAAGCTCACTTCGCCTCCCTACACGTACCTCGGCAAGGGTCAGGACGTTACGGGCATCCGTGAACCGTCCAAGTACGTGATGATTTACCGCACGCCGCCCGCCGGCGGCAATCGCGTCATCGTCGGCTTCGCCGACGGGCACGTACGCGCCATGCCGACGGCTGAGTTGGAAGGCATGCTCGAAGCCCAGAAGAAGTGAACCGTTCCTGAGAGATAGGTCCCAGAGATCACAGAATCCTCCGACGGTCCATACGTCCGGAAAGGACGAACAACCAGGGAGACCATCATGAAGAACCGCATGGCCACTTGTCTCATAGCTCTGTTCTTTGCAGGTGCTTGTATGGCTGAGGCCCCGCTGGCCGAGCATCTCCCGAGCGGGACGCTGGGCTATCTCGCCTCGGCGGGCCACACCAAGGCCTGGGACACCACCGCCGCCTCGCGACTGCTGAAGGAGCCCGCCGTCCAGGAAGCGCTGATGGCCATCGCCAAAGGCATCCGCTCAGCCGCCCCGCCCAGCGAGCACGCCAAGATCGATCGGGTCTTTGGCCTGGTCGACGTCGTGCTGGAGCGCCCGGCCGCGCTGGCCCTGCTGGACATCGGCGGGCCGAACATCGTCTCGGTCGCCTTGCTGGTGGACCTGGGCGAGCAGAAGGGGGCCTTCGAGAGTGAACTCAGCGAGCTGTTGGGCGAGTTGAAGGTCAAGATCGAGCCAGCCGAGACGGCCGGCGTGAAGCATCAGACGCTGGCGCAGGCGCCGTTGCCGGTCTCGTTCGGCTACCGGGGAACGATGTTCTTCCTGCACGTCGGCGGGCAGTTGGAGAAGCTCCTGAGCGTCAAGGCGGACACGTCGCTCAAGAGCGACGCGGGCTTCGCCAAGGCCTTTGCCCACGTCGACGGGCCCGGCGTGCAGTTTGCCTCGTACGTGGACATCGCCCGGATCGTCTCGACTCTCCGCCAGTCCATTCCCATCCCGCTGCCCGAGAAGCTGACCGACGCCCTGGGCGTGGCCAAGATGACACACGCCGTTTCCACTGTCCGCATCGACGACGGCGAGTTCCACAGCCGCACCATGCTCTTGTCTCCCGCGCCGCACACGGGGCTGCTCAAGATCTTTGCCGGCAAGCCGATCTCGCCCGACGATCTGGCGGGACTGAACGCCTCGGCGGAGTTTGCCGCCGTGGCGAAGGTATCGCTTGCAGATCTCTACTCCGAGGCCCGTTCGGGGGCCAAGCTGATGGACCCCAATTACGAGGCCGCCATCGACGGCTTCCAGGCCATGTTCCAGATGACCACGGGCGTCTCGCTGATCGGCGACCTTCTGCCCAGCCTCGGCGACACGTGGGTCGTCTCGTCCGACTCCGCCCAGGGCGGGCTGTTGACGGGGACGATGATGACCGTGAGCCTGAAGGATCCGGCCAAGTTCGCCGGCGTCCTGGCCAAGTTCCAGGCCCTGGTCAAGGCCCGCCTGGAAGGCCCCCCGGCCGAGGCGAGCGACGACTCTGCTGCTCCGCAACGCCCCCGTCGCGGGCCCGCCTTCCAATCCTATAAGGTCGGCAAGAGCGAGATCCACTACGTCACGTTCGTCGGACGCACTCCCATTCCCGTTGCTCCCGCCTGGGCCGTTCACGGGGACAAGTTCTATCTGGCGCTCTGGCCGCAGGTCATTGCGGCGGCCATCGACCCCGCCGGACGGGCCGACAGCAAGCCGCTGGCCGACGCCGCGGCTTTCAAGCGGCTCCGGTCGAAGATGGCCGATCAGCCTGTCATGCTCTCGTACACGAACTGGCCGCAGATTGTCCGCGAACTGTACCCGTTCGCGCTGGTCGGATGGACCATCGTGGCCAACCAGCGGGACATCCCGCTGCCGCTGCGGCCGGACCACTTGCCCGCCCTGACCGCGCTCCAGTCGTACCTGGGCCCGCAGATGGACGCCGTGTCGGCGAGCCCCGACGGCATCCTCTTCGAGTCCCGCGGCAGCCTGCCGGTATCGGGCCCCGGCGGCGCGCTGGTCGTCGGGGGTCTGGGCGCCGCCGTCGCCCTACCCGCACTGGGTCGGGCACGCGAGAACGCCAGGCGGGCTGCCTGTGCCTCCCATCTCCACCAGGTCGGCATGGGCATCCAGGTGTACCGGGTCGACAAGAACCAGTTCCCCAAGGACCTCGACGCGCTCATCGAGCAGAAGGTCATTACGTTCCCCCTGAAATGTCCTGCCGCCCAGTCCGCTCGCAAGAGCGACTACTTCTATCTGTGCCCCGCCGACGACTCCAAGACGGAAGTCATTGTCGCCTGCGACCAGGCCGGCAACCATCCGAACGGGCGCAACGTTCTCTTCCTCGACGGCCACGTCCGCTGGATGACCGAAGCGGGTTTCCAGGACGAACTGCGGAAGCCCGACAACGCCAAGTTCGCCAAGGCGCTGAAGGAGGCGGAGGAGAAGTAGCCCGCAGTCGACTACTTTCCGTCGGCGGGCAGATCGCCAATAGCGTATTGAATGCCCGCCAGCAGGTGGGCCAGGAATTGGGGGTTCCAGTGTGTCTCGGGCTGGTGGCCCAGGACGGTGTAGAATACCCGGCCCGTGCCAAAGGGCCTGATCCAACTGATGGCGTGGTCCTTGTCCGGCCGGCCCTTCTCCAGGCCGGGGCGGGCGAGCTGGACCTTCTCGGGGAACTTCGTCTTGTCCATGTCCAGGCTGAGCAGGATGCGGAGCTTCTGACGCTGGTCGGCCTGGGGGAAGATGTAGATCTCGTCGTTGATGGCGAAAGTCTTGTCGCCGAAGCACGCGGTGAGGGGATGGGTCGGCTGTTCGACCTTGACCACCAGGTCCTGAAGGATGTACCCGCCGAAGCTGCCGCCCATCATCTCCAGGTACTCGGGCCATTTGTTCAGGGCGGCGGTGGCGGCGTGCGTGCCGACGATGCCTTTGCCCGGGATAGTGCGGTTGCCTTCCTTCGTGCCGGCTGCAAAGTCCAGGATGCTCTTGCGAATGGCCTGATCCATCTTGCGGGCGGCCTCCTGCTGCTCGGGGCCGAGCTTGCCGAAATCGAGCGGCAGGAAGGGCTCGTTCTCGTGGATGTTGTTCATGACCAGCGCATCGAACTGGGCGAGTCTGTCGGCGATCAGCAGGCGCGGGTCGTCGCTGACGGTGGCGGTGAAGGCGCCGGTCTTTCGGCCGAGGATCTCGATGGCCTTCTCGGCGTAGGGGTTGGGCAGATGGGTCCAGCTATGGCCCCACACGAGGATCTTCCGGGGGCGGGCGGGCTTGGCTGGGGGCTTGTCAGGGGCAGCCGCCTCGATCTTGGCGACCTCCTCGTCGCTGGGCACGGGGACCTTACGGGCCTTCATGAGGGCGAGGCGCTGCTCGGCAGGGGTGGGGCCGGGCATCCGCTTGTTGGGGCGATCAGCCCGCGGGGCCGTGGGGGCGTCGAGGTCGCCGGCGGCGAACTGCACCGCGTCCAGGTACATCTGGAGCAGTTGCGGGTGCCAGAACAACTCGGTGCGGTGTCCGAATGAAGTGTAGAAGACCCGCCCCTTGCCCTGGGACTTGACCCAGGCGAGCGCGAAGTCGTTGTCCGGCTGGTTGATCCACCGCACACCCATATTGGTCCGCTCGGGGTCCAACGAGAGCAGGACGCGGACGGCCGAACGGTTGTAGGGCTTGCCGTACTGGTAGATCTCGTCGGCCAGGCGGAAGTCCTTGCCGCCGAAGGCCGCCAGCAGCGGATGGCTGGGCTCTTCGGCGCAGACGCCGATCTCCTCGTTCCACGGGTGGCCGGTGAACTGCCCGCCGATCAACTCGGCAAACGCGGGCCAGTGGCGATTGGCGGCGATGGCGAAATGGATGGCGACGATGCCCCCGCCGTTGCGGACGTAGTCGAGCAGGGCCTGTCGCAGGGCCTGCTCGACGGCGGCCTTGTCGGCGCCGAGCTTCTTGAACTCCGCTTTGGCCATGTCTTCGTCGGTGGGGGTGATCCACGCTCCGCAACTGTTGTTCATGACGACCGCGTCGAAGGGGGCGAGGTTGTCGGGCAGGAACATGGCCAGGTCCGCACTCAGGACGGGCTCGTAGGCCTTGGTCTTCTCGCCCAGGGCCTTGAAGGCGTAGGCCCCGTAGGGCACGCAGTAGCCCTTATGCGGGTCCTTGGCGTAGAGGTGGTCGGGCGTGCTGAAGATCAGGACGCGCCGCGGCTTGTTGACCTGGCCCCGCGGCCCGGCGGGCACGGCCTGGTCGATTCTCTTCTTCTGATGGGCAGGGATGTCCTCAATGGCGAAGACGGAGCAGGACAGCAGGAGAAGCGCGAACAAGGGGAGCCAAAGGCACCGGAAGCTCATGGTTATTCTCCAAACGGGCAATCGAAGATCAACAATCGCCAATCAACCCATCCGCGACCTGCCTGCCGGCAGGCAGGTCTGCACTTACAGGGTCCATCCTTTGCGATGCTCGCAGGACAGGCACTTGTCGGCCTCGCCGTTGTTGACGATCCTGCCCGCGACCGGGTCGTACTCGATCGCCCCTTCGAATTGGGTGGCCACGTTGCCCAATACGTTGAACTCGGTCAGCGGGGCGGCGAAGTCGAAGCTTGCCCACGGCTTCTTGCCCCCGCGGCAGGCGGCGAGCCAGTCGCGCTCGTGCCCGCCGGAGGGTTCGAGCGTCTCGGGGCGCTGGACCTGCACGCCGGCGAACTTGCCCTCAGGCAGGAGCGCGAAGGTGGTGTTGTGCGCGTTGGCGTAGAGCTTGCCCTCGCTGCCGACGACGAGGCAGCCGGCCCAGTCCTTCCACTTCTTGTCGCCCTTGTCGCCCCAGTCGAGTTCGCGGCCCAGCGCCTGCTCAAGTTGGGTGCGGTGGGCCTCCTTGCCTCCGCCGTTCATCCAGTGCAGCGTCACGGGAGGCAGGTCGCCACGGGGCGGCACATGGTACTGCACGTGCTCCCACCTGGGGAAGCCCAGACGGTTGACGGCAGCCACCTTCGCCTCGACGCGGATAGACCTGGGCTCGCCGCTTGCCTGCCACAGCGAGTCGATCTTCAGGGCCCGGAAAGGCAGATTGGCGATGTGGGAGGCCCAGTTGCCGAGTTGGGCCGTCCCGAAGTCGCGCCAGAAGTGCCAGGCCATCCACTTGATGTGGAACGGCCGGCTGGCGGCCGGGCCCAGCCACAAGTCCCAGTCCAGATACGGCGGGATCTTCTGCTCGCCCTCGGGGGCCTTGGTCCAGCCCAGGCCGCCCTGGTCCGTGAAGGAGTAGACGGCTTGGATCGTCCCCAGCTTGCCTGCCTGGATGACTTCGACGGCCCGGCGGTAGGCCCCGGAGGCAGTGCCCTGGTTGCCCATGGAGGTGGCGACCTTGTGCTTGCCAGCCAGCTCGCGCAGGGCCCGCGACTCGTGCACCAGCCGGGTGAGGGGCTTCTCCGTATAGACGTGCTTTCCCGCGCGGATAGCGGCAGCCGTGGCGGCGGCGTGCGAATGGTCGGGAACGGCGATCACCACCGCGTCGATTTCGCGGCCCTTGGCCTCCAGCATCCGTCGGTAGTCCTTGAACTTAGGCACGTCGGGGTGCTTACGGTACATCTCGGTGGCCCGCGAGTCATTGACGTCGCACATGGCCACGATCGTGGCCAGATTGGCGAACGTGCCGATCAACTCTCGTCCCCGTCCGCCGCAACCGACGTGGGCCAGATTGACGCGATCGTTGGCGGCATAGGCCCGCAGCGAGCGGGGGTCGGCAAGCAGGAGGAAACCGGTTGCGGCGGCAGAGCCGAGGAAACGGCGACGCGTGCGGGCTTGCGCGGTCATTACATCTCCTCTTGTGCGTGAACAGACGTTCAGCGTTTCTCAATAGGGATAAGACGGACGCAAAGACAGACAGCGTGCACTCCGGCATTTCTTGGAGCGTGCCATTGGGCTGTGCCGTTGACGGGACCGATACCTGGCTTTTCGCAACAACTGAAGTAACCGGGGATGACATTCCCTGGTATAACCGTATAAACAAACGGTTATCAACCGTTTCTCTTGCTCAAGGAGTTCAACATGGCTCGCTGCGCCTTGCAGGCCGCGTGCGCGGTTTTCATGTTTGCGCTGTGCTCGCAGGCTGTCCTGGCCGACGTCCAGGCGGATTTCCAGCAGCTGTTCGGGGCCGAGGTCCGCAAAGCCTCTTCGACGGCCGACACCCGCGATGACGCCGCCTTGTCCGCCTCGCTGCTCAAATCGGCGGAGGCTTCGGGCGACAGCCCCGAACTCCAGGTCCTGCTGTTGGAAAAGGCGTACGAGTTTGGGCTGAAGAACCCCGCATCGCTGTCGACGGCCATCGCGGCGATGCGGTTGTTGGCGGACAAAGCGCCTCAGCGCCGGGCCCAGTGCCTGGAGAAGGTCCTTACTGTGGCCCAGCAACTGTTCGCCCGCGAGAGGGGCCCGGCCAAGCTCAAGGCCGGCTCGGACGTGATCGGCGTGTTGATGGAGTTGGGCGACCATCGCGCAGCTGACCGCAAGTCGCCCGAGGCGCTGTCGTTCTACCAGCGGGCGATGGCGGTGGCCAATGCCATCCGCAGCGACCGGACGGGCGAGATCCAATCGAAGATCCGCGAGATCCAGCCCCGCGTGCGGATCGACCAGCGCCACGACATGTTCCGCGCCCGCCTGGATCGAGACGCCCAGGACGCCGAGGCCCGCAACGAGTTGGTCATCCTCAACGTGGTGGAATACGACGACCTGGAGCAGGCCAAGAAGCTGCTCAATCGCGACATGGACGAGGTCCTCCGCACCTACGTCCCTCTCGCGGCGGTCGAGGTCGCCCAGACCCCGCCGGTCAGTTGCCTGGAACTGGCCGAATGGTACCGACACCTGGACGACGACGCCTCGCTGAGCGGGCAGATGAACATGCTGACCCATGCCCGGGACTACTACACGCGCTATCTGGAAGCCGCCGAGGCCGACGACCCCCACCGTCTGCTGGCCCACAAGGGCTTGGGTGAGGTGAAGGAGGAAATCCGCAAGCTGGAAGAGAAGTTGGCCGGGCCCGACGGCGGGTTCGCCGCCTTGCTGAAGGAGATCCAGATCATCTCACAGGGACACAACGCAGGCGACCGCGTCGCGATCATCCACAAGGGGAAGACCCTCATCGACGCCAGCAGCGGGGAGGACACCACCGGGGTGACCATGGTGGCCTTCCGCAACGGCCAACCCAGCCGGGCGGTCACCTTCGACGCCTGCAACCGGCGCAGCGAGTCGGATAAGCTGGCCCAGGCGATCGAGTCTCTCTCGCCGATGACACTGGTGATACTGGCGGTCCGTCACGACGGGGCGACGTCGTTCACGGAGCGGGCCCAGGCGGCGATCCGGTCGGTCGGGGGCAAGACCGGGCTCTATCACCAGCGGCAATTGAGTTCGTACTATCTCATCGGGCGCAAAGGCATGTTGCCCGGCCAGGCCGTGGAGCGGATCAGCGACGGTCCCCTGGCGTATCCGCCGACGGCCCAGACGGAGGAGGCCCCCCGTCCGCGGCGCACCGACGAGGCGGACCGGCAGCAGATGCGAGAACGGTTCGATCGGCTGAGGGAGTGGATGCGGTCGCGGGGCCGGACCAGCCCGAGGCGCGGGGGATGAGCTCGACCCGGCCTTGACGGAAGACAGACGGCCATCACCGTTTCGCTGAGCGGGGGGCGGACACAAATGGGTCTCCATCTGCATCAGCCGTGTCGTATCACAAGATGCACATGCCGGGAGGGGGTGTTGTCGTTACGCGTGACGTTCTGTTGCCGGGCCGGGATGACTGTGTGGGCCTCCTGGGAGCGGCCAATTCGCCGGTAATACGTCTGCTTGTGTCGCTCCAAAGTGATTGCTTCCCAAGCGGACATCCCGTAGAATACCCGCCGTCGCGACGCCTTGGCGGCGGAGCGATCCTCAAACATGATCGTCGACTGCCTGACACATATTTGGTCCAACCCCGACCAACTCGGCCAGGGAGCGCGCGCGTACATCGCGCGCCAGGGCGGGCGCGAGGACCTGTCCGCGGACGCGCACAGCCACGAGCAGGCCTCGCGGTGCGTGTGGAAGGCGCTGGTCATGGGCTTCTGCAGCGTGCGCCTGGGGGCTGAAGTCCCCAACGAGCTGATCGCCGAGCACGTATCCCGCAACAGCGACCGGATGATCGGGATCGCCGCTGTCGATCCTGCCCAGGACGAGGCCGTGAAGGTGGCTGAAGAGTTGCTGGAGCGGCGCGAGTTTCGCGGGCTGACCGTCAGCCCGTGTTCTCAGGATTTTCACCCCAGCGACAGCCGGGCCATGGCCCTGTACGAGCTGGCCCAGGAGCGGGGCGCTCCGATCTTCTTCTGCCAGGGCACGCATTTCCAGGCCCAGGCTTGCCTGGATTATGCCCGCCCATTCCTGCTGGACGAGGTGGCCCGCGAGTTCCCCCGCCTGACCATCGTAATCTCGTCGCTGGGCCACCCGTGGGTGGAAGAGGGCATCGCGCTGGTGGGCAAGCATCCCCGGGTGTTCGCCGATGTGGCGTCGCTGCTGCGACGCCCCTGGCAGGCCTATAACGCCCTGGTGCTGGCCTACCAGTACCGCGTGATGGACAAGATCCTCTTCGGCAGCGATTTTCCGTACTTCACCGCGGCCGAGGCCATCGAGGGCCTCTACCGCTTGCATGAGGTGGTTCAGGGCACGAACCTGCCACCGGTCCCGCGTGAGACGTTGCGGTCGGTGGTGGAGCGCGACGCGCTGGCAGCGTTGGGAATTGCCCGGGCATCGGATGCGGCCGCCGCCCGCCGGACGGACAGCGAGCCGCTGTTTCGAACCTGAGACGCGGGCTCCATGAGCTTCTGCGGAATCCGGTTGAGTCTGTGCGATCTGTGTTACACAGGAGTAGCTATGAACAAGTGGATGCTGGTCGTTCTGGGGATAGCGGTGTTGGCGGCGGCGGGTTGCGAGAAGCGCCAGCCGCCCGAAGAGCCCAAGGTGTTCAACAAGGACCTGGACGGTCCGCCCAGCGTGCTGACGTTCTACGCCCACCCGGACGTGGCCAAGGATCAGGGGGTCGTGGCGAAGAAGACAGCCCTGCCTCCTCCGACGGCCCCGCCGACGACAGCTCCGGCGACGGCCCCGGCGACGCCTGAAACTCCGGGCACCCCCGCAGTTCCGGGCACTCCGGCAGTTCCGGCTGTGCCGACCGCTCCGGTGCCCGCTGTGCCTGCGGCACCGGCGCCCGAGGCGCCCGCAGTGCCGGCCGTACCCGCCCCCGAAGCGCCTGCCGTTCCGGCAGTGCCGGCCCCGGCTGCTCCAGGCGCCGAGATGCCCGGTGCTCCCATGCCGGCTGTCCCGGAACCTGCTCCCGCGACCCCGGCGGCTCCGGCCGAGCCCGTCATCCCCGACAGCGCCGGGCAGCCCTGAACGGACCGACAGCACCATCGATCTGCGGCGCGGGCGACGGACCCGCGCCGCTCACCTATTGGGGCGGGACTGGCTTGGCGACATGGACGGGCCTCTTTCGGTACGCACGATCAACGAGCTGCACTACTACCTGACCGTCACCGCCTGTAACGAGTGCGGCAAGGGGCCCCGCGTTGTCGAATCCATCGAGCCGGTCTCACCCGGCTCCGTCGTCCGCCTCGCACGAACTTCCTGCAATCATTGCCACGCCCAGAAGTCCATCGAGTTTGTCTCCGAATTCAACCTCATCCAGCAGCCGCCCGAGTCGGAAACCATCAACCCCACCGACCAACCCAGCCGCGTGATCGACCTGGGCCAGTGGCTCAGCCTGTTCTACCTGCTGATCGAGGTGGCCGCTCAGGAACTTAAGCCCGCCGAGTCCAGGCGCATCAGCTACCGCGCCGCCCTGTGCCTGGCCGAGGCCCTCAAGTTCTACAGCGGCGACGATGAATTGCCGCCCGAGTCGGCGTTCTTCACCGACGACACCCGGACCGCCTTCCACCGCTACCCCGAGAAGTTCGCTCGCCAGAAGCTTCGAGACATGCGCTCCAAGCTGCCCGCCCTGGACCTGATGGCCCGCCGGGTCGCACGCGATGAGGAGTCCCGCAGCCGAAAGCGATGGTGGCAGATCTGGCGATGACCGCCCGCCTCGCGAGCCCACGAGACGGGCATGCGAGCAGCCTCAAAAAGGATATCCCATGCTACCGAAGGACGTCAGCGACTACCTCGACTCGCACCGCCAGGACCACCTCGACAGCCTCTGCGAGCTGCTGCGGATCCCCAGCGTGGCCAACGAGAAGACCGACGCCTGCCAACGGGCCGCCCAGTGGCTGGCCCGGCGCCTGGAACAGTCGGGCGTGGAGGCCCAGGTGATGGAAACCGCCGGCCGGCCGAACGTGATCGGCCGGCTGCACGTCCGCGACGACGCCCCCACGTTGCTGGTCTACGGGCACTACGACGTCCAGCCGGCTGAGCCGCTGGAACTGTGGGACAGCCCGCCGTTCGAGCCGCAAATCCGCGACGGAAACCTCTACGCTCGCGGCGCCGACGACGACAAGGGCCAGCTCTTCACTCACCTGATGGCCCTGGAAGCCTGGCAGGCCTGCGGCGGGCCGCCCTGCAACCTCAAGTTCTTCTTCGAGGGCGAGGAGGAGATCGGCTCGCCGGACCTCGAACCGTTCATCGCCGACCACGTCGAACTGCTGCGGGCTCACGCCGCCGTCATCAGCGACTCGGACTTCTTCGCGCCCGGCGTGCCCTCGATCACCTACGCCCTGCGCGGGCTGGCGTACATGGAGCTTACCCTGCTCGGCCCGCAGGCCGACATCCACAGCGGCAGCCATGGCGGGGCGGTGACCAATCCCGTCAACGGTCTGGCCCGGATGGTCGCGGGCCTGGCCGACCGGGACGGGCGAATCACCGTGCCTGGCTTCTACGACGACGTGCTGGAGTTGACCGACGAGGAACGCACCGAGTGGGATGCCCTGCCGTTTGACGAAAAGGAATACGCCGCCTCCCTGGGCGTGGAGACGCTGGGCGGGGGAGAGCGGGGGTTCTCCACGCTGGAGCGCCGCTGGGCCCGGCCGACGCTGGATGCCAACGGAATCTATGGCGGCTACAGCGGGTACGGCTCGAAGACGATCATCCCCTCGCGGGCGGCGGTGAAGATCTCCATGAGGCTGGTGAGCGACCAGGACCCCGCCAAAGTGGTGGAGGGCTTCCGTCAGTACGTCCGCGAGCACACCCCGCCGGGCCTGCGGGCGGAGTTGAAGGTGTTCACGACGGCCCGGCCCGTGCTGCTGGACCGCGCCCAGCCGGCCATGGAGGCCGCCCAGACGGCCCTGGAGGAGTGCTTCGGGCGGCGGGCCGCGTTCATCCGCTGCGGGGCGTCGGTTCCGGTGACCGAACTCATCCAGCGCCTGCTGGGTCTGGATGCCGTGCTGCTGGGCTACGGCCTGCCCACCGACAACCTGCACTCGCCCAACGAGCACTTCGCCCTCGATCAGTTCTATCGCGGGGCCAAGACCAACGCCGCCTTCCTGAACAACTTCGCCCGGAACTGGCCGTGAAGGGGCGGCGGCGGTTCGGTTTCGTGGCCGGGTGCGGCTGCGAATCTCCAATTCCCGTCGCACTCTTGAATCCGTCCGTGCCGTGTGGTTCCATACCGGCATGAATACCATCCTCCGCCTTCTGACCGTTCCGATGGCCTTGCTGACTGTCGCCGCCCAGGCCGCCGACAAGCCGAACATCATCGTGATCATCGCCGACGACCTCGGCTACGGCGACGTCTCGTGCAACGGGGCGACCGAGTTGCAGACGCCCAATATCGACAAGCTGGCCCAGCAGGGCCTGCGGTTCACCAGCGGGTACTGCTCCGCCTCCACGTGCACGCCCACTCGGGTTTCGCTCATAAGCGGCACGTACGCCTTCCGCATACCCCGCTCAGGCATTGCCCCGCCTAACGGCCCAGCCATCATCAAACCGGGCACCGAGACCGTCGCCTCCATCCTCAAGCGGGCGGGTTACGCCACCGCCGTGGTCGGCAAGTGGCACATGGGACTTGGCGACCCTGCGCCCGACTGGAACAACGAGTTGAAGCCCGGGCCGCTGGAGATCGGCTTTGACCACTGCTTCCTCTTGCCCACCACCAATGATCGCGTCCCGCAGGTCTACGTCGAGGACCATCGCGTCCGCAATCTCGACCCGGCCGACCCGCTCTGGGTGGGCGACAAGAAGCCCGCCGAGGACCACCCCACGGGCATCTCGCACCGCCACACGCTGCGGATGGACTGGTCGCACGGGCACAACGGCACGATCCACAACGGCATCGGGCGGATCGGCTTCTACACCGGCGGGATGAAAGCCCGCTTCCGCGACGAGGACCTCGCTGACGAGTGGGTCAAGCAGTCCAACGCGTGGATCGAGAAGCACAAAGACGGCCCGTTCTTCCTGTACTTTTCCGGCCACGATATCCATGTGCCCCGCATGCCGCACGAGCGCTTCCAGGGCAAGACCAAGCTGGGCTTCCGCGGCGACGCCGTCATCGAGTTCGACTGGTGCGTGGGCGAGATCATGAAGACGCTCGACCGGCTCAAACTCGCCGACAACACGCTGATCGTCGTCTGCTCCGACAACGGGCCCGTGCTCGATGACGGATACAAGGATGGCGCGGTTGAGAAGCTGGGCGATCACAAGCCGGCTGGACCGTACCGCGGGGGCAAGTACACCGTCTTCGAGGGCGGCACCCGAATTCCCTTCGTCACCCGTTGGCCCGGCCGGATCAAGCCCGGCGTGAGCGACCAGATCGTCTGCACCGTCGACCTGGCCGCCAGCCTGGCCGCCCTGACCGGGCAGTCCGTGGGCGAAGGCGCCTGCCTCGACAGCTTCAACGTGCTGGATGCCCTGCTGGGCAAGGAGGGCGCCAAGGGGCGCGACCATCTCCTCCAGCAGGACAACAACGGCGCCAAGCTCGGCTTGCGCGTGGGCGACTGGAAGCTCGTCCGTATGAAGGGCTCCACCCCGAGCAAGGCCAAGAAGGGCAAGGCCGCCAAGAACCCACCCGCCCGCGGGCAGCTCTACGACCTGTCCAAGGACCCCGGCGAGACCAACGACTTGGCCGCCCAGAACACTGACCGACTCCAGCGCATGAACGATCTGCTGGACAAGATCATCGCCGACGGGCGAAGCCGCCCGGCGAAGTAGTCGATGCGGGGAGACCCGCGCATGCCGTTTCGTGGATCTTGGGGGGAGGGCTGCTGTGCTGGGGACATCAGGAGTCGCAGCATGACGAGACTTGCCATCTGCCTGTGCCTGCTCGCCGTTGCCCTTCCTGCGGTGGCCGAGGTGCTGGTCGAGGCGGAAGCGTTCGACGACCCGGGTGGTTGGACGCTCGACGCCCAGTTCATGGACCAGATGGGCTCGCCTTACCTGCTGGCCCACGGGCTGGGCAGGCCGGTCGCCCCGGCCCGTACGGAGGTGGAACTGCCCCAGGCGGGGGAGTACCGCGTCTTCGTCCGCACGCTGGACTGGGTGGCTCGCTGGAAGGCTCCCGCCGCGCCCGGGCGGTTCACGCTGGAGATCGACGGCAAGGACTTGCCCGTCGTTTTCGGAACCCAAGGGGCGGCCTGGCACTGGCAGGACGGCGGGAAGGTCACCGTCGCCGGCAAGCGCGTCAGGCTGGCGCTGAAGGACCAGACCGGCTTCGAGGGCCGCTGCGACGCCATCCTGTTCGCCGCACCCGACGCGCCCGTCCCGGCTGCGGATCACCGGCCGGCCCGTAAGACGGTCACCGAGGACGCGGGGCGATACGACCTGGTCGTCGTCGGTGGGGGAGTGGCCGGCACAGCCGCCGCCATTCGGGCCGCACGTAGCGGGCTGAGCGTCGCACTGATCCAGAACCGCAACGTTCTGGGAGGCAATAACAGTTCGCAAATCCGCGTGCCCATGCAGGGCAAGACGATGCAGGCGCCGTTCCCCCGCCTGGGGACCGTAGTGGCCGAACTGGAGGCCGGGGGTAACTACAACGACGAGCACAAGCTGAAGGTCGTCGAGGCGGAAAAGAACATCCGCCTCTTCCTGGAGCACCACGTCAACGGCGTGGAGAAGACAGGCCAACGGATCGACGCGGTGATCGCTCAGCACGTGCGAACAGGGCGTCGCAAGCGGCTGCGGGCCGCCTTGTTTGCCGACTGCACGGGCGATGGCAACCTCGGTTTCCTGGCCGGCGCCGATTGGCGCATGGGCCGGGAGGGACGCGACGAGACCGGCGAGGCCATGGCCCCTCCCCAGGCCGACAAGCAGAGCCTCGGCGCCACGCTCCACTGGCGGGCCAACGCCACCGGAAAGATGCCGACCTTCCCCGACTGCCCCTGGGCGGTGCAGTTCACCAAGGAGACCTGTCGCTTCGCCCTGTCCGGCGCGTGGGACTGGGAGACCGGCTACAACAAGAACATGATCGATGAGGCCGAGGCCATCCGCGACTACCTCTTCCGCGTGATCTACGGCAACTGGGCCTATCAGAAGAAGAACCACGCGAATTATCGGGCGTACGAGATCGAGTGGATGGGCTACGTGCTGGGCAAGCGGGAGTCGCGCCGCCTGATGGGCGACGTGATCGTGACCGAGCAGGACGTCCTGGCCAACCGCCGTTTCCCCGACGCCTGCGTACCGACCTTCTGGGGCATCGACCTGCACGGCCCGCACCCCAAGTACACCAAGCACTATCCGGGCGAGGAGTTTGTCGCGGCCGCCAATCACGCCAACCGGGGCAAGCAGCCCTTCGTCGTGCCATACCGCTGCCTCTACTCGCGTAACGTGGACAATCTCTTCATAGCTGGGCGGTGCATCAGCGTCACGCACGTGGCTCTGGGACAGATACGCGTCATGCGCAATACCGGCACCATGGGCGAGGTGGTGGGCCTGGCGGCGGCGGTCTGCAAGCACAGGTCCTGCACGCCCCGCGAGGTGTACCACAAGCACTGGACGGACCTGACCACCCGCTTCGAGGCGCCGTAGAGCCTGCACCTTCTACCGCTTCGGCGTCAGCGTGACCGCCTTCAGGCCGATCACCTTCCATTCGGGCGGCTGCTTGGGCTTCACAGTCAACGTAAACGGCCCGGCTGAGTCGAAGGTCACCGTCCCCAGCGTGTCGCTCACGTATGTCGCCCACGAGCCGCTGACCCGCGACGTGCCCGTCAGCGTCTGCTTGTCGACACTCAGCGTGTACTGGCTGCCCGCCGCCCCGGCGGCGCAGGAATACTCCACCCGCACCTCGTACTCGCCCGGGGCCGCGACCCTGAACCGCCAGGAGACACTGTCCTTCGCGTTGCCCCAGTAGCCGATCTGGTCCTTGCCCCTGTCGCTCTCGTACTGCGGAGTGCTGCCGTGGATCTCGGCGTCCGCAGCCCGAAGGACGGTCCGCCCGTCCTTGTCCGGCAGGGCCATGCCCTCGGTCGCCGACGCGACCGGCTCGAGCTTCTCGCCACGGATGGCCAGCGCGACGGCCAACTCGCTGGGTCTGGCCCCACCCAGCGTTACGTGCAGGCCCTGCTCGTCCTGGGTGAACGTCAACCCGCCCGGCCCGCCGATCATGTCGACCTTCGCGATGCAGTTGACGTCCTGCCCGGCCGGCCGGGCCAGCGACCGCACCGTCAGCTTCCCGTCCTCGCTCGAGCCCAGGGCGATCGCGTAGAGCACGCCGCCTCTTGTGGTAAAGCGAATGTCGCGAGCGGTCATGCTGTTGAACACGCCCTCGTTGAAGTGCCCCGAGCCCATCCTTCGCCCCTCGCCGAACGCCTTCCAGGGGCGCGTCGCGTAGATCGCTTCCCCGTTGACCGCCAGCCACTTGCCGAGGGCGTCGAGCACAGCCTCCGCCTCGGCGTCGATCGTCCCGTCGTGCTTGAGCGGGATGTTCAGCAGCAGGCAGCCGTTCTTGCTGACGATGTCGGCCAGCATGGAGACCACCATCTTCGCGCTCTTGTACTTCATGCCGCTGCGGTAGAACCAGTCGCCGATGCACGTGTCGGTCTGCCAGGGCTGGTCTTTGATGCCCTGCAGCCCGCCGCGCTCAACATCCTGCACGCCGATGCCGTCGACGTACTCGCCGTTGCTGCCGCTACGCCCCCAGTCCTTCAGGTTGTACACCGCCTCCAGCTTGCCGCCGTGGCGGGCGACGTTGGCGTTGTAGAAGTGGGCGACGACCTGCCGGCCCACCTCGCCGAACGGCAGGCCCCCGTCGGTGTAGAGCAGGTCCGGCTCGTACTGGTCCACAAGGTCGCGGATGCGGTAGAACCACGTTCGCGGCCACCACTCGGGCGGGTTCTTCGGATAGGACGCGTTGGTGTCCCCGTGCGGGGGGAAGTAGAGGTCCGCGTACTTGGGGTCGTTGCCGTCGTACGGCTTGCCCGCGTGGGGGCCCTTCTTGTCGGCGCCCTTGTTGGTGTTGAACCAACTGTAGCTGCGCGCCAGGTGTTCGGTCACGCCGAAGCGCAGGCCATGCTTCTTGGCGGCGGCTGCCCACAGGCCGACGAGGTCCTTCTTCGGCCCCACGTTCACCGAGTTCCAGCGGTGGTAGGTGGAGTTCCAGTTGTCCCAGTTGTCGTGGTGGTTGGCCAGCACGACCAGGTACCGGGCGCCCGCTTTCTTGTAGAGCCCGGCCAGGCGGTCGGCGTCGAGCTTGTCGTCCTTCCACGCAGCCGCCAGGTCCTTGTACCCGAACACCGACGGATGCCCGTAGTGCTTGAGGTGGAACAGGTACTGCGGATGTCCCTCGATGTACATGTGGCGGGCGTACCAGTCGCCGGCCTCCGGCAGCGACTGCACGCCCTGGATGGCCCAGATGCCCAGCTTGGCGTCCCGGAACCAGTCCGGACATTTGTAGGTCGTCAGCGACTCCCACGTGGGTTTGAAGGGGCCGGGGGCTATTTCGATCTTCTCCGGCACGGGTTTGGCTGGCGGGGGGAGCGGGACCTCGGCGAGCGCGGACACCGCCGACCATAGGACAAGCGTGAGAAGCGCCAGACGCGGACTACGCGGGGCCATAGCCAGTTCCTCTATTCTCGCGAGGATACTGTACCCGAAACTGGTCCGGTTGTCCAAGACGGGGGAATCCTACAGCGAGGTGGCCGCTGACCACGCCACAATGCAGAAGACCGGCCAGATGACCGCGAACAACCACCCGGTCTGAACGAAAACGCAAAAAACCAACGGACGATTGCGGAAGAGGATGCCCCCAACCAGCACCGCCGCCGAGACCAACACTGCCCACGGACCCACCCACCATATCCAGCTGGCCACGATCGGGATCTTGGAGCCGAAATGCAGAGTGTTGTAATGCTGCATGCTGGTATGAGACCAGGCCAGCATCGCCGCAATGAGGGATGCCGCGGCCGAAAACACCAGGCGGACCATCTGCTCCCATATCATGAGGCTGTCCTTTCCCGTCGTTTCGCGGTATTGTACGGGTCGCGGCGAGGGATGGGCAACGAGGACTCCGGCCCGCGGGCGGAAGAGGACATCTCTGCAATCTCCCGCGACAGGATGGGTTTGACCTGGTGACCTTTTGGAGATTCTGAGCATGCGGTTGAACGCCCTGCTGACGGTGATGTCGCTCCTGCTGCTCGCGGCTTCGCGCGCCCCGGCGGGCGGGCGCATCGAGTTCGAGGCCCGTGACTTCGACGCCAGCAATCTCCGGGTCAGCCTCACCGGGCACGACTACGCCGACGGGCCCTCGTGCATCTGGAACGCGGGCGAGTTGCCCAATTACGCCGAGTACGAAATCGACTTCCCCGTCAGCGGCGAGTACGCCCTCAGCATCCTGTACGCTGCCCAGCAGGCCCGGCCCGTGCAGATCCGCCTGGACGACAAGACCGTCCACACGGGCTTGGCGGGCACGACCGGGAGCTGGCAGACCCGGTCGGCCAGGTGGGAGCCACAGTGTACCCTCAAGATCGAGAAGGGCTGGCACGCGCTGGCGCTGTTTCGCGACGATTGCATGCCGCACATCTGCGGCATTCGGCTGGAGACGCCGGTTGCGTTCCCCCAAGGCTGGCAGCTCAAGCGCCTGACGGATCAGCAGCGGGCCGAGCGGGCCCGGCGGGCGGCCCGGCGGATGCGGATTCGCGACCAGGCGGCCTCGATCGAGGCGATCGACACGGCGGCGGTGCGACGGGCCATCGACGACATGGAGCGGAGCTTCCCCGGTCGCTATGACGCCGCCTCGCACCGTGCAGCCGTCGAGCGTTTCGAGCGCGAGCGCCCGGCCTTGCTGAAGGCTGTCGCCGACGGCGCCGGCGACTGCGCCCAAGCCGTCGAGGCCCTGCTGGGCGGCGTGCGGGCGGCGCTGCTGGCCAACCCGTTGCTGGACGGCGACCGGCTGCTGGTCGTGCGGCGCAGCTTCCCCGGCCAGCTGGCCCGCAGCGCGGTCAGCGGCGACGCGGGGTTCGTTCCGCACAATTACGAGAACCACACCTCCATGCGCCGCGGCAACTGGGACAACGAGATCGCCGTCCTGTCCAACCTTCGCGGCCCTTCGGAGCGGGTGGAGTCGGGGCAACTGTTCAAGCCCGCGGGCGGTGCGATCCTCCGCGACGTCTGCCTGGACTTCGACGGCGGGCGGATGCTGTTCTCCAGCATCGACTCGAGGGGGCGGTGGGCCGTCTTCGAGATCCGCGCCGACGGCAGCGGCCTGAAGCAACTCTCGCCCACGGACTTCCCGGACCTGGACTTCTTCGACGCGTGTTATCTTCCCGACGGTCGGGTGGTCCTTTGCTCGACGGCCGCCTACCAGGGCCTGCCCTGCCTGGACGGCAACGGTCAGGTCGCCAACCTGTTCCTGCTGGACCCGCCTGCGGGTACGATCCGCCAGCTCACTTTCGACCAGGACAACGACAACGACCCGGTCATCCTGAACGACGGGCAGGTCTCCTACCAGCGGTGGGAGTACAGCGACATTCCGCACTACTTCTCGCGACGGCGTTTCGCGATGAACCCCGACGGCACCGGCCAGACGGCCCTCTACGGGAGCAACTCCTGGTTCCCGACAGCCTACCGCTTTGCCCGGCCCGTTCCGGACCATCCCAGCCGGCTGATCGGCGTGATCAGCGGACACCACGACTTCGGCGACTGCGGGCGGCTGGCCCTGATCGATCCGTCGCTGGCGGGGGCGTACCCGTTCCGCTACCGGCCCACCAGCAAGGAATGGGGCGTCGAGGGCCAGGCCATCGCCCTCACGCCGGACGTCCTGCCGTCCGGGCAGACGGGCTTTCTGCAACTCATCCCCGGCTGGGGCAAGCCCGTGGCGGGCACGGTCTGTGACGCCATCGTCGGTCACGTATATCGCAAGCAGCACCCTGCCCTGGCCACCCACCCCTGGCCGCTGAGCAGCAAGTACTTCCTGGCCTCGATGAAGCCCACGCCCCACAGCCTGTGGGGCATCTACCTGGTGGACGTGTTCGATAACGCGACTCTCATCGCCGAGGTCGAGGGCGCGGGCCTGTTCGAGCCCCAGCCCTTCGCCCCGCGCCAGCGCCCGCCGGTCATCCCGGATCGCGTCCAGCCCGCCGCCCGCACCGCCGCCGTCCACGTCGCCGACGTCTACGCCGGACCGGGCCTGCGAGGCGTGCCCCGCGGCACGGTCAAGGCCCTGCGGGTATTCAGCTACCACTTCGGCTACAACGCCCGGGCGGGCTTCCCGGCCATCGGCACCCAGGCGGGCTGGGACGTCAAGCGGATCCTGGGCACAGCCGTCGTCGAGGCGGACGGGTCGGCCTACTTCGAGATCCCCGCCAACACGCCCGTCTCGCTCCAGCCGCTGGACGATGAAGGGCGGGCCGTCCAGCTCATGCGGAGCTGGCTGACGGGCATGCCCGGCGAGCACGTCTCGTGCGTGGGCTGTCATGAGAAGCGAGGCGAGAGCCTGCCTCTGCGAAAGACCCTCGCTTCGCGCCGACTGGCTCAGCCGCTGGCGCCCTGGTTCGGCCCGGCCCGCCCGTTCGCGTTCGCGGCCGAGGTCTACCCCGTACTGGAGAAGTACTGCATTGGCTGTCACAACGGCAAGGGCATGGTCGGGCCGCGGAGCAAACCGTCCTTCGCTAACCCGCAGGTGGCGTACGACATGCTCCACCCGTACGTCCACCGACCTGGCGTCGAGAGCGACATGGCCCTCTTGACGCCGATGGAGTATCACGCCTCGACCAGCCGGCTCATCCAGATGCTCGAGAAAGGCCACCACGGGCGAACCCTGGCCGACCTGGACCGCCAGGCCCGCCAGCGCCTGTACTGTTGGATCGACCTGAACGTCCCCCGCAACGGACGCTGGACGCCGCCCAAGTTCCAGGACCGTGATCAACGTCAACGCCGCATCGAACTTGCCCGACGGTTCGCGAGCATCAACGACGATCCCGAAGGCGAGTGCCGGGCGGCCGAGGAGGCCTTTGCGGACCGCGGACAGCTTGCCTTCGTCCCGCCCCGGCCGCAGAAACCCATCCCCCCGGATGGGCTGGAGATCAAGGGCTTCCCGTTCTCGCCGGCTGAAGCGGCGCGGATGCAGCAGTCCGCAGCCCTCAGGGAGCGGACGATCGACCTGGGCGAGGGCGTGAAGATGGAACTCGTTCGCGTGCCGGCTGGCTGTTTCGTTATGGGCAGCCTGGACGGCCCGCCGGACGAGCGACCGCGGGCGGCGGTGACTATCGACAAAGGATTCTGGATGGGTGTGACGGAGGTAACCAACGCCCAATACGCCCGCTTTGACCCGCAGCACGACACGCGATACGTCGACATGCACTATATGGACCGCGTGACGCCTGGCTATATTGCCAACCACCCGGACCAGCCGGTCGCCCGCGTCTCGTGGGATGAGGCCGCCGCCTTCTGCCGCTGGCTCGCCCGACGCGCTGGCCAGAAGGCAAGCCTTCCTACCGAGGCCCAGTGGGAGTGGGCGGCCCGGGCCGGCAGCGACACGCAGTTCCACTTCGGCGCCATGGACGCGGACTTCTCACCCCACGCCAATCTGGCGGACCAGTCGCTGCGGTGGTTCCGCATGGGTTACAACGGCCCCAGCGTACTCCAGGTCCGCTATCCGTATCCGCCGGACAACAACTTCCCGCTGCGCGACGAACGCCTCCGCGACAAGTGGCACGTGGTGGACTACGTGGGCCAGTGTAAACCCAACGCCTGGGGGCTGAAGGACACGGTCGGCAACGTCAGCGAGTGGACCGCCAGCGCCTACCGCGTCTATCCCTACGCCGACGACGGGCGCAACGACCCCGCCAGCCGCGAGCGCCGCACTGCCCGCGGCGGCTCCTGGGCCGACCGACCCGCAGACGCGGGTTCGTCTGTCCGCCGAGCCTACCAACCGTGGCAGAAGGTCCACGACGTTGGCTTCCGAGTGATCATGGGAGATTAACCATTGACGATGGCGGAGGGCGGCGCAAGGCCAGGTCGGGCGATGTATACTCCGAATCATGATCAAGATGTCCGTCATCGTGCCAGCCATTGTCGTCTTCGCAACTGCGGCCTGCCCAGCTGCCGAGCCCGTTACGCTCGTGCAGGACGGTAGGACGATGACGTTGAACAACGGAGTCGTCTCGGCCCGAATCGACAAGGACAGCGGGCAAATCCTCTCGCTGGCGCACGGGAGGCTGGAGTTGCTCGGCCCGGGGCGGGGGTACTGGTCATTTGCTGGTGTAAGCGGGGGAGGCGAGGCGGTCACGCATTTCGGAGCCAGGCGCAGTTTTGCCGTTCGTACGGACCCTGCATCCAACGGCGGCCAGCGGGCGGAGGTCTCCTGCCGCTTCGAGTGCGACGGCTCGGTTGGAACGCTCCCACTGGACGTGGAAATCCGTTATGCGCTGGGGCAAGGCGAGAGTGGGCTCCGCGCCTACGCCGTCTGGCGTCATGGCCGGGGGCACCCGGCGCTGCACCTGGGCGAGGCGCGAATGGTCCTTAAACTGGACGGGCGGCTGTTCGATTTCCTCACCGTCGATCGCAATCGCCGCCGGACGATGGCCACCGGCCAGGACTGGGACCAGGGCCAGCCGCTGAATCTCCACGAGGCCCGTCGTCTGATCACCGGCATCCGGAAGGGCGAGGTCGAGCACAAGTACGACTATTCCGCCGTCCTGGCCGACGCGCCCGCCTACGGCTGGTCGAGCACCGCCCGGCGTGTGGGCGTGTGGATGGTTAACCCGTCCATCGAGTACGTCAGCGGCGGGCCGACCAAGGTGGAGTTGACCGGCCACCTGGACGCCAACCGCAGCGGTCTGCCCACGCTGCTGAACATGTGGCAGGGCAGCCACTACGGCGGGGCGCCCATCCGCCTGGAGCGCGACGAAGAGTGGACCAAGGTGATCGGGCCGTTCCTGATCTACTGCAACGCCGGCGGCGACCACGAGGCACTCTGGAAGGACGCCCTGGAGCGAGCCTCCGCCGAGGCTGCCGCCTGGCCGTACGCCTGGATCGACGAGCCGCACTATCCCCGGGCTGGGCAGCGCGGGAGGGTGGTCGGCCGACTCGTCCTCCGCGATCCGCAGGCGCCTTCCGCCCGTGCGAGCGGGGCGTGGCTGGGCCTGACCGCTTCGGCCGACTGGCAGCGCGAGACAAAGGGCTACCACTACTGGGCCCGAGCCGACGCCGATGGCCGATTCTCGGTCTGCCACGTCCGGCCCGGGCAGTACATGCTGCACGCCTTCGTCGACGGCGTGCTGGGCGAGTGCACCCGCCCGGACCTGGCCGTGGCTGCGGGCACGACGACCGATCTGGGCGCGCTCGACTGGACGCCGACGCGATACGGCAAACAGGTGTGGGAAATCGGTATCCCCGATCGCAGCGCCGCCGAGTTTCGCCACGGCGATTACTATTGGCAGTGGGGCCTGTACCTGAAGTACCCGCAGGAGTTTCCGGACGACGTGGACTTCACGGTCGGCAAGAGCGACTGGCGGCGCGACTGGAACTACTGTCAACCGCCGCGGATCGCCCCGCGCGGCCGCGGGAGCGACACGACTTGGCGTGTCCGGTTCGACATGCCCGCCGCGCCGGTCGGTCGGGCCACGTTACGAATTGCCCTGTGCGGCTGGCGCGGGGGCGGGCGACTGTGGGGCAGCGTCAACGGCCGGGAGATCGGCGACACCGGCACGCTGGACGAGAACGGTGTGATGCACCGCGATGGCATCCGCGGGCGTTGGCGCGAGTGGCACTTCCCCTTCGACGCCTCGCTCCTCAAGCCCGGCCAGAACGTCCTCTCACTCCGCTCGCTCGGCCGCAACTGGACGATGGGCGTGCTCTACGACTGTCTGCGCCTGGAACTCGACGAGTCGCGGCAGGCAAGGTGAGAATCAGGCCCTCCGCCGACAAGAATGCCTGTGGCGCGGTTACAGGTTTGCCAGTCGCCGGGCGCGGTCCTGGGCCCGGAGGGCGTCGATGAGGTCGTCCAGGTCGCCGGCGATGATGTGGTCGAGGTTGTAATTGGCGCCCTCGCCGCCTTCGCCCTTGAGGCGATGGTCGGTGCAGCGGTTCTGCGGGAAGTTGTAGGTGCGGACGCGCTGCGAGCGGTCACCCGAGCCGATCATGGACTTTCGGGCGGCGGACTCAACCGCCACCTGCTGCTCGCGAAAGTGCTCGTAGACCCGCGTGGCCAGGATGCGCCGGGCCTTAGCACGGTTCTTGTGCTGGCTTTTCTCGTCGCGCATCGAGACGGTGATGCCCGTGGGGATGTGTTCGAGCTTGATGGCCGACTCGACCTTGTTGACGTTCTGCCCACCGGGTCCACCGGCGCGGCTGGTGTGTTCGAGGACGTCCTTTTCCCAGTTGATGTTGACCTCGACGTTCACTGGCTCGGGCAGGACGGCGACGGTGGCGGCGGAGGTGTGGATGCGCCCCTGGGCCTCGGTCTTGGGCACGCGCTGGACTCGGTGCCCGCCGCCCTCGTAGCCCAGGCGGCTCCAGACGCCGTCGCCCTTGACGTTGACGATCACCTCGCGGAAGCCCCCCAGCTCGGTGGAGCTGGCGGACATCAGCTCGAACGACCAGCCCTTGGCCTCGGCGTATCGCCGGTACATGCCCAGCAGGTCACCGGCGAACAGGGCGGCCTCGTCGCCGCCGGTACCCGCGCGGATCTCGAGGATGACCGAGTCGATCTCCTCGTCGTCGCTCATGACCAGAAGTTCGGTGAGCTTCTCCATCGCTTCGTCGGCCCGGTGGCGGAGGGCGACGATCTCGGCGTTGGCCAGGGCCTTGAGTTCGTGGTCGGCGGCGGGGTCGTCGAGGATGGCCTGGGCCTCGTCGCGGTCGGCGGCGAGCTTTCGATAGCGGCGGAAGGGGACGGCGATCCGCCCGAGGCGCGCATACTCCTTGGCCAGCGCGACGATCTTCTGCCCGTCGCAGGCGACGGCAGGATCGTTCATCTTCTCGCTCAACTCGCTGTAGAGGCGGTCGAGTTCCTGCAGCTTGGCGGTCAACGTGTCTTGTCTGGCCATCTCCGCACGCACCAGCGCCGCCGCAGCGGCGGGGAAAGGGTCTCTTGCCGGGCCACAATACAACAACGCCGACGTTCCGCCCGTGCGGGGGAAGCCGGCGTTGATCGATCGCCCAGCGTCGCTACTTCTTGGCCTTCTTGTCGTCGGCCTTCTTGAAGTACTCTCCGCCGAACTTGCGGTTGAACTTCTCCACGCGTCCGGCGGTGTCCACGAACTTCTGCTTGCCCGTGTAGAACGGGTGGCAGGACGAGCACAGGTCCGCCTGCAATGTGTCCTTGCCGATGGCGGAGCGGGTCTTGAACGTCGCCCCGCAAGCACAGGTCACGGTCACTTCTTTGTATTCCGGATGGATCTTGTCTTTCATGTTCGCACCTTTGATCTTGCCGTCGATAATCGAATCGATCAGTATATCCGATCCCCGCCCGCCCGCAAGTGTATTTTCGCCCTGTCGGCGACTTTCCAGTATCCGGGGGGGGAGGCGGCCCGTACCCCGACAACTCAGCCGACACGGGCGGTTCCATTGAGTCCTCTTCCGGGGTATGTTCTCGCCTGATTGGAGCACAATCATGCGGCAGGAAACCCGGAAGACGCCGTTCCATTGCCCGCACTGCGGCGCCAAGGTGCGGACCCGGATCGAGGATCGCGACCGCTACGCTTGTCCCCGCTGTTCTGCGCAGTACCTGGCCCTGGTGGACGAGGAGGGCGACCGCACGGCCTTTTTCGACGAGTCCGCCCAGGAAACGAGCGAACCGCTCTGGCTGCCAACGGGTTCGATCCGGGCGGTGGTGGCCGGCGCGATGATCTACTGCTGCTGGCACCTGGCCGCCCAGGGCAAGCTGATTCCGCCGGCCCTGCTGTCGCTGGTGCTGACGGTGGTGGGCTTCTACTTCGGTTTCCGCACCAAAGCGGCCATGCTGAGCGACCGGGTGTACGACCCGGCCGCCCGGCGTGAGCAGCCGCTGTTCCTGCCCGCCGGGGTGGTCCGCCTGGCGCTGGTGGGGGGGCTGGCCGCTCTGGGGGTATGGCTGGCCACGCGCGGGCAGGTCCTGGACAACCCGAACTACCTCGAGTTCTTTGTCGTCCTGGGCGGACTCGTACTGGGGTGGATCTTCGGCCAGTACGTCTTCCCCCGCAAACGGACGGCCGGCCACGCCGCTCTAAACCACCTCAAGGGCCTGGCCGCGTTGGCTGTGGCGGGGGGACTGACCTGCCTGTTCGTCGTGGGAGTGTACGAGCAGTTGTCGGAGAAGTGGCTTTCGGTGTTGTGCGCGACAGTGAGCTTCTACTTCGGCTCCCGTGCTTAGCGTAATGCGCGCGTCGTGCGACTACCGTCTTCGTCTTCGGACGTAGCCGCCCAAGCCGGCCAGCGACGCGCCGAGGGCCAGCAAGGTCAGGGGTTCGGGCACCAGTTCGAGTTGGAGGCCTTGGGCCTTGCCGCCCAGGTCCACGATCGACGCCCGCCACTCGTGCTCGCCGTAGGAGGCATCGGCGTCGTCGATCCGCAGGCCGCTGAGGTCCACGTTGGTGATGCCGTTGGCGGCCGTCAGGACGATGAACGGTCCATGGCTCCAGAAGCCGTCGTACCAGTCGATGTCGAGCGTGCCGGCTAGGGTCGCCTGGTCGACGACTTCGATCCAGTCGTAACCGACCCCCTGCTGGGCGCCGCCCAACTCGACGAGCATGGTCCCGCCGGCGTTCTGGACATAGTCGCTGCCCAGGGTGAGGTGCCCGGGGCTGTTGCCGGCAGAGATCACGCCGCCGTCAACGGTGACCGTTCCGCTGACCGACCCGTTGCCGCCGAACATGCCCCCTGCGACGACGACCGGGCCGCTGCCCGTGGCCGAGCCGCCCGTGTTGTTAACCAGCAACGTACCTGCCTGCACAGTGGTCGTCCCGAAGTGGGTCGAGCCGGCGGTGATGGACATGGTGCCCGCCCCGGCCTTGGTGAGGTTGGCGACCGATCCGGCTGGATAGGGCGAGAAACCTGCGGTGACCAGCAGGTCCACATCGGCGGCGCCATCCTCGACGTCGAAGAGCTTGACCGACCCGCCGGTGCCGGCGGGCGACCCGCAGAGGGTGATGCCGCGGCTGATGGTCGCGGTGGTGGCCGCCGCCTGCACCCACAACCGCTGGGTCACGCCGTTGCCTTGGTTGGCCAGCGGGGCCGGGAAGTCCAACGTCGCACCGTTGGCGAGCGTGATCGCGGTGCCGGCGGTGTTGCTGACGTTGATCTGCAGGCCGCCGCTGGAGAGCGTCCCATCCAGCACGGAGATGGAGTTGATAGTGGTGAGATAGGGCGAGCCGCTGGTCCGCCCCAACACCAGCGTGCCCGGCCCGGTCTTGACGATACTGCCGTTGCCGGGCAGGCTGCACCCCGGTACATCGACGAAGGTGAGCACGGTCGCCGGGTCGGACACCTCGATCCTCGCGCTCTGGGCGGAGTTGATGGTGAAGTCACGGTCGGTGGAGACGGACGGGCCCGTGTATTGCAGCGTGCCGCCGTTGAAGACGAGGTTGGCGGCGGCGTTGGTGGAGGCCCCGATGGAACTGGCGGCGCCGCCGTTGGCCATCGTGTTGGCCGACAGGATGCCGGCGGTCAGCGTGGTGGCGCCCGTGTACGTATTGGCGCCGGTCAGGGCCTGCGTGCCGGCGCCCTGCTTGACCAGGGCGACCGGGCCGCTGAGCTTGCCGGCGAAGTCGAAGTCGGCGGACTCGTCGAGGGTAAGGGTGGCGGCCGAACCGGAGTTCTTGAGCTCGCAGGAGCCGGCAGAGGTGTTGGGCGAGCCGGTCCGCAGTCCGGCAACGGTCTGGGAGAACCCGCTCAGGTCCAGCGTGCCGACGGTATTGGCCGTGCCGGTGCTGTCGCCCAGGGTGACAATGCCGCCAGAAGGCAGGACGTTGGCGGCGCCGGTCTTGAACGTGCCCGCCCAGTCGACGACCAGTTCGTTCCACGCGTTGCCGCCGATGGAGAGGGTGGTCGTGCCGGCATTGGTGGACAGCTTCGAACTCAGCGAGATGGGCGTCGTGGTGACGTTGACGTTGCCCTGGAGACGCAGGTTCCCGCCCGTGACCCCGCCTGTCAGCGTCAGGCTGGTTCCCAGGCCGGCGAGGCGGGCATACCCGCCCGTGACCGTGACGGGTCCGCTGAGGACCGTGGTGTTGCCCGAGACGTTGTGGACGGCGCCATTGTAGCTGATGCCATCCCCAGAGACGGTGATCGGCTCGGCGATGGTCAGGTTGCCCGACAGTTCCAGGGCGGCCCCGTTGGCGACGCTCGTGTCGCTGGCGGCGTCGCCCAGCGCGCCGGCATTGGTGACCCGCAGCATGCCTGCCATCACGCTGACGGGCCCCAGGCTGTTGGAGGCGTTGGAGAGCACCCACGTCGCGGCGTCAAGTTTGGTCAGGCTGCCGGCCGTGATCGCTCCGTTGATCGTGCTGGTCCCCCCGTTGCCGCGGAGATACAGGCCGTTGGCCCCGCCGGAGATCGTCCCGTTCAGCGTGATGCTGGCCGAACCGCTGAAGGCTTCCCCCGCGAAGATGGGGCTCGTGCCGGCCAGCACGAAATCGTTGGCGTAGGTGGCCGTCCCGTACAGGATCAGCCCGCCGGGCTGGGCGCTGGTGGCGGCCTCGATGTTCCCGCCGTTCAGCGTGACGGTGCTGGAGCCCAGGCAGCCGGCATTGACCTTGAGCCGGCCCCACTGGGCGTTGGTCCCGGCGGTGTTGACATAGCTCAACCCCCCGGTAAATGCGTTGGCGGTGTTCCGGAAGTTCAGTTCGCCCCCGCCGGCGGTGGTGAAGCGCACCGATCCGTCACCCGTAATCGCCCCGTCCAGGTACACCTGCCAAGTCGAGTTGGACAGGCCCAACGTTGTCGAGCCGGGCACCTGGATGGCGTTGACGACGGTCAGGTTCTGCGCGCGGCTGTGGGCCAGCGTCGGCTGGGTCGCGCCGTCGGCTACGAATTGCAGCGGGCTGCCGGCGATGGAGACGGCCTGATTCTGGGCCGTAGACGTCGTCGCCAGGCGGTTGAGCACGAAGGGGCTGGCGATGTTCTGGTTCAGATTGGCCAGGTTGCTCGTCCCGGCGAAGACCACGGTCGTGGTCGAGGCGCTGACGGGGGCTCCGGCGGCGTCCCAGTTGTCGGCGTTGCTCCAGAGCTGGTTGGCCCCGGTCCCGCCGTCCCAGGTGTACGTGGCCGCCGGGGCCGGCAGGGTCAGCACCAACAGCAGCGCAGCAAGCATCCGGACAGCGCAAGCCCATCGCGATGTTACCATGCGACGTCCTCCGTCTTCTAAGTCGCCCAGCGAGCGCCCGGGCAAGCCGGGCAGACAGTCCTTTTCAAAAGATGCACTTTGAGTATACCGCTGTTTGCCAAAGCGCCAAGAGGGATTTGGCTGGCGTTGGCGGGGAGGTTGGGGCTTGGCAAGCGGCTGTGCGGCGGGTAAGCTCATGCCGGAAGCTGGCTAGGCAACCTAAACAGAAAGGGATTCAGACATGCGCACGACGAGCAGCATTGGACGGATGGTGGCGGTCCTGGTGGTGGGGATGGTCCTTGCGGCCGTGCAGGCGGGGGAGATTGTCGTCAAGGAGGGCGAGAAGATTGCCTTCCTGGGCGACTCGATCACGCAGGCGGGCGCCCGCCCGGGCGGCTACGTGCGCCTGGTGATCAGCGGCTTGGAGGCCAACGGGGTGAAGGCGACGGCCATCCCCGCGGGCATCAGTGGGCACAAGTCCAACCAGATGCTTGCCCGCCTGAAGAAGGACGTCCTGGACAAGAAGCCCGACTGGATGACCCTGAGTTGCGGCGTGAATGACGTCTGGCACGGCGCCCGCGGGGTGCCCCTGGAGGACTATAAGAAGAACATCACCCAGATCGTCGAGCAGTGCCAGGCGGCTAACGTCAAGGTCGTGATCCTGACCGCGACAATGATCGGCGAGGACGACCAGAACCTCAACAACCGCAAACTGGCCGGTTACAATGACTTCCTCCGCTCGCTGGCCCGCGAGAAGAAATGCCTGATGGCCGACCTGTACCAGGACATGCAGATGATCGTTCACAAGGCCGAGGATAAGAAGAAGGGTCACCTGTTGACCACCGACGGTGTGCACATGAACGCCGAGGGCAACAAGATGATGGCCACCGGCGTGCTCAAGGCGTTCGGCCTGAACGACGAGCAGATCGAGAAGGCTAAGCAGGCCTGGGCTGCCCCGGCTCCGAAGAAGCAGTAACAGCATGCGGCGCCGGGCTGCCGCGGGCGGTTTTCGCTTTCGGCGGCTCGTTCATCCCAATCACAAGACAGGGCCTTCCTCTGACCGCTGGTCTGGGGAAGGCCCGTCCTGCTGTATCCACGTCTCGCGATGGAGCAGGCGCGGGCACTTTCCCCACCTGTGGAGAATAGCCCGCTACTTCTCCTTCGCCTGCATCGTCACCTGTTTGCGGTACTCGGCGTTGTACTCGCGGACCCAGCAGCAGCCGCACCGGCAGCCTTGGGGGTGGCCGCAGGTGCCGGCGACGTCCTGCCACTTCGGCTGGGCGATGCAGGCCCCGACCAACTCAAGCATCTTCCGGTAGCCGGGGTCGTCGGTGGATTTCCAGCCGCCGTCGATCTGGCCCCATCCGCCGGCCTGGGTGGCCAGCGGGGCCAGGAGGATGCGGCTCTGGGCAGGTTCGAGACGATTGACCAAGGCCTCGAAGGGTTGGCGGGCGAGCTTCTCGCCCAGGGTCCTGGGCGGTGGCAGGGCCGGCGCCTCGGGAACCTTGGCCTGCGTGACGGTCGGTGCGGCGGTCGCGGGGGCAGGACGGGGAAGCTCGGCCTTCTTCAGGTCCTTGTGACTTCGCAGCAGAGTCTTGACGGCGCTGTCGGCGCCGGTCTTGGTCTTGTCGGCCGCCATCGTCGGTCCGTCCAGCAAGGTCAGGAGGTCCGGATCATCAGCGGGCTTGGCGGGCGGTTTTCCTGTCGCGCCGGCGGGCTTGTCGGGTCCGGCTGCCAGGCTGGGCGCGGGTGCCGCCGCGACAGCCGGCCCGGCCGGCGGGGGCGGCAGCGCCTGGGGAAAGCTCGCCGCGATGTGCTGGCGGAGGGCGTGCTCGGCCTCGGCGATCGGTGCCAGGAACTCCGCGCGGTTGTGCGAGTAATCGCCGTGGTACTGGGCATTGAGATCAAGCCAGTTGGCGATCCGCAGCAGGCCGTCGCGGTCGATCCGCCCGGAGTGGGCCGGATCGGTCATCAGGAACTTCGCCAGCTTGCTCGCGTGGGCGAAGTAGTCGCGCGGCTGGCTGATGGGCGTTTCGCTGTTTCGCTGCGCGAGGACAACCCAGCCGGCTCGTCCGACCAGCGAGGCGTAGGCTTGGCTGCACTCGTCGCCGACGTTCATTACCGGCTGTAGCGTTCGGGTTCCCAGCAGGTTGACCTTGCCGGCGAGTTTGTCCAGGCCGTGGCAGCCGATGCAGTTGCGGTCGAGCACGGGCTGGACGGTCCGGGCGAAACTGAAGGCCCCGGCGTAGTGCGGGCCCGGAGGCCCTGCGAGTTCCTGCACCTTCACCCCCGGCGCCAGTGCGGGCGTGGGCGAGTGACCGGCAGGCTCGTGGCAGCCCGCGCAGCTCAGCGTCTCGCCCGGCTGTACGTACAGGACCGACCGCATGGTCAGCACGGCCATTCCGTTGGCGTCCAGGGCTTGCAGTTGGAGCGGCACGCCGGCCGGGATGCGGACCGCGACCGATCCGTCGTCGGCTACTCGGGCCGTGCCGAGCGTGCCCTTGATGATCTCGTTCTGAGCGGCACTGGCCTGGCGCTTGGACCGCGCGGGCTGGCCGAAGATCTCATTCACCCGGATGGACTTGACGCTACCGGGCTGGAGCCCCGCGACGCGCGTGAGATTAACATTCTGGATGAACAACACGCCGGTGGCGTCCTTGGCCATCTCGTTCTGGGCGACATGGCTGGGCAACACGGGCGGCACCGCACGCGGGCGCAACGGGATGGGCGACCAGCAGGAGATGTCGTCGTCGCGATAGATCAGTTCCCGCCCGCCCAGGGTGTCCACCAGGTAGATGCCATACGCCTCACGCTCCTGGACCTGGCCCTGGTGGGCCATCCTGTTGGGCTGCCAGGCCGCCAGGAAGAGCTGCTCGTTGATCGGCCAGGGGTTGGCATATGTGCCGGCCGGGTAGCCTTCGGTCTCGGGGAAGGCGGTCTCCGGCGTGACCCGTTCGATGGAGTCGGTCCCGTCTTCGCCGCGGTCGGCGGAGATCAGGATGATCGAGCCGGTGGTGTAGCTGTGGTGGGCCATGGCCGTGGCCACAACCTTGTCCGAGCCGGGCACGGCGTGGGCCTCGGCGATCATGCACGGGTTGCGCGTGGAGTTACCGAAGAAGTGCTGCGTCCGCGTGCCGTCCGGCCGAATCGTCCACAGGCTCTGGTAGACGGTGTCGTGGCGGTTGATATAGTCCCAGCGGGTGTAGATGATCCGCCCGTCGTGCAGCACGGCGGGATCCCACTCGTTGGCCTCGCCGAAGCTCAGCGGGCGGACGGTTCCCGCGTCTGATCCGGTCATGCGGTAGACCATGTAAGCGGGGGTGTAGCGGCTGCCATGGCAGCGTCCGTAGGTCTGGTTGCGGGTGGAAACGAAGACGATCCCGCCGTCCGGAAGGTAGCAGGGGTCCCAGTCCTCGATGAGCACGGTCTGGCGCCCGTCGCGCCCAGCCAGCGGGTCGGCGGGCGTGCCCGTGATCTGGCGGGCCCGGCCGCTCGCCAGGTCCAGCTCGTACAGCCAGAAGCGTCGGTGGCGGCGATCCTGGATGGTGCAGTCGTTAAACGCGAACACCACCCGCCGTCCGTCGAAGCTCAGATCCGGGCGGAGCGTGCAGCCCTCGGGCAGCTTGTCTTTGAGCAACTCGACGGACTTGGGTTGACCGCTCTTCCAGTCGTCCAGGCGGACCAGGCCGGGGCCCGGCTCGTTATGCTGGGCCAGGTACTGGTCGCACATGTGGCTGTAGTTGGTGGGCGGGCGCTTGTTGATCAGCAGCGAGGCGAAATCCAGCTCCGGGTGCGACAGGATGATCTCCCGCCTCAGCCACCGAAGCTGGAGGTAGAACTCGCGGGCATTGTCGGAGGGCACCTTGCCCGCCTGATGGTGCTTCTCCATCTCGTCCAGGCGGCGGGCCAGCCCGGGGCGCTTGGCTGACGACTCCACATACTCCAGCGTGCGGCGGGCCAGCTTCAAGGCGTCCAGGATGCGATGGTCGTACTGAACCGACCAGCCGGCGGCTTGGCGGAGCTTCTTGGGGTCGACGGTCTGCGTCGACCACTGGCTGGCCGACGACTGCGTGGCCGGGCGGGACAGGGCGACATTGAGGTCGCTGCCGATGGGATACACCTCGACCTCGTTGAGATGGAGAAAGCCCTTGGGGATGCTCAGGCGAACATAGCGCGCCTTGGGGCCGTCCAACTTGACCGTCAGCGGTTCTGTCCCCGGTTTGCCTCCATAGAACGTCGTTCCGCCATGCTGGTAGACCTGACGCCAGTTGCGGGCGTCGTCGCTGAGCAGGATAATCAGGTTTTTGGCGTTGCCCTCGCTGCTGTTGCGGTTAGCCACGATGATCCGCCCAATGGCGACCTGCTCGCCTAGGTCCACCTGCCACCAGGGGTTCTCCTCATTCTGCGTGTGGAAACCTGTGGCCTGGTGTCGCACCCCGTCGACCGCCCCGGCTGCGTCCACCTCCGGCGCCATCAGCGCCGGACGATCCTTGGTAGCCTCGACCATCACCGGACGGTCGATGTATTCCTGCTCGATCTTCTCACGAAGTGTCAGGGGCTGGCCAGCCGCTGCGCATACGGCCATCGCGCCGGCGGCAACAACAAAGATAATCGGACGTCTCATATTCTCTCCCGAGGGATCGCCACTACGCCGACAGGGCTCCTCCTGCTCCTGCCGGAAAGTCCCACAGGGAAGAATGCGTGCGCAGCTCGCCCTATTGCCCCGAATCAGCGCCTACCATACGGACCCCGCCGGCGCAGGCGGCGGAGGCACTGGAGTCAGAAGGCGCAACACGTGCAGAAGGTCATCTCGGTCCACCCGGACGGCATAGCCTTTGATCAGCACCGGGTCCTGGGAAAGAAGTGAGATCGTGTCATAGCTTTCGTCGTCATAGAGGATGTGGATAGCCCCCGTGAGGTTTGTTCCTTCATTCCAGTCCCGCAGGATCTTCCCTTTTCGCAGCACCTCCAGCAGTTGCTGTCCGCGAAACCTGTCCCCTGTCGCGTCATACCCAAGCTCGCGATTGTCGTAGTACTTAACCCCGGCAACGCTTTGAGAATGATTCGTCAGCAGGTCGTCGACCGTGTCGGGAATCTGGCGAACCTCCGAAATAACGAGGGCGACAAGGGCGATGCCCTCCAGCACCACGAAGAACGCCAGCCTCTTTCGACTGCGAGCCATTGCCCACCTGGACGTATTGTACGTGCCCCCCCAAAATCGCGGCCACAAGAGTCTCACTCCCTGCGGACGGTGACGTAGTAGGCGCTGCAAAGGGCCTTGCCGGCCTTGTCGAGGAGCGTCGCCTCGATGTCCGCCGGACCGGCTTGGAGGTCGCACGTGAAGACCGCCGCCGTGTCCGCCGCGGAGACCTCCGCTTCCTTAACGAGATCGCCGATCTTCAGCCGGGCCTTGGCGACGGGTAGCACCTTCCCGCCGGCGCCGTACAGCAGGCCCGTGACAGGCTGGCCGTTCAGGAACGCGTCGGCGGTCTTGCTTTCACGGGCCAGGCCGGTGATCGGCGCGCTTAGCGACTCCGGCCAGCGACGCAGCTCGATGCGGTACGTTCCGGCTCGGTCGACGCGGACCGGCCAGCAGCCGAACGCCGCCGCGCCGCGGGCCACGGCCGCCTGGTTCCACGGGCAAGAGCCCTGCGTCGTCTGCCAGTCCTCCGAGCACAGCTCGACTATCGGGGCCTCGACAGAGCCTATGATCGGCCGGCCATGCCAGCCCTTGTCGTTGGCGCTGACATCCTCCCAGTACTTCCGATAAGCGGCCTGGAGTTGGTCCACCACTTCAGGATGGGTACGGGCCACGTCGTCCTTCTGCCCGGGATCGGCGGTCATGTCGTAGAGCTCCTGGTTGTTGACCAGGCGCCAGCGGTCGGTCATCACGGCGCAGTTCTGGCCGAACTGCGGCGTCGGCGCGTTGGGGCCGACGTTATTGTGCGGCGTCCCCAATACCAGCGTCCGATCCGCCCACTCGGCGCGGGGGTTGGCGAGCAGGGGCTTGAGGCTCGCGCCGTCGAAGCGGACCGGTCGGGGCAGCTTCAGGCCGCATAGGTCCACCAGCGTTGGCAACAGGTCCAGGTGGGCCGTCAGGCGGTCCACGACGAGCGGCTTGTCCAGCCCGCCCCCCGGCCAGCACAGGAAGCAAGGCACACGGTGCCCGCCATCGTAGGGTGAGCCCTTCTTGCCTCGCATGCCGGCGTTGAATACCTTCTCGCCCGCGGCCGTGCCGTTGTCGGTGAGGAAGATCAGCAGCGTGTTGTCGGCCAGGCCTTCGTCCCGCAGGAACTGTCTGAGCCTTCCCAGGTTCTCGTCGATGCGGGCGATGGTGGCGAAGAAGTCGCCGGGGACTCTCCGCCCGCCATAGGCTGCCGCCCATTTCGCTTCCGGGATGCTGCACGGGCCGTGCGGGTTGTAGAGGGCGAGATAGGTGAAGAACGGGCGGCCCTTGTTGTCGCGGATGAACCGCATCGCGGCCTCGAAGAACACGTCGCACTCAAAGCCCGGCCGCGGCTGGTCTTCCCACCCGCCGTTGAGGATGTAGCGATCGTTGACCCGGTCGTTGCCCCAGAAATCGGTGGCACACCCCGTGCCTCCGTCGCCGTGCCCCAGCCACCGGTCGAAGCCGCGGTCGATCGGGCGGTACGGGTAGTTTGTGCCCAGGTGCCATTTGCCGAAGTGGCCGGTCCGGTAGCCGTTGTGACGGAAAACGTCGGCCATCGTCAGCTCGCCGTCTCGCAGCATGTTGCGCCCGTTGACCGTGCCCCAGCCGCCCACACGGTGGCAGTAGCGGCCGGTCATCAGCGCCGACCGCGTCGGCGTACAGTAGGAGTCCACGTGGAAGTTGGTGAGCTGGACGCCTTCACGGGCCAGGCGGTCCATATTGGGCGTCTTAAGGACCGGGTTGCCGGTCAGCGAAAGGTCGCCGTAGCCCTGGTCATCGGTGAGGACGATGATGACATTGGGCTTGCCGGCGGGCGTGTCGGCTGCGCAGACAGCGGCGCCGGCGGCGAGCAGGGCAAGCATGGCGGCAAGAGATCGGATGAAGGGTTTCATGTCTCCTCCGGCAGTCTATGCGTCACTTGTCCTTTGCCTGTTCGCCGAGCACGACCGCGTCCAGGCCGAAGAAGTAGCCCTTGGACTTCTCGTTCTTTCCAGCCACCACGAACTTGAGCCTCAGCACGTTGCCGTCGGGTACTTGCACGCCCAGGTCGATGGGCTTTCCTGGGCGCGAGGCGGGATCGTAACCGTCCCACTTGGCGACCACGAGCTTGTCGTTCACGTAGATGTCGAGCAGGCCGTAGTCGTACGAGACAGTGGGGTAGAGCGTGACTTGCCTGGGCTGGTACTGCTCAAGCAGCGTGAAGGCGGCCCACTCGCCCGGCTTGGTGGCGCGGGCCCAGAACTGCGACTCGCCGCTCCAGCGGTGGGGGGGCAGGGCCAGACCGATCTTCTGCACGCCCGCACGCAGGCCGGGCGAGAGCTTGACTTCCTTCACACCCTCCATCTCGATGGCGTCTTTGATGGCGAAGGCCTTGGCGGCCGGGGCGGCGGTTGCTGCGGCGGCGACATCTTCAGTCTGCGGGACGCTCTTGGCTGCCCAGTCGGGCATCGGCGGGCGGTTATGTGTGGCAGCCGGGTCGCCGTACCAGTGCGTCACCAGGGCGTACTGGAGGTAGGCGTCCGGGGTTCCGATCATGTTGAACGCTTCCATGTCCAAGCGGAATCGCTTCTCGAACGGCGTAGCGTCCAGGCTTCGGGTACGGGTGCAAATGTTGTACCCGTGTGTGTAGGGTTGCTTACCGGCCGGCCAGTCTCGCTTCTGTCCGCCCACGCGGACGTTGGCCAGGAACGGCATGCAGAACTCGTCCCTGCGCGTCGGGACCTCGCCGCCCGCCCAGCCGTAGTAGTCCTCCGAGCCCGTTCCGAAGTGCGAGGGGAAGCGGTGGTCGAAGTCGCCGTCGACGTAGATCTTCTCGTCGCCCTCGCCCCACCAGGACCACAGCGGGTTAAGCACCACCAGCGTGTCGCCCACGTGGACGCCCCGCCCCTTGACCTCGATGAACGTCATGTCGCGAGGCGGGCGCGGCGGGTACGGCACGTCCGTCCACCAGTTGGTGCGGAAGTGCAGCGAGTCCTTCGTCCACTCCTGCGCCGAGACGGCCGCCTTCAACTCCGCCATCACGGGCGCCGCGGCCAGGTTCTGCAGGCGGACGCTACCGCCCGTGCGGTAGGGCATGACCCAGCGGCAGATCATCGTGCCGTCGGCCTTCACCTCGCGCTGCCACGTGCGGAACGGGTCGATGCCGTTGACGTTGCTGAAGAAGTCGCCCACCGGACACCAGACCGCCTGCACGTCGTCGAAGGTCATCTCCAGAACGGTGGATCGCAGCGCCTGGGCGAGGTTGTCCGCCTGTAGGCGAATCTCCAGGTGACGGACCGCGCCGGGCCCGGGCGGCAGGTCGAGCGACTCGCTCTGCTTGGGCTGGATCGACTTGGCCAGGGACATGCCCTTGCCCCCACTGAACGCCGACGGGTCGGTCAGCTTTTTGCCCGTCTCTTCCATCAGGGCCTTGTGGCGATCGAGCATCTCCGGGCGGAACGACTCCACCCTGGTCCCGTCCGCGTAGGCGCGGTAGTTGATGATGTAGTAGAAGGCCCCTTCTTCCTGAGTGATCCTGCAACTCTTGGCGAAGGGGATAGGCAGGTACAAGTCGCCCGCCCGCACGGTGTACTGGGCGAAGGGCGGTTTGACCGCGCCCTTGCCGGTTACCAGCTCGATGAGGTTCGCGGTCAGGCGCGGCTCGGCTTCGCCGTCGATGTAGACGCGGACGTTGGTGCCCTTGCGGTTGCCCATGGAGCGGTAGAAGTACGGCGTCCAGACGCGCGTGATGACGCCTGGACCGTCGTGTTCCATGAGTATGCATTCCTTGCGCCCGGAGTTGGTCTCGGTGCGGATGACGAACCCGCAGTCGCCGTTGGTGAACCAGCCGCCCGGCTCGTCGGGCGTCTTGGCGGCGCGGTTGTAGCTGCTGGCCTGGAGCGAGCGATAGGGCGGGACAGGCCAGCGGGTCAGCGCACTGCGGTCGGCCATCTCGCGCAGGAGCGAAGCGAAACTGACCTCGTCCCCCGCCCGCACGGTCCCAGCCAGCAGCACCCAGGCCGTTGCCATCGCGGCCACCTGTCGCACGAATCGTGCCGCGGGTGCATGCCACTGCCGATGCACTGTACCGTTCATCCCGCACTCCTGGTCCAGTGGGTGTTGAGCCAAGGCGACAGAACGCACAACCACGCCGCACGCGCGGCCGGCGCTCAGGCCGGATCACTTGCCGTCAGTTGTCAGGCCCATCGCGGCGGCGATTTTCTGCTGCACGTGCGTGTTGTCGCAGAGACCGGTGAACGTCTTCTCGCCCACGCCGATGGCCGATACGGGCACCGGGATCCCGGTGTGGGCATAGGAGCCCCAGTTGATGCCGGCCTTATGGTTGAGGATGCGGATGGCCTCCACGGCGAACGGCTCGCGCCCGCCGTAGGAAAGGTCGGGCTGGTACTTGGCAGGGTCGGGCGTCGTGGTCTTGGGCTTAGGCAGCAGCTTCTTCATGCTCGCATCGAAGGCCCGCTTCATTGCCTCCAGTTCAGCTGGTGCCAGGACCATCGCCACCATCTGGGCGTACTCGACCTTGGCGTCGTCGAAGTCGTCCTCGGCCTCCTCCCTCGCCTTCCCGGTCAGGTTCTTAAGGGCCTTCTCTTGCTCGACCAGGTCGGCCAGGGCCTTTGCGGCGGCGGCCTTGTGCTCGGGCGTCTGAGGCACCAAGCCGGTGGCGTCCTTCAACAGGTCCAGCAACTCCTCGAAGCGGGCGGTCTCATATTTGCGGGTCTTGCGGTAGTCCGAGACCTTCTTCGCCAGCACGCCGAGGGACATCTTCTGGGCGGCCAGCCGTTCCAGGTGGAGCTTGTAGCCGGTGGCGCTGTAGCCCAGGGACAATCCACCGGTCTCGTGGTCGGCGGTAACGACGATGAGCGTCTCGTCCTTGTGGCGCAGGTAGAACTTGAGGGCCTCCTGGACCGCGCGGTCCAGGGCCAGGGTTTCCCGGACGGCCGTCGCGGCATCGTTGGCGTGGCAGGCCCAGTCGATCTTGCCGCCCTCGACCATCAGGAAGAAGCCCTCAGGCCCCTCCAGGCACTGCAACGCCTTGCGGGTCAGGTCGGCCAGCGAGGGGTCCTCGCTTTTGCGGTCGATCTCGTAGACGACCGACTTCTCACTGTCCAGCGAGGGGTGGATGGCGAGCACCCGACCCGACTGCGGACCGAGCTTGGCAAGGTCCTCGGCCGTGCGGCAGACGGTGAAACCCGCGGCCTCGATCTCCTTCATGACGTCGCTCTTCCTGCCGTCCTTGCCCTTGGGCTGTTTGAGCCCGCCTCCAGCGAAGAAGTCCACCTTGCTGGCGGCAAGCTGGCGGGCGATGGAGTAGTAGTCGCTTCGCCTGGCCACGTGGGCATAGAAGGCAGCCGGCGTGGCGTGATCGATGGAGGCTGTGCTCATCACGCCGACCTTGCGTCCGTTGGCCTTGGCCAGCTCGGACAGGTTGGTCATGGCCTTGGTTTTGCTCGCGTCCACGCCCAGGACGCTCTTGACGGCTTTGCGCCCGGTGGCCAGGGCGGTTCCCGCCGCCGCCGACTCGGTGATCACGGCATCTGCGCCGAAGGTTGTGGCCAAGCCCTGCGCGGGCAGGCGGTTCATGACCAAGCGGAACGCCCCAGCCTGGGGCAGCTTCGACTCCATGGCGTCCATGTACAAGTCGGCCGCCATCCGCTGGGCCAGACCCATCCCGTCGCCGATAAAGAGGATCACGTACTTGGCCGGGGGGGCCTTGTGCGAGGTCGGCTGGAGGGCCTCTCCCGATGGGCCTTCGGCTGCCCACGCCGGGGCTGACAAGACCAGAACCGCCAGGGCCAACCACGCCCGTCGCGCTACACGACTGCTGATAACGTTCATGACAATTCTCTTTCAAAAGAAAAACGAACGAATATCCCCTTCTTGTAGCCGCGTGGGCCGGAAATGGCAAGCACAGGTATGGGCGCCCGCTCTACCTTCTTGGGTCTGTCCGCGGGCGGCGGTCTTCGAATCACCGTAGGAGGGCGTAGATGACAATGGCGATCAGGGCCAGCAGGAAGGCCAGAACGATCCAGGCGCCGATACGGCTGCCCCGGCCCGCGGACGTTGTCATGTAGTGCCCGCATTTGGGGCAGCGGTCGGTGTCTTCGTAGATCGTCCCGCCGCAGTTGGGGCATCGGTCCACGTCGGTCTCGTCCGTCGGGTCGATGTCCGATTCGTCCGGGCCTTCGTCCAACTCGTCATCCTGGTCGCGCGGGTCACTGGCCATGGTGGCTCCTTGGGATTGCCGACCTTCGACTGTCGATTCGGCGACGGCCGAACTCGGCGATCATCCGTTTTCGGTCCGTCTGTATTCTAGCGTGTCATGTGCTATACTGCCCGGATTATGAGCGTCATTGATATCCACGTGCACGCCTGGCCTGACGACATGGCCAGGCGCGCCATTACTCAACTCGAGGCGATCGCCGAGTGGCAAGCCGTGGGCAAGGGTACCGTGTCGGGCCTGCTGAAGTCGATGGATGCCGGCGATGTCGACGTCTCGGTCGTCTGCTCCATTGCCACCAAGCCCGCGCAGGTGAAGAACATCTTCGACTGGAGCCGCAAGATCCGCTCCGAGCGGATCGAGCCGTTCCCCTCGGTCCACCCCGACACTCCCGACGCGGCCGGATGGCTGGCCCGCTTCGTCGACGAAGGCTTCTGCGGCATCAAGCTCCATCCGATGTACCAGGACTTCACCGTGGACGACGAGCGGATGGACGCGCTGTACGCTGCCGCCGCCGAAGCGGAGATCGTGGTCGAAATGCATTGCGGGCACGACATCGGGTTCCCGAACGATGAGCGGGCCAACCCCGAACGCATCGCCCGGGTGATCGAGCGCCACCCGGCCTTGAGGCTGGTGGCCACGCACATGGGCGGCTGGACGAGTTGGGACGACGTGGAACGCCACCTGCTGGGGAAGAATGTGTTCATGGAGACGTCATTCACGCTCAAGTGGCTGGGGCCTCAACGGCTGATGGAGTTCATTGGCCGCCACGGCGCCGACAAAGTGCTGTTTGGCACGGACTGGCCTTGGGCAAACCAGAAAGAAGAAATCGCCGGCACGAAGGCCCTGGGGCTGGAAGAGGGCGACCTACGGAAGGTCCTTTGCTCCAATGCCGGGCGGCTGCTGGGGTTCTAGTTCGGCCGTGCAGACCTGGAGAACAGTCCGCAGGTCTCGAAGGGCCTGCGGGGGTTGTACGTCCCGTTTGACGACAACGGGCATACCGTGAGGAGAACCTGATGAGTTTCGCTCGCAGCGCGTTCACATGGGTCCTGCTGTTCTTGTCGACGGCGGCCTGTCTTCCGGCCTCTGCGGCGGACAAGCCGGCAGCAGCGCCCGCGGACAAGCAGTACCGTCGCATGCCCTGGCACCTGATCGACGTGTGGTGGGACCTGGGCAAGAACCAGGAGTTCGAGAACTACAGCATCGACGTGGAGTTCTCGGACGACGTATCGTCGGATGTGAACCTGTATGTGGCCCTGGTCGGGCTGGGGCATCTGAGCGGGACGGCCTTCTACGGCGGGATCCAAACCCAGTGCGACGGCTATACCGCGCAGGAGCGACGCCTGCGCAAGCTCGGGCCGGGGCTGCTCATGTCCATGTGGGGGCAACGCAGCCTGGACGCCATCCGTCCCAGCGACGGCGGATACCTGCAGAGTTCCGGGCACGAGGGCGACTTCGTCAGCGTCCGTCGCCCGTACCAGTGGGGCAAGGGCAAGTACACCTACCGTGTGGTTCGCATGGACCGCGAGGAGGTGCAAGGCAAACCCTTTACGTGGATCGGGGCATTCTGCTATTCGCACGCCAAGAACGAGAACATCTTCGTCGGGGCCTTGCGATTCCCGGGCGAGAAGCTCACGCTTGATCGCAAGATCGCAAGTTTCGTGGAGGTCTACGGACAACCGCGCCCCGTCAACGATATCCCGAGACTGACGGTCACCTTCGACAATCTGCGGGTCAATGGCATGCCCGTCGAGAAACTCAGTGCGACGGCTATTTACCCCAAGGACGTGCCCGATTTCGCCCAGGCCGAAGCCAAGGGGAGGGGTCTGAAGGTCACGGTCGGCACGTTCGTTGAGAACCGCAGCAGGCGACAGGAGAAGTATGATCTGAAATGACTGCCACGGGAACTCCATAACGCATGATATTCCAGGAAGTTGAGAACGCGAAGATTTTTGATTTTCTTGAGCCTGAGTTTCCCGATAGAGCTTAGTATAAAGGAAACCGTTGTCCTGCGGAGGCCGGCGGGCGGCTGGTCGTTCGGTCAGGCGCTCGCGATTGTCGGCGCAGGCACGAGTTCATTCTGGGAGCCGTTCTATGAAAGTAGCAAGCGTTCTGGGCTTTCTGGCCGCAGCGGTCCTGTTAGCGGGACCGGGATGGGCCGAGGATCAAGCCCCAGCCCCCGAGAAGCTGACGGGCGCCATCTGCAAGGTTGATGGCGCCAAGATCAGCGTCAAGTGCGACAAGACCAAGAAAGTCGTAGAGGTCGTGACTGACGATCAGACCACCGTCACCCTGGACGGCAAAGCCGCCAAGGTGAGCGACCTGAAGGCCGGCCAGAAAGTGGTGGTCACTCCCGCGACGGGGACAGCCACCAGGATCGAGGCCAAAAAGGGCGGTGGCTGAGGGCGCAGATAATCCGGGATGCTGAGCATCCCGCCCGCATCGAGGCGATGCGGATCTGAACCAAGCCGTCGTACCGAAGTCTCTGCGGGCTAAAGACCCCCTTGTGGGGTCTTTGTTTTTGTGCGCAACCCCGGGGGCAATGCAAAAGACACCATCATTCATCCGCCCGGCCAGATGACAAGGTTGTCCCCAGACCAAGCAGGACTCATGGGCTTAGTGGGACTTCTCGTCCCGCAGACCCATGAGTCCTGCAGTCTTTCGTCTTGTCGTCGCCCCTGGGGGAGACGCATCATCCCAGCGGGACGATCTGTCCGGTCTGAATCGACTTCAGTTCGGCCTCGCAGATCTCGACCGCGGACAGCCCGTCCTTGCCGGTCACCAGTTCAGGCGCTTTGCCCTGCTGGATGCAGTCGACCATGTACTGGAGTTCGCCAATGTAGCCGTCTCCGCCCTCGCAACGAACAGTCTGCGGCGCCTGGCCCTTGACGAACAGCCGCATGGCATCGGCCCCTCGGGACAGGTCGTAGTCGACAGTGGCGTCCTCGAAGTTTACCGTGTAGGCCATGTTGAAGCCGAACCCCGGCGCCATGGCCCAGGTGCCCTCGGCCTGGACGATCGCCCCGCCCTCGACGCTGTAATTGGCCACGACGTGGTCGATCGCGCCGCTGATCTTGGTGTAGCCGGTCGCGTAGACCGCCTTCGGTCGCCCGAAGCAGAACTGCACGAAGTCGGCGTCGTGGATGTGCAGGTCGAGAATGGCCCCGCCGGATTTGGATCCGTCAAGGAAGATGTTCTGGCTCCAGCCGGGCGGCTCGGCGACGCGGCGGAAACGTGCGGCGTAGCACTTGCCGAAGGTGCCCTCTCGGATGGCCTTGCGGACCCATGCGTATTCGGGCCAGAAGCGGATGCACATTGCGGGCAGGAGGAAGGCCTTGCTGGCGGCCTCCGCCTCGATCATCTGGCGCCCGGCCTGGCTGTCCCGGCACATGGGTTTTTCGCAGACCACGTGTTTGTTGGACTGGAGGGCGGCGACGGCGATCTCGGGGTGCAGGCTGGTGTGGACGCAGATGTCGATCAGGTCGATTTCCGGGTCGGCGATGGCGTCGCGATAGTCGGTGAAGGCCTTCACCCTGGACATGTCGAGCTTGACGGTTTGGTCGTCGCCGATGTTGCCGTGGATGCTGGAGAAATCGCCGTCCTTGGGCAGGCGGAAGGCGTCGCAGATGGCCGCGATCCGCACCCCGCGCAGCTTCTGGTAGGCCTTGATGTGAGTCAGGCCCATGAACCCGCACCCGATAACGGCTACGTTGACCGGTTTGTTCTCTGCCATGTGTGGCTCTCCTTGTTGGATCTAGGCCAGGCTCTCCAGGAACGTCTTGGCCTGGCGGATGTCCTGGACCCGTTGTTCGCCGGCCTCGCGCTCGATGCACAGGTCGCCGGTGAAGCCGATTTCGTCCAGCACGGCGAAGAACGCCTTCCAGTCGACTTCGCCGGTGCCCACGACCACTTCCGCGCCCCACGTGCCGGGCACCTTGGTCAGCGTGGCGTCCTTGACGTGCACGTTGCGGACGTACTGGCCCAGCGTCTTGAGGGCCGCCACCGGGTCGCCCTGGGCGTACAGGATCATGTTGGCCGGGTCGAGGTTGCTGCCCACGTTCGGGCGGTTGAGCTTGTGCAGGATCTCCAGCAGGGCGGAGGCAGGTTCCTGGCCCGTCTCCAGCACCAGCGTCAGGCCCTTGGAGGCGAACAGGTCGGCCACCGTCTCCAGGCGCTTGACCATCTTCGCGAAATTGGGGTCCGCCTGGTCGTGGGGCAGGAAGCCTGCGTGGAACAGGGCCATCTTGACGCCCGCCTTGGCCATGATCTCAGCGTTGGCGGTGAAGTTGGCGAGGTTGCCTTCCCAGTGCTGATCGGGGGTGAGCCCGCCGGTGACGCGGATGGATTCCAGCGTGGAATAGTCCTCTCCGATACAGGTCATCATGCCCGAGGCGACCTCGATGCCTCGTCTGCGGAGGGCGTCGATGCATCCGCCCCAGACGGTGGGGTTCTCACGGATCGGGTCCAGCGCCAATTGCACCCGCTTGATGCCCACCTGCTCCAACTGGTCGCCCAGGTCCTGGGGAGACTGAGGCCGCAACGACCAACTGCACACGGCCAGACGTTCGAGATGCTTGGCTACGCTCATGGATGGCTCCTTGCATGAAAGACTTGCCCGCCTCGGGCGGGCCGGGGCCATTATGCGCGTTGGGCCAAGTGGGGGCAAGGGACAATCCCATCGACTGTCGTGCCACAGCGATTATGTCACCCCTTCGCCACAGCGATTATGTCATCCCTGTGCCTGGGGTCTTATACCAAGAGTCGATCCTTGCGTCGTGCGATTTTCTGGATTTCGAGCTGGCCGTACCT
>JAKJER010000096.1 GCA_022705325.1 Planctomycetota bacterium | reverse complement strand
CCCCCGCCCCGAGAAGGCCTTCTTGAGGATCGGGTAGGCCACGAACTCGGTGGTCCCGGGCGCCACGGTGGTTTCGATGAGCACCAGGCAAGACGGGCGGATGTGCTGCCCGATTGTCCGCAGCGTGTCCTCCAGCGCGCCCATTTCCGCCTCGCCGGTCCGCAGGTTGCCCAGGTGCTTCTTGCTGTAATCGCACTGCACGTCCACCACGACGCAATCGGCCAATTCGAGGCACTGGCTGTTGTAGGTGGCAGTGAGCGTCTTCTTGTCCCGCACGCACCGGGCGATCATGGGCTCGACCTCCGGGTCCTCCGCTTTCACGGGCGACTCGCCCCGGTTGAGCATCGGCGTCTTCCAGTAGCTTCGCGTGCTGGGCCTCTGGCAGCCGATCACGAACTTGGTGGGCTGGCCCGTCTTCCTGTCAGTGGTGTCGGCGACGATGGCGGCCATGACGGCCCCCACGAAGCCCAGACCCATCACGACGACGATCTCCTTGCCCTCGGCGCGGGCGGCCTGGACGAGCGCCTCAACCCGGGCGAACTCGAGGGCGTATTCCTGCTGTGCGGGGATGGGGAACGCTTCGCCGGAAGGGCTGACGGAAACCTGAGCCATGGGGACTCCTCGTTACGGCGTCTCGGCGGGCGTGGTGCGTCCCGCGACCGCCGCGGAGACCCGTCCGCCAACGCTCATTGTCTCTGCCTGCGCGGGCCCCGCAAGCGTTTTCCGGACTTCCCAGACACAAGACCGCCAGCCCGTCCGCAAGACAGACACTGAGAATCGTGCCCACGGCGACGATGCGGCCGCGGGCTACTCCTCATCCCCGCCGACCTCCAGCACGGCCATGAACGCCTTCTGCGGGATCTCCACGTTGCCCACCATCTTCATCCGCTTCTTGCCTTCTTTCTGCTTCTCCAGCAGCTTGCGCTTTCGCGTGATGTCGCCGCCGTAGCACTTGGCCGTCACGTTCTTGCCCACCGCCTTGATCGTCTCGCGTGCAATGACCTTGGACCCGATGGCCGCCTGAAGCGGGATCTCGAACAGGTGGCGGGAGATCTCCTTCCGCAGCCGCTGGATCAGCCTGCGACCGCGACGCTCGGCCGTGTCCCGGTGAACGATCACCGACAGCGCATCCACCTTGTTGTTGTTGACCAGGATGTCCAGCTTGACCAGGCTGTCCGCCCGGAAGCCGATCATCTCGTAATCCATCGTCCCGTAGCCGCGGGTGGCGCTCTTGAGCTTGTCGTAGAAGTCGTAGATGATCTCGGCCAGCGGGAACTCGTAGGTCAGGATCACGCGGTCGGCCGACAGGTGCTCCTGGTGCTGGTAGGAGGCGCGGCGCTCCTCGGCGAGTTGCATGACCGGACCGATGGAATCGGTGGGCACGATCAGGTCCACGCGAACGATGGGCTCGCGGATCTCCTCGACGTAGTTGGGGTCCGGCAGGTCGCCGGCCGAGTCCACCTCGATCACCTTGCCGTCCTTCTTGAGCACCTGGTACGGAACGGTCGGCGCGGTCTGCACGACCTCCACGCCGTGCTCGCGCTCGGCCCGCTCCTGGACGATCTCCATGTGCAGCATGCCCAGAAAGCCGCAGCGGAAGCCGAAGCCCAAGGCGTCGGAGTTGATCGGCTGGAAGGTCAAGGCCGCATCGTTGAGCTGGACCTTCTCCAGGGCGTCCCGCAGCTCGGGGAACTGCGTCGTCGGGCCGGGGTACAGGTCGCAGAAGACCATCTGCTGGGGCGGGCGGTAGCCCGGCAGCGGGTCGGGCGCCTCCTTGCCGAACAGCGTGATCGTGTCGCCCACATGCACCGACTTGACCGTGCGGATATTGGCGATGAGGAAGCCCACCTCGCCGGCCGACAGGCTGTCAGCCTGGACCGCCCGGGGCATGAACTTGCCCAGCTCGGTCACCTGGTAGACCTCCTGCGTGCCCATCATGCGGATCTTGTCGCCCACGTTCACGCGCCCGTCAAAGACGCGGATGTAGACCACCACCCCGCGGTAGTCGTCGTACTTGGAGTCGAAGATCAGCGCCTTGGTGTGCGCGTCGGGATTGCCCCTGGGGGCGGGCAGGCGTTCGATGACGGCCCGCATCATGTCGTCGATGCCCGCACCGGTTTTGGCCGAGGTGAAGATGCAGTCCTCCGCCGGCGTGTGCATGAGAGCCTCGACCTCCATGGCCGTATCCTCCGGCCTGGCGGCGGGCAGGTCGATCTTGTTGACCACGGGCACCAGGTCGAGCTTGCTCTTGCGGGCCAGATGGGCGTTGGCGACGGTCTGGGCCTCGACGCCCTGCGCGGCGTCGACCACCAGCAAGGCGCCGTCGCAGGCGGCCAGCGCCCGGCTCACCTCGTAGTGAAAGTCCACGTGCCCGGGCGTGTCGATCATGTTGAGCATGTACGTCCGCCCGTCGAGCTTGTACTCGACGGTGACGGCGGAGGCCTTGATGGTGATGCCGCGCTCGCGCTCCAGGTCCATGTCGTCCAGGAGCTGGTCGCGGAATTCGCGCAGGGTAATCGCGCCGGAGGTCAGCAGCACGCGATCGGCCAGCGTGCTCTTGCCGTGGTCAATGTGGGCGATAATGCTGAAGTTGCGTATGTACTTCTGGTCCATCGGAAAGAGTATACCGTGTTCCGGCCGCGAAACAAGGGGCCCGAGGGTGCTCAGAGACCCCATCAGGCCCCGCGACAGGGCCGATTACGCGCGCATCACTTGGCCTTTTCCATCGCGTCCATCAGTTCCTGCTTGTCGAACTTGCCCACCAGGCGGATGGGCCCCTCTCGCCCGGGCAGGTACAGCACGCTCAGTGGCGGGCTGGCGCGGAGGTGGTTGTAGAGCAGGTCGTTGGCCGGTGCGTCCGGGCTGGTCACGTCGGCCTTGACCGGGACCACGCCGCGGAGCTCGAGGGCGCGGGCCACCTGCGGGTCCGCGTAGGTCGTGCGCTCGACGATCTGGCACGACAGGCACCAGGAGGCGGTGAACTTGATCAGCACCGGTTTGCCCGCCGAACGGGCAGCCGCCACCTGGGCGGCGTCGTACGGCTGCCAGCGGATCAGGCTGGGCGCGGGGGCGCGGAGCATGTAAAAGCCGCACACCACCGCCAGGGCCATCGCGGTCAGGCGGATCATCACGCGCCGCGTCAGCGTGTGCGTGTAGTCCACCCACGAACCGCCCATCCACAGGCAGAAGGCCAGCACCACGCCGTAACCGGCCACCCACACCGCGCGCTTGTCCTCGCCGGGGATCAGCGTGCCGATCAGCCAGACCGCCACCAGCAGCAGGATGAACCCCATCGACTGCTTGGTCAACTCCATCCACCGCCCCGGCTTGGGCAGCCGCTGCACCAGCTTGGGCAGCGCCGTCAGCAGCGCGTGCGGGGCGGCCATCCCCAGCCCGATCGTGACGATCCCCAGGCTGCCCAGCCACAGCGGCTGGAACTGGGCCCATGCGAAGGCCGTGCCCAGGATCGCGAAACTGCACGGCGTGGCGAGGATGGCCATCATCAGCCCCATGCCCAGAGAGGCAAGGTCCTCGCGACCCCGGCGGGGCGTCCGCTCGCCCAGGCGGGCCACCCCCGAGGGCACCAGCACCGTGAACGCCCCAAACAGGTTTACCGCCATGGCCACGATCACCATCGCCATTGCGATGCGGAAAGGCGGGCTCTGGAAATGCCTTCCCCAATCGAACGCCCGCTGGGCCGCGAGTTGGAGGGCCACGTTGATCCCGGCCAGCGCCACGAAGAACAGGACGATGCCCGCGGCGAACCACAGACCCAGCACGATGTAGCGAAGCCGCGACTCCCTGGCCAACTGCACGATGCTCAGGATGCGAATCGGGACCACGGGCAGGACGCAGGGCATGATGTTGAGGATGAGCCCGGCCAGGAACGCCAGCGACAGCCCCCCCACTACGGTCATGCGGGCGACCTCTCGCGGCGGGGCTGGGAGCCCCGCTTCGGCGGGTTGGGTCGCC
>JAKJER010000073.1 GCA_022705325.1 Planctomycetota bacterium | reverse complement strand
GGAATCTATGCGCCATGCCCTGCCGCAGCCGCCCCTCAACCCCGTGAATCCGGTTCCTTCCAACCCTCAATTATGCGCTTGCCCTGTCCCTTCTGCTGTGGTGCAATCCATGGGCCGAACAGGATTGGTAGCGTCCCCTATTTTTCAGGTGCCCAGGAGCCTCCGCCCGCCGTCGTAGAGGAACAGCAGTCCGAAGATCGCCAGGGCCGCTCCGCACACCGCCAGGATCACCTGCTGCACGCGCCGCCCCATGAGCTTGGTGCCCCCGTGGCTGGCCAGCGACAGCGCCTCCAACCACACCAGGTCGCAAGACCAGTGGACCAGCGTGAACAACCCCAACCCCAGCAGCCCGAAGCTCAACGCGTCGCCCGTGAGCTTCAGCCCCACCGTCGCCCACCACAGCAGAAAGTACGGGTTGCCCGCCGACAGCAGCACGCCCGTGATCAGCGGACGGTGCTTCCGGGCCGCCGTCTCGGCGTCCTGGGCCGCCTGCTCCGGTTCGTCCGACAGCGGCTTGCGCAAGGCCAGCAACATCCCCACGCCCATGAAGATCAGCACGCCCCCGCCGGCCAGGGCGATCCCCGCCTGCACGCCAGCGTACTGGAAGAACCGGGCCAGTCCGAACGTCACCAGCAGGATCAGCGGCACCTCCACCACCAGGTGCCCCACCGCGATCCACGCCCCCGCGTGGCGGTGTCGGGTGCCGGCCACCAGCGTCGCCGCCGTCACCGGCCCCGGTGCCAGCACGCCCGACAGCGAAATCGCCGCCGCCGTCGCCAGAAAGGCCCACAATGAACCGGTGATGCCCGACGCGTCGCCCAACACGACCCCGCTGCCCGTGGCCAGAAGAACGCCCATGTCAGCGGTCTCCCCCGCCCTGCACCTCAACCACGACCCGGCGGACCGTCGTCAGTGGCGGCTCGCCGTCGTCCTTCACCTCCAGGATCGCGTGGATCGTCTTGCCGGCTGCGTCAGCCGGCACGGCCAGCGTGGCCTCGGCTTTATCCGCAGATCGCAGCGGGATCGCTCCCTGGTAGCTCCCAGCCTCCGGATACACCCACCATCGATGCGACAGCGCGTTCTTGTCCGGGTCGCTCGACCCGGCCGCCGACAGCACGACCTTGTGACCGGGCCTGGCTGAAAGGCGAACGACGCCCGATCCGTCTTCTCCGTTGCAGACGGCCAACGGCGCGTGGTTGGCCTCTTCCCGCGGCTGGACGCACCAGTCCATGCGGGCCTGGAAGTGGGCCTGGAAGTGGGGCCGCCACCGCCACACCGCCTCCCGGGCGCCGGTGGTCTTGCCGACCGTGTCGGGAGCGTCGCGCCACACGCCGGCAGCATCCTTGGCGAAGCGTCCGCCCCAGCCGCCCCACTCCGGATGCGCTGGGTCGCCCGGGCCCAGAGACAGGAAGTAGAACCACGACGGCGTGTCGCCCTCCTTGAGCGCCCCGTGCGGGTTCGGCGCCGTCCACGTCTTGGGCGGGTACTGCTCGCCCAGCCGGCCGTGGCCCGTCCGCACGTTCTCGTCGATCCACTTGCGGCTCGTCAGCGACTCGTCGCCGCCAAGGTACATCCCGCGGTACGTCGCCAGCCGCATGTCCTGCCTGGGCGAGGCCTTGGCAAGGATATAGAACATGCCTGGAAACTCGCGCCAGATGTCGGCGAAGATCCGGTCCTGGTCGGAAATGTCGTACACGCGGATCCTGTCCTGGAACTTTCGCAGGCCGTCGGCCCCGCGGTCGGCCCGCACCCGCCACAGCGCCTGGGCCAGGTCCGTCTGGCCGCCCCAGATGGTGATGTTGACCGGCCTGGCGTCGTCGCGATCCACGACCCGGATGATCCATCGCGAGCCCTCGGTGTCATGGGCGTCGCCCACGCTCTTCCACCCTCGCTGAGGATTGCCGCTCTTGATCCGCTCCAGCAGCCGCTCGGCCTCCGGATAGCCGCTCGCGTGGCGCCGAAGGTTCGGAAGGACCTGTCCGTAGGCCTGTACCACCTGGCGGATCAACTGCGGCTGAACGATCGCCTTCTTCAACTCTCCCGGCGTGCCGGAGGCCGAGGCGATCAGTCCCTCGACCTCGAACTCGTTGGCGAAGACCATCAGCCGGACCATCGACTGCATGTCGTCCGGATCGCCCCCGATGTCGGTGAGCACGACCAGGCGGGCGCGTGCCTCCGCTCCGGTCGCCGAAGCCGCCCCGGCTTCCACGTAGAACAGGCCGAGAACCGTCGTCACCAGCAGCAGTACGCGCATACGACACCGTCTCCTTGAGCCCAGATGATACGCCAAAGAGGAGCAAAGAAGGAAGCGCCGGTGTCGATGAGAACCGGAATCTCCGCGGCCGCGGAGTCCGCCAGGAGCACCCCGGGGAAAAATCAGACCGCGGAGATTGCTCTCCGCGGTCTTCGGCCCGGCATTCTATGAGCGTGGTGGTCGGCGCGGCATGATCTATCCTACGACAATAAACCACCCGTGCCCCGCCCCGTGACGGGGCGGGCGTTGTCGGACTGTCGCGCCAGGGCTGAAAGCGAAGAACCCGCGGTCAACCCGCGGGATCTTCCTATTCCAGCTCGATGGTGGTCGGCTGAGACTTCAGCTCGATCGCCTTGGTGTCCAGGATCAGTCGCGCTTCCAGTTTGCCGCTGAGGCTTGAGGGCACACCCCATGTGTGCGAGCAGGTGCCGCCTCAGCCATACTCCAGCGTGCTGGAATAGACGACCTTGTCGCCCTTGACCACCTCGACCTTCGGCTTGATCGGTTTGCCCTTCTCGGTGGCCATGATGCTGACGGCATTCCCGCCCGCGTCCTTGGCCGACATACTGAAGGAAACCTTCTTGCCCTCGACCTTGGCTTCGATGCTCGCCTCGATCGGGCCGCCGGTTTTGATCTCGGTGGTCTGCCCGGCCTTGATCTCGGTCGTGCCCTTGAGCATGCCCGAGATCGTCGCGGTCTGGTCATCCTTCACGCTGGAGACCATGAAGCGGATGCGGTAGCTGCCGGCGGCTACGTTCACCGGCTCTTTGCCGCCCCGGACCACGAGCGGCCTGCCTGTGCTGTACAGGTAGGCCACCCACTTGTCGGCCGTCACCGACAGTTTCCCGTCCTCCGCAACGGCCGATGCGATCGGCACGCTGAGAAGGACAGCGGCGACGGCTGTCCACGTCAGACAGACCCTGCGCATGGAAATTCTCCTTTGCCATGTTCGTCCGCAACCGTGCGGACAGGATCTACACTCATACTGTAGAACGCACGAGCGAAGAATGCAACGCTCCGATTCCGGAAACTGCTATTCTTTCAGCCCGGACTCGTTGACGGGCAGGGGCTTGTTGGCCTCGATCAACTCCTTCCAGGTCAGCCGCCCGCGACGACGACAGGCCTCGCGCCCGAGGATGGTCGTCAGCGTGCTGTTCACGCTGGAGGGCACGGTGGTGTTGGAGCAGTCTCCCTCGGCCAGCAGCTTGGCGAACAGGGCGATGTTCCGCTTGGCGCCCTCGCCGTAGAGGTTCTTCACCTCGCCCCCGCGATAGCCCTGCGGCCCGCCGTGCACCCAAGTCTTGCCGTCGTACCCGCCCTCCATGTAGGCCCCCTGCCCGTAGGCGGCGGCCCCGCACTGGAAGCCGTTGAGGTTCCTGATGTGCTCGCCGCGATGGCTCAACACCGTGCCGTCGGCGAACTCGTACGTGACCGAGTAGGAATCGTCGCTGTCGCCGTGGGGGTCTTTGCGGCCCCGGCGCGAGGCGCCCATCGCCGCAACGGGCGACTTGTCGCCCAGCAACCACAGGGCGGCGTCCACGGCGTGGATACCCGCGTTGACGAGGTAGCTGGCCCCGATGTCCGTGTCGTTCACCCAGATCAGGTGCTGGAGCCGGCCCTCGATGGTCTTGCCCAGCGGCGGGTCGGAGAACCCCTCGTCGTGGTAATGCGAGCACACCAGCGAGATGGGCCCGATCGCCCCCGCGTGCACCCGCTTGACGCTCTCGATCCAGAACGGGTCGGTGCGGATCTGGAAGTCCACCAGGAACACCCGCTTCTTCGCCGTCGCCTTCTTCGCCTGCTCGGCGATGGTCAGACAGCCCGGGACGTCGCAGGCGACCGGCTTGGCCATATACACGTGGCAGCCCGCCTCCACCGCCGCCGTCGCGTGGGCCGGGAACACCCACGGCGGGGTCTCCAACGCCACCGCGTCCACCTTGGCCTCGATCAGCCGCTTGTAGCCCCCAAGCCCGCTGAAGCACCGCTTGGCGTCCACGCCGAACTGCTGCCCGGCCCCCTGGGCCACCTGCGGGAAGTAATCCGCAATGGACGAGATCTTGTAGTGCCCGTCCTGGTTGAAGAGGTTGGTGATCCATCGCCCCCGCCCGCCGCAGCCTATCACGCCCAACTCGATCTTCGAGTTGGCCGGCGCGCCGCGAACGCTGGCGGCGTCGACAAAGGTGAAGGCCGCCGTGGCGGCTGAGGCGCCGAGAAACGCGCGGCGGGTGATGGAGCGGCTGGGGCGACATGCGCGAGCAGTCATGGCGGTTCCTTTCGTGCGGTTGATGTTCCGCGTTCTATTTGCCCGGCCCGGGCGGCAGGAAGATGTCGCCGTCCGGGCAGTTGAGTTCGTGTTCGCGGCCGGTTCGGCCGCTGGCCAGGCTCGTTCGCGGTTGCGAGAACGACACGGTCACGCGCCGGTTGCCCATCGGATTGTAGACGACCGTTCCCTTCTCGAACTCGCGCCGCACCGTGCCGTCCTTCGCGGGCGCCCCTTCACCGGCGGCCCGCCCCAGGCGCTTGTGCCAGAACGGGTACCAGTCGTGGAGGTGGTCGCCCGTCGGCAGCGGGTTGGGATCGCTGAACAGGCAGTACCCGTTGCTCTGGGTCAGGGCCAGCGCGGTCGTCGCCCGCATCAGGTGGAGGTCGCCGCGCGACTCGTGGTACCAGGTCTCCAGGCAGTTCACCCGAGGCTTGCGGAGACTCTTCTCCGCCCAGACGAGCGTGTCGGCGATGCGGCGCCAGTCCTCGACGGTCTTGCTCCTGTAGCACTCCATGAAGTAGCCGTTGATGAACGGCGCCGTCCGCGGCGTCTTGCGGTCGTTGGCGTTGGCCAGGATGATCGCCTTCTCGCCCACCGCCTCCCGCACGGCCCGCACGAGCGCCAACCGGTCATCGTCGTCGGACCACCAGTCGAGCATCACGCCGTCGACCGCACCGCTGTCCACCGCGGCTTTGGCCTGGCGGGCGACGTGACGGCGAAACTGCTCGTTGTGAAAGTCCAGGCAGAGGTAACCGCCTTCCTCCCAGCCGGGCACGATCTTGCCTTGCTTGTCCCGCAGCCACCACTGGTGGCCGTCCGGCAGGTAGTTCTTATGCGCGTCGCGGTAGCGGATCTCGGCGATCAGCACCAGGTGCGGGTTCAACTCCAGCAGGCGCCCGCGCATCGTCCGCGCCTTCTCGACGCTGCCCGGCTCGAAGCCGTCGGCCAGACCGATCGGCCTGCGGTTCCACTTCAGGCCGAAGTAGCCCGGCGAATGGAAGATCAGGTCGTGGCGGGCCGCCGTGTGCAGCGGCGAGGGGTCCTTGACGTTCTGCGCCGGGTTCCACGCCTGAAACACCGACGGAAATGTCCGCCCCGTCACCCGCTCAACCAGCGGCAATTCGCCCTCGCCGCCCTGGGCCCATCCCCCCACGGTCAGGCCCAGCACGACCAGCCCCGTCGCCGCCCGGCATACTCTGGTGGGGGTTCTGCTCATGGTTTCGGGGCGGAGTCTCTGGCGACGTCCTTCAGGAATTGCTCGTATCGCTCGACGGCCTGCCGGTCGCTCAGGTCCTTGGCGACGACCAGGCGGGCGTGGGCCGTGGCGGACTGCCCGGCGGGGATGTCGCGCCCGAGCAGGCAGAGGTACAGCGAGCGGTGGCCCTCGGCCCCGAAGGGCATGGCCAGCGCGAAGCAGTCGCCCGGCCTGGCCATCACCAGGGCGACCAGGCCGGTCTTCGCGTCTCGTCGCATGGCCAGGGCGCCGGCCTGCCGGGGCAGGATCGCCCAATCCACCGGATGCGGGGGAAGCTTCCATCGCCCGTCCTGGATGAGCGTGACGGCCCGGGCGTCTCGCGGGAACATCTGCCACACGCCCCGTTCCTTGACCGCCTCGACAAAGCCCGGCTGGCCCCCTTCCGGCTGGGCGTACGCGAAGGCCCGCTCGAAGCCGCTGAAGTACGAGGCCAGGAACATCTCGAACCTGGGCAGGTCCGCTTGGGCTTTGACGGTCGACACCACGTCGAGCGTGTCGCCCGCCGCCCACGCGTAGCGGGCGTGCATCTCGAAGGGGCGGTCCTTGGCCGCGGGCCAGCGGGCCTCGACGGCCCCGTCAGCCAGCGTCGCGGTGCTGGGAATGTCCCACGCGGCGTGCCCGTAGCGGACAGTCGGCGTGAGCAGGCGGTAGTGCGAGAGAATCCCGTAGGCGCCGGCAATCTGCTGGCCGCCGACGCGGAGCGGGGTCAGGCCCGCCGACCGACCGCCCGGCCGAAGCGTCCCGCTGAGCGCGCCGGTGTCGAAGGTGAACTCGCCCGGTTTGGCACCCGGCTGGAACGCCGGGGCCGCCCCCTTCCCCCCGGGCTCGGCAGCCGGCGAGACCCCGCAAAGCAGCACCCATACGACCGCGACAGAGATGGCGAACCTGGTCATGGCGGCTCCTCACCCGAAAGGCCACGACAGATTGAACGCCCCCGGCGCTCGGATGTCAATGGGCCAGGGATTTCTGTCTCGCGCCCGAAGAATCCCCCTTGTGCGGTCTTCGCCTCTGCGGTATCCTGTTTTCGCTGGTAGCGGATGCAGTCCAGGGAGGATCATCGTCCGCTTCCTGAAACGGAGAACGTGGCATGTTGCTCAAAGGAACTCTGGCCGCATACGCCGTATCGTTTGTGGCAGTTGCCGGTTTGGCCGTCGCCCCCGCACTCGCGGACACTCTCTTCTGGCAGGGCGCTCCCGGAGGCGACTGGGACACCGCGTCGAACTGGTACAACTGGGACACCAGCGCCACCGCAACCCACGTGCCGACTTCTGACGATTCGGTTTACGTGGACAACCACCTGAGCACTGCGGGCATGGTCAACATTTCCGGCCCTGGCAACGCACTGAGCCTCCGCGTGGGCGAACTCGGCACAGGCGTTCCCTCGGGCATCTTGACGGGTTATGGTGAGCTGACAGTGGCGGATACGCTGCTGAACAACGGCGAGATTGTCGCCTATGGCTGGGGCCAGCAACGCACCCTGGACCTGAACTCGGCCCCCTTGGTGAACTCGGCCCCTTTGGTGGAGAATACCGTCGAAAACCTCCCCGGGCAGACCCGGGGCTGGTATGCCTTCCAGGGCGGGCGGCTGGAGCTTCCCACATTGACACAAGGGTCCGGACGCTGGTGGTGGGGAGAGAACCCCGGCGACGACAGCCCCGATCTGATCAACAGCATCCTCCTCAGCCCCAGCGGGTCGCAGCTTACTCCGATTTTCGATATTGCTCTGTTGGCCAACGACCGGAACGAACTGCCCGCCGGCACGACCGGAACGATCGTCGGCCTGTGGGAGCTCCAAGTGGGCACCGATGGTCAGGGGGGGGAGTGGGACGGGCTGCTCGACTTGATTATCCGCTACGATGACTACTCCGTGGACGTAGCCCTGTATAACAATCCCGATCTATTCCCGGAGGACCTGCGGCTGTACCATTTCGCCGACAACCAGTGGACCGATATTACGGACCTGGACTCCTTCGGGGAGATATTCGGACAGATTGGCGCTAATGGACTGGACGCGGGCGCCTTTTCGTACTTGGCTGTCGGGTTCGACATTCGCTTGGAAGGCACGACTGACCCGACTATCCCCGAGCCGGCCAGCCTGGCCCTGCTGATGGCCGGCATGGGCGGCTTGGGCGCCTATCTGCGGCGTCGAGCCAGCCGCTGATCCGGACGACCGACGAACCAACCTGCCCGCCCCGGTCCACAGAACGTGCGACCGGGGCGGTTCTTCTTATGCCCCGACCCAATACGGACACAAATGTAACCTTAATCGACTCTATATACATTCCTGTTGTCAATCCATGCGGTGCCGCATTCTGCCGTAGTGCCCATAATTACATAATGCAAAGCGATTTACGTTCGTGCATGCATCTCTGGCACGCCCGCTGCATTGCGGGGGGCATCGAGTTGCACTCCCGGATGGAGTGCGGAAACCTAACAGGAGTACACGAGACATGATGTGGACGCGAGGCGTGTTGGTGAGACTATCGGTTGGGGCCCTTCTGGCGATGTCTTGGGCCCTGTGTGCCCAGGCCGACGAGCCGTCAGGTTCGTCGCCGAAGTGGCTGGAACTGGCCCAGGCCCAGCCCGCGCCAGCCGACGGCGCGAAGGCCGCCCCCGTCGCCGCGCCCGCCGACGCGCCGGCCAAGTGGGAGAAGCCCATCCCCCTTACTGTCGGCGTCAGCTACGTGCTGGTGAGCGACTACATCTTCCGCGGCATCAACTTCAGCGAGTACGCTCGCGAAGGCCGGGAGAAGCCCAACCACCAGATGACCGTCTTCGCCGAGTACGACACGGGCAAGTTCGGCACGATCGGGGCCAGCGTCTGGTTCGAGTGGTTCGCCGCCCAGCAGCAGCTCACTCCCGCCTACGGCGGCAACAACCAGGAGATCGACTACACCATCTACTACCGCTACGCGTTCGATACGATCGGCCTGACCGCCGAGACGGGCTGGATCGCCTACACCTTCCCGCCGTTCGGGCGCGACGCCCACACGGATTACGAGTGGTACGGCAAGCTCTCGTTCGACGACGCCAAGGTCTTCGGCACGAGCGTGCTCAACCCCTACATCGCCTACTACCACGATCTGGACCTGGCGAAGAATTCGAGCTGGTGGGAGATCGGCATCAGCCACGGCTTCGCCCTGGCCGACTACGGCATGAAGGACACGCCCGTCCTCAAGGACATCACCGTCACCCCGTCGCTGATCCTGGGCGCCCAGCACCGCTACTTCGGCAAACTGGGCCTGGCCAACAGCCCCTCCACCAAGCTGGCCAACCTGAACTACGGCCTCGAGGTCGCCTACGACCTGGGCGCCGCCCTGGGCCTGCCCGAACAGTACGGCTCGCTGGGCGTGGCCGGGTTCCTCAACTTCAGCCAGGCACTCGACGACACCGTGCTCAACGACGAGTTCTACGGCGGGATGAAGGTCAGCTACAGCTGGTAGACCGACTGCGGATCGCACGGTCAAGGCAAGAGGCAGAAACGTAAATCGAATCGGAAGGAGAAGGGAGACGTCCGGCAGAGTCATTCGCCGGGCGTCTCTCTCTTCTGTGTTCACTCTCCCGCCCCCGGCCCGGGCGGTTGCTCAACCCCCAACGGGCGGGCAGGAGGACGTTACTTGAGGGGACCAAGCCCCAGAATCCAGCGTGCTTCGTTCATTTGGCGAATGGCGTTGCTGTTCTCGGGTTTCCGAAGGGTGCGCACGATCCAGTCCTCTGCCGCTTTGTTCTCCGCAAGCACCGCCAGTTTGGCCCCGAAATCCGCAATGCTCTTCGCATCCTCAAGCGCCTTCCGCACATGGTCGAACTCGTAGCCGAAGCCCATGAGGTTATGCACGAACGTGTTGACGCGGAGCATGCTGTATGTCTGCGCCCTGGATATGCGACGATCTTCTTCTTCGATGATCTTCGCGGATGCATCGGGGATGAGCTTGAGAATCGCTGCCTCCAAGTACCTCTTGAGAGCATCATGGGTCTCTCTAAGGCCCGCGATTTCCCGTTCTACGGAGGAGATGGCTCTCTCCGTGGAACGTCTCTTCAAAAGCTCTCGAAACAACCCTGACCACTGCTCGCGGAGATACTCCTCGATGTCCTGGTATCGATCGAAACTGCACACGGGGTTATTCCGGGGGAGCGCGAAGATGTCGGCAAGCAGATGAAAGACATTGACCGAGTCCACGTGCGCATACTTTACGCTGCGCCGGCCACGATTCTCTCGAAATGTCTGATATTCGGCGAACACCCCGCTCTCGACCAGAATGTAGACTGGGATGTCCTGTTCTATGGCGGTCAGGAATTCTCGTTTGGTCACGCTGTTGTAGACCTGCCAGAAGTCTTCCTTCCGCCGTCCGCTCTTGGGACTCGCCTCCGCCCCGTATCGTCCACCGATGATCAGGACAAGAACGTCGCTTTCGGCAACCTCGTGATAGCAGGACTCATCGGGCGCTATGTCGGGCGCATACGGCACATTCCCTCTCTCCGACAGGACCGGTTGGTGTCCCAAGGACGCTATGAAGGCCGACAATGAAGAGCGAAGGTGGCGGAGATCATAGTACGTGGAACTTACAAAGACCCTGAGCCTCGGCATGCCATCGTCCTCATAAGTCTTCTTACTGGAGCCAAGAACAAGAGACTACTTCTCAACCTTCTTGCCGGCCTTGCCTGCTTTCGCGTCCTTGGCGTCCTTGGGGCCTTTCTTCTCATCCCCGGGGTGGCTCACCGCGGGGGCGTCGCCGTCCTCCAGCATCTCCTTGCCGTCGAAGTTCTTCGTCCCCGAGACCAACCCGAACACCGGCAGGCGCATGCGAACGCGCACCCAGCCGTTCTCCAGCGTGGGGGGGACCTTGGTCGTGTACTCCGCGCCGCGCTTCATCATGTCCGAGGCCAGGACCCTCTCGCCCGTGCCGATCTGGATCTGGGCGTTGCCCGCCGCCGAAAAGTCCACCGGCCCGTATTCCTCGCCCCCGCTGCCCATCAGGCGGAAGCTCGGGCGAACCGTCAGCACGTTCATCGCCGTCACGCCGAGTTCCGTCTCGATGCGGAAAGGCGGGCCGATCCGCAGCCGGTTGGTCGTCCCCGCCTCCACCTTGTACCGCAGCAACCGGCCGTGACGGACCGGCGGATACATGTTCACCATCCGCCCCCCCGCCGCCATCACGCCGAACACCATCTGGTAGTCGCCCGCCGGAATGTTCGTCTTGCCCCCCGCCAGGTCGTACGCCCCGGTCTTGCTGGCCATCACCAGGCACTTCAGCGTCGAGCCGGAGAACGGCGTCTCCACCTCGCCCATCGGCGCGTCGGTCAGCGGCTCCAGCGCCAGCTTGCCGCCGTCCTCGGCCACCTGGAAGCGGAAGTGCTTGTCCTGGATGCAGTGCGTCTGAAGCAGCGGCACGGCCACCGGGTTGTTGCCGAACGCGATCGCGTCCTTGCCGTCCTGCGTGTACTTGCCGTCGAGGTTCTCGTCGATGATCCGGATGGCCACCCCGCCGTACTCGCCCTTCATGCACCCGCCCGGGCAGATGCGGGCGGCGATGCTGGTGACCGAATTGTTCTTCGAGCCGATGCGGATCTCGCAGAGCATGACGGCCGTCCGGCCGGTATCGGTCGCGACGTCGAAGATCGCCACCCCGTTGCGGGGGTCCACCCGGGCGGTTTCGCCCGCGCCGATCCGCCCGTCGCCGTTGCCGTCCAGCGCCATCATGCACACGTCGCCGTTCTTGCGGACCGCCAGCTTGCACTCCTTGCCGGCAATGCTGATCGAGCTGGAATCGCCCGTGCTTGACAGGTCCGGCTTCATCTTCACGACCACCCGCGCGCCCGTGATCAGCCGCGGGTTCCGCTCGAAGGTCATCGGAATCCCGCCCGTGATTTCCACCTTGGGCTTGGCGGCCGGCTGGGCCTTGGGCTCTGCCTTGACGGGCTCTGCCTTCTTCGGCTCTGCCTTGACGGGCTCAGCCTTCTTCGGCTCTGCCTTGGCGGGCTCGACCTTTTTCGGCTCGGCCGCCCGGGCCCAGGCGACGACCAGGTTCAGCGCGATCAGGAGCAGGACAGAACGTCGCAGGATGGTTATTCGCATGAGCATCACTCCAGACAGGCCAGGTCCGCCATTCCGGCACGGCCCTTTCCCCTATCTTCGCGCCCTGGGCGGGGAATTGCAAGGGAGAACGACAAAGACCGCCGCACTGCCCCTGGGACGCCTGCGACAAGCACGCGGCGAAGACAGAGACGGGAGGATGCGGAAGTCAGAAGTCTGATCGGTACTTGTCCGCCCCCCGCTGCGCCTCCAGTTGCGTGACGGCCTGCTGAAGCGACTCCTCCCGGCGTTCCAGGTCCAGCAGGATGTTCTCCAGCATCTGCTTCGCGCTCGACGAGTAGGCCGAACCGTCCATCTTCCACTCGTCGCCCGCAAGGGAGTCCTTCTTGGCCGCCAGCGCGGCGATCGAGTCCACCTTGCGGTGCAGGCGATCCCGGTACGCCGTGATGGCGGGGTCGTCCCTCTGGCTGAGGGCCTCGAACTCGGCACAGGAGGGCAGGATGCCCGCCACGAAGAGCAGAATCAGCACGCGTCGCATGGTTGTGTTCCTTTCGTGCAACGGGACCTCGTTTGAATGCTAGCATCAACCCCACCTGGCGGTCAACGACGCGCAACGCGTGCCCGGCGGGAAATCCGCATTCCGTGATCGGCAGCGGGCGAAGCCGGCGGCGAGGCGGTCTTTTCTCGCAAGCACCCCCCGGGGCATTCGTTGGGCTACATGTCCTTTTCCTCCACCGAAAGGAAACGCTTATGAAAAGCACGTTGAGCCGCCGCCGCCTCCTGGGCCGGGCCGGCGCCGCGATCGCCGCCCCCTACTTCCTGACCTCCGCCGCCCTGGGCGACGACAAGCGCCCCGCCGCCAGCGAGCGGATCGTCATGGGCACCATCGGCACGGGCGGACAGGGCACCGGCGACATGCGCGGGTTCATGGGGCACGGCGAGGTGCAGATGGTGGCCGTCTGCGACGTGGTGCCGACCCACCGCGAGCGGGCCCGCGAGCACGTCAACGGGAAGTACGGCAACCAGGACTGCTTCGCCACGGGCGACTTCCGCGAGGTGCTGGCCCGAGCGGACATCGACGCGGTGCTGATCGGCACGCCCGACCACTGGCATGCGATCGTCACCATCGAGGCCTGCAAGCGGGGCAAGGACGTCTACTGCGAAAAACCCGAGACGCTCACCATCCGCGAGGGGCGGGCGATGGTGCAGGCGGTGCGGCGATACGGGCGGGTGTTCTCGGGCGGCAGCCAGCGCGTGCTGGGCGACTACGGCGACTGGCCGCGCCTGGTCCGCGGCGGCGCCCTGGGCACCATCAAGGAGGCCTACGTCAACTGCGGCGGGCCCAGTGGGCCGTGCAACCTGCCCGAGGAAACCATGCCCGAGGGCCTGGACTGGAACATGTGGCTGGGCCCGGCCCCGTGGAGGCCCTTCCACTCCACACTCATCCGCGGCGGCTTCCGCCCCTACCGCGACTATAGCGGCGGCGGCATGACCGACTGGGGCGCCCATCGCTTCGGGGCGGCCATGTTCCACACGGGCGTGCACCTGACCGGCCCGACCGACATCATCCCGCCCGACGGCAAGGACGTGAAGCACCTGACGTACGTCTTCCCCAACGGCATGAAGATGTACCACGGCGGGACCAACAACATCACCTACATCGGCACCGAGGGCGAACTGCCCTCCAAGCGCAAGCTGGAGGTCGCCGGACCCACCCGCTACCAGGGCTACCGCGGGCGGGGCGGAATCTTCGGAGACTTCCTGGCCTGCGTCAAGAGCCGCCAGAACGCCTTCCGCGACATCGAGATCGCTCACCGCGCCTGCACCGTCTGCCACCTGGGCAACATCGCCTACTGGCTCAAACGACCCCTCAAGTGGGACCCGGTCAAGGAACAGATCATCGGCGACGACGAAGCCGCCCGCTGGCTCGACCGCGCCAAACGCGAGCCCTGGACGGTCTGAATTGACCATTGATCATTGCGCATTGACTATTGAAGACCGATGACACGACGGCTGACTCCGGCGCCAAGTTTGTCACCGGCCTGGACAAAGAAGGCCTGGCGGGCTTGGCGGACGTGATGACAGAGTAGTTCCCGCCGCCGCACTTGCGCTCATCGCCTGCGCGACATTCAGGTCTACCTGCGCAAAGTTGACATGTTTGCCCTCTTGCTGCACGTTACTCTCAAAGCCCACGGAAAGCACCCCGTGGGCTTCCTGGCGGAAGGCGCCGTTCCCGTTTCCCTTTGCCCCCGCCACCCGGAAGCATGGTGCTCACTCACACGAGGTGATCTATGAAACACGCAATCGGCACGTTGGCGGCGATCGCTCTGACCTTCTCGCTGGCCCAGGCCCAGCAGGCCAAGATCCAGATCAACGTGGACAAGCCCGGCGCCCCCGTCGCACCGACCATGTGGGGCATCTTCTTCGAAGAGATCAACCACGCCGCCGACGGCGGGCTCTACGCCGAACTGATCGAGAACCGCTCGTTCGACGAGGCCGAGCCCCCCGAGGGCATGACGCTGAACAACGGCACGGCGACGGCCGTCGCACGCCCCCACTACCAGACCAACAAGGAGAAGACCTGGAAGCTCGGCTGGAAGCCCGCCAGCCCGCACCCCGGCTGGACGCTCGAAGGCCCCGCCGATGCGGGCAGCATCCGCCTGGGCACCGACAAGCCGCTCAACGACAACAACCCCCGCTACCTCCGCCTGGAGGTCAAACAGACAGCTGCGCGACTCGTCAACGGCGGGTACTGGGGCATCAACGTCGTCGAGGGCCAGACGTACAAGCTGAGCTTCTTCGGTCGCTGCCCCGTCGAACCGTACTCGGCCTCGCTGCGGGCAGGGCTGATCTCGCCCGAGGGCGAGGTGCTGGCCGAGCAGAAGATCGGCACGTTCCCGGGCAAGCAGTTGGAGGTTGCCCTGTGGCACAAGCAGGAGTGCGAGCTGAAGGCGACCAAGTCGCACCCCCGGGCGAGGTTCTTCCTGGCCCTGGACTCACCCGGCACGATCGACCTGGACGTGGTCTCGCTCTTCCCGGCCAAGACGTTCAAGGACCGTCCGAACGGCTGCCGCGAGGACGTCGCCACGCTGCTGGCCGAGATGAAGCCGTCGTTCATTCGCTTCCCCGGCGGGTGCTACGTCGAGGGCGCGACCTTCGCCAACCGCTACATCTGGAAGCGGACCGTCGGCCCGATCGAGCAGCGCCCCGGGCACTGGTGCCTGTGGGGCTACCGCTCGACCGACGGCATGGGCTACCACGAATTCCTCCAGTTCTGCCAGGACATCGGCGCCGACGCCCTCTACGTGGCCAACTGCGGACTCGGCTGCGAGTTCCGCACCGGCGACTTCCTCCCCGAAGACCAGATCGACGAGTTGATCCAGGACACGCTGGACGCCATCGAGTACGCCATCGGCCCGGCCGACTCCAAGTGGGGCAAGCTCCGCGCGGCGGCCGGGCACCCCGAGCCGTTCCCGCTCCGCTACATCCAGATCGGCAACGAGAACCACGGCCCGCGATACAAGCGGAACTACCAGCGGTTCTACAAGGCCCTGAAGGCGAAGTACCCCCAGCTTCAATACGTGTACTGCTGCGGGTGCGGCTGGGCCACGCCGGACATGATCGACGGCGCGGGCAAGATCGAGATCGCCGACGAGCACTTCTACCGCAACCCGGACTGGTTCTTCAACGAGTATCGGCGCTACGACAACGTGCCGCGCGACCGCGGCTTCGACCTGTACGTCGGCGAGTACGCCTGCAACCAGCAGGTCGGGCGGGGCAACATGCTGGCCGCCCTGTCCGAGGCGGCGTTCATGATCGGCATGGAGCGCAACGGCGACCTGATCAAGATGACCAGCTACGCCCCCCTGCTGTTCAACGTCAACCGCCTGAACTGGCCGGTCAACCTGATCGGCTACGACTCCGCCGTCGCATTCGGCCGCAGCAGCTATTACGTGCAGAAGCTCTTCGCCACCAACCGCCCGGACGTGAACGTGGCCACCTCGCTGGACTTCGCCCCGCCCGCCAAAGCCGACAAGCCCAAGGCCGCCTTCGCCGGTCGCGTGGGCCTGGGCGCGTGGGACACCGAGGCGGAGTACAAAGACTTCGTCGTCGAGCCCGCGGGTCAACCGGCCGAAACGGCCAACTTTGACGACGGCGCGAAGGCCTGGCAGACTCACTGCGGGACATGGAAGGCCGAGGGCGGCGCCTATCGTGTCAGCGGCAGCGAGCAGCGACGCGTCGCGATGCTGACCGCGCCCAGGCTGGAGACGGGCACCATTCGCGTCAAGGCCCGCAAGATCGCCGGGCACGAGGGCTTCCTGGTCCTCTTCGGAGGGAAGACGGGCAAGGACTTCTTCGAGTTCAACCTGGGCGGCTGGGGCAACAAGCGCCACGCCTTCGAGATCGTCAACGACAATCGCGGGCACGCCGTCGGCCGCCAGCAGGACCCGGGCGTGATCGAGACAGGCAAGTGGTACGACATCCGCATCGAGATCAAGGCCGACGAGGTGATCGGCTATCTGGACGGCAAGGAAGTGGCCCGCTACCGCACCGGCGACGCGCCAAACCGCGACAGCCGCGTCTACGCACAGGCCGGCCTGGACAAGTCCAAAGGCGAGGTCATCCTCAAGGCCGTCAACGCCACCCCCAACGCCGTCAAGGCCCAGGTGAACCTGGCCGGCGCCGTCCCGACCGGGACGGGCAGGAAGATCACACTCGCCGCCGCCAGCGAGAAGGACGAGAACGACATCAACGCCCCGAAGAAGATCGCCCCGAAGGACGAACCGCTCGCCGTGCCCGGCGCCCGGTTCGAAACCGAACTGGCCCCGTGGTCGATGACGGTGCTGCGAATCCTGGTGAAGTAAGACCGCCACGATACAGCAGGGTCCTTCTGTCCGCTCGCGGCTTCGCGGAAACGATCAGCCATGACGACACCGCGCCAACTCGCCTTGGACGCCATCGCCCACCGCCAACCCGCGCGCGCGCCCTTTGACATTCAGTTCACGCGCGAGGCCCGCCGGCGATACGCCGAGTTCTGCGGCGACATGGACTTCGAGAGCAAGCTGCGCAACTGCTTCTCCATCGCCCGCGCCAGCACGCGGGTGGAGGTCCGCCCGGACATCTGGCAGGATGAATTCGGCACGCTCTGGGATCGCAGCCGAGACAAGGACATCGGCGTGGTCGTCAACCGCCTGGTCGGCCCGGAGAACGTTTCCACATTTCGCTTGCCCGATCCCGACGACCCAGCCGCCGTGCGCGAGCTCGTGGCCCTCCAGCCGCGACGGGCTGACACCCTCCTGCTGGCCAAGCTGAGCTACAACCTCTTCGAGCGGGCGTGGGCCCTGGCCGGGATGGAAGAGGTGCTGATGGCGATGGCTGTGGACAAGCCGTTCGTCCACGCCCTGCTGGACCGGCTGACGGAGTATTACCTGGCTCTCATCGCGGCCGTCATGAAACATCCGGTGGACGGCATCTTCTTCGGCGACGACTGGGGTACGCAGACGGGCGTCATCATGGGCCCCGCCCTGTGGCGGGAATTCCTCCTGCCGCGGGTGCGCCGGCTGTACCGCGCGGTCAAGGACCGCGGCGGCTTGGTCGTCCTCCACTGCTGCGGGGCCGTGCAGCAACTGCTGCCGGAGTTGATCGACGCCGGGCTGGACGTGTTCAACCCGTTCCAGCCGGAGGTGATGGACGTCTTCGAGATGAAGCGACGCTACGGCGACCGCCTCACCTTCTACGGCGGCATCGACACCCAGCGGCTCCTGCCGAACGGCGCGCCCGACGAGGTGCGCGCCGAGGCCCGACGGCTCATCGGCATCCTTGGTGCAGGCGGAGGGTACATCCTCTCGGCGGCGCACACGCTGCAGGGCGATGTGCCCCCGGAGGACGTGCTGGCGATGTACCGGTCCGCGCTCCCGTGACATCGGCCCGGGCGCAGGGCAGCGGTGCGAAGACGCGACGGGCGGGGAGTGCCCGCCGGC
>JAKJER010000095.1 GCA_022705325.1 Planctomycetota bacterium | reverse complement strand
GGTCAGACGCCGTGCCCGGCCGCCGAGGAGGCGAAGCTCGAGCGTCTGAAGGCGACGTTCGCAGGTCCACCCGCGGCCCGGAAACGCCTCTATCGAACCTCCCTGCTCGACCTGCGGGCCCAGTACCGTCACATCGCCCGCAAGCTGGAGGAACTCGGGGAAAAGGTCCGCGAGTGGCGGGCCGTCAACCTGATCCACCTGGCCGTCGCCGTCAAGGAAGGTCGCTTCCCGTCGAGCCTGCTCCAGTCCAGCGGGCTGAGCCTGCGGACGTGCACGGCGGTGGCCAAGCTCGCCGAGGACCTCCAGGCCGGCCGCGGGGGCGAGGGATCGGCCGCCTTCCTGGCCGCCGGCACGTACGACATGCCCGAACAAGCGGGCGAGTCGGCCCTGGATGACGTCCGCTGGGAGGACATGACGCTGGCCAGCCTGGGCATCGACAAGGGGACCTGCCTCCACCTGTCCGAACTGCGACCGCCGGTGGTGACCGTGGGCGATTGGGAAGATCTGGTGGCCAGCGGCCGCACGGCCGATGGCAACTGGCCCTTCCTGTCCTTCGAACGGGACCAGGTCGAGGAGGCCGTCGAGGCCTGGCGAAAGGGGCTGCCCAGATGAACGCCGGCCGCGTCAACTACGCACACTATTACGCCCTGCTGGCAGTCATCTGGGCGGCGGCGACGGTCTTCGCCGTCCTGGCCTGGATGAACTACCGCTCCGCAGGGACGGTTTGAACCCAATCTCAAGGTCCGTCCCCTGGGGACGGGAAAGGAATAGGCAAATGGGAAGCTACCGATTGAACCTGGGCACGTGCAAGGGACTGCCGCCGGCCAAAGAACTCGCCGCCCGCATGGAAACCCTCAAGCCCAAGGCGGACGACGATTACGAGTTCGCCGTGCTGGCCGTGCGGGCCGGCGAGGGCATCGTGCTGGCCGACGTGCTCGTGCGGAGTTGGCGGAAGGTCTCGGAGTGGAACGTCGAGAAGGCCATGATGGAGGCCCGGGACGTCCGTGTCGAGAAGGTTCTGCCCTGCATGCTCTGGCCGGACAAGGAGCTGCTGGCGACGGTCACCGGCGGCGTGGGCACGCTGGAGACGATCATGGTCCTGCTGGCGACCGAGCTGGCATTGCCCGTCGTGGTCGAGCCAGTCCAGATCGATCTGCTCTACGCCATCGAGGAGCTGCGGACCCGCCAGAACCGCTTCCAGTTGAAGGCCGTCAAGCATTCGGCATTCGCCAGCGACAGCTACACCGAGGGACCGTTCGCGCCCCGCTTCCTGGACACCGTGCACGGCATCGACTTCTGCCGCGAGAACGAGTCGGCCATCGACGCCGTCACCGTCACCTGGGCCGGCCCCTCCAAACGGGTCCGCCTGGTCATGCGCAAACAGGTCGGCTTCAGCTACTCGTGCCACGAGGACGACGCCGAGGTCGTCAAGACGGTGCTCATGAACCTCGCCTTCCCCTCCGAGCGGAGAATCCTCGAGGCCGTCCGCGACCTGTGCCCCAAGGACGGCCAGTCCAGCGTCAGCCTGACCACCACGGGCAAGGACGGCAAGACCGAGACCGTCACCCTCACCGGCGAGTCCCGCAAGCGGGCCAACCGCAAGCTGGGCGCCAGCGAGGACGCGTAGGCGGTTCTGGAAGAGCTTCCGTGACAGCGGCCGTGCCCGGGTGAGCCATGGATGGTCTCAGCCGCCCCGGGCCGGCCGGTCCGGACAGACGGGAGAAACCTATGAGCGACGACGGGACATTCGAAATCGATCACCAGGCCTTACTCCAGGGCATGCAGAAGGCCAGAGAGAAGCTCAGCCGCCTTCAAACTAGCGGGGCATACGTCAGCACCAAGGTGCGGCGAAAACTCCGCACCGCCGCCTACGGCAGTGGAGTAGGCCCCGGAGGCAAGCTTCGACAGACGCCCCTGCGGCAACTGCAGGCCCAGGGCGTGGGGCGAAACACGCCATGCCCCTGCGGCTCGGGCCGCAAGTTCAAGCACTGCTGCATCAACACCCTCTGACCGGGAGAAGGCTAATGCTCAACATCGACAACCCCACGTTCGAGGAGGCCGGGGCATGTGCCCTGATCGAAGGGCTCATGCAGGGCCTGTTCGAGGGGTCCAACGCCAAGACGCCTAAGGCCATGCTCGCCATGGTCATGCTCGGGTCCAACTCCAACATCGACCCCAGGCACGCATGGGCCATCATCGACAAGGCCCTGGAGCTGCTCCAGGACATGAATCGCATCGGCAACAAGGCCGACGAGCTTCTCCAGGCGGCCAAGGCGGGAAGCGGCCAATGAACCCGCCCAAACCCACGCCCGCCCAGATCCGGGCCATCGATCGCTCGTACGAGAAGCTCCGCGCCGCTGGCAAGGCCTACCGGGCGGCTGCACCGGACGAAACGAGCCCGGCGACCCGCCTGGCCCGCCGCCTCTACAAGGCCGAGCTCGCCCGCCACGAGGCCCTTCTCCACTCCAGCGGCGTCTATGGGGCGTCGCGGCTGAAAGGACGATGACCATGAGCCTGTCCAAGACCGGCATCCCCTACGGAGATCTGGCCTGGAACCCCTGCGGGGCCGGGTGCAGCAACGTCGCCAACTGTCCAACCTGCTGGGCCCGGGCCTTCGCCGCCCGCACGATCGCGACCTCTCCAACCGTCCGCTTCGACGCGAATCAGGCCCAGGCCGCCGCCGACGCGTGGGGATTCAACTGCGGGCCGGGAGCGCTCTGCGCGGTGCTGGACCTCATGCCCGAGGATCTGCTGCCGGTCCTTCGCGGGATGGGCTTCGAGCGGAAGCGGTACATGTCGCCCACGATGATGCAGCACGCCCTGTACATGCTCCGCGTCAACGTCCGCGTCCACCCACGCGGCGGCATCCCCGCCGGGGGAGTCGGCCTGATCCGCGTCCAGTGGGACGGGCCCTGGATGCAGCGTAAAGACGACAACGCCTGGCGGGAGCAATATCGCCACACCCACTGGATCGCCTGGAACGCCGTCACAGGTGAGCTGCAGGTGTTCGACATCAACGCCATCTGTGCCGGCGGCTGGATGTCCTACGCGGAGTGGAGCAACCAACTCGTTCCGTGGCTGCTCAACGAGGGCGGGCTGACGGCCAAGGGTGCCAACGGCAAGTTCAGCTTCACCCACGTCTGGGAGGTCTACGAATGATTTCCTCTGCGTCCTCTGTGGCCTCTGTGGTTGACAAGGATTACCAGGCCTTCCTGCGGTCCAAGGTCAAGCTGGCCGAGCGGAGCGGCTTCGACATCGACCCATCCGAGATCAGCCCCGTGTGCAAGCCGCACCAGCGGGCGATCGTCCGCTGGCTCGTGGCCGGCGGCTGCCGGGCGTGCTTCGCGGCCTTCGGCCTGGGCAAGACCATCATGGAGCTGGAGACGTGCCGGCTCATGCTCGCCCACGTCCTGGCCGAGCAGGGCCGACAGGGCCGGGCCCTGATCGTCCTGCCACTGGGGGTGCGACAGGAGTTCCGCCGCGACGCGGTCGACGTCCTGGGCATGGGCGAGCCGCCGTTGTTCGTGCGGACGATCGACCAGGTGCGGCGTTTCGAGCACGAGACGCTGGCCACTGACACCAACCGCATCTTCCTGACCAACTACGAGAGTGTCCGCGACGGCAAGCTCGACCCGGCCGAGTTCGACGTGGTGTGCCTGGACGAGGCGTCCATTCTGCGGGGCTTTGGCGGGTCCAAGACCTTCCGCGAGATGATGCGGCTGTGCACCGGCGACGGCGGGCCCAGCGGCATCCACCGCACGGACGGCAAGCGGGTCCCCTACCGCTTCGTCGCGACCGCGACGCCCGCCCCCAATGACTACATCGAGCTGCTGGCCTATGCCGAGTTCCTGGGCATCATGGACATCAGTCAGGCCAAGACTCGGTTCTTCAAACGCGACAGCACCAAGGCCGACAACCTGACGCTCCATCCGCACAAGGCCAAGGAGTTCTGGCTGTGGGTGTCGTCCTGGGCGATCTTCGTCCAGCGGCCCAGCGACCTGGGCTTCAGCGACGAGGGCTACGAACTGCCCGACCTGGACGTCAGATGGCACGAGGTC
>JAKJER010000009.1 GCA_022705325.1 Planctomycetota bacterium | reverse complement strand
GCAGCCGCCGTGACGGTCAACCTTCAGGCGCACACCGCCACCGGCATCGGCGGAACGTTCAGCGGCATCGACCGCCTGATCGGCAGCGGCCAGAGCGACACGCTCATCGGTCCGGACAGCGGTGCGACGTTCCTCATCGACGACGGCGACGTGGGCATCGTAGCCGGCCTGGCATTCAGCGGCATGGAGAACCTCACCGGCGGGCTCGGCAACGACACCTTCGTGCTCCTGGTCGACGGGCAACAGAGCAACCTGCGCCTGGACGGCGGTGCAGGGCTGGACACGTTGGACCTCTCTGTCATGACCTGCTCGGTTGAGGTCGACTTGAGCGCCCAGCAGTGCAGCCAGGTGGGCGGCGGTCAGCCGGGCTGGGTGTGGCAGTTCGAGAAGGTCTTGGCCGGCAGTGGAGACGACCGCCTGGTGGGCGACGACGGGGCCAACTGGCTGGTCGGCAATGCGGGGGATGACGTCCTGATCGGCAAGGATGGGCCGGACTGGCTCGACGGAGGCCCCGGCAATGACCGGATGGACGGCGGGTCCGGGGACGACTATTACGTGGAGACGCCCGGCAGCTTCGACCGCCTGATCGATCCGTCCGGATCGGACACGGTCGATTTCTCCGGTGCGACCATGGCGATACGTTTCAGTCTCGCCCTGTCCGCCGCCCAGGTGCAGAAGGTGGATGACGCCGGCAACACGGTGTCGTTGCTCGGGGCCATCGAGCACGTGATCGGTTCGGCGTTTGCGGACGTGCTCACGGGTGGGAACGCTGCGGAGACCTTCGAGGGAGGTCCGGGCGACGACACGATCTGCGCGGGCGGCGGCGATGACACCGTGCACGGTGATTCCGGCGCGGACACGGTCTATGGCGGCGCGGGCAACGACGTTCTCTACGGCGACGAGGGAGCCGACCATCTCTACGGCGAGGCCGGGGACGACCTCCTGTATGGCGGAACCGACGACGACGTCCTGGACGGCGGGGACGGCGGAGACCTGTTGGCCGGCGGCGACGGGAGCGACTGGCTCTGGGGCGGGCGAGGCAACGACGACCTGGACGGCGAGGGCGGTGACGACTTCCTGTATGGCGACAGCGGCGACGACCGGCTTCGCGGCAGCCCCGGCAACGACCAACTCACGGGCTCCAACGGCACCGACGAGGTGGACTATTCCGCCGCGGCGTCAGGGGTGGTGGTCGACCTTCAGGGCGGCTGGGCCCAGGACGGGGAGGGAACCCGGGACCGCCTGCACGGCATCGAAGACGTTCGCGGATCGGCCTACGACGACCAGGTGTACGGCAACGCGTTGGCCAATCGGCTGACCGGGCGGGGCGGAAACGATCTGCTGGTGGGTCGAAGCGGCCATGACATTCTCGTCGGCGGAGCGGGAGATGACGGTCTCCAGGGCGACCAGGGGTCGGACCGCTTCCCCTGGGCCGCCGGCGACGGATCGGACCAGGTCGACGGAGGCCTGGGGGCGGACGTGCTGGAAGTCGAGGGCGCACCGGCGGGCGATGACGACGTGCAGGTGGCCGGAAATGAGCAGGTCCTGGAGATCCGGGTGGGGCAGGAAGTGTTGTCGGCCCTCGGGGTCGAGACACTCGAACTCCGCACGGGCGGAGGTGACGACCGCGTCGAGGTCGCGAACGTCGGCCGCACTTCGTTGACCCGCCTGTGGGTGTGGCTGGGCGAAGGCGACGACGGCTTCGACGGCCAGGAGTCGGCCCTCTACTCGGGCGTCTGGGGCGAGGGCGGGTCCGATCGCTTCACGGGAGGCAGAGGCCAGACGTGGTTCTACGGCGGCGAAGGAATGGACACCGCCGACTACTCCGCCTCGCCCGCGGGCGTCTGGGCCAGGCTGGACCCAGGGTGCTCGCGCAACGGCATGGGGGGACACGACTGGCTGTACGAGACCGAGGTGTTGATCGGATCGTCCTTCGCGGACTACCTGATGGGCAGCCGGCAGGATGACGCGCTGTACGGCGGACTGGGCGACGACCGGCTGTATGGAAGCTATGGCGACGACCTGCTGGACGGGGGCGACGGAAACGACTGGCTGTATGGGGAGTGGGGCGATGACACTCTGCTGGGCGGGCTGGGTGACGACAACTTCGTGGGCGGGCAGGGCACCAACCTGATCGACGGCGGGCCGGGAATCGATATGTTGTGGTTCTACGGCGCGCATGGCCGAGTTGTGATCGACCCGCTGACCGGGCGGGCGGAAGACGGCCGGGGATGGCTGGACCTGTTCGTCAACATCGAGGGAGCGTCCGGCCGGCTGTTCTAAAGCGTGCCAGGGCAACCAGGCGAGTCCGTCGTTCCGCCGGCGGGGTTCGTCTCGCGCGCGGAGCGGCGCCAGATCATCACCCATTGGGGCTCTCTCTGGCCGCGCGCCGGCGTGAACTGCCGCACGCGAACCATCGCCAGGCGGGCCTCGGCGGGGCGCCAGTTTCCGCCGCCCGGCAACAGTTTCCCCTTTGGTGCGTCAAACCATATAATAGAATTTCGCCGCAGGGGGGCGGCGATTGGAGTGCAAGATGAACTCTGTGCGGAACGCCCTTGCCGTCGTCTGCCTGCTGGGCTGCCTGACTGTCGCCCCTATCCCCGCCGCCGCCCAGGCCCCCCACCCGGTGGTGCGGCACGTGACGACCCGATCGGCCAGCCGGCCCGCGACGCACCCGGCGACCGCCCCAGCCACCCAGCCGGTCAAGACCGACACGCTGGAGGCCTGCCAGGCGGCCCTGATGAAGGGCCAGTATGACGCCGCCGCCAAGGGGTTCGACAAGCTGCGATCCAACCAGTCGATGCGCGTCTCCGCCGCCATCGGCATGGCCCGGGCGCTGGCCTGGCAGGGCCAGTACCCCAAGGCCATCGAGACGCTCGACGCGGCGGCCAAGGACGCGACCGAGCGGATCGACTGGCACGTGCTGGCGGCGGAGATCCTCAGCGAGACGGGCCAGTATGACAAGGCTCTCGACCGCGCCCGCTCGGCCCTGGCCCTGGACGTCAGGCACGCGCCGGCCATCCTGCTGCACGGGCTGCTGCTGGAGACGCTGGGCAAGAAAAAGGAGGCCCTGGCCGCCTACCAGACGATGGACGCGGTGGTCTCCACGGACGCCTACCGCAAGGACGCGCCCACGCTGGTGGCGCTGGGCAACATCCTCGACCGCTACGCGATCCTGGCCGGGCGACGGGCCAGCGAGCAGGCGGGCAACATCCTCCACAACTACTTCCAGGACGCCTACCAGAAGGTGGACGAGAAGTACTGGCCCGCCAACATCGCCGCCGGCATGCTTCTGCTGAACAAGCACCGCGGGGCCGAGGCCGCCCAGGAATTCCAACTCGCCCTCAAGGCCAACCCCAACGCCGCCGACGCCTTTGTCGGGCTGGGGGCCATCGTCCTGGGCCAGTGGCAGTTCGAGGCGTGCATGGCCCAGGTCGCCAAGGCCCTGAAGGTCAACCCCGCCCACACGCAGGCCCTGCTGCTCAAGGCCACCTGCCTCATGCAGTGGCGCAAGTTCGACCAGGTCATGGGCGCGCTCGACGAGTTGCTCAAGGTCAACCCCAACCACCTCGAGGCCCTCTCGTTGGCGGCCGCCTTCCACGTGCGGATGCGACACGAGGACAAGGCCAAGCCCTTCATCGAGCGGGTCAAGAAGGTCAACGCCGGCTACGCCGGCCTGCCGGAGACCATCGGCGACTGGCTGTCGGCCGGCCACCAGTACAAGGAGGCGGAAGGGTACTTCCAGGAGGCGATGAAGCTGGCGCCCGAGCTGGCCGGGCCGGTGGCGGACCTGGCCAAGCTCTATCTCCAGACCGGGCAGGAGGACAAGGCCCGCGAGTTCCTGGACAAGGCCCACAGCCTGGACGACTTCCGCGCCGACATCGTCAACTACATCAAGCTGCTCAAGGAGATGGAGACGTTCCAGGTGCTCGAGACGGAGCACTTCATCATCAAGGTGGCCAACAACGAGGACCGCGTGCTGCTGGACCAGGTGGGCGAGTACGCCGAGAAGATGCACAAGGAGGTCTGCGCCGACTTCAACCACGTCCCGCCGGTCAAGACGATGGTGGAGATCTTCCCCACCCATCCGCAGTTCTCGGTCCGCATCACCGGTCGCGGGTGGATCGGCACGATCGGGGCGGCCACCGGCACGGTCATCGTCCTGGTCGCGCCCAACAAGGAGCGCAGCCAGTTCGGCACGTTCAACTGGGCCACCGTCCTCCGCCACGAGTACACGCACACGGTCACGCTGTCGGCGACCAACAACAACATCCCGCGCTGGTTCACCGAGGCCTGCGCCGTCTGGCAGCAGCCCGACCGCCGCGACTACAACGCCGTCCGCAAGCTGGTGACGGCCACGCGGATGGGCCAGCTCTATCCGATCAAGGAACTGGACTGGGGGTTCATCCGTCCCTCGCGCGGGGGCGGGCAGCAGTTGGCGTACGCCCAGGCCGAGTGGATGATGGAGTACATCATCCAGGCCAAGGGCTACAAGGCCATCCTTCGCATGTTGGAGGGCTTCCGCGACGGGCACAACCAGGAGAAGGTCCTCTACGACGCCCTGGCCATGAGCGAGGCCGAGCTGGACAAACGCTTCCGGGAATGGGCCAACGGCCAGATTCTCGAGTGGGGCTACGACAACGAGAAGGTCCTCACGCCCCCCGAGGCCGAGAAGCTCATCAAGGACAAGCCCAAGGAGGCCGCCTCGCACGCGGCCAGGGCGGTGGCCATGTACTTCGCCCGCAACACCTCCGAGGCCGAGAAGTCCGCCCGCAAGGCCCTCGACCTGGACGAGCGCAACGTGCAGGCGCTGAGCGTGCTGGCCAACCTGTACCTCGCGAAGCGCCAGTACGACGACGCGCTGAAGTACGCCCGCAACATCGAGCAGATCGACCCGACCTCGCGGACCGCGCCGCGCGTGATGGCCGAGTGCCACCTCGCCCGGCGCAACTGGGTCGCCGCCATCGCCGCCCTCGAGCGCCTCAAGGTCCGCCGGCCGCTCGATCCCTTCAGCTACGAGCGCCTCGCCAGCCTCTACACGCAGATGGGCCAGATCGAAAAGGCCCTGCCCAACCTGATGGAACTGCACCGCCGCTCGATGAAGGACCCCCAGTACGCCCGGCGGATCGGCGACCTGTACCGCTCGCTGGACAAGGACGACCTGGCCCTGGAGTACTACCAGCAGGTCGCCTTCATCAATCCGTACGACTCCAGCGTCTACGAGGCCATCGCTTCGATCCACCGCAACGCGCGGCGGTACAAGCCGGCCCTCCAGGCCATCCAGAAGGTCTGCGTGCTGGAGGAGAAGTCCGCCGACGCCTGGGCCAAGATGGCGATGATGCAGTACCTGGCCGCCAAAGACGCCAAGGACGACGCCCTGCTGGCCAAGGCCCGCGAGTCGGCCCAGAAATCCGTCGAACTGGACCCCAAGGGCCAGGGCAAGCAGATCCTCCAGCACATCCAGCAGACGCCCGCGAGCGGCGCCGGCCGGTCGTGACGCCGCGGGGGAATTGTCCACTCAAGGGTTGCATTGCGTCCGCGGATGCCGTTCAATGAAACAGGTTCGCGGGGCAAGACGGTTCCCGTCGGTAGGTGAGAGATGATTTCGTTCCATTGCGCCACGTGCGGACAGGCCATCAAGGTGTCGGACGACAAAGCCGGCAAGGCGGGCAGATGCCCCAAGTGCCACAAGGTCGTCCAGATCCCCTCCCCCGGTGATGAAACCGTGTCGGACAAGGATCCGTTGGCGACGCTCGCAGCCCAGTCCGGCGACGCCCCGGCGGCAAGTGACCCGTTCTCGGCCCTGGCGGCGCTGGCGGCAGCAGCCAAGGGCGAGGCCCCCGCCAAAGCGACGCCCAAACCGCCCGCCAGGCCCGCGCCAAAGCCAGCCGCCCCACCGCCGGCCAAGCCCGCGCCCAAGCCCCAGGCGGCCCCTCCAGCCAAGCCCGCGCCCGCCCCACCGAAACCGCCCCAGCCGGCGCCCGAAACGCCCAAACCCCCGGCCCCCAAGCCGCCCGAGCCGGCCCCCAAGCCGGTTGCCGCCGCGCCGCCGCCCGCGCCCAAGCCGGTCGAGCCGGCCGCCAAGCCGGAACCCCCCGCGCCCAAGCCGACCCAGGCGCCCCCGGCAGCCGAAACGAAGCCTGCGCCCCCGCCTCCCGCGCCGGTCAAGCCGTCCAAGGACGATGTCATCGAGATCATTCTCCCCACCGAGGAAGAACAGATCCCCGAGCCCATCTTCGACGACGAGCAGTCCAAGCCTCCGCTGCCCATCCTCGAACCGTCCTCGCCCAAGCCGGTGGAGATCCCCAAGCCCTCGACGCCGCCGACGCCCAAGGCCGCTCCGCCCCCGCCTCCGCCGCCGCCCGCGCCCGCGAGCCAGCCTCCCGCGCCCAAGCCGGCCCCGCCGCGCGAACCGGCCCCCGCCGCCCCCGCGCCGAGGCCCGCTCCCCCGCCAAGGCCCGCTCCGCCCGCCGCCAGGCCCTCGGCCCCGGCAGCGCCCCCCGCCAGATCGCACGCGCCAGCGCCCGGGCACACCCACGTTCCGCCCGCGCACGTGCCCACGCCCGAGGAACTGCCAGGCATCTCCTCGGACATCGTCCCCGCCCCGCAGGCCCACTACGCACGCCCCATCGTACCCAAGAAGAAGAAGACCCCCCTCTACGCCGGCCTCGCCGCACTGGTTGTCGCGGCGGGCGTGGGCGGCTACTTCCTCTTCCTGGCCGGCACGTGGGAGCAGCGAAACGCCCAGACGATCACCGATCTGGTCAACGAGGCCCGCCGCATGGACGACATCGACGCCGAGGCGGCCATGAAGAAGTACGAGGAACTCTTCGCACTGGTCGAAGACCGCACCTTCGAGGACCCCAAGCTCAAGGGCCTGGTCGACGGCGCCCGCATCGGGCGCGACCGCGTCCAGGCGTATCTGCGCCAACCGCTGATCAACCGCGCGTATCCCGCCAGCCCGTTCATCCGCACGGTCTCGCGATCCGGCTGGGGGTTCCTGGTCAAAGACAACGGCAACCTGTACGTGGCGACCACTCGTCGGCTCATCGAGGCCCCGGGCCTCATCGACCTGTTCGTCACGTTCGGCGAGAACCTCACAGCCGACCGGAGCATCTCCATCTCGCCCAAGCAGGTGCGCTACGTGCATCGGACGGCCGACCTGGCGCTGATCGAGTTGGGCGGCGAGGCGGACTCCTTCACCGTTCGCGGCATTCGCCCGCTCAAGCTGGGCGACCCAACCGCCGGGCAGAAGGTGCAGATCCCCGCGAAGATCGAGCAACCCAACGAGCCCGCCCGCCCGGTGATGACCGATGCTGACTGCCAGGCCCTGGTGACGCTGGCGGGACAGGGGCCGGGCCTGAGGCTCTCGTTCGCGTGCCCGCCGGCCCTGAGCGGCGGGCCCGTGCTCGACGCCATGGGCAAGGTGGTGGGCGTGCTGACGGACAAGGCCTCCGAAGGCCCCGCGACGGCCTCCGCACCCGCCGCCGCACCCCCCGCCGGCACGGGCTACGCCATCAGCGCCGCCCTGCTGCGAGACCTGCTCCAGCAGCCCGCCCAGCATTCCCTGTCGGCCGCCCAGATCGACCAGTTGGTCAACCCCCCTCCGGCCCCCGCGCCGCCCGCGCCCGCCCCGCCCACCCCCGCGCCGCCGAAACCGCCCGCGCCGCCGGCCAAGAAGTGATGTCCGTTTATCGCGGGCGGCCCCAGGCCGCCATCAGCGCACGCAGGTGCGCCTCGACCGAGGCGGCAAGGCTCTCGAAGCGGTAGCCGCCCTCCAGCGTCGAGACCAGCCGCCCCTTGCAGCACCGCATCGCGATGCCCGCCACGATCTCGGTCATCCTGGCGAACCCCTCCGTCGTCACCCGAAGCCCGCCCAGCGGATCGTCGCGGTGGGCGTCGAAGCCGGCTGAGACCAGCACGAACTGCGGCTCGAACTCGATCGCCGCCGGACAGAGCATCGTCTCCATCGCCTTCAGGAAGTCCGCGTCGTCCGCCCCGGCCGACAGGGGCACGTTGATCTGCCTGCCGACCGCGTTGCCCGCGCCGCGCTCGCTGACGGACCCGCTGCCGGGGTAGTGCGGGCTCTGGTGCAGGTCGAATCGCAGCACGCCCGGGTCCTCGTAGAACGTCTCCTGCGTCCCGTTGCCGTGGTGGACGTCCCAGTCGACGATCAGCACCCGCTCGATCTTGTGCTTCCGTTGGAGGTGTCGCACGGCCACGGCGATGTTGTTGAAGATGCAGAACCCCATGGCCCGGTCGCGCCGGGCGTGGTGGCCCGGCGGACGTACCGCGCAGAAGGCGTTGACGACCTGCCCCGCCATCACCGCGTCGCACGCAACCATCACGCCCCCCGCCGCCAGCAGCGCCGCCTCGTACGAATGGCTGCTCACCCGCGTGTCGCCCGCGTCCAGGCACGTCTCGCCTTCGCGGCAGGCCTGGGCCACCCACTCCACGTACAGCTTGCTGTGCACCGCCTCGAGCTGCCCGGCCGTCGCGGCCCCGGGCTCGATGGCGACCAGCTTCTCCATCAACCCCGTCTTCTGGAGATGCTCCACGATCGCCGTCAGCCGCCCCGCCTTCTCCGGATGGCCCGACCCCGTGTCGTGCAGCAGATAGACCGGGTCGTACACCAGCCCCGTCCGCCACCGTCTAGCCGCCGCCGGAGGGCTGGACCCCGTGTTCTCGCCGCCTGGATTCATGGACGCGATCCTTTGCCTGCGTGTATATTGTCGCCTTGCGCCAACAATACCGCAACCGCGCGACGCGTTTGATTGCGCGAAGGAGAATGCCATGAACGACCGCCACGTCCTTGCCGGCATCGTGTGCCTCGTGCTGATCCTCCTGGCCGGGCCGGCGCCCGCTGGGGCCGATGACGACATCCTGATCGCCGATTTCGAGGGCGCCGACTACGGCGGCTGGAAGGTCGAGGGCGAGGCTTTCGGCAAGGCCCCGGCCAAGGGCACGCTGGGCGGGCAGATGCACGTGAGCGGGTTCGAGGGCAAGGGGCTGGTCAACACGTTCCTGGGCGGCGACAGGCCGACGGGCAAGCTGACCTCGCCCGAGTTCACGATTCGGCGCGACTACATCCGCTTCCTCATCGGCGGCGGCGGGCACAAGGGCAAGACCTGCATGAACCTGCTGATCGACGGCCAGGTCGTGCTCAGCGCCACCGGGCCCAACACCCAGCCCGGGGGCAGCGAGTTCCTCAACTGGGAGAACTGGGACGTCAAGAAGTACAAGGGCTGCAAGGCCGTCATCCAGATCGTCGACGACGCCTCCGGCGGCTGGGGGCACATCAACGTGGACCAGATCTCGCAGTCCAGCACGCCGGCCAAGAAGAAGCCCGGTCCCGCCCCGGCCGGGCGCGGCGGGCAGCCGCCCCTGCCCGAGCAGGTCCGCGAGATCAAGATCACCGGCAAGTACCTGCTCCTGCCCGTTTCCAACAAGGGCCGGCGCGGGCGGATGACCGTCACGGTCGGCGAGCAGCTTGTCCACAACCTCGACTGCGACTTCCCCGCGAGCAAGGACGGGATCGACTGGTGGACCTATCTGAACATGGCTGAGTACCAGGGCAAGACCGCCAAGGTCGCCGCCAACGCCGCGGTCGAGGTCTGCGAGCTGTTCGAGTCGAGCGACCAGGTCCGCCACCTCCAGCCGCTCTACGACGAGGCCCTCCGCCCGCAGTTCCATTTCAGCCAGATCCGCGGCTGGAACAACGACCCCAACGGCATGTGCTACTACGACGGGCAGTACCACCTGTTCTGGCAGTGCAACCCCGCCGGGCGCAAGTGGGCCAACATGTACTGGGGCCACGCCACCAGCCCGGACATGGTCCATTGGACCGAGCACGACCGGGCCCTGCGGACCTTCGGCGACGATGTGAAGAACCGCCACCCGAGCATGGCCGTCAAGAACTGCTTCTCCGGCAGCGGGAACGTGGACGTGCACAACACGGGCGGCTGGCAGAAGGGCAACGAGAAGACGCTGGTGGCGGCCTTCACCGACACGGGGTGCGGCGAGTCGCTGGCGTACTCGACCGACCGGGGCAAGACCTGGACGTACTACGAGGGCAACCCGGTCATCAAGCACTCGGGGCGCGACCCCAAGCTGATCTGGTACGAGCCCGGCAAACACTGGGTCATCGCCGTCTACGACGAGGCCAAGGAGCACGGCCGCAACATCGCCATCTACACCAGCAAGGACCTCAAGCAGTGGACGCGTGAAAGCAACATCCCGGGCTACTTCGAGTGCGCGGAAATCTTCGAGCTCCCGGTGGACGGCGACGCGACGAAGAAGAAATGGGTCATCTTCGCCGCCGACGCCAAGTACGCGATCGGGACCTTCGACGGCAAGAAGTTCACCCCCGACCATCCGGGCAAGCACCAGGTCCACTGGGGGCCCTACTACGCCTCGCAGTGCTTCAGCAACCCGCCCGACGGACGGGTGGTGCAGATCGGCTGGGCCCGCATCGAGATGCCCGACATGCCGTTCAACCAGGCGTTCTCCGTGCCGACCAACCTGACGCTGCGGACCACCGAGGACGGCGTCCGCATGTTCGCGACGCCCATCAAGGAACTCGAGCGGCTCCGCATGCCGGAGGCGAAGGCCGAGCGGAACAGGGAACTGACGGACCAGTCGCCCGAGATCAAGTTCGACGTGGACGACCAGCTTTTCGACATCGTCGTGACGGTGAAGAAGGGCACGGCCTCTCGGGCGGTGCTGCGGTTCGGCGCCAACGCGGTGACCTGCGACCTGGCCGCCGGGAAGCTCGACGAGATGCCGCTGAAGATGCCCGGCGGCGTGGCGAGCTTCCGCGTCCTGGTCGATCGCCCGATGTACGAGGTGATCGGCGGGGACGGGGCGTGCTTCAAGACCGCCGGCCGGCGCGACATGGGCCAGCCGCTGGGCACGATCTCGCTGACGGCCGAGGGCGGAACGTTGACCGTCCAGTCGATCGAGGCGCACCGGATGAAGTCGGCCTGGAAGGACCGATAATCGCCACGAAGACCGCCCCGCCGGCGGAGAGAGTGCGCCCCGACTACGCCCGACAGGAGTCGAACCTGTAACCCTCGGTTCCGAAGACCGATGCTCTATCCATTGAGCTACGGGCGTGGGTTTTCGATTTCGCCCCTATTCTCGCGGTTTAGCCCTGAGAATCAAGCCAATTGTGCCCGGCGCCGGCTCGGCCCGCGCGCCCGCCGCCGCCCGAGGGCCCCGGAGAACGCGCGGAGCGGGCCAGGCGCCGCCGGGCAACGAAACGGGCAGGCCCGGAGACCTGCCCGCTTCGAGTCCGTATGAACCGCAATCAGGCGGCGCGGCGCCGGCGGCGGATGTAGCCGCCCAGGCCGGCCAGGCCCGTGCCCACCAGGCAGAGCGTGACGGGCTCGGGGACCAGTTCCAGGCGGAGGATCTGCGTCCCGTCGGTCAGGGTCACGATGTACGACCTCCAGCCGTGCTCCCCGTAGACCGCGTCGGTAAAGTCGAAGGTCATGCTGTCGGCGCTGCCGGGGACGATGCCGCCGTGGGCCACGACGATGTCAAAGGGCCCGTGCCCGATGAACCCGCCGTACCAGTTCACGTCGATGGTCCCGAACAGCATGGCCAGGCCCTGGACCTCGATCTGGTCGTAGCCCAGGCCGGGGATCGCTCCGCCCAGGTCCACGCCCAGCGTGCCGAAGAGGTCGAGGCTGTCGACCAGGAGATGCCCCGGGCCGGCGACAGGCCCGCCGGACAGCAGGGCATAGGCGGGCACGGTCAGCGGGCTGTTGATCCAGCCGTCGCCGCCGATCTGCGTGCCGAAGGCCATCTGGACCTGCGCCGCAATGCTGCCGTCGACGATCACCGCGCCCTGCTGAAGCACGAGCGGCCCGGTGAAGGTGTTGGTCCCGCTCAGGGTGAAGGCGCCCCCGCCGGTCTTGACCACTCCCCCGCCGCCCTGGATGGACCCGGCGAAGGCGGTCGAGGCGCCGGTGCCTCCGGTGGTCAGCACGCCGCTGCCCAGGAGAACCGTTCCCGTGCCGGCCAGCGAACCGATGGCCTCGGCGCGGTTGTTGAGGTCGAAGACGGCCGACCCGGACATCACCACCGGCGAGTCGTCGGGGATGACGTTGGTGGCCGGCGGGTTGAGCCACTTGCCCTGCAGGTATTCCTCGATCGCCGCGCGGTCAAAGTCGTTCAGACGCGTGTCGTAGACCAGGACCTCGGCGATCTCGCCGTCCCACGTCCGCCCGCTGTAGTACCAGCCCAGGTAGCTGGTGTTGTAGGCGCTGGTGTTGGACCCGCGGACGGCCGACAGGACGTGCCACGCGTTCAGACCGGGGTTGTTGCCGGCCAGGCCGTCGATGTACATCGCGCCGTTCGTGCCGTTGGTGAAGTCATTGCCGTCGCCGGGGTGCTGCCACATGCCGGGGGTCCCGCTGGTCCGGATGCCCTTGTCCGAGGTGTTGTCGCTGCCCCACACGCCGTCCAGGCTGACCGACGAGTTCATCTTGTTGACGATGAACACGGTCATGGGACTGGTCCCCGTGCTCAGCGCCAGGCGGTCGTCGCTGCCGTCGAAGCGGATGGTGGTCAGCCCGTTCTGGCCGAAGGCGACGGCCAGCGGCTGGTTGCCGAGCGTGCCCTGGGTGAAGTTGCGGAGATTGCCGCTCTTGTCGGCCCAGGTGCTGACGCGGTTGCTGCCGTCGACGGTGAGGGTGGCGGCGTCGGAGGCGTCCAGCCAGTAGAGCAGGCCGGACACCGCGGGCATGGCGGGAGATGCGTCGGGCAGCTTGAGCGTGCCGCCGGTGATCTCGGTCGTGCCGGAGTAGGTGTTGTTGGACTGCATGATCAGCGTGCCGGTGTTGGACTTGCGGACGGTGCCGACGCCGGCGATGGCGGCGGTGTTGGTCTGCGTGGAGGCCGAGTTGAAGTCCAGGGTGGCGTTGTTGAGCTGGATCGTGCTGGCCACGTTGCCCACGTTGCCCGCGGCGACCAGCGTGCCGGGCCCGTTGACCGTGAGGGTCTGCCCGCCCGCAACGCTGACGGCGCCGGCCGTGAGGACCACGCCGGGATCCAGGGTCAGGGCGGAGGAGCCCGTGCCGGTGACGGCGATGCTGTCGACCGAGCTGGGGGCGGCGCCGGTCAGACGGAAGCTCGTCCCGCCGGCGGCGACGGTGACCTGGTTGATGCCCGTGACGCTCTGGACGGTGAGGCTGGCCCCCGCGTCGAGCTGGATGTTGCCCTTGCCGTAGTTGGCCGTGCGGAAGAGCGTGCCGTCGCCGGGGTCGATCGGACGGAAGTACTGCGAACCGTCCAGGGCCGTCGTGCCGTCGGGGTTGAAGCCGAGGGCGAAGTTGTTGGTGAAGCCGTTGGTGACGCCCCAGGGCCCGGCCCCGCCGGTGCCGTTGTTGAGGCGGATCTCGATGGTGTGCCATCCGGCCGGCAGGTTCGGGTTGGCCGCCAGCGGCTGGGAGGCCGTGATCAGGTCGCCTTCGGAGGCGGAGTTGCTGTTGTCGGTGACGGCCGTCCCGCGGACGCCGTCCTTGAGGGCGGTCGAGGTGATCCGGTCGCCGTCGTTGTACAGCCTCATCACGCCGTCGATGGAGATCATGGCCCGGTCGTCGATGTTCTCGGCGAAGGTGAACACGCCGTCGGCGTCGTAGAAGTAGCCGGTGTAGATGTACAGGCCGTTGTCGGTCCAGCCGGTGATGGGGTTCTGGGTGACGACGTTGGTCTGGCCGATCCGCGGTTCGAGCTTGATGCCGAAGTTGCCCGGGTTGGCGACACGGGCGGCGGTCGTGGTCAGCGAACCGGTGCCGCCGACGTAGCCTTCGAGCAGCCCCGGCGTGGTGGCGGCCAGGAAGTCCGACAGGTTGCTCAGGCCGGCGGGCGTCAGGCCTCCGATGGAGTCGAGGGTGACGCTGCCGCCGGACACGCGGACCGTGCCGCTGCTGACGATGGCGCCGGACTGGGTGACGGCCCCGCCCGTCGCGTCGAACTGAAGCGTGCCGGACTGGGCGACCACGGGCTGGCTGTACGCGCCGGCCGCGCTGGCCGGGGCGCCGAAGACGCGAATCTCGCTGTTGCCCAGCGGGTCGGTCATGGGCGAGGCGGCGGCCACGCGGAGCGTGCCGCTCTGGACCTGGATCCCGCCGGTGTTGCTGGCGGGGGCGGTCGGCTGGTAGCTGACCGTGTTGTTGCCATAGACCTTCAGGATGCTGGGGGTGGCGCCGTCGTCGACCAGGGCGCCGCTGAGGTTGAAGGCCTGCCCATAGGAATGGTAGGCGCCGGTGCCCGCGATGGTGGTGGCCGCCAGGCTGGCCGTCCCGCCGGTCGGGGCGATCGTTCCGTAGTTGCGCAGGGCGCCCGCGGAGACGTTGGCCGTGTTGGAGATCAGCATCGCCCCGCCCAGTTCGCCGGTGGTCACGCCGCCCAGGCCGTTGGTGATGCTCGTGTTGGGGCTGATCGTGAGGTTGGCCGCCGTTACGGTCTTGCCGCCGGCCATCGTGTGGAACCCGCCGACGGTGAAACTGTTGAGGGCGTTGGTGGCGGCGTTGAGCGTCAGGTTGCCGGAGGCGGTCAGGCTCATGCCCTGGGGTCCGGCGACTTCGATGTTGCCGGAGAAGCCCGCGCCGTAGCCGTTGATGTCGACGTAGCGCGTCCCGCCGATGACGAGCGTTCCGGGCCCGTCCACCTGGTTAAACGCGAGGCGGTAGTTGTTGGCCGCGATGCTCGCGCTGGTGCCGTAGGGCGTGCTGAGGACGACCGGCCCGGCGGCGGGCAGGCTCAGCGTGCCCAGCGCGACGGTCTTGTTGGAGGCCGTCGAGCCCTGGCGGTCCGGGTCGATCATCGAGTTGGCGCTCAGGATGACGTTGTTGCCGTAGGTCAGCGTCTGGGCAGCGCTCGTGTTGTCGCCCTGGTCGCGGATGCGGAGCACGCCGCCGTTCAGGTTGACCGAGGCCGTGCCCAGCGTGTTGCCCGTTCCGCTGCTGCTGTTGGCCTCCAGCACCGCGTTGGTGTTGACGTTGAAGGCGCCGGAGAAGTCGTTGGCCGTGTTGCGGAGCTGGAGGTAGCCGCCGCCATTGTAGCCGGCGGCGAATTCGATGCCCACCAGGTCCATCGTGCCCGCACCGGTGAGCTTGTGATTGACGACGATGTTGCCTGTGTTGGTGGCCGGGATGAAGTAGTCGCGGAGGTGGACCGAGGCGGTGGCCCCGCCCGGCACGTTCACCGTGCCCGCGCTGCCGACCGCGCCCAGCGTGGTGCTGTTGGTCGTGACGCCGATGGCCGAGCCGTCCTTGAGCTGGAGGCTGCCGTCAACGGTCAGGCCGTTGAAGAGCAGAACGGCCCCGTCCTGAACGGTGGTGATGGCGTTGTTGGAGCCGAGGATGTCGTTGCGGTCCTGCACCCGGACGAAGCCGCTCTGGATGTTGAACACTTCGGTCGGGGTGGCCGGGCTGCCGAAGGTCGTGGTCACGCCCGTGCCGCCCATGACCAGCAGGCCGCCGCCCGCCTTGACCAGTCCGCCGTCGTCCACGCCCGCGGGAACCTGCGCGATGCCCGCGTTGAGCAGCAGGCCCACCGCCGACAGCCCGTTGACGCTCACGGGCGACTCCACCTGGAGGAACTGGGGCGTGCCGGCCGGGCCGGTGAAGGCGATCTGCCCGACGTTCTGGCTGATGGTCGGGGTGGAGACGGGGTTGTCGTTGACGGCCGAGATGGCCGTCGCGCCGGTCAGGTTCAGCGTGGAGCTGGCCTGCGTGTTGCCGCGGGTGACGATGGCGCGGGGGTTGGCGTCGCCGCCGGCATCGCGGAAGATCAGCGAATCGAGCGTCTCGTTGAGGCTGCCCGCGTCGCGGAGGTTCAAGACCGCCCCGCCGTAGAGATAGACGTCCGCGGTGGACTTGATCTGATTGGGCTGCAATTCCGTGACCTGCGTGTTGTGGATGTGCAGGTCGCCGGGAATCGCGACGGTGCCCGAGCCGTCGGCGCCGGTGGTGTTCAGCTCGACCGTGCCGCTGCGGCTGCTGGCGCCGCTGGAGCCCTGGCCGAAATACGTCGTGCCCGTGTAGGTGTTGGCGCCGTTGAGGCGAAGCGTGCCCGAGCCGGCCTTGGTCAGGGCGATGTCGCCGGTGATCGCCGAGGCGATGGTCATCGTGTTCTGCTGGACGAAGATGTTCAGCTCGCCCGAGTTGGACGTGAGCTGACCGGCCCCGGTGAAACCGTGAGCGCTGTTGGTGTTGCTCAGGATGCCGCCGGACTCGACCGTCAGAAGCGTTCCGGAGTTGAGCACGTGGTTCGCCCCGCCGTTGAAGCGGATGGCGTTGACGGTCTTGCTGGCCGCGATCGTGCGGGTGGACCCGTCGTTGACATTGTGCGTCGCGGCGGCCGTCGACAGGTCGGTCGAATCGTAGTTCGCGTAGCCGTCCTCGGCGTTGCTCAGATAGCTGATGCCGGTGACGGGGTTCCACGTGGCGAAGTGGTCGTTGTTGACGATCATCCACGCCGGCAGGATGTTGTTGACCAGCGTCGGCGCCGAGCCGTCGATGAGGGCGGGCAGGTAGCGGATGGCCGTCGTGTCGTCGCCCGCGGTGCCCATGAAGCCGTAGTTCTGCTGGAAGGAGACGGTGGCCCCGGGCGAGCGGACGAGGTCGGCGATGTGGGTCTCGGTCGCCCCGCCCCCGCCGGGCAGCGTCTGCATGAGGTTGTGGCCCTGGAGCAGGTTGACCGTGCCCAGGTGCTCCTGGGTCAGCGTGCCGGCCCGCCCGCGGTTGACGAAATCGCCGCCGCGCATGTTCAGCGTCACGCCGGTCTGGAGGAGGTCGACGTAGCTGGGGGCGTCGAGCCAGCCGTTGTCCAGGTCGAGGCGGGCGTAGTTGAGGTCGATCTGGGCGACGTTGGGCAGTTCGCCCCGGTCGCGCAGCAGCAGCGTGCCCTGGCGGATGGTCATGTTCCCGCCGGCCTGGACGTCGCCGGTCAGCGTCCAGGTGTTGTTGCCGACCTTGTCCAACGAGATCGGCCCGGTGATCTGCCCGGAGAACGTCCCGCCGTTCATGACGGTGACGCGGGCGGCCGTGCCGCTGGTGAGCGTCCCGCCGCGGTTGGCGGCGTCGGCGATGATGTTGCCGCTCTCGAATCGCCCGAACAACTGGTCGTGCCCGTTGAGGTCCAGCGTCCCGCCGTTGAGTTCGAGGTAGATGCCGTTGAATGCGTTGGTGCCGGTGGGGTTGTCGCGGACGTTGGCCAGGCTGTCGTGGATGGACAGCGTGCCGTCGTGGAGGGCGATGCGCCCGCGGAGGTTGGTCAGCGAGCCGGCCGCGAAGTCGGCCGTGCCGGCGCCGGTCTTGACCAGGCCCTGCGTGCTGAAGAACTGGCCGTCGACGCTCAGGTCGCCAAAAGCGTGGACGTACGCGGAGACGCCGTCATAGGCCCGCACCACGCTGTCGCCGGAGGCCACGATGGAGGCCGACGCGCCCGAGGGCACGAGGATGCCGCCGCCGGTGAGCATCACCTGGGAGGGCTGGGTCAGGTTGGCCAGCGTCCCCGAGAGGTTGAGGCTGCTGCCGTCTTCCATCTTGAGGACCTGGAAGCGGGTGTCGCCGCCGCTCAGGTTGATCGCCCCGGCGGCGCGGACGTTGCGGCCCTGGATAGAGTCCTGGATCGGGGCCGAGGAGTACTCGGAGGCCTGGAGGACGCGGACGCCGGTGCGGTTGGCGCCGCTGGCGACGTCGATGGTGGCGAAGTCGCCCTCGACGGCGTCGGGATCGCTCGACGCCAGCAGGTCGCCGCGGACGGGAGCGGCCGACGTGCCCGCCGAGCCGATGTAGACGCCCTGGGCGGTGCCGTTGGCGTCGAAGTTGGTCCCGCCCAGCGTCATTCGCGGGTTGGCGATGAAGACCAGGCCGTCGGCGGCGCTGGCGGGGTTGGCCACGTAATTGCCCGCGGTGTCCCAGGTGCCGGGCAGGCCGCCCAGGCCGCTGCCGCGGATCAGCCAGACGCTGTTGCGCTCGCCGGCGTTCTGGAAGTTCTCGTACTGGGTGAAGGCCAGCGACGTCCGCAGGGCCGACAGGTCGCCGGCGGGCAGAACGGTGATCGTGCCGAACCCGCCGCTGTTTCCGCCGGTGTAGCCCGGAATGGCCGTGCCGGTGGAGTTGGCCAGGTTGGGGATGGCGATCTCGGCGGCGTCGGTTGCGTGGCCCAGCAGGCGGAAGTCGCCGTTGCCCAGGGTGGTGAGGTAGCCGGTGCCCCGGTAGCGGTCGGCGAGGGCGGTGGAGGAGTTGTCGAGGGTGACGGTGGCGCCTTTGCCGACGCGGATCGAGCCGCCCGTCCACTTGCCGTTGGCCCCGCCCAAGGCCAGTTCGCCCTGGTAGACGATCAGGTCGCCGAGGCTGTCGCTGGCGTTGGTGAGGGTCATCTTCGTCGAGCCGACCTTGACCAGGATCGGGTCGCGGTTGTTGCCCGTGCCGTACGGGTCGCGGAACGTGCCGTCGAACGTGAAGTCGTCGGCGGCGCCCCACCCGACGGCGAGGGCGACGGTGTCCTGGTTGGAGAAGACCGAACCGGCGCCCGTGAGCTTGCCGATGAACTCGGTCTGTCCGTTGACGTTGAGCATCAGCGTGCTGCCGCTGGCGGGCTGGTTGGTCTGCGCGCCGCCGGCGGGCCAGGCGGTGACGGCCCCGGGCAGGTGGATGTTCGCGCGGTCGGGGAAGACGCACGTGTTGTTGAAGGAGAGTTGGGCGCCGTCGAGGACCGTGACGGTGTTGGAGGAGTCTCCGGCGTTGCTGCTGGCGCCGGTCAACTGGACGGCCCCGTACTTGGGCATCCCGTCCACGTAGCGGTCCAGCCCGATGGTGATGTTGGCGTTGGGCAGGAAGGTCATGCCTTCCTGGATGTTGAACCAGGTCTGGTTGGTGGCGGCCAGGACCGCGCCGTCGCCCAGGATGACATTGCCCCGCCGCTCGCGCACGGTGCGGTCGCTGGCGTCGTTGGTGAGCACGCCGCCGGCGGAGAGCGTGATGTTCTGGGGCGCGACCGTGGCCGTGCCGACGCCGGCCGTCAGGCGCGGGTCGACCGCATCGGTCAGGCTCTTGTCGGAGTTGAAGATCTCGTAGGCCAGTTGCTGCCCGTTGGGCGTCTGGTTGACGAACCGGTCCAGGCCGAAGAACCGGTTGTCGTTGGTCAGGCGGATGACGGCGCCGCTGTCGAAGGCGAACTGCCCGTCGTTGATCAGGCCCCCGCTGGAGCCGACAAACGCGGTGGCGGTGCTCAGGTCGAGCACGCTGTCGGTCTTGAAGGTCCACACGGCCCCGCCGTCGCTGGCGCCGACGCCCGAGGCGTCGTTGATCAGCAGCCGCCCGCCGGCCTCGACGGTCACGTGGCCGTTGATCGGGCTGGGCGTGCTGGCGGAGGTGAAGCTGCCCGGGTCGAGCGTGCCGCCCGCCTGGACCAGCACGCGGGCGCGATCGTTGGCGCTGGCGGCGTAGCCCAGGGAGTTGGTGATGCTCGGCGTGAGCACCGAGCCCGGGGTGACGACGAAGGTCAGGTCGCCCGGGAGGCCCATGGACGACGTCTCGGCCAGGATGACGCTGCCCTGCACGTAGGCGTTGATCGGCCCGCCGGCCTGGTTGACGATGGCGTAGGTGCCCGCGGCGGAGTCTCCGAGCGTCAGCGCGGCGTAGCCGTTATCGCGCGTCTGGCCCTGGAGGTAGAAGTCGCTGTTGGCGTAGATCGTGCCCTGCTGCCAGCTTCGGTTGGAGCGGTCGGTGGACAGGCCCTTCCAGGGCGTGCCCGCGCCCAGGGTGACCGAACCGGACGCCTGGCTGAAGTTGGCCGTGATGCCGTAGTACAGGTCGGCGGCCGTGCCCAGGTCCTGGATCGTGTTCACGCCGGTCCCGTTGAGGGCGTCGTTGCGGTGGCTGTTGTGGCCGACGATGGCGTCGGCGGCCAACACCACCTGCCCGCCGCCGGTGAGGGACGTGACGCGGTGCAGGCTGTTGAGGCCCTGGTTGGCGGTGGTGGCCGTGCCGGACTGCCCGCCGAGGATGCTGCCGGCCTCGATAGTGAACCGGTCCCACGTCGTGTTGTAGTTCTGCGTGCTGTTGAGGTAGATGCGCGAGCCGTCGACGGCGGTGAACCCGCCGGCGGCCGAGGCCGCGTTGATCGTCCCGGCGGCGTTGAGGTTCAACTGGGAGTTCTTCACCAGCACCGCTCCGGAACCGAGCGTTCCGGCGGCGCGGGCCTCCAGCGTGCCGCGGGTCACGAACGTGCCCCCGCTGTAGCTGTTGGCAGCCGCCTCCAGGTTGACCTGCCCGTCGAGGTCCTTGACGACGGCGACCGGCAAGGGCGAGCCGCCATTGGGATTGTCCTCGATCACGGCGTGGACGGTGAGCGTATTGGAGTTGTTGTGGAGGAAGAGTTCCTGCGTGCCGGTCGAGCCGCTGACCAGCCCGGCCGTAATCCGCCCGCGAACGGAGGAGGTCCCGATGGACCGCCCCTGGTTGTTCCCGTCGGTGAGGATGCCGCCGCTGCCCACGTAGAGCAGGTCGTTGGCGTCGCTGAAGGCGAGCGTCTGGGCGGCGTTGGCGCCGAACCGCAGGGCCAGCATCTCCGCGGCATTGTCGGCCTCGTTGCTGATGGTGGCCGTGCCGGAGGCGTTGAGGTTGTAGACGGTGCCGGCCGCCGGGGTGAAGGCGGCGGCGCCCTGGTTGGTCCCGTTATTGATGAAGACCCCGTTGGCCCCGTAGCCGACGAAGTTGTTGCCGGTGATGGTCGCCCACCCGCCGATCAGCGTGGCGTCGGGAGCAGCGCCGTTCACCTGGCCCAGGTAGACGCGGGTGTTGTCTCCGGTGGTGCCCAGCGTTCCCTCGCCGCCGAAGCGAACGGTCGAGCCCGTCTGACGGGCCAGGTTGGTCAGGGTAATCTCCACGCCCTGGCCCTCGCGGTCGCCCTCGATGAAGTTCTGCCCGCTGGCCAGCGTGACCGTGCCGAACGTCTCGGAGCGTTGGCTGGTGCTGTTACGCGCGCGGACCCAGATGTACCCGCCGTTCATCTCGATGGGAATGGAATCGCCCACCCGGTCGCCCAGATACTCGCTGGTGAACATGCGCGAGGAGCCCAGCCCGGAGTTGTTCTCCAGGCGGAGTTGGCCCATGCTGTTGATGACGATGCCGGAGGCGTCGGTAATCTGCCCCTTGCCGCGGATGTCGAGGTACCCGCCGTTGGGGGCGATGACGATCTTGCCGCCGTACGCGGTGGCGTCTCCCAGGAACAGATAGCCCAACCCCGCCTTGGTGAAGGTCGTGGTGGCGGCGGCTCCTCCCGCCAGCAGCAGCGGATCGACCGCCCCCGCGCCGTTGTCGCCGGCGAGCACCCAGCCGGTGTTGCCCAGCGACAAGGCCGGAACGTCCACCGTCCCGCCGCCGGACCCGACGGTGATCACGCGGGCCGACAAGCCGGGGGGAGAGGTGGTCGTGCCCAGGAAGCCGAAGATCTGGCCCGCGCTGCCGGAGGTGCCCGCCAGGGTCAGCACCCCGCCGTCCAGCGTTACGCCGTTGCCCACGTCGCCCAGGGCCACGTTGTCGTCGATGATCAGCCGCCCGCCCGACACGGTCGCGCCGCCCGAGAAGCTGTTGACGCCGAACAGGCCCAGCGTGCCCGCGCCGGTCTTTACCAGGCCGGCAGACCCGGCCACCGGAGCAGTGATGGACGCCTGGCCCGACGCGACGTCGATGGCCGGCGCGGCGCCGCCCAGCGTCAGCGGGCCCGCGCCGACAAGGGAATAGCCGCCCGTGCCAAAGGTGATGTTGTGAGCCGAGACCCCCGCCGTCACCTGCACCATGCCGGGCACGCCGGCGAAGACGGCGTCGTCCGGCGGCACGTTGTTGACCCAGGCCTGGTTGGCCGGCGGGCCGCCGACGGGGTTGGAGTTCCACGTCGTGCCCGTCAGGTCCCAGACGCCGCTGCCGCCTCCGACCGGTGCAACGGCGTCACCGTCCCAGTACAACGGGGCCGCGGAGACAAGAGAACTCAAAATGAGCGCACACGTCAAGCCTGAGAATTTCTGGGGGGTCACAAGGATCTCCTTTTAACGACTAAAGCTCCCCGCTAGTGCGGATGGGAGCGCACCCTGTCCCGCAGGGCCTCACTCGGGTACTGCAATCTGGATATCTACCCGCACTCTGGAATTCTGTCAATAGGGATTCCGGGGCTCTGTCTCCGGTTTCGGTCGCCGAGCCACCCCGCTTCACGCCCATCAGACCAGCCGCTGGGGATCGTACTCGACCGCCTCGACCGTCGCCGGGATCCCCGCCTCCAACGCGTCGAGCAGCGTTGGCCGAACGCGGACAGCGGCGGGAAGATCGGCCTCTTGCGGGCCGGCCGTGTGGGGTTGGCGTCCGAACACTCGGGCGAAACGCGGCGGTCCGTCGCCGGCGCGCCGGTCATGCGGCAGCAGGCGAGCCGACACCGACGTTTCGTGGCGGACGCGGAGTCCGGCGATGTCACTTGGGCGAGGAATCCGAGGCCGACGCTCCCTGGCCGGCGGGCTTGGGGGCAAGTCCGGCCTGGCTTCCCTGGGCCTGCATCCACCGGAGCATCGGGGCCACTGCCGGCTCGAACATGCCGTGCCCGTAGCCTTGGATTTCGTACAGCGTGACGTCCTTGTGGCCGTTGATCTTGAGCATCCGCATGAAGTAGGCGTTCTCTTCGTAGCGGCCCAGCATCTCCATCTCGCGGTCGCCGGTGATCAGGAGGATGGGCGACGCGTCGGGGCGGACGTGATACAGCGGAGCGAACTCGTCCACGACCGGCTGTTTCGCCGGGATGCCCCGTTCTTCGCGGACCGTCATGTGGGTGATCGTGTGCCCGCTGAGCGGAATCAGCCCGGCGATCCGGTTGGCGTCGATGCCGGACTCGGCGAGCCACTTCTTATCGAGCCCGATCATGCTGGTCAGGTATCCTCCGGCCGAATGGCCCGTGACGTAGATCTTCCTGGGGTCGCCGCCGTACTTCTCGATGTTGTGGAAGGTCCAGGCCACCGCGGCCGCTGCGTCCTGCAAGTACCCGGGGCATTTCACCTTGGGGTAGAGCCGGTAGTTGACGCCCACCACGGCGATGCCTTTTCCCTGGAGCTGCTTGGGAATGGAGCGGTTGCCGCCCTTGAGCCCGCCGCCGTGGAACCAGACGAGCGTGGCGAATCCCGTTCGGTTGTCCGGATAGTAGACGTCCAACCGGCAGCGTTCCTGCTGATAGGGCGTCGCTTCCTTGCCCTTGGCCAGGTACGAGATGTCGCTGTCGGTGCGGTAGGTGATGGGGGCATCTTTCTCGGCGGCCGCAGCCAGGGCGCAGAGTGCGGCGGCCAGGGCCAGTGTCAGGAGTGAGCGACGCATCGGACGGTTCCTTTCTGTCTTCGGAGGGCGCGAACAGGCGCGGAGGCCATTGTAATTGGCCCCGCGGCGGCAGACAAACATTCCCGGTTGCGGGATGCTCTCGTGCGAGGGCAGGCACGTCGAAGGAGATGAGTTGCCGCCGGGATCACTCGGCAGCGTCCCGCCGGGTCTGATGGGCGGCCTGGTCCGGGGCCGGCGGGGGCGCCGTCGGCGCCTCCGTGCCGGGCGAGCCGCCGAACTTGCCGGCAGGCGGCGCGGCGCGTTTACCGGCCGACCACGAGATCGCCTTGGTGGGGCACGTCTCGATGCACGTGCCGCACGCGAAGCAGTCGGGCGCGACGCGGTCCTGTTTCAGGATCGCGTCCATCACCGTCGACGGGCAGGCCTTCGAGCAGGCTTCGCAGCCGATGCACTTGTCGTAGTCCACGCGGACCTTCGTGAGGCTGATCTTCTCCGCGAGCCAGCCGACCAGCCCGAACGGGCAGAACAGGTGGCACCACGGGCGGTACACGAACAGGCTCATCAAAAGCACCCCGCCCAGGAAGACCCCGCCGACGATGCCGAGCGTCTGCGGCTTGAACGCCCTGAACGGATCGACGGGCTCGACGATGTCCAGCGCCCACAGGAAGGCCGCCGCCGTCAGGCCCGCAAAGAAGACGATCCGAACCGTGTTGGTGACGGCGAACGGGATCTTGAACTGCCCGAATCGGCCGGCGCGGTCCCGCCTGTCGCGGTTCAACCGGAAGATCGCGTCCTGCAGCGTTCCCACCTGGCACCCCCAGCCGCAGATGAACTTGTTGGCCAGGATCACCAGCAGCATGAACACGCCGAACGCGATCAGCCGGGGCGGGAAGATCACCCCCTTGGCCCCCAGCAGCACGACGGCGTCCTTGACCGTGCCCATCGGGCTTGGGTCGCTCCCCAACGCCACGCCGAACGCCGCCAGCGACCCCACGTACAGCCACTTGCGGCTGCCGGCCGTGATCCGGCCGCGACGCATCAGAACGAAGATCGTTCCCAGGAACGCCAGCCACAGGGCGAACTTCAGGCGGATCTTGAACCAGTTCTTGGAGCCGTGCTCGGCCTCGATGGCCTGGGCCTTGGCGGCCTGGTCGAAGACCTGCTCCTTCGAGAGGGCGAACGACGAGACCGTCTGCCCGGCGTCCCGGGGCGACTTCAGACCGAAGACCGCCTTGAGCGCCTGGAGAGACAGGCCGTTTTCGCTGCCGAACTGCTCGACGGTCATCTCGGGGCGGTACACCCAGGTCTTGTCCTCGGGAAGGGTCTCCGGCTTGCCGCCCCACAGGAGGCTGGACAGCCAGCTCAATCCCAGGACCAGCACAATCCCGATCGCGAACTGCAGGGCCATCTTCGACATGAAACTCGCCTTTCTCCGCCCCCCCGAAGGACAGGAGTATACCCCCGCGCGGGCACGCATGGAACCCCAACGGGTTCACCCGGCCGCGACGGACCCGGGAGCGGCGAGAAGTCTCCGGGCCCCGGCGCAGGCGGCCGGGGCTTGTTCGGGTCGGCGCGACGCGGCGTCCGCATTCGCACGGTCGCGGGCGAGAGGGCCACATCGGCCCCGACGAGTTGCCTCGGGGGGATTTGTATCGTCTATTGGATTGTATGAAACTCGCTCGAAAACAAATCGTCTACGTGGCCATGCTGGGGCTTGCAGGCATGGCCCTGTTGGTGGACCGCATCGTGGGGCCCGGAGGCGGGACGTTGAAGACGGCCAATGCGGAGTACGTGACGCCCGTCGAGCTGGAGACGGAGTCGCCTGCAAGCGCGGTCGCCGAAGCGACACCCCCCCAGGACCTGGCTGGCCGGCTGGCGCTGTTGGCGACGGCCCGCCCGATCGACATCGATCGCTCCCGTGACGTCTTCGTGCCGTCGCCGGCCTGGCAGGGCGACTTCGGCCGAGGCGGCCCCGTGGCGGCGTTCGACGGTCCGCCCGCGGACACGGAGAACGCCCTGGACGCGTTTCGCCGCACCCGTCACCTGGGCGCGATCGTCGACGGCGGCTCGGAGATGGGAGCGGTCGTTGACGGACAGTTCGTCCGCGTCGGGCAGTCCCTGGACGGCATGAGGCTGGTTCACATCTCGCGGGACTCCGCGACGTTCCAGTCGTCGCAGGGCCAGGTCGAGCTGAGGCTGCCGCGACGGACCATGCCAGAGGCCGGCTGACGGATTGCGGCGGGGAAGAGGTCTCGTCCCACCCATTTCTGTATTTTCTTGACCTGTAATTAAAGGGGCGGCCGGCGGCGTCCGAAGAAACGGGCAGACACGCGGAAAGGTTCCGCGCCCGGCACTTCTGCGTACGGGGCCGGCAAAAGTAAAACGCCTGAAAATGGAGGCAGAGACACATGCATCGCAACAAAGGCTTCAGCTTGCTGGAACTGGTGATTGTGGTGGTCATCATCGGCATCATCGCGGCGATCGCGATCCCGCGAATGAGCCGGGGCTCGGAAGGGGCGAACGATTCGGCCGTCGCGCAGAACCTCTCGGTGCTGCGCGGTGCGATCGACCTGTTCGCGACCGAGCACGGCGGGACGTACCCCACCGCGGCCAACATCGTCAATCAGTTGACGCAGTACAGCGACGTCGCCGGGACGAGCCTCTCGGCGAGCAAGACGACGACGTGCATTTACGGCCCGTACCTGCGGGCGGTTCCCCCGCTGCCCGTGGGGACGCGGAAGGGCTGCACGGGCATCGCCGCCGCGGATGCCGACGGCGTAGGCTGGCTGTACACCGCCGCCACCGGGTCCATCACGGCCAACACCGGCACGCTGAAGGACGCCTCGGACAAGCTGTACACGGCGTACTAGTCCCCAGCCAGGGGCCCCGTACGGTTTCGACACTCAGGCGCGCCGCCGGGGAGCCACCTCCCCGGCGGCATCGCCTGTCTGGAGGACCCATGGCCAGACCCGCCGAGCAATTCGGCCGGCGGCCCTGTGGGAAACGGGCGTTCAGCCTGATCGAGCTGGTCGTCGTGGTGGCGGTTGTGGCCATCATGGCGGCCATCGCGATGCCCCGCATGGCCCAATCCACGGCGCGGTACCGCACGGAGACCGCCTGCCGGCGCGTCGCCGCCGACCTGGAGGTGGCCCGGGCTCGGGCGGGCGCCACCCTCGTCGCCCAGAGCGTGGTCTTCTCCCGGGCCGCCAATCGCTTTGCCTACACCTTGACGGGCATGAGCGATCCCGACCGTCCCGCCCTGGAGTACACCGTCGACCTGGGGGACGAACCGTACTGCTGCGATTACCTGGAGGCCACGTTCGGCGGCCCGCCCAGGATCACCTTCGACGGATACGGACGCCCCGAGGCGACCGGCACGGTCGAGGTGGGGTGCGGGGCCTGGAGGAAGAGCCTGACCTTGGAGGTCAGCGGGGAGGTGAGCGGACTGTGAAGGCGCGCTCGGGCATGACGTTGGCCGAAGTCCTCATCAGCATGGTCGTCTTGTCGATCGTGCTGGCCGGGGCGCTGTGCTGCGTCACGCTGGCGGGCAACGCCATGCGGGCCTCGACCGCCTCGACCCGGGAAACGTCCCAGTCCAACCGCATCCTCAACCAGATCTCCGCGGAACTCCAGGTGGCCACCGGCTTCTCCGAGCGGACGCCGACGGCGATCACTTTCACCATCCCGGACCGCAACGGCGACGCCCAGGCCGAGACCATCCGGTACGCCTGGTCGGGCGCCGCGGGCGACCCGCTGTACCGCAGATACAACTCCGAAGCGGAGGTCGTGGTGGCCACGAACGTCCGGGAACTCAGCTTCGATTTCCTGACCGAGGAGGTCGAGCCGCTGGTCACGACGAGCGAGGGCATCGTCAGCCAGCACGAGGACAGCAGGGGCGGGCACAGCTACGACGACAAGCTGAGCCGCTCGAACTGGCTGGCGCAGTACTTCACCCCCGTGCTGCCCGACGGGGCCGTCAGCTACCGGATCACCAAGGTGGCCCTGTACTGCAAGCGGGAGAAGAATGACAATCAGCCCTTCGAAATCAGCCTGGTCTACCCCACCGGGGGGAGGACCCCCTCCACCACGGTGCTGGAAACGGTGCCGGTCAATCCTCAATCCATGGGGAAGAACTGGGCCTGGCGCGAATTCGCTTTCACCAACCAGGTCCAACTCAGCCCCGCCCAGGCCATGTGCGTCGTCATCAGCCAGGACCATTACTCCAAGACGGCGATCTTCCGCTATGAGCGGGACGGCAGGGAGATGACGCCGAACGCCCATTACATCACTTCCTCAAACCGCGGAGTCTCCTGGTCGTCCGTCGGCAATTCCGAAGACATGCTGTACAAGGTCTACGCCGAGGTGACAAAGTAATGACAAGGGCCGGTACAGATGCGACAACGTCCCGCCGGCCTGTCCGGGCGTTCAGCCTGGTCGAGGCGGCCATGTCGGTGTTCTTCGTCGGCGTGCTGGCCGTGGGCGCCACCCGCCTGGTCGGTTCGTTCTCCCTGGCGACGACCATCCAGGGCGAGCAGGCCAGGGCCCGGAACCTCGCGGAACTGTTCCTGACGGAGGTCCTCCGCGCCCGCTACGCCCAGCCGGACGAACCAGACCACTGGGGCCTGGAAGATGGGGAAGTGGACCCGAACGACCCCCTGAATCGCGATGGATACAACGACCTCGACGACTACGACGGCCTGGTCTCGCAGCCCCCCTGCGACCGCAACGGCCTGCCCCTGGACGGCTACGCCGGATACGGCGTGAGCGTCGAAGTCAAGTACGTCGATCCAGTGAACATCGACGTAGCCAGCGCCCTGGACTGCAAGCTCAAGCGCATCCAGGTGACGGTGAGCGATCCCAAGGGAAAGACGACCACGCTGCGGGCCTTGCGGTCCTCGGCGAGCGCCAACGACAACATTCCGCAGGCGGCCACCACGTACGTCACGTGGGCGGACGTGAGACTGCGACTGGGCGACGAGCCCCAGCCGCGCCGCCGCGGGGCCAACCTTTTCAATCGCGTGGTCGCGCCGTGAGAGCTTCGCATGACGAGCCGACGTGACATATCCCTCAGCCGGCACGGGCGGAAGGCCCGCGGGTCGGCCTATGTCTTCATCGTCGGCGCGGCGATGCTGTTGAGCGTCATCGGCCTGGGGATCGTGGCGGCCTCACGCCTCCAGGTGCGCGCGCAGGGCCTGTCGCGCGACGCCGAGGAGGCGTCGTTCACCGCCTCGTCCGCGGTCGAGCACGGCCTGGCCACGATCGCCAACAACCCCGGCTGGCGGACCTCGTACACCCACGGGGTGTGGACGGCGTCGATCTCGCTCAACCGGGGCACGTTCACGTGGAAGCTGGTGGACCAGCACGACAACAACCTGGCCAACAACAACTCCCACTCCGCCCGCCTGTACGGCAAGGGCGTGGTCGGCGCGGCGACCCGCGTGTACAGCGTCCTGCTCGAAGTCGGCGCCGACAGCCTGGTTCACGTCCAGCCCGCCAGTTGGAGGACGGAGTTGAACGAGTAGTCGTCTGCGCGGGGGCGATCCAGGTCGGCGTCTGCGGCTGGGGGGGAGGAAAGTTCGCCCGATCCGGTTATTCAAGTCCTCCCGCCAGGGGCCGATGGAGATTATGAGATCGTATCGACTCGCAGGAGAGCGGCACGCTCATGAAGAAGGCAAACAACTCGAAGACCGCCGGCTTGGGCCGAAATGACAGTCTTATCGCACCGGTGACTGTTGCCGCCACCGCCGTGACGTTGTGCGCCATGGCGGCGACGGCGCTGTGGGTGTTCCGGCTGGAGAACCGCTCGGCCGCCCGCGCTCGACTGCGCCAGGTCGACGCGATCGGGACCGTTCTGGCCTTCAGCGCGGAGACCATGCTGGCCGACGAGGAACTCTCCCCCCTGCGGAGCCTGGTCTGCCTGGCCGCCCGCGACTACGACCTGACCTCGTGCCGCGTGGTCCTTCCGGACAACCAGGTGGTGGCCGACAGCCGCCTGGCCGAGATCAACACGCAGCGGCTGCCCGCGCAGTGGGAATCGGCCTCGATGGACCTCCCCGGGCCGCCCGGTCAGGACGAGATCGTGCACCGCTACACGCTTCACGTGCCGGGGCGCGGCCCCGCGCGCCTGGAGATCACGGCTTGCGCGCCGCAAGCCGCGGCCAGCTTGTGGGAGGCGGAAGCCGGCGTGGGCGCGATCAGCGTCATCTCGCTCCTGTTCCTGCTGGGAACCACGCGCCGCCTGCGAGCGCGTTCTCGGCTGTTCGGGGCCCTGCGTCAGTGCCTGCTGGCCGCAGGCCACGGCGAGCGGTCCCGGGCTGTGCTGGGGATCCAGGAAGAGCTGGGGCCCGAGGCCTCCGTCTGGAACAAACTGCTGGCGGAACTGGAGCAGAGACAACAGGCCCGGGTGTTGGAACAGGCCGGACGCCCGGCGGACGGTGACGGCGCGTCGCTGGCCGACCAGGCGTGCGGGTCGCTCGCGGACGGGCTGATCGTGCTCGACGGCCAGTCCTTCGTCCGCTACGCCAACCCCGCCGCAGCCGCCCTTCTGCGGCTCGCCGGGCCCTCGCCGGCCGGGCGGAGGATGAGCGAACTGCTCGATTCGGCGCCCCTGGCCGACGCGGTCCGTGACGTGACGTCCAGGCCGCCCGGACCGGCGACGGTCGTCGAGCATCAGGACGCCAACCGGGGCTGGCTGCGCATCACGGTGCGCCGGCTGGCCGGGGCGGCACAACCCGCAATCTGCCTGTTCATCGAAGACATCACCCAGCAACGGGCGAGCGAGAAGGCCCGCTGCGAGTTCATCTCGCAGGTGGCCCACGAACTGCGGACCCCGCTGACCAACATTCGCTTGAGCGTCGAGGTGGCCACCGAGGACCATGCCGATCCGGTCGAGGCGGCCCGGTCCATGGACGTGATCTCCCGCGAGTCGTCGCGGCTGGCGAGGATGATCGACGAGATGCTGTCGGCGGCGCAGATCGAGACCGGCACGCTGTGCCTGAACCGCGACGCGGTGAAAGTGGACGAGCTGCTTCGGGAAATGGAGGCGGACTTCGCCGCCCAGGCCGCGGACAAAGGCCTCCGCTTCCACCTGGAACTGCCCGTCAAGTGCCCGCAGATCCAGGCCGACAAGGCCAAACTCACGCTGGCGGTGCACAACCTGGTCGGCAACGCCTTGAAGTACACCCCGTCCGGCGGGCAGGTCAAGGTGGTCTTGGAGGTCAACACGGGCGATCTTCAGGTGGCCGTCACCGACAGCGGCATCGGCATCGCGAGCGAGGAGCAGGCTCGCGTGTTCGACCGGTTCTACCGTTCGGCCGATCCGCGAGTGGGGCGACTGACCGGCACGGGCCTGGGGCTGACGCTGGTGCGGGACGTGATCCGGCTGCACGGCGGAGACATCGAGGTGCGCAGCGAACTGGACCGCGGTTCGACTTTCCTGGTGCGTCTGCCCCTGCCGAAGGAGGCTGCCTGATGGCGATCGACACCCTTCAGCAGGGCGCGGTGACGGTGGTGCGGCCCAGCGGACCGCTGAGCGGCGACGAGTCGGTGGCGTTTCGCACGCTGGCCGGCGAGGCGTTCCGCGCCAGCGGCGGGCGGTTCGTGGCCGACCTGACGGCCGTCAGCTTCCTCGACAGTCAGGCACTGGAGACCTTGGCCGACCTGAGCGAACAGGCCCTCAAGAACGGGCAGTCCCTCAAGTTGTGCGGCGAGAACGAAACGGTTCGCCAGGCCATGGAACTGACCGAATTGATCGAACAATTTGAGCACTTTGCCGACTCGGCGGCGGCGGTGCGGAGCTTCCTGTAATCAGGAGATGGCGGGGACGTCCCCGCGCGACGAGAACCCGGGATGATTGAAGCCCCCAAACGAATGCGATTCGGCGAGGCCCTGGTGGCCGAGGGCGTCTTGACCCAGGAGCAACTGGACAAGGCGCTGGCGGACCAGAGGACCGGGGGGCGCATGCTCGGGCAGATGCTCCTGGAGCAGGGCTTGATCGGGGGACACGTGTTGGCCCGCGTGCTGGCCCGCCAACTGGGGGTCAAGGGCGTGGTGCTCCGGCATGGGCTGATCGATCCCGCCGCCGCGGCGCTGCTGCCGACGGAGGAGGCGGCCCGGCTCAAGGCCATTCCGCTGTTCCGCGTGCACAACGTGTTGACGGTGGCCATGGACGAGCCGCAGTCGCTGCCGAAGGTCGACCACCTCCGCCGGCTCACCGGATGCAAGATCCGCCCGGTGTACGCGACGGAAGCGAACATCCAGGAGTTCGTCGACAAGTACGCCGGCAAGCAGGTCGACGTGGATTCGTTCCTGACCTCGCTGAGCGAGAGCGACGTGAGCCTCGTCGAGAACGAGGCCCAGGACGAGGGGCCCGTCACCGATCTGGACAAGATGGTGGCCGGCAGCCCGGTGGTGAACCTGGTCAACATGGCGCTGCTGATGGCGGTCAAGGCCAAGGCCAGCGACGTGCACATCGAGCCGGGCAAGCACGGAACTTCCATCCGCTACCGGATCGACGGACAACTCCGCGACCTGATGAAGCCCCCGCCGGGCCTGCACGCCGCGATCGTGTCCCGCGTGAAGGTGGTCGGGAAGATGGATATCGCCGAGAAGCGCCTGCCCCAGGAGGGGCGGGTCCGCATCGTCGCCGAGGGGCGCGACATCGACCTGCGCGTCTCGTCCATGCCCACGCTGCTGGGCGAGAAGCTCGTGCTGCGCATCCTGGACAAGGCCAACCTCCGCATTCGCCTGGAGGACCTGGGCTTCCGGCCGCAGGCGCTGGAGGCCTTCCAGCGGATGCTCGCCCAGCCGCACGGGCTGGTCCTGGTGACCGGGCCCACCGGCAGCGGCAAGACGACCACCCTGTACTCCGCCCTGGACCTGCTGCGGAACCCGGAACTGAACATCCTGACCATCGAGGACCCGGTCGAGTACCAACTGGACATGGTCAACCAGATCCAGGTGCAGGAGTCGATCGGCATGTCGTTCGCCCGGGCGCTGCGGTCGATCCTGCGCCAGGACCCGGACATCATCATGGTGGGCGAGATCCGCGACCAGGAGACCGCCCGGGTGGCCGTCCAGGCCGCCCTGACGGGGCACCTGGTGCTGGCCACCCTGCACACCAACGACGCGCCCGGCGCGGTGGCCCGCCTGCTGGACATGGGGCTGGAGTCCTACCTGCTGTCGTCGGCGCTGAACGGCGTGGTCGCCCAGCGGCTGGCCCGCACGCTCTGCCCCCACTGCCTGACCAAGTACTATCCAGCCGAGAACGTCCTCCACGACGCGGGGTTGGAGACCGACGCCGGGCGACTGTTCCAGAAGGGCATGGGCTGCTCGCATTGCCACAACAGCGGGTTCAGCGGGCGGCTGGGCATCTACGAGGTGATGGAGGTCAGCCAGGCCATCCGCAAGATGATCCACCGGGGCGCGCCATCCCACGAGCTGCGCGAGCAGCAGATCCACGACGGCGGAATGACCCTCCGCCAGGAAGGCGTGCAACTGGCCCTGGCGGGGCGAACCAGCCTGGAAGAGATCATCGCCGTCACCCATTGTGACGACATCCAGGTCGAGGACAAGGCAGCGTGAGAGCACGATCATGAAGCTGGCCTACAACGCGTACGAACGAAGCGGGCGCCAGGTCGCCGACGTCATCGAGGCGCCGAACGTGGCACAAGCCATCGACGACCTGCGCCGCCGCGGCCTGTTCGTGGCGAACATTCAGGAGGCGACCGGGCAGGGGCAGGCCCTGGCGTCCCGCGCGTCGGCCAGGCCCGCAGCCCCCCGCGCCCGCAAGCTGGGGTCGGCGGGCAAGCGTCTGAAGAGCCTCTCGATGTTCACGCGTCAGTTGTACGTGCTGACCGCCAGCGGCACGCCGCTGGTGGAGGCCCTGGCCGCACTGGAGCGCCAGTTCCGCAGCCAGGGGTGGCAGGAGGTGGTGCACCAGGTCCGGCGCGGCGTGGAGGACGGGCAGTCGCTGGCGCAGGCCATGCAGGAGCGGCCCGACGCGTTCGACGGCGTCTACTGCAGCCTGATCGAGGCGGGCGAGGCCAGCGGCAGACTGCCCGCCATGCTCCAGCGTCTGGGCACGCTGGTCCAGCGCAAGCTCCACGCCCGCAACCTGATCGTCGGCGCGATGGTCTACCCCATCCTGCTGCTGGCGATCGCGGGCGGGGTCATGACCGCCCTGATCACCTTCGTCATCCCGCGATTCGGCGAGTTGTTCAAGACACTGGACGTGCCCCTGCCCGCCAGCACCAAGGCCCTGATCGACCTCAGCGCATTCCTCCGCGGACAATGGTACGTGGTGCTGGGCGTGGCGGCGGCGGGCGGGACCGCCCTGTTTTCCTACCTCCGCAGCCCGGGCGGACGCCGCACAGTCGACGCCATCGTCCTGGGCCTGCCGCAACTCGGAGGGATCGTCCGCAGCTTCATCACCGCGCGGATCACCCGGCTGATGGGCGTGCTCCTGGAGAGCAAGGTGCCGATCCTGGACGCGCTGGCGCTGGCCCGCCAGGTCGCCGGCAACAGCCGCTACGTGGACCTGCTCCGCCAGGCCGAAGACTCCGTGACGCGGGGACAGGGCATGAGCCCGCCCTTCGTGACCAGCGACCTGGTCAACCCGTCGGTAAGCCAGGCGATCCGCAACGGCGAGCAGGCCGGACAACTGGGACCGCTCCTGTCGGAAATCTCGACGTTCCTGGATGAGGACAACGAGATCGTGCTGCGATCGCTCACCAGCATCCTGGAACCGGCCATCCTGGTTCTGCTGGGCCTGGTCGTGGGTGGAATGGCGGTCAGCCTGTTCACCCCCCTGTTCGACATCGCCACCGTGATGCAAGGAGGAGGCTGATGAAAGGCGCGTGGTTCAAGCGACACTCCCCGATCGCCCTGGACATCGGGGCCAGTCGGATCAAGGCGGTCCAGTTGGGATGGCGCGGCGGGCAGTGGTGCCTGGAGGCCGCCTCCTGCGTGCCGCGGATCGAGCCCGGCGCGCCGCTGGAGGCCGAGGAAGTCTCGCGCCTGGTCGAGGTGTTGGCCCGCCAGGGCTTCCAGGGGCGCCAGGCGGTGGTGGCCGCGGGCGACGGCATGCTGCTCCGCGAAGTGCTGGACCTGCCCCCCGCCTCCAGCGGGGCTCCGCTGAGCGAGTTGGCCCGCGTGGAGATGGCGCGGATCAACAACCGCTCGCCCCAGTCCTTCGAGATAGTCTGCTGGGAACAGCCCCCTTCTACCCGCACACGGGAACAATCGTGCGTGTTGGCCACCGCGTGCCCGCACGAACAGGCTGAGACGGTCCTGGACGCCCTGGAGGCCGGCGGGCTGCGGGTCCTGGCGATCGAGGCGGCCGCCCTGTCCCTGTTCCGCGCCTGTCAACCCCTGCTGGGCCGCACGGAGTCCATCCAGGGCATGCTGGACCTGGGCTGGAGCGGTTTTCGCCTGGTCGCCGTGACCCAGGGCGTCGTCTGCTATGAACGCACCCTGCCGGAAACGGGGCTGGCCGGTCTGATGCAGACGATCAGCCAGAAGTTCAATGTGCCCCTGGCCGAGATGGACGTGTTCCTCTCCGCCCTGGGCGTGACGGTGGCCGGACAGAACCGGAACGGGGCCCTGCCGCCCGACCCGGCGACAGCCGAGCAGGTCCGCTCCCTGATCCAGACCCACTTCCACACCTGCCGCGACGACATCCGCGCCACCTTCGAGTACGTCGCCTCGATGTATCCCGGCGCAGCAGTGCAGGGCCTGCTGCTGATGGGCGGCGGCGCCAGCCTGCTGCCCCCCCAGGACCCGTTCGGGAAGGAACTGGATCTGGAAACACACGTCGTCCGCCCCTGCGAACTGGTCCCCGTCGCCAACTGGACCCCCTGGGCGGAGCTGCCGAGCCTCGCGACCGCGATCGGCCTGGCCCAGTTTCGGGAGGACGCCGCATGAAGACCCACAACCTCATGCCGCCGTTTCGAATGGTTAAACGCCGCATTCGAACGGCCTTGCGATGGTGGACCCTGGCCGGCGGACTGTACGCCCTGCTCCTGGTCGTGACGTACGCGGTCTTCTGGGCGAAGTTCCACCAGCCCCGGGAAGACCTGGCCGGGCAGATTCAGGCCGTCTCCTCCACCATCGCCCAGTCCCGCAAGGCCTGCGACGTGCAGCAACGGATCCTGTCGGCCGCCCTGGTCGAGCAGGCGGCCAACCGCTCCATGGGCAACCAGCCCGACTGGAGCGTGCTGTTGACCGCGCTGGCCGACGAACTGGGCGACGACATCGTCTTCCGGACGTGCCGGCTGGAGTCTCCCCTGTCGCCGAACGCCGCCACCGCGTCGCCGCAGGGCGCCCGCATTCAACTGAGCGGGCTGGGCAGGACCCAGGCGGCTGTGTCCAAATTCGTCTTCCGCCTGGAGGAATCCGGGCTGCTGGACCAGGTGAAGCTCCTGCGCGCCGCTCGAGAATCGCTGGGCGACGGCTCGGCGATCGCCTTCGTCGTTGACTGCAACCTGTCCGCACGTGGGGGAAAGAAATGAAACTCCCTGCCCTCTTCCACTCCGTCCTTCCGATGCACGCGGCGGGCGCCGCGGTCTGTCTGGCTGCGACCGCCCTGTGGTTCCTGCTTGGATTGCAGCCTCTCTGGGGCAGCCACCAGGCCGCCCGCCAGCAGGAGGCCCACCTCCAGACGCTTCGGACACAGGCGGATCAGCTTCAGATGCGCCTGCGTGACACGCAGGACCGCAACGTGCGGACGCGGGAGGCGCTGGCCGAGGGTAGCGTCCGGCTTCAACCCGCCTCGCGAATCAACCGCCGGCTTTCCGAACTCACGCTGCTGGCCACTCGCTGCCAGCTCAAGGTGGACGAGATCCAGCCGGGACGGAGTCACTCCGTCATCCGCCACGAGGTCGTGCCGATCCAGATGCGAGGCAGCGGGTCCTACCTGGCCTGCATGAAGTTCCTGCGGTCGCTGCGCCAGAGCTTCCCCGACATCGGGACCTCCTTGATCGACCTCAAGGGCGCTCCCGGCGCACCCGACACCAGCTCGCGATTCGAGTTCACGCTCGAATGGTTCACCGCCCCGACCGTCGTCTCGAAGTAGCCCCCCAGGGCGCGTGTTCCAGCCGGGGGCGGCGACCGACTGACCGGAGGTCTGGTCAGCATTGACAGCCGCCGCGTCGTCTGGTATCCCCCAGGCGATGGACAAGCAGGTGACATCCCGCCCCCAGGGTCACATCCTGACCAACACGGCTGTCTGGTCGAGCGACAGCCGGTGGATCGTCTACGACACCCGTAGCGACCGCGAGGGGAGCGTCTTCGACGCTCGGACGATCGAGCGGGTGAACGTCGAGACGCTCCAGGTGGAGCGGGTGTACGAGTCGCGGCGCGGCGCGTGCTGCGGAGTGGCGACGTGCCATCCGCGGGCCGAGCAGGTGGTCTTCATCCACGGTCCCGAAAGACCCACGCCGGACTGGAGCTACGGGGCCAGCCGGCGCCGGGGCGTCATCGCGGACGCGACGCCGGCGTCCCAGGCGCGAAATCTCGACGCGCGCGACCTGACGCCGCCCTTCACGCCCGGCGCCCTGCGCGGCGGGACGCACGTCCACGTCTACAGCCCGGACGCCCGGCTGGTCAGCTACACCTACGAGGACGAGGTCCTGGCCCGCCTGGAACGATCCTCGACCAGGCCCGCGGACGCCGACCTCAACCAGCGCAACGTCGGCGTGACCGTTCTGGGCCGGCCGGTCAAGACGCCGCCCACGCACGCCCGCAACCACGACGGAGTCGGCTTCTCGGTGCTGGTGACGCGGACGGTCAACCGCCCCCGCCCCGGCAGCGACGAGATCAGCCGGGCCTGCGAGGAAGGCTGGATCGGCCGCGACGGCTACCTCCGGCAAGACGGGGCTCGCCAGGAGCGGGCGCTGGCCTTTCAGGGACAGGTCACGCTGGCGGACGGGCGGCAGGTGTACGAGGTATTCGTCGCCGACCTGCCGGAGGACCTGACCGCGGCGGGCGACGCCCCGCTCGAGGGCACGCCCACTCGCCGCCCCGCCCCGCCCAGGGGCGTGGTGCAGCGGAGACTCACCGACACGTCCAAGCGCGCCCATCCCGGCATCCAGGGAGTCCGCCACTGGCTGCGGTCCAGCCCGGACGGGCAGTGGATCGCCTTTCTCATGCTTGACGACGAGGGCGTCGTGCAGCTTTGGCTGGTCTGCCCGGCCGACGGCAGGCTCCGCCAACTCACCCGCAACCGCCACCACGTCGCGTCGGCCTTCTCCTGGAGCCCGGACGGGCGGCACATCGCACACGTGATGGACGGCCGGGTCTGCCTCAGCGACACCACCACCGGGCGGACCGAGCCGCTGACCGCGCCGGCGCCCGACCGCCCCCCCCTGCCGCTGGCGTGCGTGTTCTCCCCCGACGGACGGAAGATCGCCTACCAGCGCGCGGTCGAGGCCGACGGGCGGACGTTCAACCAGGTCTTCGCGCTGAGCCTGGAGGGTTGACCGTGACGGCGCCCCTGCTGAGCGTTCGAGGCCTGTGCAAGTCGTTCCCGGGCGTGCGGGCGCTGGCGGATGTGGACCTGGAGGTGCGCCCGGGCGAGGTGCACGCCCTGATGGGCGAGAACGGGGCGGGCAAGAGCACGCTGGCCCGCCTGATCGCCGGCCTGGCCCGCCCGGACGCCGGCACGATCCTGCTGGACGGCGAGCCCCTCCACCTGCGCAGCCCGCACGACGCCCTGCGGCGAGGCATCGCCATGATCCACCAGGAACTGCTGCCCTTCGGCGAGATGACGGTGGCGGAGAACGTCTTCATGGGCAGCGAGCCGGCCCGCCTGGGCGGGCTGTGGCTGGACCGCCGGACGATGGAGTCGCGGGCGCGGGCCCTGCTGGAGCGGCTGGGAAGCGATGTCTCGCCCCGGCGGCGCATGGGCGAGTTGAGCGTGGCGGCCATGCAGACCGTCGAGATCGCTCGCGCCTTGGTGCGGCGGTGCCGGTTGATCATCATGGACGAGCCGACCTCCGCCCTGTCGCTGCGGGAGGCCGAGGCGCTGCTGGGGCTGATCGGCGAGTTGAAGGCGCAGGGGACGGCCGTGCTGTACGTTTCGCACAAGCTGGAGGAGGTGTTTCGCATCGCCGACCGCGCGACGGTGCTGCGGGACGGGCGGCACGTGGCGACGGCGGCGATGGGCGAGTTGACGCCGGGTGGGTTGATCTCGCTGATGGTCGGACGCGAGGTGGAGGTCCCGCCCGCGGTGGAGCGGTGGTCCAAGGGCGAGGTGCTGCTGTCGCTGCGGAACCTGACGCGAAAGGGCGAGTTTCAGGACGTGTCGCTGGAGGTGCGGGCGGGCGAGATTGTCGCCCTGGCCGGGCTGATGGGCGCCGGGCGGACGGAGGTGTTGTCGGCGGTGTACGGGCTTCGCCCGGCCGAGCGGGGCGAGATCCGCGTGCGGGGGCGAGCGGTCGCCATTCGCCGCCCGCGCCAGGCCCTGGCTGCGGGGATCGCCATGGTGGGCGAGGACCGCAAGCGCAGCGGCCTGGTGATGTCCATGTCGGTCAAACACAACCTGACGCTGATCGACCTGCGGCGCTGCTGCGCGGGGCCGCTGGTCCGCTCCGGCGTGGAGAACCGCCTGGCCGACCGCCAGATCGAGCGGTTCGGAATCCGCACGCCCAGCCGCGACCGCTGCGTGCGGGTGTTGAGCGGGGGCAACCAACAGAAAGTGGTGCTGGCCAAGGCCATGCTGACCGAGCCGGACGTGCTGCTGCTGGACGAGCCGACTCGCGGCATCGACGTGGCCGCCAAGGCGGAGATGTACGAGCTGATCCGCTCGCTGGCCCGCTCGGGCAAGGCGATCCTGCTGGCCAGCTCGGAACTGCCGGAAGTGCTGGCGTTGAGCGACCGGGTGGTCGTGATGCGCCAGGGCCGGGTGACGGGGGAGCTGGAGACCCACCTGGCCAGCCAGGAAGACGTGATGCGCCGCGCGGTGCTGGCGGAGGAGAACGCATGAGCGTGCAGACAACAACCGCAATGACTCACCCGCTGGTCCGCTACGCGCTGGTGCTGGCGCTGCTGGCGGCGCTGGCCTATTCGCTGTACATGCCGCACATGACGCCGGCGGGGTACGCCAGCTACATGATGACCATCCTGCTGCAAGTGTCGGTGACGGCGATCCTGGCGGTGGGCGTGACGTTCGTGCTGCTGACCGGCGGGGTGGACCTCTCGCTGGGGTCGCTGGTGGCACTGGCGGGGGTGGTGGCGGCGATCTTCGCCCGCGCGGGCCAGCCGCTGGGCGTGTCGATCGCCATGGGCGTGCTGGCGGGCTTGGCTTGCGGGCTGGTCAACGGCGCGGTCGTCGTCTTCGCCCGGGTCGCGCCGTTCATCGCCACGCTGGGCATGATGACGGCCGCCAGGGGCCTGGCCCTGCTGCTGAGCGGGGGCAAGCCGGTCCCGGACCTGGGAGAGTCGTTCAAGGCCATCGCCGGGCAGCGGGCGGCGGGCGTGCCCGTGCCGGTGCTGATCGTGGCGGCGGTGGCGGGCCTGGCGTGGCTGTTCCTGCGTCACAGCCGCCCCGGGCGCTACGTGTACGCGGTGGGCGGCAACGAGGAGGCGGCCCGGGCGTGCGGGCTGAACGTCTCGCTGGTCAAGGTGTTCGTCTACGCCGTCAGCGGCGCCCTGGCCGGGCTGGCGGGCGTGATCAACGCTTCCCGCCTGACCACGGGCCAGCCGAACACGGGCGAGGGGTTCGAGCTGGCGGCCATCGCGGCCGCGGTGATCGGCGGGACCAGCCTGTCGGGCGGGGTCGGCACGATCGGCGGGGCCCTGCTGGGCGCCCTGCTGATGGGCATGATCAGCAGCGCCCTCGACATGCGGGACGTCTCCGCCTACTACCAGCAGATCATCACGGGCGGTATCATCGTGGCCGCCGTCTGGCTGGAACGAAAGGGACGGCGCGAGTAGACGGTCCGCGAATGCCGATGTTCGATTGTCGATTGACACAGGAGCCGACGATGAAGCGGAAGATTCACCTGGCAACGGCGGTTGTCGCGCTGGCGGGGCTGATGGCCGGCGCGGGCGGCTGCGGCGGCGACGGCAAGGCCAAGGACGACCGGCCTGTCATCGGCGTGTCGCTGCTGAACCTCTCCAACGAGTTCATCGTGATGCTGAAGAAGGCGATGGAGGACAAGGCGGCCGAGCTGAACGTGCGGCTGATCGTGACCGACGCCCAGCGCAGCGCGGGCCGCCAGATCGAGCAGGTGGAGCGGTTCATCGCTCAGGGGGTCAGCGCGATCATCGTGAACCCGTGCGAGGTGGAGGCCAGCTCGCCCGCGGTGGCCAAGGCCCTGGCGGCGGGCGTGCCGGTGGTGAACGTCAACAGCGAGACGCGCGCGGCGCCGACGGCGTTCGTGGGCTCGCGCGACGAGGAGTCGGCCCGCCTGGCCATGGAGTACATCGCCCAGCGCCTGGGGGGCAAGGGCAACGTGCTGATGATGCAGGGCTTCCTGGGCCAGGCCGCCCAGCTCAAGCGCGACGCGGGCGCCCGCGAGGTGCTGAAGAACACGCCCGGGCTGGCGCTGCTGGCCGAACAGAGCGCCAAGTGGGACCGCGGCGAGGCCCTGAGCCTGATGGAGAACTGGATCCAGTCGCACGGGGACAAGGTCCAGGCCGTCTTCTGCCAGAACGACGAGATGGCCATGGGCGCGGTGATCGCCCTGGAGCAGGCCAGGCGGAAGGACAAGGTCATCGTCGCCGGCGTGGACGCCATCGCCGACGCCCTCCAGGCCGTCCGCGACGGGCGGCTGGACGCGACGGTCTTTCAGGACGCCCGCGGGCAGGGCGGCGGGGCCGTCGAGGCGGCCGTCAAGCTCATCCGCAAGCAGCCCTGCGACAAGGAAACGTTCATCCCCTTCCAGCTCGTGACCAAGGAGAACGTGGACAAGTTCCTCAAACGGTAGGCCGTCGCCGCCGCCGCAGGTAGCCGCCCAGGGCTGCCAGGGCCATCGCGGCAGCCGAAAGCGTGGCCGGCTCGGGCACGGCGGAGTAGAACCGCACCTCGCTGAGCCCCACGTAGTCGCTGGACGGGTTCGTGCCGAAGTAGTCCACGACCGTGAAGCGGACGTAGCGGGCCCAGGAGTTGTCCAGATCCAGCATGTCGCTGAGGACGTAGTCGGCGGCGCCCGTGGCCTTGTTCAAGGCGAAGTGCCCGCCGCTGGGCCCCGCCAGCGTGGTGAAGTCCAGTCCATCCATCGAGACGGCGATGTCCAGCAGTTTCACGCCTCGGCTGGTGTAGCCGCCGGTCCCTTCGTTGTAGTTCCAGATCCGGGTGGCCGCCAATTCGTAGTCGGCGCCCAGGTCGAACGTCACCGTTTGCCCGACGATGTTGGTGGGCGAGCGGCTGTCGCCGGCGGCCGCCAGCCACATGGTCTGGTTGGTCGTGTTGATGAGGTTGCCGGCCCGCTCCAGGGCGAACCCGCTCATCCCGCTGCCGTCGACCAGGTTGGAGGCGACGCGCCGGTCGGTGCCGTTGATGTACTGCGAGGAGCCGACGGCCGTCACGCCGGTAATGGCCGACGGCGTGGCGAAGCGGATCTCGCTGAGGCCCACCAGATCGCTCCCGGTCCCGCCGAAGTTGACGGCGTTGTCGAACTTGACGTAGCGGGCCAGGACCGGCCCGCCGAGGGAGTAGTCCTCGCCCAGGTAGCCGGCGGCGCCGGGCGCCCGGGTGAAATTGAGGGTGCCCAGCGAGGTGTAGTTCACTCCGTCCAGCGAGACCTGCACATCGGCGCTCTTGATGCCGCGGTTGGGCCAGTTGGGGCCCACCTCGTTGTAGTTCCACAGGTGGAAGCCGGTCAGAGGAACCGCGGCGCCCAGGTCGAAGGCGATCGACGCGGGCACCTCGAAGTTGCTGTTCCAGACCACCCCGTTCGCCCCGGTGTTGTGCGTGCCGGCGGCGTCCAGGCCGCTGCCGTCAATGGTCATCGAGGGCATGCGGTTGAAGGTCGAGCTGATCGTGCTGGAGGCGGAGGCCGACACCGGGCGCAACATGTCCGGCGCGATGGAGGTCTCGGTGGCGAAGCGGATCTCGCTCAGGCCGACGGTGTCGGCGTTGGCGCCGCCGAAGTTGTTCTGGATGTCGAACTTGACGTACCGGGCGTCGACGGCGGGCATCGCGTAGTCCGCGCCCGCGTACGTGGCGGCCCCGGTGGCCCGGCGAAAGACCATGGGCACGGCCGGGCCGTACGTCACGCCGTCCAGCGACGTCGAGACCAGCACGTCCTTGGCCCCGCGGTTGGGGAAGTTCGGGCCGACCTCGTTGTAGTTCCACAGGTGGAAGCCGTTGATGCGGAAGCTCCCGCCCAGGTCGAACGTCATCGTTGCCGCCGTGGTCGGCGGGCTGTTCGTGGTCAACCACATCGAGCCGTCCGGCGCGGTCCCGTGCTGGTCGCCGACCAGGCCCGAGGCGTTGCGGACGTGGTCGGCGATGCGGTTGAACGGCGAGCCGATCGTGTTGGAGGCGGTCGCGGAGACGGGAATCACGCTGCCGGCGCCGGCCGACGAGACCAGCAGCGCGAGCACGACCAAGGTCAAGCCCAGGGTCTTCATAGTGCGTCCTCTCTCTTTTTCAGCCCAGTCGTTCAAACGACCCGAAACTGCGCACTCGCTTCGCCTTCCTTCTACCTCACTTCCGGCGGGCGTCAAGACACCCCGGAGCTGACTCATCCCCACTTTGGCGCCGCTTTTCTGGAAGCCGCCGCCTGGGCAGGCCGTACCTTCGGGAGGGCAGGTCGGCCCTTAAGGGAGGCAGGGCCGAAGGCCCGTAAGAAAGTAGCCCAGGCCTGCCTACGGCAGGCAGGCCTGGGCTATCCTACGCCGGCCCGTTGGGCCTGTACGGCGGAGGGAATGAAGATGTGGGCAATTGAGAGTATGCGACCCCACAGAACATGTCGGGCAGGGCCGCCCTGGGCAGGTAGCGCCTCTTATGACTGGGGATGAGTCAGGCCCCAGCCGTCAGACGATGTCGAACGGGTCGCGGTCGCGCTGGGAGAGTTGGAGCTTGAGACGGGGCAGGCGACTGACGATCCGCTCAGCCAGGCGGCCCAGGGCGACGCGCTCGGAGTTGGAGTGCCCGGTGCAGAGGACGGTCAGGCCGAGTTGTGTGGCGGCCAGGGCGTCGTGGTGGCGCATCTCGCCGGTGAGATAGAAGGCGGCGCCCTGTGCGGCGGCGGCGCGGAACATCGAGCCGGCCGACCCCGCCGAGCAGGCGGCTATCGCGACCCTGGCGGGGCGGGCGGGCGGCGAGGCCAGGAGCACGTGCTTGAGCTTGAGCGCCCGCTTGACGCGCCGGACGAGCTCGTCCACGCCGGCGGGCCTGGCCAGCCGGCCGATCCGGCCCATGCCGCGAGCGTCGAACGAGTCGGCCAGCGGGTAGACGTCGATGGCCGGCTCCTCGTAGCTGTGGGCGGCGCGGATGGCCCCCACCGCCCTGGCCACGTCGGCCCGCGGGCAGATCATCTCCAGGCGGACCTCCTCGGTCGCCTCGTGCCGCCCCGCGTGCCCGACGGTGGGCTTGCTGCCCTCGCCCCCGCAGAACGCCCCGATGCCGTGGGAGAAGAACGCGCAGTCGTAGTACTGTCCGATGATGCCCGCCCCGGCCGAGAAGGCCGCGTCCGCCACCCGCGACAGCTCGCCCGGCGGGGTGAAGACGACGATCTTGCACTGGGCCGAGGCGTCCGTGTGCTCGAGGGGGCGGCACTGGCCCAGGCCCAGTATCTCGGCCAGCACGTCGTTCGTGCCCCCCGCCGCCGCGTCCAGCGCGGTGTGGGGCGAGTAGACGGCCAGGCCGTGGCGGATCGCCTCGACCACCACCGGCGCCTCGGCGGGGGTGAGCCGCGAGAGCGGCTTGAAGATCGGCGGGTGGTAGGCCACCACGAGCTGGCAGCGGCTGCGACGCGCCTCGGCCAGGACGTCCGGCGTGAGGTCGATGCAGAGCATGACCCGCCGGCAGGTCGAATCGCCCGAGCCGATCAGCAGCCCGACGTTGTCCCACTCGGCCGCCAGCTCCGGCGGGGCCAACCGCTCCAGCACGTCCACCACGTCGGCGACTCGCATCGGCGTCTCCTTTCCGCGCCGCGCCCGAGCGGGGTCTCAGCCGCCCGGGGGCGCGCCATCTTGCTGACCCGCTACACGCACTCCCGATCGAGCAGTTCCCGGTACGCGTCCATCAGCCGCCGCGTCAACCGCCCCGGTGCCTCGTCGCCCACGACGTGGCGCTCGATCCTCACCACCGGACGGACGCCTGTCAGCGAACTGGTGATGAAGACCTCGCCCGCGTCCAGCATGTCGCGGACGGTGAGGTCGGCGTCGTCGCGACAGGGGACATTGAGCGAGCGGCCCAGTTCGAGCACCGCCTCGCGAACGATGCCCGGCAGGACGGGCGTGGACAGCGGCGGCGTCCGCAGCTCGCCCGCCAGCACCAGAAAGACGTTGCTGAAGCACGCCTCGGCCAGGCGGTGGTCGTCGGTGAACCACAGGGCCTCCTCGGCGCCCTGCTCGGCCGCCAGACGCCGCCCCAACACGCGGGACAGATAACAACCCGTCTTGCGTCCCGCCGCCGGATCGGCGGGCGACTGCTTGAACGGGGCGACCGTGACCATGATGCCCTTGTCGTACCACCACGCGGGATACTCCGCCAGCGGCCCGGCCGTCACCAGCACGGTCGGCTCGCCCTCGCCGTGGGCGGCGCCCGGCGAGAGCGTGACGCGAAGCTGGGCCTCGGACAGCTTGTTGGCCTCCAGCAGCTCGCGGACGGCCTGCGCCAGAGTCTCCGCCGTCGCGCCGCAGCGCAGGTGCATCGCTTCGACGGTGTCCATCAGTCGCCTCAGGTGGCGGTGCAGGCGAAAGACCACGCCGTTGTGGGCCCGCATCGTGGTGAAGGCCGACGCGCCGTGCAGGAAGCCCGCGTCGAACACCGACAGGTGCGCCTCGCCCGCCGGCACGAGCCGCCCGTTGAGATGAACGTACAAGTCCGCCATAGCGGCGCCAGTCTACTTCGCGGGCCGTCTCACCACAACAGGCAACGAGGGCTGTCGCGCGCCGGCGGGCGGAGGCCAGGGGTCAGCCGGCGGTCAGCAGCGAATCGAGATAGCGGCGGAAGTCGTCCTGGGTGGGCGGGCAGAAGGCCCCGCAGTCGTCGCGGAAGCGTTCGCGCTCCTCGGGCCGGGTCCAGAAGGACAGCACCGGGTGGGCGACGTGACGGAAGCACTGCTCGTCCTGGAGGCTGTCGCCCACGTACATGGTCTGCTCGGGCGGGACGTCGAGTTCGGCCAGGGCCCGCTCCAGGAGGGGCAGCTTATTGCGCATGACGGTAATACGGAAATGGTCGACCAGGCCGCCGCTGTAGACGAACTCGTTGGCCAGGATGAAGTCCACCTCGTGCCCGGCCAGTTCGAGCGTGCGGCGGATGCCGCTTTGGCAGCCGCTGGAGAGGATGCCGACTCGGACGCCGTGGCGGCGGCGGACCTCGGCGATGGGGTCCAGCAGCCTGCGGTCGAGCCGCCGGGCGGACCGCCGCGCGTACGACTCGACGTAATGGGCGATGAACGTCGCGGGCAGGCCCTTGAGGGCGTACCGGTTCATCAGGGCGGTGACCACGGCGATGTAGGCGGGCGTGCGGGCGCGGTCCCGGCGGGCCCGCTGAAGCAGGCGGTAGCACTTCTGGGCCAGGCCCATCAGGCGAAACGTCCGCCGCACCTGCACCTGCACCAGGCTGCGCACGAAGGCCCGGGTGCACAACCCGCCGAAGAAACCCTCTTCGTACTCGTCGGGGAAAAGCGTCCGGTTCCAGTCGCAGATGATCGCCTTGAGCATAGCCGGCGCTCATGATAGGGCATGACCGTCCCGATTGCACGACTTGTCGGCCTGGTCGCGGCGAACGCTCGGACGCGAAAACGACGCCGAATGTCCCATTTGGGGTCTGAATGTCCCGTTTCTGCGCCTGTTAATCCGATTGATCCGATTTTTATGATATTTGGATCATCCACATAAATGCTTACAGATTCGGCACTTGAATCCCAAGACAACCCCAGAAACATGGGGTCTGATTTTCCGAAAAAATGGGACATTCGACGGTTTCGATTCGGGCGGCGACCGGAGGGCGGCAACTGGACCGCCCCCCCGCTCGTGCCGATATGTCTGAAGGGGGTTGACCGAGGAGCCAAGGAGAAGTCAGATGTCGGATTGCGAGTTCCGCAAGGACTGCCTGTTCTTCCGCAACGAGATGGACAACCTGCCCGGCACGGCCGGGCTGTACCGCCGCCAGTACTGCCACGGGCGACGCAGCGGCTGTGCGCGTTTCATGGTGCAGCACGAGTTGGGCGAACAGGCCGTTCCCCGCGACCTGCTGCCCTACCACCACGACCGGGCCAGCGCCCTGCTCGATGCCGCCCAGACCCGCCGACACGCCGTGTAGCATTGACCATTGACCATTGAAGGCGCCGGCAAGCGCGGGGGCAGAATTCGATTGTCAACGGTCCATGGTCAATTGACAATGCCGTGATGGCCAGTCCCTACATCCAATCCCCCCCGCTGCCGACGGAGATCGTGCTGGCGCCGTCGTGGTGGCACCGCCATGCGGGGATCACCTTCGACGAGGACTTCTTCTACCATCCGGCCCGGCGGGTCGAGGCCGAGCGGAAGATGGAGGACGTGCTGCACGAGCGGTTCGGACGGTATGGGCTGGGTCGCGAGCGGGGGCTGAGTCTGCCGGTGGTCGGGGCGGTGCATCTGGCGGCCGGGTACCTCATCTCCGAGATGCTGGGCTGCCGCGTCGAGTACGTCGCGGACGGCCCGCCGGTAGTGCACTGCGACTGCCGCGAGCGGCTCGACGTGCAGGCGGAGGCCGCGCCCGCGAGCCCGGCCTTCCGCAAGCTCGAGGTGCTCATGGACGCCCTGGAGGCCCGCCACGGGGCGCTGGTGGGCGACGTGAACTGGGGCGGCGTGCTGAACGTCGCGCTGGACCTCCGCGGGCAGGACTTGTTCCTGGACATGCTCGACCGGCCGGACGAGGTGGCCGGGCAGTTCGAGCGGATCGCCGCCGTCATCGAGACGTTCACCGAGGCCCTGGCAGGGCGCACGGGCACCACGTCCATCAGCGTCAACCGCAACGTGCGGCACATCGCCCGGCCGGTTTTCCTGCACAGCGAGTGCTCGCACACGATGATCTCGTGCGACGACTACGAGCGTCTGCTGATGCCGCTGGACCAGGCGTGGTGCCGGCGCCATCGGCCGTTCGGCATCCACTACTGCGGGGCCGACCCGCACCGCTTCGCCGAGTCGTTCGCGAAACTGGAGGCACTGGACTTCCTGGACGTCGGCTGGGGCGGGGACCTGGCCGCGTTGCGGCGTCACCTGCCGCACACCTTCCTGAACATCCGCTACAGCCCCGTCGAGATCGCACGCCAGAGCCCGGACGAGATCCGCTCGACCGTGCGCCGCCTGGTGAAGGAGTCGGGCGACCCGCGCCTGACCGGCGTGTGCTGCATCAACATGGACCAGGACGTGCGCGACGAGCAGATCGAGGCCCTGCTGGACGAGACGCGGGTGCTGCGGGAGGAGTACGAAAGCAGGCGCTCGTAGTGCGCCCGTAAGGGCGTGGGACGCCAGCCCTGTGCACGCGCAAAACGGAAGGAACGCCTAACGGCGTCACTACAAACGCTACCTTCGGATCCGGATCGAGAAGGTGTAGTGTTCCGGCCGGTAGACGCCGCGGACGAACTCGAGGGGCCGTTCGCCGCGGGCGTAGGTGACGCGTTCGATCACGAGCAGCCCTTTGCCCGCGGGTACGCCCAGCAGCTTGGCTTCTTCGCCGGCGGCTTCGGCGACGCGGATCTCCTCGTCGCCGAACTCGATGGGGATGTTGTACTTCTCCTCGATCAGCTTGTAGAGCGAGCCGGTGAAGTCCTCGTTGGGGTCGATTCCGAACGAGGCCGGGATCTCCGAGACCAGCAGCACGATGGGGAAGACCTCGTCGGTGCCTCGCAGGCGGCGAAGTTGGAGGGTCTGCTGGCCGGGTTCGAGGCGGAGCTTGGCGGCCACCCGCTCGTCGGGGGTGTGCAGGCGGGCCTCCAGCAGCTTGGTGGTGATCTTGAGGCCCTTGAGGTTCATCTCCTCGGTGTAGCTCTTGAGGCGTCCGAGGTCCTCGCTGATCTCCCGGGCGATCACGCGGGTGCCCAGGGCGCGGCGGCGCTCGACCAGGCCCTTGGCGGAGAGGTTCTCGTAGACCTTCCGCGCGGTGGCGCGGCTGACGGCGAACATGGCCATCAGGTCCTTCTCGGTCGGCAGGAGCCGCCCCACGGCGTTCCGCCCGGCGATGCGTTCCAGGAGGATCTGCTCGATCTGGTGATAGAGCGGGACGGGCGAGGCCGGGTCGAGGAAGAACCGCTCCGCCGGGTCCAGCAGCGGGGCCTGGTCTTGCGTCGATGCGTCGCGCGGAGAGGCAGGCGCCTCGGCGGACGAGGGGGGAATGCCATGGGCCATGTAGTGCTCCTTGACGAACGGCACGATGCAGATCAGCCGTCGCTCGTCCAGTTTCGCCGCGCGGCGTCGCAGGTCGGCCGGGTCGGCGGTGTTGAAGTCGAACATCCCGAAGTGATGAACGATCATCGCGGGGATCCGCGCCAGGCGGCAGAGGGCGACGGCCTCGTCGAAGTCCATGTTGCCCGGCACGCCTCGGGCGGTCAACTCGTCGCTGCGCCCGTTGACCGGCAGCAGGGCCAGGTTCACTCCCAGTTCCCTCAGGCGCCGGGCCAGGCCGCTATAGACCACGCAATCGCCGCTGTGGTAGAGGGTGACGTGGCATGGGCGTCCCGCCCATGCGTCGCAGGGCCGTCCCGGCCCTGCCTCCACGGGCGGGACGCCCATGGGACGCACGGGCAAGATGCCCGTGCCACGCAGGACGTAGCCGAGGAAGCGGTGCAGCCCCCGCTCGTCGGTGGACGGCTCGGGGTGGGCCGACGCGATCGCCACGACCTCCAGGCCGTCGGCCGGGGCGAAGCTCTCGCCGTCGTTGAGCGGCACGAGGCGGTCGTCCGGCGCGCCGGCCCGCACGGCGGCCTCGATCTCCGCGCGCGGCACGACAAACCGGCAGGCGGGGTTGTTGGCCGCCAGTTCGCCCAGGCTGCCCGGGTCCATGTGGTCGCTGTGGCGGTGGGTGCAGAGGACCAGGTCCAGGTCGCGGATCTCGTCGGCCTGGAGGGGCGGCGGCATCATCCGCACGTGGGGCATCGGCGTGCCGGCGTACTTGCGGGCCAGGTGATCGCTGAGGTAGGGGTCGATCAGGATGCGCAGGCCGCCCGCACGGATGGCGAAGCCGGCCTGGCCCAGCCAGGCCAGCGCAACGGCGCCGGCGGGCAGGTCCGCCCGCCACAACTCCACCACCCCGCCGGGATATGCGGAAATTCCCATGCCTGCTCGCTGCATTCGCACTCTGTAGCCTGTAGCCCGTAGCCAGTAGCCTGTAGCCGGCATCGCTGACTGCGAGTCACGCTCCCACCTGCACAAGGCCGGTGGTGAGCCTTCATTCGGCAACCGGTTCCTCAGGAGGCTGAATATCGGCCACCCTCGGCCATCGCGGTTCCTGCCTACTGACTACTGGCTACGGCCTACTGGTTGCTCCCGCGGACCTTGGCCACGATCTCCATGGCCGCCTTGCAGCGGTCGCGGATGGCGGCCCAGTTGCCCGCGGCCAGGTCGTCCTTCTTGGCGATCCACGTCCCGCCGACCGCGGCGACGGTGGGCACGCGAAGGTAACGTTCGAGGTTCTCGGTGTTGACCCCCCCGGTGGGCACGAACCGGACGCCGGTGTGCTTGTAGGGCGCGGAGAGGGCCTCCAGCATGGGCACCCCGCCCAGGGCCTCGGAAGGGAAGAACTTGAGCAGTTTGCAGCCCAGCACGAGGGCGGCCTCGATGTCGGTGGGCGTGGCCACGCCGGGGACGATGGGCAGGTTCAGCCCTTGGGCCCGCTTGACGATGGCCGGGTTGAGCCCCGGCGCGACGATGTAGGTGGCCCCGGCGTGCAGGGCGGCGGCGATGTTGTCCTCGGTAAGGACCGTGCCCGCCCCCACCGCAAGCTGCGGTCGCTCGCGCGAGATCACGCGGATGGCCTCGGCGGCGGCCGCGGTGCGGAAGGTGATCTCCACCACGGGCAGCCCGCCTTCGAGCAGGGCGTCGGCCAGCGGCAGGGCCGCCTCCACCTGGTCCAACGCGATGACGGGAATCACGCCGCACTTGGCGACACGCTGCATGACGTCTTCTGACATAAGAAACTCCTGGTTCGTAATGGCAGCCAGTAGTCAGTAGCCTGTAGCCCGTCCTCTGCGGCTGTGGCTGCGCACCGACTACCGGCTGCGGGCTACTCGCTGCTTAGTTCTTCCAGCAGATTGTCGACGGCCATTTCGACGGCCCGATCGACGCTCTCGTCGGTAAAGCCGCCCACGTGGGGCGTGGCCAGGACCCGGTCGTTGGCGACCAGCGGGTCCTCGCCGGGCGGCTCGGTCCGGAACACGTCCATGGACGCGCCGGCCACGTGCCCGCTCTCGATCGCGGCCGCCAGGGCGGCCTGGTCCACCAGTTCGGCTCGGGCGGTGTTGATCAGGAACGCGCCCTTCTTCATGCGTGCGATGGCCGCCGCGTCGATCAGGCAGGAGCCGTCCGCGGGGGCCGGGCAGTGGAGGCTGATGATGTCGCCGCCCGCCAGCACCTGCTCCAGTTCGGCCCAGGCGAAGCCCTCGCCCGGGGCAAAGGAGGCGTCGGCGACCACGTCGAAGGCCAGCACCTTCATGTCCAGCCCCATGGCGAAGCGGGCGACCAGCCTGCCGATGTGCCCGCAGCCGATCAGCCCGAGCGTGCGTCCGACCAGTTCGATGCCCTTGCGCCGCTGCCAGGCGCCGGCCTTGATGGCCCGGTCGCCCAGGCCCACCCAACGGGTGAGGGCCAGGATGTGGGCCATGGTCAACTCCGCCACCCCGCGGGCGTTGGCGCCGACGGCCTTGCGGACGGCGATGCCCAGGCGCCGGGCGGCGGGCAGGTCGATGTTGTCGATGCCCACGCCGTTTCGGCTGATGACCCGCAGGCTCGTGGCCGCTTCCAGAACGGCTGCGGAAATGGGCTCGACGCCGGCCAGGTAGCCTACGCATCCGGCGGCGGCGGCGACAAGCTCGGCCTCGCTGGGCTGCTTGCCTGGCGTGGGGAAGACCACCTCGTAGCCGGCGGCGGCCACGCGGTCCAGGGCGGGATGCCCGCCGGCCGAGATCGACCGCGGCGTGACCAGGACCTTGCCCTTGCTCATTCGATGACCTCGCGTCCGTCGCGGATGAATACCCGCTTGGGGAAGCCCTGCTGGGCGATGTCGCCGTAATTGTGCCCCGCGTCGCCGGGGTAGACGCAGAAGGAGATCAGCGGCTCGTCGCCGGTGTTGACGGAACGGTGGGCCCAGCACGGCGGGACGTAGACCATGCGGTTGCGCCGCATGGGCTCGGCCACGCACTGCCCGTCGGCGGTTTTCATCAGCATGTAGCCTTGCCCGCGGATGCACAGGTAGACCTCGGCGGTGTGGCTGATGGTGTGGTAGTGGCCCTTGGTCATGAAGCACTCGTCGCCGACGCGCCCGGGGTGGAGCTTGCTGATGCACAGCAGGAGCTGCCCGTACTGCTCGGGGATCTGCTTCTCGAAGACCTCGTAGTGGACCGGGTCGTCCTGGCCGATCAGGTCGCGCAGGGCGGCCGGGTCCTTGTAGTAGCCTTCCATGTCCGACGCCCGGCGGACCAGGACGCGGTCGGGCTCTCGCATCGTCCCGTCGGCCAGGTCGATGTCGACCGACCAGGGCATCATGATCTTGTGGCGGCAGTTGCAGTCCATCATCTGGCCTCCCGTGCAATGCGGGAAATCTCGTCGAAGGCGGGCCCGGCGGTCGGGATGTCCACGTCGAACACCTCGGCGACCACGCGGGTCCAGCCGTGAATGAAGTACACCCAGCCGTCCTCGACGTGCAGGCGCCGGCCGGCCTGCTGGGCGCGGGCCTGGTCGAGGAACAAGAGGTCCCCGCGATAGTTGAAGTCCCAGGCGAACCCGCGGTCGGGGAAGACGCCCGATCCGGTCAGCGGCGAGCCGGGGGCGTCCTTGCCCAGGCCCGTGGCGTTCATCACGAGCGAGTGCGGCCGCAGGGTGGCCATCAGGGCGTCGTTGTCCTCCGGCCGGGGAGCGTGGTGATACTCCACGGGCACGGGCGAACCGATCTTGTGGTGGATCTCGCGGATTTCCGCCAGCCGCGGCTGGCTTCGATTGGACACGATGATCCGCGAGGGCATGTTGTCGCCGTGCCTGTCGCGATCCATGATGTAGCTGGTGACGGCGATGGACGACCCGCCCGCGCCGATGCTGAAGACCTCCGCGCCGGTCTCGCGCCAGTGGCCGCCCGGCAAGAAAGCCTCCAGCGACAGCCCGCTGGTGATGGGGTCCTTGGCGTGCCCGCGAAGCTGCCCGCCTCGCTTGGAGATGCAACTGATCTCGCCCATGAGCTGGGCGTACGGGTCGAGATGCTCGAACAGGTCCCGGCAGGCCGTCAGCAGGTCGATCTTGTGCGTGGTCACCAACGCCCCCAGCGAGAGCGGGTCGGACTTGATGAACTCGACGGCCCGGCGGTAGACGGCCGGATCGTCGTGCCACTTGCAGTCGATGCCCTGGATGGCCACGTCGCCAAGCCGCAGATGCTCCGCCCAACGGGGAAAGACCTTCATGATCGAACTCTTGCCCGTGGTCATGCCGATGAAGTAGATCGTCGGCTTGCGGGCGGGCAAGTACTGCGTCTGGGCGGTTGCCTGGATTGCCTCAGCCAATGGACTCTCCCTGAGTTTTGCCATTTGTATGCATAAACGCCAGGAAGATATGATTGGCCGATCTTTATGTCAATGGAGAAAAGCCTTGAGCATACTCTTGGTGAGCCAGCAAGAGCCTTGTGCCGTCGGCCTTGTGTCTGCGGCACGTGTCGAGGATTCCTGACGGCCTGCCTGTCTCAGGCAGGCGGCACTACGAACGTCGCCGGCGGAGATAGCCACCCAGGCCGCCCAAGGCCAACAGGGCGGCACTGAGCGTGAGGGGCTCGGGGACTGCAATGACGGTGAAGTTGTCGAAGTTGACCGGCCCGCCGCCGGAGGCGTAGAAGCCGACGCTGCCCGCGCCGCCCAGGGCGTTCGGATCGTTGTCGAAGATGTCGAACATCGCGAAGGGGTTGGAGAAGTCCTGGCTGAGCGAGGCCCACGTTTGGAGGTGGATGGCGCCCGGCCCGCCCCACCGGATCATCTGCAGGAAGATATTCTGGCTCTCAGGGATGTTCGAGGAACTCAGCGGGATGGTCCCCAGCGAGGTCAGCACCCCGCCGTTGGAGCGGAGCAACTCGGCCTGGTAGGTGGAAGCCGCCTCCAGCCGGCTGACCCGGTAGAGGTAGTAGTCGCCCGTGGCGGTGTCGACGACGCCGTCCGCCCCGACGATCAGACCGGCGCTCAGGGTGCCATTGTCGTTGCCGGTGTTGAACCGCATCAGGGCGCTGGCGCTGACGCTGGCCCATTCCTCGGCGGACGTGTCCACGCCGTTTATCAGGGCCAGCATCGTCCCGCTGCCGTCGCTCTGGTACTTGCCGTTTACCATGCTTTGGTTGCGGCTGCCGCCGAGGAAGGCCTGCATTCCCGGCCCGGTCGTGTTGTAGTAGTCGTCGTACCAGAGCAGGTCGTCGTTGTTGCCGGTGACGACCAGGTTGTCGAAAACCGAGCGGGAGGCCGAACCGACGGTGTTGTTGCTGCGATAGCCCACGCCGCCCGAGCGGGTGATGGCGTTGGAGGCCGTGTCGGTGTAGTCCAGCGTGCCGATGACCTGCGTGAAGGTGGAGTTCTTGCTCAACTCCGCCGTGATCTGCACGTGGTCGGTGCCGGGGTTGGGCACGTTGACTGCCGTCACGCGCAGCCAACGGTTGGCCGGGTTGGTGATGCTCTCAGTGGTGGGGATGGTGGCAAGCTGGACGGCCGAGCCGTTGTTGAACCGCCACAGCATGAGGGCATTGCCCTCCATCCGGACATGGTAGAAATCGCCGGTGCCGATAGAGGTGATGCCCCTGGCGCGGAAGATCAGGCCGTTCTTGTTGTTGCCCGCCCCGCTGTAGCGGGTCTGGGTAACGGCGGTCACGTCGCGCCAGTCGCCGCTGGCGAAGTCGGCGGCATCGCTGTAGTAGGCGATCGACACGCCGTTGGCGTTGATCCGCTCCTGCTCGTATTCGCCCGCCCCATCGTTTTCGCTGTTCATCCCGGAGTCAGCATACGCGGAGAAGCCGGTCGGCTGGCTGCCGGCGCCGCCGCTGAAGTTGGTCGTGTACAGGGTGCTCGCTTGAGCAGACAGGCAGACACTCAAACTGGCCAACAGAAAGACCCGAACGCTCCAATGACGTTTCATGGCCCTCTCCTTCATGATCGATGTCGCATCCAAAGGGGCGGTTCCTCGACCGCCTGTATGCATCATAACCTCAGTCGCGAGTCGCGTCTAGCTCTTTTTGCGGATCAAGCAGCCGATCAGGGCCCCGCCCAGCCCGCCGATCAGCCCGAACAGGGCGTAGGACATGATGACGGCCGCCAGACCCGTCAGGCCGAGAACGACGTGTGGTTCGTAGGAGGGGCTGAACAGCCTCTTGACCATGCACAGGAGATTGGCAGCCAATCCCGCCAGGCCCAGCAGGGGCACCAGCAGCCAGGCGGGCAGTCGAAGGCGTTCTCCCCAGGCGGCTGCGGCGTCCAGCAGTCCCCCGGCCAGGACGACCAGGAACGCCATGGTTGGTCCCCCGGCCAGGTTGCCTCCCAGCAACATGGAGGCGCCGCTGGCGCCGGCGGCGCCGAGCGTCGTGCCCAGTCGGCTGCGGCAGATGAGCCGGGCGCCCAGAACCGGGACCATCCAGAACAAGGCCTTGTGACCGGGCATTCCCAGGTGCAGGCGAACCTGCGCCGCCAGGACCCCCGCCAGCACACCCACCGCCAACGGGGCCAGGTGCATCTGGACGGTCCGCGTCCTACTCCAGGGGCCGATTCTTGCGGCTATCGACTGGGACCCACGCGTCATGTTCCATGCTCCACTTGACCGGCCAGACCGCCTGCCCGTCGGCCAGTCGGGGGCGAACCCAATTCAACGTCTCGCACCACGCCCCCCCGCCCTCCGGCGGGGGCTGCTCGAACAACACGTGCACACCCAGGCGGCGAATCTCATCCAGGTGGACGCGCTGGCCCAGTTCCCGCAGGCCGGGCAGGTCCAGAAACCGTCCTTCGTTCCCGTCGGCTCGCAGGGCCGCCGACGCCAGGGCGCCGATGACGCCCAATCCGCTGCCGCCCAGCTCCCGCAGGTCCGCGCCCGCCCGGCGGGCGACCTGGCGGGCCTGGTCCATGGTAACCACTTCCCGCTTCGCCCGCCAGCCGAACTCGATCATCTCCGCGCTGACGGCCCGGGCTCGCATCAGGCACAGGCCCGGGTCGGACCCATCCGCAGCCGTGCCGGCCAGCCACTCGAAGGCGAATTCCAGTTCTCCCGGGTCGCCCTCGCCCTCGACGGCCAGGCACGCCCCGCTGTTGTGCGAGGTGTAAGGGATTCTCGGGTCGACCAGGAACTGGTGACGCGTCACGCCGGCGTGACGCCACGCGCGGGCGAGGCACTCGCCCATCAGGCGGCGGGCGATCTGCCCCGTGCCGGGGCTGGAGTCGTTGTCGGTGTCGTCAATGCCGATCAGCCAGGTCGCCATGTCCGTCTCAGTGGAAACTTTCCCGCGGGCTCTCGGTCGTCGAACTGACCTCGCCGCTCAGCATGAGGTAGTTCACGCCCTTCTTGAACATCGAGTGGGCCGTGGGCACGCCGCTGCGAAAGATGTCGCTGAAGACCCATCGGTGCGGTTGCTCCCACGTGGCCAGTTGCCGGGGCCAGGGCACCTGATGCCGCAGGAACGTGCTGATTGACGAGTCGGCGGGGTACTGCTTGGCGCAGTAGTAGAAGTAGCCGATCTGCCCAGCCCGGAGGTTGTCCGGTTCGCAGGCCAGTTCCGGCGCGGTGAGAGAGGGGCAATACAGGTCTTCCGGCGCCTGGACGTAGGGATGGTCGAGATGATACGCCCGCACCGCCTCGACAAGAGGATTCTGAAGCGTGGGGGTCTGGATCAACAGTCCGCGGTTGGCTTGGGCGTACTGCATGACGCCCAGCCCTGCCCGGTGGAGGCGGCTCTTGCAGGCGGCGAAGGCGGCCAGATCCTTGCTCCGTCCGAGGGCGGGCCCCAGCATCGCCAGCAGCAGCGCCACCACCGCCACCACCACCAGGACTTCCACCAGGGTAAACGCCGCCCTCCGCGCGCAGGGGCCACGGCGAATCGTCGCACGGCGGTCACCGTTCTGGTCTCGTCGCGGCGGCACGGCTTCTCCCGGCCTGTTGTCGGCCCGGCGATCCGCCGCTGCTGCCGTTCGGCGGATCACCTTCGCCGACGAATATACCCGCCCAGGGCGGCCAGGCAAGTGCCAGCCGCCAGAAGGGTCGCCGGCTCGGGAATAGTAGCATCGTCCGCCGTGGCCAGCACGCTGAAAGTGGAAATCAGGTCGTCGCTGGCCCGGGCGTCGTCCCACGAACGGTTGGTATGCTTGACGCCCACCGGGTCGCCGTTGATGTCCAGCATGGTCGCGTAGGCGCTGAAGGTGGCGTCGCCGGGAAGGCTGGCAAAGCTGTAGTCGATGTCCAGCAGCCCGCCGGTCTTGGTCAGGTTCACGCCCGTAAACGCATAGATGCTCACCATGCCGCCGGTGAACAGGTGGGAGATCTCGTCGCGCGAGGGGTCGGTGCCCTGGGGGTCGCTCTCGCCCGGCTCGCCGGCAGGATAGTATCCCGAGGGCCGGCCCGTTGGGGCGGCTGTGCCGTCCACGTAGGCGAACTGCGAACCCGACAGGGTGTTGCCGTTGAGCGTCAGACTCCACGACGGGTCGAGCGACGGCGCGTTGACGGCCACCATGAGCAGGATGTCCGCGAAGAGCTGCCCGGAGTCCTTGGGGTCGTTGATGATCTGGAACGAGCCGCTCAGAGCGGTGGAACTCATGTGCCCGGCCTTCTCCCCGTTGAATTGGAACTTGAGGGCGTTCAGGCCTTTGGCGCTGGAGTCCTTGTCCTTTCGGACATCGAACAGGCAGTCCACCGGCGCGGCATTGACCGGGTACAGCTTGATCCGGGCGGGCGGTCCCAGATGCACCCAGTTGGGGCCGTCGGTCGCCTCGACGACCAGGGCGTCCCAGGGGACGTAGGCCGCCCGAGCGGGCATGGCGGCGGCCAGCACAATCGCCAGGGCCGGCAGGAAGGGCGTCTTCATGCACGTTCTCCTTTGCTTGAACAAATCCTCGCCTTGCGGGAGTCGATTATACGCAGGCGTGGGAGAATCGACCAGAGGCTTTCCTGGGACAAAGCGGGGCGGGGCCCCTTGGTCTCCACGAAGCGTTTGGGGTATACTCGTCCGCGAACCGAAAGGAAACTCCATGCACCGCACGCCCAAGACGTGGATGTTCGCCGTGTCTCTAGCCTTCCTGTCCGGCCTGCAGGCCGGACCGCTGTGGGCCGAGGACGGGCGGCACGCGCTGGCCGAGAACCTGCCTCCCCTGCCCAAGGGCCCGCTGCTGGGCTTTCCCAGCACGGATCCGAAGCTTGACCCGTTGGAGCATTTCGCCGACCCGCCCAAGGGGTACGGCAACGTGCCGTTCTACTGGTGGAACGGCGACCGCCTGGACGTCGCCCGTCTGGCCTGGCAGCTCGACCAACTCGCCCAGGTCGGCACCGACGGATTCGCCGTCAGCTACATCCACTCCCACGTGCAGGCCGACAAGGAACTCAACGCCAAGGGCTACGCGGCCTTCGGGCGCACCGTGCCGGGCGAGCCGCCCGTCTGGTCGCAGCCCTGGTGGGACTTCTGGAGCCAGGCCGCCCAGGAGTGCGCCAAGCGAGGCATGGGCCTGGGACTGGATGACTACACCTTCAACTGGCCCGGCAACGGCAGCTACATCGACGAACTGGCCAACCTGCCCCACATGAAGAGCTATCTCGGAGAGGTCCAGTGGACGCAGGCCAGGCTCGCCGGCGGCAAGGAACTCAAGCAGGCCCTGCCGAAGGACTTTCTCGCCGCCTTCGCCTATCCTCTGACCGAGAAGGGCATGGACGTCAACGCGGGCCAGGATCTCAAGGACGCCGTCAAGGACGCAACGCTGACATGGACCGCCCCGGCGGGCGAAGACTGCATGGTGGTCGTCAGTACGCTGAAGCCGAACTACATGCTCCACCCCAAGCACGGGCAGGAACTCTGCCGCGTCTACTTCCAGCGATTCGAGGACCGCACCGCGCCCCAGGCCCGCAAGGGACTCAACTTCTTCTTCCAGGACGAACTGGGCATCCCGCTCCACCTGGGCGTGTGGTCGGAGGATTTCCGCAAGGAGTTCCAGGACCGCAAGGACTACGACATCGTCCAGTTCCTGCCCGCCCTGCGCCAGAACGCGGGGATGATCACCCCCAAGGTCCGCCTGGACTACTGGGACGTGGTGATGGACCTGGCCGAGGAGCGCTACTTCAAACCCGTCTTCGAGTGGCACTGGAAGCGCGGCCTGATCTACGGCTGCGACAACAACGGGCGCGGTCTGGCCCCGCTGGAGTACGGCGACTATTTCCGGGCCACGCGGTGGTTCACCGCCCCGGGCAACGACGCCCCGGCCCGGGGGCTGTCGTTCCTCCAGACGAAGGTCTCCAGCTCGATCGCCCACTTGTACGAGCGTCCGCGGACCTGGCTGGAGGCGTTCCATTCGATGGGCTGGGCGAGCAGGCCCGAGTGGCTGACCGAGCAGCTTGACCGCCACTTCCTCTTCGGGGGCAACCTGCTGTGCCTGCACGGGCTGTACTACTCCACCGACGGCGGATGGTGGGAGTGGGCCCCGCCGGACTTCCATTTCCGCATGCCCTACTGGCCCCACGCCCAGAAGTGGTTCCACTACGCCCGGCGGCTGAGCTACCTGCTCAGCCAGGGCCGCCACGTCTGCGACGTCGCCATTCTGTACCCCACCGCGACCATGCAGGCGGGAATGGGCGATCAAAAACCGGCGTTCCAGGCCGCCGCCGAACTGTTCAACGCCGGCATCGACTTCGACTTCATCGACGATCAGTCGGCCGCTCGCGCCGAGATCGAGGACGGGCACCTGGTGGTCAGCGGCGAGCGGTACAAGGTGCTCATCCTCGCCGACTCCAAAGTCGTCCGCTACGGCCTGGTTCCCAAGGTGCTGGAGTTCTTCCGCAACGGAGGCAAGGTCATCGCGCTCGGCTCCCTGCCGCTGGCCAGCGATCGCGCAGGCAGCGACGACGTTCTGGTCGACCAGGTCTTCAAGGAAGTCATGGACGCCACCGGCGCCGAGGTCGCCAAGGGCCTGCGCCCGGAGACCATCACCAACGCCGCCGGGGGGCTGGGAATGGTGATCCTGCCTCAGGCCGCCGACGGCGGACCCGCCCTGCCCCCGCGACAGTTCGACGGTGGTTTCACCGGGCGGTTCGTCTGGTCGCCGCGGGCCAGGCCGAAGATCTACTTTAAGACCGTCTGGCCGGACAACCTCCCCAGCGGCACGTTCGACGCCAGGGTCCTCATCGACAACTACGGACAGCTCTACGTCAACGGCCGCAAGATCGCCCACGTCCCCGACTACCAGACCGGATGGACGGGCAAGCTCCAACTCAAGGGCGGCGACGTGATCACCATCGACGCCGTCGACACCGACGACGGCGACCACAAGGCCGGACTTTTCGTCGCCATCGCCCAGGGCGGCAAGACGCTCCTGTCCGCCGAGGACTTCGTCTGCACGCCGGCCTCCCCGGACAAGGACTGGCGGACCGCCGCCGATCTGTCCAAGCTCCAGAAGGTCAGCGCCGAGAACGTCCACCCGGCCCACAAAACGGGCGCCGCCCCCGGAGCCGCCGCACCCCCCGGACGCCTGGTCAAGGCCGTCAGCGATGCGATCGTCCGCGACTTCATCCCGCCCGCGGGCGTCAAGGCCAACGTCCTGCACCGCCGCGCCGGCATCCGCGACGTGTACATGGTAATGGACGTGCCGGCCGGCAGCGACTGCTTCTTCCGCACCAAGGGCCGAGTCGAACTGTGGGACGCCTGGACGGGCAAAGTTCGCCAGCTCTCGGTCACCCGCCAGACCGACAACGGCACGATCCTCCGCATCCCCGCCGACCCGCCGCGGTCCAGCCTGATCGTCTTCGGGCCGGGCGAGCCGCATGAGCAGGCTGCGCCCCCGCCCCCGCCCAGGCAGACCGGCGAGCTGCCCCTGGAAGGCGAGTGGGAGACCGAGCTGGTACCCACGCTGGACAACCAGTGGGGCGACTTCCGCAAACCCGCCTCCAAGGGCCTGATCGGCCCGGAGGCACGGACCTTCCGGTACTGCCCAGCCGAGCAGGCGCCCGAGGGATGGCAGAAGAGCGACTTCGACGACTCCAAGTGGCCCGAGGTGACGCATGGGTTCGGTCCGAAGATGTGGCGCGTGCTCGCTCCGGCCGACGCGGACTTCGACACGCTGGTAAAAGCGGCCGCCGAGGCCGAACCGGCCGCGGGCAAAGCAGTGGAGGCGGGCGCCCACAAGCCCGCCTGGCAGCCGTACGAGTTCTCCTGGCGATGGGGCGTGCAGAACCAGCCCGGCTCGCAGGGCTACCACGGGCTCAAGGGCAAGATCAACGATCACTTCCTCATCCTCGACGGCGGCGGGCACGTGGTGTTCCGGACGGTCGTCGCAGTGCAGCAGAAGACAAAGGCGCGAGTGGTAGTGGAGGGAGTTAGGCCCACCGCCATATTGACATCGCCGAATGGCAAGCCCATATCGGGCGATGTGGTGGAATTGGAGCCGGGAATTACCCAACTCGTGATCGCCTACAAGAACGTGCCCGGGGGCAAATTCTCCGGCGGCAGCCACCCGATCGACACCCGCCCGCGAAGCGCCGTCGTGCTGATCGCTGAGAACCAGCCTGTCCCCGACAAACAGACGTTCCCGTTGGCAATGAAATGGTACCTCCCTGCCAACCACCTGGAGTACGATCCCACCGGAAAACCTCTCACTGGCTGCTACCGCTTCACCGCCCCACCGGGATTGAAGTCGCTGAACTTCGTGTCGTTCGGCGGGATCGAGAAGGTCTTCGTGGATGGCCAGACAGTGCCTCCCCAGGAGGCGCCCATCAACGCAACCGATGGGTCGAGACTCTACAGCATTCAACTGCCTCAGCCCGCCGCCGCCCCGGCTGTGGTGGCCCTCCAACTCACGCTCCCGCCCGGCTGTAAGGGCGGCGCAGCTTTCGCCAACGATCAGCCGATCGCGCTGACCTGCGGGCGGGGCAAGCTCCCAGCCGGCGACTGGTCCAAGGTCGGGCAGATGCGCCACTTCAGCGGCGGGATGTGGTATCGGCGAACGGTCAAGCTCTCCGACGCCCAGGTCAAGGGCCGGGTCCTGCTGGAGTTGGGCGAGGTCGTCGCGACGGCCGAGGTCCGCGTCAACGGCAAGCCGGCGGGCGTGCTGGTCAACAAGCCCTTCACCGCCGACATCACCGAGCACGTCAAGCCAGGCGACAACCGCATCGAGGTGCTGGTCTACAGCACGCTGTCCAACCACTACCAGACCACGCCCACGCCCTACAAAGGCACGCCGAACGCCGGGCTGATCGGGCCGGTGAGGATGGTGTTCCTGGAGGACTGAGCATAGGTCTCATGGGTCGTATGAGTCTTATAGGACCTATGAGATCCATACGACCCATAAGACCCACGTTGCCCAAGCCCACGGAAGGCCTTCCGTGGGCTTTGCTTTTTCGCGGCGCTCTTGTCAATTCCGCCCTTCCCCGCTACAGTATCCCTCTTGCCGCGGCCCTGGCGGGCCCGGCCCCAGGAGATCGTTGCATGGCCAGCTTGGAAAAATGTGATCCTGAAGTCGCCGCCATCCTCGCCGCCGAGGTCAAGCGCCAGAGCGAGACGCTCGAACTGATCGCCTCGGAGAACCACTGCAGCGGCGCGGTGATGGAGGCCATGGGGTCGGTCCTGACCGATAAGTACGCCGAGGGCTACCCGAACCGCCGCTATTACTGCGGCAACGAGAACGCCGACCGCGTCGAGCAGCTCTGCATCGACCGGGCCAAGGCCCTCTTCAACGCCGAGCACGCCAACGTCCAGCCGCACAGCGGCACCAGCGCGAACCTGGCGGTCTACATGGCCTGCCTCAAGCCCGGCGACAAGATCATGGGCATGAGCCTGGCCCACGGCGGGCACCTCAGCCACGGCATGCGACTGAACATCTCGGGGATGGTCTACCAGGCCGCCTCGTATGGCGTGGACGAGAAGACCGAACAGCTCGACATGGACCAGGTCCGCCAGGCCGTCCTGAAGGAGAAGCCCACCCTGCTGGTGGTCGGGGCATCCGCCTACCCTCGGAAGATCGATTTCGCCGCCTTTGGCGCCATCGCGCAGGAGGCCGGCTGCCTGATGATGTCGGATATCGCCCACATCGCCGGGCTGGTCGTCGGGAAGGTCCACCCGGACCCCGTGCCCCACAGCGATTTCGTGACCACCACCAACCACAAGACCCTTCGCGGTCCGCGCGGCGGGATCATCCTCTGCCGCGAGAAGTGGGCCAAGGCCGTTGACGCCGCCGTCTTCCCCGGCATTCAGGGCGGGCCCCTGGAGCACGTGATCGCGGGCAAGGCCGTCGCCTTCTACGAGGCCATGCAGCCACCCTTCCGGCACTACGCCCAGCGGATCCTCGACAACGCCCAGACCCTCGCCCGGGAACTGATGGCCAAGGGCTGGCGCCTCGTCAGCGGCGGGACCGACAACCACCTGATGCTGCTGGACCTCCGCAGCCGCCAACCTGACCTGACCGGCCACCTGGCCGCCGACTGGTTGGCCTCCACGGGCATCATCGCCAACTGGAACTCAATCCCCTTCGACCCGCGCCCGCCCATGCGGGCATCGGGGCTGCGATTCGGCTCGCCCGCGGTCACCACCCGCGGCATGGGGGCCGATGAGATGAAGCTCATCGCCGGCTGGATCGACAAGATCCTGCTCAGCCAGGGCGAATCGAAACCGATCGACGAGGTACGAGGCGCCGTGCTCGAACTGTGTCGCAGCTTCCCCATCCCCGCCCGCGACGGTGAGTGCGCGTTCGATTGCCAGATCAGGGAATAGGGTTTAGGGTCTAGGGTTTAGGGTTTAGGGACCGGGAAGTCGGCTTGCTCTTGCCTTGTCGCTATTCCCTAGTCCCTGATCCCTGCTCCCTTCTGTCTGGCTATAATACGTTCGGGAGCCGCCCATGAGAGAGATCTACCGCATCCTGGACGCCAACTTCAACCGCACCCGCGAGGCCCTGCGAGTCATCGAAGACTGCGGACGATTCGCCCTGAACGACCCAGCCACCACCGCCATGGCCAAGACCCTCCGCAGCGACCTGCGCACCGTCGTCGAGGCCCTGCCGCGCGGCGAGTTGCTGACCGCCCGCGACACCCCCGGCGACGTGGGCACGGTCATCACCAGTGCCGGCGAGGCCGACCGCGGCGGGCTGGACGGAGTCGTGACAGCCGCCTGCAAGCGCCTGACCGAGTCACTGCGCACGCTGGAGGAATACGCCAAGGTCGTCGCGCCGCAGCAGGCCTTCCGCCTGGAGCGGATGCGCTACGACGCCTATACGCTGGAGGCCCGCGTGGCTGGACGGCTGCTCGAGGCTGGACGCTTCGCCCGCGAGGTCAAGCTCTACGTCCTCATCACCAGCAGGCTCTGCAAACGCAGCGTGCTGGAGACCGCCCGCGCCGCCATCCACGGCGGGGCCGACGCTGTCCAACTCCGCGAAAAGGACCTGGCCGACGATCAGTTCCTCGCCCTGGCAGCCGAGCTGCGCGAACTGACCGACGAGACGGGCAAGATCCTGATCATCAACGACCGCGCGGACATCGCAGCCATCGTCGGAGCCGACGGCGTCCACCTGGGCCTGCACGACCTGGGCGTGGCCGAGGTCCGCCGCCTGCTGCGACCGGGAGCGATCGTGGGCAAGACCAGCCACACCCTCGCCGAGGCCCACGCCGCCGTCAACGCCGGGGCCGACTACGTCTCGGCCGGGCCGCTCTTCCCCACCGCCACCAAGCCCGGCCTGGAAGTCCAGGGCCTGGACTATCTGCGCCAGGTCTGCGCCGAGATCCCCCTGCCCAACGTGCCCATCGGCGGCATCACCGCCGACAACGTCGCCCAGGCCGTCCAAGCCGGCGCCAAGCGCGTAGCCGTCTGCGCCGCCGTCTGCTCGGCAGACGACCCTCAGAAGGCAGCCGAGACGATACGAAAGCATATCCCCTGACCGCGCGCAGAAGCCCACGGAAGGCCTTCCGCCACGGCGGACAGGTCCGTGGGCGTTCGCCCCGGGACACCAACAATCGCAAATCGACCTTCGACAGTCGCCAATCGTCCTTGAATCCCGCCCCGCAATCGCTACACTTGTGAGACTTCCCCACGAGCGGGAAAGAAAGCCTCACCCGAAGGCACAACGAGTTCCGATAAGAAAAGGAAAGAGCGACATGGCGACGAAGATCAGGAAGGTCATTGGCAGGCAGATTCTCGACTCCCGCGGCAACCCCACGGTGGAAGTCGACGTCATTCTCAGCAGCGGAATCCTGGGCCGGGCGGCTGTGCCCTCGGGCGCCAGCACGGGCGAGAACGAGGCCGTCGAGCTGCGCGACGGCAACGCGAAGGTGTACGGCGGCAAGGGCGTGCTGAAGGCCGTCGGCCACGTCAACGCCGAGCTGGCCAAGCTGGTCAAGGGCATGGACCCCTCCGAGCAGGAGAAGATCGACCGCAAGATGATCGAGGCTGACGGCACGCCGACCAAGGCGAACTTCGGCGCCAACGCGATCCTGGGCGTGTCGATGGCCGTCGCCCAGGCAGCCGCCCAGGCCGCGGGCAAGCCCCTGTTCCAGTACCTCGGCGGGCGCAAGGCCGTTACCCTGCCTGTGCCGATGATGAACATCCTCAACGGCGGCAAGCACGCCGACGGCACGGTGGACTTCCAGGAGTTCATGGTCCAGCCCTGGGGCGCCAAGAGCTTCTCCGAAGGCCTCCGCATGGGCACCGAGGTCTTCCACGCCCTCAAGAAGGTCCTCAAGAGCAAGGGCTATAACACCTCCGTCGGCGACGAGGGAGGCTACGCCCCCAGCCTCAAGAGCAACGACGAGGCCCCCGAGCTGATCTGCACCGCCATCGAGAAGGCCGGCTTCAAGCCCGGCAAGGACATCTGGATCGCGCTGGACCCGGCCGCCTCCGAGATGGTCAACGAGGCCCACGCCCGCGGCAAGGAAGGCTACTGCTTCTTCAAGTCCAACCCCAAGCGGATCGCCACCAGCGACGAGATGATCGACATCTGGGCGAGCTGGTGCAAGAAGTACCCCATCCGCTCCATCGAGGACGGACTGGCCGAGAACGACTGGGCCGGCTGGGCCAAGCTGACCAAGAAGCTGGGCAAGAAGGTCCAGCTCGTCGGCGACGACCTGTTCGTGACCAACGTCAAGTTCCTCCGCCGCGGCATCGCCGAAGGCTGCGCGAACTCCATCCTCATCAAGGTCAATCAGATCGGCACGCTGACCGAGACCTTCGAGGCGATCGACCTGGCCCACAAGAACGGCTACACCGCCGTCACCAGCCACCGCAGCGGCGAGACCGAGGACGCCACCATCGCCGACATCGCCGTCGCCAAGAATACCGGGCAGATTAAGACGGGTTCGGCTTGCCGAACCGACCGGGTGTGCAAGTATAATCAGCTCCTGAGGATCGAAGAGGCCCTGGGCAAGAGGGCTGTGTATGGAAGCTGGCGTAAATAAGAACAGACCCGCCGACCCGCCGTCCGGCGTGCTCTTCGCCGCCGGACGGTTGGTCGGGTTCCTTCTCCTGGCCGGACTGGCCCTGGGGATCTTCGCCGCCGTTGTGCTCGTGCCCGCGTACGTGGACATGGCCACCGCCCGCTACGTGGTGGGCTGCAACGAAGCCGCCCTCCAGGACGCACAAGACCGCGTGGAGGCGAACCGGCGACTGATCGAGGCCCTGCCCGAGGACCCGGTCCTGGTTGCGCGTTATGCGATGGCCCAGGAACCGCTGGTCCCCCAGACGCATGAAGTCATCCGCGTGCCCGGCCAGAGCCTCCTGCCCGACCAGCGATCGCCCGCGGCCAATCCTCGCCCGGCCCCGCCCTCGGGCCTGCTCTTCCAGATCAACGCCCGCCTGCAGAAGCCCTCCACCAAGCGAGGGCTGCTGCTGCTGGCCGTCGCCCTGCTGACGGCGGCCGTATTCCTCTTCTCGCCGCCCAACCGCTATCGTCTGCGGGCGAAGAAGAGCAGCTAGCCGCAGAAGCACAGAGACGCGAAGATAGAAGACTCAGACGACGAGGAGCCACAGGAGACCTCCTGTGGCTCTTTTGCTTGTGCGGGCTGCTCCGGGCGTGTTCTCTTGTCTCGACCGGACCAAATCGCGATACTGGAGCTATCGAACATGGGCTCCACCTGTCAAAGTCGACGCAGCCAGACGTGGGCTGCACTGGCCATCCTGCTGGTGCTCGCGGGCATCGCGCTGGGGGTCTACCTGCGTCAGTTCCACTACGACCCCTCCGCATACGTCGCGTCGCTGGCGTCCGCACCGGCCGGGCCGGGAGCCCAGCTCGACCTGGCCGAGTTGGCCCGCGGGTTGCTCGTGCCGGCCGGGCCTGCGGAGGCGTTCGCCGCCGACAACCTCTGGGTCAAGATCGACGGCAAGGCCGAGGGCTACCTGCCCTATGGCGTGGTCCGCCTGGACTGCCGCCGCCTGGCCCTGCCCGGGCAGGCCGACCAGAGCCTGGAAGTCTACGCATACCTGATGAGCGATCCGAATGGCGCCCTGTCGGTCTTCACCCGCCAGCGCCGCCGCGACGCCCAGTCGCTACCTGGCATGGGCAGCCCCGCCTACCGCAGCGGGCACACGATCTTCCTGCTCCACGGGCGGATGTACGTCGAGATCCTCCCAGCCGGGGAAAGCGACGCACTGCACCAGGCCGCCCAGCAACTGGCCGGGCGGATCGTCAAGGCGTTGCCCGCTGCCGCCTCCGCGCCGGCGCAGCTTGCGGGCCGCGAACTCCTGCCAGACGAGTGCATGCGCCCGGACAGCGTTTCGCCCATGCCGGCGGAGCAAACGGGCTTCAACAAGCTGGGCCAGCTTCTGACCGCCATCTACGACATCGACGGCCACCAGGCTGTCGCCTTCGTCGCCCCGCAACAGTCTCCAGCCAAGGCCGGCGAACTGGCGGACCAGTACGTCCGAGCGCTGTTGGAGCAAGGCTGGCAGGCACAGACCTGGCCAGCAGGCAACCAGGTGGACGGGGCGAAGATGGTGGGCCTGGCAGGAACGTACCGCGTTGTACTGGCAGCCGGGCAGGCCGTCGTCGGCGTGCACGAGTGCGAAAACAAAGACGCCGCCGCCAGGCTGACCGCATTGTTCATTGACCATTGACCATTGACCATTGACGATTGACCATTGAAGACAGAGACGTGAGCCAGGAATACCGCGACAATCAAGCAGATCGCAAAGCCGCGAGCGAAGGCGGCGAGACGCCGCGACTGCGAAGGCGACAGATGCTGGGCCGCGCGGCGCTGTCGGCCGGCGCCATCGCCGGCACGGCCGCCCTGGCCGCATGGCTGCACAGCGACCAGTCGGCCCCGCAAGCGCCAGCCGGCGAGGAACTGTTCCTGGGCGACTACTCGATCCCCTCAGCCGGGCGGCAACTGGCCCGCGTTCGTGGGAACGATCGCGTCCGGATGGTTCACCAGGCCATAGCAGCCGTCGGCAGGATCGGAACCTACATCCGCAAGGGTGATCGCGTGGTGCTCAAGGTCAACGCCGGGTTCGCCACGCCGCCGGCCCTGGGGGCGACCGCCCACCCGGACGTGGTGGCCGCAGTGGTCCGGTTGTGCCTGGCCGCGGAAGCGGCATCGGTGGTCGTCACCGATCACCCTATCAGCAGCCCCCAAGCGTGCTTCGACGTCAACGGCATCGCCGCCGCCGCCCGGCAAGCAGGGGCAAGCGTCGTCTACTCTCGCGACGAGCTTTTCCGACCGGTCAGCGTTCGCGGCGGGCGGCTGATCCGCCGCTGGCCCGTGTTGTACGAGCCGCTCAAGGACGCCAACAAGGTCATCGGCATCGCGCCCGTCAAACACCACGAGCGGAGCGGGGCCACGATGGCTATCAAGAACTGGTACGGCCTGCTGGGCGGGCGACGCAACACGTTCCACCAGGACATCCACAACGCGCTGGCCGAGCTGGCACTGTTGCTGAAGCCGACCCTGGTGATCCTGGACGGCACGACGGCCATGATGACCAACGGCCCGACCGGCGGGAGCCTGAGCGATCTGAAGGCCGCCGAAACGATGATCGTCAGCACCGATCAGGTGGCGGCTGACGCGTGCGCAGCCGAGCTGCTGGACCTGCGAGCCAGCGACCTGCCCTACCTGATGAAGGCCCAACGGGCCGGCGCGGGAACGATTGACTGGAAGTCGATCTCCAAATGACCAATGACACAATGATCAATGACCAATCAATGATCAATGTCCCACTGACCAAAAGGCCAGGGCGGCCTTTGGATCATTGGTCATTTGAGAATCTGGACTTGATTGGCCATTGGAAACTGAGCATTGGTCATAGGCAGCCTGCGTCCGCCTCCGGGGGAGGCCTCTCATGAAGCTCACCACCGTCCGCCGCCTGAGCCAACTCTTCTTCCTGCTCCTGCTGGTGTGGTTCGTGGTGGTTTCCTCGCCGGGCGAGGGTTGGAGGCAGCTTCGCGGCTGGCCGGTCAACTGGCTGATGCAACTCGACCCGCTGTTGGCGGCGGGGACCGCCCTGGCCACGGGGGTGTTGTACGCGGGCCTGCTATGGGCGGCGGCGACGCTCGCGCTGACGTTCGTCTTCGGGCGGTTCTTCTGCGGGTGGGTCTGTCCGCTGGGGACGATCAATCACGCGGTGGGCTATCTGGGTCGGCGGGGCAAGGCCCCTGCCCGCCAGATCGAACTCAACCGCTACCGCCCTGCCCAGGCGGTCAAGTACTACGTGCTGGCGTTCCTGCTGGCGGCCGCGGCGGGCGGAGCGATCGCCCGCCTGGCCGACCTGGCCGACGTCCGATCGTGGACGTTCTACGCGGCCGCGGCGGCGATCCTGGGGGCAGCGGCCGGACTCTCGCTGGCTCGCGTGGTCCGACGGACGGCGCGGGCGATGACGGTGGCGACTGGGCTTGTCCTGCTGTGGGGCTTTCTGGGCATTTGCTTCCCGCGCAGCCAGGCGTCGGCCTGGACGCTCCAGACGGGCCTGCTGGACCCCCTGCCGCTGATCTATCGCAGCGTGAGCCTCGTCGTCCTGCCCATCGCCGACGCCCTGGTGGGCAACCAGGTCTCCTATAGCGCTCGCTACTACTCGATGGCCGGCCTGATCGGCGGGCTGTTCCTGGCGATCGTCCTGGCCAACCTGTGGGTCCCGCGGTTCTATTGCCGCTTCGTCTGTCCGCTGGGGGCGCTGATGGGCCTGGCTTCTCGCCTGGCGTTCTGGCGCGTCGGGCGCACGCGGGCCAACTGCTCCGCCTGCCGCCTGTGCGAGCGAAACTGCGAGGGCGCCTGCGAGGTCCACACCCAGGTGCGGAGCGAAGAGTGCGTCGTCTGCCTCAACTGCCTCGACGACTGCGGCGAGGATGCGATCGGTTTGCGATCGGCCGTCCCGCCCGACACGCAACAGACAGCCACCGATATCTCGCGGCGCGGCGTACTGGTGTCGGCAGCGACGGGCCTGGCCTTGCCGCCGCTGCTCCGCCTGGCTGGGCGGACCGCGAGTGACGCGTACGCCGGTCTCATCCGCCCGCCGGGCAGTCTGGCCGAGACGGAGTTCCTGGCCCGCTGCACCAAGTGCGGGCAGTGCATTCGCGCGTGCCCGACCAACGTCCTCCAGCCAGCCTCGCTCCAGGCGGGGCTGGAGGGCCTGTGGACGCCGACGCTCAACAACCGCATCGGCTCGAGCGGCTGCCAGCTCAACTGCGTGGCGTGCTCGCAGGTCTGCCCCACCGGGGCGATCCGCCCGTTGAGCCTGGACGAGAAGCTCGGTCATGGCGAGTTCGCCAAGCGCGGGCCGGTGCGGATCGGCACGGCGTTCGTCGATCGCAGCCGCTGCCTGCCGTGGGCGGCTGACCGTCCGTGCATCGTCTGCCAGGAACTGTGCCCGGTGAGCCCCAAGGCCGTCCACGTCCGCGAGCAGATCGCCGACGTGCGGATCGATCCGCTGGTGGTTGCCCGCGTGGACGGCCTGCGGATCGAGCTGGTCTCGCCCGCCCTGCCGCCCGGGCGGTACGCCGGGGGCGACTACTTGGTCGTGCCGGACACGGCCCCCAGCGACCTGCCCGCCGGCCTGGCCGACAACGATTCCGGCGGCATCACCCTGGCCGACCGTGCCGGCTGGGCCGACGCCCTCCGCACCGGCGAGCGCCTGCGGCTCCGCGTCCGCCTGCAATTGCCTCACGTTGACATCGAGCAGTGCATCGGCTGCGGGATCTGCGAGAACGGCTGCCCGATCGCCGGGCTTCGCGGCATCCGGGTCACCTGCGAGAACGAGTCTCGCGACCCGCACCGGGCGCTGGTGCTGTAGGGCGGCGGCCCGGAAGCGGGTGGATCGGCGAGACCTGCGCAAGGCGCTGCCTTGCCACCGTGACTGGAGGAGCGTTCCCCTGTCTCAGCGCCGTCGGCGCCGGACGTACCCGGCCACGCTTGACCCGCATAACAGCAGAGCAGTCAGGGTGATCGGCTCGGGGATCTCGGTGTAAGCGATACTGAAATCCCAACTGAAGCCGTCGTAGTAGTCGTGAGTGTTGGGCCCGACAGCAAAGTAGATCGTGTCGCCGGGGGACAGATGCCCGAGTTCGCCGTCGAAGTTGATCGCCCCGCCGGGGACAACGGTGCGGCTGATCAACGGGGCGGCGTCGTTGACGTGAACGAACAATTCCAGTCCGGTGTTGTTGGTGCTCGACTTGACCAGGAAGCTTTCCTGGATCTCAAACAGCCCGTCGTGGTCCACAGTGTAGGCGGCTATGGCGAAGCGGTCGAAGGCCGTCGAAGGCTGCTCGGGGTTCGTCGTTCCCTGGCCCGGATGCCCGCCCGTGCCGTGGAGGGCGATGTATCGACCGGGCACGCTGTCGGGATAGGCCCCGTTCTGGACCGACTGATACGAACCGGTATCGTACAGCAGGGCGGAGTAGTTGCCGCTGTCGCCGAGGGGCCCGTTGGCATTCCAGAGGTAGCTCCAACCGGCAGCGGGAGTGGGGCTGGAGAAGTCGCGCCGGTATCCAGCCACTATGATGCGGGTGTCGGAAGCGGAATACGAATCGTAGATCTGGGCGATGGCCCCGTCACTGAGCTTCTCGTCGTAGATGCGGACCTCGTCAACCATTCCGCTCATGGGCCAACGATAGGTCCCGGCGCTGGGGTTGGCGATGCCGATCCTCCATGCCTGTGAACCGTAGCTGTAGCTGGCCAGGCCCGGCGTGAAGGTCTTCGTTCCCACGTGCTGCCCGTCGACGTACAGGTCGACCGTGCCGTTGGCGGTGGAGTACGTTCCCGCCACGTGATGCCAGACCGCCGGACCGTACGTCGCGGCCGAAGGGAGATTGACGTTGGTTGGCCCGGTCCGCCACAGGTCGGTTGAGAAACTGGAAGTGTTCTCGTACTTGAGCCCGCTGTGGTAGCCGGCCTTCTCTACGATGCCGAAATGGGCCGTATTGGCCGACCCGCTGCCGGCAGGCACGATGAACGCCTTGGTCCAGGCCATCAGGGTGAAATCGCCGCTCTGAAGGCCGTTCAGCAGGGTGTTGCTGGGCAACTGGACGTAGGAGTTGATTCCGTCGAAGACGGCCAGCCCGCCGAACGGGCCGATACCGGCTGTCGCCCCACTGTTGGTGCCATGGTAGTTGTTGCCGCTGGAGTCCTGGGTCAGACTGCCGTTGAAGCTGTACTCCGCGACCAGACCCGCCTGAAGTGCTCCACAGAAGACCAGCAGGACGACCGTACCCGACACGACGTGAATGCGCGCCATGGGTTTCTCCTCGCTTTTTTCTGCAAGCAGGTTTGGTCCTCGGGACCAAACCGAGTGCTACTCTAGATTGTAACTGCTCTTTGAAATGCGCCAAGTACCTTCTTGCCGCCCGGGCGGATCGGGCGAGGGAGCCATCAGATCGAGTAGTCCAGCACGTTGGCCTGCTCCAGTTCGCGCTCCTGCTCGACCAGGTCGCCGAACGTGGTCGTGTCGTAGACGCCCTCGACGGCTTCCTTCGCCCGTGTCCACAGGTGGATCAGCGCGCACTGGTTGCGCAGTCCGCATTGCTCCCTGCCTTTGCTGCCGATGCACTTGACCGGTTCGAGCGGGCCGTCCACGAAACGGATGATCTGACCGACAGTAAGATCGCGGGGCTGATGACGCAGCATGTAGCCGCCCTGGACGCCGCGGCGGCTGTCGACGAACCCGCCCTGACGAAGTTCGTTGAGGATGATCTCCAGGAAGCGCGGGGGGATGACTTGTTTGGAGGCGATCTCCGAGATGGACGTCGGCCCTTGACCGTAGCGTTTACCCAACTCCAGGATCGACCGAATTGCGTATTGACACTTCTGCGAGACGTTCATCGCGGCCCTCATCTCCGAGTGAGTTGATAAGGATTATACTGCCATCGCTTGAACCGTCCAAGGGAAAAGGCCATAATCCACAGTTGGCAATGTAGGTTTTCGGCCGCCCGCAAAGCCTCCCGGCCAGAGACAGTTCGCAACTTGCTTCTAAATAATGTTTTGCAAAGGTAAAGGCGACTGGGCGGGGTTGTTGTCCGGATCTATAGCTTGCCAGGGGAGTCGGCACGTGGACAAACAGACAAGGTCAGTCGTCGTGGCGGCCGAGCCGGAGGTCGGCCAAGCCGAGGTCACCTGCGCGGTGCTACACAACCTGGGCTTCGATGCCTATGTCGTCGACGGGAACACCAGCAGTCTTCTTTGGCACGTGAGCCTGGCGATCAACCCATCCGGCATCCGAATCGCCGTGCCCGCCGAACAGGCGGAGGAGGCCTTGCAGGCACTGGCCCGCCTGCGAGAGGAAGACGCGGACTGGACAAGACAGGGCGCTGCGCCGACCGACGAGGACGCCGCGCCCGGTCCGGAAGGGCTGGCGGTCTATTCTTCCCACGAAACACCCGGCACGCCGGACTACCACGCCGCCCGCGCAGCCCTGTGCTCGCTGTTCACCTTCCTGCTGCCGCCGCTGCTTCTGCTGGTCCCGTACCACCTGGTAAAGGCGATCCGGGCGCGGCGAACGGGTCCTGCCTCCCTCCGATACCGCCTGCACGTCGGGGTCGGCCTGTTCATGCTCGCGTTCTGGCTGATGGTGATCTTCATCGTCGCCGGCGGCCTGGAAGCGCTGACGCATTGGCGCCTGGAGTTCGCCTAGCGAAGAAGATGGCCGAGCCCCCGCATGTGGCGGCGCGACTCGTCGCCCGGGCAGAGGGCGGCGTGCGCCGGTGACGCGCCCTCTCGCCTTGCCCCCGCGCGGTACAATCGGGTACTCTAGGCTCCGCTGGTGCATCGACAGGAGTGATGACATGATACTCATGCGAATGGGGCTGTGCTGTGCGACCGTCGCCGTCGCCACGTTGGCGGCAGCAGCGGAGGTGGTCGCCACCCATGATCTCGGCGACGTCAAGAAGAGCTACGAAGTTCTCGTCCCGGACGGGACCGGCCCGTTCGCCACCCTCCTGTACCTGCATCCCTCCGGGCAAAGCGACTCCGCCGCATTCAAGAAAGACTACTGGCCGCTGCTTCGCGACCGCAAGGTGGCGGTCGTCCTGCCGCACAGCATTCCGGAGGAGGCCCCGGCCCCGCCAAGCGGCTCCAAGCCCAAGGCCCCGCCCATGCAGATCTGGGCTGCCGGCGAGGAGACGTTCATCATGGACGCCTTGGCCGACGCCCAGCGGAAGTATCCCCTGGACGACAAGACCGTGCTGCTCATGGGCGTATCGGGAGGCGGGCAGATGGCCCTCTTCCTGGCCGACAAGCTTCCTCAACGCTGGCGGGCGGTCATCGGCGTCTCCACCAACCCGATCGTCGTCCGCGGCAGTTCGTCCATCTGGTTCTACCCCAATCGCGAGGTGCTCAAGACCTGCCCCTACTTCGTTTTCAATCACATCACGCAAGGGGCGTCGTTGATGTACTGGCGTCAGGTGCAGGTCAAGCTCGCCGATCAGGGCGCGAGCATCTCTGTGCTGCCGGTCCTGGGGCCGGTCTCGCATTACTTGCCCCCCCCGCCCGAACTGACCGGCTGGCTCGACGCCGTGCTGGCGGGTAAACACCCCGCTGTCCTGGAGGACCCGCAGAAGGCAGCCGTCGCCAAGCGATACGCCCCGGTCGTCGACGAACTGGCCAAGCGCCTGGGCGAAGCCAAGCCCGCCAAGCCGGAAGCCAGCGTGGCCAAGAACGGGCGGCGGTTCAAGCTTACCGTCCCTCTGCCGGCCCAGTTTCTCCGCTCGGCCCGCGAGGCCGTCCTCGACGCCCAGGATAACCCGCTCACGCAGATCCAGATCGAGCACGAGAAGTGGCCCGTCTATCTCCGCCACGACGCCTGTTCGACCGCTGCGCCGATGGCCGAGATGCTGGCGGCCGAGGAGGCCCAGACCGTCGCTCGCGGCATGCTCTACCAGGTCTGCCGCACGCTCTCGCTGCAGGCCGGCGGACGGACCTGGAGCGTCAAGATCGGCTCGTTCACCTATCCCGACCAGAAGCGGGGATGGGTCTCACCCCTGTTCGCCTACGCCGCCGCCCCCATGGGGAGCGACCCTAAGCAGTGGCTCAGCGTGCTGATCTGGGACGAGACTCAGCGTAAGGAACTGGACGAGCAGGCCGCGGAGATGGCCTCTCTGCTGCGGTCGGCCCTGGAGAACATGACGGTGGGCCCGGCGGAGCAAGCCGCCTCGGGCCCCACCGCCAGGCCCTAGCCGCTATAATGGCCTGTCACAAGGCCGCTACGGACGATTATGAAGAAACCGATGCTGATCATCTCCTGCCACGCCGACACCGGCTTCCGCAGCCACCGACTCGTTAAGCTCGGCGGCGGCGTCCTTCAAGGCCACCTGGACAACTTCGTCGGCGTCCACGCGGTCATGAAGGCCTTCTTCTCCGGCCAGTTTGATCGCGACCGTGTCCGTATCGAGCTGACCCACGGCGAGGAGTGCGACATGGCCGGCGCGGTCGAGGTGGCCCGCACCCTGAGTCCCAACGACCTCGTCCTGGTCGTCGACGTTACCGCCGCGCCCACCGACAAGGACTTCGTTATCGAGAAGTGTTCCGAGCCGCGGTTGCAGCGATTTCTGCGAGCCAGTCTCAAGGGCCTGCGATACGACCTGTACGACTTCTCGCCCGACCCGGTCAGCGACGTGGATGAGACGGAAGTGTACGCCCAGAAGTGCTCGCACGTCTGCTTCGTGGGCCTGCCCTGCTGGGGCGGCGATTACAACCGCGTCGCCGTCCGCTGCCGCCAGGCTTCCATCAACGCCGTCGCCAGGGCCCTCTGCCGCATCGCCGCCAACTTCGACAAGTGGCGATGAGTCCGCCGCGGACCCCGCCTTGATTCCGCCCGGTCTCATCGTACAATCGCCGCCATGCAGAACATCCGTATACTCCCGGTCCACCTGGTCAATAAGATCGCCGCCGGCGAGGTGATCGAGCGCCCAGCCTCCATCGTCAAGGAACTGGTGGAGAACGCGCTGGACGCCGGCGCGACTCGGGTCGAGGTGGCCGTCGAGGACGGGGGCAAGAAGAGGATCACCGTCACTGACGATGGTTCCGGCATGGCCGCCGAGGACCTGGCCCTGGCGTTCGTGCCCCATGCCACCAGCAAGCTCGGAGACGAGGATGACCTCTTTCGCATCCATACCATGGGCTTTCGCGGCGAGGCACTGGCATCCATCGCGTCGGTCAGCCACGCCCACATCCGGACCTGCCGCCGAAGCGAGCAGGCAGACGACGTCGCCGGCTACGAAGTCGAGGCGTCCGGCGAGAGTGCCGGCCAGGTCCGCCCCTGCGCCGCCGCATTCGGCGCCTCGGTGACCGTCCGCGACCTGTTCTTCAACACCCCCGCCCGGCGCAAGTTTCTCCGCTCGGCCAACACCGAACTGGGCCACATCAGCGAGCAGATCGCCCGCCTGGCCCTGCCCCACCCGATGGTCGCCTTCCTGCTCACTCACAACGGGCGCACCGTCTACAACCTGCCGGCCGTCGAGTCCACCGCCGCCCGAGCGGGCGACCTGTTCGGGCCGGAGGTCGCCAAGGGGCTCATCCCGCTGCGGGCGCGCGGCGGCAGCATTCAGGTGAACGGGCTGGCCGGGCCGCCCGCAACCGCCCGCTCCTCGCCCAGGTGGCAGTACTTCTTCCTCAACGGGCGATACGTCCGCGACCGCCTCCTGGGCCACGCCCTGCGCGAAGCCTATCGCGGACGCCTGGACCCGTCGAGGTATCCGGTGGCGCTGCTGTTCCTCCAGATCGACCCCGCCGAGGTGGACGTCAACGTCCACCCCACCAAGATCGAGGTGCGATTCCGCGATCCGCAGGCCGTCTACGGCGAGGTGCTGGCCACCCTGCGGGAGACCCTCTCCGGCAGCAACCTCACCGCCCGGGCGGAGTTGACCGTCGCGCAGCCCGCGGAAATCGAGGCACCCGATTCGCCCCAGGACGAGCAGCGCCGCGCATCGCTGCGTCAGGCCCTGGCGGATTTCTTCAAGTCCGTTCCGCCCGCCCAGCCGAGGCTGAGCTTCCCCGAGCACACGCCCATCCGCCGTGACAGCGCTCAAGGAGGTCAGGGCGCGGACCCCGCCGCCGGATCGGCCATGTTCCCCGCAACGACTCCCGCTACGCCGCCGGGACAACCGCCCACTGTCCCGGGCACGTTTTCTCCGCTCGACGCGACCAGAGGCCCGGCGGACGAGCGTACAGCCCCGTCGCCCGGCAGCGAGCCGGCAGAGGCGGAAAACGGCTTTCCGCAGCCCCCCCTGGCTGAGGAACTGGCGGCCGGGCAGGCCTTTCAGGTTCACAGCACCTACATCGTGGCTGCCGCCGAGGACGGGCTGATCATCGTCGACCAGCACGCGCTGCACGAGCGTCTGATCTACAACGACCTCAAGCGTCGCCTCGCCGAGGGCAACCTCGAGAGCCAGCGGCTGCTGATTCCCGAGGTGCTCAAGGTCACGCCGGGCGAGGCGTCGCTCTTGCAGCAGTGCGGAGAACTGCTGGGGCGGCTGGGCGTGGAGACCGCGCCGTTCGGCCCCGACACCGTGGCCGTCCAGCAGTTTCCGTTGCTGCTGATCCAGCGAGGACTCGGCATTGCGCCTTTTCTCCGCGAACTGCTCGACCGCCTCGGCGAAGAAGAGGGCATCGAGCCTGAGCGTCTGCTCGAGAGCGTCCTGGACGTGATGGCCTGCAAGGCCGCCGTCAAGGCCGGCGACCCGCTCACCCCGGGCGAGATCCGTTCGCTGCTGGCCCGCGCCGAAGAGGCAGACAAGGGCGCCGCCTGCCCTCATGGTCGCCCCACCACCCTGCGCCTCACCCTTCGCGATCTACAGAAACAGTTCAAGCGGATCTAGCCCCTCCGGCCGGGCATCCGAGCCCGGGCAGTGGACCCGCCTTCGGCCGACCCGGCGAGCGTTTCGCCCCAACCCGCCGACGGCAATGCCCGCGGAATTGACAATCGTTCCCGAATGTGGAGAATCAGTTGTGTCGGCGTTACTGCCGCGTGCGCGGCCCCGCCGGGCCCTTAGCTCAGCGGTTAGAGCAGGGGACTCATAATCCCTTGGTCGTAGGTTCGAATCCTACAGGGCCCAGTCCGAAGGCTTCTGCTACTTCGAAACATTCTCTGTTTGAATAGGGTCTGACGCCTGCGTCGGCAAGTCATCACGTTAACATTCTTCATCGCAACAACTTGTACTGGAGCTGGAGACTCCAGCGTCATGCCCAGCCTTTGGTCCTGTCGCTCCAGCTTCAGTCCGCTCTTCAGCCCTTAAAAGAGCCCGTACAACCGGCCCAAGAACAACTCGACCAAAGACCAGGGGATTTCTTCTTGACAAATGTCTGGTATATGTTAGGGTTCTCGCCATGCTAGTCGTGTCGGGAATATCGCGCGAAGAGAATCGCAAGGAATTGGCTCGGCAGATGGGCCTGCCCAGAGTCCCGGTCCGACTGCGCGTCCAGAAGTCTCGTCTGGAGTTGGAGTCGGTGTCCTGGCGAGAGTACTGGCTGCCTTGCGGGACTTTCTTCAAAGGCGATTCGCGTCTTGTTCAACGTTTGAACCGGCTCAAGAAAGCATGGCTGAACATCCTTCGCTGCCCTGCGGACCGGCTCTGCCAGATGACTTACTGCTGGCGGTACTTCGGGCTGCTTCATCACGCCCTGCGAATTGCCAGAGATGAGCCTCGGCGCCCGGATCCGTTATCAGCGATCTGTCGCATCGTGGGGTTTGAGGCTTTCCGACTCGATGCGGTGGGTGAGGCAGGCTCCGCTGCGTGCACAGTCACAGCCAGAAATCCCGTCTTCTTGTTGGGCCAGTTAGCCGTTGACCCTTGCGTTCCCACGCCGCGTCACGTTCCGCTGCTCTTGCCGTCCGGGGAGGAGGACCCTTTCTACCACTACCGGCAGATACTGATCTCAGGCACGCCAGCGCAAAGGATCCTGGTGAACCCAGCCGTGAATCTGCCCTCTCGCGCTGACAGTTTTATTCCGATCGATCGAATGACGAGACTAGTTAGCGAGCGGGCGGACCCTTATTGGAAACCCAGGGCGAAGTTGTTGGCTCGGCACATTCTCTCGTCCCTGATTAAGACTCGCGATAGATTGCCGGCGGGAAGGTCTGATCCGCTTTCCATCCTTGACCTTGGTGCGGGTACCGGACAACTCGCGGCAAAAGCGTGGACCTACCTCGAACGCATGTCTTCGGACCCGCTTCCCCCGGCGTCTTTTCATTTTGTTGACAACAACCCTCCGGCCTTTGGTCGTTCTTTTGGACTCACGCGAGATCGCAGTGGGGTTACGCATGTAGAATGGACCACTGCCGACTATCGCTCTTTGGCCGATGACGACAAGTGGCTCAACAAGTGCGGGCCGTTCGATTGGGTCCTCCTTTGTCGTGTGCTCGATAATACCAGCAACTTCATGGTCGAGAGCATCGATGGCATACGCGCAGATAAGACAGAGATTTCAGCCAATGTCCTGCCCCACCGTTGTCTTGCGCCTCGCCGGCAGCCCGAAGGCATCCGCCGTCTCCTGATCTCAACGAGCCGCAAGTACAGCCGCAGTGGAACGATCTTCCCGCAATTCTCTCTTAGCGACTACTTTGCCGCAATCCTGAGCCTTCAACGAAGGGACCTGTGCCCTGTCGGGGAAGACGCGTGGTACTTGCCCGTGCGCCGCTTCAATCCCGCATCCCTGATTACGCCCAGTGGCCGCAGCTTGCTTGCCCAGCTCATGAAGGTATCTCGATCCTTGGTCATCGAAGATGTAGATGTAAGACCGGAACATCTTACCCAACATCGGGAACAGTTCGGTTTGTCAGGCTCCGCCGCCATCTTCTGTACTGGCAATGGGTTCGCAACGGAAGCCAACTACTTCGTTCTCACATCGCCTGATGTGGCACAATACATCCGGGGGGACCGGTTGTGGTAGTGCTCGAGCGGCGGAAGCGGAAGGGGCCGGTTCTCAGTGCGTCGTCGATTCCCTGTCTGCGCCACATCCCCACGATCAACATCACCGAAGGCTGTGCCCATGGGTGTGCATACTGCTATACGCAGGGGTATTCGGGGTATCCTGGAGCCGGGCGGGTGGTCCTCTACGAAAACCTCCCCGAACTGGTGGAGGCGGAATTGAGGCGGAAGCGGAAGCGGCCGCGGCGGGTGTACTTCAGCCCCTCCAGCGACGCCTTTCAGCCCTTACCGGAGGTCCAGGAGATCACGTATCAGACTATGTCGATCCTTCTCCAGGCCGGCGTCGAGGTGGCATTTCTGACCAAGGGCGCCGTCGATGAGCGGTTTCTGACGGTGTTTTCTCACAGCCCGGCGAAAGTCTTTGCCCAGATCGGCATTGCCTCGCTGTGCGAGCGGGTATGGAAGACGCTCGAGGGCGGGGCCGCCTCGCCGCGGCAGAGGCTGGAAAGCATCGAGAACTTGACGGGCCTTGGCGTGGTGACGACAGCCCGATTGGACCCGCTCATTCCGGACCTGACGGACACGGAAGCCTCCCTTGAGCCGCTGCTGGCGGAATTGGCCCGACGCAACGTCCGGGCGATCGCCGCCAGCTATCTCTTCGTTCGCCCGGCATTCGCCCAAAGGCTGGCCGACTGCATGCGAGTGATCTCCCCCTCGTCACCCCCGGTTAGCGATTGGCCCTGGCAGGAGTTCGCCAACGGAGTCGGCGGCGGAAGGGTGATCGACATGGAGGAGCGCCGGCGACGTTTCGCCCATCTGGCAGCCCTGTCGCGAGGTTACGGTATCGCGCTGCACGTCTGCACCTGCAAGAACCCCGGCTTGGGCAGAGACGGTGGCTGTCAGATCGCCGGTCCGCCGTATCCAACATCCCTTGACGGATTTCCCCTCTTTGGACGAGAATGAGGCCGTCGCCCCCTAGGTCGAAAACAGAGACCGTTTTGTTCCCAGGAGCACAAGGTCCAGTTCCGCCTTATCCATCGGTCCGCGGAGTCTGCTCACTGCCGTCCGAAAGGACGGCTGCGCTCTGCTACTTCTTCTTCGCCTTCTGCTTCTTGCCTTCTGCCTTGTAGGCATTGTTCAAATCGGATTGCAGCTTCTTCATCGCCTCGTCGCGGGCAGCAGCAGCCTCGCGAGTAATACTGGTTTTGAAGCCAGCCAGCTTGAAAACGTACGCATAATCACACGGCGGCTTGCCCGGAACGTCAATCGTGATGCGCTTGTCGTCCACGCGGTACTTGAGACTGCCGGCGTGGCCGATCAACTCCACCTTGCCGCCGGTCGCGTCGTCAATCCGCAGGATCGCCGGGCTGAACTTGCCTTGCGGCCAGCCCAGCGCGATGGCGTAGAGCGTCCGGCCGTCCTTGCTGCGGGTGTAGCGGATGTCCTTGTCGGTGTAGTCCACCGAGCCGGCGAAACTGCCGCTCTTCTTGAGCACGTTCGGGCCTTCGCCATATTCGAGCCACGGACGGGTGTTGTAGACGGCCTCGCCGTTGGCCTTGAGCCACTTGCCGATCTCCAACAGGCAATCGCGCTGGTCCTGCGGAATCGTACCGTCAGACTTGGGCGAAATATTGAGCAACAGTTGCCCGTTCTTCGAGACCGCGTCGAGGAACTCTCGCAGCATCTGGACGGCCGGCTTGATCTTCAGGTCAGCCGTGTAGCACCAGCTTCCTGTGGAAATGGTGTCGTCATTGAGCCATGGGTAAGGCGTCAGGGCGTTCGCCCGTCCCTTCTCGAAGTCCAGCACGGAGACTTCCTGCGGATACTGGAGCTTCTTGGTGGTCACCATCACCTCGCGTCCCCACTTCCTGGCCTGGTTGAAGTAGTACGCCAGGAACTGCAGGTGATACGGTTCCGGGATGAACTGCATCTGGCCGTCGAACCAGATGAGGTCGGGCTGGTACTTGTCGATCACCTCACCCAGCTTGGCCTGGAAGATCTTGTCGAACAGCGTCTCGTCGATGTTCATGTAGAGCAACTGGAGTTGCGGATCGCCGGTGGTCGTCGGCCAGCCTTCGACTCGCGGGTACCACGTGCGGGTGCGCTCATGATGGAAGGTGGTGATGAACTTCAGCCCGCGTGCGCGGATGGCCCTCTCCAACTCGCCGGTAGTGTCGCGTTTGGGCCCAGTGTCGCCAGCGTTCCACGGCGTCAGCTTGCTGGCCCACATCGAGTACCCGTCATGATGCTCGCACACGGGCCCGGCGAATCTGGCCCCGGCCTTGACGAACAGATCCGCCCAGTCGTCCGCGTTGAACTTCTCAGCCGTGAACTGCGGGATGAAGTAGTGGTACGGGTACTTGTCCGGCTCGCCGTAGGTTTCCACGTGATACTGGTAGTAGGTCTTCTTCCCCGTCTTGAGGAGCATCCGCTGCGCATACCACTCGTTCCCGTGGGCGGGAACCGTGTAGACGCCCCAGTGAAAGTAGATGCCGATCTTTGCGTCACGGAACCAATCCGGCGCTTCGTTGTGGGCCTTAAGCGATCTCCAATCCGCCCGGTACGGCCCGGCGGTGACGCCCGCGGCCATCTTGGCGATCTCCTTTTCGATGTTGGCTTCGCACTGCGCCCGGGTCAACTTGGGTTGCGGCATATGCGCCGGCGCCTCGGCGGCGCTCAGTGCAGCCAGCGGTGCCAGCGTCAGGGCAGCGAGGAACGTGACGATGTGTTTCATCGGTGGCATCCTATTCTGAGGTTCTGTTTCCGCTCGATCTGCGTCTGGCCGGCGCCGCCCCGCCAGCCGGGGCAAGCGGAAGAATTGCCGCCGCCCCTTGGTGGATCGCGTTTGAGATTCGTCGCGCTGTCATTATCGTTTTGACTTTCGTTCCTTCTTCTGGGCGCCCCGATACCCCTCGAACGGTGCGGGCGCGTCAGCCGGCAGGCCATCCAGAACCTTGGCCAACCGCTGCCGGGCGGCGACAGTCTCCGGGGTCGCACTGGCGCTCAAATCATTCTTCTCCAACGGGTCGGCTTGCAGATCGTAGAACGCACCGGAACTGTGCAGGAGCCACCGAGCGTCCCGCACGATGCGATTGGCTCCCAACTGGGAGTAGATCCACGGTTTCGACTGCGTTGCCTTCCCCTGCAACACCGGCACGAGCGAGCGGCCGTCCAGCGAGACGTCTGGCGGCAGTTGTGCGCCGGCCAGTTCGGCAAACGTCGGAAACAGATCGGTGAAATCCGCCAGAGCTTCCGTCACGAACGCTTTGCGAGCGAGCATCGGCGCACGGAAGATGAGCGGCACGTGCACGCCCATATCGGTGACTTTGCCCTTCCCGCTGGGTGTCGGGCGCCCGTTCAGTGTACCGCCGCCCGCGCTTCCGTTGTCGCCGGCGAACGCGACGATGGTGTTGTCGCCAATTCCCAGCGTCTCGAGCTTCGCCACGATCTCTCCCACCTGGCGATCGAGATAGGCGACGACTTGCCTCTGTAGTCCCTTGTCGCGTTTCCGTTCGCCCCGCCGGCCATCGGGGCCGGGCGGGGGTTCAAGCGGGCCGTGCGCCGCGATCATGGGGTAGTACACAAAGAACGGCTCGTCCTTGTGCTGGACGATGAAGTCCAGAGCAAACTTCTGGGTGATCTCCGGGCCGAACTTGCCGGTGTGCGTGCCGCGCTGGCCGTTGATCTCCAGATACGCGTCCCAGTAACGACGGTTCGTGGGCGCATTGCCCGCTTCGACACCGGTCCACAGGCAGTACTGGTCGAAGCCGTGCTTCTGCATGATCTGTTTGTCCTGCCGCAGGTCATTGATCTGCCATTTGCCCGCGATGGCGGTGGCATAACCGGCCTGCTTCAGCACGCGGGCGATGCAGACGAACTTGTCCGGATCAAAGCCCTTGCCGCCCCAGCGCGGCACGTCGTGGTGCACATTCCATCCGCTGTGATACGGATACAACCCGGTGAGGAACTCCATACGCGTCGGCGTGCAAAGCGGGGTGCACCAGGCATTCTGGAAGCGCACTCCCTCCGCAGCGAGGCGATCCACGTTGGGCGTCTTGTTCTCCGCGCCGTAGCAACTGTACATGTCGCGCCCGACATCGTCCACGAGGATGAAGATGATGTTGGGTTGTCTTGCCGGCGCGGCCCAGGCAGTCGAGGCGAGCAGGACAGCGGCAAGCCCGGCGTGAATCCAGTTCCAGGAACTCGCGTTCTTCATCAGGACTCCTTCTTGGTTCTTGCAGGAGGTTGCTCGACGATGGCGATGCTCGTCCTGGTCAATAAGCAAGCCGCAGCCAGCATGGAGAAGAGCTCGTAGGAGAATCGTCGCAATCTGATCATGGCTCCGGCTACTCACGTTCAAGTTGGCAGGCGTTCAGTTGCCTTCCGTCCTCTGCTCGACGACACCCCGCGAGGATCTCGGGAAACTAGTTCCTTGAATCCTGGCTCTTCCGCATCCAGGCGGCCAACTGTGTCCGGAACGATTCAAGCACGCCGGCGCATTGGGGTCTATCGGCGAGGTTTGTCCACTCGTGCGGGTCGGCGTCGTGGTCGTAGAGCTCCTCCCGGCCGTTATTGTAGCGGACGTAGCGCCAGCGGATCGTGCGGATCGACCAATGCTGTTTGGCGGGATTCTGCTGCTCGCCGGCGCCGAGCTTCGTCTTGGCCGCCTCGCCGGCGAAGACCGTCGAGGGCACGTCTTCGGGGCCGTCCCATTTCATGGTCTTCGGGTCGGCCAGCAGCGGTCGCAGGCTGTGGCCATCGAGCGGCCGGCCGGCGGGGCCCTTGACCGTGTCGCCCTTCAATCCGCACAGGTCCACGAGCGTCGGATAGATGTCGATCAGGCCGACCGGATGTTCCGCCACGCCGCCCGCCTTCGCCACGCCCGGTGCCCGGACGATCAGCGGCACGCGGCAACTCTCCTCCCACGGCGAGTTCTTGAACAGGTACTCCTTCTGCCCCATGTTCCAGCCGTTGTCGGCGGTGAGGACGACGATGGTGTTGTCCTTGAACGGACTTCTATCGATCGCATCCACCACCGTGCCGACGCAGTCGTCCACCGCCGCGACGCACGCCAGATAGGCTTGGAGGAACGCCTTCAGGCCGTCCTCGACGGTCGGATATGACTGGCCGAGGGTACGGTAGTACCGCAGGCCTTTGATCTCGTCGCTGAACACGTCGCGATAGTGCGTGTCGGCCGCGTCGCCAGGCTTGATGACCGGAAGTTGAAGGGACTTGAGCGGGAACAGATCGAAGTACTTCTTTGGAGCGTACAGGGGCGTGTGCGGCCGGATGAATCCGACGGCGAGGAAGAACGGCTTGCCGTCCTTCTCGCGGGCGAACTGACCGATGCGCTCGGCGGCCCAGTGAGCGTTGCGTTCGTCCGGGGTCGGGTCGCGATCGTCGTCGTTGACGTATCGCATGGGTTTCACCTTGCCCCATGCGCCGTAGATCCAGCCTCTTCCGTCCCTGCCGCCAAAAGGGACATCCGAGAGCGGGGCGAAAGAACCGTCCACCGGCCCGATTGAGCGATACGGTTCCGGCACGGACGGATGCCCCACGCGATCCTTGCCGTCGTAGGCGAAGGGTCCGTAGTCGGCCTTGTAGGGGTATTCGTCCCAGTCGCTCTGGCGGTGGTGGTGCATCAGCTTGCCTGAACCGACGACGTGGTACCCATTCGCGCGGAAGTGCTCCATCAACGTCCGCGAGTTCTGGAGAATCGGAAACTCAAACCACGGGCGGAAGGTGAAATCCCCCGAGCGGAAGGGATAGATGCCCGTCAGGAAGCTGGCGCGGGAGGGTGCGCAGATCGGGTCCTGGCAATACGAGCGACGAAACGAGACGCCGCCTTGCGCCAGCGCGTCCATGTGCGGCGTGCGAGCCTGCGGATGCCCGCCGAGATGGGCCACATAGTCGTTCAGATCGTCGCAGACGATCAGCACCACGTTTGGCCGCTTCAAGCCGGCGGCGTGGAGCGCTGCCAGCGGCGTGAGCAGGAGGACCACAGTGAGCATGGGGGAGTGCTTCATGTTTATCCTGGTCCGTTATGATTGCCGAGACGCTTCTCCGCGGCCCTCTTCCCGCGAGGCTGTTCCGCGGCGTGCCCGACGTGCCGCAGCCAGTGTAAGCCGACACGCCACGAGCGCCGGCGTGTCAGCATGTCATACCGGATGGGCGAGAAGCCGACAATGCGTTAGGAACGTCAGTATATCTTCTTACTCCGCGGATCGTGAGAAGGTTATGAGGCCGGTCCGGGACGTGGACGGATCTGCACCTGCAAGGACCCCGGATTGGGCAGCGATTCCCGCATTCAGTTCGCTGCGTGAGCGGCGAGTTGTAGCGGGTGCCGGCCGAAGCCCGCGCCGTTTGAGAGCGAAAGCGAGCGGAGCCCGGTTCGAAAGACATTGAGAGTCCCGGCAACAGGATTCAACCGCTCTTGGTCGGACAATGCGAGCGGCCGCCGGCCTTCTCCTGCAGAGTTGCTCCAACTTCCCGTCGACCAGGGAGGTTTTCGAAATGGGGGTGAGCGCAGTCCCTTGCGGGAGTACAATGCGGCTAATCCAGTCCGACGCCGGTGTCGGACAGGTCATGTGCGGAGTCCCCAATGAGACACATCCTGACGATTGCCGCCCTGGTCATACTGTTCCATCTTCCCGCGACTGCCCTGCACGCCGTCGGCGCGCCCGCAACGCCTGCGAGGCCCAACGTCGTGATCATCCTGGCCGACGATCTGGGATACGGAGACGTACAAGGCTATAACCCCCAACGGGGGAAGATCCCCACGCCGAGCATGGACCGCCTGTGCGTGCAGGGAATGCGATTTACGGACGGACACTCCAGCAGCGGCGTCTGCTCCCCATCGCGCTACACGTTGTTGACCGGGCGCTACCACTGGCGAACGCGATTGCAGAGCGGGATCGTGGGCGTCTTTGGGGCGCCGCTGATTGCGCCGGACCGCCTCACCATTGCGGACCTGGCCAAGCGGCACGGGTACCGCACGGCCTGCATCGGGAAGTGGCACCTGGGATGGGACTGGCCGGTCGAACCCGCCCAGCGGGCCCTCCTGCAGGGCGCCCGAAGGAAAGGCAAAGATGACGAGGCGCCGATCGCCGACGCGGCACACATGGCCGCCTGGCAAGGAGTGTTCTCCCAGCCGATTCCGGGCGGGCCGACCACGCGGGGATTCGACGAGTACTTCGGAACCGACGTCCCCAACTGGCCCCCCTACTGCTTCATCGAAAACAACCGGACCATGGGAATCCCGTCGGAGTTCCTGCCCCGGCACCTGCTGGGCGGGCCCGAGCACCTGGCCAGCCTGCCCGGGCCGGCCGTGAAGGACTGGAAGTTGGACGCGATCCTGCCCGCCCTGGGCGACAGGGCCTGCGCGACCATCGACCGTTGGGCGAAAACGAAGGAACCGTTTCTGATCTACATGCCCCTCACCTCGCCCCACGAGCCCTTGGCGGTGAACAAGCCCTGGCGGAAGAAGAGCGGCCTGAACCTCTACGCCGACTTCGTCATGGAGACCGACGCCGTTGTCGGACGCGTGCTCGAGGCCCTCGACAAGGCTGGAGTCTCCGACAACACGCTGGTGATCTTCACCAGCGACAACGGCAAGGCCTCTTACACCGGCGCTGCCGACCTCGAGAAGATGGGCCACTACTCCAGCGGGCCGCTGCGGGGGTACAAGACCTCCGTGTACGAGGGCGGCCATCGCGAGCCGTTCGTCGTCCGCTGGCCGGGCATGGTCAAACCCGGCAGCATGTGCGGACAGCTCGTGCACCATGCGGACATCCTGGCCACGCTGGCGGCGATCCTGGGCGACGCGCTGCCCGCCAGCGCCGGCGAGGACAGCTTCAGTCTGTTGCCCCTGTTCAAGGGTTCCGACCAGGCGGTCCGCGGGAACGCCGTCAGTTGCGCCGCCAACGGCACGCCCGGCTTGCGAATGGGCGAGTGGAAGTACGTGGCCAACCCCAGGCCCGAACTGTATAACCTCGCAGAGGACATCGGCGAGGCGAAGAACCTCGCTGCGGACAAACCCGAACTCGTCGAACAGATGAAGATGCTGCTGGAGAAGATCATCCGCGAGGGCCGCAGCACCCCCGGCGAGCCGCAGAAGAACGACGTGGTTGTCCGTCGGTTCCCCAACCAGAATGCGTCTGCCAAGACGCGAACCAAGAAGGCCAGGCAATGAAACGCATTCTCGTCCTCCTCGTCGCCGCCCTGTTGTCCGCATCGCTGCATGCCGCCGACGCGCCCAAGCCCGCCGACAGACCGAACATCCTCTTCATTGTGGCCGACGACATGGGCTACGGGGACTGTGGCGCCCATGGCTGCCGAGACATCCCCACACCCAACCTGGACGCCCTGGCGGCCGGCGGCGTTCGTTTCACCAACGGCTACGTCACCGGCGCGGTGTGCAGTCCGTCGCGGGCTGCCCTGATGACCGGCCGCCACCAACTCCGCGACGGCGTCCCGGACTGGATCCACCCGGGCGCTCGCGGGTTGAACACCGACGTCCCGACGGTCGCCGAGTACCTCAAGAAGACGGGCTACCGCACAGCGGCCGTCGGTAAGTGGCACCTGGGCGAGAAGGACCCCTGCCACCCCCTCCGTCGCGGGTTCGACGAGTTCTTCGGCTTTCTCGGCGGCGGGCGGAACTACTTCCCCGACCCGCCCCTCAAACCGAACGCCAAGATCAACCACTACACCCAGTTGATCCGCGCGCGGGAGCCGATCATCGAGACCGAGTACACGACTCACGCCTTCGGGCGCGAGGCGGTCAAGTTTCTCCAGAGCCATCGCGGCAAGACACAACCGTTCTTCCTGTACCTCGCGTTCAACGCGGTCCACACGCCCATGCAGGCGCCCCAGGACTACCTCCAGCGATTCACCACGATCGAGGACAAGAAACGCCGCACCTACGCGGGAATGCTGTCGGCGATGGACGACGACATCGGGAAGGTCCTGACGGCGCTTCGGGAGTCCGGGTTCGAGGACAACACGCTGGTCTGCTTCATCAGCGATAACGGCGGGCCCATCACCCGCAACGCCCCCAACGCCTCCTGCAACACCCCGTTGCGGGGTGGAAAGGGCGAAACGTGGGAAGGAGGCATCCGCGTCCCGTTCTTCATCAAATGGAACGGGCATCTCAAGGCCGGCACCACCTACGACAAGCCCGTCATCCAGATGGACCTGACGGCCACCGTGCTGGCGATGGCGGGCGTGAAGGCGGACGCGAAATGGCCGATGGACGGCGTGGACCTCATGCCCTTCCTGAACGGCGACACGGCCACCCCGCACACGACGCTCTTCTGGGAGTACGGCAAGCAGTGGGCCATCCGCCAGGGACAGTGGAAGCTGACGTACGCCTTTCCAACCAAACAGGCCAAAACGCCCGTCCTGGGCCTCTACGACCTGAGCCAGGACGTCGCCGAGACCAAAGACCTATCCGCCGACCAGGGCGAGCGGGTCAGGCAACTCCAGGCCCTCTGGCAGACTTGGCGAACGAGCGTCTCCCGCCAAAGCCCCGTGGAAGTCTCCATGACAGACGTGAACGACGCGCCCTGAGCGCCGACCAGGCCGGGACCTGCGGCAAGCCGTATTCAGACTCCGGACGGATCGCGGAGGCCGTCGGGACGCGGGCAAGGCAAAGGCCGTCCATTTCTGCAGAGGCGTAACATCCAATCCTTGCAGGTCAGGTTATTCTGGCGTACACTTCTTTAAGCTGGCCTTATAAGGACTATAAGATGACACTGACGCTTTCAGTCGGAAGTGCGACCTTCACGGACACGAACGGCGGCCTGGTGATCAACGGTGTCGAGGTCTTTCGCCTGCGAACACCCGCACCGGGCGACCACTTGTGTGTGGACTTCGAGGTCCGATCAGCCGACAACCACGTCTTGGCCATCGTACAGGGCAGCACGTGCGTTCAGGCCGCTCCGGGCGTGGCCGTGCGTCAGGGACCGGCCTTCTGCGAAATCGTCAACCCGCACGGAGAAACGGTCGCTCGCGCGGAGAAGTTGTCCGCGAACGTCGTCAGGGTCTACGGCACATTCCATGTCGACGGCAGCTACATCCGTGCCGACGGGGACGTTCTGGACGCCAACGGTTCGCTCATCGAGGGTCACGCCCTCGAATGCTCGGGCGGCCCGGCCGTCTCGGTCGGCCGGTCGCCCGATGAGGAAAGCCGGACCTTCGAGGACGAGACGGTGATCATGGACGGCAAGTTCTACCGCGCTTGCACGTTCCGCAACTGCCTGCTGGTCTACACGGGACGGGAACTGCCCCTGCTGGTATGCTGTTACTTCGAGGAGAACTGCCGCCTGGAACTGCGGGAGCACGCGCAGCGGACCGCCCAGTTTCTGGCGGGGCTGCACCAGCACATCGGGTGCGGCGGCAAGGGAATCGTCAGCAGGACCCTCGACGGGATCCGCCACATGATTCCGTGCGGGCGGTAAGCACGTCTCGCAAGAACCGGCCGGACCTTGGGTACCCGAATACCGTGCGCAGACCTGAAGCCGCCTGCTGCGGCGGGTCTGCCCCCCCTTCGCTACGACGGCCCCGTCGATCTCAGGTGCGGTGCTCTTTGCGGACGACTTTGCGCGCGCCGGCGTGCCAGGCGTTGCGCCAGTCCTTGGGTGGGACGATGTCTTCCATGCGGTCGAGTTGTCCGATCGCGCCCAGGCGCTTGTAGATGAGTTGCCACGCGCACGGACGGTCCGGATCGACTTCGCAGTGATCCTCCTGCGAGCCGCCGCATGGGCCGTTGAGCATGCGCTTGGCGCAGCGCGTGACCGGGCAGATGCCGCCGAACTTGTGCAACAGGCAGTCGCCACAGGCCATGCACTTCTCGGTCCAGACGGCTTGCTCCTCGAGAATGCCCAGGAACTGCGTGTTGAGACCGGCATAGACGGGCTTGTTGGGGAACCGCTCGGCCAGGGCCTGCACACCGGCCCCGCACGCGAACGAGACGACCGCCTCGTTGCGGTCGACGGCCGCCGTGAGGTCCTTGATGAACTCGTTCTCGCACTGGCGCTCGATGGTGATCTGTTCGATCCGGACCGGATTGCTGGCGAGTTTGCGGGCCATACGCAGCGCGTAAGCCATGATGCTCACTTCGCGCTCCCCGCCGGCCAGACACACCGTCACGCACGTGCCGCAACCGACCAGCAGCACCTTCTGGTGTGACTGAATGATCTCTTTCAGTTCCGGGATTGACTTGGGGCTGGCAACGATCATAGCTCGTCTTGCTCCTGCTGGGCGGGGATGTTCTTAATGGGATTCGGGCCGAGTTCGCGCACGGTCTGCACGATCTCCTGCACGCGCCGCACGAACGTGGGCGCCTCGGCGGCGGACAGGTTCACCATCCGCAGGCGGTTGGCGCCGATGCCGACCTGGTCGAGTATCTCGCGGACGTGCTCGATTCGCTTCTTCGCCCGGAGGTTGCCTTCCAGGAAGTGGCAACCGCCTTCCAGGCAGCCGGCCACCAGGACCCCGTCGGCGCCCTTCTCGAAGGCATCGAGTATGTGTTCCATCTCGATCTTGCCCGTGCAAGGCGTGTGGACGATACGGACGTTGGGCGGGTACTGCATGCGTTTGGAGCCGGCCAGGTCGGCGGCGGCATACGCGCAGAAGTTGCAGCAAAAGGCGATGATCTGGGGCTGCCAGTCGTGGCCCTCGCCGGCGGCGCCGGGTCCGGTTGTCTGGGCAGGCTGAATCATGACGGGCCTCCCTCGGTGACCAGCAGTTCGTCGAGCATGGCGGTCATCTGGCTTCGTTCCTGGTGTCGCAGAGTGATGGTCCGGGCGGGGCAGGCGGCGGCGCAGCTTCCGCAGCCCATGCACTTGGCGCCCTGGATCTCGGCTTTGTGAAGCTCGTTGATCATGGGAGCGCCGTACGGGCAGACCTTGACGCAGGTGGCGCAGGCCACGCACATCGACGGATCCACGCACGCGACCTGCCCGGGAATCTCGAGGTACGACTTCGACAGGACCGTCGCCGCGCGTCCCGCAGCCGCCCGGGCCTGCCAGATGGTCTCGTCCATGAAGCGGGGCGAGTGCGCCAACCCGCAGATGAACTCGCCCTCGTTGGCCAGGTCGACCGGACGGAGCTTGGGATGGGCCTCGAGGAAGAAGCCGTCGGCGGTCAAGGCCGAGCGGATCATGCCCGAGATCTTCGGGTTGTCTTCGGCCGGAGCGATGCCCACGCTGAGTGCCACCAAGTCCGCCTGCAAGAGCAGGTCCGCCCCGGCGGCCGCATCACGAACGCGAACCTCCAGGCGGCCGTCGGAGGTGCTGACCTCCGGGTCCTGGCCCTGTGGGTAACGGACGAAGAGCACGCCGGCCTCGCGGGCCTGCTGGAAGTAGGTCTCGCGGAAGCCGTAGGTACGGACGTCGCGGGCCAGCACGATCACCCGGGCGCGCGGCTTGAGACGCTTGATCGCCAGGGCGTTCTTGACCGCTTCTGCACAGCACACCCGGCTGCAGTATGGGTTCGTGTCGTTGCGACTCTCGACGCACTGGATCATCACAACCGTGGGGCTGTCGCCACTGGCGGGGATCAAACCCGTGGCCAGATCAGCCTCCAGCTTGCGCTGCGTGGTCACCCGCGGGTCCTGACCCAGCAGGTGAAGCGAGGTCTCGCGCTCCGCGCCTCCGGTGGCGAGAATCACCACGCCGTGCTCCAGCAGAGACTCCACCCCGCCGGTGGCAATGTGGGTCTTGAAGTTGCCCACATGCCCACTGAACCGAACGGGCACGCTGTTGAGATGGACCGTGATTCGCGGATTGGCCTCGACAGCCGCCTCAAGGCGAGCGAGAAACTCCGGAACGTTCCGCCCTTCCAACGTCGTGTGGATCTGACGGAGGTTGCCGCCGAGGCAGGAGTGCTTCTCGACCAGGTGCACGTTGAAGCCCTGGCCCGCAACGGCCAGAGCCGCCGTCATGCCCGCCAGCCCACCGCCGATCACCAAGGCCGACTGGACCACAGGCAGCCGGCCCGTCTCCAGGGCCCGCAGGCGCCGCGCCCGCCCCACCGCCATCCGCATCAGTTCGACGGCCTTGCCGGTGGCGGCCTGAGGATCGTCACGATGCACCCAAGAACACTGGTCGCGGATGTTGGTCATGGCGAAGAGGTACTGGTTCAGGCCCGACTCGCGCAGCGTCTCCTGGAAGAGAATCTCGTGCGTGCGGGGGGAGCAGGACGCGACCACCAGGCGGTTGAGCCGGTGCTCGCGGATCATGTCCTTGATGTGCTGCTGGTTCGTGTCCGAGCAGGTGTAGATGGAGGCCTCGGCGTGGCAGACGCCGGGCATCGTCGCCGCGGCCTGGGCCACGTGTTCCACGTCGACCACCGAGGCGATGTTGTGCCCGCAGTGGCAGATGAAGACGCCCACTCGGGCGGCCTCGTCGCTGACGTCGCGCTCCCAGGGGTATTCGTGCTGCTGCACCATCGTGCCCCGAGCGTCGGCCAGCAGTTCCATCGCACACGCCGCCGCCGCGGACGCCTGGGCCACCGACTCGGGGATGTCCTTGGGTTCCTGGAAGGCCCCGGCCACATATACGCCCGGCTGAGAGCAGGCAGTCGGATTGAAGCGGTCCGTCTGGCAGAAGCCGAAGTCGTTCAGCTCCACGCCCAGGGCCCGGGCCATTTCCTTGGCGTGCTGGCTGGGCCTCAGGCCCACCGAGAGCACGACCATGTCGAACTCGTCCTGGTGCTCGGCGCCCTGGTCGTCGAAGTAGCGCACGCGCGGGTTTCGGCTGCCGGGCATCTCGACGATACGCGAGGGCATGGCCCGAATGTACTTGACGTTCTGCTCGTTGGCGGCCCGGTTGACGTAGCTGTCGAACTCCTTGCCGAACGCCCGGATGTCCATGCAGAAGATGGACACGTCCAGGCCCGGCGCGTGTTCGATAGCGACCATGGCTTCCTTGGTGGCCGACATGCAGCAGATGGACGAGCAGTAGCCGCTGCCGCGGGCCGGGTCGCGCGAGCCGACGCACTGGATGAACGCGATCTTGTGCGGGTGCTTGCCGTCGGAGGGACGAAGCACCTGTCCGCCCGTGGGCCCGGCGGCACTGAGCAGTCGCTCGAACTGAACACTGGACAGCACGTTCGAGTACCGCCCGTGTCCGAATTCGCCGCGCAGCGAAGCCTGAAACTCCTCGAAGCCCGGGGTCAACACGACCGACCCGACGGCCAGCGTCCGCGTCGTCGGACCCATGAGGTGATCGATCGCGCAGGCCGAGCAGGCCTTGACGCACTGCATGCACTCGCTGCACAGTCCGCAGGCGAGGCAGCGCTGGGCCTCGGCCACGGCCTGTTCCTGGGTGTAGCCCTGATCGATCTCGCGGAAGTCGCGGACGCGTGCGGCTGGCTCGGCCTGCGGCATCGGCTGGGCGGGCTCGCGCGGGGCGGACGGGTTGGGATTGGGAGCGTGAGACTCCTTGCCGGCCTGTGCCTTGGGGGCGGCCTTGCGGACGCTGCCCCGCAGGTAGGCGTCGATGGACTCGGCGGCTGTGTGGGCGGCCGCCATCGCATCCACCAGCGAGGCCGGCCCGGAGACCGCGTCGCCGCCGGCGAAGACGCCCTCGACGCTGGTGGCCAGCGTGCCGGCCTCCGCGCCAAGCCGGCCGTTGGGCGTGGCCAACTCGGTCATGGACGCCCCGTCCACGCCCTGACCGATGGTGACGATGACGGCGTCGGCGGGCAGGATGGTGGTGCGGCTGTCGTCGTATTGGGGGTTGAATCGTTTCTGGTCGCCAGCCTGTCCGGTAGTCAGGTCGAACACCCGCGTGCAGGCGCGAAACTCCACGCCGGTCACGCGCCCGCCCTCGACGATGATCTTCGTCGGACCCAGGCTTGGGTGGAACTGGACGCCTTCCTGGAGGGCTTCTTCGGCCTCCCATTCGTGGGCGGGCATCTCGTCGCGGCTTTCCAGGCAGGCCAGGCGGACGTTTTGCACACCATCGAGCCGCCGGGCACAACGGGCGGCGTCCATCGCGACGTCGCCGCCGCCGATGACCACCACGTTGGCGCCCAGCCTGGGCCGACCGCCCGTGTTGACCTCGCCCAGGAACTTCAGCCCGTTGAAGACGCCGGCAGCGTCCTCGCCCGGGATGCCAAGCGACCGACCCACCCAGGCGCCAATGGCGACGAAGACGGCGTCGAACTGGCCCGCGCCGTCCAGGCCTGCCTGCCGGTCAGGCAGGTCCGGGTGGGCCTGGGCGGTCCGCGTCTGCGAGGCCAGCAGGGCCTTGGGGTCGGGCACCCGCGTGCCGGTGCGGGCCTGGATGCCCAGGTCGAGGATCGCCTGGATCTCGCGGTCCAGCACGTCGGCGGGCAGACGGTATCGCGGGATGCCGTACCGCAGCATGCCGCCCAGGGCGGGCATGGCGTCGTAGATCGTGACGGCGTGGCCGAGCATCGCAAGGTCGTAGGCGGTGGTCAGGCCCGCCGGCCCGCCGCCGATGACAGCGACCTTCTTGCCGGTGCTCTCGGCCGGCTGGGCGCTGGAGGCGGGCAGCGAGTCGCGGTTGGCGTGAACGTAGTCGCCGACGAACCGCTTGATGTCGCGGACGGAGACGGGCTGATCGATCTCGCTGCGATTGCAGTCGCTCTGGCACGGATGCTGGCAGACGCGCCCGCACACCGACGGCAGCGGGCAGCGTTCCATGATCAGGTCGTAGGCTTCCTTGAACTTGCCCGCGGCCACCAGCGCCACGTACCCCTGTGCGTTCACGCCGGCCGGACAGGAAGCCTTGCAGGGCGCCCGCCCCCCGGCCTTGGAGATGCCGTAAACGTTGGGGATGGCCTGCGGATACGGGCGGAAGATCGCCTTTCGCAGCCCCATCTTGCGGTCGAACTCGTTGGGCAACTGGACCGGGCAGGCCTCGACGCAGTCGCCGCAGGCGTTGCACTTCTCGGCATCGACGAAGCGCGGCTCGGTGCGGATGCGGACCTGGTAATGGCCCGGCGTTCCGTTGATCGACTCGATCTGCGACAGCGTGATGATCTCGATGTTCTTGTTTCGGGCGCACTCCACCAGCTTGGGCGAGAGGATGCACATCGCGCAATCGCCCGTGGGGAAGGTCTTGTCGAGCTGGGCCATGCGCCCGCCGATGGCGGGCGAGGAGTCGAGCAGGTACACCTTGAAGCCCGAGCCGGCCAGGTCCAGGGCGGACTGGATGCCGGTAATGCCTGCGCCGCAGACCAGAACCGCGCCGATCCCCTCGGAACCAGTGCTGTCCTGCTGGTCGGTATCGTTCGCCTTAATCATGCCGTTCTGCCAATCTTGCCTGCCGGCAGGCAGGTCTCTCGCGGGCGGGCGGGTCTGTCCGACCGCCGGGGTTCGTCTCTGCTTGCCCGAATACCGCTCACGTCTCCACGGCCGCCGGTTCCCGGGTCAGCCCCTTGCTCTCCAGAAGCGGCATGGGATTGACCACCAGGCTCCTGAGGGACAGTTCCTTGAAGCCAAGTCCCATGGCCAGCCCCATGAGCTGCGTGAAGTAGAACACCGGCAAAGGCCGGTTGCCGAAGGGCGCGAACGCATCCGGGTACTTAGCGAGAATCTCTTTCTGACGCATGTCGAGGTTGAGCTGGCAGAGCGGACAGGCGGCGGCAATGCAGTCGGCGCCGCTGCGCATCGCCATCAGCAACACTTCACGCGTCAGCTCGTGGACGATGGAAACGTCGGTGATCGAGTAGCTGGCCCCGCAGCACTCGTTCTTGTGAGGCCAGTCGATGGGGCTGGCCCCCGCGGCTTGAAGGACCTGCTCCATCAGCATGGGGTTCTCGCCGTCGCCGACCGGGTCGAACTGCGTCACCTCGTGGGGACGGGTGAGCAGGCACCCATAGTAGCAGGCCACTTTCAGGCCCGTCAGCGGGCGGCGGACGTACTCGGCGAGCCGGGCCGGGCCGAAGTCGGCAGCCAGGATCTCCAGCAGATGGAGGACGGGCGTCTGCCCGTCGTAGTCGCTCCCGACAACCTCGGCGACGCGCCGGCGGGTTTCCGCATTGCGGGAGAGCTGGTAGTTGACCATCTTGAGCCGGCTGTAGCAGGCGGCGCAGCAGACGGCCACGGGGGTGCGTCGCCCGCCGCTGTCCAGCTTGCTCGCGGCCAGCAGCGTCTGGGCAGGCAGGGCCAGCGCGAGCAACGGGTCGCTCTGGTGGGCGGCGGTGGATCCGCAGCAGATCCACCCGGGGATCTCGGGCAGTTCCAGCCCCAGCCGGCCGGCCACCGCCAGCGTGGAGGCATAGAAGTCGCGGGCCGTGCCCTCGAGCGAACAACCGGGATAGAACGCGTACTTCACGGCTTGCCTCCGATCTGCGACTCGGCGGCGCTCGCCGAAGCCCTGGCCCGGCGGAAGAGGGCTTTTCGCGCCGCCCGGCCGCCCACCCAGGGCGGCAGGATGGACAACTTTCGCTTGAACAGCATCATGGGGAACTTGCCCACGTCGGCCAGCAGGCGCATCGTCCGCAGCTTGAACGAGGCCATGAGGCCCATCTCGTACATGCGCCCGAGGCGCTGGATGGTCCGCAGGAAGATCGAGTTGAAGGTGGTTACCGCCGTTCCGGGCGCAACCGTGCCGGCCCGGCAGGCCATCTGGCGAAGCGCGTCGTTCATCGACGCGATGTCCACCTGCTGCGGGCAGCGGCTGACGCATGTCTGGCAGGACGTGCATTCCCAGATCATCCGGCTGGCCAGCACGCGATCCTGTTGTCCGAACTGGACCAGGCGGACCATCTGGTGGGGCTGGATGTCGGCGCGGGCGGCGACGGGGCAGCCCGAACTGCACTTGCGGCACTGGAGACAGCCCATCACGTTGGCGTGCGAGGCCGCCTCGACGGCCTGGGCGAACTGCCCGTCGTCACAGACCGAGAGCACGACGTGGCCCTCGCGGGCCAGGCCCGCCAGGCGAGGGGGCGACACGGCGGATTCGGGACTTGGGGTAGGGGTCATTTCTTTGTCTCCGTCGCGCTCAGGACGGACAGCTTGACCGCGTGGACCTTGCGGTAGACCTCGTGCGGCTGGCGGACTTCGCCGCCTACCGTCAGCAGGTCGCGCAGGCTCACGCCGAATAGCCGCTCGTTCTCCATCAGGTACGGGCGGATCAACCTCCAGTCCTTGTCGTCCAACGAGCTGATCACGCCGCCGTTCAACTGCCGGTCGTTGACCTTTCCGTGCGGGTCGCGGATATAGATCGCCCCGCCCGAGGCCAGCGAGAACAGGTTGCTGCCCGGATAGGGCGAGGCCTGTTCGACGATGTGCCCCTGCGGGTCAAACTCGATGCCGTTGAGGATGACGAACCCCCCGCCGTTGACCGGGTCGCCGGCCATGAACGACTCGGCCAGGAAGTCCAGGCACGTGCCGTTGATGACCACGCGCGGGCGGCCAACGGCGTTGATGAGGGGGCGCCCGGCGGCGTTGCCCATCACGTAGACCTCTCCGCCCTTGCCGCCGTACATGAAGGTCTGCCCGACGTCGCCGTAGATGACCAGCTTGCCGCGCTTGGCGATCTGGGCGAGTTGGTCCTGGGCGTTGCCGTGGATGTAGAGTTGCAGACCGTCCATGCCGCTGGCGACGTAGTCCCCGCTGCTGCCGTAGAGGTCGATGCGAATGGCGGCGGTGTCGGCGCCCAGCCCGGCGCCGTGGAACCGCTGCCCGCGGAGGCGATAAACGATGAACCGTTTCCAGCCTAGCGTGTACGCCTTCCGCATCAGCACGGCGTCGCAGTCGTCGCCCTCGGGCGGAAACTTCTCGGCGTCGATGACCAGCAGTTCCTCGCCCGCGCCGGGAGCGGCCAGACGCGAACGGCTGCCCCAGTCTATGCGGCGGTAGTATCTCGTCGCCGGCTGGCCGAACAGCGGAGCGGCGTCGAACAGCCGGTCCAGCGTCTGGCCGATCAGGACCAGCAGCGAGCTGCGCCGCTTGTCCCCGCACGGGAAGGGCCGGTCCAGCAGCAGCGTCATCGCTTCGATGGCGTTAGCACGGGCCCTTGCGTTGTCGGCCGAGAGGACAATCGCCTCGCAGAAAGCCTGCAACTCGTCGCCGGACCAGACGCCCACCTTCTGGATGAACGTCTTGGCCAAGGCGGCCGGCTCGCCCTCGTTCAGGGCCTGGCTGACTTGCTCCCGCACGGCGTCGTCGACGCTCAGTCCCGGCCGGACCGGGTCCACGCGCACGCCCTCGGCGTTCACACTGACCGGCAGGCCGAACTTGTCGGCGCAGCCCATCGTGCACGTACTGTCGTCCTGCCGGGTAACGGTGAAGATGAACGCCCCGCCGTCGGTATGGCTGCCGCCGCGGGCGTTCCAGTAACGGTCGGCCACCGGGCTGAAGCGGCTGTCCTCTTTGGCCAGGCTGCGGAGCGTGGCGTCGATCGCCTGCTTCTCGGAGCAGATCAGGCCGATCTTCACCTGCCCGGTGTCGCTGAGGGCGAACACCTGCGGGCGAAGCATGGCCGTGTCGGTAATGCCCATCAACTGGAACTGCCGCAGATCGGGCTTGGAGCGAGCGATGATGAAGAACCACGGACCGTCGGGCGACGCGTGGATGTGCGTGGCCTGGATCTGGCGGTAGATCCGCTGCTTGTCCAACGGAAGCTGGTCGAAGTCCAGTTCGGTGGTCGGGGCCAGAGCCTCGATGATGTACTCCAGCGGGTACTTGTAGACGCGGTCCCACAGGTCGAAGAGCTGGACGGAGACCTCGGTGTCAGTCAGGAACTGCTGGCGGATGTTTCGCTGGCGGAGGTACTCGCAGACGGAGTGGTAGTTGGCGAAGTCGCCGTTATGCACCAGGGCCTCGTTGAGCCCGATGAACGGGTGGGCCCCACCGGGGTGCCAGACCCGGCCCTTGGTGGGGTATCGCTGGTGAGCGATCCACGCATGGGCCCGCATGTCCTGGAGCCGGTAGTAGCGGACGTTTTCCTCGGCGTAACCGACGATCTTGAAGATCAACAGATCGCGCCCGTGCGAAAGCACGAACGCCCGCTTCTCGCCCAGCGAGGTGTAGAACTTCTCGTTGAGCTGGAACGTGTTGCGATAAACGAACTCGTCCTCCAGGTCGCGCGGCGTCAGGGCCTCCAGTTCGGTCGCCTTCGCGAACGTCCGCAACACGTCGCCCTTGACGCGGACGAAGTACCGCCGCACGTCCGGCGGGCGAACGTCCAGCCCGGGGATGTCGCGGTAGTCGTCGATGTGCGGAATCGACGTCGCCAGCGCCACGTCGAACTGGGGCAGGATGAACTGCTGCTCGACCTCGTTGACGGCCGACGGATCCAGCAAGGCTACCTGGATGAGGTAGTGCGAGTCGAGTACCTCTCGCGAGACGCCCATCTCCTCGGGCACCAGCCCGGCGGCAGCTATCCCGCCGCCCTTGCCGTTGCCGCGGTTGTGCATCTGGACCGAGGGCTCGTAGATGAACTTGCCCCGGACGGGCTCGGTGCAGATGAACCCGGTGACGCCGCAGCCGCCTTCTTCTTCCTGCGACGTCGGCTGGGTCAGCGACCGCGGGTCCACAGGCGGGTACATCAGGCTTCTCGATGTCAGGATACGTTCAGGCAAACCGTTCACGCGTTCACCTCCGCGGGGGGCGTGTACCGCAGGCAGTCCCTGCGTCCGCGCAGCTCGCGGATGCTGGTCATGCCCAGTCGAACCAGGGCTTCGACTATCTGCTCGCGCCAGGCGGCGATCAGGTTGATCAGCCGCTGGGTCGCCCACTCCAGGGTCATCAGTTGGCTTAGCTCGGTGTCGGTGCTGGCGATGCCGCGCGGGCAGCCCCGGCCGCTCTCGCAGCAGGAGCACCGCACGCAGCCCAGGGCGACCATGTCGGCCGTCCCGATCACCACTCCGTCGGCGCCCAGCGCAACCGCCTTGAGCAGGTCCCAAGCCGTGCGAATGCCGCCGCTGACGATGAGGGTAACCTTGTCGCGAATGCCCTCGGCCACCAGGAACTTGTGCACCTTCGCGATGGCGTACTCGATGGGCATGGCGATGTTTTTCTTGGCGATGTCGGGGGCCGCCCCCGTCCCGCCATAACTGCCGTCGAGGTGGATGATGTTGGCCCCGGCGTAGAAGCTGCCCACGGCCACCATGTCTACGTCGGTCGGCGTGGACACCTTGACCGAGACCAGCACCTTGGGGTTGATCTCCTTGATCCAGTCCACGTGCTTCTTGTGGTCCTCAACGCTGTAGACGCTGTGGAACGGGAAGGGCGAGAACAGGGCGTTGCCGGCGACCGCCTCGCGCATCCGCGCCACCGAGGGCGTGTTCTTGTCGCCCAGCAGGTGTCCGCCCAGGCCCGGCTTGGCGCCCTGGGCGTACTTGAACTCCACAATCCGCACCCGCTGGATGGTCTCTTCCCGCACGCCGAACAGCCCAGTGGCCACCTGCGTGATGACGTGGTCGTCATAGGGCTTGAGCCGGTCCGGGTATCCGCCCTCGCCCGTGCAGGTAAAGGTGTTCCACGCGGTGGCGGCCCGGGCCTTGGCCAGGATCGTGTGGATGCTGACCGAACCAAAGGACATGCCCCCACCGTACAGGGGCACGTCGATGTGGACCTGGGGCCGGCCGTCCTCGCTGCGGTTGAGGTCGATGCCGGTGTCCACTTCCTCCGGCGCGACGGCCTTGGAAGGCTTCTCCGGAAAGACCAGGTCCAGGCAATCGAACCCGCCATTGCTGGCTCCCGTGCGGTAGTTCAGCCCATTGGTGGGGGCATGCCCCGTTTCGGCCATGTGCCATGTGGAGAGAATCAGGTCGGAGGTCCAGCGGGGATCGCCCATGCAGTCGGCTGAAGGGTTCGGCACCAGCGACAGGGCGTGCTGCGGGCAGCGATCGACGCAGAAGTGGTCGCTGGTCATGCACTCCGGGCCCACGCACAGGTGGTCCTGTGGGCGAAGCGTGAAGGTATAGGAGGCGTCCTTCACGTGCACGCCGTGCGGGCAGAGTCGAGCGCAGAGACCGCAACCGATGCAGTCGGCAGTGCGGTTGATCTTGTACTTGCCCAGAGCATTGCGATACCGGTCGGGCGCCGGGCGGACGATTCGCTCGACGTGTTCCTGCGGGCAAGGCTGGCCGCCGATCATCTCGGGGGCCTGCTGGCTGACCGGACCTTCCGCCGTTTGCGTGTCATGTACGGATAAGGTCACCGAATGCCTCGCGTTCCATGTCTTCCATGAAGATGGCGCGCCCTGTCTCCCCTCGCAGGCGCCTGACTTCTCGAATGCCCATCGCCCCCAGCACCTCGATCAACTGCGAGTGCCAGGCGCCCATCAGGTTGATCATCCGCTGGGCGGCGTAGGTTACCTGGTGTGGACGAATGCCGACCGAGCATCGCCCGAGCGAGACCAGCTCCTGGCCCGCCTCGGGGCCTCGGCCGTTGCGCATCCCGCCGCAGACCGTGCAGCCCAGCGAGATCCGCAGCGGCGTGTCCACACCCACCAGGTCCGCACCGCAGATGATTGCCTTGGCCATGTGTTCGGCCAGCGCGATCCCGCCGGAGATAATCAACGTCACTTCGTCCCGCAGGCCCTCGACGACCAGCCGGCCGTGGATCTCGCGGAGCGCGTCCTTGATGTGCCGCGGGGAGGCGGCGCCCACCTCGCGCCCGTTGGGGTCCGCGACCAGGTGGAAGACCCGCAGGCCTTGTTTCGTTCGCGCCATGACCTCGTCCGCGGCGTTGGGGCCCAGGGCCATGCGGACGGCCACCACCACGTGTGGCTTGAGGGTCCGGACAATACGGACCATCTCAACCAGTTCCGGGCCGTCCTCCAACTCAACCATCGAGACCTGCTTGATCAGCCAGTCGCAGGTGTCCAGGTCGGCGCGATTCAGAATCGGCACGACCACCAAATGGTGCTCCACGGGGATCGCGCCGGCGTTTTCCGCCCGCACCACCGCCAGCGTTTTCAACTCCTTGGCCGCTGCCGCCCGGGCCATGGCCAAAGGCTGGTTGGTCGGCCCGCACGTGGGCACGTCCAGCAGAAGCGGCAACTGCGTCTCCACCAGGTGCGTCTCGTCGTCCAGCAGTTTGCCCTCGGGCGAGAAACTCAGCCGCAAGGGTTTGTAGCCGATGTCGACGGCGGTGCTGATGTACTCCCGGCCGTGAATGCCGTCGCGGGTGGGGCGGACGATCTCGGACATGTCCGTCCAGATCGAATCGAACCCCGGACCGCAAAAGGGCCCGCGGTAGCCGGCGCCGCTGACGGGGATTCGCCCGGCGTCGGCCTGGTTCCAGGTGTTGATGATGATGTCCGGCGTCCAGTACTCGTTGCCCATGTCCAGGAACTCGGGGTTGATGGACAGGCTGAGCAGGCCCTTGGTGCAGCCCTGGACGCAGGACAGGCAGGCCTTGCAGTCGTTGAGGGGCTCGACGGGGGCCTTGGCGTCGTAGTTGTAGGCGTTTTCCTTCTTGTACGCGTCGAAGCAGCAGCGGAGCTTGACGCAGTTGGAACATCGCGAACAGTCCTCGCGCCAGTCGACGTTTCCGTACTTGCCCACGCGCCGGAACTGGCCTGGAGTCGGAGCAGTGTGAATGTGGTATCTGTCGGGCATGGGGCTTCTCCAGCCGGCTAGGCGGACGCCAGGCCGGCCTCCCGGACGATGACCGCCGCCGCCTCTTCGCACCCGCCGCACAGGATGTGGATGCCGCGGACACCCGCGATGGCCTTGAGCTTTCGGGCGACCTCGACGGCGATGGCGATCCCTTCGGCCGCCACGTCTGAGGCCGACTTCAGCCGGTCGATCACGTCCTGCCCCACCGGACCGTAGGTGGGCTTGGCCTGCATCCGAAGGGCTTCCTCCACGCTGCGCAGCGGCAGGACGCTGGCGATGATCGGCGCCTGCTTGTCGAGGCCGGCCTGGCGGACGGCGCCCATCCACTCCTCAAAGCCGGCCAGGTCGAAGATGGCCTGGGTGATCAGGAACCTGGCCCCGGCTCGGATCTTCTTCTTGAGGCGGATGAGATTCAGTTCGATCGGCCGAAGGTACGGGTGGGCGGCCGCCCCGACGAAGAATGTCGGCGGGTCCTGCACACTCTGACCGGTCAAGTCCACGCCCTTCTCCGCCAGCGTCTGCAAGGCGGCGGTGAACTGGACTGAGTCCATGTCGTAAGCCCCGCCCGCCTGCGGACAAGCGCCCAGCGCCTGGTGCTCACCGCTCAAGCAGAGCAGGCCCGACACGCCAAGGGCAGAGGCCCCGAATACGTCGGCGTTCAGGGCGATGCGGTTGCGGTCGCGCGTGACCATCGACAGAACGGGTTCGAGCTTTCGCCCGGCCAGGATCGACGCGCAGGCCAGGGGCGATCCGCCCGCGCCTTGCGGGTTATCGCCCACCACCACGGCGTCCAGCGAGGAGGGGAACTGGGCGGCCAAGGCCTCGATGGCACCGGCCCCACGGGCAAGCGGGACCAGGCACTCGGCGGTCAGGGCCATCCCCCCTGCCTCCAACGTCTGCGACAACTTAGTCTTCGGCGACATCGTTCTCTTCCATTTCGTATGCGGCGTCGGTGGGTTCCTTCCAGGGCAGGTTCATGTGCAGCGGGCTGAGGCCCAATTGGCCGGCCCGCTGGGCGACCTCCTGGGCAATGTCGGAAAGCATCGACTGCAACCGATCAGGCTCAACCTGGTCCTTCGGGACCTCCGGGGGCTTCGCTCCCAAGGCGGCGGTCATGTCCTCTCGCGCCGAACCGGGCAGGTAGAACATCATCGCCCGCTGGCCGTCCAGCCCCAGGTCGTCCAGCAACTGGGCGACATATTCGACGCGGCGTTGGCAGCGCAGGCTGCCCTCGGCGTAGTGACAGTTGCCTTGCTTGCAGCCCAGCACGCACACCACGTCGGCGCCGGCCTCGAAGGCCTTGAGGATGTGCTCGGGTTGAACCCGCCCGGCGCAGGGAACCGGCACTTCCTTTACGCTGACTTTCCACGGCAGGGTGGGCAGGACGGGCGTCTTGCGACGCTGGGCGGGTGAAAGGCCGCCGCGGGCACAATTAGCGCAAACGAATGCCGCGACGGCGGGCAATTTCACCTTTGTGTCAACATTCATGACTCTCTGTTCCAGCCAGGGCACTATCAAGTACGTTAATGCAATCGAAGTCGGACATTATTCCAGCTAATGGCCTACAGGGCAAGAGAAAATCTCAAAAAGCTAATACTCGCCAGCTTCGTATTATTCAAACTGATGGCAATCTTCTCCGAGAACAGCAACTCCCCTGTTCGAGATGGAAACGGCCCCCTGGTTTGATGATAGAGACGGAGACGGTTCTCTGCAGATAGGTGTTCTTTGCGCGCGGGCCAGCCCGGCCCAACTCAGGGCAAGCGGCGCAGGTCACTTGGCAGGGGCGGAACGGCCCCATCCCGGCTGCACACGTACGCAGCCACACGACAGGCATGGGCGACCAGAGCGTTCAACTCGCACCCGGCCAGCAGGCCCATCGCAATGACGGCGCTATCGAAGCCGAACAGCAGACCCCCTAGCGCCGCGACCAGGGCGCACGATAACACGTAGGAGCGTTGACTCATGACCGTCGTCCTTATTCGCGAACGTGCCGCGGGAGAAAGCTCGCCGCTCGGCTAGAGAGACGCCGGCGGGCGCGGCCACGACCGCCCGCGTCCGGTCCTTCGCGGTATTCTACTGCCTTGCAGGCAAGCCGCAAGCCCGGCCAAGCACCAGCGGCACGTTCCGTTTGCCCCACCGACGAGAATCTCGTTGCCTGGAGTACCCCGGCCGGTATCATAGTGACAGTTTCGCAGTAGCGCCGGGCCGGCGCTGGTCTGACGCCGGGATCGCGCATGTCCTTGGCCCAGGCAGCCCCCTCGCCCGCGAGCGTGGGACGGCACTGTCCAGCCGACCTCCATGGCCCGCCGCGCGAAAGGGTTCGTGTCCTCCAACAGGGAGAAGGCAATGCTCGCCAAACCCTACAGCTTGGCCGTCCGGGCGGTGATTCGCAACGAGCACGGTCACTGCCTGCTGCTCCGCCGCGCTAACGCGTGCAAGCGATTCGTCGGACGATGGGAATTGCCCGGCGGGAAGATGGACCCCGGCGAGACATTCGATGCAGCCCTGCGGCGCGAAGTGACGGAAGAAACGGGGCTCTCCGTTGAGGTGTTGGGCGTCGCGGGGGCGTTCGGGTTCGAGATGGAGAAGGTCCGGGTGGCAACGCTCTGCATGGAGACTGCGGTCATCGGCGGGACATTCGCGCTGAGCGAGGAGCACGACAAGCACGCGTGGATCCCCATGGCGCAGTTGCTTGATTATGATTTGACCGACGGGTGGAGCGATCTGGCCCGATCGTGGGCCGCACGCGGATAGACCGATCGGATGACTTGACAGAAATGAAACAAGCGGCCAGACGTGATTGACCGAGAACGACCGACAGGCATGACCAGAGAACAGCACAGTCAGGAACACGGCATGACGGACCCTAAACGAATCCTCGTCACCGGTGACTACGGCTACGACTATGACATCTACCTGCCCACCAACGAGGACAACCCGCCCCCCGGAACGCCCCCGGCCCAGATCGGGGTATCGCTCGGCGGCGCCGGCATCGCCCACCGGATCCTGTCCGCGGTGGCGCAACAGGCCGCCCAGACGAACGAGGGAACGTTCAAGCTGGAGATCGGATTCGCCGGAAAACCGGACCGCTTCATGTCGCCCCCTACCGCGGCCCTCTGGCAGAAGTTCCAGTTCGGGAAGCTGGGCAAGACCCCCGACGACGAAAGGACCGACGTGTGGCGGGTGAGGCGCTCGCTGAGCCTGGGCTCGGTAGCCGGTTCACAGCCCCTACCCACGACCGACCTGCCCGGGTCCGTACGGGAGGATTTCGAGCCGACGGTCGTGCTGGCCGAGGACAACGTGGGCGGGTTCCGTTTTCAGGTTCCGGACTGGTTGCAGCCGCTCACCGAAGACGGGTCCGGGCCCCTGCCGGAATGGATCGTCCTGAAGACCAGCGCACCTGTCTGCCACGGGGCCTTCTGGTGGGCGTTGAGCGGGCCGTCCGCCCTGCGCGACAGGCTGGCGGTGGTCGTGTCGATCCGGGACCTGCGGACCTGCGAGGTCCGCGTCAGCCGAGGCATTTCCTGGGAGCGGACGGCGCTGGACCTGGCCCGTGAGTTGTGCCAGAGCCCTCTGCTTGAGGGACTTCGGCGGGCCAAGCATGTGATCATCACCCTGCACGGCGAGGGCGCGATGTGGATGGAGCGGGTGCAGGACGCGGACGGCGCCGCCCGGCACCGCTTCACCCTGCTGTTCGATCCTGGCTACATGGAGGGGGAATGGTCGCGCGAGTTCTGCGGCGCCGAAGGTGATGCCTATGGTTTCCAGTCCACGTTCGCGTCGGCGCTGGCTGTTCACCTGTCGCGGGCGGGATCAGACGGGATATCGGCAGGCATCCGCGGCGGCCTGAGCGCGATGCGGCTGCTGCGGGCCATGGGGCACGGTGTAACAAAGGAGCCGGCTCCCGCCCTGCCGACGGAGGCCTTGGCGGCCGTCATTCTGGCGGGCGACGGCCCCGCGCCCAAGGACCTGCCCCGGGCCCCCAAGGCGGACTGGGGCAGGCTCGGTGGACTGGGTCGGGCGATTGTTCCGCCGCATGAGTCAGCGGACGGCGCCGCACCCTCTCAGACGGCTGACGGAGGCGCCTGCGGCGCGGCCGAGACATGGCGCATCTTGGAAACCAGTGACGGTCGACCCAGTCGCGAGCAGCCCCTGTACGGGCTGGGCCGGCGCGTCGCGTTGCTGGGGCTCGAGGGGCTGCGGAATGTCCCGTACGCCAGCTACGGGAAACTCTTCACCGCCGACCGGGACGAGATCGAGGCCCTGCGCAACATTCAACAACTGATGCAGGAGTACGAGCGGAACGCGAGCGAGACCAAACCCCTGTCGATCGCGGTCTTCGGCCCTCCGGGGGCGGGCAAGTCGTTCGGAATCAAGCAGATCGCGGACTGCGTCCTGCACGGCAGGAAGTCCTTCCTCGAGTTCAACCTGTCGCAGTTCAAGGACGTCTCCGACTTGATCGGCGCCTTCCACCAGGTGCGAGACAAGGTCCTGGAAGGTGGGCTGCCCATCGTGTTCTGGGACGAATTCGATTCGCAGAACTATCGCTGGCTGCAGTACCTGCTGGCCCCGATGCAGGATGGCAAGTTCCAGGAAGGCCAGATCACGCACCCGATTGGGCGGTGCATCTTCGTCTTTGCCGGGGCCACCAGCTACGACATGGACAACTTCGGCCCGCCGGAGCGGCCCTGGTCGCAAAAGGACGAGGTCGTGAAGGAGCACAAGGAAGCCGCCGCCGACTTCCGGCTCAAGAAAGGCCCGGACTTCAAGAGCCGCCTGCACGGCAACTTGAACGTCCTGGGGCCCAATCCGCGCCAATGCTTCCACGCGTCCAACCCGCCCGGCGAGCAGTGGCAGGACGATCCGCGGGACGTGTGTTTCCCGGTGCGGCGAGCGATTCTCCTGCGGTCGTGGCTGGGGATGATGGCCCCCGGGAAGAAGCAAAGCCGCGAGCGCCTGAACATGGATTCGGGCCTGCTGGCCGCCTTGCTCGAAGTCGGTCACTACTGCCACGGCTCGCGGTCCATGGAGAAGATCGTCATGCCGGTCAAGCAGGCCGGCAAGGGCAACTACCACCGCTCCGCATTGCCCAGCGACGAAGTGCTGGAGATGAATGTCCGGGAAGTGGACCTGTTCATGGAGATCATAGACCAGCACCGGGCGTTCCAGCAGCACGCCTGGCGCCTGGCCCCGGCCATCCACGCCGCATGGTTCCCCCTGGGGGACCAGAAGAACGCGTACAAGACCGACTTCGCCAAGCTCCCCGAAGAGGCCAAGGGCGACAACTTCGCAGCCGCCGTTCGCATCCCGGTCATCCTGGGACTGGTCGGCCTGCAGCTTGTGGACGAGAAGGACGCCCGCCACGCCGTAAGCGAGGCGGAACTGAAATCGATCCTGGAAAACCACCTCGAGTTGCTGTCCGAAGAGGAACACAAGGGCTGGATGGAGATCAAGCTGGCCAACGGATGGAGCAGGTGCGCTCCTGCCCGGACCCAGGACGAACAGAAGGGCCAGAGAGCTCGGCGGCTCAATCACTGTCTCGTACCCTACGCGGCACTGGGCGAACAGGACAAGGACAAGGACCGCGCCAGCATACGCAACTATCCCGCCGTGGCGAGATTGGCGGGCTTCAAGATCGTGCCGATTCTGCGAGCCCCCGTTCGCGCCGGATGACGACGCATCCGCCTAGCGCAGCCGGTGCACCCCAAAGCCGATCCGCTGAAGCAAGGCTGGTATCTGTCGAACGGCGCTGCGGTCCTTCTCCCGTTCGTCCTCGCTCAGGTCGTCATACGGCACCAGACAGGTATGCGTCTTGAGTGTCTCGCTCTTGGTCGGGCCGGGCCGCCAGCCGGCTTTCTCTTTGGCTGCCATCCACCGCTCGTGCTCCATCCGCGCCAGGCGTTCGACCTCGTCGGGCGTGAAGGCGAAGAGCGGCTCGTCCCAGTTGTAGTTCGGGACAGCCGCGCAGCCGACCGCCCGCAGCTTGGCGGCGATGTCGTCGGCCTGCTGGCGGTTGGATTCTCTAAAGTGCTCGCTCAGGTCCTCCCACGGCACGAACGATGAGTTCTGCTCGCGCGTCACGCCCGCCTCCCTCTGCTGTCGCAGGTACTGCTCGTGGATGGCTCGGGCCAGGACTTCTCGCACGCCTCGCAGCATCTGGTCCGGCCGGCAAGTGCGATCCAGCAGCCCAAAGGCGTGCAGGTTGTGAACTCGCCCTGAATTGAGAGCATCCTCACCCAGCAGCGCGGCCAGTCCTGTTTCCTGGGCCATGCGGACCACGACAGTAGGTGCCGGTTGCCGCTTGCGCCGCACCAGCGCCAGGGCTGTGGACAAGCCGAGGGAGTCATCGTCCACGCAGACGAACACGCACGGCGGCGGAGCGTCCGGGGCCAAGCCGTCCAGGAACTCCGCACGGTGGAACGCCGCCGAGTTCACGTCCATGTCGAGGACCGTCAGTGAGCAGACCCGATCGAGCCCCGGGTACTGCGCCAGCAGACGCTCGCTCACCTCTCGGGCGCTTCGGTCCACCAGCACGACGTCCAGGGCTGTTTCGCCCGCAGCCGACGCCTTCCACTGCCGGGCTGCGTGTACCAGCAGACTCTCACCCAGGCCTCCCAGCCCGACAATCACGATTCTCGGCGGACCGGCCGGTCCGCCTGTCGCCAGCGGAAACTCCTCCAGCAGCACTCGCGCTCCGAGGTCGCAGGTATTGACGAATTCCAGTTGCAGGGATCCGACTTCCCCTCCCGCCAGTTCGCGATCCTGCAGCAGGGCATGGAGTTGCGGGTTGACAAGGTGCAGCACGCAGGTCAGAGGCGGACCGTCACGGCCAGCCAGCGCGCTGCGAGCCCGGACGGCAATGTCGGCGTTGACCCCGTCGTCGCCGCAGAACGCGAAGAGGCACTCGGCCCGGTCCGCGCCCGCTCTGGCCAGGAGGCGCACCTGGGCGGCGTCGCCCAGCAGGACGGGGATGCCCAGTTCGCGGCACTGGCGGACGCGGTCATTCTCCGCATCCTGCTCGATCACCACCACCCGCCGCCCGCACTGGAGAAACCCGCGGGCGAGGATCATCCCTTTTCGACCCAACCCGCAGATGACGACGTGTCCGCGACCCCACAGGCGCAGCCGCAGACCCAGGAACTCCTCGGCCAGCAGCTCGCTCACGGCCTGGACGGCGGTGTACCCAGCCACCAGGGGCGCCAGCCACCGGGCAACGTTCAACTGCCACGGCATGGGAGACTGAAGCGAAAGCTGGAGTACAAACAACTGCACCGACTGGAACAGGATGTCCAGCCAGTACAGGGGTTGATCGTTCTCGATGGACTTGCGGGCGAACCCCCAGGTGCCCAGCGAAAAGGCGACCAGCGCCAATGCCCCCACCACCGGCCATTCCCATTTCTTCCATCCCGGTCGTACGAACCTGTTCCAGAGCCACCAGACCTGTTTCATTCGGCTCGCCTACTCCAGAAACCGCGGGATGCCCCGGATGGCGTTCATGCCGTCGGAGTCCTTCAGGAGACCCGGGCGGTCCTTGAACAGGCTCAGTTCCGGCGCCGCCGAAGCGTCGGCAAGAACGTTCGCTTCCTCGGGATTCAGGCGCACGTACCAGATGCTCCGGTCATAGGTGTCGGCATCGCTGAACGTCCGCTCCTTCATCCAGTAGTACCAGTAGCATCCGCACGAGCGGCATCGCCGAATGGCAACGATGTCGTAGTCCGTCGAGAGGAACACCTTGACCTTCTCCAGGGACGGGTTTTCGCAGCAATCGACGTATTCTGAGGCCATGCACCACCTCCGGTCTTCTGGCGACTGGACCTTGAGCTGCCACACCGTCAAACGCGCGGACCAACTGTATTGTACCGCCGCCCGCACATGCGTCCATTCTTTTCGGCGGGTCGGCTTTGCGGGGCCTATCAGCAGTCTCTGACGAAGAAACGCCAGCCCCGCAGCACTCCTTCAGGACTTGCCGTCCCCTTCTGGAACCACTTCCAGGTTGAGTTCGCGCAGGAACTTGGGGATGTTGCGAACAGCAGTTCGGTCCAGTTCCCGAACCGATTCGCTCAGATCGCGCCACGAGATGAGCGTGGGATTGGTCTTCGCCTTTTCGTCCTTCTCTTCGCCCCATTTCCAACCGGCCAGATATCTCTCCACCACGAATCGAGCGTGCTCGGCCCGCGCCATGGTGTCCAACAGGCGGCGGTTGATCTCGCGCTGCTCAGCCGAGACTGTGCGCCCCTCTCGCTTCAACTCCTCGTCGGTCAGGGCCCAATCAGGCAGCATGACGGACCGGCCCTGCACCTCGCGAACCTGGAGATTCCCGCAGCGCAGCGTCTCAAAGTAGTGCCTCGCCTGCGCCAGGTTCGAGTCCTTGAACACTTGCCGCAGATCGTCCCACAGCACGTAGCTCCCCGTCCTCTGCCTGATCTTGTCCAGTTGCTCCTGGCAATAGGCGTCGTGTATTTTCCTGGCCAGGTCCTCAAGCTTGGGCTCGATCGCCGCCGGGCAGGGCTGGTCCGCGCTCCAGAGGTACTCGTGGATCATCGCGGCCTCGCGAGGCAGCACGAGCAACCGCTCGGCCATGCCCCAGTCCTCGTCGGGGAGCAGCCTGGCCGCTTCGCGCCCGCCCTTCTCCAGCACCGCCACGCAGGCGCCCAGGGCCAACGCGAAATGGTATTCGCATGCGGCGATCCGGCCCCCGTCGATCCCCAGGACCTTCACGTCTTCGGGTCTCACGCCGGCGGCCACAATGTCAATCCAGTATTGCAGGGGCTCCAGGGGGCTGAACCGCTTGCCCCCCGTAAAGACCGGGTGGGTGTATCGCGTGTCCAGGACGGCCCCGCCGGGCAGTTCGTCCGGCGTGGTGCCGGGCAGGTAGCAGACGCTCTGGACGTCTGAACCGAGCTTCGCTTGCACGTCACCGACGATCGAGCCCACCCCGGAGGTCGTTCCAGCCGACGTGATCGTCCCACAAAAGCCGTCGAACGCCTCGGTGATCAGCGACTTGTACGCCTTCATTTGCTGCTCGAACCTTGGGTCGGTCGTGCCGACAACAATGACGACCTTCCTCCCCCTCAGCGGGTCGGGCTTCCCCTGCCAGCGGCTGGCCAGCGAGAGCGCCCGGAACGCCTTCAGCGCCTCGTCGGCCTTCTCCCCGGAGCGCGTGATTTCCGCCTTGGCCTTGTCGGCCAGCTCTTGTGCTTCCCGGGTATCCTGTCTGGCCTCGTTCAGCAGGTCCAGTGCGTCTTGCTCGGCCCTGCGGGCTTCCTTCAATTCCTGCAGGCGAAGTCTCTTCTGTTCCACCGTCCTGGGCGACGTCTGCCGCTCCATGCCTTCCCGTTCGGCCTTCCTTTCATCGAGTTCCTTCTCTCTCACCTGTTCGTAGGCCATGGCGTCCTGGAGGATCTCCAGGCGTCGAGAGTGTTCGAGCGGGGCCTGCGTCGCCAGTTGTTGCGACTTAGCCAGCTTCGCCAGCAGAAGGAACTTCCTCACCCAGCCCAGGTGTTCGTTCAAGGGCGATGCCGAAGGGCTGATCCCCCGTTGAATCCGGGCCAGCGAAGCCAGGGCCTCTTCGATCGGGGAGAGGCTCTCGCTGAGAAAGACCGCCCGCGTGTAGGCGTCGAGGCTTTCATAGGGCTGGTCTAGCAGGAGACAGAATTCTCCGATGTCGTACAAGGCTCGCGGCATGTGCAGGCGGATGTCGGCCCGCTGGCGGGATTTCCGGGTGGCAGCCTCCAGGGCGGGCCTCAGCAGCGGAAGGGCTTTCGCCTGTCCGTTCATGCAGATCCCGCATTCCAGGTACAGCCGAAGCACAGTCGGGTCTTCCGGGGCTGTCTTGAAGGCCTCCGCAAAATGGCTGACGGCCTTACTGCAGTCCGAGTCCCCCCCGGGGTTCGGCGGAATCCCTTTGCCGCAGGCTCTGGCACAGTGGAACTCGCCCAAATGACAGTGGGCAAAGCAATCCCCGTTGGTTCCGTCGGCCGCCGTAGTGAGGTCCTCCAGACCGCTCAGGTCTCCCTTGCGGAGCTTCGCCCGGCCCAGTTCGCGAAGAGCCGCGCTGCTCTTGTCCTTCATAAGCTGGAGCACGTCGATAGCCCCATCCCAGTCCTCGTTTGACACGGCAAATCCCGCCGCTTTCAAGGCCAGCGCAGACTGCTCCGCAGGAGTATCGACCTGACGGCGGAGGACGGAGCGCCACTTGAGAAACTCCCGGTGGCGATCGGACCGGGCCATGTAGGCCCCGTAGTCCAGCGCGAACTCATCGAACTGGGCGATCGCCCGCGCCAACTCCTCGTCGCCCTCTTCCAGCAGCGCCGCCACGCGATGCATCTGCCTCGTCAGGGCGGGCGGGACCCTGTAGTCATTCTTGTAGAGTCGATCGTGACCGATGGCCGACCACGCGTTCTGAAGAGCGGTGTGCACCTGGATCTCGGCCTTGCGGTTGGCGATGATCCTCGCGACATCAATGGGGCTTTCTATCTTCCACTTTCTTGCCAGACCGTCGGGAAGCTCCCGTGCGACCTCCTCCATCGCGGTGCAGAGCATGGTCGCGCCCTCGGGTGTCATGACCGCCCGCCGGCCATCAGCCTCCTTGACCAGCTCGGCCTGCAGTTCCTTGATGTCCTTGAACGTCTCCTTGACGGCCTGGCCTATCAGGATGTCGGAAAGCCCATCACCGATCACGTTCAGGGCCTTGCCAAGGGCTGCGCTGTCGCGGATGTTCTCGTCCTGGCCGATCCGCGCAAGCTCGTCCGCAAGCGGCGGCCTGCCCGTCATCGCCATCCAGGGCATTTGCACGATGTAGTGGATCGCCCGGTAGCCGAACTGGTCCGGCTTGAGGCGCTTGCGGACGTCTTCGCTGTTGTCTTCGTCGACGATGAAGTTGGCCCGGACAAACGTGCAGACGCGGTCCGCCTCGGTCTGGGTGAAAGTAACCGTTCTGCCCCCGCACAGGTCGGTGAACATGTGGATCGGATCGTCGTACTTGTCGAACTTGCGGATGGCCTTCTCCGCGAAGCTCGTCACCGACTTTGCCCGGGCCTCAGCCCGTCCGTACTGCGTGTGCCTGTGGCAGACCTTCTCCAGCACCTTGTTCAGGAGCAGGGCATAGATCTCGTACGCGGTCCGCTGGGCCTTGAAACTGGTGATCTGATCCTGGTGCCACTTCTGAGTCCACCGCTTGCCGGCCATCGATCGTCTCCTTCTTCATGCACGAGCATAGCCGCAATTACGAACTCTCCCCGATCTGAACTGCACTCGAGACTCAGACGACGCCGAATCTCCATACGGTCGCGCCTCAAGCCCGTTGTGATTCTACCGCGTCTGGACCGTGACGGAAACCGTTTTCCGGCCTCGGCGGTGCGACGCGGAGGAGACCGGTTCAGACCAGGTTCCAGGTGATGGCGTCGCTGGGCTGGGGCAGGACCTGCGGAAGGATGTGGCCCTGGATGACGGTGTCAGCGACCTGAAGTCGGCCCACCAGCCACAGCTCGGAGATGGACCAGACGGCAATGACGGAGTTGCGGACGGCATTGGGGTGATACGGACTGCCCAGGATAAGCGAATTCAGGTGGAAGGCGGAATCGAAGTCCTCGGCCGACCCGGACGCCTGCTGGGCGCCCAGCAGGATGCGGGCATTGTCGAGCCCGTCGGCATGGATGAAGTCCATGTTTCCGCAGACGTTCACGTCGGCGTTGCGGATGTGGCCGCAGACGCTCAACCCCTCCAGGACGAATCCCGTCTGGGCCAGGCGCAGCGGGTTGACGGTGAGGGTTGCCTGCAATTGGCCGCCGAAGTGCAGCAGGTGAGAGCGGCCGACAGTGAACGAACCGCCCTCCCACGCGCCGGCATAGGACCGCGTGAGCATGCCGCTGACGACGAGGTCGGATCGGCTGACGTCGCCGGTCATCAGGGTCAGGAGGTTCCCGCGGACGCCCAGGGTCCAGTCGGCGACCTGGCCGACCAGGCGGATGAGGTTGGCCGAGCCCTGGATGTCCCACAGGCCGCCCTGCACCCGCCCCATCACCATCGCCGAGTTCAGCGTCCAGCGGGCGCCCTGGTCCTCTGTCAGGCGAAGGACCGAGTTCACCAGATCGCCGTATACCACCAGGCTGGCCAGAGACGGCGCCTCCAGGAGCCAGTTATTCGCCCCCCCGCGGGCAACGACGCTCTGCACGGCGCCGGCGGTCTGCCAGTGGCTGTTGCGGATCTCACCGGTCACCATGCCCGAATAGAGCGAGATCGCGTCCGAGCCGTCCGACAGTTCGATGTCGGCCTCGAAGTCGCCCGCCTGCTCGAGACGGGCGTTGCCGACGACCAGGAGGCGGGTGAGCCGCTCGGCGCGGATGTGGTCCGGCGTCTCATCGCTGTTCAGCCAGTTCCGGGCATAGACGGTGTAGAGGGGCCCGTCGATGTCGATGCTGAAGTCGTTGACCTGGCTGAGATAGACGATAGGCCCGGAACCGGCGCCGGCGGCGGTGAGGCTGGACGGGCCGAGGACGTCGTTCATCCACAGGCCCCTCAGCGTGCCCTGGATATCCACCTGGCCGTGCAGGTCGACCCGTGGGGCATGGGCCCACGCCAGCGGGCCCTCGACCACCAGGTCCTGCAAGACGGTGCGGGACTGCGGAACAGGCGAGACCAGCAGCAGCGAGGAGGCCGCCGTCGTCTCACGCATGCGGATGCGGCGAATGTCCACACCGTCGCTGCCCAGGTAGAGCAACCCGAAGCCCTTGCCGTACATGCCCGCCCAGACGAGTTCGCCGCGGGCGTTGCGGAAGCTGATCCAGTGACGGGCGTCGAAGTACAGCGGCGCGGCGACGACCACCTCAGCCGGCTCGCTCGCCGCACCGTCGCCGTCGACCGCAACGAACGTGAACCGGTCGTCTCCGGCCCAGCCGGCCTCGGGCGTGTAGCGGACGACAGCGCCGTCCAGGACCACCGTACCATGGGCCGGCTGGATCACAAGCTGGAAAGTCAGCTGCTCCGCCGGCGTCTCCACGTCCGCGCCTGTCAGGACGATGTCGACCCAGTCGCCCAGGCCCATCTCCACGTACTGGCCCTCGGCGGTCGGCTCGTCGTTGACCGGGAGGACGGTGATGGTGACAGTGGCGGGCGGCGAGTCTTGCTGCCCGTCGCCGGCGGTGAAGGTGAAGCTGTCAATGCCGAACCAGTCGGCCTCCGGAGTATAGGTGAACGTACCGTCGGGATTGACGCTCACCGTGCCGTGATCGGCCCCGGTGGCCAGGGCGAAGGTGATCGGGTCGTTCTCCGCATCCGTAGCGTTCAGGACGTTGGCCAGGGCAGCATCTTCGTCGATCTCGAACGAGGCGTCGTCAGCGGCCGGGGCGTCGTTGATCGGATTGACGGTGATGCTCACCGTGCCGAACGGAGAATCCTGCTCGCCGTCGTTGGCGGTGAAGGTGAAGCTGTCGTCCCCGAACCAGTCGGCGTCCGGGGTATAGGTGAACGTCCCGTCGCCATTGACGACAGCCGAGCCGTGCGCGGGCTGTTGGACGAGGGCGAAGGTGAGCGGATCATTCTCGATGTCGGCGCCGCTCAGCAGGCCCTCCAGCGGAAGGTCTTCGTCTGTGGCGAAGTCGGCGTCGTCAGCCGTCGGGGCGTCGTTGACCGCATTGACGGTGATGCTGACCGTGCCCAACGAAGAGTCGAACTCGCCGTCGTTGGCGGTGAAGGTGAAGCTGTCGGCGCCGAACCAGTCGCCGTCCGGCGTGTAGGTGAACGTTCCGTCCCCGTTGAACTCCAGGCTGCCGTGGGCCGTTCCGTCCACCAGGGCGAAGGTGAGGGGATCGCCCTCGGCATCGCTCCCTGTGACGGCGCCGGAAGAGGGGACGTCCTCGTCGATGACCAGCATGGAATCGTCGGCCGTCGGGGGCGTGTTGGCCCCGACGGTAACGGTGACGATGGCCTCGTTGGAGACATCGCCCCAGTCGTCGCGGACGGTATAGCCGAAGGTGACCTCGCCGACGAAGCCTTGCGGCGCGTAGGTGATCGTGCCGTCGGCATTGGCGACGGCGACGCCCCATGCCGGCGCCGTGGAGACGACCACCGTGGCCGGCATCAGGCTGCCGTCGACGTCGCTGTCGTTGTCCAGGACGGAAATGGTGACATCCGTGTCCGGCCCGGCACTGGCCTGGTCGTCGACGGCCACGGGAGGCTCGTTCTCGACGGGGCCTGCCGTCAGGGTCACCGAATCGACCTGGGCAGAGGCCTGCGGCTGACCGAAACCGACCAGGTCCGCCAGGAGCACGGCCACGCCGCCCTGGATGGCGGGCGGCAGATAGACGGTCAGGTGGAGCGGTCCTTCGAGGGAGATGATCTGGCCCGAGACCGCCTCGGGGAACTCCTCCAGCCGCACGCCCGGGGCGAACCAGACAGTCCCGTCGGCCTGGAGGTTGAACAGGGCGTCGCCGCCGTCCAGTCCGGTCATCGGTCCGCGAACGGACAGCCCGCTGGCGGCATCGAGCAAGGCGATCTCGAAGGCATCGCCGGGCACGCCCACCAGCGACTCCAGCAGCACGTTCGACAGCGTCAGATGCAGTTCGTTGGCCCCGAGCGGGACCCGGAACGTCTGGGACAGGTCGCTGAACAGCCACTCGCCGGATTCGCCCAGGATGGCCATCGAGTCCGCGATGTCGACCTGCCCGAACGTCCGCCAGCCGAAGTTCGGATCGGCAGGATCGGAGATGGCGAAGTCGCCGTTGAAAATGCCGCTGTGCGGGTCGACGGCGTCGGCGGCGACCGCTTCGTCGATGAGGACGAAGCCCAGCCGCTGGCTGCTGAGGGCCAGGAACTCGGCATCCTCGGGCAGCAGTTCGACCTGCCAGCCGCCCGCGGCCGTCAGTCCGCTCCAGGCCGAGCGAAGGACCTGGATGTCGCTGGGCGAGGGCAGGCGGCGCTGCGAGAGCGGCAGCGTGTTGCTCATCAGATCGACGCGGGCGCCGGCCAGGTGGTCGCGATCGGGAGTGAGTTCCAGTTTGACGCCGTCTGCAATGAAGAACGACTGCCCGGCTGAGTCGCCAGTCACGCTGGCGGCGAAACCGGCGAAGGAGTCGGTGAAGCCGATCATGTGGCCCACCTCGTGCAGCAGCGTGGTCAGCAGGTCATAGCAGCCGTAGGCGTCGCCGGTGGCGTCGGCGCGGTACGAGAACGGTTCGACGCCGCCGAGGAACTCCTCCTGGTCCAGCGGAGTGGAATCGACGAACCATTGACGCCCATTTGCGTCTAGATCGACGAAGATCACGCCGACCTTGGGCCGGCCCTGAGCGTCGTACTCTCGGATAGCCGCCCAGCTCAGAACGCCCGCGGGCAGGTCGCGCCCGGCCACCTGGATGGTCACGGGCACGTCGAATCCCAGGTAGCTGGCCCAGGCGGAAGCGGCCACTTCGGCCATCCGGCGCACGGTCGCGGTGAAGTCCTTCTCGACGGAGTCTTCTGCTGACGTAGCAGGACCCGCACTGTCGCCTTCGCCCAGATCGTCGTCGGGGTAGGCCTGACCGGCCGACACGGGCTTGGCGGGCTCGGTGGTTTCGACCGCATTGGGCGCAAACGGAAGCGACTCGACGTCGCTGCGCAGCGGCAGGTAGTTGGTGGGCAGCCAATCCAGGACTTCCTTGATCGTCGTGATGGCCCGCCCCGGCACCCAGGCGGGGGCTACTCCGCGATCCGGGAAGTACTTCAACCCGCCCATGATAGTCTCGACGTGCGTCTGCGGACGGAACGTGTAGCCGAACACGTCGATGGCGTTCTTGGCGGCAAACTTCGGGAATTGCTTGGCCAGGGCGTTCTCGACCTGCTTGCCGACGTTGACCAGATCCAGGCGGAGATTGTTCACCTGCGTGTTCTTGTTCAGGATGTCGATCTCGTTCAGCAGCGTCTTGGCCGGGCCGAGTTCTTTGCTGACCTCGCCGGTGATCCACTGGATAAGCGGCGTGCAGTCCGACGACGCGGTCAACTTCTCGAAGGCATTTAGAGCCGTCATGTCCCCGTCGAGGGCCTGGTTCTGCATTTCCCGGATGACGGCATTGGCGGCCTCGACGATCCGGGCGGACGTCACATCGATGTCCGTCTGTGCCTCCATGGGCCCTTTCTTGGCATACTTCTCAACCTTGAATCCGAGCTCCCATGTGATCTCATAGTACTTGGCACTGACGGGGCCGCCCTCTCGGAGATTGCGGGCGGCCTTGTACTCCAGCCAGAGCGCGGGCATGGAGGTGCCCTTGGCGCCCTGGGCAACGATCATGTCGCCGGACTCGATCGTCGCCTCCATCATGCCTTCGCGCAGCCATTTGGGCGCAAAGCCGAAGACCTCGAACTCCTTGAGGGTCATCTTCTTGTTTTCGATGGCGTCGAGGAGCCCTTTGCGGAAGGCGTGCCAGTGGCCCGTGCCGTCGTCGTCGCACCAGCGCAGGAAGTTCTTAATGGCGACGGCAGTCGGATTGCGATTGTTCAGCCAAGGCACTTCCTTCATCAGGGTCTGCATCTGGGCCTCGCGGGCGGGCTTGAGGATCTCGCGGACCTGCTTGGCCAACTCGGGGATGTTGTCCATCGTGCGGGCGACGTCCTTGGCCCAACCCTTAGCGTCGGCCGTGCGGAAGAAGGTCTCGATCTGCTTCTCGTCCATGTAGAGGGTTTCAGCCGTGGGCTTGACCTTCTCGGGCAGATCGTACTGTCGGTTGACCTCGGGCGAGTCGGCCTCGCGAAGGAAATCGGACGACTTGTTGGCGGGGGGTTTGACGTCATCGGCGGTGGCGGCGACCTGCTTGGCCACGGTGGGCTTGGCGGTCTTGGCGACCTTGGACTCCGAGGTGATCAGCTCGCGGATGTCGGACTTGAAGAGGCTGACGGTGTCGGCGAGCAGGCCGCGGAGGTTGGCGCCCAGCGTGCTGCCGGTTCGGAGCTTGCCGGTCTTGAACACGCCGGGCAGCTCGCTGAACATCAGGTTGTCGATGCTGTTGAGGACGGGGGCGACCTTGTTGGACCAGAACCCCTTGCCGCCGACCGGGCGGGCGACCGGTCCCCCCTCCAGGACCATGTGGACGCCCTTCATGGCCACGGGCAGGGCGACCAGCATGACCACGTTGCAGGTCTCGATGATATTCTCGTCGCTGAAGTCGCGGTGCAGCAGACCGCTGACGCCCTTGTAGCCGTTGGAGATCAGTTCCGGGGCGTGGACGATCATGGGGCCTAACTGGAGCATGCCGTAGGTGGGCGAGACGATCCCGGCGATGGTATTGGCGATGTCGACCGTGCTGGTGGCGGCAGTGAGCATCAGGGTGTCCATGACGCCCCACTCGCCGCCGCGGGCCTCGACCCGCTCGATCGCGTCCTTGACCAGCGTTTCCTTGACGTCGTTGATGATCTTGGTGACCGGCCAGGCGATCGCCTCCAGCCAGTTCATGTTGGGCGGGGGCATGAAACCGAAGAACCAGTTGGCGGCCACCTGGGACTGCTGGGTGAACAGGCCGTTCTTGGGATCATGCCACCAGGCGTTGGGGTCGACGAACTCGTCGCTCAGGCCCCAGAAGGCCTTGAATCGCTGCTCCATCTGGCGCATCGGCGAGGCATACATGCCGAAGTTGCCGGTCGGGTCCACGTGCGTGGTCGGGCTGTTGCCCACGTAACGGTAGAGGTTCGTATCGCCGCCGGACAGCCCGGCCGGGTCGCGGCTGAGGAACCGGCGGAGCTGCGGGTCGTAGTAGCGGGCGCGATAGTAGTACAGCCCGGTCTCGCTGTCGTACTCGCGGCCGGTGTACAGGTAGCGGTTGTCCAGGTCCTCGTTGCTGCGGGCGGTGACTTCGCCGAAGGAGTTGTACTGCACGTGATCGACCAGCGTGCCGTCCTGGTCGACCACGTCGGTGACGCTGCCGAGGTGGTCGGTGAGGTACCAGTAGACGCTGCCGTCGGCCCGTTCCTCGGCCTGGGCGCTGTCATAGCCGACGCCATGGAGATAGGTCGCGTCGCGATGGGGTTCGGTGCGGAAGCGATAGTCGGCCTGGACGGCCTCGCCGATGTTCAGCACGGTGGCGCCTGTGTCCACCGTCCATTCGCCGGTGGCGTAGTCGATCGCGCCGACCATTCCGCCCGGACCGGAGAGCACGCCGCCGCCGTCGTCGGTGAGTTCCACTCCAGCGGCCCGCACCCGCACCGACGTGGGCGCCACGCGCCCGTGGTCGAGCCGGCCGGTGAAGACCGTGTCGGTCCCGTTGCCCTGGGCCAGTTCCGCCCCAGCCACTGCCAGGACCTCGTCGACATACTCCACGAGCACGTTCGTGCCGTCGTAGACGTAGTAACGGCTGTCGCCTTCGATCTCGTCGGTGGCGTCTTCGTCCACGACGGAGGCCAGCCGTCGCCCCAGCGCGTCGTAGCGATACTGCGTCCGCCGCGTGACCGTCCCGTCCGCGTCTTTGTCTTCGACCAGGACCAGGCGGTTGTGGTTGTCGTAGGTGTAGGCCCGGGCCTGCCCGGTGGCCTCGCGGGCCTCGAGAACGTTGCCCTCGGCGTCGTACTGGTAGGTTCGCGTGCCGTCGGAGAGAACGCGGTTGTCCGCGCCGACCTCCACGCCTTCCGGGTTGCCGTTATCGGGCCAGCCGTAGGCCTCGTCCGCCCGGGCGGCGCTGGAGTAATCCACCAGCTCGAGCTGGCCCTCGTTGCTGTAGGTATACGCGACGTCGCCGTCAACAGAGCTGCTGATTCCGGTGATCCGGCCGGCCCCGTCGTAGCCGTCGCCGGTGGAACTGGCGATGCGCAGGCTGTGCAGCAGCGTGCCCTGGGAGTCGCGGTGGACAATCTCGTCGGTCAGGCGACGGTTGTTGTAGTCGATGGTCGTCTGGGCCACCAGTTGCGTGCGGGCCAGGTCCGAGTAGCGGCTGACGCTTCGCGTGGAGTAGTCCGCGTCGTCGTAGTCGAAGACGACCGACTTGGCCGCCACGGCCGCCCCGGCCTGCGAGATATTCGACAGGCGGTAGTTCTCGTCCGCCGGGTAGGCGTACTCGTTGGTCAGCAGTTCGCTGGCGCCGGCCCGGGCAACCAGCCTGGTCTCGAGGTCCTCGCCGTTGTAGTCATAATCGAATACGAAGTCCTCAAGTCCTTCCTGCCCGGACACGAGCACGACGTTCTGGCGTCCCAGGTCGTCGTACTGGAAGCTGTAGACGGCATTGGCGTCGGCAGCGCGGGTGAGTCGTCCCGCGGCGTCGCGGTTGTATTCCACGGTCCAGACCACCGAACCGGTCTCGTTCTTCCAGGTTTCGCCGGTCTGCCACCCAAGCTCGTCGTACGTATACGAGATCGCGCGACCGTTGCGGTCCTGGATGTCGCTCACCCGTCCGGCTGCATCGTACGTATAGGTTCGCGCCCCGAAGGCGGTGGTTTCGGCCAGCTTCTGTCCGAATGCGTTGTAGGTATAGGTCGTGACATTGCCGGAACTGTCGGTGATGCTCGCGAGTCGACGCATCTGGTCGTACAGCAGAACGGTCTGCCCGCCGTCCCGTTCTGTAATGGTCATGCGGCGGGCGGGGGCGTCCCACTCGTAATCCACCGTCGCCCCGTTGCCGTCGGTGACGCTGTCGATCTGTCCGATGGGATCGTAGACGGTGACGGTCGAATTGCCGTCGGCATCGGTGATGGCGGTCCGGCGATTGAGTTCGTCGTACCCGTAGCTGCGCTCCAGCAGGCCCTCCTTGGAGTAGATGAGGTTGCCCATCGCGTCGTAGGTGTAGAGGCAATTGCCGTCCCGGCTGTCGTCTATCTGGGCGACCCGTCCCTCGTCGTTGTAGTGCGTGGTGACCGTCCGGCCTTCCGGATAGATCGTCCTGACGCTCCGGTTGTGGGCCGTGTCGTCGTACACGTATTCGATGGTGTAGCCGGGCGGGGCGTCGCTGGACACGCGGATGGACGTCCGGGCCCGCCCGAGTGCGTCATATGTGTACTCGGTCCTGGCGCCGGTGACGTCGACCTCCGCGGTGACGTTTCCGGCAGCGTCGTACTCGGCGCGATTGGTGGCGGCCTTGGCCGTGCCCGCCGCCTGGGTGACCGCCGTCGTGCGGCCCAGCGCGTCATACTGGTATTCCGTCCGGGTCGCGCCCGCCTCATAGCTCAGTCGCCCGCTGAGCGGGTCGTAGCCCATCTGGGAGACGGTCTCCTCGGGCCGTCCTGCCGCCCGACGGATGATCGTCGCCCGGTCCAGCGAATCGTACTCGTATATCGTGACGACCCCGTCGGCGTCGGTGTCTCGCAGCACCCGTCCGCCCGCATCGTATTCAACCCGGCGTTTGACGTATTCAGCCGCTCCCTGGCCCGCGAAGGCGATGACCTGTGACAGGCGGTTGAGGCCGTCGTACTCGTACCGCGTGACGTTGCCGCCCGGATCGGTCGTCTTGACCAGGTTGCCGGCGCCGTCGTACTCCTGGTAGGTGATATACCCGCCGGCGTCCTTCTGGCGAACCAGGCGATCGGCCCCGTCGAACCACGTTTCGGTAACGTTGCCCAGGGCGTCGGTCAGAAGCGAACGGCTGGGCGAGTCAAAGTACTGGATGGAGCTGGTGAACGTGTCGCCGCCGACGTGGGCCGTACTGGAGGTCAGACGATCGAGCTTGTCATACTCGCTATCCGTCTGCCCGCCCCAGCCGTCAATCTCCGTCACCACGTTGCCATAAGCGTCTCGCTGGTAGAGGGTGACCAACCCGGTCGGACCGACCTCGGACACCAGGTTGCCGACGCCGTCGTACGCATACGTGGTCGCGTTGCCCAGGGGATCGACGTACCGCGTGCAGTTGCCGGCCTTATCGTAATCGTACCTGACCTCGCTCATCTCCAGGGGGACCCCCGGGGCCCAGGTGATCTTGCGGGCGCGGTTGAGGCCGTCGTACTCGTAAGCCGTCTCGTAGGACTCGCCACGCGGGTCGATCTCCTCCGTACGGTTGCCGGCCTCGTCATAGCGGTAGGTAACGGTGAAAGCGTTGGCAGTAGCGTACGCCCGAGTGGACGAGGTCATCCGCCCCAGCAGGTCGTACGTTTCGCGCGTCACGTTCCCGTCGGGGTCCTTCACCTCGCGCGTCCGGGCGCCGTCATCGTACGCGTATTCCGTGACGGCCTGGCTGCCGCCGCCGATGTCCTGCGTCACCTTCTTGATCCGGTCACGCGGGTCGTACTCGTTGAGGGTCTCGTAACCCCTCGCGTCGATCACCTTCACCAGCAGCGCCTCGTTGTAGCGGAACTGCGTGGTGTACCCGGCAAAATCCCGCTGGCGGACCAGCCGATTCAGCGGGTCGTAGGTGGACTCGCTGTAGACCGGCGCACCGTCGGCGTCGCTCTCCGGCTTATGGACGAACCGCACGTTGTAGACTTCGTCGTATTCGTAAGTCGTCTCCCGCCCCAGCGGATCGACCTGCTTGACGAGCTGGCTCACGCCGTTGTAGACGTTGCGGGTCACGCGGTCCACAGTGCCGCTGCGATCGTACTTCCGCATCTCGATGACGTTCTCGGCCGCGTCGTTGTCGTACTCCGTCCGGACGCCTTCGGCGTCGACCATGGCAATCTGGAAGCTCCGCGCGTCATACTCGAAGGTCGTCCGGTAGAACTGACCCGTAGTCGCGTTCTTCCGCGGGCCGACCACGGCAACCAGGTTCTTGGCCCGGTCATAGAAGTACGTCTCGACAGCCTCCTCATCCGTGCCAGCCGCCCACGTGACGCTTTCGAGCAGGTCATTGTCATAGTAGGTGTAGACGGTACGGTAGGCCTGCGGACGCGGGTCGACGTACTGGATGAGGTTGCCGGCCACGTCGTAGCGGTAGACCTCCACGAACGTATTCGTACCGTCGGTCTTGCGGACGGTGGTGGTCAGGGTGGCCCCGTCGTAGCTGTAGGTGGTGGTCCCGCCGGTAAGGGCGACGGCACTGGTCACCCGGCCCAGCCCGTCGTAGGCCCAGGACTCGAACGTCTCCACGTCGGTGTCCTTGGCGTACGTGGTCCTGGTCAAGCGGTCGAGGCGGTCGTACGTGTACTCCGTGGCGACCAGTTGGTGGTCGCGGGGAGAACGTTCGCGGATCTTGTTGCCCGCCTGGTCATAGTCGAAGTAGACCACGTTGCCCAGGGCGTCCCGGACATAGTCATTGCGGTAGGTGGTCCGGTCGAAGTGGTACGTCGTGCGGTACGCGCTGCTGCCGCGGTTGCCGTGGGCCCGGGCGTCGATGACGGCCGTCAGGTGCCCCATCTCGTCGTAGAGATACTCGGTCTTGTTGCCCTCGGCGTCTTCCACCTCGATCAGGCGGTTGAGGGCATCCCACTGTTGACGGGTCACGTATCGCCCGCCGCCCTCGTCGGTCCGGGGGCTGGTGATCGTGATGATGTTGCCCGCCTCGTCATATTCGTAGTCGGTGCGATCGCCGGCGGCGTCGATCATCGCGACCCGCCTGTTGACCTCGTCGTAGACGAACGTGGTGAGGTACGTGGTGTCGCTGCGGCTGCCGTTGGCCCGCCCGTCGATCACGCCCACCACGTTGCCGACCTCATCGTAGATCGTCTCGGTCTTGTTGCCCTCGCCGTCGGTGGTCTCGATCAGCCGGTTTATCGCGTCGTAGGCGTACCCTTTGCGGGCCCCGCGGGCGTCGATCTCGGCCGTCAGGTTGCCTGCGGCGTCATATTCGTACGTCGTGAGATAGACGCCGTCCAGACGGGTCTGGAGCAACCGGTTCCGCTCGTCGTACTGCACGAAGTCCGTGGTGCGGGCCTCAGGCGTTCCGGCCGCTTCCACCACCTGCGTCTGGTTGCCGGCCGCGTCATAGTGGATGACCTTGCGGTAGCCCTCGGGGTCGACTTCCACGGTGGGCAGGTCGAGATGATTGTACGTCCAGCGGTAGGCCTGGTCGTTGGTGGTGTCGCCGTCAGCGCCGTCCAGGCCGTTCTCAACCCGCCGCACGGTCAGGCGGTCCAGGTCGTCGTAGACGTAGTGAATGATGCCCGCGTCCCCGTCGCCCGGCCCGATGCGCGTGATGACCTTGCCCCGCCCGTTGTATTCGTACGTCGCCAGCGTGCCCCACGGGCCGACCTCTTTGATGATCCGTCCCAGCTCATCCCGCACGGTCTCGGTGCGGTTGCCCATGGTGTCGTAGTAGTACTTCTCGCGGTAGTACTCGTCGTAGACCGTCACCTGGACGAACCCGCGCGGCGTCTTCTCGTACACATAACTGTACTCGGGCCCTGTAGCCACGAGATACGTCGTCGTGAACGCGCCGTACTCGTAGCCCCAGTACGTCGCCTGTCCCAGTTCGTCCACGCGGCTGATCCGGCGGCCCAATACGTCGTAGGCGAAGTTCGTCGTGTTGCCCCGGGCGTCGGTCATGCCGACCTGGTTGCCCGCCTCGTCATAGTCGTACTGCGTGGTATACGTCGCGCCGACGCCCATGATGTTCCGAATCGCGGTGACGCGGTTCATCTCGTCGTAGACGAATTCCGTGCGGTTGCCGTTCTCGTCGATGACGGCCGTCTGGTTGCCCGTCAGATCGCCGTACTCGAACCTGCGGACGGCCCCGCCCGCATAGGTGATGCTGGTGAGCCGGCCGTACGTGTCGTACACGTACGTGGTGATGTTCCCCACGCCGTCGATCGTGCTGCGGACCTGACCATCGCCATAGAAATGGGTGGTGGTGACGATGTTGCCCAGTTCGAGGTCGTCGTAGATGGTCTGGACCATCGTGTCGCCGCCGGAAGCGAGCGTCCAGCCGTAGGTCGTCCGCCGGAACAGGCCGTCGCTGATCTGCTCGGTCTTCTCAATCAGCAGATTGCAGTGTTCGGTGTCGTAGTCGTAGGTGTTGACAGCCTCGCGAGCGGTGCCGGGCCCGTCGGGGTAGTCGGTGATCTTGATGACGTTGTTGTACTCGTCGTACTCCTGCTTGATGATGTTGCCGAGGGCGTCCTTTTCCTCGGCGATCCCGCCGAACTCGGTCCGCGTGAACTCGCGCGTGGGCTTGGCGTCCGCCACCGTGCCGCCCGAGGCGTCCAGCTCTTCGGTCAGCAGGTACGAGCCGTTCATCCCCAGGACGTATCGCTTCTGGTGCTCGTTGAAGTCCTTGAACTCGGCCTGGGCCTGGTTCTTCATCACTTCCGTCGTGACGCCGCCCACCGTCTCGGTCACGACTCGGCTCAGTTCGGCCAGTTCCGTCGGCTGCTTCGGATCGCGGCAGATCAGCAGATCCTCGTCGTCGCGCTCGGCAACAAACCCTTCGCGGACCTGGGCAGGCTCCAGCGTCACCGTCTTGCCATCGACTCGTTCGCCCCCGGAGACCCGCCACAGAGCGTCGTCGTAGGTAATGCTCTCCTCGAGCCCGCGCTTATGGATCTGGCCGGTCACCAGGAGCGGGTGGTCTTCATTCTCGTAGCGGAACCAGCGGTCCGTGTCGTCGGCGTCGATGATCCTGGTGAGAACGGAATACGTTTCGTCGTTGTATGTGCGGTTGCCGTACTCGAAGCGCGTGATCCGTCCGGCCGGGTCGGTAATTGTCGAGACCTGGTTGCCGTGGTAGTCGAAGACGGTCTTCAAGCCGACCGGATCGGTGATGGAGAGCACGAACCCGTCGTCGTCGTACTCGTAGGTGGTGGTGTTCCCGTGGCGGTCGGCGACGGTTTCGAGCTTGTTGTCGAAGTTGAAGGTATAGACCGTGCCGTCGAGCATGCGGCGGGTGAATCGCCCGTCGCTCAACTGCTTCAGTTCGGAGTAGTCCGAGGAGACCGAGGTGAACGGCTCGCCCGCCTGGGTGGGGGCGGAGAAGATCTGCTCGTTTCCGTTGCCGTCGACCAGGAGCACGAAGCCGTCGCCGGGCAGGATCTCCATCCAGCCTTCCATGCCCCAGCCCGCACCGAACGGGCCGTCCATGGTCTTGACGATCGGCAAGGGCGTGGTGACTTCCATCATCCGCCCGGTGTACTTGCGGTTGCCGTCGTCGTCTTCCGTGTAGGAGTAGAGGCCCGCCTCGAGTTGGATGGTGTAACCGCCGGACTCGAATTCCTCGCCGGTAAAGTCGATGGGAATGCCGATGCCGTAGTATCGGTCGGTCGCCAGGTCGTTGGGAATCTCGAAGAACAGCTCGCCTCCCATGAGCCCCATGGGTACGGCCAGCTTGCTGTCCAGCCCGTCCACCGTCAGGATCGTCTCGCCCAGCCGGGCCCGGACGCGGACGACGATCTGGTAGTCCAGGTTGGGGTCCGTTTCCTGCATGGTCTCGTAGAGCTGCGTAAGGCTGAAGTAGTACACGTGCACCGGGTCGGCTCGCAGGGAATCATAGTGGAGCGAGATGCCCCGAGTCTGGCCCGCCGACTGATAGGTCGCCAGCGCGTGCTCCTCGTGGAAGGCCCCGGTGTGGACCTCGGCCGTGGACGTGATACCCACGCCCACCGTCAGCGGGTCGTTGGGGAAGCTGGCCAGCGACGACTCCTGGTTGTACGGGGTATACGACAGGAACAGCGGGTCGCCCTGGAGCAGGGGCTGGGCGGCCAGGCCTCGAGGCAGCCGGCCCAGGTCGATCGGCGTGAAGCAGTTCTGCTCGATGAAGCCGGCCAGCGGGTCCTGGATGCCCTCGTTCAACGGTCCCTTGGTGGGCACGCCATAGAGCAGCCGCCCCTCATCGTTAGAGTAGAACCGCAGGTCCGCCCGGACCATGGTCATGGGCATGACTACGTCGATGGGCAGGGTGGACAGCGGCCCGCGCAGCAGCCCGGAAAGCTCGACGGGCACCTGTTCCGGATACGGGATCTGGTCCTGCTCGGGATATCGGGTCCCGTTGACCGCTTCCTCGACGGTGCGGACGATCATCGCGGTGTCGTACACGAACACGTAGTTCTGGGCCTGGTATGCGGCATAGAGGCCCATGTTGCCCGGGCCAAGCACCAGGTTGTCCGGGAAGGCGTTCTGCACCGGGCTGGTGGCCGCCACGATTCGCGGCTTGGTCAGCGGGCTCAGGAACGAGCCCAGCACGCTCCGAATGATGCCGACGTTCCCGCCGGCCGCCAGGGGCACGGGCGTGGTGACCTCTTCATCGTGTGCCGGAATCCAACTGATCGCCAGGCCGGCGCTGCTGTAATGGGTCACCTTCTTGGGCACGTGAATCGTCGTGGTGAAGTGGACGTTGTACGCCAGCAGCGGGCCCAGGGCCGGATCGTGCTTGGGGTCTTCGGGCGTGAACTTGTTGTAGCCGGTGATGAAGGCGTAGGCCGGATGCTCGCCAATGGCCTCTTCGAAGGCATTGGCGGGCAGGAAGGCCACGCCGCTGGCGTTGCTGACCCCGAAGACCTGGCGGGTGCGCCCCTCGCTGAACCGCCGGATCATGCCGAAGGGCGTGAGGTCGACGTAGTTGATGGGGTAGTCGTAGTCGCCCGGCTCGCCCGTGCGCCGCCACACGCCGAAACCGCGTCGATCGTCGGTCCGGTCGACGAACAGCATCACGTTCGGGTCATCGGTGGCGCAGATGTCATAGGGCTCCGGCCCGACGGGGAAGGTCCAGCCGTCCTCGTCCAGGAACACGGGCTCATCCGGGTCGCCCATGTTCTCGGTCTCGATGCGGATGAGGGTGCCGGTATCCGCGGCATAGGCGCCCAGGAGCGTCCGCCCGGGGGCGGTGGCCAGCAGCAGGCTGCCGTCCGCATTGAGAGCCAGTGCCCGCAGGCCCAACGGGGCGCGCGTCTTGGGGATGGAAATGGTCCGGACGTGCCGGTGATAGGTCGGCGAGAACGGGTCGATGTCGATGACGTAGATCCGCGGCTCGATGGCGTCGGAGACATAGAGGTAGCGGCCGGACTTGTCCACCACGGCGTCCCAGAGCTGGGCGCCCTTGGCGCTGTCGTTCAGGAAGATGGGCTCGACCACGTCCTCGGTCTCGGGGTTCTGGTCGACCTCCTGGAGCGCGTTGGCGTCGATGACGGAGACGGCCGGAATGCCCTGAAGCGTCACGTAGGCCCGTGTACCGTCGTATGTGGCCGTCACGTTGCGGGGGGCCAGATGCCCCATCCCCAACCCGATGCCCAGCTCGATTCGGGCCACTTCGACCGGGTTCTGTTTGACGGCGTCAACGGGCGCCCCGGAAGAATCCTTCACCGCGTAGTTGAGCGCGTTGAAGGCGTCCAGCACCGAGATCGACCCGACGGGGTAATTGGGCTCGGACCCGCCGTTGGCGGCGAACACGTAGCGGGTGGTGGCGAAGACCTTGACCGCGTTGCTGGTGAACTCCTGGCGTTTGAACACGCCGTCCAGCGGCATCTGCATCGGACGGGTGACGGTGATGTAGGCTGTCCCCAGCGCGACCGTTCGCGGCATGGGGATGGTCAACTGCTGCACTCCATCGTCCAGATCGTCCAGGGTGACGCCAAAGTCAGAACCGTTGACATGGACGTCGAGCCCGCCGTGCACCTCCACCACCAGCGCACCGCCCTCGCTGGTCCAGCCATCTCTCGCGCCGACCTCGAACGTCACGATCAGGTCGTTCTTCTCGGAGCCCAGAGAGGAGGCGGCCTTGAACGGGTTGTCATAGGTGAAGTCCCGCCCGGTCAGCACCAGCTTGCACTCGTCCAGTTCGTAGATGACCTCGGCCTTGGTGAGCGTCGGAGCGGGCACCTCGCGGGCGACCATCTTCTGGGGCATGGGCAGGAGGACCTGCTTCATCTGGCCCGCGTAGAGCGGATCCCATTGCGAGGTCCGGCTGGCGGTGAAGTGATCGGTCGTGACCCGGACGGTGGTCTTCACGTTGAAGCCCGGCAGCACGGGGACCATGAAGTCCCCCACCGAGCCGGGGATAATGTAGTACTTCGCGTTGGACGAGCCGCCGTAGGTGACTTGCAGGTCCACCGTGCCCAGACCCGCCGTCTCGCCCATGCCCTGCACCAGGCCCAGCAAGCCCAGGAAGCCGCCCGACGAGCCCATGATGTGCCGCCCGTCGATCCGCAGCACCGGCGAGCCGTTGTTGGGGAACGGGCCGCAGAAACCCGCCGACGCCGTCCGCACCTTGCCGTCGGCCCCCACCACCGCGTGTTCCGTCAGAACCCACGTATTCTCCGTGCTGCCGTCTTCCAGGTACGCCACAGCCGGCTGGAAGAGATAGATGTCGTCGCCGGGCAGGAAGCCCGGCGGGGCCGTCATCTCGATGCTGACAGGCAGGTCGAAGCCTTCGACGTCTCCCACCAGTTCCATGCCGCCGACGAACGTGAAGCCGTCGGGCGCGGCGTACGGCAGGGCCGACCAACTCCGCACCTCAATGGTCTGCTCGTCGCTCAGCGCCCCCTCCGGCACGCCCAACACCACGCCGTCGCCGCTGGAGACCAGCCCGCCGTCAGGGCCGATCTCCACCGCCCCAGCCGTCGGCACCTCAATCCGAATCGGCACGACCAGGCTGTGCCCGCCGTTGATCACCGTCACGTTCGTCTGCCCGACCCCGATTGCGGTGAACAGCCCGTCGGCGGTGATGCTCCCCAGCGACGCGTCGCCCACATAGTACCGCGTGCCGGCCGAGGCGGGCGTGATGTCCTCGATCGACTCCTCCAGCCGGTCGCGAGCGATGAACTGCCGCGTCTGGCCGGGTTGGAGAATGTAGCTGGTCGGATAGAAGTCCAGCGTGCGAGCGTCGGCTGCGCCAACCGTGACGGGCGTGGCCGCGATGATGCCGTCGCACGCGATCTCGATAATGGCCGTCCCGTCGGAACGGGCCATCACGCTGCCCATCCCGGTCACCACCGCCACATTGGCCGCCGTGGTGGCGTATTGGACGTAACCAGCCGGCAGGACGATCTGCTGCCCGCCGGCGAACAGGCCCGTCACGCTCAACTGGAGCACCTGCCCCGTCCCGAGCACCGGATCGCGAGGCGCGACCACCAGTTCCACCAGCCGGTCGTCCAACACGTCGACCTGCACGGTCGCGAGGTTGGAGACGAGTTGCCCGTCGTCGGCCTGGAAGTCGAAGCCCGCCAGGCCCGTGTAGCCGGGCTCCGGCTGGAAGTACGCCACCTGCCCGCCGTCGGTCAGGCTGACCGAGCCGTGGCGGACATCGCGAATGATGAAGCCCAGAGCCCGGCCCTCGGGGTCGCTGGCCAGGGCGGACAGGTCGATCCGCACGGGCAGGTTGGGCAGCGTCGAGACGTCCGACCCGGATACGGTCGGGGCCTGGTTGGCGATGAAGCCGAACGACCCGTCGATATAGAGCCCGTCCTCGCCATCGACGTCGCCGTCGCGGTCGGCGTCGGCGGCGGGCAGATACTCCGCCTCGCCTTGACTGCTGCCCAGTGCGTTCAGGTACAGCGCCTTGTCCACACCGTCGACGCCGCCGTCCGCGTTGGCGTCGCCGGCCAGGTAGACCTCCAGGGTGAAATTGCCCGCGTCGGTCGGGGTCAGGCCCGAAACCTCGATAACGTACGTGCCCGGCGCCTGCAACGTGTACAGCGCAACGCCGCGCTGCGCCGAGAGGAACGTGTAGCCCGCCGGCACGCCCGCCAGAACCGGCAGCGCGGGCGACAGCCCGCCCGAGCCGACGACCTCCAGGCCGATCGTCACCTGGCCCTGCAAGGCGGTGGCGAATTCGTTCGCGCCCAGCACGAAGGCGTAACGACGAGTTCGCCCCGCAGTCAGCATGCCCGCCTGCGCCTGGCCCAACAGGTCGCGGACCGGCCCCAGCGTCACGTCGAGCGGGTCGACGGCCTGCACCTCGCCATCGGCGTACTCGATCGTCTGACCCGGCTGGCCCTGCGAGGAGACGCTCGATACGATGTCGTGCCCCTCATAGCCGTACCAGACGCGCCGCCCGCTGGCCAGGTCGTTCACGCGGACCAGGCAGCCTGCCTCGTTGTAGGAGTACAACACCCGGTTGCCGTCGGGTCCGATCAGGGCGACCAGCCGGCCCTGGCGGTCCCACTGGAAGCCGATCCGCTCCCCGTTGGCGGCGATGATGCCGCTGTCGCTCCAGATCAGCATGCCCTGGCCCGGCGTGAAGGTCTCGCGGAGCTGCTGGAGATGGTCGTAGCGATACTCGCTGCCGTCGGCGGCCCGTAGCGTGTAGGCGTAGCCTCGGAACAGGCCCGAAGCCGGGTTGTACGCCAGGCCCGTGCCGAGTTGGTAGAACTCCCCGCCGACCAGCGTGAGGGCGGCGAACGACGTTTCCAGCGTGAAGTCGACACCCGCCTCCGCCGTCCAGGCCGGGCGATAGTACTCCAGGGCGCCGTACTGCTCCAGGATCGGCTCGAAGGTGAAGGCCGCCCGCTGCCCGTCGGGCAGATCCAGGTACACGCGCGTTCCCGGCTTCAGGGCGGCAAGCACGCCCGCCTCTTCCAGGCCCGTGGGCGCCAGGTTGTCGCTCAACCGCAGTTCCATCCCCGCCAGCGTCCAGCCGAAGCCCACCACGCCTTCCACGTCGGCGGCCAGGCCGTTGTAGATGCGGACGATCTGCACGTCCACACCGCCCAGCGACGCCGCCAGGTCCGTCTCCTGCACCCAGTACACGCCGCTCTTGGCCTGGCTGGCAATCTCGATCGTGCGGCGAGCAATCGTCTGCCGTCCAGCCATGTCCGTGGCCGTCAGGCACAACTCGTACGCGCCGTTGAGCAGCGTAGCCGGGTCGATCTGCGCCAGCACTCCCGTGGCGGCTTCCGTCCCGCCGGCCAACACCGTGAACGTCTGGCCGCCCAGCGGCCTGAGCGTCAGCTCCCAGCGGTCGAGATTGGCGTCGCTCACGTCGCCAATCACGTCGTCGGCCGTCTGGAGCACGGCGTACTCCAGCGGCCAGCCGAGAACGACGACCGGGGCGGTCGTGTCCGTAAGGTCGCGAACCTTGAGGTCGGCGCGGGCCCAGCCGGTCAGCCCGTCCAGGTCCGTAGCCGATGCGACGACCTCGTGGTGCCCGGCCGAGGTCGGGGTGAACGTGGCCCGGCCCAGGCTGTCCAGGGCGATGGCGAACCCGTCGATGCTCAGCGAGAGGGACTCGATGGCGGCCATGCCGGAAGCCGTCACGTGCACCAGGACGGACCGCCCCAGCGGCAGGGCAAAACTGGGTGTCAGTTCGACGTGGACGTCCGGCGGCGCGGGCTCGTAGTCGACCAGCAGCGTCAGCGGCTGCATCACCGACGACCGCCCGTCGCTCAGGCGAATCAGCACGTCATGCCGCCCGATCTGCGTGGCGTTCGGCGTCCAGGTCAGCACTCCGCTGTCCGAATCGAGGTCGGCCCCGGCGGGCAGGCCCTCGGCGGACCAAGTCACGCTGTCGCCGTCACCGTCCGCGCCGTCCAGTTGGAAGCTGTACGCCTGGCCGATCCGCAGGCTGTGCCCGCCCAGCGACGCCAGCACCGGAGGCCGGTTGACGTCCAGCACCTGGATCTGGACCTCCAGCGTGCCGGTCAGGCCGCCGGGATCCGTCGCTTCGAATCGCAGGACGTGCAGGCCAGCCTGGTGGTAGCCGGGGGTCCACGTGATGGCCACCGACTGGGAATCGAAGGCCACGCCGGCCGGAGCGGAGAGCATGCGGTAGGACAGGTTGTCGTTGTCGGCGTCGCCCGCGCCCAGGGCGAACACCATCCGCACGCCCTCCAGGCCCAGCAGGACCGGCAGCGGCGCAAACACCGGCGCCTGGTTGGTGTTGGCCACCGTGACGGTCACCACCTCGCTCGACGAGGCCGGGCCGTCCGACACGCTGAACGTGATGAAGTAGGTGCCGGCCTGGTTGAGATCGGGCGTCCAGCGGAACAGCCCGGTGAGCATGTCGAGGCTCGCCCCGGGCGGCAGGCTGTCGGAGAAGAACGTCAGCGTGTCGCCCTCGGCGTCGCTGGCCGACAGGTGAATCTCCAGCAACTGCTCTTCCTGCACGGTCCGCGCTCCCACCGGGGTCAGCACGGGCCCGCTGTTGGCAGCCCGGGACGTCAGGTGGACCGTGCGCGAGGCCTGCATCGCCTGGCCCGGGTCGCCGTTGCCCCCGTCGGCCACCGTGATGGTCACGTCCGCTTCCAGCGCCTCCTGGGGCGTCCAGCGGAAGATCGCCTGCCCGTAGATGACGGACGGATCGAGCACCGCCCCGTCCGGCAGGCCGATCGCGCTGAAGGTCAGGTCCTCTTCGTCCAGATCGCTGGCGTAGACGGTGAACGCCAGCTCCTGCCCGATCACGGCGATCTTGTCGCCGATGGGCGCCAGTTTGGGCTGCGCGTTGTCCGCGGTCGCCGTGAATACGAACTGAGCGATCGTGACCAGCGACTTGTCCGGGTCGCCGTTGCCGTCGTCCTCGGCCAGCACGGTGATCACGTAGTTCCCGCGGTCGCTCAACTCCGGGGCGAAGTGGAACAGCCCCGTGCCATCGCCGTTGTCGGTGAAGCTCGCCCATGCGGGCACTCCCGAGGCCAGCAGGACCAGGCTGGCCCCGGTCGGGTCGTCGCTGTCGTGGGCCGTCACGGGCACGTCCAGCATCGTCCCGGCCGGGGTAGACTGGTTCTCGATCGCGTCGATCTCGGGCGGCGCGTTGGCGTCGCGCACCTCGATGAGCATCGTCATCTGGGCGGAGTTGATCGTGCCCGTGCCGTCGCCGTCGTCGCTGCAGGTGAAGGTGATGCTGTACTCGCCGGCCTGGTCGTAACCCGGCGTCCAGGTGAAGATGTGCGTGACCAGGTCGAAGCCTGCCCCTTCGGGCAGCGGCGTGGTGCTCAGCGTGACCGGCAGCGGGATGGGGTTCTCGGCTTCCAACTCCTCGCTCAGCACGATCTGCGTGACCGGCGCCCGCGGATGGTCCGCGTCGGCGGCGACGATGCGAAGCTGCGTGCCCTGGCCCTCGTAGACGATCAGGCGGTCGACCGGGTCGATGGTGACCGGCCCGTTGAGGTTGAGGACTTCGACGTGAAGGGTGCGTGTGGTGCTGCCGGTCGCGTCGGCGGCGATGATCTGGATCTCGTACGAGCCGTGCTGATCGTACCTCGGCGTCCACACCAGCAGCCCGGTGGTCGGGTGCAGCTCCGCGCCGATGGGCAGGTCGTTGGAGTAGTACTTCACCGCGTCGCCGTCCGGATCGACGGCCGCCAGCAGCACGCTGAGCGTCTGGCCTTCCAGCACGGTCCGCTGGGCAGGCTGGGCCAGCACGGGCGGCTGGTTGGCATTGGTCACCAGCACCTCGAAGCTGGTGTAGACGGTCGCGTAGCCGTCGCTGGCGGCCAGCGTGACTCCGGAGTATCGCCCGGCGTCGGCGGCGGTCGTCTGCCAGCGGAGACTGTTGGTGGCGGCGTCGAAGGTCGCGCCGGGGGGCAGGTTCTCGGCCCAGTAGATCAGGTCGTCGCCATCGGCGTCGTAGGCGTCGGCGGCCACCAGCAGCAGCCCGCCCTCGGCGACGGTCTGGTTGGACACCGGCGCGAGCACGGGCGGCGTGTTGGCCCCGGCGACCGTGACGGTCCACTGCTGGCGGGCGTAGCCGCCGCGCGGATCGACCGCCCGCACCTCGAAGGCAACCGACTCCCCGTCGCCCGGCTGCGGCGTCCAGTCAAGTTGACCGGTCTGGGCGTCCAGGGTGGCGCCGGCCGGAGCCTTGACCAGCAGATAGCTGACGGCTGAACCTTCCGGATCGGCGGCCACCGCGCCGTACTGGTAGGGCTCGCCGACCACGGCCGTGGACGCGGGGTCCGAGGAAAGCGTCGGCCACTGGTTGGGCTCCAGCCCGGCCAGCACTCGCGGCTGGAGGTCCAGGCCCAGCATGTCCGGGTCGGTGACGGCAATGGTCCGCAGTGCCGTCGACTCGCCTTCGCCCAGGACGTCCGGCGGGGCCACCAGGTCCACGTAGGGATGGCCTTCCGGCGTGTAGCCGTCGGGAGCGACCAGCGTGACGCCCGTGTCGGTGAGCCCCTCGAAGATCACTCGGACGGGGGCCGCCAGGTCGCCGCCGGCGGTATTGGTCACCCGCAGGTCCATCAGCACCGTGCCCGCCTGGCGGTCCAGCCGGGTGTTCAGGAACTCCGGCGTCAGCGTGGCGGTCAGGTCGTCCAGGATGGCGAACCGCGAGACCACCGGGGCGGACAGCGGCACGTCGTTGGCGCTTCGCAGGCCGGTGAAGATCTCAAGCTGGTAGGCGTCCTTGGGCAGCGATTCGAACTGGAGATAGGCCGTGCGGGAGGCGGCATCGTAGTTGACCGAGCCGATGTCGATCTGGACCTGGCTGCCCAGATTGGTCAGGCGGTAGTTGGCGGGATCGGTGACGGTGGACTCCAGCATCTCCACGCTGAAGGTGACCGTGCCCCGGTTGACGCTGTCCAGCAGACTGGCGCCGTTGCCGGGGGTGACGGACTCGACGGCCGGCGGGAGCACCGGGAACAGGACGTCCACCTGAGTGGACTGCGTCATGTAGACCCGCCCGTCGGGCCCGACGTGGAGGAAGTCGCCTCGCGTCCCGCCCGTGGCGATCGTAACCGTTTGCCGCGTGACCAGGTCCACCAGGGTCAGGCGCCCGCTCTCGTGACTGACGAACAGCAGACCCTCCAGCAGCGTGCCGTCGGCGCCGAAGGCCAGACCCTCGGCCGGATCGTCCAGGCCTGCCTGACCGGCAGGCAGGTCCAGCATGACCTCCGCCCGCCCGTGCGCGTCGAAGCGGACGACGTTTCCATCGTCGGGCCAGGTGGTCGCCCAGAGGCTGCCGTCCGGCGCCAGCGCCAGGCCGTCCACGCGGACCGAGGAGAACGCCGTGAACGTCCCGGCGACGGTGTCGAAGATCTCCACGCCGTTCCGGGTGGCGACGTAGAGCTTGGTGGGATTGGTCGAGCGGGAGATGCCCAGCGTGACGCCCACGCCGTAGCGTCCCAGCACCTCGCCTGTCAGCGGGTCCAGGCGAAGCAGCGGCCCGCCGCCGGTGGTGGCCCAGAACTGCCCGTTGTCGTCGAAGAGCATGTCATACAGAGGCTCGTCCAACACGGTCAGCAGGTTGGAGGCCGCCAGGCCCGGGCCCTCGAAGCGATAGAGCTGGTTGCGGCCGGCGCCGCCGCTGATGTAGACCGTCTGTCCGTCGGGGGCAAAGGCGATGCCCAGCGGACTGATGGAGGCCCCGCTGTCGGCGAAGTTCCAGGCGAACGCTTCGGCCGCAAAAGGCTCCATCACGGTGGCGAACGCCGTCCTGCGGGTGGCCGACAGTTGGACGGGGATCTGGGCCATCGCCTGGACGAACAGCGGATTGGTGGCCGCCTGGGTCGGCGGCTCGACTGTCTGGGCGACCTGGAAGTTCTCTTCGGGCGGCTGGGGCAGCGTGCCCAGCCGGACGGCCGGGTTGTAGGCGGGCAGTTCCACGCCCTCGGGTGCGGCTTCGACGTTGCCCGCGTTGTCGCAGCTTCGCGCGATGAACTGCACGCTGTAGCCGGCCGGGGCGACGAATCGGGCCGAGGTATCGTTGGTCCGCGAGAGGTAGGCCACGTAGGCCCCGCCGCCGACCGAGACGTACAGCGTGTGGTCCTTCACGCCGCTGCCTAGGGCATCATCCTGCGCCGACCAGGACAGGTCGTACGAGCCGTTGCCCAGGTCGGTGACGCTCAGGGTGGTCGTCGGAGCGACCGCGTCCAGCGTGGCGGTGATGGGCGAGGTCAGCAGCGGGGCGTCATCGTCATAGATCACGCGGGCCTGAGCGGAGATCTCCGTGCCCGTGGCGGCGGACGAGTCGGCCTGGATGACGTAGCCGGCCGAGCCGGTCTGGCCCGGTGCGAGCAGGCCGATCGATCCGTCGGTCACGGGCAGGCCGGTCTCGGGATCGATGGCGGTCAACACCCACATGGCCGTCCGCGTCACCACGTCCATGCCCGCGACCACCCGCAGGACGAAGCCGTGGCTGTCGGTGAAGTCGAACTCGCCCGTGAACGCCCCACGATTGGACGGGATGTGCACGCTGATGTCGCCCAGGACGATGTCGCCCAGGCGGAAGGACCGCACGTCCAGGGCCGGGTCCATCTCCTGGAGGATGCGGACCTGGGCCAGGCGGTCGACGGCGTCGGAGGCGTTCTCGAACTCGACGTAGTACGGCAGGCGGGTGGCGGCGGGCACCAGGTTCGAGTCGCCGTACCCGCTGGGCCCGTAGATGCTGACCAGGTTGCTGGCCTGGGCGGTCAGCCCGAAGTAGTCCTGGAGATTCGGGTCGGCGGGCTGGACGCGGGCGACCCACTTGTCGGCCCCCACGCGGACCATGAACGCCTCGCTATGGGTGGTGTGGCTGAGATGCATGTCGAAGGCGTCGAGGTCGGGCACGTCGGCCGATCCGTAGGCCTCGTCATCGTTGCCGTACCAGCGCCGCACGGCCAGGAAGAACCCGGCCAGGTCGCCCGAGGCGATCACCTCGGCCCCGTCAGGCATGGCCAACATGCCCGCGTTGAGGACGGCCATCAGGCTGGCGAACTCGGGCGTCTCGCGGATGCCGGGGGGTTCGTCTTCGGCCCGCAGCAGGTCCGTGTCCGTCAGAGCGCTCAGCCAGCCATATTCCCAGGCGGTCTGGCTGGCGGCGGCCAGCACCAGCGAAGCCGGCGCGTCCGCGTCGGCCAGCACCGCCTGACGCATCTGCTCGGCCCGGTCGAGCTGGTAGTCGATATACTCGTCCACCGTCATGGGCGTCGCGGAGGCGTAGATGTGGAAGTCGAACGCGAGGCTTTCCAACTCCCAGTCCATCAGTCCCTTGAGGAAGTCAGGGTTCTCCTCCAGCAGGCGCTTGAGCTCGGGGTACGTCTCGACGGTGAAGGTCAGACCCGCGTAGCCGCGGTTGATGAAGTCGAAGGTGAAGCCCGAGGCCGTCAGCTCGCCTTCCAGGTTCACCACCGGGTCGACCTCGGCCCAGGGCACGTCGTCCAGCCTCGGCTGGCCATAGAGGTTCGTGCGGAAGACCAGGGCCTCGCCGGGGATGATCCCGCCGCTGGAGTTGGCCACCCGCGGCACGCCGAATTCCAGGTGCACGTATGGTGCGCTGACGTTGGTGAGGCTGTAGAGGCCCAGGCCGTACCAGCCCGTCTCGCCGATCTCCAGCTTGCCCTTGCCGCCGATGCCGACGGTAAGGTCCAGCGGCAGGGCGGGCTCGACCAGGTAGCGATACGGCACGCGGGCGACCTGACCGTTGGGATTGGTCACCTGGATGTCGTAGAGGCCTTGCGGGGCGTCCAGCAGGTCGAACTTGGCCTCGATGCGGAAGGAGTTGACCACCTGGTAGCTGACCGGCTCATACTCGGCGACCTGCGGGCGGATCAGCTTGACAATGGCATTGGGATGGAAGCGGGCTCCCTCGATCGTGACGTGAACGTATCGCCCGTCGCCGCCGGCGTCCGGGGAGACGGAGGTGATCTGGAACGGCAGCGTCCGCGCCGTCAGCCTGATGGGCCCGCTGGGGCTGCCGCCCGCGCTGCGGACAAGAATGTAGTACGTGCCCTGGGTGGTCGAGGGAATGCGGATGGTCTGATCGGGCCACAGATGGCCCTCGTAGGCGGCGTCGTACGCGAGGGAACTGGGCACGCCCTGGAAGCGGGCGTACAGCTCGTTGGCCCCGCCGGACGTGCCGGTCAGGGCGACCTCGAGCGTCTGGCCGGCCGTCACCTGCACCGCGTACAGCCGCTCGCCGCCGCCCGCCAGCGTGTCCTGAAGGGGCACGCCCAGCACCAGGCGAGTGACCGTGATGTTCATCACGTCCTGCGAGACGGCCTTGTTGTTGGCGTTGTTGGCCCCCTCGTAGATGTCGTCGTAGATGTCGCAGCGGACGATCACCCGGTAGCTGGCCGGCAGGACCGTCGGCAGCGAGGCCGTCAACGTCTGGGTGTACGACTCGCCCGGCAGAAGCGTCTTCTGCTGATCCACCTTGCCCCAGTCGCCCGTGCCGATCAACCGGTCGCCCAGGTCCCAGGCCGCGTCGGCCGACAGGTACACGCTGTCCGACCAGTAACCGGTCGCCGGCGTGTCGCCATGGTTGGACACGGTCCAGCTTACGGTCACGCTCTGGCCGGCGATGGCTGTCGGGGGAATCGTGATGACATCGACCTGGAGATCGGTCGGGGGAGGCAGGTCGATCAGCATGGGCAACAGGCTGGCGGCGCCGTTGTTGGCCTCCAGGCCGGCCTCGTAGACCTTGCCGTACGGATTGAACGTGTCCGGAACGTCGGTCAGGACAATGACGTAGTAGGCCCCGACCAGCCCGCGCGGCAGGGCCCAGGTGCTGCGGACGGCGTAGGCGTCCTGCGAGAGCAGCCCGGTCGTGTGCCGGACCTCCCCGACGTAGTGGTCGCTGCGGACGTCCAGGTAGCGGTCGCGAGAGAGGTAGATCCGGTCGGTCCAGGCGGTCTGGCGATCGGGCGTGTCGCCCAGGCCCAGGTTCGCCACTTCGTAGAGCAGTTCGAAACCCTGCCCCACCAGCACGTGCTCGGGCGGTTCGACGCGCGTCACCTGGAGGTCGGGCGAGTCGGCCAGCGTCACGTGCAGCGCCGAGGAGGCCTGATCGTTGCCCTCGCCGCGGTACTCGTTGACCATGCCCACCCCGCTGCCGGTCAGGCGGGCGGCGCCGCTCTGGATCGGATACGGCAGGGGCTGCGACCAGGGGTTGGGCGTGATGGGCGAGTCCACGTAGACCAGGAGGTAGAAATCGCCGTCAATGTTGTCGGGCAGGCGCACACTGAGCGTGCCGGTGTATTGCCCGCCCGGCTCGACCACGCCGGTGCGACGGAAGCTGCCCAGCAGCAGGTCGTACACGTCCAGCGACGGGTCCATGGAGATATAGACCCGGTCGAACCAGACGTCCGTCCGGGTCGCCCGCGTGCCGGTGTTCTGCACCAGCCACTCCAGGTTCGCCATGCCTCCGCTGAACGCGGAGGCCGGCGCCGTCAGGGTGATGATCTGGAGGTCGCTCTCGCGGTAGGTCACCTGGACCGGGCCCCCGCTGCCCACGTTGTTGGTCTTGGGCCCGCCGCCCTCCCAGACGCGCCGAGAGAATGTCTCGTGCCAACTCGGGTACTGCCCGGGCGCCATGGGACTCTCGGGGTGCGGCACGCCGTAGCGGTCCACGTCCACGTCGGTGAACACGTACACGTAGCGCCGGCCCTCGATGCCCGCGGGCAGGCGGATGTTCAGCGTCACGGTGTAGCTGCCCAGCGGGCCCAGCGGCTCGATCTGCACGTGGGTCGCGCTGGCTACCAGCGATGCGCGCCCCGCGATGAACGTCGGGTCCGGCGAGAGGTAGACGTAGTCCACCCACTGGCGTGTGCCCGCCCAGACCATGCCCGCCCCGAGGTTGGTCACCGTCCAGCTCACGGTGATCTCCTCGCCGCTGAAGGCCGTCGGGGAGACGGCCACGTTCGAGACGACCAGGTCGGGCGGCGTGTTGGTCACCGCGCAGGCCGCGGAGCGGGCGTTGTTGGCGGTGAACGGGCCTTCCCACACCATGACCGGGTCGGCTGTCTGGTCGAAGAGGATGTAGTTCAGGTCCGTCCGCGAGAGTTTGGCCAGGTCGGCCGAGCTCGCCTCCGTCAGCGGCTTGCCGAGTTTCTCGGCCGCCCGGTCGACGATGCCCTGGATCTGCTGGTTGAGCTGCTCCATCATCAAGTCGGTGTTCTGGGCGCGGATCGCGTTGGGGTCCACGTTGGTCTCGACGATGATGTGCGTTCCGGCGGCGGAGATGGGCAGCGTGAAGGTGGCGCTCTGAGAGTAGCTGCCCCCGCTCTGGAGGGTCCCGACGTGGGGCACGCCGAACACGAGCCATTGCTGGCCCTGGCCGTCATAGAGGTCAGCGTCGGTGGAGAGATAGATGGCGTCGGCCCAGTTGTCGCGTTCGGTGGCGACCGTTCCGTTGTTGGCCACCGTCCAGGAGACGGTGATGGTCTGGCCCGCCTGGGCGGAGGCGGGGGCGGTCACCGCCGTGACCTCCAGGTCGGCCGGCGGCGTGTAGTACGTGTTGATGACGTTGCCGGCCTTGAAGTTGTTGTTGTCGAAGACGTTTGGCGCGTCGGGATTGATGTTGACGTCGAAGGTGTGCTCGTAGACGGCGTCGGAGGAGTCGCTGTAGACCATCACGTAGTACTGCCCGCGCAGGTGCATGTGCAGCGGGATGGTCACCTGCACGGTGTTCTCGTAGAACTCGCCCACCTCCAAGGGGCCGCTGTGGCTGAAGCTGCCCAGGAGGATGTCGCCCCGCTGGGCGTTGGGGGCGTCCTTGGCCAGGGTCAGCCAGACCGAGTCGACCCACGAGGCAGGATACGTGATGCCCGCGCCCAGGTTGCTCACGCGATAGTGCACGCTGATGGTCCCGCCGTCGAAGGCGTCGGTGGGCCCGGCCACGTCGCTGACCACCAGGTCCGGCGGCGGCACGGGCTGGACGTCCACTGCCAGCGGCCAGGCGTACACGTTGTTGCCGTCGTAGGGGTATTCGTCCACGGCGTTGCCGTTATCGGTCACCACCAGGATGTAGACATTGCCTCCCACGCCGGCCGGCAGCGTGTAGTGAGCCGTCGAGCGGTAACTCTCCCCGCGGGCCAGGGCCGACCCGTTGGCCAGCGAGCCCAGCAGGCGGTCCCCGCCGTCGAGGCGGTGATCCAGGCTGATGTAAACGCCGTCGGTCCACCGCGAGCCGCCGGTCGGCGTGTCGGCTGTCCCCAGGTTGATCACGTCCCAGATGACGTCGATGACGCCTTGGCCTTGCACGCGGTCGGGCGCCTGCACCGACACCACCTGGAGGTCGGGGCGGCTCTTGAGCGACACGACCACGTCCTGAGGCGCCCGGAGAGTGTTGTTGTTCTCGTTCCACTCGGCGACCTCTCCGGCCGGGTCGGTGCGCACGTAGATCGTGTACAGCCCCTGGATCTTGCCGGGCAGGCGGACTCGCTCGGTGCGGGTGTAGGTATGCCCCGCCGCCAGGCCCTGGGCATAGCTGAATCGCGCCAGTTCCACGGCCTGCGACAGGTTGCCGTTGGGGGCCAGCAGGATCGCGTCGTACCAGGCGCCGGAAGGGCTGTCCGGGCCGTTGTTGATGACGGTCCAGGTAACGTCGATCTCCTGCGACTCCAGGGCGGCGGTGGGCGAGGCGACGGCGGTGGGCTGGAGGTCATAGCTGGGCGGCGGGACGTACGTGACCTGCACCGCCTGCGAATGGTTGGTGTTGTTTGTAGTGTAGACGAACTCGAACGGGCCGCCGGTGGTGACGAAGATGTACTTCTGCCCGGCCGCGGTGATCGGCAGGGTCACGTCGGCGGAGCGGGCGTAGCTGCCATCGACGCCCAGGACGCCGAAATGGCTGAACGAGCCCAGGTTCACCCTGTTGGCCCCGTTGGCGTCGTCGGCCATCCAGACCTGGTCGTACCAGTCCGTGGTGCTGGTCGCGCCGATGCCGATGTTGCTGACCACCCACTGGACGTGGAGACCCATGCCGTTCTGCCCGGCGGCCGGCGCGGTCACGACATCGACGACGAGGTCGGCGTAGGGGATGGTCATGACGTCCACGAGGTTGCCCGCCTCGGCGACGTTCGGTTGGACGTCCCCGAACTCGTAGACGGCGTCGGCGGCATCGACCTGGACCAGGAGGTGGAAACGTCCGGTCAGGCCCGCCGGAAGGGTAATGATCTGCGTCTGGTCGTACTGGCTGCCCAGGGGCATGGCGCCGCTGTGGGCGACGGTGGCGATCAGGCGGTCGTTGCCGCTGAGCACGGCGTCGGTGGAGAGATAGACGCGATCAACCCAGTCGGAGACGAGGCTGGCGCCGGTGCCCAGGTTGCGGACCCGCCACGAGACGGTCAAGTCCACCGGGTCGCCGATGACCAGCGGCTGGACCGTCACGTCGCTGACCAGCAGATCGGCGTACGGGGCCAGCGCGACCGTGAGCATGTTGGTGGTGCCGCGATTGTTGCTCTCGCCCGAGCGCTCGTTGAGGACGTTGGAGGCGTCCAGCACGACGATGACGCGGAAGGCCCCGTCGATGCCCTCGGGCAGGGTAACGCTCCGTTCGCCGTCGTAGGTGGCCCCCACCGCCAGCGGCACGGCCTGGGCCAGCTCGCCCAGCAGCACGTCGTCGGCGCTGAGCACGCTGTCGCGGGAGAGATACAGGCGGTCGGTCCAGCCCGCCGGGGCGGCGGCTGTGCCGTTGTTGATCGCCGTCCAGCGGACCGTCACGGCGGTGCCCGAGAGGGCGAACGCGTCGACGGTGGCCGCCTGCACGACCAGGTCCGGGTGGCGCAAGGCCAGCACGGCGGACGCCTGGGTGTTGTTGTTCTCGGCGCTGCGCTCATAGACGCTGCTGCCGGCGTCGGCGAACACGACGATGTAGAAGTCGCCGTCATCCCAATTGGGCAGTGTGACCGTCTGGGTGCGGCTGTAGGCCTGGCCGATGCCGAGCCCCTCCGTGCGGGTGTACTCGCCCAGGTAATACGCGTCGCGAAGCGTGCCGTCGCGGGAGATGTAGACGCGGTCGACCCATGGGCCGAAGGCGGTTTCCTGGCCGATGTTGCGGACCGTCCAGGTGACCTCCACGCTCTGGCCGGGCAGGCCTGTGGTTGGGGCGGTGACGGCGTCGAAGGCCAGGTCCGGCACGGGCGAGAGCGTCACGGGCATGGTCTGGGACTGGCCCACGTTGGCCAGCACCGCCTCTTCGACGACCTGGTCCAGGACGTCGGTGACAACGAAGATGGTGTAGTCTCCCGCGGTCATGTCGACCGGAAGCGTGACGTTTTCCACCCGCCCATAGCCGGTCATGGACTCCAGGATGCCCGTGTGGACGAAGCTGCCCAGAAGCACGTCGCCGCCGAAGACGCCGTCGGCCGAGAGGTAGACGCGATCGGTCCACTGGTTCGTCGGCGTGCGGGACCGCCCGCCGTTCTCCACCCGCCAGGAAACGGAGATGATCTTGCCGGTCTGGGCGGTCGCGGGGGCCAGCACGACCGGAACCGACAGATCGCAGCCCAGGATGCGAATGGGCTCGGCCAGGACGTTGTTGTCCTCGTCGGTCTCGGCCTGCCCCGCCGAGGCGTCGATCACCACCAGCAGGAACATGTCACCGGACTGGCCGGCGGGGATGACGACCTGGTCGGTCAGGGTGTAGTCCGTCCCGGCCCCCAGAGGCGAGGCGGTGGCTGCCGAGCGGGTCAGCAGGAGCGTGTCCGAGCCGTCGAGCTGGTCGTCGGTCGAGAGATAGATGCGGTCCGACCAGCGCCCGCGGGCGGGCGTATCGCGGAGGTTCCGGGCCGTCCACGAGACGTTCACGATCTCGGCCCAGCCGGCTTGGGCGACCGCGGTCAGGTCCGTCGGCGCCAGGTCCGGGGGCGGTTCCTGCGAGGCCAGGCGGACCTCGACGTTGTCCAGGCCCCAGCTCTCGTCGGTGGTGGCCGAGAGGTTCTGCCCCGCGAAGGTGATCACGAGCGTGTCGGCGGTGTGCGGCACGATGAACGTCAGGCGGTAGACCGCGTCCATGGGCTGGGACGAGTAGGTGTAGCCCAGGGTGTTGTTCTCGACCGCGCCCGTGCGGGCGGGATAGTAGTTGGTCGGCCCGAAGCGCGGGAACGACTGTTGCCCGGCCTCGTTCCAGAGCTGGAAGCTCGAGTGCATCACCGTGCCCGCGCCCTGAATGGTCACGTCGATGATGTCGCTGCCGCCGTCCCAGGTCTTGGTCAGGTACAGGTCGAAGCTGAGGGTCGCGTGGGAATGGTCGCCCAGCCCGCCCAGGGTCAGTGTCACCGACTGACTGGCGAACTCGCCCAGGAAGGTCCGCTCGCCGAGCGGGGTGGTCGAAACGGTCGCATTGGACCACTCGGCCCCGACGGCGCCCTCGAAGTCCTCGCTGTAGAGCAGGAAGTTCTCCATGGCCACGGCCGTCACGATACGGGCCGCGTCCAGACGGGCCGGGTCGCTGGCCGGTTTGACCTGGACCAGCAGTTCGTCGGTGGTCCCCACGGTCAGGAACAGTCCCGCCGTCACCTCGACTCGGAACTCCCGCTCGGAGCCGGGGGCGATCTCGCCCGTGGTCCACGTGCCGGCTGTCACAGCCCCGGTAATGTCCGTGCCCCCTTGGGCGGCGTCGAAGTAGCGGACCTCCCAGCCCAGCCCGCCGGCCGAGGCGAGCACGGTGTACGTCTCGGCTGCCGAGGTCAGGTTGCGCACCTTGAGCAGGTAGCTCGCCGTCGTGCCCGTGACGATGCCCTGCGTCTTGAGCTGCCCGTCGCCCGTGGCCGTCCACGCGTCGTACCCGACGTAGCCGGCGGCGCCCTCCGGGGCGTTGGCGACGACCAGGTCCGGCGAGATAGGCTTGATCACGATCGCGCGGGCCAGGTCGTTGTTGGCGTTGTCCATCTCCGGCTGGGTCGAGCCGCTGTCGGTCCGGACGATCAAATAGGCCGGCCCCGGGGCCCACGTGGAGGGGATGGTCACCGTCAACGTCGATACGTACTGGCCCTCGGGACCGAGCGTCGTGATCGACTCCGCCAACGTCCCCAGCAGCACGTCGCCTGAACCGATGGTTGGGTCGGCCGACAGGTAGAGCGCGTCGCTCCAGTTGCGGTCGGCCAGCACGCCCCGATTGACGACCGTCCAGGAGACGGCGACGGTCTGGGCGGCGATGGCGAAGGCGGCTGCCTGGATGTTGAGCACCTGCAAGTCGGGCAGGTAGAGCGTGAACTGCCCGGAATAGGCGTCGCTGGGCTCGCCGTTGACCGTGTCGCCGTCCTGGTTCATCTGGTTGTAAGCGGTGTCCAGGACGCCCGGGCCGATCACCAGCGTGTAGACGCCCGGGGTCTCCTGGGCGGCGATGCCGGCGCGGTAGGTCGTGGCGGCCGTGCGAGTCAGGCTGGTCAGGGCGACGCGCCCGTTCGGGCCGCTGAGGACGACGTCCTCGCTGCCCAGGCCCAGCAGCGGCGTGTCGAAGGTGATGTCGATGTGGTCGAAGACGGCCTCGACGCGGTCCACCGGCCAGGCGCTGATGACTCGCGGCCCGACGCGGTCGATCGTCCACGACCCGGCGTAGGTCGCGCTCATGACGTTGGTCGCCAGGTCCTCGATGTTCGGGCCGATGGTGAACGTGTAGGCGCCGTCTGCGGTCTGGACGGGGAAGCGAATCTCGTAGTTCAGTTCGTCCAGGCGGACGACCTGGATGTTGCCGGTGCTGATGGGCCCCGAGGGCGTGTTGATGGTGACGTCATCGGCGGTGAAGCTGGCCGGGGCGATCGCCTCGCTGAACAGGATGCTCAGGACGGAGACGTCCTCCTTGACCAGTCCGCTGGGCCCGTGGCGGACGATGAAGGGCGGGACGGTCTCGCCGTCAGCCGGCGTGACGCGGAAGCTGCCGGGCAGGCCGCTGCCCGCGCCGCCCGCGCCGCCGTTGACGGTGATGCTGCCCAGCGGGAAGGTCATCTCGCCGCTGTGGTAGATGGCCACCCGCCCCCCGCCGCCGCTGCCGCCCTGGTTGGACGAACCCGTCCCGCCGTCGGCGGAGACCACGCCCGAACCGCTGAAGTCGCCCGTGTCGATGCGGATGCCGCCGCCGCTGCCGCCGCCACCGTGATGGTCCCAGGAAATGTAGAACCCGTCGGCCCCGTCGGCCCGAATCTCGCCGTCGTTACGGACCGAGCCGGCCGCAATGCGGAGCAGCCCGCCGCCGTGCCCGCCCGCGTCGGCCCCGTTGCCCGCACCGCCGCTGCCGGGATAGGCCGGGTCGGCCGGGTTGCCGTACAGGGCGTTGGTCGCGCCGCCCCGCCCGGCTGCGCCCAGCCCGCCGTAGCTGGCGCCGCTGGCGCCCGTGGCCCCGCCGACAGCCGTGTTGTCCACGGTGTAGCCGTCGTTGTAGCCGCGCCCGCTCACGTCAATCCTGGAGGTGGCGTCGATGTACAGCTCGCCCGTCACGAACACCCGGAGGCTGTAGACGGTGCTGGTCGTGGTGTACTGATGGGTCAGGACCGCCCCGTTGAGGATGGAGAGCTGATTGACCTGGATCGCCATCTCCTGGATGGCCGCGGCTACCACGCCCGCGCCGGAGAGGACCAGGTGGTCGGCGATGAAGCTGGACTCGCCCAGGATGCCCAGCGGAGTCCAGACGCCCGCGGCCGTGCCGTGGCTGTCGATGAGCAGTTCGCCCGCGCCGGCATTGTCCTTGAGATAGACCGTGCCCACAGCACCGGTGCCGGCGGGGCTGCTGCCGGCGTGGGTGGTGATGTGGGAGATGTCGAAGCCGCTGATGTCGTCGTAGTAGACGGCGATGCGTCCGCCCCCGCCCGCGCCGCCCTGATTCGACGAGCCGCCCGCGCCATTGGCGCTGATGAGCCCGTCGCCGACCAACGTGCCCACGTCCAGGCGAATGCCCCCGCCGCTGCCCCCGCCGCCGTGGTGGTCCCAGGAAACGTACGTTCCAGCCGCGGCGTCAGCAAGGATCTGGCCGTCGATCAGGGCCGTCCCCGCGGCAATCCGGATCAGCCCGCCGCCGCTACCTCCGCCGGTGCTGCCGTTGCCCGCCCCGCCGCTGCCCAGGCAGGCTGGGTCGAGATAGTCGCCGTACGCCTGGTTGGTCGCCCCGCCCCGCCCCGCCGCTCCGTAGCCGCCGTAGCTGCCCCCGCTGGCGCCTGTCGCGGCGCCCGTCGTTGTGTTGCCGACCGTATGGTCATAGATGTACCCCCGGCCGGACACGTCAATCTTCGACGTCGCGTCCACAAGCAACTGGCCCGCCACCTCCAACCGCAGCGAGTGCTCCTCGCCTGCCGTCGTGTAGCGGTGGGTCAGGACCGCCTGATTGATGATCGACACGTGCGTGGCCTGGATCACCATCTGATGATGGGAGGCCGCCACGACATTCTGGCCCGACACGACCAGGCGCTCCAGTTCGAGCCGGGTGTCGTCGGCAACGCCCAGGGGCGTCCAGACGCCGGCTGGACCGCCGCGGCTGTCGATCCACAGTTCGCCCATCGAGCCGACGGCCTTCAGGTAGATCGTGCCCACCGCGCCGTTGCCCGCCCCGCCCGCGCCGGCACGAGCTGTCACCTGGGTCAAGTCAAAGCCGTCGTTGGCGCCGTAGTAGACGGCTACCCGCCCCCCGCCGCCGCTGCCGCCCTGATCGGACGAGCCCGTGCCTCCGTCGACGCTGATCAACCCCGCGCCGCTGATCGTGCCCACGTCCAGGCGGATGCCGCCCCCGCTGCCCCCGCCGCCGTGATGGTCCCAAGACACGTAGATGCCGTCAGCCCCGTCGGCGCGGATTTCGCCGTCGATGACAGCCGAGCCGGCCGAGATGCGAATCAGCCCGCCGCCGCTGCCGCCGCCGCTGCTTCCGTTGCCCGCCCCGCCGCTGCCCACATTGTCCGGGTCACGATAGTCGCCGTAGACCTCGCAGGTCGTCCCGCCCCGCCCGGCGGCCCCGAAGCCCCCGTACGAGCCGCCGCTGGCCGCCGTCGCCGCGCCCGTCGTTGTGTTGCCGACCGTACGGTCGTAGATGTAGCCTCGCCCCGACACGTCGATCCGCGAGTCGGCGTCCACCAGCAACTGACCGGCGACGGTCATGCGGAGGGAGAACGCCTGGGTCGTTGTCGTCACCCGATGCGTCAGGACCGACTGGTTGAGGACGGAGACCTCGTTGGCGACGATGGGAATTTCCGTAATGGGCGCCGCCACCACGCCGTCGCCCGACAGCACCAGGCGATCGACGGTGAACTGCACGTCGTCGACCATGCCCAGCGGCGTCCAGATGCCGGTGGTCGTGCCGTGGCTGTCGATCCGCAGTTCTCCCACGCCGCCCGTGTCCTTGGCGTAGACGGTGCCGGCCGCGCCGGCCCCTGCCCCGCCGCTTCCGGCGTGGGAGGTGATCTCGCCGGTGAAGCCGCTCATGTCGTCGTAATAGACGGCCACGCGCCCACCGCCGCCGCTGCCGCCGCTGCCGGAGATGACCCCGCCGCCGTCGACGCTGATGTGCCCGCTGCCTTCCAGTGTGCCAACGTCCAGACGAATGCCGCCGCCGCTGCCCCCGCCGCCGTGCTGCTCGTAATAGACGTACTCTCCGTCCTCGCCCTCGGCTAGAATGGCCCCGTCGATCAGCGCCGACGCTGCCGAGATGCGGATCAGGCCGCCCCCACTGCCCCCGCCGTAGCTTCCGTTGCCCGCCCCGCCGCTGCCGAGGTTGTCCGGATCCAGGTAGTCGCCATACGCCTGGTTGGTCGCCCCGGATCGAGCGGCCAGCCCGTAGCCGCCGTAGGTCCCGCCGCTGCTCCCGGTGGCCGCGCCCGTCGCGGTGTTGCCGACCGTCCGGTCGTAGACATACCCCCGCGCGGATGCGTCAATCCGTGAATCGGCGTCCACCCATAACTGCCCCGCCACCTGCATCCGCAACGAGTACTCCTGGCTGGTCGTGGTAACGCGATGGGTAAGCGTCCCGCCGTTGAGGATCGAGACCTGGTTGGCCTGGATGGGCATTTCCTTGGCCGGGGCGGCCACCACGCCGGCGCCGGCAATGACGAGCCGGTCCACAACGAAGGCCGACTCGCTCAGCAGGCCAAGGGGCGTCCAGAGGGCTGTCAACGTGCCGTGGCTGTCGACCCGGAGTTCGCCCGCGCCGGCTGCATCCTTTATATAGGTGGTGCCGACGGCGGCCGTTCCTTGCCCGCCGGTTCCGGCGTGGGCGGTGATGTGCGCGACGTCAAAGTCCGACGTCTGGTAGTACACCGCCACGCGCCCGCCGCCGCCGCTGCCTCCGCCGTTGCCGTCGGAGTTCCCGCCGTTGGCGGAAATCCACCCCTCGCCACTCAGGCTGTCGGCATCGAGACGGATGCCGCCGCCGCTGCCCGCCCCGCGGTAATGTTCGTACCAGACGTACGTGCCCTGCCCACCGTTGGCCAGGATGGCGCCGTCGATGACGGCCTCGCTCACCGTCAAGCGGACCAGCCCGCCGCCGCTGCCGGCGCCGCTGCTGCCGTCCCCCGCTCCGCCGCTGCCCAACTCGTTGGGATTGCGGTAGTCGCCGTAGGTCCAGTTGGCTGTCCCGCTGCGGGCGTCGCGCCCGAGCCCGCCGTAGCTGCCCCCGCTGCCGCCGGTAGCCCCGCCCGTGGTCGTGTTGCCCAGGGTGCGGTTGTCGGTATACCCACGTGCGGAGACGTCGATCCGGGAGGCCGCGTCGATCCACAGCCGCTCCGTCACGTCCATCCGCAACGAATAGTCCTGAGCGGTGGTCGTGGCCCGATGGGTCAGCACGGCCCCGTTCAGGATAAAGACCTCGTTGGCCTGGATGGGCATTTCCTTGGCCGGGGCGGCCACCACGCCCGCGCCGGCCAGGACCAGGCGGTCCACCACAAACGACGATTCGCTCAGCAGGCCCAGGGGCGTCCAGAGGGCTGTCAACGTGCCGTGGCTGTCCACCCGCAGTTCGCCCGTCCCGGCTGCATCCTTTATATAGGCGGTGCCGACGGCGGCCGTCCCTTGCCCGCCGGTCCCGGCATGGGCGGTGACGTGGGCGAAGTCGAAGTCGGCCTGACCGTAATACACGGCGACGCGACCCCCGCCGCCGCTGCCCCCGCCATTGCTGTCGGCCCCGCCGCCATCCGCGGAGATCCACCCGCTTCCGGTCAGCACCTCAGCATCCAGGCGAATGCCTCCCCCGCTGCCGCCCCCGCGATAGTGCTCGTAATAGAGGTATGTGCCCCGCCCGCCGTTGGCCAGTATGGAACCGTCAATGGCCGCCAAGCCGACATCCAGGCGAGCCAGGCCTCCGCCGCTGCCGGCGCCGTTGCTGCCGTCGCCCCCGCCGCCGCTGCCCAGTTCGTTCGGATCGCGGTAGTCGCCGTAGGTCCAGTTGGCCGTCCCGCCGCGCGCATCGCGGCCCAACCCGCCATAGCTGCCTCCGCTGCCGCCGGTCGCCCCGCCGGTGGTCGTGTTGCCGACCGTGCGGTTGTCCGTATAGCCCCGGGCAGAGACATCAATCTTGGACCCCTGTTCGATCCACAGCAGGCCCGACACCGTCAGGTCCAGGCGATACTCCGCCGCGGTCGTGGTGGCCGAGTGCGTGACGGTCCCGCCGGCCTGAATCAACAGGTCAACCAGATCGTGCGGCCCATCGATCGTCAGCGTCCCGCCGGCCACCACGACGCTCTTGTCGTCCAGGCTGTCATCGGCTGCGGCGACCGTTCGGGTCCCGCCGATCAGTTCGGCCTGGTAGGCGTCTTCGGCCTCGCCGGGCACGGCGTCGTGGTCCTGGTCCATCTGGACGCCGAGCGGCGTGCGGACGTCGGGCCCGACGGTAAGCGTGTAGTTGGCGGCGGAGGTCAGGCCGGTGAAGTCCAGTTCGTATCGCTGAGGCCCCAGTCGGGTGACGGTCAGCGGCGCGACGTCGCCGGCCACGCCCGCGAGCGTCACGTCGTCCACGGTCAGCGTCGCGTCATCGACGCCCTGACTGAAGATCACGACGAGTTTGTCCAGCGGGGTAGCGGCCGGACCGCCCGACTCGATGTATGCCACGTACAGCCCGGCCAGGACCCCTTGGAGAATCTGGAAACCATCCACGAACTCGTCGGCGCCCACCTGCCCGTTAGCCCCCTGGCCGTCCTGGTTCATGGGGTTGCCGGCCAGGTCGGTGACGCTCGGCCCGATCTGGAGGGCGTACTGCCCGGCTGTGTTGAGCGGATCGAACGTGACGACGAAGTCCGCGCCGGCGCCGCTGACGGCAGCGGCTGGCCCCAGGTCCACAGCCCCGGGGGCGAACAGACGGGTGTCCGAGACGGTGAAGGTGGCCGGGTCGATCGCCTCGTCAAAGCGGACGCGACGCTGGTAGTACGGGGCGAAGACCGTCTGCCCCAGGTCCAGGGCGCTGGGACCGGCGGTGTCAATGGTGACGTCCAGGTTGCCCTCGGCCTGGTCGCCCACCCAGGGCGAGAAGCGGGCGCCGGCGTTGTGCAGGCCGTCGGCCAGGTCGGTCGGGGTCGCGAAGACATAACTGCCCGCGTCGGCGACGTCGCGAGCCTCGTCGAACGTACCGTCGCCGTCAAAGTCGATCTCGATCAGGCCCCGTTTGTTGACCGTCACGTCGAAGACCGGGCGGACGACGTTGGTCAGGTCGTCGTCCGTCAGCATTCCCGAGTCGCTGCCCGGCTGGAGGTCGATGGTGATCGTCGGCTCGACGGCCTGGAAGGGCAGCGCGGCCGACACGAAATCCGCCCCGCCGTTGAGCACGTTGCCGGCCAGGTCGAAGATGCCGGCTGCCTCCACGGTGACCTGGTAGTATTCGTCCTCGAGCGACGGGTCGAGGTTCAGTCGGACCACGGCCCCGCCCTCGATCAGCGTCACGTCCGCCGACTGGATGCGGGCGGACAGGTCGATCTCGTTGCCGTCGCCGAACGTCCCGTCGCCGCCGCTGGCCCAGAGCTGGTAGTGGGCCGGGTCGCCCAGCAGGGCCCCATTCATGCCGCCCACGTCCACGAAGATCAACGACACCGACTGCGAACTGATGCCCATCCCCACCGGCGCCTGCGACGGCTGCCAGACGGGGCCGTTGACGGCCGTCGCGTGGCGGGCGTTGGGACTCAAGTCGCTGACTACCGTTCCGACGCCATCCGTGCACGGGTAGCAGGCGACCAGCCCGGCCTCGCCGCCGGTGAGCGCCTGCATCCTCCGCGACTGGATCTCCTGGTCGGACAGCGCCGAGTCCCAGATGCGCACCTCGTCGATCTGGCCGCGGAAGTACGCCCCGCTGCCGAGATTGGTCCCTTCGGTGGCTCCGAAGGCGTAGTGGATCGGGCTGGGCCAAGTCCGCGTGCCGGTGGAACTGCCCGCCGAGGCCACTCCGTCCAGCAGCCCGTCCAGCTTGCCGGTGGCCGCGTCGTATCGCAGGGCCACGTGGTGCCATTCGTCGAAGCTTGCGGCGCCCAGGCTCACGTAGCTCAGGTTCCACACCCGTACCCGGACCTCGCCCCCGGCCACGATCTCGATGTGGCTGTCATGATGCCCGCTGTTCAGGATCGTGCTGCCCAACTCGGTCACGATCACGCCGGGAGCGGCTGCGTTGAACCACAACTCCAGAGTCACCGATGCCGTCGGCAGCAGGTCGCGAAGATTGGGCGTAATGAAGTAGTCGTTCGTGCCGTCCAGCACAATGGCCAGGCCGCTCTGGCTGTCGGAGATGAGCGGATCGGTGAAGTCGATGTCGAAGGTGGTGAGGAAGTCCCCGCCCACGCCGTCCTGGTCCTGATCGAGCGGATGGCCGGCCGGGTCGCGAATGCCAGTGTCCAGGCCCGTATACAGGGTGAGCTGGTAGAGGCCCTCGCCCAGCGTGGCGGGCAGGTCCAGGCGGACCTGGGTCGAGCCGGCCGTGTAGACGGGAGTAACGGCGATCTCGGTGTCATCGCCCCCGCCGACGCGCCGGTCGGCGCCGAGGTCCAACAGGGCGTAGCTGGCGGGGTCCCGCGCTCCGGCGGCATCGAGCGGCGAGGAGAAGTTCACGGCCAGGCTGTCGACATTGCCGTCATTGGTGTGGTCGGGCGGCAGGGTGGACGTCACCCGGGGCCCGACCGGAAAGTCAACCGAGATCGTGCCGTCCTGTCCAGCGTTGCGCCCCGTTCCCCCGGCGGCACGAATGTTCGAGCCGGGCAGGAAGTTGGCCTGGGTCGTCTCGATTCGCACCCGCCCGCCGCCCCCGCCTCCGGCGTAGGTCGTGTTCGCCCCGCCGCCATTGGCCGACACGCTGCCCAGCCCGCCCAGCGAGTTCACCGTCAACCAGATCGAGCCGCCCGAGCCGCCGCCGCCTTCGGCGCTGAAGCCGTTCTGTCCGTCGGCGGAGATCTCCCCGTCGAGTTGGAGATGCCCGCCCACCGTCATTCGGATCGCGCCGCCCCCGTCGCCGCCGAGGTCGTCGCTGTCGTCGCTGCTGCCGCCCGAGCCGAGATCCAGCGGCGCGTCGGCTGAGCCGTACGTCGGCCCGCCAAGCTGACCCTTGACGCTGTCGCCGCCGACTCCGCCGTACCCCGCACCGGGCGCCCCGGCATAGCTGCCCCCACCCGGCTGGCCGGCGCCCGGGCCCAGCCCGCTCACCCGGGTCGTCTTGGCGCCGAGGTAGCCCTGGGCGTCGGCTGTGATCTGCGAGCCCGCCTCGATGGTCGCGCTGCCGGCGGAAATGGTCACCCCCTCGCCGACCCATAACCCGCCCACCTGCGCGTCGCGGTGGATCGACTGGCAGACGACGCGCGAGTTCCCCGCGACCCGCAACTCGCCCTCCACCGTCAGCGTCGTTCCGCCGGCCAGGTTCAGCAGCGACGTGCCCGACAGGAGGGCGGAGGCCACCGTCGTCGACGAATCCAGGCCCAACGTCGCCGCCCCCTGAAGCAGCAGATCGGCGAAGCTGTGCTCCCCGGCCACGCTGCTGACGGCGCCGTAGAACAGAAGATTGAGGTCGTCGTACGCGGCGTCGCCGTCGGCAATGGCCGTGTCGATCGCGATCAGCCGCCCGTCCCAACTGTCGCTCGCCTCGCCGGGGGTGGCGTCGCCGTCCTGGTTCATCGCCTGCCCCGACAGGTCGAGAATGCCCGGCCCGATCCTCAGCGAGTACTGGCCCAACCCCGTCAGGCCGGTGCAGTCGATCTCGTAACTGTCACCCGCCAGCCGGGTCAGACCCGCCGGGGTGATCGCGCCGCCGGGCCCGGTGAGGGCGATGTCGGCGAGGGTGAAGCTGGCTTCCTGGACGTCCTGGTTGAACTGGACCTGGAGCTTGTCGAATGGCTGACCCGCCGCGCCGCTAGCGGCGACCTGGTCGACGCGCAGATCGCCCGCCAACAGCAAACGAGGCTCCAGGGCCTCCACCTGAGGAGAATGGGCGCCGCTCCAGGCGGGCAGGCGGCGGGTACGAACTGAACTGTTCCAGCCTGCAGGCATCCGTGGGCCTTCGGGACACGACGATACCGGGCGTACCGTCCAAGAGACGGATACGCCAGAGTCTGCCTGTGCATCAACCAGATGTGGCCGGCATCCTTGCGGCCGGGCTGCTGCCAACTCCTTTGTGCCTCATGGTAAACCCCGAGAAAGTCTACGGGCAAGGGAAATTCTGGGAAAAATGGGGGGTGCGCAAAATACGGGGGTCGGCGGGATGACGGTAGGCGCAGCCGTTGCTTGCCCCTACAATGCTTCCCGCGAGTCCCTACACGAGCACCATTCAGGAGAACACGAGATGAAGGCCAGGTTCCTGCTCATGATCGCACTGGGCTTCCTGTGGTTGAACCTGGGTTGCTCCGGAAGCAACTCCTCGGCCACCAAGCCCGCGTCGGCTCAGAAGGGCCGGCTGTTCGCCGTCTCCTTCCAGACGATGAACAACCCGTTCTTCGTCGAGTTGAACGAGGGCATCAAGAAGGTGGTGGAGTCTCACGGCGACCGCCTGGTCACGCTGGACGCCCAGTGGGACAGCCTCAAACAGAAGAACGACCTCTCCGACGTGATTCACCAGAATGCGACGGCCATCTTCATCAATCCCGTCAACTGGGAGGGCATCAAGGGAACTCTGCTCCAGGCCAAGGAGAAGAAGATCCCGTGCATCGTGGTGGACGCCCCGGCCAAGGACGTCGACCTGGTCTTGTGCACGGTGGCCAGCGACAACGTCGAGGCGGGCCGGCTGGCCTGCCGGGCCCTGGCCAAGGTCAAGCCCAACGCCAAGATCGTCATCCTCCACTACTCGGTCAACAAGGCGTGCATCGACCGGGTGGCCGGCTTCAAGGAAGAGATGGCCAAGCACCCGGGCATGGCCATCCTGGACACCACCGATTCTCCGGGGACCATCGAGGACGCCCGCCCGAAGATGAAGGACCTGCTGGGGCGCTTCAAGGACCTCGACGCCGCCTTCCCCATCAACGACCCCGCCGCCCTGGGCTGCATCTCCGCCCTCGAGTCGGCCAACAAGGTCGGAGAAGTCACCATCGTCACGGTGGACGGGTCCGCCGCCGGCGTCGCCGCCATCAAGGCCGGGAAGCTCCACTCCACTTCCGCCCAGTTCCCCAAGGAGATCGGGCGCGTCGCCGCCGAGAAGGTCTACGACCACCTGGCCGGCAAGGGGGTCGAGAAGGACGTCAAGATCAAGGTCGAGCTGATCACCAAAGAGAACGCAGACGAGTTCCTGAAAGACAAATGACCCCGGAGAACGGACGAAGAGAAGCGTAGAGGTCAGCAGCGAGAGTGAACATGGTCGGAGAGGCCGAGGCGCGAGAAGACAAGGAAGAGAGAACGAGGGAGAATTCTCCTTCTCCGCGTCCGCCCTTCTGCGAGTCTCCTCTCCTCAGTCTGGAGCGCGTGACCAAGCGGTTCGGCGGGGTCACCGCGCTGAATGACGTGAGCTTCGAGTTGCTCCCCGGAGAGATCCACGCCCTGCTGGGCGAGAACGGGGCGGGCAAATCCACCCTCATCAAGGTCCTGGGCGGCATCCACGCCCCCGACGCCGGGACCATCCGGATCGACGACAGGCCGGTCCACATCCGCCGCGTCGCCGACGCCGACCGACTCGGCATCCGCATCATCCACCAGGAACTGTCCCTGGCGCCTAACCTGACGGTGGCCGAGAACATCTACATGGGCCGCGAGCCCGCCTGCCTGGGCTGCCTGCGCCGCGCCGCCATGCGGGCCGACGCCCGCGCCCTGGTCCGTTCGCTGCACCTGGACGAACTGGACGACGTCGACAAGCCGGTCAGCGGACTGACCGTCGCCCACCGGCAGCTTGTCGAGATCGCCCGGGCCCTCTCCTGTCAGGCGCGGGTGCTGGTGCTGGACGAGCCCACCAGCTCGCTCTCGGAGGCCGAGACGGAGGCCCTCTTCACCACTCTGCGGCGCCTCCGCGGCCAGGGCGTGGGCATCATCTACATCTCCCACCGCCTGGAAGAGATTCTCCGCCTGGCCGACCGCATCACGGTGCTCCGCGACGGGCAGTCGATCGGCACGCAGCCGGCGGCCGGCATCAACCGGCAGGAACTCGTCCGCTGGATGGTCGGGCGGGACATTCACGACCACTTCCACCGCCCGCCCCACAAGCCGGGGCGTGTCGCCCTGTCGGTGCGGAACCTCCGCAGTCCGACCGTCGACAACGTCAGCTTCGACCTGCACTACGGCGAGGTGCTGGGCCTGGCCGGCCTGGTCGGCTCGGGACGAACCGAACTGGCCAGGGCCCTGTTCGGCATCGACCGCGTCGACGGCGGGCAGGTGCTGATCGACGCCAAGCCGGTCGCGCTCCGCAGCCCGCGCGACGCCCTGGCTGCCGGCATGGTCATGATCAGCGAAGACCGCAAGAAGGAAGGCCTCTTCCTGGAGCAGAGCGTGGGCTTCAATCTCGCCTTGCCCTGGGTCGCCCAGTGGATCCGCTGGGGCTGGCCCAGCGCGGGGCGACGAGAGGCCATCGTGCGTCGGGCGATCGCGGGATTCGGCATCAAGACCCCCTCCCCCGAATGCGGCGTGGCTACCCTCTCGGGCGGGAACCAGCAGAAGGTCGTCGTCGGGCGATGGATGGAACGCAGACCCAAGGTGCTGATCCTCGACGAACCCACCCGCGGCGTGGACGTGGGCGCCCGCGAGGAGATGTTCGCCATCATCAGCCGGCTGGTCGAAGAAGGCACGGGCGTCCTGCTGATCTCTTCCGACCTCTCGGAGGTGCTCAACATGTCGCACCGGGTGGCCCTGTACCGCGACGATCGAATCCTCCAGGTCGTCCCCGCCGAGGGGACCACGCCCGAACAGGTGATGGCCGTCTTGACCGGAGCCCGCACGTGAGAGAATTCCTGCATTGGATGTCACAGACTCGACCGGCCCAGCGGGCCAAGCGGATCCGCCTCCGGATTGCCCAACGCAACCCCGTGGGCTGGCTGGCCCGCCACAAGATCCTGGAACTGATCCCGCTGCTGGTGGCCGTACTGGCCCTGCAGTTGATCTTCCGCTTCGGCCTGCCGTACCTCTGGTGGGACGGGCACTCGTTCTTCCACTGGTGGCCGGGCATCTCGAGCTTCTGGGAGCAGGACAACCAGATCGACATCATGCAGCAGATCTCGATCAACGCCATCATGGCCTTCGGGATGACGCTGACGATCCTGATCGGCGGCATCGACCTGTCGGTCGGGGCGGTGCAGGCGCTGGTGGGCACCATCACCGTGACGATCCTGGTCGGCAGCCAGCAGCCAGACGGTTCGGGCCTGGCCCTGGGGCTGGCGGTCGGGTTGGGCACGGCCGTGGTCATCGGCCTGTTCAACGGCCTGTGCGCCGCCAAGACCAAGATGCCCCCCTTCATCATCACCCTGGGCTCGATGCTGATCGCCCAGGGAGCGGCCAGGCGGTTCAACGAGGGCCAGCCCATCCGCGTCCCCGACCCGGCGACGATCTTCTGGCACGTGGGGAACGGGCGACTGTTGGGAATCCCCATTCCCGTGCTGATCATGCTGGGCATCTTCCTGCTGGCGGCGTTGCTGCTGCACCGCACGCGGTTCGGACAGCACATCTACGCCATGGGCGGCAACCGCGAGGCCGCCCGCTTCACCGGCATTCCCCTGGTGCGGGTGGAGGTCCTCGTGTACGTGATCTGTGCCCTCCTCGCGGGCGTGGCGGGGGTGATCCAGACTTCGCAGTTGTACACGGCGGTGCCGGCCAGCGGCCAAGGCTTCGAGTTGACCGCCATCGCGGCCGCGGTGGTCGGCGGGACGAGCTTCACGGGCGGAAAGGGCACGATCGTCGGCACGCTGATCGGCGCGGTGATCATCGGCATCCTGAACAAGGGGCTCAACCAGGCCGGCGTGCACTTCTCCTACCAGTACATCGTGAAGGGCGCGGTGATCCTGTCGGCCGTCTACCTCGACGTGCGACGCCGCAGGTAGCTCACTTGGCGCGCAGCACCTTCTTCAGGTAGGCGATGCTGCGTTCGGCCTGCTCCTCGGTGCCGCACTCGACCGCCAGCACGCCGGCGAAGCCGGCCTTGCGGAGGATCGAGACGACCCTCGGCCAGTCGATCTCGCCGTCGCCGCACGCGCAGCCGCTGGGCACGCCCGTGACCTTGCCGACCTCCCGCGTCATCTTCACGTCCTTGGCGTGGACGTGGACGATCCGCTTGCCGATGCGGCGCAGCACGTCGTACGGATTGCCGCCGGACATGAAGATGTTGCCCGTGTCCGGATTGCAGCTCATGTAGGGCGACTTCACCAGGTCCAGGATCTTCAGGTACAGCGGGAGCTTCACGGTGAACTTCTGGTGCTGCTCCAGCGCGACGTGGACCTTGTGGCGCTCGGCCACCGGCAGGATCCGCCGCAACGTGTAGCGGATGATCCCGAACGCCTCGGCGTCGCTCATCCACGAGGGGACCACGCCCTCGTCGGTGTTGATGCACCGGGCCCCCAGCGCGCCGGCGAAGCGGATCGCCTGCGTGTGGAACGGGATGCTCACCTCCGGCTGGGCCATCGGGGCGTGGCAGCTCAGGCCGCTCACCTTCAGCCCGCGCTTGTCGAGCATCTCCTTGATCTCCAGCGGATCGCGCTCCATCGAGACCGAGGCCGAGTACTTCGCCTCCGAGAACAGGTCCCGCCCCGTCTGCACGTTCAGCTCGACGAACTTGTAGCCCATCCGCGCGGTCGCGTCGAGGCAGTACTCCAGCGACTTGTCCGCGTGACGAAAGGCCTCGGTGTTGAGCCCGATCTTGATGTCCGACATGGCAGTCTCCTTCTTGCCTTGCGAAGGCAGGTCGCCGGGCGGGCGCCCGGCCGGTCGGCCTGCCGGCAGGCACGTCGAATGGTGGAGGCACTGTAGCACCAGGCCGGCAACGCGTCAATGCCGGACCGCGCGACCGCGCGGGCGGGCCTGCCTACCGGCAGTCAGGCCTGCCTAACGGCAGGCAGGCCAGAACGACCGCCAGTAGGCCTGGTCGGTGCGGTACGGGTCGATGCTCGCCGCCTTCGTCCCCGCCGCCACGATGCCGAAGGCGGTCATCTCGCGGAGGTAATGCTCCGTCGGCGAGAAGCCGGGCATGTCGAACCGCTTCTCGCGCTCCAGGCGCCCGGCGGCGGCGGATATGCCCGCCAGGATCGCGCGATAGTCGGCGTCGGCGGTGTCGGCGAAGACGGCGCCCTTGCAGCGACCCAGCCCCCCGCCCGCCTTGGCCAGCGGGGCCCGCAGCAACAGCGACTTCGCGGGGCGGCTCAGGTTGCACAGGGACTGGTGCGGCCCGGCCTGGCCGAACTGGTAGTACGCCAGGCGGCGGACAAGGGTGATGTGGCTCATGTCGATGCGGTCCAGCAGCGGCTGGGGCGGGCCCGCCTTGCCGAACTGGAAGAACATCCCCTTGCCCTTCTCGCAGGAGTCGCGCTGCTTGGGGTTCGAGCCGTGGCAGGACCCGCAGCGACGCTCCATCGCCTCGACCGGGAAGCTCACCGGCGCCATCCCGCAGCCCAGGGCGGCGTACGTGCCGGGGTACGTCGCGCCGCTTTCGATCCACAGCCGCACGATCGTCTTCTCGCGGGCCGACGCCCGCGCGTCGTAGTGCCCGCCCTCCATCAGTTTGAGCAGCCGGCTGGCCGACGAGCCCACCGCCCGCGGCGGCAGACCGCCCCCGCGGATGTTCCGCCCGTCGGAGATCAGCCCGCGCTTCATCATCGTCCAGTAGCTCACGCTGTAGGCGGGCGTGTGGTCGCCGCACAGGTCCACCTCGCCGTCGCAGCGGTCGGGATTGTGGCAGCGGACGCAGTGGCGGTCGAGGATCGGCTGGACGTCGCGCGGGTAGTCCAGCACGTCCGGCAGGCCGCGGATGGGCTCGATGCGGGCCGGCGGCTTGCTCATCGCAACCGGCACGCCCGTGCTGGCCGGCGCAACCGTCCGCGGCTCGTGGCAGCCCACGCAACTGGTCGTCTCGCCCGGCTGAACGGTCACGAAGCTCTGCATCCGCTTGACCGACAGGTCGTGCTCGTCCAGGGCCACGAAGAACAGCGACCGCACGGCCGGCGCCTCGAAGTACGCCGACCCGTCGGCCTCCACCGGCACGGTCCCCAGGATGCGCTCCAGGCAGAACGTCCCGCCGATAGTCAGCGGCTCCTGCCCGCCGGAGAAGTTGCCCGGCTTGGGGAGTTGCTCCAGCACCAGCAGTTTCTTGATCGTCCCGCGCTTCACTCCGGTCATGTTGCGGCCGGCGTACACGTCGGCCAGCAGGAGCGACCCGCTCGCCCCGCCCGCCTGCGCCCGCGCCGGGGGCTGCGCCTCGCGAGGCCGCGCGCAAAGCGGGCGAGGCTCGTGGCAGCTCAGGGCCTTGTCCTTGGCGTCCAGCCGATAGACCACCTGCGTCTCGCCCCGGGCGTCCATCAGCAGGATGCCCTCGGCGCCGGCCAGCAGGAAGCAGTCCTCCGACAGCGCGTACGGGTCGCGGTACGACCGGCCGCTCTTGCTGATCCGCCGGGCGGCGTCCGGATCGTCCGGGCCCGTCGACGGGTCGATCACCGTGACGGCCCCCATGTGCTCGGCCAGGCCGTGGCCGGGCGAGAACGACGCGACCACCTTGTCCGTGCCGGGGATCGGCTTGGCGTCGATCATCACCCCGCCCAGGAACTGGTTGCCGTAGTAGGTCATCACGCCCGTGCCGTCGGGGTTGATGGTCCAGAGGTGATGGAAGAGGAGCTGGTTGCGGTCCACGTACTCCCAGCGCATATAGAGGATGCGCCCGTCGGGCAGGACCCACGGGGTGTTCTCCTGCTCGGCGTTGCTGCTGAGCAGGCGGACGTTGCGCCCGTTGCCGTCGCATCGCGCCAGCACCGCCACGCGGGTGTACCAGCAGGGCACGAACCGCCGGCACCGCCCGGAGATGAACACGATCCCGCCGTCCGGCACGTAGACCGGCTCGATGTCGTCGTCGTCGCCGTCGGTGAGCTGCCGCAGGTTCGTGCCGTCCGCGCCGATCTCGTACAGGTGGTACACGCTCGTGCCGCCCTTGCGGTACGAGAAGAGGATCTTCCGCCCGTCGTAGTGCACGCACGGGTCGCGGACGCCGCCCTTGGCATCTTCCAGCAGGACTGTGAGCTTGCCCGTGCGAAGGTTCAGCCGGCACAGCCGCCCGCCCTCGCCGAACGCCGCGCGCTGCGGACGATCGCTGTAGAAACCGAAGTTGCCGTACCAGTGGTCCCGCCCGCCCACGCGGACGGCGAAGACGATCTCCTCCGACTTCGCCATCGGACCGGCCAGCGCCCGCTCCAGCAGCGAGGGCCCGCCGGCGGCGGGCGGATCGGCCTGTCCAGGCCGGCTGGCCCCGGCCACGATCAACAGGCTCGCGACGACCGATAGAGTTGTTGCTGCGGGCTGGACCTTCATCGAACCTCTTTCCATTCTCCATGCGGCGGCATTCGCTTGCTGCGTCACACAGTTCATAAACGCAACGGGCGAAGAACCCTTTCCGCAATTGAAGAGTCGCGATGAAGGGCACCGTCGCCTCGAGCGCTCCCGCGGCGTTCCCGGCGGCGGGCGGTCCGTCCGCCCGAAAGAACGCCCCCGGGCGGGCCGGACGGTGAACGTCCCATTTTTTCGGAAATTTCCGAATGACACAAACGGCACTTGTATTGACCTAACTACTGGCAGATAAGACGCTTACAGTATTACCCGCAATTCGGTAAAACTATGAATAAACCGAAAACCCTGCGCAGGAATGGGACGCTCCAGGGCGAAATGGGACATTCCGCCTGTCCTCGCCTGTCCTGGCGCCCTGACGGGCGCACCCGCAGGGCAAGCTACGAACGCGGCGGGCGCTACTGCGCGAGCTTCACGCTCAGGGCGTTGAAGAACTCGGCGCACTTCGCGACGTCCGGCAGCGACTCCGTCCAGTTGTAGGAATACTCCAGGCCGATCATGGTCGGCTTGAGCCCCAGGCGGTGAATCTCGCGAAGCAGCGCCTCGGACTTGCCCGCGCCGCTGCCCCAGGGCACGTCGTGGCCTTGCGGGCTCCGCTCGTGCAGGTCGTGCATCTGGACGGTGATCAGCCGGCCCTTCAGCTTCCGCACCGCCTCGATCGGGTCCACGCCCGCGCGAATCCAGTAACCCACGTCCGCGGCCGCGCCGAGGCGCGCGGTGCGCCCCTCGCAGGCCTTCAGGATGCCCTCGGGGTTCCAGTAGCGAGGCGACGCCTTGGCGTCGTGGTTGTGCAGGGCGACGTTGATGCCGTACTCGTCGCAGCATCTCGCGATCACGTCCAGCGCCTCGGCCTTCGGCTCGGACATGAACGTCTCGATGCCCATCTTCCGCCCGAACTCGAAGATCCGCCGGCACGCCGCCTCGTCGGCCGGGATGTCGTGGATGTAGTACGTCAGCAGGCGCAGGCCCGCGTCGTCCAGCTTGAGACGAATCCGCGACAGCTCGTCATCGCCGAGGTTCGGATCGAAGTTCCTGGGGACCTCCGCGCTGACCTTCTGAAAGCTCAGGCCGCCGACGTAGTTCAGGCCCAGGCCGGCGGTCTTGTCGATCGTCTCGAAGAACGTGAACTTGTGGAACGTGTACGCCTCCACGCCGATCCGCCAGCCGAGCTTCTCCTGCGCGATCGCGGCGGGCGTCAGGGCGGCGCTGGGCGTGGTGGGCGCCTCCAGGTCGCCCAGGGCGAACTGGATCGCGCTCAGATAGAACCGGAGCATCTTCGCGTCCCAGAACACGGCCGGGTTGTGCGCGATCGTGCAGTAGAACGTCCGCCCGCGCCCGTAGCTGCGGACCCACGCCAGCGCGTAGTCCTTGTCGGCGCGAAACTTCCGCCCGCCGGGCAGGCCGCTGTCCGGGTCGAACTTGTCGCTGTCCATGCTCAGCAGCACGCGAACGCGCTTGCGCGAATACGGATCGTGCACGCGGAAGAACTCGTCGCGATACTCGAAGCCCTGGCCGCCGAACATCCGGGTCAGCGGGTGGGCCGGGTCGTCCAGCTTGACCAGCACGCGCTCGTCGGCCTGGCGATGGGCGGCGCCGCGCGCGCCGATCATCCGGGCGAACTCCGGCCAGTCCTCCTTCGCGCCGGGCCACTGCGTGAAGCCCACCGACGTCCCGTGCACGCCCATCAGCCCCCCGCCCCCGCAGACGAACTCCTGAAGGTTTCGCCGAAGTTCCGCGTCGGCAAACAGGTTGCCCACCGTGTTGTTCAGGAAGACCGCGTCGAACCGGCTCAGGCTGTCGCGGCGGAAGACGGCCGGGTCGCGGCTGATGACCGTCTCGAAGGCGCCGGTCTTCTCGCCCATGCGTTTGAACGCGTAGTTGGCGGTCGGGATGGACCGGTGCCCGCCGTAGCCGACGTTGCGATCGAAGATGAGCAGCCTGCGCGGCCTGAGGGGCTTGGCGGGCGCCTCCGCGGGCAGGGCCGCCTCCACCCGCTGGCGCTCGGCCGGGTCTTTTAGAATGGCGTCGTCTTCGGCGGTCGCTGCGGCTGCGGCGACGGCAGGGGGTTTGCGAATGGCGTCGTCTTCGGCAGCGGCCGCCGCGGCCGCCAGACACAGCGCCGCCAACACTCTCGGCAGGATGCGGACTGCGTTCACAAGATCACCTCACTGTGAGCTGCTGCAATACGTGGCATGGGCGTCTCGCCCATGCGTCCCATGGGCGTCTCGCCCATGCGTCCCGCGGGCGTCTCGCCCGCAGGGCAGGGCCGGGACGGCCCTGCGACACACGGCCAGGATGGCCGTGCCACGATCCTCAAACCGCTTCCCATCACATCTGCAATACGTGGCATGGGCGTCTCGCCCGCAAGGGCAGGGCCGGGACGGCCCTGCGACACACGGCCAGGATGGCCGTGCCACGATCCTCAAACCGCTTCCCATCACATCTGCAATACGTGGCATGGGCGTCTCGCCCATGCGTCCCATGGGCGTCTCGCCCATGTGTCCCGCGGGCGTCTCGCCCGCAAGGGCAGGGCCGGGACGGCCCTGCGACACACGGCCAGGATGGCCGTGCCACGATCCTCAAACCGCTTCCCATCACATCTGCAATACGTGGCATGGGC
>JAKJER010000094.1 GCA_022705325.1 Planctomycetota bacterium | reverse complement strand
ACTCCGGCGAGGCGGTGTATGCCGGGAGCGAGGCCGCCCTGCATGCGGCGGAGGCGGAGGACAAGTACACGCAGGTCGGCATCTTCTTCGTCCTGTTCGAACGCATGCATGCCCTGGTCGGCTTCGAGAACCTGCTCATGGCCCTGGCCCTGGAACCCGCGGCGGCCGGGGCGCTGGCCGACCGCATCGTCGAGGCGCAACTGACCCTCGTGCGCGGCATGCAGGAGCGCTTCGGCACGCGCCTGCACTCCTTCAGCATGACCGACGACTGGGGCACCCAGCAGGCCGCCTTCATCGGCATGGACATGTGGAACGACCTCTTCTTCCCCCGCTACAAGCGGCTGTTCGACGCCATGCACGAGGGAGGACAGGACGTCTGGGTCCATTCCTGCGGCAAGGTCAATGAGATCATCGAAGGCTACATCCGGGCCGGCGTCAATGTCGTCAACCTCCAGCAGCCGCGCGCCCTTGGCATCTCCGAGATCGGGGCCCGGTACCGGGGGCGCATCGCCTTCGAGTCCCTGGCCGACATCCAGGCGACGCTGCCGAAGGACGATCCGGCGCTGATCCGGGCGGATGCCGAGGCCCTGGCCGAGCACTGGATGGGGAAGGCGGGCGGATTTGTCTTCTCCGACTACGGCAATGGCGAGGCGATCGGCGCGCCCCTCTCCGCCAAGCGCGCCATGTACGAGGCCTTCAGCCGCGTCTCCGCCGACCTCTACGGCAACCCCCTGCCGACGCCGCAATGGGCGCCGTGAGGATGTGTTGGCGCGAAGATGCACATCGTCTCAATCATTATTTTGACAACCCCCAACAGCATCCCACCCTGGAGGGGTGGCAGAACGGATCGCCCGAGGGCGCAACACCCTTTGGTTGTTGGTTTCCTGCAAGGGATTTCTGCGACCCCTGCCGGGGTCGATATGGCTGGGGGGGCGGCTTTCCGGGGGTGTCGGGTGCTGGCGCAATGGCACTAAGATACTAATCGTCTCATAATTGTCTGGTCGGCACCGAGGTGCGCAAATACACGGCCATTGGGGACAATGGCCCTCCCAAATACAGGCGTGAATCGCTGGGAGGGACGCTGTCCCCAGCGTCCGTATCTGGCGCAAAGACTATTTCGAGACGATTAGCCCGACTTCAACACTTTGCTGTCGCTGAAAATATTTTTTGAACTCAATGCGATTCTCAGAGATTTTCCATTTTGAGTGTGGCGGCCCGCAAAATCGACTTTGTAGTTACTATTGAAGCGCTTGACTGATTTCGGGCGTGGTGCATAGTTCCGGCATGTACTTCCACCGAAAGATGTCGCGGACAGGGCGTTGCCTCCAGCTGCTGGAGTCCTACCGCCCGGCGGGGGGCGGAAGCCCGCGCCACCGGGTCGTCCTGTCGCTGGGCGACGCCGAGCTTCCCGAGGCATGGTTCGACGCGCTGGCGACCCGCGTGTCGGCCCGCCTTTCCGGCAAGCCGTTGCTGATCCCGCCCGAGCTGCCTCCCGAGGCGCTGGGGTGGGAGGACCGGATCGTCCTGGCGGTGGAGCGGCGGCGCTGCGACGAGGACTCGCCGGCCGTCGGCGAGGTGCTCGACGGCGTGCTGGCGGACCGGATCGAGCACTCGCACTCGACCGTCCTCGGCCCCCTCCTGGCCGGCCTGCATGCCTGGCGTTCGCTGGACATGGACGGGCTGCTCTGCGGGCTCGGCTTCTCGCCGGGGCAGCGCCAGGCGGCCTGCGCCCTGGTCCTGGGGCGGCTGGCGGAGCCGCAGAGCGAGCACGGGTTCTACCACTGGCTCGGTCACAGCAGCCTGCCGGACCTGCTGGGCCCCGGGGTGTGCGCCGGAGGCGTGCAGCGCTACTACCGCGCCGGCGACCGGCTGCTGGCCAGCCGCAGCGAGATCGAGGCGGGCCTGCGGAACCGGCTGGGCAGCCACTTCGGGCTGGACCGGACGATCTTCCTGTACGACCTGACCAACTTCCACTTCGAAGGCGCCTGCGAGGCCAACCCAAAGGCCCGCCGGGGCAAGAACAAGCAGATGCGCAGCGACTGCCCGCAGGTGGTCGTCGGCGTGGTGTTCGACGAGTTCGGGTTCGAGGTGCTGCACCGGACGTTCGCGGGCAACACCAACGACAGCAAGACCTTGCCGGAGATGGCCCGGAGCCTGCACGCGGCGTCCCTGGGCGACGGGCTGGCGATGCGCGAGCCGCCCACCGTGGTCGTCGACGGCGGCCTGGCCGGCAAGGACAACCTGGCCGAACTGCGCCGCCTCGGCTTCCACTACCTGGTCAACGACCGGCGAACCTCCCGGTCGACGTGGCGCGAATGGTTCGGGCATGACGGCTTCGCCCCGATCCCCGGGCGCAGGGACGACGAGGAGGTGCTGGTCCGGCACGTCGACCTGGATGCCGGAGAGGGCGGCCTGGCCGCCCCCGAGCGCCTGGTCCTGTGCAAGAGCGCCGGGCGGCGCCACAAGGAGATGGCCATCCGCAGCTCCGCGGAGGGGCGGTTCCTCGACGAGCTCGGGCGGCTTGTCCGGAGGGTGTCGTCCGGACGGCTCAAGACCGGCCCCTGCATCGAGCGCGCCGTCGGTCGCCTCCAGACCCGGCATGTCCGCGTGGCCCGCTTCTACCGGATCCGCCTGGACACCGACGGCCCGCGTCCCGCCATCCTCTGGGACCGCGACGACGAGAGCTGGGGCCGTGAGGACGAGCTGGCCGGATGCTATGCCCTGCGCACCGACCGCCGCGACCTGGACGGGGAGGCGCTGTGGCGGCTGTACATGACCCTGTGCCGCGCCGAGGACGGCTTCCGGACGGTCAAGTCCGACCTCGGCCTGCGCCCCGCCTTCCACCAGATCGAAGGGCGGGTGGACGCCCATGTCTTCCTGACCGTGCTCGCCTACCAGGTGCTGCGCTTCATCCTCCACACGCTTGAACGCCAGGGCGACACCCGCTGCTGGCACACCCTGCGGCAGGTGCTCTCGACCCACTGCTATGCGACCGTCCACCTGGCGATGCGGGACGGCTCCGTCCGGAGCATCCGCAAGCCCGGACGGCCGGAGGCCTGCCAATGGGACATCTACCGCAAGCTGGGCATCGCCAGCATGCGCCATCTGCCGCAGCCGGGGCCGGAGCAAGCTCCTGCGCCGGGACGCCCCCGAAGAGCATCGGCAGGCACCGCCAAAATCCAACGAAACGTGTAGTTACTTGAAAATACGGTTGTTCATTAGCAACAACTTACAACTCAATGTGTTGAACTCGGGTTAGTAAGCCAGCGGAACAGCTCAAATCGCCATGGTGCCGAGCTTCCGTCTTCGTCCGCCCACCGGCGGACTACGCCGGACAAGGGGGCTCAGCGCTCCCAGGAGCTTATCTTGGTGCCGTCAGGGACGTTTTCCGTTTCGGCTCAGGGCAGGTGGTCGATGTCCCAGATGGTGGTCATGCCGGTGCCGTTGTCGAGCACCAGGAAGTGGTCGCCGTCGTCCCAGCCCTTCGGCCACGCGTCCGGGAACTGCACACGGATCTGGCTGGCGCCGCCGTCCGGATCCATGCAGGAGGGCTTGCCCTTGGCGTCCTGGTAGATGAAGTCCTTGAGGACCTTGAGCTTGAGGGCCTTGGTGATGAAGCCGCCCTTGGGGTTGGCGACGCGGTACTCGAGCCAGACCTTGGGGGGCTTGACGCCGAACCAGTTGCCGTTGATGGTGAGGACGCTGCCCAGGTCGGGGCCGCCATCAAGGCTCGTGATCTCCGGGGGCAGGAGGGCGATGTGGGCGATCAGGCCCGAGTACGGTTCGGCCCCCTGGGCATGTTGCGCCTCGAGATTGAAGAGCATGCCCTGGTTGGGCTGGATATTGAGGAAGTCGAGGCAACGCTGTCCCGCCTTGTAGGCCGCCTTGAAGGCCTTGGCGTCGTACAGCTTGACCTTCTTCTTCAGTTCAAAGACGGCGCCGGGCGCGGGCGCGGGGGCGTCGAGCGTCGCCTTGAAGGTGGCCTTGGCGAACTTCTTGCCCTTGACCGGGTCGAAGTAGTGCCCGATCAGCTTGGGCGCGGCGGTGAAGGCGCCGCCGGTCTCCGGCAC
>JAKJER010000072.1 GCA_022705325.1 Planctomycetota bacterium | reverse complement strand
GCAAGAACGACCCGCCATCACAAGCCGAGCGTCGGGTGGAAGCCGGCTGGGAGGCCCCGCTGAGTCGGCTAACACGGCGTGTTACAGATCGGACCGCGAAGGGCGAGCGAATGTCCCATTTCGGGTCTCAATGTCCCGTTCTTGCGCCTGTTTTTCCTATTTTGCCGATTTTTGCCACTCCTGGCATCATTTCATAAATGATTATTATATAAGAGCTTGAGTTCAATTCTGAAGGCTGTTGAACGGGGCCGATTTTCCGGGAAAACGGGACATTCGCCCGCGCGGGGTCGTCGCTGGCGGCGCTGGCGCGTGCGGTTGCCCGGGCGGCGGAGTGCGTCGGAGATCCCCCGGCCGAACCGACGGGCAACGACTCGCCGAATCCACGGGTGGACGACGAGTCAGCGACAGAAATGAGTGGACTCTGTCTTCCCGAACCGGTGGAATCTGTAATCCAAGATTTTCTTTTTCCCTGTGACATACTGTTGTCACCGCCTCGTGCGATAAGGAGAACGGCATGAGCACAAGCCGGATTTACCGGCTCCTCAAACTGATTACGTTGCTGCAGCAGCGAAGGAGCTACACGGCCACCGAGTTGGCCCAGGAACTGGAAGTCAGCAAGCGAACGGTTTTTCGAGACCTGAACGTGCTGGAGATGGCCCAAATCCCGTACTTCTTCGACCCGGACAACGGCGGGTACCGCATCTCGGGCGACTTCTTCCTGCCTCCGGTCAACCTGACGGTGGGCGAGGCGTTGGCGATGCTGGTGCTGAGCGGGCGGCTGAGGGAGACCGGCAACGTGCCGCTGATGAGCGAGGGCGCGCGGGCGGCGATGAAGGTGGAGGGCGCCCTGCCGGAGGCCATCCGAAACCACGTGGGCAAGATCCTTCGCAACCTGTCGATGCGGATCGGGCCCATTGCCCGCCACGACGCCCTCGAGGGCCTGTTCGACCAGCTCGCCCGTGCGGTGGCGGACCGGCGGGCCTGCAAGCTGACGTACATCAGCTTCTACGAGCAGAAGCAACTCCGCCTGACGGTGCACCCGGTGCGGCTGTTGTTCATTGCGCGGGCGTGGTATCTGCTGGCCTGGTCGCGGGCCCACAAGGCCCTGCGGACCTTCAAGCTCTCCCGCATCCGCAAGCTGGCCGTCCAGAAGGAGACCTTCGCGCCGGTGTCCGACTGCCGCATCCGCAAGCACTTCGGCAACGCCTGGTGCATGATCCCCGAGGGACGGGAGTACAACGTCCACCTGCACTTCGAGCCCAAGGTCGCCGGCAACGTGGCCGAGGTCCGCTGGCACCCCACCCAGCAGGTCCACTGGCGCGAGGACGGCTCGCTCGACTACCGCGTTCGCGTCGACGGGCTGGGCGAGATCACCTGGTGGGTCCTGGGCTACGGAGACCAGGTGGAGGCGCTCGCGCCGCCGGAGCTGCGCCGGCAGATCGCCCGGATCGCCCGCGACGTCGGTCGGCGCCACGGCGACAGGAGGGCACGATCATGAGGGCGGTCATCCAACGCGTCCTGCGGGCCAAGGTGTGCGTGAACGGGCAGACCGCCGGCAGCATCCAGCGGGGGCTGCTGGTCTACCTCGGCGTGGGCCCGCTCGACAGCCAAGCCGACGCCGCCAAGCTGGCCGACAAGATCGCCTTCCTGCGGATCTTCGAGGACGACAACGGCAAGATGAATCGCTCCGTCCAGGACGTTCGGGGGGGCGTCCTGGCGGTGCCGAATTTCACGCTGTACGCCGACGCCCGCAAGGGGCGGCGTCCAGCCTTTACCGGGGCGGCCGGACCGCAAGAGGCCGTTCGCCTCTTCGAGGCGTTCGTGGCCGCCCTGAAGGTCGCCGGCTGCACCGTCGCCAGTGGGATCTTCGGCGCCCACATGGAGATCAGCAGCCTGGCGGACGGGCCGGTCAACATCCTCTACGACACCCAGGAGACCCCATCGCCCGCCCCGGCGGCGCCCGCCCGCCGGCCAACATGAACGTGGAGACGGCCCATCGGATGCCCGGTATTTTCGCGAGAAAATGACCCCCGACCCCCGGGCAAGCTGGTGGGTCGTCTCTTGCCCTGTTCCCAGGGGGTTGCGGGTTGTCCTGAACTGCTGAGGTGACCAGGCCGCCGCGAAGCGCCCGCCCTACCGCCTGGGCAGGAACTGCTGGCGGAACTGCTGTTCCCCGACGAACCCCTCCGCCCGGGCGAGGACTTTTCCGTCCGGGGCGATGACCAGCAGGGTGGGCAGGCGGGCCAGGCTGTAACGCCGCGAGAGTTCGTCGTCCAGGGCGGTGGCAACCGTCGCCAGGACGGGGATGTACCCGCCGGCCTGGATCGCCTGGCGGTTCTCCTTGCGGGTGAGGGTGGTCTGCTCCATCCGGCGGGCGTCATGGTCGATGGGGTCGCTGGTGAACAGGACCAGGACGGGCCGGCCCCGGGCGGCGCCCTGGCGGAGGGCGGCCTGGAGATCGCGGCCCCAGCCTTCCCACTGTCCCCCGCCGCGCTGGAACCACCACACGCCGGCGGCGACGGCGACGACCAGGCCCAGCAGGACCAGCTTGGCCCGCGGGCTTGGGCGGGACGCCGAAGCGGTCGCAGCCCCAGACGAGTTGTCGCCACCGGATGCAGACATCAACAGACTTATCGGCAGAATACGACCCGAAGCCTACAAGAGGATCGGCCGTTCGACTGCCCGGCGATGATCCGTCCGAGTCGGCCAGTGGCAAGCTGCCTGTCGGCGGTCGACCCGGTAATCGCATTCCTTTTCCCCCCGTGGCGCGATATCCTAGGGGGCTATGGAAGAACTGGACCTCAACATGGAGTCAATCGCCCGGCGGTTCGAGCAGTCGGCCGAGTTGATCCGTCGCTGCGGGCCGCTGCTGGCTGCGCGGATCGCGCAGGCGACCGAGTTGATCGTGCGGTCCTGCCGCGCCGGCGGCGCGGTGCTGGTGTTCGGCAACGGCGGGTCGGCCGCCGACGCCCAGCACATCGCCGGCGAGCTGGTCGGACGGTTCCTGCTCAATCGCCCCGCCCTGCGGGCCGTCGCCCTGACGACCGACACGTCGGTGCTGACGGCCGTCGGAAACGACTTCGATTTCGCATCGGTCTACGCCCGCCAGGTCGAAGCCCTGGCCCGGCCGGGCGACGTCGTCTGGGGCATCAGCACCTCGGGCAACGCCCCGAACGTGATGGCCGGCCTGGTCCGCGCCCGCGAGCTGGGAGCCAAGACCATCCTGCTGAGCGGCCAGGGAGGCGGCGCCGCCGCCGCGCACGCCGACATCCTGCTGGACGTCCCCGCCGCCCACACGCCGCTGATCCAGGAGACCCACGTGGTGATCTACCACGTCATCTGCCAGCAGGTGGAGGCCGCCCTCGCCCAGCCGTAACCGCCCCCGCGGCGGAACCTGCCATGAAACGCAAGCATCCAAACGTCTCCCTGGTCTCGCTGGGCTGCCCCAAGAACCTCGTCGACAGCGAGAAGATGCTCGCCTCGCTGGCCGAGGGCGGCTGCGTCGTTGGCGCTCCGATGGAGCAGGCCGACGCCATCGTCGTCAACACCTGCGGGTTCCTCTCGGCCGCCCGCGAGGAATCGCTGGGCGTCATCCGCGAGGCCCTTGCCTGCAAGCGCCGCCGGCGCGGGCGCTGCCGGGTCGTCGTCGCCGGCTGCCTGGTGGACCGCGACGCCCGGAAGCTCTTCGAACTCGCGCCGGGCATCGACGCGATTGTCGGCGTCAACAGCCGCGACGACATCCTGGCGGCGGTGAACGGGACGAGCGGCGAACAGGCCCGCCCGCTGCGCGTGCAGCCGTATCGCGGGGGGATCCTCAGCGACGCGGGACGCTTCCGCCTCACCCCGCGACACACCGCGTACCTGCGGATCGCCGAGGGCTGCTCGCAGCGATGCGCGTTCTGCACGATCCCGGCCATCCGCGGGCCCTTCCGCTCCAAGACGGTGCGCGCGGTCCTCGACGAAGCCGCCGAGCTGATCGCCGACGGCGCGGTCGAGCTGAACGTGATCGCCCAGGACACCACCGCCTACGGGCGCGACCTGGCGCCCCCCACCACGCTGGCCCGCCTGCTGGACGAACTGGCCCAACTGCCCGGCCTGCGGTGGCTGCGCCTGCTGTACGCCTACCCGCGTCGCTTCACGCGCGAGCTGATGGACATCATGGCCCGCCGCAAGGCCATCGTCCCCTACGTTGACATCCCCCTGCAGCACGTCAGCGACGGCGTGCTGCGCCGCATGGGACGCGGCGTAGGGCGGGCCGCCACCGAGAAGATGCTCGCCGACCTGCGGCGCGTCGTCCCCGGCGTGGTCATCCGCACCACGTTCGTCGTGGGCTTTCCGGGCGAGACCGCCGCCGAGTTCAAGGAACTGCTGGACTTCGTCAAGGCGTTCAAGTTCGACGCCATGGGCGTGTTCGAGTATTCCCCCGAAGAGGGCACGCGGGCCGCCGCGATGGGCGGCCAGGTCCCGCCCGAGGTCAAGGCCCGCCGGGCGGAGCGGCTCATGCTGGCCCAGCAGAAGATCGCCTTCGCCGCCGCCCGCCGCCGCGTCGGGCGGAGCGTCGAGGTGCTGGTGGACGGCGTGGACGCCGCCGGGCGATGCGTGGGACGAACCCGCGGCCAGGCGCCAGACATTGACAGCGTCTGCATCCTGACGCGAGAATGCCCAGCCGGGACCTTCCTCACCGGGAAGGTTGCCGCTACGCAAGGTTATGACTTGATCGTGGAACCTGAGCGAACCGAATAGGTCCCATGGGTCTAGTGAGTCCTACAGGTCCCATAAGACTCATACGACCCATAAGGCCTATATAAGACAGACGCATGAACTGGAAATTACCCAACCAACTCACCGTCGCCCGCATCGGCCTGGCCGCGGGGTTCTTCGTCCTGCTGGGCCTGTTCGAGCACGGCTCGCCCGCCGGGCCGACGCTGCTTAACATCGCCCTGGTCGTCTACATCGTCGCGGGCATCACCGACGTCCTCGACGGCTGGATCGCCCGTCGCTACAACTGGACCAGCGCCTTCGGGCGGATCACCGACCCGTTCGTCGATAAGGTTCTGGTGGTCGGCGCGTTCGCCATGTTCACCGGGTCCAACTTCGCCCTCCCCGCCGGCGCCGGCTGCGACCGCGAGCTGCCCGCCTGGCTGACCGGGCAGATGGCCTCGGCCGTGCAGGCCTGGATGGTCGTGGTCGTGATGGCCCGCGAGTTCATCGTCTCAGCCGTCCGCGGCTACAGCGAGTCGCAGGGCATCAAGTTCCCGGCCACGCCGGCCGGCAAGATCAAGATGTTCGTCCAGTCGCTGGCCATCTGCTTCATTCTTTTCCAGCTCGCGAACTTCCCGACACAGCCGTGGGCGGTCTGGACGAAGACCATCCTGGTCTGGCTGGCCGTCATCGCCACGGTGGTCAGCGGGCTGGCCTACGTCTCCAGCGCCCGCAAGCTCCTGCTGGGCGACGAGCCGTGACCGGAGCGAGAGAACGGCAGCCATGAATCCAGGCAAGGCCGCCAACGCCCATGACCCCCGGTTCGCGCACTTGTTTTTTCCCCCGCGCGTAGCATATCCTATGCGCTTTGCGGTGCTTGATCGAGAGAGCCATACGCCATGACAACTGATAACGCGACAGGCGTCCCGGCCGGTCCGGGGCCCACCGACTTCATCCGCCAAGCCGTCATCGACGACCTCAAGAGCGGGCGGTTCGACCACGTACACACGCGCTTTCCCCCCGAGCCCAACGGGTATCTCCACATCGGGCACGCCAAGGCCCTGTGGATCGACTACGGCGTGTGCCTGGACTTCGACGGCAAGTTCAACCTCCGCTTTGACGACACCAACCCCGTCAAGGAAGAGCAGGAGTACGTCGACAGCATCATCTTCGACTGCCGCTGGCTCGGCATGGACTGGGAAGACCGCCTCTTCTTCGGCAGCGACTACTTCGAGCAGATGTACCAGTGGGCGGAGCAGCTCGTCCTCAAGGGCGCGGCGTACGTCTGCGACCTGACGGGCGACCAGGTCAGCGAGTACCGCGGCACGCTGACCCAGCCGGGCAAGAACAGCCCGTGGCGCGACCGCGGCGTCGAGGAGAACCTCGACCTGTTCCGCCGCATGCGCGCGGGCGAGTTTGCCGACGGCAGCCGCACCCTGCGGGCCAAGATCGACATGGCCTCGCCCAATCTCAACCTGCGCGACCCGGTCATGTACCGCATCCTGCACCAGGCCCACCACCGCCAGGGCGACAAGTGGTGCATCTATCCGATGTACGACTGGGCCCACGGGCTGGAGGACTCCATCGAGGGCATCACGCACTCGCTGTGCTCGCTGGAGTACGAGAACCACCGCCCGCTGTACGACTGGTTCCTGGACCAGCTCGGCATCTACCACCCGCGGCAGATCGAGTTCGCGCGGCTGAACATGACCTTCACCGTCATGTCCAAGCGCAAGCTGCTGGAGCTGGTGAAGGAGAAGCACGTTCGCGGGTGGGACGACCCGCGCATGCCGACCCTCAGCGGGCTGCGGCGGCGCGGCTACACGCCGGAGGCGATCCGCGACTTCTGCAAGCGGATCGGCATCAACAAGTACGACTCGACCGTGGACATGGGCCTGCTGGAGCACTGCCTCCGCGAGGACCTCAACAAGCGCGCCCTCCGCGTGATGACCGTCCTGCGCCCGCTCAAGCTGGTGATCGACAATTATCCCGACGGCCAGGTCGAGCAGATGGAGGCCGTCAACAACCCCGAGGACGCCTCCGCCGGCACGCGGCAGGTCCCGTTCAGCAAGGTGCTGTACATCGAGCAGGACGACTTCATGGAGAACCCGCCCAGGAAGTTCTTCCGCCTCAGCCCCGGGCGGGAGGTCCGCCTGCGCTACGGGTACTTCGTCACGTGCACCGACGTCGTCAAGGACGCCGCGGGCAACGTGGTGGAGGTCCGCTGCACGTACGACCCCGCCACCCGCGGGGGCGACTCACCCGACGGGCGAAAGCCCAAGGCGACGATCCACTGGGTGTCGGCTGAGCACGCCCGAGACGTCGAGGTCCGCCTGTACGAACCGCTGTTCAGTGTTCCCAGTCCGGACGACGTGGACGAGGGCAAGGATTGGAAGGACAACATCAACCCCAACTCGCTGACGGTGCTGAGCGGCTGCAAGGCCGAGCCGACCCTCGCCTCGGCCAAGGCGGGCGACCGCTTCCAGTTCGAACGCCTGGGCTACTTCTGCGTCGACGCGGACTCGACCGGCGACAAGCTGGTCTTCAACCGCGCGGTCGGGCTGCGGGACACGTTCGCCAAGGAAATGAAGAAGGGCTGAACGGCGGGGAATAGGGAATAGGGACGAGGGAATAGGGAATAGGGATTAGGGATTAGGTCATAGCAGGCGTTGCGTGCGAAGGGCCCGTCAGGCCGAGCTGCCATTGAGGAACCTCTTACCCAGTTGCGCGCGATCTTCCATAATCCGGGCCCATTTGTCGCTTCTGCGGCAGGCGTCTGGATGAGGCAGGTGCAGAACGGGCCACCCGCCGAGACTGTCGGCAGGGCCAATCTCCCGGGTAAGCAAGTCGTCGGCCCTGGCTCGCGCCGCGACGCCGATGACCTGGGCAACCTCTTCGCCGAGCGTCACCACCAGCCGAGGCTGGCAAAGGTCGCATTCCTGCTTGAGCCAGGAAACTGAATTCTCCGCAAGCGTGCGGAATTTGCCCCGCAGGATGAGCGGGTTGAAACCCGGATGCACCGCTCCAACGCTGCTCTTGTGTTCCGGCTTATACAAGAACACCTTCACGAGGTCCGTGATCCAGCATTGCTCTGGATTGAGCCCCAAGCGCTCCAGCAGCCGGAAACGGATCTGATACCCGGACTCCAACCGCCGGAGTCGCACACCATCGAAGTATTCTTCCTCTGCGAAAGGATGGAGATTGTCCCCGATGGGAACCAGACGTCTTCTGCCGCTCCCGTCAGCGGCGGGGCGGGCCTCAAAGCGTGCCGATGGATAGGCGCCGACGATCATCAATCCTCCGCGAGCGGTCTGAACAGGCGGAAGAGGGCGAATCGGATTGCCGTCGGGGTAGGTATATGGCTCAGGAATGCCGATACTGTGCGAATACTCCCGAAAGCACCTCTGCTGATAACGACGAACGCGAGCCTCAAACGTTGGGTCACTCATGACACACTCCTCTTCGTTCCGCGCCCTATTCCCTCGTCCCTATTCCCTACTCCCTCGTCCCTATTCCCTGTCGTAATGCACGCACATCAGACTCAGCCCGTCCGGCGGGGCGGTGGGGCCGGCGTCGCGGCGGTCGCGGGAGGCGAGAATCTGGTCGATGCGATCGCTCGTCCAGTGGCCGCGACCGATCTCCATCAGCGTGCCCACGATGTTGCGGACCATGTTGTAGAGGAAGCCGTTGCCCTGGACGGTGACGCGGATCTCGTCGTCGAGGCGGCTGACCTGGCAGGCGTAGATGGTGCGCACGGTGGTCTGTCGCTCTTCGGCGGAGCTGGCCAGCCCGCGGAAGTCGTGCGTGCCGACCAAGCGCCCGGCCGCCTCCTGCATGGGCTCTACCTCCAGCGGGCGCCAGTAGTGGTAGACCTGGCCCGCCAGTTCGACGGGGCGGACGGCGGCCACGTGGATGCGGTAGCGGTAGGTCTTTCCGATGGCCGACCGCGAGGCATGGAAGTCGTCGGCGACCACGCAGGCCGAGCGCACCGCGATGTCCTCCGGCAGGCGGGAGGTCAGGGCCCGCCGCAGGCCGTCCATGGGGATGGTGAAGTTGGTCGTGTGGAAGTTGGCGACCTGTCCGGCGGCGTGGACGCCGGCGTCGGTGCGCCCGGCCCCGTGGACGGTCACCGGGTGCCGCACCACTCGCCCGGCCGCCCGCTCGACGCAGCCCTGGACGGTCTCCACGCCGTCGGCCTGGCGTTGCCAGCCGTGATAGGCGGCGCCGTTGTAGGCGATCACGAGCTTGACGTTTCGCCGGGGGGGCGGGGGCGGCGCATCGCCGGGGGATGAGGACATGTCGGTCGTGTTCTCATTCATGGCGGACAAGGCAAAAGCCCACCCCTGTGGGATGGGCTTTACGTGTTCGATCCGTTCGCATATCGCGCTACCCGTTTTCGCGAGCGGGCGGCTTGATTTCCTTGACCGGTGGCGGCGCGTCGCTCTCGCCCTTGGGCGGACGGGCGTCCTCGTCGCCGGGCTTGGGCTTGAGCAGGTCCTCCGCCGACGCGGGAGGTTTGGGCGTCTCGGGTCCGCCGGTCGGCGGCTTGACCGGTTGGACGGGCGTGACCGGTTTCACGGGCGCCGGCTTGGCGGGGTCGACGGGCGCGAGCGGATCGCTCTCGCCGTGTCGCGCGTGCTTGATGCGCCGCCCGCTGGAATCGTAGGCGGGCGCGACGGGCGGATGGGGCACGATCACCGTCTGCGGATCTTCCACCACCTTGCCCTCCAGCACCAGGTCGTCGTAGTAACTGGTGCTGGACTGGGCCTCCAGGCCGACCTGGAGGAACGTGGTGTTGCGGTCCAGCAGGTCCACCTGGGTGGTGTACGAGACCAGATTGGTCGTGCCGAAGCGGACGGTCCACGTCAGGGTGTTGATGCCGTCCCAGGTCACTCGCATGTGATAGACGTTGTCCGGGCGCTGGCGGAAGGTGCGGGGCAGGGTGACTTCCCGCGGCTCGCCCCGCCCGCGGTCGATCTGCGAGATCCACTGCCCGTAGTAGACGGAGCGACCCGACGGGACGGCGTGGACCATGCGATAGGTGGTGGTGGTCAGCGTCTCGCCGCAACTGATGAAGCTCAGCCGAAGGGCCAGGTGCTGCGAGCCCTGGGCCTTGACCAGGGCCTTGAAGGGCTGGTTGCCGTAGAAGCGCAGCTTGTTGCTCAGGGCGGCCAGCGTCGTCGTCTTGACGCCCAGCACGTCCATGCGGATCAGCCACAGGTCGCTCTTGCCCGCGAAGTCTTCCATCTGCCTCGTGATGCCGAAATCGTACGTGCAGCGGACCTGCTGCTTCTCCAGGATCTGGAGCTTGCCCTTGAAACCCCCGTAGTTGGTGGCCAACCGCTTGGCCAGGCGGACGTCGGGGGTCAGGCCCGAGAGCTTCTCCAACTGCATCATCAGCAGGCGGGGCTTGGTGGGGACCGACTGGGCGGCCGTGTCGCCCAGGTAGGCCTGGCAGATCTGCAACCCAGCGTCGGCGACCCGCTTCTGGGCGTCGCCCTTGAGGGAGGAGGCGACGGCCAGCAGGCCCTCGACCGTCTCCAGCCTGGGCGTGCCGGCGGGCGAGTCGGGATCGGTAAGGAAGGCGGCGGCCGCCACCACCGGTCCCTTGCGGGGATCGTCGGTGCGGATGAAGTGCTTGGCCGCCGTGACCAGGTCGCCGTCGTGCTCGAGACACAGTTCGGCCAGTCCCAGGTGGGCCAGCACCACGCTCTTCTCGTCACCGCTCTTGGCCGCGGAGGCCATGCGCGCCTCGCCGCCCTGGAAGGCGACCTTGCGGGTCTGGTACCACTTGTAGACCGCCTCGATGGTGTCGCAGGCGTCGGTGAGGCGGCGGAGTTGGAAGCGGAAGATCAGCGGACGGGCGGCCTTGACGGCGGCCTCGATCTCGTCGATGCGCGAGGCGTCCAGGCGGACGGCGTCGATCAGTTCGGCGTAGGCCTCGACGGCCTGGATGGCCAGGCTCTGCATCAGCGAGGTCCGCTTGACGGCGATGGCGTAGTTGAGACGAGAGACGGCCATGTCGCGGCGCAGGGCCGCCTTGTCCACCGGGCGCAGCGGCTGGATGGACTCGATGGTCCGGATCGCCTGCCCGGCCAGGTCGTGCGAGGCGTCGGTGCCCAGGTTGGCGGTCAACTCCAGCACCGTCTTGCACAGGGCCAGCCTCAGGCCCGGCGTGCTGGCCGGGTCGTCCGCCGCGGTCATCAACTGGCGGGCCAGCGTCACGTCGTCGTCCGGCTCGGGGGTGGCCTTGGCTGCCTTGATTTGCGGCCCGTAGACGTCGCGAATGACCTTCAAGTCGGCCTGCGGGTCCGGCGCCGGCGCGGGCGCGCTCGCCGGCTGGGTCGAGACGTCGGCCAGAAAGGCCGCGAACGCAAGCAGGCAAGGCCATCCTGTCAGCATGGACAAACTTCCTTTCCCCGCGGCCCGGGTCCTGGCAGCGGGACCTTTGCGCCCGGCATACGGTTCAACCGTGCCCGCAGCGGCCCGCGAGAGCGTCCGCCGGCCGCCCGGAGCCATATGACTGTCGTCGGTTGCTTAACGCAGACCGCGCGCCTCTGTTACAGCCGCTCGGCGATTTGAACGGCGTTGAGGGCGGCTCCCTTTCGGATCTGATCGCCGCTGACCAGCAGGTCGATTCCGCAACCGTCCTCGCGTGAAATGTCCTGTCGGATCCGCCCCACCAGCACGTCGTCCTGGTCGCTGGCGTCCAGCGGCATGGGGAACGTGTTGCCTGCGCGGTCGTCCACGATCGTCACGCCCGCCGCCCGCGAGAGGACCTCCCGGGCCTGCGCCTCGCTCATGGGCTGGGCGAATTCGATGTTGATCGCCTCCGTGTGCGCCCGCATCACCGGCACGCGAATGCACGTCGCCGTCACCCGGATCTCCGGGCAGTGGAAGATCTTGCGGGTCTCGTTGACCATCTTGATTTCCTCTTCATTATAGCCGTGCTCGCCGACGGCCGAGTTGTGGCTGAAGAGGTTGTTGACGATCTGGTGGGGGAACTTCTTCTTCTGGATGGGCTGGCCCGCGACGTAGGCCCGCATCTGCTCTTCCAGCTCCCACAGGCCCCAGGCGCCCGCGCCGCTGACCGCCTGGTAGGTGCTGATGACCAGGCGCTTGACCGGGTTGGCCTTGTGCAGCGGCCAGACGGGCACGTTCATGATGATCGTCGAGCAGTTGGGGTTGGCGATGATCCCCTTGTGCCTGGCGATGTCCTCGGGGTTGACCTCGGGCACCACCAGGGGCACGTCGGGAACCATGCGGAAGGCGGAGGTGTTGTCCACCACGACGCAGCCGGCCGCCACCGCGGCCGGGGCGAACTTCTTGGAGATGCTCCCGCCCGCGCTGGCCAGCACCAGGTCGATTCCGGCGAAGCTCTTGTCCGTCAACTCCTCGACGACCAGTTCCTCGCCCGCGAAGACGAGCTTCTTGCCCGCCGACCGCCCGCTGGCCAACAGTTTCAGGCTGGCCAACGGAAACTTCCGCTGCTCAAGAATCTTCAGGAACTCCGTGCCCACAGCGCCCGTGGCGCCCATGATGGCTACGTGTTTGTTCATGCTCTGTGCTTCCCGAATCTCTGGTCGTCCCCGAGGGACGAACTCGAATGACAAAAACCGCCGGCCCGCGCCGGCGTTTGGACGGGTCAGTTTACCACAAAACAAGGGAAAGTCCAGCGTTTTCGCCAGGTCCGCTTGCGAGTGCGGCTCAGGCCTTCCTGCCCTTGGCCATCCATGCCAGCGCCAGCACCACGGCCGCGCCCGTGCTGCCGGCGGCGTGAAGAAGCCAGTCCACTCCCTCCACGCCGCGACGAGACAGCAGCCACTGGGCCAGCTCGCCCGCCCCGCCGGCCAGGGCGCCCAGCGCCACCCCCGCCGCCGCTCCCCACCGCCGCCGGCCCATCAGCCATCCCAGCAGCAGCGACAGGAAGAAACCCGTCGGCACGTGCAGGAAGTCCTCGCTTCGCCCCCACGACGACACCGCCCACTGGGCCAGGCCCGGCATGGCCGTCAGCCCCATCGCCGTCGTCAGCGCCGCGAATGCTCCTGCCGCCCACCACCCGCTGCGCCGCGCCCCGGCCCGGCCCGCCATGGCCGGCACTTGCGACCAGGCGGCGCCCGTCGCCAGCAACGCCAGCGGGCAGAACAACCCGCCCTCCAGCAGCAACGCCGAACTCACCACCGCCGTCCCGCACAGCCACAGCACGGCCGGCCCCTGTAGACCCGGCGTCCCCGCTGCGCCCTTCGGCGACAGGCTCACCAGCCACACGCCGCCCCCCAGCGCCGCCAGCACCGCCCACGCCGCCGCCAGCGGCCCCGCCGCCGCCAGCAGCACGTCCAGTCCTCTATCGCCCGCGTACACGTGGGCCAGCGCCTGCTCGCCCAGCCCCGCGGGCTCCATCGGGAACGCCGCGCCCCAGATCGGCGGGCCCAGCATCACTCGCAGCACGGCCGAGACGGCGAAGATCAGGACGACCGGCGCCGCCAGGACCCGCCGCCAGCGCAGCACCACCGCAGACAGCGCCAGCGCGGCCAGCATCGCCAGGCCCGCCTCGACGCCCACGGCCGGGCAGGCCGCCAGCACCGCAAGGCCCACCAGTCCCGCCAGCGCCGCTGCCGCCCGCATGGCCTTCGGCGGCGGAGCCTGCTCGGCGTTTCTCGCACATCGCCACAGCGCCGCCGCCAACAGCAGCCATCCGCCCGCCGACACCGCCGTCAACGCCTGAGTCATCGCCCCCGACTCCGCCAGCAGCAGCGTCAAGGCGGGCGCAGCCGCCATCGCCCCGGCCGACGCCAGTCGGGCCCACCGGCCGCCACCCAGCAACTCCTCACCCAGCATCACCATCAGCCCCAGCATCGCCGCCTGAAGCAGCAGCGAGACGTCGACGGCCCCGCCCAGGCTCGCCGACGGCGCAGCGTGGTGCAGCGGCAGGTCCCGAACCAGGTGGTACAGCAGCGCCGCGGCGGGGGCCGCCAGGGCGAGCCAGATCGGATGCCCGCTCAGCGTCCGGTCGCCCCGCAGCACCTGCCGCACCAGCCACACCGCCCACGTCGCCGACAGCACCGTCAGTACGCCCGCCCAGTTCCGATAGCCCGGGTGCCACCAGAACAACCCCCCCGCCGCCAACGCCGCCACCAGCGACCACCGCCCGATCGCCTCGATCCGCCGAGCCGCCGGGGGGTGCTCCGAGTTGTCTTTCACTTCATCCGTAATGCCGGCCTCGCCTCTTTCCAGCCAGTCGCCCGGCAGGGGCCGCTGGCCCATCGACATCCGCAAACCTGCCTGCCGACAGGCAGATCGAAAATCGAGAATCCATATCATCATTGTCTTTTCGCCGCCTGAAATTACAATCGTCTTCGTGACGAACCAGCCGATTGTCATCGACGGGTCGCAGGGCGAGGGAGGCGGACAGATCCTCCGCACCTCGGTGGCCCTGGCAGCCGCCCTGGGCAAGAGCGTCCGCGTCGTCAACATCCGCTCCAACCGCCGGCCCGGGGGCCTGCGCCCCCAGCACCTGTCGGCCGTGCAGGCCGTCGCCCGGGTCTGCCACGCCCGCCTGAGCGGCGACCAGGTTGACTCCCGCGAGATCCTCTTCGAGCCCGGCCCCGTCGAGAGCGGCGAGTACCGCTTCGACATCGGCACAGCCGGCTCGACCACGCTGGTGGCCCAGACCCTTCTGCCCCCGTTGGCACTGTCCGGCGGAGACAGCCGCATCACTGTCACCGGGGGGACCCACAACCCCTGGGCCCCGTGTTTCGAGTATCTCCGCGACGTCTTCGGGCTCCTCGTGACGGCCAGCAACGTCGAGGTCTACTTCGAACTGGAGCGCGCGGGCTTCTACCCGGCCGGGGGCGGACGACTGAGGATGGACGTCGGCGCATTGGACGGCTGGGACGAGATGGACCCCTTCCGCTACGCCGAGCGCGGCCAACTGCGATACATCGAGGGCGTCTCCGCCGTCAGCGCCGGCCTGCCCGCCCACATCGCCGAGCGCCAGGCCGCCCAGGCCCTCGGGCGACTGGCCGCCGCCGACTGCGCCGCCACCATCGAGCAGGCCGCCTGGGAAAGCGACTCTCCCGGAACGGTTCTGTTCCTGCGGGCGGTGTTCAGCCGCAGCGCGGCAGGCTTCTTCGCGCTGGGCCAGCGGGGCAAGCCGGCGGAGGAGGTCGCCGACGAAGCCGTCGACCAGTTGCTGGATTTCCTGAATGGCGCCGGCGCGGTGGACGAACACGCCGCCGACCAACTCATCACGCTGGCGGCCCTGTGCCCGCTCCAGACCGCCTTCACCACGCGCCGCCCCACCGGACACCTGCGGACCAACGCACAGGTCATCCGCCAACTCACCGGCAGGGAAACGCGGATCGAAGGCCCGCCCGAAGGGCCCGCCAGGGTGGTGCTCGAAGAGGCGCAATAGGGCCGATACGTCTCATGCAACTTATGGGACCCAAGAAAGGATGTCGTGTATGACCGCGAGGAACCTTCTCACAGCAGTATTGGCTGCGCTCTTCTGCCCGTTGGGCCTGGGCGCGGACGCCCCCGCCGCGGCCCGCGTCCAGTTTAACCGCGACGACGCCAAGGGCGAACTGACCGTCCGGATCGACGGCAAGGAGGCCATGGTCTACAAGTATCACAAGGACCAGGACATGCCCTACTACTTCCCCGTCCGCAGCCCGTCGGGAAAGTCGATGACCATCGAGTTCCCCACGCAGTACCCCCACCACCGCTCGTTCTATTTCGCCGACCGCGTCAAGCTGGCCGGCCACAAGGACGACCTGAACTTCTACGGCTCGCTCTACGCCAAGAAGGACCCCAAGGACGCCTCCAAAGGCTACAAGTACCAGATCCGCCACATGGAGTTCCTGCCGGTCAAGGGCGAGAAGGACCAGGCAAGCATCGGCATGAAGATCGGCTGGATGCTCGGCGAGGATACGGTCGTGCTGGCCGAGACGCGAACCGTGCGGGTGGTCGCCCTGGGCGAGGGAGAGTACTTCCTGGACATGACCTTCACCCTCACCGCCCCCACCGACGACGTCACCTTCACCAGCGACTGGGTTCACTACGCCTGGCCGTTCGTGCGGATGGACCCGGTCTTCTCCGTGCAGCAGGGCGGCAAGATGGTCAACTCCGAGGGCGGCGAGAACCAGAAGGGCACCAACGGCAAGGACGCCAAGTGGGTGGACTACAGCTCCGCGGTCGGGGGCACGGCCGAGGGCCTGACGCTCATGAGCCACAGCGACAACGAGCATCCGCACTGGTGGCTGACGCGGGACTACGGCACGTTCGGGCCGCGGCGCATCGCGGCCAAGAGCGGCAAGCCCTTCACGCTCAAGAAGGGCCAGTCCATCACCACGCGCTGCGGCGCGCTGGTCCACAAGGGCGACGTCAAGGACGGCAAAGTCGCGCAGCGCTATCAGGACTACGTCGACGGGAAGCTGTGAGCAACGGAGTCTCCGGGCCCCAAGCCGGCCCAAGGCTCTTCTCGGGTCTTCCCTGACGACTTACTTGGAGAAGGAGCAGCAATGAGTCTCTCGCGTATCGGTCTGCTTCTGGTGGCGGCGTGGGCGGCGTCGGCCCCGGGACGACTTTGCGCGGCGCCGGCGGCAGATCGCCAGGCCCTGCTCGACCGTGAACTGGACTCCGACTTCCAGCGCCTGGCCAAGCAGATGAAGCAGACAGCCTACTGGAAGAAGGTCGAGTCGACCGTCTTCCGGCGCGAGGCGATGATCCTGGCCGAGGACCGCGACGCAGCCGACATCGTCCTGCGCCGCACGCGGGCGCTGCTGGAGGACCTCAAGACAACCGGTGGCGAACTCGCGGGCAGGCTGGCGGCAATGGAAAACGAACTGGCCGACCTGGAGGCCGAAGGCAAGTCCGTCGCCGTCGACCGCCGGGAGGACCGCAGGAATCTCTACACGCGCGTCTGCAAGCTTCGCCGGAGGATCGCCTTCGCCAACCCGCTGCTGGACTTCAGATCGATCCTCTTCGCCACGCACCGCCTGGCCGTCCCGAATCACATGTGCGACCAGTACTTCGGCTGTTTCGCCCGCGCGGGCGGATCCGTCTGCGTGCTGGAGGACCCGTTCGGGCCCCAGCCGACGGTTCGCGACCTTCTGGAAGGGCGAACGGTCGAGAACGGGCGCCTCAAGGGGCGCTCGCTGGAGGGCGGCACGTTCCTACAGCCGGCCCTGTCGTACGACGCGAAGACGGTGCTGTTCGCCTACTGCGAGTGCGGGCGGGGCACCGACAAGCCCGCCCCGCGCGGATGGTTCAAAGACCCGATCTGGTCCAACGAGATGTGCTACCACGTCTTCCGCATGGGAATCGACGGATCGGGTCTGACGCAGCTCACCGACGGCGCGTGGAACGACCTTCACCCGGTCTTCATGCCCGACGGGCGCGTGCTGTTCATGAGCGAGCGCCGTGGGGGCTTCGGACGCTGCCACGCCCGCCCCGTGCCCATCTACACGCTGCACGCGATGGACCTGGGCGGCCTGAACATGCAGCGCCTCAGCCACCACGAGAGCAACGAGTGGCACCCGTCGATCGACAACGAAGGGATGATCCTCTACAGCCGCTGGGACTACGTCGACCGCGGGCACAACCAGGCCCACCACCCGTGGGTGACCACCCCCGACGGGCGCGACGCACGGGCCGTCCAGGGCAACTTCAAGCGCAACCACGACGACAACCCCGACATGGAGCTGAGTTGCCGGGCCATCCCCAACTCCCACCGGTTCGTCGCCACCGCCGCCCCGCACCACAACCAGGCGTTCGGCTCGCTCATCGTCGTCGACCCGCGCGTGGTGGACGACGACGCCATGGGCCCCATCCGCCGCCTCACGCCCGACTGCGGGTTCCCCGAGACGGCCGAGAAGGGCGGCATGGTGTACGGCACCGCCTGGCCGCTCAGCGAGCAGTACTACCTGTGCGTCTACTCCGAGAAGGGCGACAACCACGGGATCTACCTGCTCGACGCGTTCGGCAACCGCGAGTTGCTGCATTGCGAGGCGAACATCCCGTGCCTGGGGCCTGTCCCGGTGCGTCCCCAGCCGGTGCCCCCGATCATCCCCGCGCTGAGCCGGCCCAGCCGGCTGGTGGACAAGCCCGAGTGGTCCGAGGTGGGCGACGAACACGCGTTGGTGTACGGGCGGACCGCCCGAGACGACGACTCTGCCGACCAGGCTGTCCGCTCCGCGGCCTCCGCCTATCCGGCCGGCCAGCCCGCAGGCGGATCGTCCGGCGCCCCGGCCGACCGCAACGATGCCTGCGCCTCCGTCGGTCTGGTCAACGTGTACGACAGCTTCCTGAGCTTCCCCGACGGCGTGCGGATCTCCGCCCTGCGGATCATGCACATCCTGCCCAAGTCCGTAGCGCCCCACCACCACCCCCAGATCGGCTACGGCAGCGAGACCTCCGCGCGGGCCGTCCTGGGGACCGTGCCCGTCGAGGCGGACGGCTCGGCCTGGTTTAGGCTGCCCGCCGGCAAGGCCGTCTACTTTCAGGCCCTGGACGACCGCGGCTGCGCGGTCCAGTCCATGCGGTCGGCCACCTACGTCCACCCGGGCGAAACGCTCGTCTGCGCCGGCTGCCACGAGAACAAGGCCCACGCCGCGGCACGCTCTCGGATGGGCAGCGTCCCGCTGGCCTTCCGCCGCCCGCCGTCGGACATCCAGCCGGACGTGGACGACTCCAACCCCCTGAGCTTCCCCCGCCTGGTCCAGCCCATACTGGACAAGCACTGCGTCGCCTGCCATACCCGCAACCAGGACAAGCCCAAGCCCCCGCCCGACCTCCGCCCGGGCGCCCTGACTGCCGGCAGGCCGGCCGGCACGGACCACAAGTTCGGCTGGTACCTCTCGTACCGCAACCTCCGCCCGTACGCCTTCCATTACGGGGCGCCCCGCAACGAGAAGGTCGAGCACCAGTACGACGGCTGGCAGCCCGCCCGCACCGTTCCGGGCAAGTTCGGGGCCCGCGCCAGCAAGCTGCTGGCCCATCTGGACAAGGGCCACCACGACGTCAAGCTGACGCCCGAGGAGCTTCGCCGCCTGATCGTCTGGCTTGACGCTAACAGCGATTTCTACGGGGCTTACGAGAACACGCCGGCCCAGGCCCGCCGAGAGGTGGTTCACCCGCGGATCGAGTAGCTTCTGAGGGGCCCAACGGCCTTCTTATGGCGGCAGAACCCGGGTGTTCAGCCACCGGAAATGACCGTGTCGTGCCACAGCGATTATGACACCCCTTAACGCCACAGCGATTATGTCATCCCTGCCGGGTATGATGCCTCCCCCCATGGAGGCATCGCGTGATCGCTCAGGAGTGTACGTTAACCGTGGCGCA
>JAKJER010000093.1 GCA_022705325.1 Planctomycetota bacterium | reverse complement strand
CGCAGTTTCGGAAGGCAACGAAGGGACTGCTCGTCTTGACCGTGCCCTGGAACGGTTCGATCTCGGATGCTCAGATCCCGCTTGAACCGGTTGCTGTGCCTGCTACCGGGGAGAACGCGGGGAAGTTCCGCCTGATAATCTCCAATCTCTATCCGGAGGAGATTTTGTTGGGGACGGACGGATTCTCCTGGCTCGGTCATCAGGAGGCAGAAGATTCTGGCGCAGGCTTTGGCTCGCTACAGACGTTTCCCTCTCGCTTCAAGCGGTTGGGGAAATGCTCTTACTTTGAGGGTTCTCCGGCCCCCTGCGGCTGTTGTATGGCCGACATTCCTGCCGCCATGAGCATGACCAATTGGAATGCAAAGGAAGACGTGGGGAAGACAATGTATATCGAGTTGGTCTTGTATGGGATGTTCCGCCGCAACGGGCAGTACTTCTGCGGTGAAGTGGTGATTCCGGTCAGACTGGTGGAATAGGGCAACGATAGGCATGATCATTGCCAAGAACCTCATGTGTCTAATCGTATTGCTGGCGGCCGTCACGCCCATCCTCGCCGACCCGCCGCCTTCGCCGCCCGCCGACGACCCCGTGGCGCCGTGGACGCGAGGGGTGCGCGTGGCGCCGGTGTCGGCCGTCGAGGGCCGGCACACGATCCACACGTACTACCTGGCCAATCCCGAGAGCCCCGACGGCAAGCGGGTCGTGTTCTTCGCGTCCAGGCACCCGGCCGGGTACGTGGGCGACATCGTCGTCCTGGACCGCGCGAGCGGGCGCGAGACGGTGCTCGCAGAGAACGTCCACACGGAGGACGCCCACCGGGCGGCCTGCCAGCAGTGGCTGTCCGGCGGGCGGCGCGTGGCCTGGCACGAGGTGGTGGACGGGCGATGGCGTGTGGTGGCCGTCGACGTGGAGAGCAAGGCCAGGACGATCGTCGCCCAGGACCGCCAGGTCGGTTTCGGCCAGGCCGGCGGAGACCTGCTGCCGCTGTACGGCTGCCACTGGAATCCCGGGCCGCACCGGCACCTGGAGATCTGGGACGCCCGGACGGGGCGGATCAGCCGCCCGGTCGAGATCGAGCGGGTCGAGGCCAAGTACGGGGAGTGGCTGGAGAAGGCGTTCGGCGGCAAGCGGACGTCGATCTTCTTCCCCGTCCTCAGCCCGGACTCCAGGCGGGTGTTCTTCAAGATGGCGGCAGGCAAGGGCGGCGACAAGTACATGGCCAAGGACGCCAGCCAGCGTCTGGGGCTGGTCTGCTACGACCTGGAGCGGTCGGCGTTCGTCTGGCAGCACGTCAAGTGGGGCCACCCCGCCTGGCACCCGGACTCGCGCCGCATCCTGGAAGTGGGCAACATCCTCTACGACACAGACACGGGGCGCGCCACCCGCATCCCCGACCTGCCGACGCCTAAGGGCTCGCACCCGTCCATGAGCGGCGACGGGCAGCTCATCGTGACCGACGGCCTGAGCGGGCCCTACGGCGGCAAAGAAAAGGAATGGGGCGTCTTCGTGGGCGACGCCCGCGGGGGCAAGTGGACGCTGATCCACAGTTTCGACCAGTCGCGGGGGGCGAGGTCGTGGCGGCGCAACGATCCGCACCCGGCCTTCAGCGCCGACGGCACGCGAATCTACTTCAACGTGAGCGACGGCCCATTCACGCGCCTGATGGTCGCGGAGCGGCGATGAGGAGAGCAGGCAGAAGCGGCAATATCCGCACCCGACATTTTCTGGTTCCTCATGTCGCGATCAGCGGCTATTCTAGGGGTTCCGGTGAATGGGCGGTTGTAGGGGCTGCAACAGAAGACGGAGTTAAGTTATGATCCGGTACCTGCCGATCGGAGTTCGACTTGTTCTGACCACGCTTTGTGTTGGACTGGGCGGGACGGCGTCTGTTGCGGCTGAACCGCCGGCGGATGCCGCCTTGACGAAGAAGGTGACCGACTGGGCCCAGCGCCTGGAGGATCGGATCGACCAGCAGGCGGATCCCAAGGCTTTCGCCGAGGCGATGGACGCGGCCAAGTTCGCCGACCGCATTTCTCAAGGGTTATCGTTGCCGCCCGAGATCAGGCAGGGACTGCTCTCCCCGAAGCTAGCCGCTTCGTTGAGCCAGAAGATTGCGCAAAATGTCGAGTCCGGTGGAAGCTACCGGCTTCTTCGCATCCACCAGGTGAATCAGGAGCCGCGGGCCCTGTTTCGGATGCTGGGGGAGGGGGGGGTGAATTACCACGATCTTCATCTCATCGTCGATGCCCATGGCCACGTGCGGATCGTGGACGTGGACGTATACATCACCGGCGAGGCCTTGAGCCAAACCATGCGAAGGTCCCTCGTGCCGGTTCTGGGCCTTCGCAATCAGACGTTCGCGGCGAAGGCACTGGGAATCCAGGACGAGTACAGCAAGCACCTGCCGCAGGTCGTGAAGGTAACGGCCGCGGCACGGAAGGGAGAGCACGCCGAAGCCCTCGCCCTCTACCGGGAGCTTCCACCTGCGCTTCAGAAGCACCAGGGCCTGATGATGATCGCGATCAACGCCAGCCAACAGGTGGATGAAGAGGCTTACCTCAAGCTATTGCAGGCGTACTGCAAGGAGTTCCCCCAGTCCTCCGGCGATCTGATCCTGCTGGATGTCCTGCACGCAAAGCGGAAGTTCGACGAGCTCCTTCAGGCGGTGGACCGGCTCGACCGGAAACTGGGAGGGGATGCCTATCTCCACACCTTCCGCGGCGCGGCTCACATGGAGAAGAAGGATTTCCCCGCCGCCCGCCGGGCCTTCGAAGCCTGTATCCGGGGCGAACCCAAGCTGGCTGATGCCTACTGGGGCTACATTACACTGGAACTGCAGCAGAAGAACTTCACCAAGGTCACAGAACTCCTGACCGCCGTCCAGACCAAGGCCGGAGTCGAATTGGAGGATCTGACCAAGGCTGAGGAGTATGCCGACTTCGTCAAATCTCCCGAGGGAAAAGCCTGGCTGAAGAAGCAGGCGCGATGAAGGTCATCGGATCATATACCTCATCGCACGTGGAGTAGAGGCCTTGAAGGCGATCCAGCCGGGGCGGTTCGGCAGCGGCTTGGCGGGCACGTCGGCCTGGGGTTTGCCGGCGTCGTCGACGGCCTGGACCTTGACGGCCACCAGGGCCTCGGCGCTCGTTTGCTCGCGCAGGTTGTTGCGCCCGGTCAATTCTGCCAGGTCGAGTTCCACCTCGAAGGGCCGATCGGCCAGCGGGATCAGTTCCAGGGCGTCCTTGCGGATGAGGAGCTTGAACGCGCCGTCGGTGGCGACCGGGCCGAAGTCGACCTTTCGCCCGGCCTCGTTCATGCGGGCCAAGTAGGCGCCGCGGCGGGCGCGATCGGTCTGGCGGAGGTCGTCGTAGTCGGTCAGCTCGACCTTCTCCACCTTCCCGTCCCGCCGCGTGACGGCCAGCCGGCCGATCACGTAGCGCCGGCCGTCGGACTCGACGGCGTTCAGGCTGATCCGTCCATGTCGCCCGTGCAGGCCGATGAGGATGTCGTACTTCTCGTCCCGCTCGCCGGCCGGCACGCGGACGCGGTGCGGACCGTCGCTGAGCGTCATGCCAGGCCGCCAGGTCGAGGTCGCCTTGGCGGGCCGATGGTCGCCCTGGAAGGCGATGCGGTCCCTCTCGCTATCCTCATCCTCGTCGCGGACACCAGCCGGGCAGAAGTGCACGAACGTGTACAGGTCCTCGTCGAGGGCGGCGGCGACGCGCCACTCGTAGGTCAGCTCGACGTGTCCGCCGCCGGCGTCGCGGAAGGCCTTGAGGCGCGGCTCGATGTCCTTGTAGTCGCCCGCCCAGGGGCGGAAGATCTCGGTGCGGGCGTCGGCGTACAGGCCGTCGGCGGTGCGGGCGAAGTCCGCAATCGTCTGGCCGCGCCGCCCCGTCCACGCCCGCACGCCGGCCCCGTCGGCCAGGAAGCCGTACTGGGGCAACGCGCAGCCGTCCACGGTCCAGTCGGCCTCGGCGAAGTTCGCCCACAGCGTCAGGCCGCTGTCGTAGCGGACGCGGACGCGGTCGAACCGCCCCGCCACCGCGGCGGCTGAGCCGTTCACCATCTTCCCGTCCAGCTCGTAGGCGATCTCGACGGGCGAGGCCGTCGCGTAGCGGGCGGCGATCGGCTGGCTCAGGTGGTACTCGCGGGCGATGGTGGGCATGTGGGCGCGGAGGTGGCCCCAGGAGAAGGACGCGTGGGCGTAGGCGAGCTGCTGGGCTCGGTACTGGTCCAGCAGCGTGGGCGTGGGCCAGGGGGCCCGGCGGTCGCCCATCCAGCGGTTGTAGTAGCCCATGCCGTGGTTGACCATCTGCGGGTGGAGCTTGAGCAGGTCGAAGTCCAGCAGGAGCGGAGCGTTTCGCCCGTTCTCGACCTGGGCCTCCACGCCGTCGACCAGGCCCGCCC
>JAKJER010000071.1 GCA_022705325.1 Planctomycetota bacterium | reverse complement strand
GTGAAGAAGCAGTACGTACCCAACTTTTTGCGCCGTGTCACGCGTCTTCGCTTCGGCTCGCTGCGCTCGCCTCCGCTCCGCCGCGTGACACGATCATCAAAACTTACACACAACTAGTTACACTACTTTGCCGGGCGGCGGACCTTCCGCTTGACAAAAATGGCGCGAGGAGGGATAATTAAAGCAGAATCAGGTCGCAGATGGATTCCAGACGGCGACTGCCGGCGGACCCCTTGTCCAGGTCCGTGAAGTCCGGGTCGCCAGAACAGGAGAAGAGGTACGCCCGGTCCATGCCGGTCAACCTCGTCGAGTATACGCCCGGGAGGCGCTATATGTGCACGAACGTGACGCTGTGCCGCGCGGCATCGTTGCTTGTTGCGCTGGGCCTGTTGTCGGCCGCAGCCCCGGCCGCCCCTATCGAACCGACCCCGGACCCGGCCTTCCGGGCCTTGCCCTCCGACGCCGTGCGGTCGTGGTACCTCTACAACGACGCCAACGCCAACGGCATCCTGGACCCGGGCGATCAGAAGGTGGGCGTGGTGAAGAACTGGTGGTCGCCGGTCTCCGGGCACACCGAGGCCAACTACACGCCCGGCCCGTACGGGACCAACAACTACGTCTTCCCCAACGGAACGGACTGGCCCTCTGCACCGATGAACTTCGCCAGTTCCACCGACCCGGCCGCCAACTACTGGCTGCCGCTCAGCAAGAACGCCGTGGTCTTCTACATGAACTTCAGCCAGTTCGACAACAACGACTGGCAGACCTTCACCGCCAGCGGCGACCCGGTTGTCCAGGAGGTGGTCGCCGGGCGGAACATGTACCGCAACGGCTGGTCGCTCGGCTACGTCATTCATGACGTGAGCAAGGACTCCAACGGCGCGTTCAGCGGCGACCAGACGCCCGCGGGCAAGGTGGACATGGACGTCTACGTTCACAACGGCGAGGCGACCGTGCCCGTCAGCGGCTACGGGATGCGCCGGTCCAATCCGCAGGTGGCCCTGAGCAACGACATCTCGCCCCTGGCCCTGGACAACACCGCCGGACCGGGCACCGGCACGCAGTATCATCCGCCGCAGTTCGATCCGGTCACGGGCGACTACTCGGTGGCCGCCAACGCGGCCCGGCTGGCCGCCAACAGCCAGACGCCCGCCGACCTGACGACGATCGTGAACTCGATGGAACTGGCGGAGAAGGACCCCCTGGCGATCGCGGGCGACGCGATCGACCCGTCGAAGACCCCTGCCCAGATCGCCGCGGGCCTGACCGACCACGCCGGCCAGCCCTATGAGTACCAGGACGCCTTCCAGGCCAGGCACGACTACGTCGAAGGTTCAACCGACGCCGGCGTGATCGCGGGCCTGTCCGGCTGGAACCAGTTCACCGGGGCCAACTGGGGCGACCAGCAGGTCATCCGCATCGACCTGTCGGACGACTCGCTGGCCAGCGGCGACCCGGCCCAGTACGGCAACCTGACCACGGTGATCTTCTACGACTTCGGCGAGTCGCCCGGCTCGGGCCAGATCAACCCGACGGCCATCGTGCTGGACCTGAGCGACACGACGCTGTTCCCGGAGCACCGGTTCTTCATCGCCGCCGCGGAGATTCCCGAGCCGACCACCCTGAGCCTGCTGGTGGGCGGGGCGGCCCTGGGACTGGTGATCCGCCGCAGGCGAAGAAAGGCCATCAACGCGGCGCGCTGATCGGCGGCCCCCTGACGACAAAAACCCCCTCAAGCCCACGGAAACCTCTCCGTGGGCTTCTTTTTTTCGAGAATTGGCCTCTGCCTCGCTCAAATCGTAGGGTTCGGTTGACCACTGACATAAGGACCCCACGGATGAACGATATCCGGACCCTCACGCTTAGCTTGACCCTCGCGGTCGCCTTACCGGCCGGAGGGTTGTTTGCTGGGCTGGCCGAGCCCACCGCCGATGCGGACTTCCGCGACTTGCGTAGCGATTACGTCAAGACGTGGTACATCTACGCCGACACCAACTCCAACGGCATCCTCGACCCGGGCGACCGCAAGGTCGACGCGTTCAAGAACTGGTGGACGCCCGTCTCCGCGCACACGCAACACAACTACGAGGACGGGCCCTACGGGGCCGAGGGCTTCACCTATGCGCCCGGGCAGGACCTGACCTCCGCCCCGATGAACTTCGCCAGCCGCACCGACGCAGCCGACAACTTCTGGCTGGCCCGCGAGAAGAACGCCATTCACTTCTACATGTCCTACAGCCAGTTCGACAACAACGACTTCTCGACGTTCTACGCCAACCTGAACGACGCCGATCGGCAGAAGTTCCTTTCCGATCACAACCTCAACCGCAACGGCTGGTCGCTGGGCTGGGTCACCCACGACGTGACCAAGGACGCCCAGGGGGCGTTCGTGAACGACCAGACGCAGGCGGGCAAGGTCAAGATGGACGTCTACGTCCACAACGGGCAGGGAACCTACGACATCGCGGGCTTCGGCACGAGCCGCTCCAACCCGGAAGTGGCCACCAGCAACGACATCAACTTCGCCGCCCTGGACCAGACGCAGTGGCACCCGCCCGTGTTCGCCGGGGGAACGTACGACATCAATGACCCCGCCAACCAGGCCTACAAGAACATGCTGGGCCTCAGCGACTCGCAGTTCCAGCAGATCCTGGACTCGATGGAGACGCGCGAGATCGACCCGTCGATCCTCGGCAACCAGGCCATCTGGGCCAACCGTACGCCGGCGGAGATCGAGGCCGCCCTGACCGACCACGCGGGCAACGCCTACCTGTACCAGGATGCGTTCCTGGAGCGGAGCACGTACGTCGAGGGCGCCACCGACGGCGCGGTGATCGCCGGCCTGGCCGGGCAGAGCAACTACGACCCCTCCCTGAACAACTGGGGCGACCAGCAGGTTATCCGCATCGACATCGCGCCCGAGACGCTCATGGGCGAGGGCGAGGACGCCGGCAATATCCGACGCATCGCGTTCTACGACTTCGGCGATTCCATGCCCGGCGCGGAAGGCACGCAGCAGACCGACCCGCGGGCCATCCTGCTGGACCTGTCCGACGCCAACGCCTTCCCCGAGTACCGGTTCTTCATCGCCCAGGTCGAGATCCCCGAGCCGACCACCATGGCCCTTCTGATCGGCGGCGGGACGCTGCTGCTGGCGCGACGCAGGCGGCGGCGACAACCGGCAAAGAGCTGAAGGACAAGAAGGACGGCAAGGACTTGGAACAGCCGTCGCCCCTGTAATCCTCTATGTCCTTTCTGCTCTTCCCCCAAAAAGAGTCGGCGGCGAGACATGGCTGGTATGTCCGCCGCCCGACAGCGCCTGAGGCTATTCAGTTGTACATGAACCGCTGTCTGTTGACTCTCGAAGACAGTCGTTCATGGACTGTGTGATCGGTCTGTGTTTTTTCGGCCAACCGGGGGCAAAAACTTTAGTATCATGGTCGCCGCGTACGAGATTCCCTGTTTCGCGAGCGGCTGATGAACCCAACGACACGATTGACCGACCGTCTGGCCCTGGAACTGTATCAGCGGGGCGACCTGCACGAGCTGGGCGCCGCGGCCCACGCCGAGTGCCGCCGGCGCCACGCGGAGCCCGTCCGAACCTTCCTGATCGACCGCAACGTCAACTACACCAACATCTGCCGCACCCGCTGCCGGTTCTGCGCGTTCTCCACCGACGCCGAGGCCGCCGGGGCCTACGTGCTCGGTCGCGACCAACTCATGGACAAGATCGCCGAACTCCAGGCCGCCGGCGGAACCCAGGTCCTGCTCCAGGGCGGAATGCACCCGGGACTGAGCCTGGAATGGTATGTCGAGATGCTCGCCGACATCCGCCAGAGCTTCCCCAAGATCCACCTGCACGCGTTCAGCCCGCCGGAGATCTGGTTCTTCCACGAGGAATACGGCCTGAGCGTCCCGGCTGTGCTGGAACGCCTCCGCGCCGCCGGGCTGAACAGCATCCCCGGCGGCGGCGCGGAGATCCTCGTCGACCGCGTGCGGCGCGAGATCTCGCCCCGCAAATGCACCGCCGACCAGTGGCTGGAGGTCATGCGCCAGGCCCACGCGATGGGGATGATGACGACGGCGACGATGATGTTCGGGCACATGGAGCGACCGGCGGAGCGGATCGAGCACCTCCGCCGCCTGCGCGAACTCCAGGACCACTCGCTGGAGGCGGGCAAGGGGCGATTCACCGCGTTCATCTGCTGGACGTTCCAGCCGGAACACACGGAGTTGGGCAGGTCGGCCGCCTCGCGCGGCAAGCCCGTCGGCCAGGCCGACCGGCGAACGGGCCTGCCCGCAAGCGAGCCGATGGACGAGCAAGTCCCGCCCATTCGCAGCGACATCCCCGACGACGCCGAGGACGTCCACGTCGAGGGCGAGCTGCGGCTGGCCGGCAGCGTCACGTACCTGCGGACGCTGGCCCTGGCCCGGCTGTACCTGGACAACTTCGACAACCTCCAGGCCTCGTGGGTCACCCAGGGCCCCAAGATCGGGCAACTCGCCCTCTTCTACGGGGCCAACGACATGGGCGGCATCATGATGGAAGAGAATGTGGTCTCCGCGGCCGGCACGACGTTCCACATGACCGCCGACGAGGTCCGCCGTCTCATCCGCGACGCCGGCTACCAGCCCCGCCAACGAGACTGCTACTACAACATCGTGGATTAGAATCCCCCTGGCCTTTTGATTCTTTGCCCCCTCCGCAAAACCCAATGACTGACTACGGCGTGATCTTCGACATGGACGGCGTGCTGGTGGACAGCTACGAGGCGCACTACCAGTCGTGGCTGCGGATGGCCCGCTCGCGCGGGTGGGAGATGACCCGCGAGCAGTTCAAGGCCACCTTCGGCCGCGTCAGCCGAGACATCATCCAGCGCCTCTGGGGCGATCAGATTCAGCCCGAGGAGATCCCCGACCTGGACGATCGCAAGGAAGTGGAGTACCGCACCATCCTCCGCGAGCACTTCCCCGAGATGGACGGGGCAAGCGACCTGGTCCTGGCCCTGCACGGGGCGGGCTTCCGCCTGGCCATCGGCTCGTCGGGGCCCAGGCCCAACGTGGAGACGGTGATCGACCGCCTGCCGCACGAAGCGGGAAAGTGCTTCGACGCATACGTCCACGCGATGGACGTGACGCACGGCAAGCCGCACCCGGAGGTGTTCCTCAAGGCGGCCGGCAAGCTCCGCCTGCCCCCCCGCCGCTGCGCCGTCGTCGAGGACTCGCTCATGGGCCTGGAGGCCGCCCGGCGGGCCGAGATGGTCGCCATCGGCCTGACCGGCACGGCCGCGCGGGAGCAACTTGCCGATCTGGCCCACCTCGTGGTCGACTCGCTACGCGAACTGACGCCCGACGGCATACGGGGGCTGATCGACCGCCCGGGGCGGTAACGCGGGCGTTCACGAGCGGAACCGTGCGATCCCTGGAAAGAAAGCCCACGGAAGGCCTTCCGGGGCTTTGTCCTGGGGTCTTGTGCGTACTTCCCGCAGCGGTACAATACCTCTCGTTGGGCCGCCCCGCTGGCGGCCTGGAAAGAGGGCAGCATGGACGCTCTGGACGTCGGAACGTTTTGCACCGCGCCCGACGGCGTGGACCCGGCAGCCGTGCCGAAACGCACGCTGTACACGGGCGCGACAATCCCGGCCATCGGGCTGGGGACCTTCGGCTCGGACCGCTTTACGCCCCAGCAGATCGCCCGGGCGGTGGTGCAGGCCGCCGGCGTGGGCTACCGCCATTTCGACTGCGCGTCGGTCTACGCCAACGAAAAGGAAATCGGCTTCGCCCTGCACGAGGTCCTCAAGCACGTCAAGCGCGAGGGCCTGTGGGTCACGTCGAAACTATGGAATGACAAGCACGCCGAGGCCGACGTCATCCCGCAATGCCGCCAGTCGCTGGCGGACCTGGGGCTGGACTACCTCGACGCGTACCTGGTGCACTGGCCCTTCCCCAACTATCACCCGCCCGGCTGCGACGTGCACAGCCGCTCGCCGGACGCCAGGCCGTACATCCACGAGAACTTCATGAAGACGTGGCGGCAGATGGAGAAGCTCGTGGACGCCGGGCTGGTGCGGCACATCGGGACGTCGAACATGACGGTCCCCAAGCTTCGCCTGGTCCTGCGCGACGCCCGCGTCAGGCCCGCCCTCAACGAGATGGAACTGCACCCGCACTTCCAGCAGCCGGAGCTGTTCCGCTTCGTGATGGACAGCGGCATCGTGCCGATCGGCTTCTGCCCCATCGGCTCGCCCACCCGTCCCGACCGCGACAAGACCGAGCTGGATACGGTGGACATCGAGGACCCGGCCGTTCTGCGGATCGCCGGGCGCCTGGGCGTTCACCCGGCCGTGGTGTGCGTGAAATGGGCGGTGCAGCGCGGACAGGTGCCCATCCCGTTCTCGGTCCACCGTCACGAGTTCCTGGCCAACCTGGCCTGCACGGTGAGCGAGCCCCTGAGCGGGAAGGAGATGGCCGACCTCGCCGCCATCGACCGCAATTGCCGCCTCATCAAGGGCCAGGTCTTTCTGTGGAAGGAAGGCCAGAGCTGGGAAGACCTCTGGGACCTCGGCGGCGTGATCACCCCGCCGTAAAACAGCCAACCACAGAGGTCACAGAGGACACAGAGATATCTTCATAGGAAGACGACCCGTGGCGGGAATGGCAAGAGAGGCAGCACCAACTTCACCGATTGCCGACTCCCCGCATTCGTGGCATTGAATTGAGGCCGCAGACAACGTCTTTTGAATGAATCTCTGTGATCTCTGTGTCCTCTGTGGTTGAAACTAAGGAGCCGAAAACCATGGCCAAGTCGAAAGCGAAATCGAAGTTCAGCGCCTCCCGCTACGTGGACGGCGATCGGATGACCGGGGCGATCCTGCCGGGCAACAGCACGGTGGAGTTCCGCCAGTTCCCCGTTCCCCAGCCCGGGCCCGGGCAGGTGCTGATCCAGATGAAGGCGTCGAGCATCTGCGGCAGCGACATCCGCGCGATCTACCGGGCGCACCTGGGCAAGGGGCCCGAGGGCTACCAGGCCGGCAACATCGCCGGGCATGAGCCCTGCGGGCAGGTCGTCCAGGTCGGGCCCAACTGCAAGGACCTGCGGGTCGGCGACCGCGTGGTGGTCTACCACATCAGCGGCTGCGGATGCTGCGAGGACTGCAAGCACGGCTACATGATCAGCTGCCGCAGCGAGCTGCGCGGCGCGTACGGCTGGCAGAAGCACGGCGGGCACGCGCCGTACCTGCTGGCCGAGGAGAACGTCTGCGTCCGCATGCCCGACAGCCTGACCTACGTGGACGGAGCGCTGTGCGCGTGCGGGTTCGGCACGGCCTGGGAAGGGCTGACCCGCGCCAAGCTGTGCGGGGCCGACCGGCTGCTGATCACGGGCCTGGGCCCGGTGGGCCTGGCCGCCGGCATGCTGGGCAAGGCGCTGGGCGCGACGCTGGTGATCGGCACGGACATCTCCCCCGCCAGGCGCCGCCTAGCCAGGAAGATCGGCGTGGTGGACGAGGCCCTGCCCGCCGACGACAAGGCCCTGGCCAAGATCCAACGCCTCACCGGCGGTCGCGGCTGCGAGGTCGCCATCGACTGCTCGGGCGCCCCGGCCGGGCGACTGCTCGCCCTCCAGGGCACGCGACAGTGGGGCCGATGCGTCTACGTGGGCGAGGGCAACACCGTCGAGTTCGCCGTCAGCCCCGTGCTGATCCACCCGCAGATCACGCTGTACGGCTCGTGGGTGACCAGCCTCAAGCACCTGGAAGACCTCGTCGAGCGCCTCGACCGCTGGGGCATCCATCCCGAAGTGACCTGCACTCACCGTCTGCCGCTCAGCGAGGCGGCGAAAGCCTACAACCTGGCCGACAAAGGCCAGACGGGCAAGGTGTGCATCGTGTTCGAGGAGTGATCGCTCCCCTGCGGGACGCAAGGTTTCCGGCCGTCGAAGGGCAGGCCGTTCAGCTATGCGCAGCTTGATTCGGGCTGGCCCTTCGGCGGCTGACTATTCCCCGCAGCGGCACTTCCTGGCGGGGGGCTTGGCCGGCGTCGATGCGACAGCCTGGCGGAGCGCGCCCAGCATCTGGTCGAGTTGCCAGCGGTAACGCTCCAGCGTGGCGATCCACTGGGCCAGGCACTTCCGCCCGGCGGGCGTGAGGTGAAAGAGTCTCTTGGCCGGGCCGCTGCGCGAAAGGTCCCACTCGGACTTGACCAACCCGCGCCGGGCCATCGCGTTAAGAAAGCGGTAGACGCCCGTCGGATCGGGCGCATGGTCCTGGAACATGGGCATGGCGGCCAGCCGCTGCACCAGCAGGTAGCCGTGCAGCGGTTCGCCCGCCAGGGCGGACAGCAGCGCGGGCTGGAGGAACTTCTCCAGGTGGCGCCCCGCGCAGGGGCACTGGTCCAGGTTGAGCGTGTTTCTCTTCGTGCCGGGCATGGCCGCCATTATCCCCTGTCGGCCGGCCAAAGCAAAGGGGCAGCATACGGGAAGGCCACGGGGAGTCTCTCGCGGGCCCGGGGCCGCGCGGTCGGCGAACCGGCCCGCGGGGGATTGACTATCGTCCAGGCGCCATTATAAGATTAACACCAATACTGGATATGGTCCAGTAATGCAAACGCGAAAGGTCACAAGCGAATGGCACAAGCAAGGATGATCCTCGTGGGCGGCTTCCTGGGAGTGGGCAAGACGACGCTGCTGGCGACGGCGGCGGGCCTGCTGGCTCGCCGCGGCGTGCGCGTGGGCCTGGTGACCAACGACCAGGCCGCGGGACTGGTGGACAGCGAGGCCCTCCGCTCCTCGCCCGGCCGGGTGGACGAGGTGGCCGGCGCGTGCTTCTGCTGCGCGTTCAACCGCCTGATGGAAGTATGCGAGACTCTGATCCGCCAGGGCAGCGAGGTGCTCATCGGCGAGCCGGTGGGAAGCTGCACGGACCTGTCGGCCACCGTCCTCCAGCCCATCAAGAAGTACTGCTCGCACCAGGTCCGCCTCGCGCCGTACACCGTGCTGGTCGAACCTTCCCGGCTGGCCGAGGCCCTGGGCCTGGCGCCCAGCGACCTGGGCGACGACGTGCGGTACATCTACCGCAAGCAGGTTGAGGAAGCGGACCTGGTCGTGCTGAACAAGATCGACACGATCTCGCCCGCCCATCGCGAAGAGCTGGCAGCCCTGCTGGACCGCGTGTTCCCGGACACGCCCGTGCTGTGCCTGTCGGCCCGAGACGAGCAGCAGGTCGAACAGTGGTTGTCGCACGTGCTGGAGGGCTCGCTGGCCGGCGAGCGGGTGGTGGAGGTCGACTACGACGTGTACGCCCGCGGCGAGGCCGCCCTGGGCTGGCTCAACGCGACGGTGGAACTGTCCAGTCGTGACCCGGCCGACTGGGACGACGTGGGACAGGCCCTGACGAGGCGACTCCGCGAGGGCCTGGCGGCACTGGGCGCCGAAGTGGCCCACCTCAAGCTCCTGCTGACCACGCGGGAGGGCAAGTCGGCTGCGAACCTGACCTCCTCCTCGACCGCCCCGGACTTCCGCGGGCGGGCCGGCCGCGGGCGCCAGGCTACGCTGCTGATCAACGCCCGCGTACAGAGCGACCCGCAGACCCTGCGAACGGCGGTGGAACAGGCGCTGGCCGAAACGGTCCAGCCGCCGCTGGCGGCGCGGATGCTGAGCCTGGCGAACTTCAGCCCGGCCCGCCCCACGCCCGTCCACCGCTTCGACGCGCCGGCGTGAACCCCGAAAGGAAGACCCATGAAGCTGCCAGCACGCCTGGACCAGGTCCTCCGCGACGCCGTCGAGAATAAGGCGCCCAGTCGAGAGGACTGCGCCTATCTCCTGGACCTGCCCGAATGCTCGATGGAAGCGGCGGCCCTGACGGGCGTGGCCGACTTCGTCTCACGCCGACGGTTTGGCAACCAGGCGATGCTTCTGGGACAGATCGGCATCGACACCGCGCCTTGCCCCGGCAATTGCCGCTTCTGCGTATTCGGGCAGGACCACACCACCTTCCAGTCGGCCCGGCTGGGCCTGGACGAGATTCGCCGGCGGGCTCGCGCGTTTGCCGACAAGGGCGACCTGTACGCCCTGTTCCTGATGACGATGCATGAGTTCGACCTGGACCGGCTGCTGGAGACCGTGTCCGCCGTCCGCGGGGAACTTCCCTCTCACACCCAGATCGTGGTCAACGTGGGCGACTTCGACCTCTCCCAGGCCCTGGAGATGCGGGCGTGTGGCGTGAACGGGGCCTATCACGTCTGCCGCCTTCGCGAGGGGCTGGACACCGCATTGGACCCCGACCGGAGGAAGAAGACCTTCCGCGTCATCAAGGACGCCGGCCTGGATTTCTACTACTGCTGCGAGCCCGTCGGGCCCGAGCACTCCTCCGGCGAACTGGTCGAGCAGATGTTCCTGGGGGTCGAATACGGGTGTTTTCAACATGCCGCGATGCGCCGGGTGGCCGTCTCGGGCGTGCCGCTTACCCGAAACGGGCAGATCACCGAGCGCCGCCTGGCACAGGTCGTGGCCGTGGTGGCGCTGGCCACCCTGGCCTGCCCCGAGACCCGCAACATCGCCGTCCACGAGCCCAACCTGCTGGGGCTGGCCGCCGGCGCCAACGTCGTCTACGCCGAGAGCGGCGCCAATCCCCGCGACACGCAGGCCGACACGTCGCTGAACCGCGGCCTGGACATGGCCGCGTGCCGCAAGATGCTGTACGAAGCCGGATTCACCGCCCTCCAACGAGGCGACGCAAGCACGATCGCCCTCGATCTTGCCTCTCTCGGCACGGTCTGAACCTGACCGTGCAGGCCAGTCGCCGATTCGCGGTGGCCGGGCAAACCCCGCCGATGGTACAATCCGCACCCGGAGGGTTGGGAGACCGCGCATGAAGCAGACAACGTTGACCCGCATAACCCTCCGCGTCGCCGTCCTGCTCGTCCTCTTCGCTGCCGGCCCGGGCGCCGGCGCCGAACCGACCGAACCGCCGACCGGCGTGGAGAGCTGGGCATGCCGGCCGGCCTGGCCGGCGGTGGTGAACCCGGTGGTCGGCTCGGAGATGCAGAAGGTGCTCTCGCTTCGGGGCGAGTGGGAATTCACCACCCAGGGCGTGGCCCCGCTGCGGCACCCCGGCTGGCGGGCCTTCTACGCCAGGCCCTGGCCGGGTTCCCGCAAGATCCAGGTTCCCGGCTGCTGGGAGGCCCAGGGCGTGGGCCAGCCGGGAATGGGCGACTCGTGGGACCCCAAGTGGGATCACTGCGCCAAGCCGCTGCGGCACATCTACCAGGGCGACGCGTGGTACCGAAAGACCGTTGCCATTCCGCGGGCCTGGACCGGGCAGCGAGTGTGGCTGAAGGTGGGCGGCGTGCGGTCGCAGGGCTGGTTCTGGGTCAACAAGACGCCCGTCGCCTGGGTCGACAACTACTGCGGAACCTACAAGTACGACATCACCGACCTGGTCGAGCCGGGCAAGGACGCGACGATTGTCGCCGAGGTCAACAACCTCCTGCCCAGCCGCAAGGGGCTCTTCAGCAGCACCCATCGCTTCGGCGGGCTGTATCGCGACGTCGAACTGGAGGCCACGCCCGCCACGCGGATCGACTACGCCTACGTCCGCGGCGACTTCGACAACCAGGCAGCCGAGGTCCGCGCGACCATCGCCCGCGCCGATGCCGCAGCCCCCCTGAAGAAGCCCGTCCTGCGGGTCACCGTCAAGACCGCCGACGGCCAACCGGCCGGGTCGGCCAGCCAGGAGTTCGCCCTGCACGCCGGGCAGGAAACCGCCGACGTCGTCTGCCGCGTCAAGCTGGCGCCCTTCCGGGCGTGGTCGCCCGAGTCGCCATCGCTGTACGTGGCCGAGGCGGTCCTGTGCGACGGCGACCAGCCGGTGCACGGCTGGGCGGAGCGGTTCGGCGTGCGCAAGTTCGAGGTCCGCGGGCAACAGTTCTTCTTCAACAACAAGCCGTTCTTCGTCCGCGGCTGCGGCGACGACTTCGTCTATCCGCTGACGCTCGTCTCGCCGGCCTCTCGCGAGGAGCATCTCAAGCACTTCCGCGCAGCCCGGGCCGCGGGGTTCGTCTACGTCCGCCTGCACACCCACTGCGAATTGCCGGAGTACTTCGAGGCCGCCGACGAAGCCGGCGTGCTCATCCAGCCGGAACTGCCCTACTACGGCGACTACCCGTGCGAGGCCTTCACCTGGGACCCGATCCGCGACCTGAAGGAGCTGATCGCGCATTTCCGCCGGCACGTCTCGCTGGCGACCTACTGCATGGGCAACGAGGGGCTGCTGGGCAGGCCCATCGGCATCGAGATCTACAAGCTCATCAAACGGACCGACCCGGACCGCCTGACGCTGCACCAGGACGGGACGTTCAACACGCCCGAGAACTCCGACTTCCGCAACGGCCCGATCAACGTGTGGGCCCCGGGCAGCTTCAAGTGCGACGCCCCGTTCGTCGCGCACGAGTACCTGAACCTGTCGGTCAAGCAGGACCCGAGGCTGGAGCCGAAGTTCTCGGGCCTGATGCTCCCGCCGGTGACGCTGGCGGCCCGCGACAAGGACCTGGCGGCCGCCGGGCTGGACCGCCGCTGGGGCGACGCCTGCCAGGACGCGTCGCACGCCCTTCAGAGGGTCTACCAGAAGCGCGGGCTGGAGGCCGCCCGCATGGACCCCGCCTGCGACGGCTACGACTACTGGACGATCGTGGACGTGATCGTGCGGCAGGGCAACACCTACTCTGCCCAGGGCTTCCTGAACGCGTTCTGGGAGCCCAAGCGGGGCGGCTGGACGCCGGAGCAGTTCCGAGCGTTCAACGACCAGACCGTGCTGCTGCTGAAGACGGCGGGCGACTCCCCCATCGCCGTCAGCGGCGACAAGATCCAGGCCGACTTCTGGATCTCGCACTACGGGGAGCAGCCGCTGAGCAGACCGAAACTCGCCTGGACCCTGCGGGCGGGCGAGACGGTGCTGGCCAAGGGGACCTCCGAGTGCGCCGACGTCGAGCTGGGCTCGGTCGTCTCGCTGGCGCAGGCGGAGATCGCGGTGGGCGATTTATCCAAGCCCGTCCACGCGATGCTGGAGGTCGCAGTCGACAGCGGACCAGGCCGCAGAGACCGTGGCACGGGCGTCTCGCCCGTGGGGCAGGGCCGGGACGGCCCTGCAACGCATGGGCGAGACGCCCATGCCACGCCTGTTCGCAACCAGTGGGACTTCTGGCTGTTCCCTAAGCGGGCCCTCCAGGACGGTAAGGGCATCGCGGTCTCCAAGCCGCTGCTGGGGGCGATGGAGAAACTGTACTCCGGCCTGGCGCCGGCCGGCGAGGTCGCCGCGGAGAAGGCCGACCTGCTGGTGTCGTTCGTCGGTTCGAGCGACGTGGCGCCTGCACTGGTCGCGGGCAAGCGGGTCATCCTGCTGAACCGGACGACGGGCAAGCCCAACGTCCGCCTGGGCTGGTGGTCCATGGGCGAGCAGGTGGGCACCGCCTTCGCACGCCACCCCGCCCTGGGCGACTTCCCGCATGATGGGTGCCTCTCGCCGCTGGCCTTCCGCATCCTCAAGATGGGCCAGAAGCTGCCCGCCTTCGCCGGCCTCAGCCCCGACGACATGATCGTCGTCGGCGAGGGCCTCAACAGCTACTACCTCTACGCCGCCCAGGCCGCCGCCGACAACGGCCGAGTGCTGATGACCTTCGGCCTGGACGTGCTCTCCGGCACGCCCGAGGGCACGTGCATCCTGGACGGCCTGGTCCGCTACGCCCGCAGCGACGCGTTCAAGCCCGCGGGCAAGATCGACGTGAAGAAGCTGGCCGCGACCGACGCGCCCAACGGCTGGCAGCGAACGATCAAGGCGGGCGAGTCGGGGACCGACTACCTGCCGCCCGGCGCCCTCCAGCTCGACGTGGCCCGCGCGACCCAAGGCATGAACGAGCTGATCTGGGAGACCCGCCCCGCCTCCGCCAACGTCCGCGACAAGAAGGACTACGCAATCACGTGGGAGGGCGGCATGGGCTACTTCGCTCAGCCGCCGGGCACGTTCGCCCTCTACGTCAACGACGAGAAGATGCTCGACATCCCGGCCATCAGCGAGCAGAACGCGACGTGGACCAGCCCGGACAAGACGGTCACCCTGAAGTACGATCGCGACGAGTCGCGACCGGAGATGGGCCTGCTGACGTTGACGCTCCCGTCGGCCAAGGTCGCGCCGCTCAAGCCCCTCCGCCTGAAGGTCGTCGGCAGCGACTCCCGCAGCCGCCGCTGGTTCGGCGTCTGCCAGACGCCGTAGGCGGAGGGAGGAATCGTTGTCGTCGCGGCGCTCGTAGTGCCTGCCTGCCGGAGGCAGGTGCCCGTAAGGGCATCGGACTAACGCCGTGCGCATGAGGGAATCCCGAAGACCGCCTTACGGCCTGCCCCTGGGGGACGACACTACAAACGGAGGGCGATAAGACCGAAGCCCCATTACCGGCCAATCATGGTATGATCCGGTGAGGTTGATCAAAGAAGGCAGACACGGCATGGGAGCGTGGCGTCCGAGAAACTCGTATGTGTTGGCCCTGGCGGCGGCGACCCTGCTGACGGCGGCTGGGTTGTTGTGGCGGGCGGGGTGGGCTCCGTCCGTGGCTCGCTCCGCCGGCGTGCCGGACGCCTCAGCGAGGTCGGACTGGCCCACGTGGCGCGGCGACGCGTCGCGCAGCGGGCGGTCGGGCGCGGCCCTGCCCGCGCGTCTTCATCTGCGATGGGTGCGGCAGTTGGAGCCGCCCGCGCCCGCCTGGCCGGCCAGCCAGTCCAAGATCCGCTTCGATGCCGGCTATGAGCCGGTCGTCGCGGGCAAGCGCCTGTTTATCGCTTCGATGGTCTGCGACCGTCTCTCCGCCTACGACACCGAGACCGGCAACGAGCTGTGGCGATTCTATGCCGACGGGCCGATCCGGCTGGCCCCGCTGGCCTGGAAAGACAACGTCTACGTCGTCAGCGACGACGGGCATCTCCACTGCCTGGACGCCGCCAGCGGCCAGCGGCGGTGGTCGGTGCGGGGCGGGCCGGACTGCCGCCGCCTGCTGGGCAACCAGCGCCTGACCTCCGCCTGGCCGGCCCGAGGCGGGCCGGTCCTGTGGGAGGAGGACGACGGGCGGAAGGCCACGATCTACTTCGCGGCCGGCGTCTGGCCGTTCATGGGCACGTTCCTGCACGCCGTCGACGCCGAGAGCGGCAAGACGGTCTGGACCAACAGCGGCAGCGGCTCGACCTACCTGGCCCAGCAGCACTACAGCCCCGCCTTTGCCGGCGTGGCTCCCCAGGGCTACCTGGCGGCCACGCCCGACCTCCTGCTGGTTTCCGGCGGACGGACCGTGCCGGCCGCCTACGACCGAAAGACGGGCAAGCTCCTCTACTACAATCCGAGCAGCCGGGCACTGGGGAAGGACGCCGGCGGCTACGAGGTCACCGTCGCGGGCGAGTACTTCTTCAACCAGGGATGCCTCTACACCCTGGCGGACGGCAAGCCGATCCTGAAGGCCCCGGCCCAGATACTAGGCGAGCGGGTGCTGGCGGCAACCAAGAAGGGCGTGGATCTGTACGAACTGCAGCCGTTCGGGCGGGACGAGACGGTGAAGGACAAGTACGGCAAGACACACAAGGTGCCCCGCTACCGCTTCCCGCGGACGCACCAGATCGAGTTGGCGACGCCGGTGAAGCGGTTCTACTGCCTGGCCGGCGCCCGGGCCTACGCCGGCGGCGAGAAGGGGCTGATCGCGGCGATCGACCTGCCCCCACTGGATCGCCCGGGCCTGTCGTGGTCGGCCCGCGTGGAGGGCGAGGCCTGGTCGATGGTGCCGGCCGACGGCAAGCTGCTGGTGACGACGACGACAGGCAAGGTGTACTGCTTCGGCGAGGAGCCAGCCGGACGGGTGCTCACGCATTCCCTGCCCGCCGGGGCTGTCGACCGCGACCAGCCCATGCCGGGCGACGGCGGCTACGCCATGGTGTGGGGGCTTGGAGAGCGTGCCTTCGATCGCCTGATGGAACTGGCGGCGGACTATCACGTCATCGGCATCGATCCGGACGCGGCCTTGGTCGCCTCGCTGCGTCACCGGCTGGACCGCGCGGGCGTGTACGGGCGGAGGGTGCACCTGCTGGCCGGCGACCCGCTGGCGATGCGCCTGCCGCCGTACCTGGCCAGCCGGATCGAGCTAGGCGACCTGCAGGCGGCTGGGCTGGGCCGCGGAGCCCAGTTCGCCCAGGGCCTGTTCCACTGCCTGCGCCCGTACGGCGGGAAGGCGTCGGCGGCCGCCGAGGCGGGCGACCTGGCGGCCCTGAGCCGGGCGGTCGCGTCGGCGGACCTGCCCGGCGCCGGCGTCGAGTCAGCCGCCGGCGCCCTGGAGGTCGTCCGCGACGGGCCGTTGGCAGGCTCGGCGCCGTGGACACACGAGAATGCCGACGTGGCCAACACGGTCGTCTCGCGAGACCGCCTGGTCAAGCCGCCGCTGGGCCTGTTGTGGTTCGGCGGCCCCTCGCACGACGACATCCTCCCGCGCCACGGGCACGGGCCCTCGCCCCAGATCATCGGCGGGCGGGCGTTCATCCAGGGGCCACACGTTCTGCGCTGCGTGGACGTCTACACGGGCCGGCTGCTCTGGCAGCGAGAGTTCAAGGACGTGGGGAAGTTCTACAACAGCACCAGGCATCAGCCGGGGGCCAACGAGATCGGCTCCAATTTCGTTTCGCTCGCCGACGGCGTCTACATCGTCTTCGGGCGCGACTGCCTGCGTCTGGACCCGTCCACGGGAAAGACGCTGCGGGAGTTCAAGCTGCCTTGTGGGGCCGGCGAGGAAGCGCCCCACTGGGGCTACCTGGGCGTCTACGAAAACGTCCTGCTCGCCGGCTCGACGCCGGTGGCTATTCGGGGCGACGGCAGAAAGACCCCGCTGAACCTGTTCGACAACGCCCCTTACGCCTCGTCGTCCAGGTGCCTGGTGGCCATGGACCGCCACGACGGGCGCGTGTTGTGGACCCGCCGGGCCGACCAGGCCTTCCGCCACAATGCCATCGCCGCCGGGGCGGGGCGGGTGTTCTGCATCGACGGATTCTCACCCGTCGCTCTGGGCCTGCTCAAGCGCATCAAGAAAGCGCCCGAAGAGCCGGTCACCCTGCGCGCCCTGAACGTGCGAACCGGCCGGGTCGTCTGGGAAACGTCCGAGAAGGTGTCCGGCACGTGGCTGGGATACTCGGCCGAGCACGACGTGCTGCTGGAGGGCGGCAGCCCCGGAAAGGACCGGGCCAAGGACGAGACAACGTCCCACCTGGCCGCCTATCGCGGCAGCGACGGTGGGAGGCTTTGGCAGGAGCAAATCAAGTACGTCGGCCGGCCCATGCTCCACGGCAAGACCATCTACACCGACGGCCTGGCCCTGGACCTGCTGACCGGCAAGCCCCGCACCCGCCTCTGCCCCATCACCGGCAAGACCGTGCCCTGGACCTTCACGAGAAACTACGGCTGCAACACCCCGATCGCCGGGCAGCATCTGCTGCTGTTCCGCTCGGCGGCGGCCGGGTTCTACGACCTGCTGCATGACAGCGGCACGGGAAACTGGGGCGGGTTCAAGTCCAGCTGCACGTCGAACCTGATCCCGGCCGACGGGGTGCTGACGGCCCTGGACTACACGCGGACGTGCACGTGCAGCTACCAGAACCAGTGCTCGCTGGCCCTGACGACCATGCCGGACGTGGAGGAGTGGACGTTCCAGAGTTGGACGAAGCTGGCCGGGCCTGTGAGGCGCGTGGGCGTCAACTTCGGCGCTCCGGGGGACTGGCGGTCGCAGGAGGGGACGCTCTGGCTGGACTGGCCCAGCGTTGGCGGCAAGAGCCCCGCCCTGGGCGTGCAAGTCGAGGGGAAGCCGGCCTACCTTCGCCGTCACGCGCTGGACATCGCGGGCCCCGCCCGCCAGGTAGCCGCCTGCGGCATCGAGAACGCCCGGTCGGTCCGGATCGCCCTCTATCCCACCGCCAAGGACGAGAAGAAGGACAAGTACACGGAGAAGGAGGAGGACAAGTACAGGGTCCGGGATGAGGATGACGACGACGAGGATGACGACGACGCGTTTGCGGACAAGGGCAAGGCCATCGACAAGGCCGCCGACAAGAACGCGGACAAAAGCCAGGATCCGAATCCCGCCGAGGCACAGCCCCAGGAGCGGAGCTACACGGTTCGTCTCTACTTCGCGGAATTGAGCGACCTGGAGCCCGGCCGGCGGGTGTTCGATGTCGCCGTCCAGGGTCAGACGGTCCTGCGCGGCTTCGACCCGGCCCGCGAAGCCGGCGGGCCTGGGAAGACCGTGATGCGGGAGATTTCCAACGTCCGCGCAGTTGCCGACTTGAAGGTGGAGCTGACGCCGCTGCGAGGACAGACGCTTCTTTGCGGCATCGAGGTGATCGCCGAGTAGCGTTCGTAGCGTGCCCGTAAGGGCATTAGGCGGACGCCGAATGTCTGAGGAGAATCCGAAGACCGCCTTACGGCCTGCCGGCAGGCAGGCGGGACTACAAGCGCCGCTTCGATTCTATCGCGAGTACCACGTCTTCTCGTGCTGCCGGAACTCCATGCGTTGCTTGACGGCCTGCCACCAGGCGCGGTTATCGACGTACCACTGGACGGTCCGCTCCAGGCCGCTCGCCCAGTCCCACCTACGGTGCCAGCCGAGCGACTCGGCCTTGGACGGATCGACGCTGTAGCGGTAGTCGTGCCCGGGGCGGTCGGTGACGAACGCCTTCAGGCCGGCGGGCTTGTCCAGGCAGCGGAGGATGCGGTCGGCGACTTCCACGCCGTTGACTTCCATGCGGGCGCCCAGGTTGTACGCCTGGCCGCTCTGCCCGCGGTGGAGCACGAGGTCCACGCCGGCGGCGTGGTCCTCGGCGTGCAGGTAATCGCGGACCGCGCTGCCGTCGCCGTAGAGCGGCAGGGGCTTGTCCTCCATCGCGTTGGTGATGAACAGCGGGATGATCTTCTCGGGATACTGGTAGGGCCCGTAGGTGTTCGAGCCGCGGGTGATGACGACGTCCAGCCCGAAGCTGATGCCGTAGCTGAAGACCACGTGCTCGGCGGCGGCCTTGGTGGCCGCGTAGGGGCTGCGGGGCTTGAGCAGGTCGCCTTCGAGGCTATGGTGATCGCTGCCGTGGAGGTCGCCGTAGACCTCGTCGGTCGAGACGTGCAGGAATCGCTTCAGGCCGACCTTGCGGGCGGTGTCCAGCAGGACCAGCGTGCCCTCGACGTTGGTCCGCACGAACGGGCGGCTGTCGATGAGGCTGCGGTCGACGTGGCTCTCGGCGGCGAAGTTGATCACCGCGTCGGCGCCGTCCATGGCCTTGGCGGCATCGGCGGTCTCGGCGATGTCGCCGTGGACGAAGGTGATGCGGTCCATCACGTCGGCCAGGTTGTCGCGGTTGCCCGCGTAGGTGAGCTTGTCCAGCACGACGATCTGCCAGTCGGGGTGCTCCCGCAGAGCCAGGCGAACGTAGTTGGAGCCGATGAAGCCCATGGCCCCGGTGACGACGACTCGCTTGAACTCAGCCACGGTCTGCCTCCTCTATCGTGGCACGGGCAGCTTGCCCGTGCGTCGCAGGGCCGTCCCGGCCCTGCCGGGCCACGGGCGAGACG
>JAKJER010000008.1 GCA_022705325.1 Planctomycetota bacterium | reverse complement strand
CGGTTGTAGTAGCCCATGCCGTGGTTGACCATCTGCGGGTGGAGCTTGAGCAGGTCGAAGTCCAGCAGGAGCGGAGCGTTTCGCCCGTTCTCGACCTGGGCCTCCACGCCGTCGACCAGGCCCGCCCAGAAGAAGTGGTGGTGCCCCTCGCCCAGCAGCGGCCCCTCGTGCGTGTCCTGGAGATACTTGAACAGGGCCCGTTCGCCGGCCTGGCGGAAGGCGTGGCTGGGCCCGGCCTGCTGGGCGGCGTCGAAGTCCACGTAGCGCCACGGCGGGACGCACGTGTTGACGTCCAGGTAGGCAGCCGTCGTGCCGAAGCGCTTGTGGATCTCCGGCGTGTTCTGGGCGGCGTAGTGCAGGGCGCGGTGGCTCTTGAAGGCGAAGCTCTGCACGCCGGTGCCGGGCTGGTACCACGCCTTCTGCTTCTCGCCCGCGCGGTTGAGCACCACGTCGGCTGGGTTGTACGACGGGGCGTCGGGGTAGAAGTCGATGTAGTTCTCGTGCACGCTGAACACGTAGCCCAGTCGCCTGGCGGTGTCGGCCAGGGGTTTGAGTTTCTCGTCACCGCCCAGGGCGGGGTTGGCGGGCAGGTGGTCGGGCAGCTTCACGTCGTAGCCGTATCGCTGCCAGTTGTGCAGGATCACCGCGACCTCGTCCACGCCCATCCGCTTGAGCTGTTCGAACAGCCGGGCGTTCTGCTCGAAGTTGCCGTCCCACACGTCGAGCACCATCTTGCGCCCCAGCAGCTCGCGGTAGCGCGAGGGCGGATGGGGCATGTTCGGCAGGACCTCGCCCAGGTCGGCGGAGACAGCCACGTAGGCGGTCTCGCGGAGGGCGTTGCGACGCCCGTCGAGGCGGGGCAGGTACGTGGAGACCGTGCCGGGCGACTCGGTCGCGCCGGAGGCCGTCCAGTCGACGTACGCCATCTGGAACGCCCGCTGGGCGGGCAGGTAGCGCGGGCGGGCGTAGTAGAGGTACGGCACGAAGATCTCGCGCCGCAGCGACGCCATCGGCATGCCCAGGTCGAAGCGGCAGACGGTCGTGTCGTCGGACCGGGCCTGGATCACCAGGGCCTTGCCGGCCATGCGGAAGGTCCATTCGACGCGGGCGGACGCTCCGCCCTGCGCGTAGGTCCAGACGGCCCGGGCCACGCCGTCGCGGACGTCGAAGCTCTCCAGGCGGGCCTGCTGGGCGGGCTCGCTGGCGGATTCGCCCTGGCCCAGCGCGACCCCCCCGCCGAAGCACGGCTGATAGGCCGGCCCGTGCGGCACGCGGGCCTCGACGTCGTCCAGCCGCCCCGTCCGCGGCACATAGACGAACTCCCAGCGCCCGTCGGGCCCGTCGTAGCGAAAGACCGCCCCGCCGCGCGACGCTTCAGCCGGCAAGGCCTCGACGGTGTTGGAGTGCTTCAACCTGGCCGAAGGCACGATGCCCGCCCCGCTGCGGTTGAGCAGCGGTTTCAGCTCGCCGCCCGCCAGCGCCCTGTAGGCCGGCGTGGCCGTCAGCTCGCCCGCGCGCGTCATCCGGACGTCGCCGCCCTGGCCCACGGTGATTCGCGGATACTCGAACCGCCCGTTGTCCCAGCCGGTGTTGCGCTTGGGGCCGGGGTCGGCCTGGAGGCGCAGGCGGACCTTCCGCCCCGCCCACGCGGAGAGATCCACGCCCAGGGGGCTGGCCTTGCCCTGCGCTTCGTGCCCGCGGGCCAACTCGCGGAACGGGCCCGAGCCCTCCTCCGCCAGCAGCACGCTGAAGGTGATGCCGTCGCTCTTGCCCACGTAGCGGGCCTCCAGGGCGACGTCCAGGTCCAGGCGGATCGGCGAGGCCTTGCCCAGCTCCAGGGCGTATTCGACGAACAGCGCCCCGCGCCCGTTCTTCCACGGGACGTGATTCAGGATCACCGGCCGGCCGGCCTCGCTGACGAAGTGGACCACCGCACCCGTCTGCTCGTCGCCGCCCGACCAGCCCAGCGGGCGCAGGACCTCCGCCCCTCCATCCAGCCGCCAGCCCACGCGCACCGCGGCGACCTCGTCCAGGCCGGTCGTGCCAAGCGGCAAGGGAGCGAAGACATCGGCGGGAAAGGCGCCCGACGCGGTCAGAAATACGACGCAGAAGGTGAAGGCTGTACGCACGGATGATCCTCGTAAGCAGAGAACGTCCAACAGTGGAACGTTCAACTTCCAATGCTCAAGTCAAACGACCAAGGAAGAACGTTCAAGTTGATAGTCCATCCTTTGTCGTTTCCTTGATCATTGACTATTGAACGTTCTACTGTTGAACCTTCTCTTTATCACCGCCCGGGAGGATCTTCATCTCCCTCATCCACTCGATGCTCTGGGTCTGCCAGGCGTCCCACATGGGGCCCTTGTAGCCATTGAGCCCGTGCCCGCCGCGGGGCAGCTCCAGGTACCGGGCGGGCACCTTGCAGGCCCGCAGGGCGTCGTAGAGCATCTTGCTGTTGGCCGGCGGGACGACCTTATCGTCCAGCGCGTGGGTCAGGAACATGGGCGGGGTCTTCTCGGTGACCTGCTTCTCGTTGCTGAAACGCTCGACCAGGGCGGCGGACGGGTTGGCCCCCAGCAGGTTCCTGCGGCTGCCCCCGTGGCCGATGGCGGTCATCGACACCACGGGGTAGACCAGCACGACGAAGTCCGGGCGGCAGCTCCGGCGGCTGACCGGGTCGTCGGCCGACGCGTCGCCCGCGTCGAAGTGGGTGCCCGCGGTGGAGGCGAGATGCCCGCCGGCCGAGAAGCCGATGATGCCGACGCGGGCGGGGTCGATCTTCCACGCGGCGGCGTTGGCCCGCACGGTGCGGATGGCCCGCTGGGCGTCCAGCAGGGGCACTTCGCACCGCCCGCGGGGCATGCGGTACTCCAGCACGATTCCCGCGACGCCGTGCCCGTTGAGCCAGGCCGCGATCCCGTGCCCTTCCGCTCCGGTCACCAGCCCGCCGTACCCGCCGCCCGGGCAGATCACGACGGCGGCCCCGGTGGCCTTGTCGGCCGGGGGCAGGTGCACGGTGATGGGCACGTCGACCTTTTCCGTCTTGCCGTCGCCCGTCGGCGCGCCGTCGGGCCACAGCAGGAGCCTGGGGGGCTTGGCCTCCTCGGCCAGAGCGACGGAGAGCAGAGACAGCAACAGTCCGCAAACGATGGCGTGTTTCATGTTTGTCCTCGATTCCGGCAGCCAGGACGCCAGATAAGCCGCCCGCGGGGAGAAAGTCAAGGGCGGCTGCATTTGCGGGGCGGGCCCGAGCGTTTGGCGTGGGAGGTGACAATGATGAGCGTATCGAGCGCGATTCGTGCGGCGGCGGTGATTGCGATGGTCGCGGGCGCTGCGGCAGCGGGGGCGGGCCTGGCGGATGCGCCGGCATCCCGCCCGGGCGGCGAGAATCTCCTGGTCAACGGCGACTTCGAGAAGGGCCTGGAGGGCTGGCATCCGTTCTGGTCTCGCCAGAAGTCGGCTGGGCGGGCGGAGGCGGACGCCGGGGCCGCCCACGGCGGGCGCGGCGGCGTGCGGATCGAGCACACGGGCAAAGAGGACTGGTCGCTTCAGCAAAGCCGCTCCCTGACCGTCCGCCCGGGCGAGCTGTACGAGTTCTCCGCGTGGATGAGGGTCCAGGGCGAGGGCCGGGGCGAGATCTCCGTCATCCTGTACGACCCCGCCGGCAAGGCGACGGCGTGGCAGTACGCGGCCCGCGGCATTTCGGGCGCAGGCGCCCCGACAAAAGCCCCCGCAAAGCCATCCGCGGAGTTCGTGCACCTTGTGTCGCGGTTCTACGTCCCGGCCGGGGCGGCCAGGATGAGTCCGCGCGTGGTCGGCGTGGGTCCGGCCGTGGTCCACGTGGACGACATGGTCCTGACGCGCCTGCCGGGGCAGGCGAAGACGGACGTTCCAGCCGCGCTGACCGCGCAGAGCGACGCGCTGCACGTCCGCCTGGAGACGCGCGACGCCACGCTCGCGCTGACCGATCGCCGCACGAATCAGACGTACGTGCAGAAGCCGCTGGGCCCCGCGCCGATGGTGCTGAAGGCCTCGGCTGGGCCGGGCAGGATCGAGGCCCTGCTGGTGGACCCGCAGACGGCCCGCGAGGTCCGCGCGGTCTTCCGCATGGACGGCGAGAAGCCGGAGCTGCTGGTCGAGCTGTCGTCGCAGGGGGAGCTGTCGCAGCCGGTGCTCTACCCGCACCCGTTCGCGACGCCGAAGGGCACGTTCCTGGTCATGCCCGTCAACGAGGGGATCAGCTACCCGGTGGACGACGCGTCCATTCGTTCCTCGCGGTACATCCTCTACGGCGGGCACGGGCTGTGCATGTCGTGGTACGGCGCGACGGACGGGCGGCGCGGGATCATGGCCCTGGTCGAGACGCCGGACGACGCCTCCGTGCGGATGGAGCGGCGCGACGGCCTGCTCTGCCTGGCCCCGCAGTGGGACCCGCAGAAGGGCCGCTTCGGCCCGACGCGGCGCGTCCGCTACGTCCTGCTGGACGACGGCGGCTACGTCGCGATGGCCAAGCGCTACCGCCGCCACGCGCAGCAGACGGGCTTGCTCAAGACGCTCGCCCAGAAGCGAAAGGAGAACCCCAACGTCGACCTGCTGGTCGGCGCGGTCAATGTCTGGTGCTGGGACAAGGATCCGGTGGGCATCGTGGGCCGGCTCCAGCAGGCCGGCATCGACCGCATCCTGTGGTCCAACCGCGCCAGCCCGGACCAGCTCGCGACGCTGAACCGGATGGGCGTGCTGACCAGCCGCTACGACATCTACCAGGACGTGATGGACCCGGCCATGTTCCCCAGGCTGCGGTACAGGCACGGCGACTGGCCCAGCGAGGCTTGGCCCAAGGACTTGATGATCGACTCGCGGGGGCAGTGGATCCGTGGCTGGCGCGTCGAGGCCAGGGACGGGGAGATGATCCCCTGCGGCGTGACGTGCGACCGCCAGGCAGTGGCGTACGCCAAGGCGCGGATCGGCGAGGAGCTGAAGACGGCCCCGTACCGCTGCCGCTTCATCGACACCACCACCGCCTCGCCCTGGCGCGAGTGCTACCACCCGGACCACCCGGTCACCCGCTCGGAGAGCCGCCACTGGAAGATGGAGCTGCTCCGCCTGGTCAGCGAGGGCCACCATCTCGTCGCCGGCAGCGAGACGGGGCACGACGCAGCCGTGCCGTTCGTGCACTACTTCGAGGGCATGATGAGCCTGGGCCCCTACCGCTGCCGCGACTCGGGCAGGCGGATGCAGCAGATCCTCGACGAGGTTCCGCCCCAGGTGGCCACCTTCCAGACCGGGCACGCCTACCGCCTGCCCCTGTGGGAGCTGGTCTACCACGACTGCGTGGTCGCCCAGTGGTACTGGGGCGACTACAACAACAAGATCCCCGCGGTGTGGGACCGGCGCGACCTGTTCAACGCCCTGTACGGCACGCCGCCGATGTTCATGTTCAACACCGCCCTGTGGGATCGCAACCGCGAGCGGTTCGTTCGCAGCTACCGCGCGTCGGCGGGCGTGACCCGAGCGACCGGCTACAGCGAGATGCTGGACCACCGCTGGCTCAGCGAAGACCACGCGGTGCAGCAGACCCGCTTCGCCGACGGGACGGCCGTGACGGTGAACTTCGGCGACGCCCCCGCCCGCCTGGGCGACGGCGCGACGCTGGCGCCGCTGGGGATTCGCGTCGAGGGGCCGGGCGCCGCGAAGACCGGACGGTTAAGGGGCAAGCCGGGCCAGGCCGCGGCTACATCTGGAAGACGCTCTTGCACATGTCCACCCAGCGTCGCAGCCGCGGGCGGTCGAAGCTGATGGTGTACACGTCGCGGAAGAGGATCTCGGTGTTGCAGCCGTTGCGCGTGACGGCCTGGTGGGTCTTGACCAGGTCCTGGCGGGCCATGTCCCAGTCCGGATAGTCGCCGCTGAGATGAGCGGGCACGGGCTTGCGGGAGTAGACGAAGTCCCTGCCGAGCAGCTCGGCGGCCTTGTCGAAGTCGTTCCATCCGCTGACCGAGACGCTCCGCAGCGTGGGGATCGCCTTGCGGATGGGCTCGAAGCGGTCGTCGATCCGCTCGCAGCAGCCCCAGTAGGTCAGGCCGAACACCTCGGCCACCTGCGCGATGTAGGGCAGGAAGAACTCGGCGAACATGGAGGGCGAGACGGAGGTGGTCTCCTGCGACTCCGCCCAGCCCCAGAGCTGGTTCAGGCGGACCGGCCCGGCGGGCGGGTCGCTGACCGCCGGCAGGTCGCTGACGTAGCCGTACATGCACGGGCCGGCCATCTGGTTGTCCGTGTTGAGGTCCAGCAGGCCCTCCTGCTCGAGCCAGCGGAAATAGGCCAGGCGGTCGTCGCGGAGGAACGCCATCATGCGGTGGATCATGTCCGGCTCGTCGTAGACCCAGTAGAGCAGGCGCTCGTTTCCGCACAGCTTGAAGAGGTCCATGGTCAGCCCGATGAACTCCATGCCGCACCAGGGGCGGTAGCCCGAGTCGGGCACGAACTGGTCGTTGTTGCCCACGCGGACCGGCAGGATGTCGCCCATCACGTCCTCCAGGACGGCCTTGAGGGCGAGGGTCTTCTTGCGATCGACGCTCTTGCTGCGGATGCGGAGCTTGGAGAAGTCCTCCGGCGCGCGGATGGGGAAGCTGAACGAGTAGGCGGTGTTCCGCCCGGCCGCGTCGGTGCAGTGGAACTCGTCCCAGGAGACTCCGTAGTTGGAGACGCTGACCTCCCAGGGCAGGCGGAAGCAGGGCTCGAGGACGACGTCGTCGCCGATCTCCTCGGCGTGGCGGGTCTCGATGCGCATGGTCCTCTCGACGTTGCGGAGAAAGGGGTCCTCGCATTGAAGCTCGGCGGGCGGGACGAACTCGTCGATCATCATGCACGTCTCGACCAGGATGACCGGGCGGATCATCTTCAGGTCGTGCACCGCCTTCCACAGGCGCTTGCGCTGGGCCATCACGGGCTGGTGGGCGAGTTCCATCCACTTGGACGCCAGCGACCGGATCACCTGACGGTCTTTCGTCGCGACCATGGCGGTCTCCTGCGGTTGGGGCGACATGCAGGGCGGCCGCACCGGCCGCCGGTGAGACTGATTGTACGCCCCGCGGGCAACGAGTCAACGGCCGATCAGAGCCAGCGGCCGATCCCGCCCATGATCGCGCCCAGCCGCGCGCCCGTGGCAAGACCCGGGCCGCGTCGGTTCGAACGTGACGGTCCTCCCGAAGGGGAACTGCCCGCGAGGGGACATCGAGCGGAACGGAAAGGGCAATAGTCGGCGGGTGGGGGTAGTTTAGCGGGGTGTGGACGGGTACAATCACGGTGCGCCTGCCGGCTGGCAGGGTCAAGGAGAACCGACATGGCAAATCAGGACCTCTCACGACGTGACTTTCTTCAGACCACGGCGGCTGCTGCGGCGGCAGCGGGCGTGGGCTCGGCCCTGCCGGCAATGGCGGCCGACGCGCCCGCGATGGACAAGTCGAAGGTGCCCAGCTTCAACGAGAAGATGGAGTACCGCCGGCTGGGCAAGACCAACCTGTGGGTCTCGGCGGTGTGCCTGGGCGGGCACTGGAAGCAGATCGACAAGTTCGCCCCCAAGGCCATGAAGAGCAAGAGCTGGCTGGCGGTGGACGTCAAGAACGAGCAGTTCATGGCCAACCGCAAGGCGGTCATCGACCGCTGCATGGAGGTGGGCATCAACTACGTCGACGCCTGCACCCGCGAGGAGGTCGTCGCCTACTCCGACGCGATCGGCCCGCAGCGGCGCGACAAGATGATCTTCGGCTTCTCCTGGTACCAGGAGGAGATGCGCAACCCGAAGTTCCGCACCTGCGCCAAGCTGCTGGAGACCCTGGAAAAGGGCATGAAGGCGGCGAACCTGGAGGTGGTGGACCTGTGGCGGATCGTGATGCACGAGCGGTCCAGCAGCCACACCGAGAAGGAAGTCGAGGAGATGATGAAGGCCCTGGAGACGGCCCGCAAGCAGGGCAAGTGCCGCTTCACCGGGCTGTCCAGCCACGACCGCCCGCACGTGGCCAAGATGATCGAGAAGTACCCCGACATCGTCCAGGTCGTCGTCATGCCCTACACGGCCGACACCAAGGCCCTGCCCACCGACAGCCTCTTCGACGTGCTGAAGAAATGCGACGTGGGCTTCCTGGGCATCAAGCCGTTCTCCAGCCATTCGATCTTCAAGGGCGACGGCACGCCCGACAGCCCGCACAAGGAGGCCGACAACAAGCTCGCCCGCCTGGCCATCCGGTACATCCTGTGCAACCCGGCGGTCACCGCGCCCATCCCGGGCCTGCTCACCGCCGCCCAGGTGGACAACCTCGCCCAGGCCGTCATCGAACGCCGCGAGAAGGGCATGATGGACCTGGCCGAAGCCCGCGAGCTTCGAGAGGCCATGGACCGCTCCTGGGCCAGCCTGCCCGAGGGCTACCAGTGGCTCCACGACTGGCGGTATGTCTGACCACCGACGATTGACCATTGCCCATTGACCATTGGCCATTGAAGAACGGCGGCGCCCCTTTTTTGATGGTCGATGGTCAATATCCAATGAGAAGGGATCGCATGAGAACGTTTGTTGGTTTCGCCGCGTTGCTGGCCCTGGCTGGGACGACCCTCCTGCTGGCGGACAAGGACGAGGACAAGAAGAAGACCGAGCCCGCCGACAACAGCCGCTGCTTCGTCTGCCACGGCAACTACAAGAAGGACAAGTTCGCGCTCAAGCACGCCAAGAAGGGCATCGGGTGCGAGCGCTGCCACGGATCCAGCGACGCCCACTGCGAGGACGAGGAACACCTGACCCCGCCCGACATCATGTACGCCCGCGAGCGGGTCCCCTCCGCCTGCCTGGGCTGCCATGACATCGACAAGGTCAAGAAGGAGCACCGCGAGGAAGAGGTGGAGGCCGACTACGAAGGCAAGAAGAACGTCTGCACCGACTGCCACGGCAAGGGCCACCGCCTGGAAAAACGAAACGTGCGCTGGGACAAGGTCACGCGCAAGGTGCTGCCTTCGACCCAGCCCGCCTCTCAGCCCGCCTCAGGAGACAAATCATGACGACACATCGCATCCGCCGCCGCACCCTCTTGGCCCAAACGGCCTGCGCCGCGCTGGCCGCGGCCGCGCCCCGGGTCCTGGCCGCCGAGCAGGCCCCGGCCGGCAAGTGGAAGATGAAACTCTCCACCTCGACCATCCAGTTCACCCGCCTTCCGGTCGAGCAGGCCATCGAGCGGATCGCGGGCCTGGGCTTCGAGGCGGTGGACATCTGGTCGCCCCACGCCAAGTGCCCGCACCTGGACGACGTGCAGAACCGCCTGAAGGCCGACGGGCTCAAGCAGCTCCTGGACAAGAACAAGATCAAGCTCTACGCCTTCAGCGTGTACGCGGGCGGCTATGCCAAGTACGCCGACCTGCTGGGCCAGATGGGCGGCGGCATCGCCATCCACGGCAGCGCGGGGCGCGTGAAGGACCCGAAGGACCTCGTGCCGGCCATGAAGAAGTTCTTCGAGAACCTCAAGGGCGAGGCCGAGCTGGCGGAGAAACACGACAGCTACATCGCCGTCGAGAACCACGGCGGGTCGCTGCTGTGCACGCTGGACAGCTTCAAGGCCTTCGTCGACCATAACCCCTACAAGCGGGTCGGCATCGCGCTGGCCCCCTACCACGTGCAGGCCGCCCGCCAGTCCGTCGAGCAGGCGATCGCGACCTGCGGCAAGCAGTTGCTGTTCTTCTACGCGTGGCAGAACGCGCCCGGCGTCCAGCAGCTTCCGGGGCTGGGACCGACGGACGTCACGCCCTGGCTGGCGGAGCTGGCGAAGATCGGCTACGCCCACTACGTCAACCCGTTCATGCACCACGAGCCCCCGTCGGACGAGATGGTCGAGGCCCTCAAGAAGTCCAAGGCGTACCTGGAGGAGTGCTACAAGAAGATCTGACGGCGGCGGGAGCCGTCACGAAAACCACGGAGGCCACAAAGAAGAAGGACAGAGATCGCAAAGCCTTCTTCTTCGTGGTCTCTGTCTTTTTGACTCTTGTCGGTCTTGGTGGTCTTTGTGGTCTCGGCGATGCTTCTTCCATAGCCCCCAAGGCGGTCACCCGGCTATTATGGAGCATATGCGCGACATAACCTTCACCAAGCTGTCGGGCAGCGGCAACGACTTCATCTGCGTCGACGCCCGCGACGGGACCTACGACGATCTGCTGGGCGACGCCGCGCGGGCCTCGACCTTCGCCCGCGTGCTGTGTCGGCGCCACGTCGGCGTGGGGGCCGACGGGCTCATCTTCGCCCTGCCCAGCGAGGTGGGCGACCTGGCGGACCTGTCGGTCCGCTTCTACGAACCCGACGGCAGCCAGGCCGAGCTGTGCGGCAACGGCACCGCCTGCTTCACCCACTGGGCGATCGAGCAGGGCATGGTCGCCGGCGCCCAGGTCCGCTCGCTGACCTCCGCCGGCACGGTGATCGGCAAGCGGATCGACGACGTGTACGTCCGCGTCTGCATCCCCCTGCCCGAGTCGCTGCGGCGCGGGTTGGAGGTGATGGCCGACGACCAGCTCTTCGACTGCGACTTCGCGGTGACCGGCGTGCCCCACCTGGTGGTCTACGTGGACGACGTGGCCCGCGTCGACGTCGAGCGCCTGGGGCGGGTGCTGCGCTGGCACGAGCACTTCCAGCCGCGCGGGGCGAACGTGAACTTCGTCCAGGTCATTCGCCCGGGCGAGATCGCCCTGCGGACGTTCGAGTTCGGCGTGGAGGGCGAGACGCTCTCGTGCGGGACGGGCTCCGCCACCGCCGCCATCTGCGCGGGCCTGCGGTTCGGCTGGGACCGGGCCCTCCTCCGCGGGCAGCAGCCCACGCTGGTTCGGGCCCGCAGCGGCGACGTCCTGCGGGTCTGGGCCACCATCGAGGACGACGGGCGCGTCAGCGAGTTGTGCCTGGACACTATCGTGCGGGTGCTGTTTCGCGGCACGGTCCACCCGGACCTGGCCGCCAAGGCCCTGGGCCAGGCGCCCGCGCCCGCGGAACGGGCCACGCCGAACGAGACATGATCCTCAGCATCGACCAGAACTCGCACCCGTTGTGGGATGCCGCCGCCAAGGTCCAGGCCCTGGTGCGGGCCGGCCGCGAGGTCCGCCATCTGGTCGAGGACGTCGACACCGCCTTCACCCGCGTGGGCGGGCAGGCCGGCGACCCGCTGGGCCTGCGACGCGAGACCTACCACCACAGCGGCGGCGCGGACTGGGGAGCCGCCCTCTTCTACAGCCTCTTCCTCGGCCGCCAGCCGCTCAACGTCCGCTCGCTCGAACCGTACCTGGGCATGAAGCTGTCGGCCCTGGCACGGCAGGCCGGCTCGTCCGTCGAGTCGCTCTACGAGCAGTTCAGCCCGGGCGACAACTGGCAGCTCGTGGGCCCCAGCTACGCCGGCGACGCCCGCTACCACCGCGTCATCGGCGATCTGGGCGTGGGCGAGACCGCACCGTTCCTGCGCGAGATCCTCTCGTTGGCCCGGCGCGACACGCTGGAGCGCTTCTGCGCCCGCGACGCGCAGGAGCGCACAGCCGACTGGTTCGACCGCCAGCAGGCGATGCTGGAGGAGTTGCTGGCGGCACACGAGGGCGGCACGCTCGTGGACCTCTACCGCGACTGGATGACCCGCTGCTGCGCCGAAGCCGAGGTCGCCCTGGCCTCCAGCCTGGGCGACACCTCCGCCCCGCCCGCCGGCGCGGAACTGCTCGAACTGTTCCTCCGCGACTACGACCGGGCCGCCGCCCTCTACAACGAGTCGATCGCCGAGGCGGCCGACTACCTCCGCCCGTTGCGAATCGACGAGGGCGAGCTGCCGATGTTCGCCATCGTCGAGCGCGACGGACGGCCCCGCCGGGCGGGCATGTCCCTGGACGGCGGGCGCCTGCGCGTCGGCGAGCGGGAGTTTCCGCTGCCGGGCGATCGCGGCCTGCCGCTGGACGCCCTGCGCGAGGGCGGCGTGCGGTGCGTCCTGGGCAAGGCCGTCCTGCTGGTCATCCAGGTCCGACTGGGCCCGGGCGGCTGCCCGCTCGCTCTGCCTCTTCACGGCTCGGTCTATGTCCCCGCCGCCCACGCCCTGACGCGCAAGCTCGCCGCCGCCCGCCTGCTCGACCCGCCGAGCTGCCCCATCCTCCGCGTCCGCCTCCGCCTGCTCGACCGCCTGGGCGAACTCGACACGCCCATCCGCCTGCCGGACTACCTGAGCGAGGCGACGAACCGGGATGAAGTCTCCAGTCGCGAGCTCGCCCGCTCGTGGCGCGACTGGACCATCCAGGCCGCCGGCCGGCTGGAAATGTTCCGCGACCCAGCCGGGCGACAGGTCTGGCAGCGCCAGGCCTGCCGCGATCTGCTGGACCAGATCGACCGCCTCGACGCCCGACGGCGCGACCTGGCCCGAGTGGACCCCAAGTCGAACGAGGTCCGCGAGCTGTCCCATCGCAGCCGCACCCTCCAGGGCCAACTCCTCGACCGGACCTTCCGCCAGGTGGTCCGGGACTGGCAGGTCTGCCAGCTCGACTACTGGGACAGCCGCGGCGCCATCCTCCCCTGGGCCCACGCCGCCGGCGGCGAACCGTTCGTCAAGCACGTGCTGGACCAGGCGGAGATCAACGAGGAGTGGGATTCAATTGTCAATTGACAATTGCCAATGGACAATTGAACTGTGGTAAGCTGTTCTGCCGATGAGCCATCGCAAGGAGATCCGTGCCCATTACGAGCCCCGCATCCAGGCGGACCGGGAGAGCTACGACATCCTGGACTGGTCCGACCGGGCCAGCCAGGTCGCGCGGTTCGAGGTGCTGGCCCAGTGCGTCGAGTTGGACGGGCGCTCGCTGCTGGACGTCGGCTGCGGGCTGGGCGACCTGTACGACTATCTCGCCGGGCGCAGCGTTCGCGTGGACTACACCGGCGTGGACATCGTGGAGGCGATGGTGGCCGAGGCGCGCCGGCGAAGGCCGAACGCCCGCTTCGTCTGGGGCGACGTGTTCTCCGACGCGCCCGCCGTGCTCGACGGTCGGGGCTGGATCGCCGAGGCCGACCTCAGCCACCTGAACCCGCTGGCCGGTGAGCGGTTCGACGTGGTCTTCTGCTCGGGCGTGTTCAACCTGAACCTGGGCAACAACGAAGGCTTCCTGGGCCAGGCGCTGGGGCGGCTGTTCGAGCTGGCCCGCACGCACGTGGTCTTCAACCTGCTGCACCACCGAACGCCCACCCGCTACGCCCACTGCGTGTACTACGACCCCCAGCAGGTAGCCGCCCTGCTGAAAGACTGGCCCTGCCGCGTCCGCATCGTGGACCACTACCTGCACAATGATTTCACGGTGGTGTGCGAGATTACCAAGAAGGGAACAGGGATTAGGGACTAGAGATTAGGGATTAGGGAACAGGGAATGGGAAACAGGGACGAGGGAACAGGGAATGGGAAACAGGGACTGGGAACAGGCAGTGGGGACGGGAAGAGGGGGAGGAGGCAAGCAGGAAACGGATAGGAGTCATCGGGAACGGAGTTCCTATAGCTGCTGCACCGCCCATGGCTCCGACAGTTCGGTCGCGCGGCGAAACAAGCCTTCTCTGCCTACGTTATACGCATTGTGATACATAACCGAAAGGAACCGTACATGAAGAACTCACTCGTCCTGCTCACAGTTCTGACCGTGCTGACCGCCCTCTGGGCCCAGCCCGCCCCGGCGGCCGACAAGATCAACGTCCTGCTGATCGACGGCCAGAACAACCACAACTGGAAGGAGACCAGCCCGGTCATCCTGGACCTGCTGAACAAGTCCGGGCGGTTCAACGTGGACGTGTTGACCAGCCCGCCCAAGGGCGCCAAGGACAAGTCGGCCTGGGACAAGTTCCAGGCGGACTTCTCCAAGTACCAGGTGGTCTTCAGCAACTACAACGGCGACAACTGGCCGGAGGCGTTCAACAAGGGCCTGGAGAAGTTCATGGAAAACGGGGGCGGGTTGTACATCTTCCACGCCGCCAACAACGCCTTCCCCGGCTGGGAGAACTGGAACAAGATGATCGCCCTGGGGTGGCGGAACAACAAGTTCGGCGACCACGTGGCGCTGGACGACGAGGGCAAGATGGTCCGCACCCCCAAGGGCGAGGGCCCCGGGGCCGGGCACGGGCCGCAGTGGGCGTATCCTGTCCGCATCCGCGACGCGGAGCACCCGGTGACCAAGGGCATGCCCGCGACGTGGATCCACGCCGCCGACGAGCTTTACCACGGACAGCGAGGCCCGGGCCAGAACATGCACGTGCTGCTGACGGCCTACAGCGACAAGGCCAAGAAAGGCACCGGCTTGCACGAGTGCATGGTCTTCACGGTGAGCTACGGCAAGGGGCGGGTGTTCGTGAACCTGCTGGGCCACGCCGGCAAGCAGACCGCCCATCCCGGCTGCGCGGCGTTTATCCTTCGCGGCACGGAATGGGCGGCCACCGGCAAGGTGACCATTCCCGTCTCGCAGGAGTTGCTGGAGTTGGGCCAGGCGGCGCCGGCGGCCACGCCCGCGCCAGAGCCGATGGGCTGCGACGCCGCCCCCGGCGGATGCGCCGGCTGCGCCAAGGCGCCCGGCGGCGCCGTGGCGGTGCAATCCGTCGCAGCGACAGGCGAGACGCCTGTCGCACCGCTTCAGCCCGTCCAGGGCGAAAGCTTCGACGCCTGGCGCCAGCCGACGGGCCAGTGGAAGATGGCCGGCTCGGCGGCCATGTCCAGCGACGACCCCAAGCGCCTGGTCTCGACTGCGGGCACGGGCGTGATGATCAACGGCGAGAAGGGGCGGACGTGCGACCTGCTGACGGCGGGCGAGTTCGGCGACGTGGAGGTGCACGTGGAGTTCATGGTGCCCAAGGGCTCCAACAGCGGCGTGTACTTCATGGGGCGTTACGAGGTGCAGGTGTTCGACAGCTTCGGCAAGGACCCCAAGACGTTCTCCTGTGCGGACTGCGGTTCGATCTACCAGCGGTGGGACCCCAAGCGGGGCAAGGGCAAGGAGGGCTTCGACGGGCACGTGCCGACCATCAACGCCACCCGCGAGCCGGGGCAGTGGCAGAGCTTCGACGTGATCTTCCGCGCCCCCCGCTTCGACGCCGACGGCAAGAAGACGGCCAACGCGAAGTTCATCAAGGTCGCGCTGAACGACAAGGTCCTGCACGAGAACGTCGAGGCGACCGGGCCGACGCGGTCGGCGAAGTTCAACGACGAAAAGCCCGCCGGCCCGCTCCAGATCCAGGGCGACCACGGCCCGGTGGCGTACCGCAACATCACGATCAAGCCGGTGAAGCTGGACTGACGCTGCAGAGACCTGCCGGCCGGCAGAAGGCCACGAAGATCACAAAGAAGAAGTAGAGGTCACAACGCCGGCAGAAGGAGGATTGCCAAGGCGTCAGTCCTTTCGAACGCGTGCATCGCGGCTCCAAGGCGGCGGGAACAGAGGTTTCATCGGCCTTGGCGGTGGGGTATATTGCGGGCCTGCCCGGGGTCTCATCAGGTTCAGGCAGAGGAAAGGGCGTGGCGATGACCGGACTGCGCGACAGGTGGTTGGCGGTGGGATTTGTCGTCTTGATCTTCTCCGCACCAGCCAAGGCCGACGCGAAGGCCGACTACGAGGCGATCTTCGGCGAAGAGGCCAAACGGGTCGAGGCCACTCGCGGCGCGGAGGACGATGCGGCGTTCGCCGCCAAGCTGCTGTCGTCGGCCCGGCGGCTGGACGATTCGCCTGACCTGCGGAACCTGGTCCTGGAGAAGGCGTTTCGGTACGGGGTCGTGGGGCCCGGGGGCCTGGAGACGGCCGAAGCGGCGCTGCACGAGATGGGCCGTTACCGCGCGAACAGGAAGAGTACCGAAGAACTGGCCGCCCTTCGAGTGGAGCTGTATGAATCGCGGTTTCGTCTCAGCAGCGGACGGGCGAAGATCGAGGCCGGGACGGCCTACGTGGAACTGTTGGTGGGCCGTGCCGACGCCGAGGCGGCGCGGGGCAACGCCGCCGAGGCGGACAAGCTGTACCTGACCGCCTTGCCGGTGGCCCAGTACGTACGCTCGCCCCGGGCAACCGAGATCATCGCGACTCGCCGCCGCATGGCGGAACAGATGGAGGCCGCGCGGACGCGCGAGGCCCGCCTGGCGGAGTTGCAGGCACGCTTCAAGGAAAACCCAAAGAGCGCCTCCGCCCGCCGGAATCTCCTCCTGCACTATTTGCTCGACCGCAACCTGCCCGACGAGGCGGCCAAGTTGGTGGCCGCCGACTTGGACGAATCGCTCCGCACGTACGTGCCCCTGACGCTCAAGCCCCTTGGCTCGCTGTCGGAGGGCGTATGCCTGGAGTTGGGCGGGTGGTACGAGGAACTCGCCAAGACCGCGACGGCCGACGGCAGGCGCACCGCCTTCAGTCGGGCCATCGACTGCTTTCGCCAGTATCTCAGACTCCACAGCCGCCAAGATGCGCCGGCTTTGAAGGTGCGCCTGTCGCTGGCGAACATCGAGAAGGCGCTGGGCAAGGGATACGTCTCCCCGCCAACCCTGCCGAGCACGTCTTCTGCGACCCCCGCGGGCTCCGCCAGTCCGACGCAAGGCGGTCCCCCCAAGGCACTACTGTTGCAGTTCAGCAAGGGCGTGACAATGAAACTCGTCCTGGTCCCGGCGGGCAAGTTCCTGATGGGCAGCCCGGACAGCGACAAGGATGCCCGTGACGATGAGAAGCCCCAGCACGAAGTGACGATCAGCAAGCCGTTATACCTGGGCGCCACGGAGGTCACTCAGGGCCAGTGGAAGGCTGTCATGGGCACCGAGCCGTGGAAGGGCCGACCCTGCGTGAAGGAAGGCGATGACCACGCCGCCAACCACCTGAACTGGGATGACGCGACGGCGTTCTGCGAGAAGTTGTCTCGATCCACGGGCAGACGGTTTCGCCTGCCGACCGAAGCCGAGTGGGAATATGCCTGCCGCGCCGGCACGACCACGCGGTTCTGCTTCGGCGACGACGAGTCAAGTCTGGGCGACTACGCCTGGCACCACGGGAACGCCATGCCTGCCGGCGAGAAGTACGCCCGTCCCGTAGCCGGAAAGAAGCCCAACGCCTGGGGCCTGTATGACATGCACGGCAATTTGTGGGAGTGGTGCTCGGACCGCCACGATGGGAAGTACTACTCGAACGGCAAGGACACAACAGACCCTGCAGGCCCGTCATCCGGGACGGCGCGGGTCTTGAGGGGCGGGTCCTTCTTCACCTCATACGGCGGCTGCTGCCGATCGGCAAGCCGCGGCAGCCGCAGCGACGATGGGCGATACGCTGATTACGGCTTCCGCATTGTACTGTCGCTTGATGAACACAAGACAATGACGCTCGACCTGGGCAAGGGCGTGACGATGAAGCTCGCCCTGATCCCGGCGGGCAAGTTCCTGATGGGCAGTCCGGATAACGAAAAGGATCGTCGCGGTGGTGAGGGTCCCCAGCGGGAAGTGACGATCAGCAGACCGTTTTACATGGGCGTGTACGAGGTGACGCAGGAGCAGTACGAGACGGTCATGGGCAGCAATCCAAGCGACTTCAAGGCTGCGAACAGGCCGGTTGAGAAGGTTTCCTGGCCGGACGTTACGGAGTTTTGCAGGAAGTTGTCCCTATTGACAGGCAAGACGGTCCGTCTGCCCACAGAGGCGGAATGGGAATACGCCTGTCGGGGTGGAACGGCCACGCAGTACTGCAGCGGTGACGGTCTGGAGGCGCTTAAGCAGGTCGGGTGGTGCAGCTACGACGGCGTTTGGGCCAGCGCCAGGGCAACAAGACCCGTGGGGACTCTCAAGGCCAATCCCCTTGGTCTGTACGACATGCATGGAAACGTGTGGGAATGGTGCGAGGACAGGTACGATGCAGGCTACTACGCCAAGGCCCCGAATGTTGACCCCCCAGGCCCCGCCACCGGGAAGGATCGTGTCTTGCGCGGCGGCAGTTGGGACAGCAATCCGCAGGCCTGCCGTTCGGCGAACCGCCGTAGCAGCGATCCACCCTACCGATGCAGCTTCTATGGGTTCCGGGTTGTGGTTTCGATCGAGGAACGCCAGACGCTGACGCTGGACCTGGGCAAGGACGTGACGATGAAGCTCGCCCTGATCCCGCCGGGGACGTTCCTGATGGGCAGCCCGGACGACGAACCGGGGAGGCGTTTCCAGCCTGAAGGGCCTCGGCACAAGGTCAGGATCACCAAGCCTTTCTACATGGGCATCTATGAAGTGACGCAGGCGCAGTATGAAGCGGTCATGGGAACCAACCGCAGCGAGTTCAAGGATGCCCAAAGGCCCGTCGAGATGGTCTCATGGAACGATGCGGCAGAGTTCTGCAAGAGACTGTCCCAGAAGACAGGCAAGACCGTTCGCCTGCCCACGGAGGCCGAATGGGAATATGCCTGTCGGGCTGGAACCGAAACTCGCTTTTCATTCGGGGATAACGACGCCGATTTGCACCAGTACGGCAATTACGCCGACCGAAGCTGCACAAGCCCGTGGGACGGCAAGAGGGACATGGCCCATTCCGACGGGCAGGATCGAACAGCCCCGGTCGGCTCCTACAAGCCCAATGCCTGGGGCTTGTACGACATGCACGGGAACGTGTGGGAATGGTGCCTGGACTGGTACTCCGGCTACACGCCCGCCGGCGCCGAAGACCCCCGCGGCCCCAACTCCGGCGCCGAGGGCCTGGTGCGCGGCGGGAGTTGGTTCATCGAGTCCACCCTCTGCCGCTCGGCCGTGCGCCACAAGGTCGCTCACGCCCGCCGGAGCAACAATGACGGCTTTCGGGTGGTAATCCCGGTTGAAGAATCCGAGATGTTGAACCCCGCGTTCCCGAAAGACAAGTGGGTGAGTATTCCAGCCTCTTCAATAGGTGCAAAAGCGGCTTACAGGGGAGGGATCGAAGTCAAGGGAGATTCAATCATAACCAAGGGGCGTACTCGATTTCTCCTGCCTTTGCGAATAGGCGAACATGCCAGTTATGAGATTTCGTACAGGTTCGTACGCACCGCAGGCAATGATACAGTTGGAATCTCTATTCCCGTCGGGAGCAATCGTGTTGCCGTGCTCCTCAGCACGGCCTGGGGGAGATACAGCGGAATCGATTGCATTGATGGTAAAGGGGCCGAGAAGACTGGAACTGCATTCCCGGGTTCATTCGTCAACAACCGCCAGTATGAGGTGCGGGTTACCGTACTGACGCAAGGAGAGAAAGCCAGTATTGCCGTGTATGTCGATGGCCGATTGTGCACCAAATGGGAAGGGCTCGCAACGGCACTCTCGGAGGAACAAGACCATGCGTGCCGAGTGAAGGGAGCCATAAGCGTAAGTGCAAATGAGAATGGGACGGTATTCTCAGACATACGAATACGGAACATTCCGCGGGAAGAGGACAAGTAGACAAGTGTCCCGCAACCGAAGCGCTCCCACGGCGGATTCATCCGGCAGACCTCTTTTTTGCGGAACGGAATTCAGAAGGAGTTCGGAGATGCAACGAGTCGCGGCAGGCATCCTGCTGGGGGGCATGGCTTTTCTGTTCATGTCTTCCTGGGCCAAGGCGGATGCCAAGGCCGACTACGAGGCGATCTTCGGACCCGAAGCCAGGCGAGTGGACGCGACCCGCGAGACGGAAGACGATGCCGCCTTCGCGGAGAAGTTGTACGAGTCCAGCCAGCGACTGAGCGACTCGCCGGAGTTGAAGGCCCTGGTGCTGGACAAGGCGTTCCAGTACGGCATCCGCAATCTGGCGGGGTTGGATACGGCCGAACGAGCGATCCGCCGCAACAGAAGCGTGGACAGCGACGAGAAGATCGTCCGCGACCTGAAGGTGGAAGAGGCACGGTTCCGCCTCAGCAGCGGGAAGGAGAAGATCGAGGCCGGAGAAAGGTACGTGCAGGCCTTATTGGACTGGGCCCAGGCGTACGCCAGTCAGAAGCCCGAGCGTGCGGATGAACTGCTGGCGACCGCGCTGCCCGTGGCGACGTCCCTGCGGTCGACCCAGGTCAAGGAGATCCTTGATCGGCGCCGCGCCCTGGCGCAGGCCCGCTCGGCCCAGCTCGCCCGCGAGGCCCGATTCAAGATGCTCCAGACGCGTCTGGCGAAGGACCCTGCCGATGAATCCGCCCGCCGGGGGCTGATCCTGTACCACCTGCTCGAACGGAACGACCCGGCCCAGGCCAACAAGCTCTTGACCAAGGATCTGGATGAGACCTTTCGCACGTACCTGCCCATGACCGTTCAGCCGCCGACCACGTTCACCGAGAACCTGTGCCTGGAGTTGGGCGGGTGGTATGAGTCGCTTGCCCAGTCGGCGACGACAGAGGGCAAGGCAACGGCACTGAGCCGGGCCCTGGACTGCTACCGCCGCTACGCCTCGCTGCATCGCCGCCAGGATGCCGAGGGCCTGAAGGTGCAGTTGTCGGTGGAGAAACTGGAAAAAGCCCTGGGCAAAGGCTACGTGCGTCCGCCGACTCTGCGCTGGTCGTCGCACTACCGCCCGCCGCCCACGCAGGCCTCGCCGGTCCCCGACTCGTCCAAGACGCTGACGCTGGACCTGGGCAAGGGCGTGACGATGAAGCTCGTCCTGATCCCGGCGGGCAAGTTCCTGATGGGATCGCCCAAGGAAGACAAGGACCAGGATGGGGACGGCCGCGAAACGCCGCAGCACGAAGTGACGATCAGCAGCCCTTTCTACATGGGCGTGACGGAGGTCACGCAGGCCCAGTGGAAAGCCGTGATGGAAACAGAACCGTGGAAAGGCCGGGAATACACCAGAGAGGGCAACGAGAATCCCGCGGGCTATATCACGTTCCCTGGCGCGATTGCGTTCTGTTCCGCGTTGTCTCGGAGAACGGGCAGGGTGTTCCGCTTGCCCACGGAGGCCGAATGGGAGTATGCGTGCCGTGCGGGGACAGCGACTCGGTACTCCTTCGGCAATGACTCAGAGGTTGGAGCCTACGCGTGGTACGACAGGAACGCCAGGAACGTGGGCGAGAGGTATGGGCACCGGGTAGCCACCAAGGCCCCGAACCCCTGGGGCCTGTACGACATGCACGGAAACATGTGGGAATGGTGCGGTGACTGGTACGACCCCAAGTACTATGCCACGGGGGCAAACGTCACGGACCCCACGGGGCCTTTGACGGGTGAGACCCGCGTCCTCCGCAGCGGGTCCTTCTACAACGGCGAAAGGAGTTGCAGATCGGCGTGCCGCCACAGGGTCGCCCCCGATGTTCCCGTCAACGATCATGGCTTCCGCATCGTGGCGCCCCTCCCGGACGAGCGCACGCTGACCCTCGACCTGGGCAAGGACGTGACGATGAAACTCGTCCTGATCCCGCCGGGCAAGTTTCTGATGGGCAGCCCGGACAGCGACAAGGACGCCTGCGACGACGAGAAGCCTCAGCACGAAGTGACCATCAGCAAGCCGTTCTACATGGGCGTATACGAAGTGACGCAGGCGCAGTATGAGGCAATGATGGGGAAGAACCCCAGCGAATTCAAAGGCCGCGACAGGCCAGTGGAGAACCTCTCGTGGCAGGACGCGGTGAAGTTCTGCAAGGAGATGTCCGCCAAGACAGGCAAGACCGTCCGCCTCCCCACGGAGGCCGAATGGGAATATGCTTGCCGAGCGGGGACAACGACGCGTTTTTCGTTCGGGGATGACGGTGCCGACCTTCACCAGTTTGGCAATTACTGCGATCGAAGTTGCACGTTCCCATGGAGAGGCAAGAAGGACGCGGCCCATTCCGATGGGCATGACCGCACCGCACCGGTGGGTTCCTTCAAGCCCAATCCGTTCGGGTTATACGATATGCACGGGAATGTATGGGAATGGTGCAGTGACTGGTACGCGGAATCGTACGCAAAGCTGCCTGCCGGAGAGGCAGGTGGGAAGACTGTCGACCCCACGGGCCCCACTTCCGGCACAAAACGCGTCTTACGAAGCGGGTGTTGGCACATGGTCGGCCCAAGCATGTGCCGGTCGGCCGTTCGTCGGACCAATCCCGGATACAACTGCTACCAGGAAGGGTTCCGCGTCGTGGTGGACGCCTCAGACGGGTCCGTAACGGGCTCTGTGCGTTCTACCGGGCACTCGGGCGGCGTTTCGGCCGTGGCGGTTTCGCGGGACGGCCGGTTGCTGGCCACGGGGGGTGGGGATGGGCGCGTGATGATCTGGGACGCGGCCAGTTGGAAACGCCTGCACATGCTCGAAGGCCACCGGAAGGGAATAGAAGGGGTGGCCTTTTCGCCCGACGGCGGGCACCTGGCCTCCGCCGGACGCGACGAGGACGTCATCGTGTGGGACCCGGCCACGGGCAAGCGCGTGGCGCAGCTCCAGGCCCGCAGCAGCGGCGTGGCGTACTCGCATGACGGCAAGCTTCTGGCCTCGGGCGACTACGGCGGCAAGGTCCGGCTGTGGGGGGCGCCGGACTACAAGCCCCTGGAGGTCATCGACGCCCAGAGCGGGGACATCCAGTGGGTGGACTTCTCGCGGGACGGGCGTTGGCTGGCCGGCGGGGGCGGGGCGCGGTGCGCGATAATCGACATGAGCAGCAGGAAGCTGGCGCGGGTGCTTCCCGCGTCCAACTGGTTTGTCATGCGCGTGGAGTTCTCTCCCGATTCCCGGTATCTTGCCGCGGCCACAAGCGAGAGTTCCGCGGGGGGACCCAGGCTGGGCAAACTGATCTTCTACGACGCCAGGTACTGGACGGAGTTGCGGTTTCTGCGGACGGGCCTGGAGGAAACGCCCTACGCCACGTTCCTGCCCGACGGAAAGCGGGTGGTCCTGTGGTCCCACTTGGGCCGGTTCCGCGTCCTGAGTTCACCGGACCTCAGAACCGTGGCGACGATGAGCGGGAAGTCGGGCAGCCCCGCCGTGGCGGTCTTTCCGGACGGACGCCGGGCGATAACCGGCGCGGAAGACGGCACGGTGACGGTCTGGCGCCTGCCGGAGTAGAGGCCGCCCGGACGGGGAAGCCCGCTACGAGCGCAGGGCGAACGAGCGCCGGATCTTCTCGCTGCGCTGGGGGCAGCGGGGAATGTCGCGGAAGCGGTCGGCGTCGGCGGCGACCTGGAGCTTGGCCATGCGGGCCCAGCCGCGGTTCATGCCGTGGACGAACAGCGCGGTCGTGAGCGAGCGGGTCTGGAGGAACGTCTTGAGCGTCCGCTTCCACACCCAGGCCGGTTCGGCGGCGGCCTGGCGCAGCTCGAAGATCGTCTCGTCCAGGCGCCGGGCGGAGACGTTGTTGGGGTTGTAGATCGTCTCGACGAAGGTGTATCGCTCCCAGTCCTCGGGGTAGTTCCTGGCGAAGATGCGTCCCTCGCCCATCAGGCGGTCGTACATCCGCGTGCCGGGCAGCGGGGTGAGGTTGGTGATCTGGACGATGTCCACGCCGAGTCGCACGGCCTGGAGTGCGGTGTCGGCGACCGTCTCCTCGGTGTCGCGGTCGCTGCCGACGATGAAGCCGCCGAAGACGGCGATGCCGCAGCGGTGGAAGCCGTCGACCATCTCCTGGTAGCGGTCGAGCATCTTGACGTTCAGGCCCTTGTGGTAGTCGCGGAGGCTGTCGACGTTGAACGTCTCGAACCCGACGAGCATGCCGCGGCAGCCCGCGCGATAGGCGAGCTTGAGCCCCTCCTCGTCGCCGCCCATGTTGATGGAGGTCTGGCTGAACCAGAGGCGCTTCTTGCCGCGGCGGATGATCTCGGTCAGGAGCTGCTTGGCCCACTCGGCGTGCGCCTGGCCGACGCCGAAGAAGTTGTCGTCCACCACGAAGATGAACTTCCGCGGGGTCTCGTTCCACTCCTCGATGATCTCGTCGATGGGGCGCCGGCGGATCTGGGGCCCGCTCAGGCGGGTCACGCTGCAGAAGTCGCAGCCGACGGGGCAGCCGCGGCTGGTCTGGAGGCAGGCGACGTCGTAGCGTCCGTTGACGGGCTGGAGCGACTGCTGGGCCCGTCCCAGGCCCGCCAGGTCGGGTTGCCCGCCGACGTATCGCGGCTGGAGCCGGCCCGCGGCGGCGTCGGCGAGGATGTCCGTCCACAGGTTATCGCACTCGCCGACGGCGACCGAATCGACGTAGCGGGCGACCTCGTCGGGCACGGCGGAGGCGTGCGCCCCGCCCATGACGACGGGCAGCCCGCGGGAGCGGCAGAAGCCCGCCAGCTCGTAGGCCCGGGTGGCCCCGCTGGTGTACGCGGTCAGGCCGACCAGGTCGTATCGCCCCTCGCTCAGCAGCGACTCGGTGCGGTCCTGGCCGAAGATCTCGTCGATGACGTCGACCTGGTGCTCGCTGCCGGCGGCGCGGGCCAGCACCTGGAGCCCCAGGTGCGGGATGAAGCTGCCGACCTTGTGATACCCCTGGGTGCGGCGGGCGGTCGGATTGATCAGGGCAATTCGCATTCTCTCACGTATATCCAATCCAGATGAACCGATCCTTAAGCGGGCGGCTGCCTGCCGCCACTGGACAAGAGATCGGGTCGTCCAAGTGTAACCGCACCAGTCTATCTGCGTGGGCTGCGTAATGCAAACGCATCGCCTCCCCGGTCAGGCGTATGACCCGCCCCACTTTCAAGAGGCGCTACCTGCGCAGGGCGGTCCCGCCCGACATGTTCTGTGGGTCTGTAGACTCTCAGTGACCGACATCTTCACTCCCTCCGCCGTACAGGCCCAACGGGCCGGCGTAGGATAGCCCTGGCCTGCCTACGGCAGGCAGGCCGAAGCGCAGCGCAGGCCAGGGTGGCGGTGGCGGGATGTCCGAGCCCTGCAAGGGCGATGTAACGGATCGCGCGTGATCATCGTTGCCGTGTCGGTGGTCCACGGCTTACCCCGCCCCGTTGGGGCTGCGCGGGTCGCGGACCTGGCACCCAGGCCTTCGCTGCGCTTCGGCCTGGGCTACCTTCCAACGGGCCTTCGGCCCTGCCCTGCCTGCCGGCAGGCAGGCTGCCGGAGGTACGGCCTGCCTTGCCTACCGGCAGGCAGGCTGCCAGAGGTAGAACCTGCCTCCCTCAGAAACGGCCTGCCCGGGCGGCGGCATCCAAGAAGATGGCGCCAAAGTGCGGATGAGTCCCGGTCAGGCGTCCATTGCTTTCCCTCGGCGCCGGAGATAGGTTGTCGGCAGCGATTTCCTCAAGAGGAGCACGCCATGTCCGCTCGATCGCTGGTCCTCGTGCTGTCGGCCGGCTGGCTCGCCGCCGGCCTGGTCCTTTCCCAGGACGCCCCGCCCCAGGCTCCCGCGGGCGAGCTGTCGCTGACGCTCCGCAGCCGCAAGGCCGCCCCGACCGCGCCGGCAGGCGCGAAGCCCGCCGTCAGCGAAACGCCCGTCCGCTGGGCGGCGAAGGAAACGGCCGCCATCATCTGCGACATGTGGGACAAGCACTGGTGCGCCGGCGCGACCGCCCGGGTGGCCGAGATGGCCCCCCGCATGAACGAGCTGGTCGGCGAACTCCGCCGCCACGGCGTGCTGATCATCCACTGCCCCAGCGGCACGCTGGGCTTCTACAAGGACCACCCGGGTCGCAAGCTCGCCCAGGCGACCCCCAAGGCGGCCGCGAAGATTCCCCTCCAGGGCTGGATGCGTCTGGACCCCAAGCGCGAGGGCCCGCTGCCCATCGACGACAGCGACGGCGGCTGCGACTGCCAGCCGCGCTGCAAGGGCGGCTCGCCCTGGCGGCGCCAGATCGCGACCATCCAGATCGCCGACGGCGACGCCATCACCGACTCGGCCGAGGCGTACTACCTGATGCGCCAGCGCGGAATCCGCCACGTGCTGGTGATGGGCGTGCACACGAACATGTGCGTGCTGGGCCGGCCCTTCGGCATCCGGCAGCTTGTGACGCAGGGGCTGGAGGTGGCCCTGGTGCGCGACATGACCGACACGATGTACAACTCGCGCATGCCCCCCCGCGTGAGCCACTTCCGCGGGACGGACCTGGTCATCGAGCACATCGAGCGCTATTGGTGCCCTTCCGTCACCAGCGACCAGGTGCTGGGAGGCGCGCCGTTCCGGTTCAAGGACGACGAGCGGAAGTGAGGCCGGCGGCGGGCGCGGGAATCACCAAGGTCACAAAGACCACCAAGTCCGTACAGAAAGAAATAGAGACCACAGGGATGAGACCCTGTGATCTCTATTTCGTTTTCCTGATGATCCGGGCGTGTTACCGCGTGCGTCTGCGGCGGAGGTAGCCGCCCAGTCCGGCGGCGCCGGCCAGCAGCAGGCCCAGGCTCGCCGGCTCGGGGACAGCCGTCAGCACCACGTCGTTGCCCGTGCCGCCCTCGTACGTGATGGCGAACTGGGCACCGGCGACCTCGATCGTGGCGCCCGGGGGCAGGTCCTGGAAGAACCCGACGACCGGATCGTCTGAATCGTTCTCGATGATCACGTACTGGCTGCCGCCGTATTGGCTGAAGGAGGCGAGCACCGCCAGGTTCAGCGCGGCGGCGTCGAGGCTGACAGCGCCGGCCACGTCGAGCGAGTCCCAGGCGGACGGGCTGATCTCGACGTCGAAGAACGAATCCGGCTGGAGGGCCAGGTCGAGCGTGTGGAGGGTGCCGGCGCTGGCGCCCGGCGCGACGTGGGCGTCGGCTGCCGCCGTCACGTTGCCCGTGGTCCCGTTGCCGCCCAGCGTGGCGCCGGGGTCGATGGTCACAGGGCTGGTGATGCTGCCGTTGACCGTCAGCGTGCCCGCGTAGATGTTGGTGGGCCCGGTGTACGTATTGGCGGCGTTGAGGACCATCGTGCCGGCGCCGGTCTTGTTGAGTCCGCTGATCACGGCGACGGTGGAGGCGGGCAGGCGGTTGTTGGTCAGCACCGTGCCCACGACCAGGTCCGCGTCGGCGTCGGCGGTCACGTCAGCCACGTCGAAGGTGGTGGACCCGCCGTCGGCGTTGGTGCCTATGCGGATGAAGTTGCCGGCCGCCCCGCCGCCGGTGGCGATGGCCGAGGGCGTCGAGCCGGTGACGGCGACGGTGCCCTTGAGGGCGAAGCTGCCCCAGTCGCTGTGCCCGCCGTTGGACAGCAGCGTGCCGCCCGACAGCGTCAGGGGGGGCAGGGTGTTGAACCAGCCGTTGCTGGCCACGGTCCCGCCGGCCTGCACGGTCAGCGCCCCGCCGGGCGTGGTGCTGTGGTTGCCGAACACGTCCTGGCGGTCCAGGCGGAGCGTCCCGCCGTCCTCGACGACGATGGCGTTGGGCGAGATCGTCCCGCCGGCGCCGATGGCCAGCACGCCTTCCTGGACGGTCGTCCCGCCGCTATAGTTGCTGGCGCCCGTGAGGAGCAGCGTGCCGGAGCCGCTCTTGACGACGCTGCCGACGGTCGAGGCCGAGCCGTCCGGCACGACGTTCAGGATGCGGCCGGAGACGGTCAGGTTCCCGCCCGCGGCCACGTCGAACACCTGCGTGCGGTTGACCCCGCCGTTGGGTCCCCAGCCGGGCGGGGAAGTGATGGCGATGTCGGGCTGGATGGCGCCGGCGTTGCCGGAGGCCTGGATGAGCCCCTGCGCGCCGGTGAGGAACAGGAAGGACCCGCTGGTCCCGCTGACCTGGCTGCCGTCGTTGAGCGTCAGGACGCCCAGGTACTCGCCACGGTTCTGGAGGTTCAGCGTCCCGCCGTTGACGGTGACGGGGATGGAGTCGCCGATGTTGTGGCTGGCGTTCCACTGGATGGTCGCGTCGTCGGCCACGGTGACGGCACTGCCCGGGATCACCGTGCCGTTTCCGCCCTGGAGGACCAGCGTGCCGGCGTTGACCGCGGTCGTGCCGACGTAGTTGTTGGCCTGGTTGGTCAGCACGAGCGTGCCGCCGCCGCTCTTGAGCAGGCTGCCGGTGAACCCGCTGCCCGCGCCGCTGTTGATGATCTGCCCGGTGACGGTCAGGGTGGCCCCGGGGTCGACCTGGAACTCCTGCGTCCGCGTGCCGGTCTGGGCCCCCAGGTTGCCCCACTGGGAGCAGAGGGCCACCGTCGAGGCGATCGTGCCCGCGTTGCCCGAGCCGGCGCCGATGATCTTCGAGCCGCCCAGGCCGTTGGTGATGATGAAGCCGGCGCCGCTGTTGAGCACCTGTGCGGCGTTGCTCATGGTGAGCGTGGCGAAGTAGTCGGTGTTGCCCAGGAGGTTGTAGGTCCCGCCGTTGATGGTGACGCTCTGGTTGTCCAGGATGCGGTCGCCGGCGTTCTGGGTGACCGTCGCGCCGCCGTTGATGACCAGCGGGCCGGCGATGATGTTGTTGGCGTTCAGGGCGAGCGTGCCGCCGTTGACGGCGGTCGTGCCGGTGTAGGTGTTGGCCCCGGTCAGCGTCAGCGTGCCGTTGCCGTTCTTGGTCAGCCCGCCCGACGGGCTGCCCGCCAGCAGAGGCTGGGCGACGGTGACGTCCACGCCGTTGGTGTCGATGACGGCCCCGCCGGCCTGGACGTAGGCGGCCGTCAGGCCCTGGAAGAACGTGGCGCTGGCGGCGGTGGGCATGAGCGTGCCGCCGTTGAAGTTGAAGGTGCCAGTGCCGCTGCCGCGGGTGACGCCGGGGGTCCGCAGCGTCCCGCCGTTGAGGTTGTAGACGCCCGTGCCGGCCCGCCCGATCACGACCGAGCCGCTGCCGCTGACGCTCATCAGCCCGCCGTCCTGGTTGACCGTGCCGTTGGAGGAGGCGTTGTCGGAGGCGATCCACAGCCCGGCGTTGTTGTTCAGCAGGACCTGGGCGGTCCCGCCGACGTTGAGGATGTTCGTCCCGCCGGCGTTGACGCCGACCTGGAAGTTCCCGCCGCCGGAGGTGTTGACGTTGAGCGTCCCGCCGGTGATGGTGGCCGTTCCGTTGGAGTTGGCGTTCTGCCCGACGACGAACCAGGTGCGGGCGGTGGCCGTCCCGCCGGTCTGGTTGTAGGCGCCCGTGCCGCCGACGCCCGCGCGGATCACCCGGGCGGTCAGGGAGGCAGACTCCGAGAGATTCAGCGTGCCGATGCCGGAGGCCGCGTTGCCGATCTGCACGTCGTAGTTGTTCATCACCTCGGCGGCGGCCGTCCCCGAGAGGTTCAGCGTGCCGGTCCCGCTCGAGCCGACCTCCAGGTGCCCGTTGAGATTCGCGGCGTTGGCGTACAGGGTCCCGCCGGTCATGGTGACGGTGCCGACGTTGCCGGCGCTCTGGGCGATCACGAACCATTGGCCGGCGCTGACGGTCCCCCCGGTGACGGTCAGGGCGCCCGTTCCGCCGTTGCCGATGCGGATGTTCCGGGCGCCCAGGAGTTGTCCGTTGTCCTGGACGGTGACGCTCCCGCCGTTGGGCTCGTTGTAGTCGATGCCGGTCGCGGTGCTCAGCACCCCGCCCGTGCTGATGGTGATGCTGGGGGCGCTCAGCGTCCCGCCGGTGTAGTTCAGCGTCCCGCCGCCCAGCCCGCCGATGACCAGCGTGGAAGGATTGGCGGTCATGCCGCCGGCCAGGGTGGCCGTCCCGCCGTTGTTGATGTACGCGTCGTAGCCCGTCGTCGGAACGGTCGGATCGGTCGACCAGTTGCTGCCCAGGTTCCAGTCGCCCGCGGCCGCCGTCCAGAGCGACACGGTGTTGGTCGCCGCCGGAAGGGCCGTCGGCAGCACGCCGCTGGCCAGGGCGTAGGCCTGGCTGGCCGACACGCCGTTGGTGTAGACGGCTACGTCATCGATGCTGCCCTTGAAGTACTCGTTGTTGTAGGTCTTCCCGATCCGGAAGTTGGCGGCCGCCACGTTCGGGGCGGCCAGCGAGTCGGAGCCCTTGACCACGCCGTCCACGTAGATCGAGCGCGTCGTCCCGTCCCACGTGGCCAGCACGTGGTGCCACTGACTGTCGGTCACCGGCCCGGGGTTCACGGCGAGGTCACGGGACCACCAGTAGTTGATCATGCCGTTGGCGTTGTTGAGGCGGAAGGCGTTGACCCGCCCGCCGGACCCATACGCACCCCAGCCGATCATGCCCTGATTCGCGCCGACCGCGTTCAGCCACGAGTCGGTCTTGATCCACATCGAGATCGTGTAGGGACTGCTGCCGGTGGGGAAGCCCGCGGGCACCGCCGCTTCGTTGATCCCGCCCGAGCCGTTGTTGACGGCCAGCACCTGGTTGCTGCCGTTCAGCGCGATCGCGCCGCCGAACCGCCCCGAGGCGTCGGCGGCGGGCGAATTGACAGCCAGCAGGCTTTCGCCCACGCTGGCCTGGGCGAGATTGACGTTCTCGAACTGGTAGTAGCCCACCAGAGCGGCCGGGGCCAGGGATGAAAAGACCAGAACGGCAGCAGCGACCAAAATGGACGTATGTCGGGCCATGATGCGCTCCCTTTTGTCTTCGCCGACCAGGCGAATCCTCTTCTTTGCAGGTTGCCAGAGCACTGAGCTTTGGCCGATCAATCGTACATGAAGCCGGGCTTTGCGCCAAGAGGCAAAGCGTTCAGTTGCCCGCAAGGGCGTTCGTAGTGGGCCCGTAAGGGCATCGTCCTGGTGTACCCTTGCAGGCCCAGCGGGCCCAACGCCTTACAGCGTCACTACAAACCCAGGTTCAGGGCCTTGCGGACGTCGGCTGGGGCGAGGTGGCGCGGCTGGGTCTTGCCCCTGACCGCCAGGGCGGCCTCGGACAGGACGCAACGACGCGATAAGCGGTCAGACTTCAACTCCTCCTGGAGTCGCGGTTGCGACGATTCGGTGGGAGCTATGGGAGCCATGAATCCCGCGGTTCACAAGTCTAATTCCCCAGCGACTGGATGGGTGCGGGGATTCGTCCGCCGTGTCGGACGAATTCAGCCGACGCGCCGGTGTTGCGGATGTCGATGATGGTGGCGGAGCCGAAGAGCCCGCCGTACTCGACGCGGTCGCCGGCCTTCTTGCCGGGGACGGGGATCAGGCGGACTCCGGTGGTCTTGTCGTTGATCACGCCGATGGCCATCTCGTCGGCGATGATGGCGGCGATGGTTTCGGCGGGCGTGTCGCCTGGGATGGCGATCATGTCCAGGCCGACCGAGCAGACGGCGGTCATGGCCTCGAGTTTTTCGAGGACGAGGTGGCCCTTGGCGACGGCTTCGGAGAGGGCGGCGTCCTCGCTGACGGGGATGAAGGCCCCGCTCATGCCGCCGACGCTGGAGGAGGCGAAGGCCCCGCCCTTCTTGACGGCGTCGTTGAGCATGGCGATGGCGGCGGTGGAGCCCGGCGCGCCGATCTGGGCGATGCCGAGGGTCTGGAGGATCTCGCCGATCGAGTCGCCGATCATCGGCGTGGGGGCCAGCGAGAGGTCCACGATGCCGAACGCCACGCCGAGCTGGGCGGCCACCTCGCGCCCGATCAGTTCGCCCACCCGCGTCACGCGGAAGCTGGTGATCTTGATTTCCTCAGCCAGGTCGCCCAGCGTGAGATTGCTCTCGATGGACAGGCGGCGCCGCAGGGCCGAGCACACCACGCCCGGACCGCTGACGCCGATGTTGACGGTGGCCTCGGGCTCGCCCGAGCCCATGTACGCCCCGGCCATGAACGGGTTGTCCTCCGGGATGTTGGCGAAGACGACGAGCTTGGCGCAGCCGAAACCGCCCTGGTCGGCGGTGGCGTGGGCGATCTTCTGAATGGTCCGCCCGACGAGGTAGACGGCGTCCATGTTGATGCCGGCCTTGCGGCTGGCCACGTTGACCGACGAGCAGACCCGCCGGGTCTTGCTGAGCACGTCGGGCAGGGCCTCGATGACGACGGCGTCGCCGGGGCTCATGCCCTTGTGCACCAGTGCGGTGAAGCCGCCGACGAGGTCCACGCCGCAGGCGGCGGCCGACGCGTCGAGGGTGCGGGCGAGCTGGACGGCGGCGGCGTGCCCGTGCCCGGCCAGCAGGTGCGAGGCCGGCGAGATCGCCAGGCGCTTGTTGGTGACGGGGATGCCGTACTTGCCCCCGACCCGGTCGCAGACGTCGACCAGGCGGCTGGCGCGGGCGGTGATCTTGTCGCGGACCTTGCGGCACATGTGGTCCATGCTGATGGCGGCGCAGTCGTCGAGGTTGAGCGCCAGCGTCACGGTGCGGACGTCCAGGTGCTCGCCGTGGAGCATCTGGATGGTGGAGAGGATTTCTTCGGTTCGGAGCATAGGTAGCCAGTAGCCTGTTGTCAGTAGCCTGGAGTCAGCAGCCTGTTGTCGGGGGATCGGTTTTCAGGAAAAAAGCATCGGTCCGTCGTTTCTATCCACTATCCACTCTTCACTATCCACTGTTCACTATCCACTGTCTCTATCCACTATCCACTGTTCACTGTCGCTATCGGGGCAGGCGCATCTGGTTGGTGGCGACGAAGATGTTCTCGTGCTGGAGGCGGACGGTGAACCCCTCGGTCCGCCCGAGTTCCTCCAGGTCGGCCTGGAGGGTGCGGAAGTCCCACCGGGCGGGCACTTCCGCCTGGGCGATGAGGACGAAGTCGTCGCCCTTGCGGTCGCCGTAGAGGTCGACGATGTTGATGTCGCGCCCGGCGAGGTACTGGCTGAACCGCAGGACGATGCCGGGCTTGTCGGGCCCGAAGGCGGTGATGACGAACTTCTCGGTGCGCTCGCGGCCCTGGCGGGCCAGGTCGTTATCGAACGGGAGGGCGACGACCTGGTAGTGGGGGTCTCCCGCGGCCGCCCGGACGCGGTCGGAGAGGGCCTCGGGGTCGGTCGGCTCGCGGAAGCTGACGATCATGATGAGGGTGAAATACCCCTCCAGCACGGTCTGGCTGCACGAGTCGATGTTGCCGTGCAGCGAGTCGACGGCGCTGCCGACCGCGGCGATGATGCCCGGATGGTCGTCGCTGATGACGTTCAGGACGTACGCGTGGTTGTAGAGTGTGCTCATGCTGAATCTGGACCTTCCGTGTCTGGATGGATAATATACTGCACCGGGTCCGTTGCCAATAGGCTGCGGCCGGCGGGAATGAATATGAAGCTGCGACACGCACGAATCAAGGATGCCAAGGCGATCTGCGAGCTGGTCAACCACTACGCCGAGCGCGGACGGATGCTCCACCGCAGCCTGGAGAGCACCTACGCCTCGCTGAGGGACTTCCTGGTCCTCGAGGACGACCACGGGCGGATCGCCGCCTGCTGCGCCGTCTCGATCTTCTGGGCGGACCTGGCCGAGGTGAAGTCGCTGGCCGTCGCGCCCGACTATCGCGGGCAGGGCCTGGGGCGGAGGCTGGTGTCGGCGGCCAAGCGCGACGCCCGGAAGGTCGGCGTGGAGAAGATCTTCGCCCTGACCTACGAGAAGGAGTTCTTCCTGAGACAGGGCTTCAAGGTCATCGACCGCGACACCCTGCCCGAGAAGGTCTGGCGAGAGTGTTTCGCCTGCCCCAAGGAAGACTGCTGCGACGAAATCGCCATGCTGCTTCGGCTGGGCCGGCGGGGACTGAAATGACCAATGACAGATTTTCAATGACCAATCAATAACCCAATACCCAAATAATCAAATGACCCAAAGCGTGCGCCGCACTTTGGGGGTATTGGAGTATTAGAGTATTTGGATTTGATTGGTCATTGAAAATTGAAAATTGGTCATTGCCTCCCCTGCTATCATTCAGCGATGAACGATGACAAGCCCATCATCCGGCTGGAGAGGGTCTGTAAGGCCTTCGGCAGCTTGCAGGTGCTTCGAGGAGTGGACCTGGAGGTCCGCCGTGGCCGGACGACGGTGGTGATCGGCCCGTCGGGTTGCGGCAAGAGCGTGCTGCTCAAGCACATGGTGGGCCTGCTTCGTCCCGACAGCGGGCGGGTGTTCGTGGACGACGTGGAGATCTCCGCCCTCAGCGAACGGAGGCTGGTGAGCGTCCGCAGGCGGATCGGCTTTCTGTTCCAGGGCGGGGCGCTGTTCGACTCGATGACCGTCGCGCAGAACGTCCGCTTTCCGCTGGACCAGCACGACGTGGGCACGCCGCAGGAGCGCCAGGACCGCGTTCGCGAGGTGCTGGGCCTGGTCGGTCTGGGGGGACTGGCGGACCGCTTCCCCGAGGAGTTGTCGGGCGGGCAGAAGAAGCGGGTGGCCCTGGCCAGGGCGGTGGCCCTGAACCCGGAGGTCATCCTGTATGACGAGCCCACCACCGGGCTGGACCCGGTGCGGGCGGACCTGATCAACGAGTTGATCCGCCACCTCAACCACAAGCTCCAGACCACCTCCGTGGTGGTCACGCACGACATGGCCTCCGCCCGCAAGGTGGGCGACCGCATCCTGATGCTCCACGAAGGGCGGCTCATTCTGGACACCACGCCCGAGCGGCTGGACGACGTCCGCGACCCGGTGGTGCGGCGGTTCGTCCTGGGCCAGGCCAGCGACGAGGAACTCCGCGAATTCTACCATAGCCAGGCGCCGGCGCAGGCTGCCGCCTCCAACTCCCCCGGCTGATCATGAAGGAATACACCAGGAACATCATCGTCGGGCTCACCGTTCTGACGGGGCTGGCCGTGCTGGCGGTCATGATCCTGCTGTTCGCGGGCATGCCCTCCCTGTTCAGGGGCGGCTACGCGCTGCGGATGGACTTCCCCACCACCGCGGACGTGCAGGAGGGCGACCCGGTCCACCTGGCGGGCATCCAGATCGGGGAGGTCGTCTCGATCGGCTTTGCCAACGACGACCCCCGCCAGGGCGTGTGCATGACCGCCCGCATCGACAGTAACGTCCGCGTGCCGGGCAACGTCAACGCCTACATCTACAGCCGGGGCTTTGCCGGCGGGGCCTACGTCGAACTCAAGAGCGACGGCGAGTACCGCCTGGACGGCCGGACGGGCAAGCCCATGCAGTTCCTGCCCAGGGACTACGCCGAACCCATCCAGGGCTACGTCCGCACCGGCCTGGTCCCCGACGAGTTCACCCAGGCCATGGGCAGCGTGGCCCGCCTGGCCGAGACCATCGACAAGCTGATCGCCCCCGCCGGCCCCGCCGCCGAGCCCGCCAGTCAACCCGCCACCGGCGCCGCGACCGCCCCGGCCGGCGAGGCGGCCCCCAACCTCCGCACCATCCTCCAGCGCCTCGACGGCGCCCTGGCCGGCATGGAAGACACCTTCGGCGACCCGGAGAACCGCAAGAACCTCAAGACCGCCCTGGCCAATCTCGCCAAGGCCAGCGAGCAGACGACCGCCGCGATGGACTCCATCAAGACATTCGCCGCCGAGGCCACCAAGACCGCCCAGGCCGGGCAGAAGACCGTCGCCGCCGCCACCACCACCATCGCCCGAACGGGCGAGGGTATCGACCGCATCGCGCTCAAGCTCGTCGAGGACGCCGACAAGCTGGGCACGCTCCTGACCACTCTCAACAACGTCGCCCGCAAGCTGGAGAAGGGCGAGGGCTCGGCCGGCAAGGTCCTCAACGACCCCGAACTCTACAACAGCCTCCTCGGCGCCGCCCGCGAACTGAACACCCTGCTCAAGGAGCTTCAGGGCCTGGCCAGGGAGTGGAAGGAAAAGGGCATGGGGGTCAAGCTGAAGTGACGCCGGCATTACAGTGTTCCGCGACCCGTTTGTAGTGGCGATGGGCATGAACCGACGACAGTTCGTTCAGCGTGCAACCGCCCTGGCGGGCGCATGTCTGGCCGGCGCGGCCCGCGGAGCGGGCGCCGGCGGAGACGGCGGCGAGTACGACCTGGTCGTCGTGGGCGGGGGCAGCGCGGGCGTAGGAGCGGCGCTGGCGGCGGCGCGGCGGCGGGTGCGCGTGCTGCTGGTGGAAAAGGCCGACTGCCTGGGCGGCACGTCCACCCGCGGCGGGGTCCACGAATGGGCCAGCGCCCTCGGCGCCACGGGCGCGCCCTTCGACCTGTACAAGCGGCTCAAGAAGGTCCCCGGCGCCGCGGGCGTTTCCTCCTTCGGGCGGCACGCCTCGTGGTACGACCCGGCCAAGGAGAAGTACCGCTTCCCCGGCGGCGAGCGGGTGATCGACCCGTCGCGCCGCTACCTCGACACGCTGCACGGCTCGGGCGGGCGGACGCTGGCCGACCGGGAGTACGTCCGCGAGCACCTGCACGGGGTGGCGTTCGAGCCGGACGCGATGGCCAGGGTCATGAAGGAGGCGCTGGAAGCGACCGGCTGCCGGGTGGAACTCAACACCGCGTTCGTGCGGGCCGGCGCCGAGGGCGGGCGCGTGCGGTGGATCGAGCTGGCCGGCGGGCGGCGCGTGTCGGCGCGGGCGTACATCGACGCCACCGGCGACGGATGGCTGTGCGAGTCGGCCGGCTGCGAGATGATGACCGGGCAGGAAGCCCGGGCGACCTTCGACGAGCCGCACGCCCCCGAGCAGGCGACCGCGCTGGTCAACGGCGTGTCGCTGATCTACCGGGCCCGCCGGCGCGATTGCGAGGCCGTGGACAAGCCGCCCGAGGACGTGCCCGAGAAGTGCTGGTGGCGGCGGGCCTTTCCCAGCGCGCACATGATCCACTACCCCTGCGGCGACTGGAACATCAACACGCTGCCCACCATGGAGGGCAAGGAGTTCCTCGAGCTGGGCTACGCCAAGGCCTACGCCGAGTGCCGCCGGCGCGTGATGGCGCACTGGCGACACCTCCAGACGAACTTCGACGAGTTCCGCCGCTTCGCCTTCGGCCCGATCGCGCCCGCCCTGGGCGTCCGCGAGTCGCGACGCGTCCGGGGCCGGTGCGTCCTCACCGAGCACGACCTGCTGGCCGGGCTGGGCGGGCAGAAGCACGAGGACGTCGTCGCCCTGGCCGACCACAGCGTGGACACGCACGGCCGCCACAGCGGGGGCAGGCCCAAGGTGAAACCGTACGGGGTGCCCTACCGCTGCCTGCTGGCCAAGGGACTGGCGAACCTCGCGATGGCCGGCCGCCACGCGAGCTTCAGCAGCCTGGCGGCTTCGTCGTGCCGGCTGTCGCGGACGATGATGCAGCTTGGCCAGGCGGCGGGGACGGCGGCGGCGCTGGCGGCGCAGGCGAAGTGCGATCTGCCGGCGGTGGACGCCGCCACCCTGCGCTCCGCCCTCCGCGAGGACCACGTGCAGCTCGACCTGGCGATGAGCGAGGAATTGAGGACGCATTTGACCGACGAGTAACGGTCACGAGGGACCTGAAGGACAAAAGGAACAGCAAAGCCCACGGAAGGCCTTCCGTGGGCTTTCTCTTGGACGCGTATTCTCAGAGTCATTTCCCGCAGCAGCTCTTGTATTTCCGTCCCGAGCCGCACGGGCAGGGGGCGTTGCGGTTGGCGGGGGCATCCGGGGCGGCCTGGGCGGCCGGTTCCTTGGGCGGGGGCAGTTGGCCCTCGCGGATGTACTGGGCCATGTCGTACAGCTCGGGGATGGCCTTCTCGAAGAACGCCTGAAGGCCCTCGCAGAAGTAGTTGACCCGCTCGGGATCGGTGCCGATGGGCACGTGGTGCTTGGGGCAGCCTCCGAAGCAGAAGGGCAGGAAACGGCACTCCGCGCACTTGGAGGGCAGCTCGAGCTTCATCCGGTCGAACTCGGCCAGGCGCGGGTCCTGGACCAGCTCGGCCAGCGGGCGCTCCATGATGTTGCCGATCTTCCACTCCTTGTAGACGAAGTGGTCGCAGGCGTAGAGGTCGCCGTTGAACTCCAGCACGTGGGCGTTGCCGCACTTGCGGGCGTAGCAGCAGGTGGAGGCGTGCCCGTAGATGATGGTGTGCAGGACGCAGTCGATCAGCCGCTCGGAGACCTTGCCCACGTCGCGGGCCGACCAGATGTCGTACACGTCCAGCATGAACTTGCCGAACTGGTCGGGTTTGCACGAGAAGCTGGTGGGCTGGCCCTCGGCGTCGCGTTCGAGGATGGGGATGAACTGCACGTAATGGATTCCGCGGTTGACGAAGTAGCGGTAGATGTCGCCCGCGTGCGGGGCGTTGGCCGAGTTGAGCGTGACCAGGATGTTGAACTCGACCTTGTGCTTGCGGAGCAGTTCGAGCCCGGCCCAGGCGCGGTGGAACGTGCGGTTGTTGGCGTGGTCGCGGCGGAAGGTGTCGTGCCACTGGGGCGGGCCGTCCAGGCTCAGGCCGACCAGGAAGTTGTTCTCGGCCAGGAACTCGCACCACGCCTCGTCCAGCAGCGTGCCGTTGGTCTGGAGGGCGTTGGTGACGACCTGCCCCTCGGCGGCGTACTGTTTCTGAAGCTCGACGGCCCGCTTGAAGAAGTCCAGGCCCGCCAGGGTCGGCTCGCCGCCCTGCCAGCCGCACTCCGCCCGCACGGGCATGGCCTCGAGATACTGCCGTATGTACGACTCCAGGACCTCGTCGCTCATCTGGAACTTGGCGTTGTCGCCGTAGAGTTCCCGCGGCTTCATGGTGTAGTAGCAGTAGCAGCAGTCCAGGTTGCAGACGCCGCAGACCGGCTTGGCCATGATGTTGAACGGAGCGATCTCGGTCATTGCGTTCCTCGCAACCAGCCAGAGTAGCATGTCAGGGGCGGGCACGGCAATGCGATTTGGCTCGAAACGGGTCGCAGAGGAGCAAAGGCGCAGAGAGAATGAGAGAGAAGACTGTGCGTATCTCTGTCTGTTCTCTCTCCGTGCCTCTGCGTCTCTGCGTCCGTGCGTTTCAGCGTCTAATCACCCGCTGGGCGATCTGGACGTACTGCATGCGGCACTCGTAGAGGGCGTTGTCGAGGACTTTCTTTTCGTCCTCGCTGAGGTTGCCCTTGGTCTTGGCTTCGAGCACGGTGAGCGTGTCGATGTGGTGCTTGGCCAGGTCGAGGTCCACGTAGCGGCGCTTGGTCCGCGGGTCCTCGTAGCCGCCCAGGGCGTAGAGGATCTGCGTGGCCAGGCTGGCTACCAGCGTCTCGAAGCTGGCGGGGGGCAGCTCGCGCTGTCCGCCCGGCCCGGCGGCGGCGCCGGCGGCGGCGGGACCGGCCGGCCCGGCGGCGGCCGCCTGTTGGGCCTGGGCCTGCTTGGCCTCCACCTCGCGGGCCAGCTTTTCCTTCTCGGCCTGGGCCTGCGCCTTCCAGTCGGAATCCACAACGATCTTCGGCTTCTCAGAGGGCTGATCAGTCATCCCGGTGTCCTTTCATTCGTCCAAAGCGCGTACGCTACCATGTTCGTCGCTCCGGAACAAGATGCCTGCCGCCGGAAGCAGAAGAGCGGACGTCGCTCAGGCCTGGCAGCCTTCCGTCCTCTCCTCACCGTCTGGGCCCGAAACCTCCGCCGCCGGGGCTGGCCCCCCCACCGCCGGGACGATAGCCTCCGCCGGGGTTGTACCCTCCGCCGGGACGGTGGCTGGGGGGAGGATTGTAGCCCCCGCCGGGACGGTACGGATTAGTGCGCTGGTTAGGATTGTAGCCGCCTTGCCCGGGGTAGCCTGGACGGTTGGGGCTATAGCCGTGTGTCGGACTGGGCTGATACGGGCGGTACGGCTGGGCAGGGTTGTATCCCGGGGTGCCGGGAATGTTCGGCGAGTACGACGAGCCAGACCCGCCATAGGGGTTCGGAGGCTGATAGCCCATGTGCGGCCGACGCGGATCGACCGGCCGGCCCCACGGATCGGTCCTCGTGGCGCCGGCGTACGGGCCCTGGTTGGGCAGGGCCGACCCCGGCATCGGTATGTGCGGGTACGGCGTATGCTGGTACGGCGAGAAGCCGCGATTCCAGACTGTCGCCTCCGGAGGCGGGGTCCAGGTGGCGGGAATGATCGTCGGACGGTAGCCCTGGTGCTTGGGCAGGACGGCGAATCTGGGCGTGGCCGCGCTGAAGCCGGCGCCCACCGCCGCCATCAGCGCCACTACCAGGACCGACGAGACCGCCTGCACTGCCGCCGGCGTGCGGACCCGCGGGCCCTTGGGGTCAGCAGGTACCGCCGACACCTGCGGGGGTTCGGTCTGCTTCTGCCTGGCGAAGCCCATCGCGCACTCGGCCGTCTCGGCCGCCAGCGCCAGGTGTGACTGAACGCGATAGCTCAAGGCGGACATCCGGTCCAATGCCTCGCCCGCGGCGACGACAATCTCGGCCGAGCCCGCCGACCGCTCCGGCGACGTTTCCAGGAAATAATCGCCCAGCGTCGCCTGCTCGTCGGCGTGCTCGTACGGGTACGCGGTGTCGCACAACAGCGTGCGAAGCTCGATCAGTTGCTGACGGACCATCTCGGTGAATCGATTCGCCGTCTGGTGGATCGAGCCGGTCAGGGTCCTCCGCTCGGCCACCTGCAACAGCGTGAGCAGGATCTGGGTGTTGGTCGCCAGCTTCTCCAGATCCGGCAGGACGCTCTCCAAGGCGCGCGCCATGGCCAGCACCTTGGCCAGTTGCTCGTCGGAGATCACCTTCCCAGGTCCGGCCTGGCGGACCTGGTCGGACTTGAGCAGCCGCAGGGCCAACGTCAGCCGCCGGCGCAAAGGCTTCTCCAGGACCTCAAGCTTCTCGACGATCGCCTGGCGTCGCTGCGCGCAGCTTTCAATTCGCTTCTGTTCACGCATGGCGTTGGCGGGCAGATGCTGCCCGGGCATCTGGACCTGAACGCCCGCGATGCGCAGGGCGCGGATGACCTGGATGTCGATCGATTCTCTACGGACCTGGAGGTACTCGCCCAGGCTGCGGTTGAGGCGGTCGTCGGCCTGGGCGCACAGGCCGATCACCGTCTCCAACTCCTGGCGGTCCGCCTCTTTGGGCGGGCGCGCGGCGCTGTCGGCGGGGAAGATCGGGCGGAAGGGGTTGGCCAGCCCCTGGAAGTAGCGATCCAGGGCGGCGCCGGCGTCTTCCTGAAGTTTCTGCTCGCAGGCCAGGGCCTCGGTAGGCACGATGCGGGCTTGGGGGAAATGCTCCTTCAGCACGCCGCGGTAGAATTCCAGCGTGCAACGTTGAGAGAGGGTAAAGAAACCGCACAGCAACTGGCGGGCCGGGCGATCGCAGTCGATCACCCCGCGGCAGTTGAGGGCCTGGAGGGCCAGAGTCCGGTCCAGCAAGGCCGGGTGCGTGTCCAGCCAGCCGGTGCGGACGCGACGGCAGAGGCGGAGCAGTTCTTTCTGCTTGTCCTGGGGCAGGCGGTCGGCCTTGGCCACCACGAACATCGCCAGGTCGTCCGGCAGGCGCTTCTCCAGCCAGGAGCGGCTGATGTCTTCCAGTACGGCTTCGTGGGCGATCGACAGGAACGTCACCCGGTGGAGAGCCTGGATGGCGACGGCGGATCCGGCGACCGTGGCCGAGTACTGGTCGCACTGGTACTCCTTCTGCCTGGACAGCCCCGAGACGCCGAAACAGCCGATCGTCCAGAAGATCCGCAGGATCAGCCTTCCGGTCCAGAGCACCGCGCGGATGGACCACAGGGGCCAACTCAGCAGCAGCGGCAGGCGGGCGCACATGCGGACCAGCCACAGGTCGAAACGGTCTCGCTCATACGCGCCGCGGACGAACCAGAAGTTGGCCAAGCCGACAAACCCCAGCAGGCGAGACGCGCCCAGCCGCGTGAAGTGCCCCAGCTCGTGGGCCAGGATCGCCGTCAGCTCCCGCACGGTCATGCCCGCCACAAAGGGCAGGCCGAGGCGCAGCTCCAGCTTGTCCTTCTTCGTGTGCCAGAACCCGCCCAGGTACGCGGCGGCTGTGGGGTAGGTCACGACGGATATCCTGGCCGGCACGGGCGTGTTCAGGACCGTGCACAGCCTCTCCACGTACTCCCACAGCAGAGGCTGGTCGGCCCGGGTGACCTCGGAGCGAACGTCCTTGTCCGGCGACCAGTACAGCGCGGGCTTGACCAGCAGCACCGCCACGATCAGCGTCAGCAGGCCCAGGAACAGGTAGACGATCGTGGAGGAGACCGGCGCCCCGTCGAGGATCAGCCGCACGTGGCCCAGGAGATAATCCAGGGCGAACCATACCGTCGCCAGCATCAGCAGCCCGTAACACAGCAGAAGGACGATCATCGCGACCGCCGAGAACCAGGCCGACACGCGAAGACCCAGCGGGACCATCGGCAGCTTCAGCTCGTGCCCGAGTCCATCCAGCAGGGTCCGGCGCAGCTCGGTGTCGACACCTGGAGCGGCCGGGGGAGAGGAGGGAACTTCAGCGACCGCGGGATCGCCATACAATGCCGGTTTCATAATGCCCACCCATCTATTGGGCGACAGGAGCCCGTCCCCGCCGCCTGCCACAAGAGCTGTACGGCTACCGACGCCGGGAATGCTACGGGGGCGCCGCCGGCTGTGTCAAGCGGCTGGCGGTCCCCCTTGGCGATCCCCACCAGATCGCATCGCAGCCGTCCGGAACAAGATGCCTGTTCGCCGGCTCGCCGGTCGCGTACAATATCCGCCGAGGAGACGTCATGAGATCACACATCCTCTCGTCAGTGATCGTGCTCGGAGCGGTTCTCGCGGGGGCCCCGGCGCGCCCGCTCCTGGCTGGCTCGCCCGCCGAGCCGCCGCTGGGCCGCGCCCAGTGGGTGTGGGACAAGGCCGACGACGGCAAGACCCGCTTCACCTGCGCCGTGCGAAAGACCTTCACGCTCGACGGCGAGGTCCGGGGCGCCAGGGCACTCGTGACGGCGGACAACTACTACGAACTGCTGGTCAACGGCACGAGCCTGGGCAACGACATCGACCGCGAGGACGCCCACTGGAACAAGGTCAAGGCCCACGACATTGCCAGGTTCCTGCGTCCGGGGCGAAACGCCGTGGTCGTCCGCGGGGTGAATTACGCCGGGCCGGGCGCCGTCCTGGCGGCGGTGAGCATCCAGCTCGAGGGCCAGGCCAGGCCCGTCGTCCTGCTGACCGACAAGACCTGGCGCAAGTGCGCCAATCCGCCGGCTGGGTTCGCGGCGGCCGACTTTGACGACTCGGCCTGGAAGCCAGTCGACGTGATCGGGCCGGTGGGCACGGCCCCGTGGGGCTTCTTCCTGGGCGGCAGGGGCGCGGAGCCTACGGCGTCCGTCCTCAAGGAACCGCCCACCGAGACGCTGGCGCCGGAAGAGGCCCAGGCGATGCTGGAGGCGGACTGGCTGTACCAGGCCGAGGGCAAGCCGCTGGGCGCGCGGGCCGTTCAGGAGATCGCCTGGGCCCGCGAGATCGCCGCCCGCCTCGCCCGCGCCGCCGCCCCGCCGGACCTGCGGGCCGAGTTGGCCCGCCTGGACGAGTTGGCCAAGGCGGCCCAGTCGCTGGCGCCCGGCAACGAGGAGGCCGCCCGCGGCGTCTACCTGGACGTCCGCCGCGTCAAGCGTCAGATCATGCTGAAGGACCCGGCCGTCGACTTCACGCAAATCGTCTTCATCGACGCCCCGGAGCGGTACCCGCACGAGTCGATGCATCGCGTCTATCCGCAGGCCCAGCTCAACTGCGTACGGCTGCTCGTGCTGGACGGCCTGCACCCCGGCGGGCGGGTGCGGCGCCTGGCCCGGCAGCAGGCCGACGAGGGCGGCGGGTGGTACTGGCGGCCCGAGGTCTCGTTCGACGGCAAGCGGGTGCTCTTCTGCTTCCGCCCGGCGGCGGAGCGGACGTTCCACCTCTACGAGATCGGCGTGGACGGCGGCGGCCTGCGCCAGATCACGCGCGGGCAATACGACGACCTGGACCCGATCTACCTGAGCGACGGGCGGATCGCGTTCATGTCCAACCGGGGCAACAGCAACGCCCGCTGCACGGTGGGCCATCCCAGCCCGCTGCTGACCCGCTGCGACGCCGACGGGCGGAACATCTACATCCTCAGCGGCGGGGGCGAGCCGGAGTACACGCCCTCGCTTACCAGCGACGGGCGGATCCTCTACACCCGCTGGGAGTACCACGACAAGGAGCTGATGCGGATCCAGAGCCTGTGGTCGGTCAACCCGGACGGCACGGCCGTCAGCCACGTCTACGGCAACCAGAGCTACTGGCCGGACATGTTGATGGAGGCCCGCGAGATCCCCGGCGGCAAGCGGATCCTCTTCGGCGCCCACGGGCACCACCAGGTGTACCGCGGCACGGTGGGGATCGTCGACACCGCCCGCGGGTTCAACTATCCCGAGGGCATCACCCGCGTCACGTGGGACACCCCCTGGCCGGAGGTGGGCAACGGCCCGGCCGACCGGATGGAGGAGCCCGCGTACCACTCGGCCGGCCCGTTCGTCGGCTACAAGTCGCCCTACCCGTTGAGCGACAAGCTCTTCCTGGTCTCGGCCAAGCCGGCGACCATGCCCAACGCCCACGCGGTGTACCTGATGGACGTCTGCGGCAACCGCGAGCTGATCTATCGCGGGGCGTTCGGCACGCTGTACCCGACGCCGGTGCGGCGCCGCCCCGTTCCGCCGGTCATCCCCGACCAGGTCGCCTGGGCCGGGCCGCAGCACCTGTACAAACCCGTCCAGCCGGGCACGTTCTACAGCAACGACGTCTTCGACGGCGCCCCCGGCGACCTCCGCGACCGGGCCAGGTATCTCCGCGTGCTCCAGCTCGACTTCACCACCTTCACGCTGGGCAAGAAGCTCCAGGACGCCGCCCACCCGGGCGGGCACCCGCACATGCACGTCGGGCCGGTCATGTCGGTCACGTGCAACGACGGCATCAAGCGGGTGCTGGGCACGGTGCCCATCCGCGAGGACGGGTCGGTGTACTTCGAGGCCCCGCCGTGCGTCTCGCTGCACTTCCAGCTCCTGGACGAGAATCACCGCTGCCTGCACACCATGCGGTCGTTCGCCAACCTCATGCCCGGCGAGCGGCGCGGCTGCGTCGGCTGCCACGAACTCCACTCGACCGCCCCGGCCAGCCGGCGCAGTCTGGCCCTCCAGAGCCCGCCCAGCCGGATCGAGCCGTACGCCGGCGGGCCGGACCGCAGCCTGGGCTACGAGCGCGACATCCAGCCCATCCTCGACAGGCATTGCGGTCGCTGCCATCAGGGCCAAGGCAAGGGCCGCTCCAAGCTCGACCTGACGCTCCGCCCCAGCGACCGCTGGGGCACGTTCCCCGAGCCCTACGTCACGCTGACGCTGGGCCGGAAGCGGAGCCTGGCGGGCGACTTCCCCGGGCCCTGTGAGGGCGGCATCGCCGACACCATCCTCGCCGAGGCCCACCCCTGGCGCCCGGTCGACTACGCCACGCTGCGCCCGCTGAGCAGGCTGTCGGGCGTCAGCCGGTTGATCCGGATCGCCTCCGGCGGCAAGCACAACGACGTGAAGCTGCCTCCCGACGATCTGCTCACGCTGATCCTCTGGGTGGACACGCTGTGCCCCTACCGCGGCGAGCGCGAGGTCCGCGAGATGGACGACCCGGATCCGAAGCACCCGCTGTTCGCCCGGTCGAACTACCCGCCCTCAGACCGCGAGACGGTCCAGGACGTGTACGCCCAATCGCCCTACCGCCCGCGGATGCGGACCGCCCCGATCGTCTACCGGGCCTACCGCCAGGATGAGTTCCCCAGCCTCGAAAGCCGCCTGCCCCGCGACGCCAACGGCGCCATCATCCCGCCGGTTCGCTTCACCGCCGACGGCAAGCGGATCGAGACGCCCTGGCCGCCCCCGCCGCAGGCCGGGCGATGACCGAAAAAGGGGCCGGCAATCCACCGTTAGCCGAACCGTTTTGCGGATAGTCCAGAGTCCCAGAACCAGGAGAGTCTGCCCATGACCACATCGCGCCGCACGTTTCTACGCACCGCCTCGTCAGCCGCCGCAGCGGCCATGCTGTCCGATCTGCTCCGCGCCGCCCCGGCCGGCAAGAAGCCGCCCAACGTCGTCCTGATCATCTCCGACGATCACGGCTGGACCGACTACGGCTTCATGGGCCACCCCACCGTCCGGACGCCGCGCCTGGACAAGCTGGCGACCGAGAGCCTGGTCTTTCGCCGAGGCTACGTGCCCTCGCCCTTGTGCTGCCCGAGCCTGGCCTCGATGGTCACCGGCCTCTACCCCCACCAGCACAAGATCACCTGCAACGACCCGCCCAACCCGGGCAACAAGAAGGCCTTCGCCGACGGCCGGGAGGTCATGACCAAACACCTCGAAGCCGTCGACACCCTCCCCCGCCTGCTGGGCAAGCTGGGCTACGTCAGCCTCCAGACGGGCAAGTGGTGGCAGGGGCATTTCAGCCGCGGCGGGTTCACCCAGGGCATGACCCAGGGCCAGCGACACGGCGACAAGGGACTCGACATCGGGCGAAAGACCATGAAGCCCGTCTTCGACTTCATCGACCAGGCCCAAAAGGACGACAAGCCGTTCTTTGTCTGGTACGCCCCCATGATGCCCCACGACCCGCACACCCCGCCGGCGGAGCTGCTGGAGAAGTACAAGGCCAAGACCGACTCCATCCACCAGGCCCGCTACTGGGCCATGGTCGAGTGGTTCGACCAGACCTGCGGGCAGATCCTCGACCACCTCGACAAGAACAAGCTCGCCGACGACACGATCGTGCTCTACCTGGCCGACAACGGCTGGACGCAGAACCCCGAGTCGCGCGGGCCGCTCCGCTCCAAGCTCACGCCCTACGACGCGGGCGTCCGCACACCGATCATGGTCCGCTGGCCGGGCAAGGTCGCCCCGAAGATGTCCGACGAGCTGGCCACCTCGATCGACCTGGCGCCGACGATCCTGGCGGCTGTGGGGCAGAAGCCCCCCGCCGCCATGCAGGGCGTGAACCTGATGGACGACAAGGCGACGGCCGGGCGAAAGCGCGTCTGCGGCGGGAGCTACATCCACACCGCCCGCGACCTGGACGACCCGGCCAAGAACCTCGTGACGCGATGGATCGTCGAGGGCAAGTGGAAGCTGATCGTCCCGACCCGCCTGGGGATGGACCGCGGCCCGATCGCCCCGAAGCAACCGGAACTGTACGACATCCTCGCCGACCCCAAGGAGACCAAGGACCTGGCGGCGGAGAACGCCGAGGTGGTCAAGGACCTGACCGCCAAACTCGACGCGTGGTGGAAACCATGACCCGATTGCCGATTGCCGATTGTCGATTGACGATTGAAAAGGAAGCGACAGCGTTGAGGAATCTCGCGATCTCGGCCGTGCTGTCGTTGTTCGTATTCGCGCCCCCGGCCTCGGCCGCCGAAACAGGCCCGCTGCAACTGAGTTCTCCCGACGGGCGGCTCAAGCTCACGATGGCCGTCGCGGACGTCGGCGCGGACAAGGCATGCGGCGTCTACTCGCTCGCGCGGGACGGCGCGCCCCTGCTGCTGCCCAGCCGGCTGGGCATGAAGCTCGCGGGCCTGCCCGCCCCGCTGGGCCAGGGCGTGCGGATCGCCTCGGCTGCGGCAAGCGAGCACGACAGCACCTGGAAGACCGTCTGGGGCGAGCGGAGCGAGATCCGCGACCGCTACCGCCAGCTCGTCGTGCGGTTCGAGCCGCTCCAGGCGGGCGGCGGGCCGGCGTTCGAGGTCACCTTCCGCGCGTACGACGCCGGCATCGCCTTCCGCTACACGATCCCCAGGCAGGGCGGGCTGGACAAGATCACCATCGACGCCGAGGACAGCGAGTTCCGCTTCGCCGGCGACTGGCCCTGCTGGGTCACCTACTCCGCCCAGGGCGAGTACAGGCAGGCGAAGCTCTCGCAGGTCAAGCCCGGCTGCCAGCGCCCGCTGACCGTCCGCGCGGGCGACAAGCTCTGGGTCGCGGTGGGCGAGGCGGCCCTGGTGGACCACGCCGCCATGATGCTCCGCTCGATCGGCCAGGGCGTGGTCAGCCACCTGTCCGGCAAGGTGCAGGCGCCGACGCCCCTGAGCACGCCGTGGCGCGTGGTGATGGCGGCGGACTCGGTCGGCAGGCTGATGGCCGGCGACGATATCTTCCTGAACCTCAACGAGCCCTGCGCGATCGCCGACACCTCGTGGATCAAGCCGGGCAAGATCATCCGCGAGGTCACGCTCACCGACGCCGGCGCCCGCGCCTGCGTGGACTTCTGCGCCGCCCGCGGCCTGCAGTACATCGAGTTCGACGCCGGCTGGTACGGCCACGAGTACTCCGACGCCTCCGACGCGACGACCGTGACGGTGGACCCCAAACGATCGAAAGGCCCGCTGAACCTCCGCGAGGCCATCCGCTATGCCGACTCCAAGGGCGTCGGCGTGATCCTCTACGTCAATCGCCGGGCACTGGAGCGCCAGCTCGACGCGATCCTGCCGCTCTACAAGTCGTGGGGCGTCAAGGGCGTCAAGTACGGCTTCGTCCAGGTCAACAGCCAGCGCTGGACGAGCTGGCTGCACCAGGCCGTCCGCAAGGCAGCCGAGCACCGGCTCATGGTGGACGTGCACGACGAGTACCGCCCCACCGGCTACAGCCGCACCTACCCCAACCTGATGACGCAGGAGGGCATCCGCGGCGACGAGGCCTCGCCCCCCAACGATCACACGATCGTGACGCTGTTCAGCCGCCTGCTGGCCGGGCCGGGCGACCAGACCAACTGCTACTTCAACGAGCGGATCGGCACGAAGATGGGCAGCCACGCCTACCAGCTCGCCAAGACCGTCTGCCTGTTTAGCCCGTGGCAATTCCTGTTCTGGTACGACCGGCCGGCGGGGATCGAGAACGTGCCCGAGCTTGAGTTCTTCGCCGCCGTGCCCTGCACGTGGGACGAGACGCGCGTGCTCCAGGCCGAGATGGGCCGGCTCGCCGTCATCGCCCGCCGCAGCGGAGAACAGTGGTTCGTCGGCTGCATGAGCGCCGGGGCGGAGCGACCGATCGAAGTCCCGCTGGACTTCCTGCCCAAGGGCGAGAAGCGCCACGCCACCATCTACAGCGACGACCCCGCGGCGGCCACGCCCACCAAGGTCAAGCTGGATCGCGTCGAGGTGGACTCCGCCACCGTGCTGAAGCTGAAGCTCGTGGCCAACGGCGGCGCGGCGATAGTGGTGAGGCCCTGAGTCCGCCGGCCCGCCGGGAAACAACGCGACGCGAGAACAAGTGACACGGAGGATCGATTGGCGCGTGTCTATATCGCCCTTTCAGGGCTCGCTCTGTGCGCCGACGATGACCCAGGCCTTCGCTGCGCTCCGGCCTGGGCTGTTCCGTGCCGCCCCATTCGGGGCTAATCGCGATGGCATCCGCCGCCCCGTTCGGAACTCCATTGACAACGACCGCTATTCCCAGACGTATCGCTCATCGTATTCCACATTGTGTTTCTTCAGGAACAGGAGGAACTCTTCCTGAAACGTCCGTTGGCGGTGGTGTTCTTCCTGCCGGAGGATATAGGCTCGCACTTCGTCCACGTTGGACGCACTGACGGAGAACGCGCCGTACCCGCCCTGCCAATAGAACTCCACGAGGTCCGCGGATTTGGTCTTCACCCACTTCGAGGAGCTGGTCTTCACCTTTTCAACCAGCTCGGCGATATCCACGCGGCGCCCGAGCGAGCACAAGATGTGCGCGTGATCGCTCACGCACTTGACCTGGATGGCCGGGCTACCGATCTCCCGAAGCGTTCCCGCCAGATAGGCCTCCATCTCCGATGCAACACCGGGCGTCAGAAACGGACGACGTTGCTTGGTGCTGAAGATCACGTGGACGAGAATCTTCACCAATGATTGAGCCATTGCCGGCTCCTTCCCTTTGGCTCCATCGTCGGCAGAACAGACCTGGCTGTCAAGTCCCGATTGAACGCGTAAAGCCGGTCGCGTTGTGGGCCATCTTCCGCTCGTGATTTCCGCGTCACAGGATTTGTTGGACAAGGTGCATGCTGGGCGCCCGAAGATTGGCGTTCCGCCGCACAGCGCAACCGGCTCGAACGCGTGGCCAGGACCGAAGGTCCGCGGTTTACCAGCCCAGGCCGAAGGCCTGGGACCACGGCGGCGGGAAGAGGAAGCCCTGAAAGGGCGACATACCAACGCTGCTGCCGGACGGGGCGACCAATACGTTGCGGCGTCGGCCCGCCGGGGAACCACGCGACGCAAGGACAACGGACACGGAGGCTCGATCGGCGCGCGTGTATATCGCCCTTTCAGGGCTCACGTTTCCCGGTGACGCGTACCCAGGCCTGCGCTGAGCTCCGGCCTGGGCTGGTATATGCCGCCCCGTTGGGGGCTAGTCGCGACGGCAAACGCTACAGCAGCATTGCGGTCTTTCACACAGTTGGCCGGCCAACCAGTAATCGGGCAAGAGGTCCCAGAACTGTCTGCCAAAAAGCGTGTCATACCTGGCTAGCATCTTCTTAAGGTACTGTATCTTGTGAGACAAGAACATGTCGCTTTGGGCCCACTTGTACACCCGAACTGACAGCGGTACCACCAGCAGCGTAGAGTACAATTCCGCACGATCCTCTGCAGGAGACGCCATCGCATAACCAGTCACAAAGCCGGGAGACGGATGCGTACATGCGGCAGCGCCGGGGTCGCGAACACGTACTCCCCCACCCCTGTATCGAGCCAGACCTCCGTTTAGGCTATCCCAGTCATCGTCCAATCTCTTGTCTTTCGAACCAACTATGATTTGAGTCTCTATGAGGTGGTATAGCTCGTGGTGGATGTTCCGCCGCTGGTAATCAGGATCGTGCGCGCCAGCCATGCTGTCGACAATGAGAGCCCATCGATCAGGATCATATGCCACAGCAACTCTGATTTCGAGTTGTGCGAGATTTCTGACTATCAATACCTTCTGGACTCTTATCCTCCATAGGAGGTCGCTGGGGTATTTGCCCAGTTCATCACGGAGCAAGAGCAGGTATTTGCGCAACTTCGGGAGTTCGCAGGCAGACGCCGCTTCATATCTCAGCCATCCGCCGGTCGCAGAGCTTTCCGAATAGACTGGCTGTACGCCGGATCGCAATTCAATTGTGTCGCAGAGCTTCTGTATATCCGCTACGGTGGTCTCGCGGGCAAGCAGTACGACGCCTTCTTGGGCCGACTCCGACAAGCCGAAGGAACCCTGAACCGGTGAAGGACCGCAGCCGCTTAGCCAGCACAGAAGATACCAGAGTCCACACGGGAGGTATTTCGAGACTCGCACATAATCGCAACAATCGGAGGTCACCGCACCTATTCTGGGAGAAGCGGCAACGGGAGGCTGGTGCGGGCGATGCGGCGTCGTGGGGGGCAGACTGTCGACTGGTCGGACCATGAAGAGGCCTCTCCCGTGCTCCTATTGTATGGCCGGGACGGGGCGGGCGTCCAGACTTGCCCCCGGCGTCTGTCTTTCGGCCACAGGATCACCGTCCCGCCTCCCGGCCCACATCTCCGGATAGCGCCGCACAGCGTAACCGGCTTGAACGCATGGCCAGGACCGAAGGTCCGCGGTTTACCAGCCCAGGCCGAAGGCCTGGGACCACGGCGGCCGGAAGAGGAAGCCCTGAAAGGGCGACATACCAACGCTGCTGCCGGACGGGGCGACCAATACGTAGCGGCGTCGGCCCGCCGGGGAACCACGCGACGCAAGGACAACGGACACGGAGGCTCGATCGGCGCGCGTGTATATCGCCCTTTCAGGGCTCACGTTTCCCGGTGACGCGTACCCTGGCCTGCGCTGCGCTCCGGCCTGCCTGCCGTAGGCAGGCCTGGGCTGGTTTCTTACGGGCCTTCGGCCCTGGACAGCGAACGGCGAAATACGGCGACCGGCGCGCTCGGCCTCCCCCGACAGCAACCTCAGGCCCGCAGGGCCGAAAGCAAGTAGCCGGCGGCGCAAGCCGCCGGAACTCGCGCGTTCCGCAGAGAAGACCCGAAGGGTCGAAAGCAAGTAGCCGGCAGCGTAAGCCGCCGGAAGGCGAGCGTTCCGCAGAGAAGACCCAAAGGGTCGAAAGCAAGTAGCCGGCGGCGCAAGCCGCCGGAACTCGCGCGCTCCGCAGAGAAGACCCGAAGGGTCGAAAGCAAGTAGCCGGGGGCGTAAGCCCCCGGAACTCGAGCGTTCCGCAGAGAAGACCCGAAGGGTCGAAAGCAAGTAGCCGGGGGCGTAAGCCCCCGGAACCCGCGCGCTCCGGAAACAAGTCCTGAAAGGACGACAGCGCATGGCTGGCGGCACAAGCGGCTGGGGACGCAGGAACGCTCTCTTTCGCCCCGCCGGGGCTCTGGGTGTCTTGACCCGTCAACCGGGGGCTCGGCCTGAAGGCCTCCCCTCCGGCTACCCTCCTGCGTCCCTTCGGGACTTCCCGGGCGGGCTCGGGTGCGGGTAGCCGCACGGGCGCGGGCCCATCGGTCCTGGACACACGCACGCATCGCTCTTTCGCCCCGTTGGGGCTCTGCCTGCATTCTCACTCGCCTTCCGGGGGCTTGCGCCCCCGGCTACATGCTGACGTCCCTTCGGGACTATCTGCGCGAGCGTTTGAGCGTGGCGAGTTCAGGCCCGCAGGGCCGGAGGAAGGTGGCCGGGGGTGAAGTGAATCGGCCCAGGCCGATGGGGTCCTTCCCGAGGGCGGCTCCGCGTTTGCCCTTGCGGCCACCGGACAATTCGGATACACATTCTCGCATGGACCCGGTTGAAACGTACTTTCGCGAACTGCGGGACATTCACGCTTCGGGGGCCGGCGCAGGCCAGACTTCCTTCTCCCGGCACAACACCCCGCAGAGCGCCCGGGAGTACATCCTCGGCGGCTACCAGGTCATCAAGAAGTGGCTGAGCTACCGCGAGCGCAAGCTCCTGGGTCGGCCCCTCCGCACCGACGAGGCCCGCTACGCCACCGAAATGGCCCGCCGCATCGCCGCCATCCTGATGGTGGGCGAGGAGTTGGATGGGAATTACGCGTCCGCGTGGGGCGGGGGCAAGTAGCGCGGGGGCGCTTGGGTGTCGGCGCGGCGCAGGCCCAACGCCCCGGCATGCCGGCTGGGGCAAGACCAGGCCCAACGGGCCGACATATACCAGCCCTGGCCTGCCTACGGCAGGCAGGCCGAAGCGAAGCGCAGGCCAGGGTGGCGGCGGGGTGAGAATCGAGCCCTGAAAGGGCGATATGACGAGGTGCGAGCGGCCGTCGAAAGGGCGGTATGACGGGGCGCGGGGGTCATTGTCTCGTCGGTGTTCCACGGCTTACCCCGCCCCGTTGGGGCTGTGCGGCTTGCGGGGTCGGCACCCAGGCCTGCGCTACGCTGCGGCCTGGGCTGGTCCATCGCGGGCCTTCGGCCCTGGAGGCGCCTGGGGGCGGGCGCGATCCCGGACGCGCGCCCGCCCATCCTTCCGGAGCAGCCGGGGCGCCGAAGGATACATTGGCATGTCAAAAGGGGGCGAGAGACAGCGTCGCGGAGAGGGTGCTTTTCGTGTCCGGCCGGGGGTGGAATGCGGTCGGCCGGGGTGAAACGCGGTCAGCCGCGGGTCAAATGCGGTCGCGCGGGGTGCCAAATGCGGTCTGGCTCGCTGCCGGCGCGGTATTCTTGGTCCCGGAGCGGTTCTTCGCATTCCAGCGCGTCGGCTTGCGGCGTTCTTGGGCTTGGGGTGCGGGGGCTGTTCCTTTCTTCTGTTGCGCTAATTCGCGGGCGAGCTTCGTTAAACACTTGAACCCTGCCGGCTGGGGTATGGTAAAATGCCTGTTTGACCCCGGCGGGAGAATGCACATGGCCAACCTGCGCGACAATCTGACCCGGCGCGATTTTCTGCACGGCGCGTGCGCGGCGGGGGCGGCGGCGCTGGCTGGGGGGGCGGCGGCCGGTCCGGCGACGGCGGCCGACGCGGCGGCGGGCGGGCTTACCCCCACCCGCGTGCTGGGCAAGACGGGTCTGAAGATCCCGATCCTGGGCGTGGGCGGGGAGTTCGACACGGTCCGCAACCAGGTCCTGCTCAAGCAGGCCCACCAGTTGGGCGTGCGGTTCTGGGACACCGCCCAGGAGTACGTCGACAGCGAGAAGGGCTACGGCGAGTTCTTCGCCAAGAACCCGGCCCTCCGCAAGGACGTCGTCCTGTCGACCAAGACGCTCAAGCGCGACCCCGAGGGCATGACGCGCGAGCTGCACGCCTCGCTGGCAGCCCTGAAGACCGACCACGTGGACCTGTACTTCGTCCACCGCCTCCAGAACCCCAACGAGCTGGGCGACTGGGGCGACCAGTGGAAGCAGTGGGCGGAGAAGACCAAGAAGGCGGGCAAGATCCGGTTCTTCGGCGTCAGCTTCCACGACAACGTCATGGAGAACATGCTGGCGGTCTCGCAGTTCGCCTGGATGGACGTGGCCATGTTCCTGTGCAACTTCCGGGTGCTGGGCCTGAGCAAGTTCCGCAAGGGGATGGCGGCGATCAAGGCGGCCAAGCTGGGGACGATCGCCATCAAGGTGCAGGCCCTGGGCCTGTCGGGCCGGCCGCTGACGGACAAGGAAACCGCCGACATGGCGGGCCTGACCGACAAGGGCTATTCCGAGTGGCAGGCGAGGCTGAAGCTGCTGTGGGAGGAGGCGGACGTTCACTCGGCCTGCTGCCTGATGAAGAACCTGCCCCAGCTCAACGAGAACGCGGCGGCGGCTGTGGACAAGACGAAGCTGACGTCGGCGGACCGTGCGGCGTGGGGGCGGTACGCCCGCGCGACGTGCGAGGGATACTGCGCCGGGTGCGAGCGGATCTGCTCGTCGGCGGTGGGCGGCCAGGTTCCGGTGCGTGACATTTTGCGGATGTTGACGTATCATAACGCGTATGGCGAGCGTGAGCGGGCCAGGCGGCTGTTCGCCGCGTTGGGCGCGGACGTCCACGATCGCCTGAGGCGGATGGACTACACCGCGGCGGAGCGGTCATGCCCGCAGGGCGTGGCCATCGCCGCGCGGATGCACGAGGCGGCCAGCGTGCTGGCCTAGGACCAACGCGCCCGCTCCAGCCGACGTCGCTGGGCGGGCGGAGAAACAAGAGGTAGGATCTATGCTGACAGTGGAAACGGGTGCGGCCCTGGCGTTCATACAGAACATCGGCGTGCCGGGGTTCGTCATCATTCTGATAGCGATGCTGCTGCTGTTCGGGGGCAAGAAGCTGCCCGAGCTGGCCCGCGGGCTGGGCAAGGGCCTGCGGGGCTTCAAGGAAGAGCTGAACGGCATCCAGAAGCAGATCGAGGAAGAGCCCAAGGACGACAAGGACGACGTGAAGAAGGCATAAGCCGCCTCCGTCGCGCGGGGCGCCGCGCCGCCTGGGCGCCGATGCGCCGCGAACACTCGGGGCTTGTCTGCCGGCTTGGGCCGGGCGGCATCTGCGCCGAGGCGACATTCGGCCAAACCGCCCGGCCCGGCGGGGCGTACAATCAGACGGGAGACGCCGGCGCGGCGCTCCCTTGGGATCAGGCATCGGGCGCGCCCGGCTGGGCCTTGGCAAGCGTCCGAAGAAAGGCGACCATGCTCCACCTGGCGTTCATCCAGAACATCGGCGTCCCGGGGTTCGTCATCATCGTCATCGCCCTGCTGCTGCTGTTCGGGGGCAAGAAGCTGCCCGAGCTGGCCCGCGGCCTGGGCAAGGGCCTGCGGGGGTTCAAGGAAGAACTGGACGGCAAGTCGGAAGGCAAGGGCGACAAGCCGGCCAAGGACGAGGACGACAAGGACAAGGCCTGAGTCGACGCGCGGAGACCCCCTCAAACCCGGCCTGGCCGGCGCGGGCGCCTTCCGCCGGCGGGGCCCTTTCGAGAACCGGCACAACCATTTCTCCCTGAATCACTTACGTCCTGAACGCGGGCGGGCGGGACTTCCAATGTCCCATTTGGGGCTGGAATGTCCTGTTTTGACTCTAATTATTCAGGCTATTCCTATTTTTATTGTTTTGTTTGTTGCGGCATAACTCACTGTCCTAGAACAGGTTGTGACCGTACGAGCGGACGGGGATCGCTGCGCGATTTTCCGGGAAAACGGGACGTTGGCCTCGGCGAAGGGCGTGGCCGGAGGGGTCAGTAGGCCCCTCGCCCCGAGAGGACGGCGGGGACGGTCTGGATCGTGATCAGCAGATCCAGCAGGAAGCTCCGCCGGCGGATGTAGAACAGGTCCATCTCGACCCAGGTGTCGTAGTCCAGCTCGCTGCGTCCGGAGATCTGCCACAGGCAGGTGAGCCCGGGCTTGACCAGCGTGCGGAGGCGCGCGGCGCCGCGGGCCTGTCGGGCCTCGACCATCCACAGCGGGCGCGGACCCACCAGAGACATCTCCCCCCGCAGGACGTTGAACAGTTGCGGCAGTTCGTCCAGGCTGCTGCGACGGAGGAACCGTCCCACCGGCGTCAGGCGGGGGTCTTCGGGGATCTTGAACACCGGACCGCTCTGCTCGTTGAGGTGGGCCAGCAGTTCGCGGTCGTCCTCGGCCCCCAGGCGCATCGTGCGGAACTTGAACATGGTGAACGGCAGCTCGTTGAGCCCCGCCCGCACCTGGCGAAACAGCACCGGGCCCCGGCTGGTCAGCTTCACCGCCGCCGCCACCAGCAGCATCAGCGGGCTGAGCACCAGCAGCATCCCGGCCGCCACCGCCGCGTCCAGGGCGCGCTTGGCCGCCTGGTAGACTGTACCGCCCGCGGGCACGATGGACCTCGCGGGAGCAGCCGGGGTCTCCAGCATCTCGTCTCTGGCAGCAGTCAGAATGGTCAGGTGCGTCATTGGGCCTCCGCGCGAGCGGCTTGGTACACCCGCTCCATAGTCTGAGCGACGTCGGCCCACGTGGGCAGCTCGGCCAGTCGGCGCCGGGCCGATTCGCCCAGGCGGGCGCGCTCATCCTCGCATTTCATACATCGGCCCAACGCGGCCGCCAATGCAGCAGCGTCGTCCGGCTGGACGTACAGGGCCGCCTCGCCCAGGACCTCGCGATTGGCCGGGATCTCCGCCGCCAGCAGGCAGCGCCCGTAGGCGGCGGCCTCCAGCAGCACCAGCGACATGCCCTCCAGCACGCTCGGCTGGACCACGGCGGCCGCGTGCGAATACAGCTCGCTCAACTCGCGTCCGTGGCGCGGGCCCAGGAAGACCACGTCCGGCCCGGCGGCGGCGCGACACGCCCGCCCGTAGGGGCTGTCGTTCCACGCCCCGGCCACCGCCAGTTTCCACGCGTTTTCGCCCGGACGCCTCGGGGCGTCGGTCGTCGCCGTCGTCCACCCTTGCAGCAGCAGGTCGAGACGTTTCTCGGGCACGATCCGTCCCACGTGCAGCAGGTATCGTTCGGGCGTCAGGCCCCAGGCCGGCAGGCATCGCACGCCGACCGTCTCGCAGGCGGGCGCGGCGTTGGGGACGTAAAGGACCGGCCGGTGATAGCGATTCTCCAGTTCCTCGGCCAGCGAGGCGGACACGGCCGTCACCTTCGCGGCGCACTTCATGCCGCACCACAGCCCCCCGCGCAGCATTGCCCGAGCGGCGGGCGACCACTTGTCGCGGCGCCAGTCCGGCGCGTGCACGGTGAAGACCACGGGCCTGCCCGCCGCCGCCGGCAACCAGCTCAGCATGGCCGGCCCGGGCGAGTGCACGTGCACCACGTCCACGTCGCGGCGCAGCAGGTCCCACAGCGCCGACGCGGTGGCTGTGAACGCCTCCAGGTGCTTGCCCTCGCAGTGCGGCGTGAACAGCCTCAACGGCCCGCTTCCGCATCGCCCGTTTCCGTTGGCCCCCACGTGCCCGCGACGGCAGTACACCAGGACCTCGTGCCCGCGCAGCACCAGGTGGCGGGCGAGTTCCTCCACTACTCGCTCCGCGCCGCCCAGCCGGGCGGGGATGCCGCGCGTGCCTACCATCGCAATGCGCATCGTCGTCTCGCCTCGTCGTACGCCTCGTCCACCGCCTCAGCCACCGCCGACGCGGCGTGACGCCCCGCCACCATCCGCCGCGCCCGCTCGCCCATCCGCCGGCGCCAGGACGCGTCGGACGCCACTTCGGCTGCCGCCGCCGCCAACGCGACCGCGTCGGACGCCGCGTAGGTCCGCCCCGTCACGCCGTCCCGCACCCACTCGCGAAGCGGCGGCTGGTCCGGCACGAGCACGCACCGCCCCGCCGCCATCGCCTCCAGCATCGCCTGCGGGCTGTTCTCCATGCAGCGGCTGGTCAGCACCAGGCAGGCCGATCGGCTCAGAAGCCGCCCGACGGCCGGCCGGTCGAGCAGGCCCAGGAACGTCACGTTCGCCAGCCGCAGCTCGCCCGCCCGCCTTCGCAGCGGCAGCGTCTCGGGCCCGTCGCCCGCGAGGGCCACCCGGGCCGTCGGCAGCGAGCGGGCCAGCTCCAGCATCAGCTCGGGGGCCTTCTCCCGGCTGAGCCGGCCCAGGAACAGGAAGTCGTATTCGTCGCCCGCGGCGTCGGCGTGGGCGCCGTCCAACTCGACCGGGTTGGGCACCACCCGCAGCTTGCCCGCCGGCAGGCGGGTCTGCGCGAGCACCTCCCGCATGTAGCGCGTGGGGCACAGGAACAGGTCCACGGCGGCGGCGTACCGTCGCGACCAGGCCTGCACGTAGCTCTCCGCCGCCAGGCCCGCCCCTCGCAGCCGCCCGCAGTCGCTCGACGCGGCGCGGTAGAACCGCCCGCCCACGCACCGCGTGCACAGCCCCCGCCCGGAGACGAAGTGCTTGGCCGGGCAGGCCAGGCGGTAGTCGTGCATCGTCATGACGACAGGTATCCGCCGCCGCGCCAGCACCGGCAGGATCGACGGCGTAAGGTGGTGGTAGATGTTGTGCAGGTGTGCGACGTCGAACGACCGGGCGTGCAGGAAGGCCGCCAGGTCGTTGGCCGCCTGCGGATTGTGGACCATGCGAGGCCAGCGCCACAGCGGGGCGCCCGTGAAGTCCACGAACGCCGGACGGCGCCCATCCGCCCCGCCGGCCTGCCGCGAGGGCGCCTCGCCCTCGGCGCAGCCGAACACCTCCACCTCGTGCCCGCGCCGCCTCTGGGCTGCCGTCAGCACGTTCAGGAAGCTGCCCACCCCGCCGCGGCGGGGCGTCTTTTCAATGTGAAGGATCCGCACGGACCGGGGCCTCGATAGAAGCTTGCTCGTCCTGCGTCTGGCCGGGCGCGTGCCCGGCCTGGGCCTTCGCCGGGCCGCCCAGCCGGAACAGCCGCAGGTGGGCCAGGAGCTTGGACCCCAGCGCCCAGCCGACGACCGACCAGAGGTTGCGCCGGTACCAGGAACGGACGGTGCAGACCATCCAGCAGTTGCGTCCGCAGGCGTGCGAGAGGGCCCGCGCCTGGCGGGCGGCGGGCGAGTTCCACAGCCCGTCCCACTCCTGCTCGATCAGGTTGCCCATGGCTCGCCCGTCGCTGCCGCAGGAGTAGACCGTGCCGTCGGCCTGGAGGAAGAAGAAGTTCCCGCCCGCTCCGCAGTGCAGGCTCTGGCTTTGGCGGGCCATGTAGCGGTACGTCCCGGCCGCGAAGTGCGCCCTCAGCCACTGCCTGGGTCTCCACGATCGCAGCCACTGGGCGAGCACCTGCTGGAAGTCCTCCCGCACGTGTTGGTCGGCGGAGGGGTCCGGCTGCTGATCGCTCCGCATGTGGGTGCGGCAGCGGTGGGCGGCGACGACGCCCAGCTCCAGCCCCCGCGTGCGGGCCAGCTCGGCCACCGCGGGCAGTTGGCGGGCGTTGACGTGCCCCAGGGTCATGCTGAGCCTCAGGCCGCGGAAGCCGCGGCCCTGGAGCAGGTCGAGCAGTCGGATGACCCGCTCGTAGGCCCCGGCGTCGCCGCGGACGGCGTCGTGGACGGCGCCCAGGCCGTCCAGGCTCACGGCCAGGCGCAGGGCGGGGTCGATCTCCAGCATGGATTCGACCCGGTCGGCGATGCGGTCGGCCAGGTAGCCGTTGGTCGAGATGGTGATGCGGGCCCGCCGGCATCGCTGGCGGACCTGGCGCACGAACTGTTCCAGGTCGTCGCGGAGGAAGGGCTCGCCGCCGCTGAGGTTCACGCTGGCCAGCGAGGGCGGCAGCTTGCGCATGTGCTCCGGCTGGAGCGCGTCGCTCTGCGGGTGCTTCCACACGCTGCACATCACGCAATGGGCGTTGCACCGGCTGGTCACCGCCACCACCGCGTCGCGCGGCGGATGCACAGGCACGTTGTCGGAGTGGGCCATGATCTGCGCCTCCAGGTTCGCCGTCCCCGCGCGCAGAACCTGCTCGCGGGGGCGATATCTCCAGGTATTGCATCGGCAGAAATGGGCCGCCAGGTAAGCAGGCGAAGGCGGTTTGTGACCCGCGACAAAGACCCGGCGGCGGGTTCTCAGTCGCGGGCAGGAATGCCTGCGTCGCCCAGCACGGCCAGCCAGCGGTCGGCCGCAAGGCGGACGTCCCAGTCCTGGGCAACGTCCCGGGCCGCCGCCGCCAGGCGCCCGCACAGTTGTCGGTCGCCGGCCAGCCGGCGGATGCAGTCGGCCAGATCGTCCGCGTCGCCGGGGCGGCACTTGAGACCGGTACGCTCGTGTTCGACCAGGTCGCCGAAGCCGGGGATGTCGGCCACGATCACGGGCAGGCCGGCCGCCATCGCCTCCATCGCGGCCAGCGACTGCGTCTCGTGGGCCGAGGCCAGCACGAACGCGTCGGCTGCGCCCAGCCAGGCAGGCACGTCGTCGCGGTAGCCGGCCGGCGTCACCGCATCCTCCAGCCCCCGCGCCGCGATGGCCTGCTTGACTGCCGGCGAGTCCATCCCCCGCCCCACCAGCGCCAAGTGAAGGTGCGTTCCGTGTTGAAAGCCCACGGAAGGCTTTCCGTGGGCTTTGCCTGCGGAAGCGTCTGCCGCCTCCTGATCGTTTGCCGTTTGCGGCCGCCCGACGGCGGCACTACAAACTTCACCGCCGCCTGTCACCATCGCCATCGCGTCGAGCAGCCAGGCGGGGTCCTTCTCCGGCCAGTAGTTCGCCACCTGCACCAGCACGAACGCCTCCTGCGGCAGGCCCAGCTCGCGGCGCGTTCGTAGTGCGCCCGTACGGGCATCTTCGTCGTGTCTTCGGCCGAAACGCTCCAGGTCCACTCCGTTGGAGATCACGGTCATCTTCTCGCCCGCCACGCCCAGGCGCTCCAGCTCGCGCCGCTGCCAGGCGGCCACGCAGACGATCCGGTCCAGCCGGCCGGCCGTCCGCCTGAGCCGCCCCACGAAGCCGCCCATCCTGCCGCTAAGCTGATGGCCCGGGCAGGCGTGGCACCACAGCAGCAGCCGCACCGCCCGCCCCGACAGCGCGGCGCCCCACATCCCCGCCAGCATCGCGTTCTTCACCGCGTCCACGATCACCACCGCGTCCACCCGCTCGCGGTGAATCAGGCGGGCCGTTCGCGCGATCGACCACGCGTCCCATCGCCCGCGGGCCAGGCCGTCGCAACAGAAGGCCGCCGCGCGCGCGAAGCGATCCGACCATTGCCCCCCGCCGTACATCGCGGCCGCCCCCACCGCCGCGCCCCGCTCGCCCAGCCGCCCCATCAGGTCCAGCGCGATCCGCTCCGCCCCGCCGGAATCAAACCGAGACAGCAGCAGGAGCACGCGGGGGGATTGCGTATGGCGGAATGCGGATTGCGGATTGAACGACGCCCGCAAGTCCGCCACGCGCCAACCGAATTCCGCAATCCGCAATCCGCATTCCGCAATCGCCTGGGCGGCCATGCCGCACAGCACGTCCCAGTGGTAACGGCGTCTTCGTCCGCCGATCGCGAATGCCGCGTGCGCCAGCGCCAGGCCGGCCAGGTTCCACCCCACCGCCACCCACTTGCCGCAGCCCTCTTCGATCGCGCGCGAGGCGAGGCGCAGGTAGTTGCGCACGATCATGCGCCCGTAGGTGCGGTCGTCGGGCCGCTGCGACGGCTCGCCGTGATGCACCATCAGCAGGCCGGGCGCCTGGTAGATGGCGAAACGCCGCGTCGCGCGGTAGCTGAACTCGCGGTCCTCGCCCAAGGCGTAGCCGCCCAGCCCCTCGTCGTAGCCGATCGAGCGCGCCATCGCCCGCCTCATGCTCGTTGCCCCGCCCGTGAGGTAACGGGTCGCGACGAGCCGCCCCTGCAGCGCCTCCGGCAGGGGCCGCGAGCGGGCCACGCACCGCCTGGGCCGCCACCGCAGATGCCCCGCCGCCCGCATCATCGTCCGCCACAGGCGCGAGGGCCTGGCCCGCCCCGGCTCGACCACCAGCCCGCTGATCGCGTCCACCGCCCCCTCGGGATCGGCCTCGTAAAGGCCAGCCAGCCGCGCCAGGTAATCGCGCGGCAACTCGTGGTCGTCGTCCAGGAGCAGCAGCACGTCCGCCTCGGCGGCTGCCAGCCCCGCGTTGCGGGCCGCCGGCAGGCAGGGGCGGTCCTGGTGCACGGTTCGCAGGGCGGAGGGCGACCGCTCGATCTCGTCCAGCAGGTCCGGCGAGACCTCGTGGTCGCCGTCGTTGACGATGACCACCTGGGCGGCCGGGCGGCTCTGCGCCAACACCGACCGTACGGCCCGCGACAGGCTCGCCGGGCGGTCGTGCGTGACCAGGATGACCGAGACCGTCACCGCCATGACCGCACCCGCCGCCACCCGGCTGCGATCTTGCCCGCCAGGAGGGTCTTCTCTCTCGGGGTGAGCACCAGGCGCGTCGTCAGCGCCGCCGCCAGCAGGCCCGCCCAGGCGGCGGCCGCCGCCCAGGCCGGCAGCAGCAGCAGCGCCGGCACGGCCAGGACGATCCAGCTACCCGCGGTCAGCCGAGCGCGACTGCCCAGCAGGTAAATCGCCGAGACCGCCAGCGACCCGCCCAGGCAGCCCACGCCGGCCGCCCAACTCGCCCCCTCCATGCCCCACGTCGGCACCCAGGTCAGGCCCAGCGACAGGTTGCCGCCGATGGCAGCCGCCGCCGCCACCGCGATGACCCACGGCCTCTCGTGCAGCTTGGCCACGATCGTCAGCAGGGCCAGGTGGATGACGGTCTGGAAGTACAGCAGCAGTCCGCCCAACAGCGGCAGGCCCGAGCGATAGCCCGCCGGCAGCACTCGAATCCACAGGGGAGCGGTCACGTACATGCCCACCGCCAGCGTCATCAGCGACAGCGTCACCGCCTTGTAGGCCGCCTCCAGCGCGAACATCGCCCCGGACCGGTCGTGCGACTCCCATCGCCTGGCCACGTGGCTGAACACCACCGCCCAGGCGGCGTCGGCCAGGAACAGCACCGGCTGACCGATCAGCAGCATCGCCGCGAAGACCCCCGCGTCGGATTTGCTGAGGTGGCGGTTGGTCAGCCACAGGCTCGCGTACGAGGCCATCCCCCACAGCGTGTTGGCCGCCAGGGCGACCAGTCCGAACCGCAGGAGACGCCCGAGCATGTTGGCAGTCGTCGCGCGTTCCGGAGAGCCTGCGGACCTGCCCGCTTCTGCCGGCCTGCCTTGCGTCTGCTCCTGTGAATCCGCAATCTTGTCCAGCCCGAGCCACAGCCCCGCCGCCCCGGCCAGCGTCGCCGCCGCCAGGCACACCATGTGGGCCGCCAGGACCGCCAAGCCCGTCGGCCAGACCAGCAGCACCGTCGTCCCCGCCGCCGTGAACAGGACGGCGAACAGCAGTTCCACCGCCGCCACCAGGCGATAGGTCCGCAGCCCGTACAGGATGGCCGTCAGGTTCAGGTACAGCGTCAGCATGACGGCGTTGCCCAGGGCGACGTAGCACACGGTCCGCTGCAACTCGAAGCTCACGTCCGGGCCGGCCGTCTTGCCCGAGAGCATCACGTACAGCGTGATCAGGTCACTGGCGGCGAAGGCGATGGCGGCCGTGACGGCCGTGCAGCCCAGGACGATGAGAAGGGCGTTTCGGCAGAAGCGGCGCAGCTCCCCCCGCTGCTCGTAGAGGGCGGCGTAGCGGGCCAGGGCGTTGGGGCTGCCCAGCGTCAGCAGCGGCGCCGCCACCGAGAAGATCGCCACCCCCAGCGTCCACAGGGCGAACTGCGTCTTGCCGGCCACCAGGTACATGAACACCAGCAGCCGGCCCAGACCCAGGAGTTTCTGGATCACCTTGGCCGGCACGTAGACGCCCATGGAGTCGGCCATCGAACCGACGGCCATCAACCTGTCCAGTGCTTTGCTCACGCGATACTACCTTATCGGCAGTTGGGGGTTGTCGGTTGTTCGTTGTTGGTTGTTCGTTGTTGGTCCGGATGGATAAATGTGCACACACTTGTTACGATGTGTGTGCATCTTATCCAGAGCACGACCAATGGGAACTGTCCGCAAGAGCTTGGGGATTACCTCCGCGAGAACCTGTTTGCTCCCATCGGTTACACTGTTCTTCGTAGCGTGGCTGCTTTGCCCGCCTTGTGCTGCCGAAGAGAGGCCGCGGGAAGTTAGGCTGACCGGAGACTACGTTCTGTACATGCGCCCAGATTGGTTAGTCGACACGAGAGAAGGTAAGCAGGGCAAAGTCAGCGTCGCGGAACGCGTCGGAACTGCTTACAGCCCGTTCATTGGACATGTGGAAGAGTGTGGCGTATATGGTTCCATCATCTACGGCAAGGCAGCCGATGGATTCTTCTTCTTTGATACACGCACGTCCGAGCCCCACAAGCGCAATGAACGGACTGGCTTGAGCAGGGAGCAATGGCTGGACATGCTTAGAACAGCCGGTGTTCCTGAGCCGCCTGACGTGGCAGACCCGGAACGAATCGCCGCCACTCGCCCCCACCAAGAACTCTGTCCGCACGAATATCGCTATGGGGCGTGGCTGGGGCTGCGAGACGACGTTCTCGCCCCGGCTGGTGTTCTGATTTCGTGGGCCGGGGCTTTCGCCGCCGGAGCAGCCTGCAGGAATTTGAAGACGTCAGGGCGGATCGCCTGGGTGCTGACACTTCTTGTGCTCTTTCTCTTGTTCGAGGTCTTCCGTTGGGACGGGATCCTGCCCCTGATCTTCGGAGGATTCCTGGAGATTGCGATAAGCATCGCTTTGGTGTGGCTTGCTTTGTGGCTGGGGCGGAAAGTCGCAGGCCGCCTCCCCAAAGCGGCCTCCGCCCCTGCCAACAACTAACAACCCAGGCTGTCCGACAATTGCCGCGTCGGGTGACCCCACAGCCTTCAGCAGTGGTGAACGAGTTTGGGCGGGCTACGCGCCCGGGCGCTGAAAGGAAGGACCCCCGCCGGCTTGTCCGGCGGGTGAACGAGTTTGGGCGGGCTACGCGCCCGGGCGTGCATCTTTCTCCTGGCATGAAGGCCTTGTCTTGACTATCCTCCGGCGCATAGGGACTCTCACATGCCCGAACCGCTCTACACGTTGGACCGCATGCGATCTCCCGCCTATCAACTCCGCTACGGCTGGACTGGCTGGTTCGCCATACCCGCCTCGCCTCCGGATTGGGCGCAGGCCCTTCGCGCCTGCGCCGCCGCCTGGGAGGCAGATGGCATTCGCGTGCTGGAGCATCGAACGCACGAAGATTGCGTTCAGCTCACCGCCAGCACCAAGCCGTCCCTCTCGCCGGTGTTCCTGGCCGGGCGACTCAAGGGGCGGCTCCAGCACGTCCTGCGGCAGGGCGGGCAAGCGATGGACTTCTCTCGCAGGATCGCGGTCCGGAGCATTGGCGACAACCACACCCGCGAGGTCGAGAAGTACGTCCTGGGCCAGTGCGGCAAGGAGCCGCTGGCCGATCCGCGATTCCGGGAACACCTCGCCCAGTTCACCCTGCGCAACCCAGCCGTCCGACTGGACCAGCCGACGGCGACCAACAGCGGACGGTACTGGTACAACCTGCACCTAGTCCTGGTGGTCCGTCAGCGATATCGAATGGTGGACGACGCGCGGCTGGGGCGGAGTCGCGACCTGTGCCTGGCGATTGCGGGCAAGAAGGGCCACGGCGTGTCCGCCCTGTCGATCATGCCCGACCACCTGCATCTGGCGATCCGGGGAAACATCGAGCATTCGCCGCAGGAGATCGCCCTGGCATACCTGAACAACCTGGCGTACGGCCTGGGGCAATGCATGATCTGGGAGGACTGCTACTACGCCGGGACGTTCGGCGAGTACGACATGGGGGCCGTGCGCCCGTAGCTCACCCTAACTTCTTCACCCGCCGGACAAGCCGGCGGGGGTCGCAGCACGCGGGCGGCCCGCCCGTAGCTCACCCAGACTCCTTCACCCGCCGGACAAGCCGGCGGGGGTCGGCCTTGTCAAAATGTGGGTAACAGCAAGGCTCAAGGCCAGTACACGCCGCAGGGGCACGTGGCGGAGTGCGGGATGCGGCGGGACAAAGCGGGAACTGACGGTACGATAGCGAGTTGCGGCGAGCGACGCAAGCGGAATTGACGGTTGGCGGAAACGGCGGGTCAATCGGCAGGTAACGGGCAGTTAACGGGGAGTCAAACCTGGGCCGTGCGCCGGATCTGCGCGGAGCCGGCTGCCGTCGCGGTGGCCGCGTACCGGGACGAAATCAACCGGCTCGGCGGGCGGCCTGCAAGTCAGACAGCGCGCTGGCCAGCGACTGCTCGGCTCGGGCCAGGACGTCCTGCGACACCAGCACCGATTCATGCTTGGCCCCGACCACCTTCAGGGCCTTGCGGCCGTCTGGCGTCTCGGCCAGGTGGTCGATGATCGCGCTCAGCACGTGCTCGACCTTGACGCCCTCGGCCTGCATCATCGACGCCAGCTCGTCTGGGGTCTGGCCACTCGGCTGGCGTGTCGACACGAAGTCGAGAACCATCTGCGCCGCCTCCACGGCCGGCGTGCCTCGGCCATAGAGCGCGGCGGAGAAGAAGAAGCATCGGCCCATCCGCCTGGCGTGGGCTGCCATGACCTCGTAGACCTTGTCGCGGTTTGGCCCCCAGCAGTAGCCGGACCCTGGCACGCCGACGATCGCGCGAATGCGGTGGTGCACGTGGGCGTAGGCGACCAGCAGCCGCAAGGCCCGCGTTCCACCAGCGAGCCCAAGCTCCTCCACGAGGCGCGAGCCGCGCAGCGTCTGGTCCGTGCAGGCCAGCCTCCAGCACAGATCCACGACGATGTCGTTCAAAGCGTCACGGTTGCCAGGCAGCCCGGCCAGTCCGATCGGGTCGGCGGAGGCCCTGGCCTCCTCGTCGCCGTAGCCCCTGGCCAGAGCAGGCAGCCTCGGCGTATCGCGCAGCAGCCGGCGGATCTCGTCTCGGTCCACGCGCAGCGCAACGGGTGAGTCGGTCTGCATCTGGATCTCGTGCCTGGCGGTCGGGGTCTCGTCGGAGTCAAAAAGGGATGTCATCTGGCACCTCTGGAATAGGAAGCGGCTCGAACGCCCGCGCAGATCTGCGCGGCGCGGCCGAGCGAGAGTCCATGCGTTTGCGGATCTGGATCATGCCCTCCAGCAGCCTGCTCAGCCAGTAGGCCGGCGCTTGCTGCACCGTGCCGAACAGGTCGCCGCTCATGTGGCGGCTGGACAGGAAGGCGTTCACCTGGGCCTTGGTCCAGCCGAGGGCGTTGGCCTCCTGGTCGATGCGCCAGCGCAGCCTGTCGCCTGGGTCCGCCTGGTCTCGCTGCTGGGCCCAGTAGCCAGGCGTGTTGCCGCGAAGGCAGCCACCGCAGCGGTCCTCCAGGAAGGCCATGACGGCCACGAAGCCGTCGCGGCTTGCGCTTCGATCGGCGGCGGAGTGGAAGCCGCCGACGTTGCGCTGCACCGTCCGCCTGGCCTGTTCGTCCAGACCGGCCTGTCTGGCGGCGGAGTGCAGCGCCTTCTTTTGTCCGTTGGTCAACATCACAGACGACGGCGGGACTCGAACCCGCGCCTTCCCTCGGAACCCGGACCGGGGACGCTCTGCCGCTGAGCTACGTCGTCGCGCACGCCGGCCTGCCAGACCGGCGCGGCTTGGAAACGGGCGGCGCACGCGGCCGCCCGCGCACGTTTTACCAGTACGGCATTACGGAGTCAGTGCAGGCCGCTCGTTGAACTCGCACGCGTGAACGAACCCGTCGTGCGTGATCGTGATCGCCTTGCCGCCGAACTCGTAGATCTTCCGGTCGTTCGAGTACGGTCGGCCCTCGATGTCGAGGCGACGAAGTACCGCCTCAAGGACAGAACGGTCCACGAGCCCATCATCTACCTTGGCCAGGTCGACCTGGATCTTCATGCGGCAGACGCCTCCATCGACTTCGCAAAGCTCGACTGCCGGACTTCCTCCGCAGGAGAGTTGCTTCGGGCTGATGTAGATCATGCCTCCGACCACCCGCACGCTTGGCACGCCCAGGTGGGCCAGCGCCTGCGTGGCCAGGCTGATCTGATCGTCGATCGGCTGCTCGCTTCCGGCGATCGGAGGAGGCGGAGGGATCGTCGGCTTCGCGTCGTCCGCGACAGGCGGCTTTCGGCTGCACGGGCCGCGGTGCTTGCCCGTCTCCGGGTTCACCTCACGGGTGCACCTCTTGTTCTTTCGGCATCGATCCATCGGTCGCTTCTCCTTCCATGTCCAGCAGTTCGGAGATCCGCCGCCCCAGCGCCGCGCGGCGCTGATTGAACGCGAGGGCCTCCGCCACCCGCAGAAGTTTCAGGTTGACGCAACGCGCGATGGCCGACAGGGCGGATCGCTCGTCGCGGAGCATGTCCTGCACCCGTCGGCGGCACGGCTGGCACAGGACCATCGGGCCGGCCAGGGCCACGCACGCCGCGTCCATCGCATCCATCTCGTCCGACGGATACCCACAACCGAAGCAGTCCAGGTCCAGGCTCATCCGTCGTCCTCCAAGCAGATCGCCTCATGGCCGCCCCACGGGTCCATATCCGGGCACAGGCCGCCGACCAGCATCAGCCGGCAGAGCGGCGGCTTTCCGCCGGATCGCGGCGTGCGGTCCGGATGCAGGCAGAGGTAGAACGGGCCCATGGTCCGCCTGGCCGGCTTGCCCGGAAGCGACGCGACAGTCACGCTCAGGACGTCGATGGTCGAGAACCGGCAGCCAGCCATCGCGTCCGAGAAGGCGGGCTCGATGGTCAGCTTGAGCCCGCGCGACTTGTCGGCCTCGCGCGGCTTCATCAGTTGGCCTCCGCCAGCGGCTCGGCTTCCGCTCCGCGCGCCAGGACGATGCACCCGACCAAGGGCCCGCCGGCGTTGTCGGTGATGCCGATGGTGGCCTTGTCGCTTTCCAGCTTCTCCAGGTGGACGCTGGCCAGCGCGGCCAGCGTCAGGCCCTGGTCGCGAGCGGACATGCGGAGGAACTCCATGTACATCCGCGCGGCAACGACGGTCGGCTTGCGCTTACGAATCATCGCGGGTCCCCCGTGTTGGCCAGGTCCTTCTCCTCGCACCTGGCAGCCGCGTCCAGACAAGCGGCCGACAGCCGACGCAGATCGGCAGGCTTGAGGCTGACCGTCAGGCCGGCCGAGCCGACGTCGCTCTCGATATAAAAGTGCGCGACGTGGAACTTCCCGCGCCGGGTCGTGCATCCAAGAGGCTTGACCTGTCCTGGCGATCCGTTCGCCCAGCAGTGGATCTTTGCCATCACGCACGCTCCATTGGGGTTCCCGCCTGGAGCAGCAGCATCGCCCCGAGCACGCCGAGGATCGCATTGACGGTCCACGGCCGGCCCTGGCAGCCGTAGATCGCGGCCAGGCCGCCCTGGAGCACGATCGCCGCAACCATCGCGACTCGCCCGATCGACAGGATCATTCGCCACCACCCTTCCGCGCGGCACGCGCCGCGCACGCTGCGTCCGCTCAGCCCGCCATCCGTGCGGGCCTGGTCTCGTCGGAATCCACTTGCCGCCCGAACGGGGGCGTCCGGTATCGGCCGCGCGTGGGCTGGCCCAGCAGCAGGCCGGCGTAGTCCAGCTCGGCGACCGTCCAGGTCGGCTCGATCTCGCACTCCTCGGCGATCGCCGCCACGGCGGTCACACGCTGCTCGACGTTGCGCAGCGTGCCGTCGTCCAGTGCCATCGCGTGGAGGAACTTCGCCGCGTCGGCGTTGACCTTCGCCCGCTCGTGCCCGCAGGCCCGCATGACCTCGAGCGCCACGGCGACCGCGTCGTCGCGGGTGATCAGCTGCTCCAGGCTCGCCGACGGCGAGGGGTAGCTGAAGGCCATCCGGCTGCGGAGCTGGGCGTAGCCGCCCGGCAGCTTGCGGCGGCTGGCCAGCATGGAGGCGAGGTCCTCGGTGTCCGCCAGCACCACCGCCGCCCGCATGGCCTGGTCGTCGTGGAACTGCCGGACGTAGTTCAGGGCCCGCCCGCTCAGGGCCGTCGCCTCGTCCAGCAGGATCAGGGCGCTGAGCCGCTCGTCGGTCTGCCGCCAGGTGGTCAGCAGGTCGCGGATCTTCTCGTAGATCTCGTCGGAGGAGTCGTTGCGGCTGACGGAGATCCCCGCCGCCCGCGCCACCGCACGCAGCATCCCGGTGATCGTGCTGCCGGCCTGGTGGGCCTGCACGTAGAGGACGTGCCTTCCGTAGCGGCGCTTGACCTCCAGCAGCGCCTGCGTCTTGCCGGCGCCGGCGGGCAGCACCACGCGGGCCATCTTGCCCAGCCGCCAGGTCCGCAGGCACACCTGAACGACGGACTTGCCGATGGTCGTGCCCACGAAGCGGCTCTCGGCCTGGTCCACCTGGCCCATGTCGCGGGCGGCCAGCCACTGGCGGGCGCGGGCGAGGTACTTGTCGGTCGATCCGCCGTACTTGCCGCCCATAATCTGCGAGACCACGCTGGCCGAGCAGCCGATGTTGGTCGCGATCTTCGCGTGGCTCATCGAGCGGTCGGCGGCCAGCATGGTCCGAAGCTTGGCCAGGATCTCCCGCTTCTCGGCCTCGGTGATCGGGCCCGGATTGTCCATCACGTCTCCTCGTCTGCTCAGCAGGTCAAAGGGGCTCTGCCCCTGCATTCGGCTCGCGTTCATCGCGTTGCTCCTGGGCGTCCGTGCCCGTCAAGCCGTCCGTGAACATGGACCACGGGTCCACCGCCGGACCGTCCGGCGATGCGACCTGGTCGTCGGTCCCCGTTGCGCGTTTGTCGTTGGCGAAGAACTCCCTGGCCGACTGCCAGGTCCGCTCCTGCTCGGCCCGCTCGTCGTCGTGCCGCTGGCCGGCCTTCGCAGCGCGGGAGATCTCGCCCTGGAGCTGGATCACCGCCCGCCGTGGCGGAGGCGGCGCGACCAGGCTTGCGTGGTCGGCGTCGAGCTTCAGGCCGTCGGCCTGCCCGCTTCGGCGGCTCAGCTCCAGCGCCGCGTTGCCGGCCAGCTCGCGGACGCCGCGCAGCCGTCCGCTCACCTCGCGGGCCAGCCGCCTCTGGCGGGCGATGGCGACGGCGACGGCGTCGCGATCCTCGTCGTCGCCCAGGCGGGCGGCCAGCGGGTGGCAGCCGCCGCCGGCGTAGGGGCCCGCGACGCAGAGGAACACGTCGCTCTGCGCGTCGAAGCAGTAGACCTTCGTCTCGTCGTCGGGGTCGAAGCGGTACGACACCTTGCGGGCGACGTCGCGACCGGACCCGCAGCGGCGGGCGTCCAGGTCCGGCGAGTCGTAGAACCGTCCGAACGCCTTGACGTAGACGCCCTGGGGCTGCACGCGGACGGGCACGCTCGGCATCAGCAGCAGGGCCATGTCCGCCTCGGCCGGCTTGACGCACTGCCAGGCGTCGCCGCGCAGCCGCTCGAACGCCGCCCGGGCGCTCAGCCCGCTGCACCAGCGGGACGGGCTTTCGCGCACCGCGTAATCGTTGGTTATCCAGGCGTCGAGCGCCCGTTGAAGCGGGGCCAGGCAAAGCCGGTCGCGGACGTCTGCGGGCCCGTCGTGCAGCAGGATCGCCGCCAGGTCCTCGCTGCCGATCCGCCCGGCCAGGAACGATTCGGCCTTCTTGGTCAAAGCCTTCAGTGCCTCGGGCCGGACCTTCGCGTCGCGGCCGCAGTAGCTCGGCCAGGTCGTGTCGAAGGACCGGCTCATCAGGCGGAACCACGGCTCGACCACCTTGGCCCGCGCGTTGTACGGCGCGGCGAACGTGGCGCCGACGCCCAGCCGCTCCAGCAGCGGGCGGACCTGCTTCTCGGGCACGACGCGCTCGGCGCTCGAGCAGTTGACCATCCGCCCGCCGGCGAAGCGGCGCATGCGGAAATCCTTGCCGTTGTCGAGGTACAGGTGCTCCGGCCGCCCGTGGGCCAGCACGCCGCGAGCGAAGGTCGCCATGACGCGGTTGCCGTTGGGGCTGTCGAAGCAGAGCGTCCACGCGACGGGCATCCAGCTTCGGCAGTCGAGGAACATCGTCAGCCACGGCCGCCGCCACGCCCAGCGCCACTGCCGCTTGGACGGCACGTACTCGTAGCGAGGCCACAGAACGTCGAGCTGGCGGTGGTCGGCGACCCAGACCTGCATCGCGCCGATCCGCGACCAGTCGCGCTCGAGCGTCGGCAGGCAGCGGTCGCGGAATCTCTTTGGATCGGTACCGGCCGTCTTGAGCGCGGGGTCCAGCTTGCGGCTCGCCCACTGCTGGACGGTCCGCAGGCTTGGCCAGTCCCAGCCCTCGGCCTCGGCCAGGACGGCGACCCGCTCGTATATAGAGGATGCGCACGGGCGGCTCTCGCGGAGGTACATGCCAGCGAACGCCTCCCACGCCTGCGGGCTCATCTTGGCCTGGCCGCTGTAGCGGCGGGCGTCGACCAGGGCGGCAGCGCCGCCCCGGCGAACGGCGGCGGTCCATCGCTCCAGCGTGCGGGGGCTCACGTTCGGCTCGTGGCCGGCGGCGTTCCACGCCTCGCACCAGATCCGCAGAAACTCCGTCCGCCCGGTGGAGGCCGGGCGGTTGGAGCAGGCCTGCTCGAAGCGGCGGACGATCCCGTAGCGGACATGCAGGGTCTCGCGCTTGGCGGCCGACAGGCCGGCCAGCACGGCCTCGCTTCCGGAGGAGTCCACCAGGTGCAGGTCCGGCCCGCCGATGCCCAGGGCGATCCGCATGGCCGGGTGGCACGTCGCGTCGATCTCCCACTGCGGACCGTTGCGGCGGGCGGTCAGCTCGCCGGTGGTGCAGGCGATCTGCGTCTTGCGGGCCGACCAGCCCAGGATCTCCGCCGCGCGGGCGACGGGAATCCAGGCGCCCTCGCGGGCGTTGGATTCATTGACCATTGCCAATTGACCATTGACCATTGAAGACTCTTGGGCTACAGGTCCTTGGGGAACACGTCGCGGCGGGTGTCGCCCTGGCCGACGCTGACCAGGGGAAGGCCGGCGAACCGGTCCGCCGGCAGCGGCTCCAGCCGGGCGGGCTGGTCGGGCGGCGCGATCGCCAGCACCGACGCCAGCAGGCCGATCGCCGTCGCGTGCGGCGTGATCTGGACGGTCACGTCCCTGGCGTAGAGGAACAGGTGCTCGCCGGCGATCGCCAGCCGCACGTTGCCGACCACCAGGTCCACGCCCTGGCGGATCGTCGCGCGGACCACGTTGTGCGGGCCGTGCGTCGTTCGGGCCGGCTCGGACGTCAGCTCGCACGTCGCCACGGGTCCGCGTCTCTTTCGTCCGGCAAGCGGATCGGCCGCCCGGACCTGCCGGGCCTGCGGATCCGCCTGCGTCATCTGTGCCTGCGTCATGTCGGATTCCTTTCCTGGTTCGCTATCGCTCGCCGCGGTCGCGCGGCAGGGTCTGGATTTCCTTCGGGTCCACCAGCCGCCAGACGCCGTGGGCGTCGCGGATCTGGATGACGGTGACTCCGCCCACGCGGTGCGCGGCGTGGGCGTCCACCTCCTGGGCCGGCTGGCTGGCCGGCTGCCAGATCACGCGCGGCACGGCGTCGGCCTTCGGCTCTCCGCAGAAGTGTTCGATCGCGCGGTCCACCAGGATCAGGCAGATCGCCACGATCAGGAGCAGCGCCACGATGGCGACGACGCCTTCCTTCAACGTCAGCTTGTTCTCCGGGTTCATGATTCGCCCCTTTCGGGAGTGGATGCCAGGTGTGCGGCCTCGGTGCGGATGGCGTCGTCGCGGAGGACGGCGACGCTGCGGGGGGCCTGGATCGCCAGGCGCATCTGGCCGGTCCGGCTCGCGCGGACCACGGTGATCGTCACGCGGCCCATCGCCGGGTGGTCCAGGTGGACGGCCTCGCCCACGCGCCGGCGGATGCTCAGCACCGGACGGTCATCCTTATATATGGTGACGCGGTCGCTCATCTCGCGACCCTCAGTTCGAGCAGAAGCGCCTCGGCGATCGCCTGCGCGACCCGCAACTCGCCGATCGCCATGGTGATCTTCTCGTTGGCGGATTGGCGGAAGGTCCGGCTATCCGGGTTGGATTCGCATCCGAGCAGCCACCAGACTTCCACATCGCCCTTCATGGCGATGTCGATGAGTCCGAACAGGACCGACAGGCTGATCTGCGTGGCCTTCCCGTTCTCCAGCCGCGTCAGCGTGTCCGGGCTGGCAAGCCCCAGGATCGCCGACAGCTTCCGCTGGGTCAGGCCCAGGTCTTTTCGCATCTTGCGAATCCGCTGCCCGAAGAGTTCGACGTTCATCCCGCGATCCTCCGGCTGAGCAGGTCGCCCCAGAACTCCACAAGGGAAGGGCTCTTTTCGGGTCCGACGAGCCGGCAGTACGCCTCCCAGATCCTGACCTGGGTCTCGTGGTTGCGAGTTCGGCCCGCAAGGCAATTGCTAAGCGTGGAAGCTGCCACCCCGGCCCAGGCAGCGAGGCGCCCAAGCGCAAAGCCGGAAGAAATGATTTGTGCCTTGACGGACGCCCCCGCCTGGCGTAAAATTCTTTTGTCCTCTGTGGCTTTGGCGTGTTGGGCTGATCTTGTCATGATGCGTGAAGTTTGGCAGTAAAGTGTAGGTTTAATCGTTCCACGGTTATATTATTCGGCTAGACATGAAGAGAGTCAAGAGGAAATCTGAAAATAATTTCATGGGTTCCCATAAGACTTCAGAGGCGGCCGAAATGGCCCGGAAGATCGGGGAGAGGCTGCACATGTTAAGGAGGCAGTCCGGCCTCAGCCAGGCCGACCTGGCCGACTTCCTCGGCCGTGCCAACAACAACGCGGTCAGCCGCCTGGAGAGGGGTGCGGCGACGTCGATCGATACGGACTTGCTGGAGGGACTGATCCGTTTCGTAGAGGCGAGCGGGCACTCCGCCAACTGGTTGCTTACCGGTCGCGACGTTTCTCCTTCGGTCACGTTAGAGCGGCTAGAAGAGGCTGCACAATACAGAAGGTTCTGTGAGTTCGTTGACCGCGTTCCGCCTACCCACACCGGGGAGATGACCCCTCCGGTTGTGCGGCGGATCCGCGCCGACATGAAACGGCAGGCCAAGGAAGATCGCAGCGGGTACCGGACGGTGCCGCCGGAGGCCGTGCCGTCGGTGAGCGACTGGTGGAGGCAGTATGTGCCCGTCGTCGGGAAGATCGCGGCCGGCACGGGGCTGGACGCCGTGGAGGCGCGCGAATACCCGCCCGGCTGGTGCGGCGAGTTCCTGGTCTACGCGGGAGCGCCGGCCACGGCGATCGCCGTCCGCGTGGAGGGCCAGTCGATGGAGCCGGACTACATGGCCGGCGACATGGTCGTCGTGGATCCGCAGCAGCGCGTCACGGCGGGGATCGCCTGCGTGCTGCTGGAGGTGGACGGCGAGCGCGAGGCCGTGCTGAAACGCATCCGCATCAAGGGCAAGTCGGCGCTGCTGGAGTCCATCAACCAGGCCTTCGCCGCCAGGGCGATCCAGGCGTCACAGGTCGCCGCGGCCTATAAGGTGATCGACCATCTCAAGAGGAGCTAGGTGGGTTCAAGCATGAAGATGAACAAGAGGGTGGTCGCCGCGATTATGTCGATTGCCGCGTTTTCTGTTGTGATCTTGATTCTTGTTCTTCTATCACGCGATACCGTAACGCTCCCTTGCGCACAAATGTGGGGCCCGTCTTTTAGCTACGTCTCGTGGAGGATACCCGACGAGTTGAAGCCACGGATTAGTTCTCCATCGCCAGGAGTCTACGCCCTTGGAAGACATCGGGTCGAGATCGTTGATCAGCACGGAACTCTCTACGTTCAAGAAAAGGACATCCTGGTTCTTGGGAGGAATTCCGATACAGGCGAAGTCGTCATCTATGTCCGTTTTTGTCACGATGTTACAGGAAGTACTCCGCCCGAGATCGCCAAACCAGGCGTTGCAAACCAGATAGGTCCAATGAGTAAGGACGGACAGGTTTTCGACGGGAGGCAAGGGCGCCCTGCCAGCATGGACCTGTACATCCCTGGTTACAAGTTTTCCCTAGGGGAGGAATAGCTAGCGGCCCCGCACCATCGTGCAGGGCCGCTAACCTCTTCGTCGAGAATCGGCCGGGGGAGGTGCCGATTCAGCACGTCAGTATGAATCCAAAACCGCGCGAGGTCAAGCGGTTTCTTCTCGATATGGCTAACCGCTAAACGATTAAAAGTTACAAAACACGTAAATTTAATCTTGACTCAATGCCGATCATCCCGGTAATAGAGTATTTTATCGGGTCGCATGGCTGCCGCCTGACGGACGTGGCGGCGTCGCATGGACGACGAGCAGGGAGTCACGGATGGCCGACGACACAGGGACGTGGATGCACCTCGCGGCGGCAGTCGACGCCGGCTGGGTCATTGGCGGGATCATCGTCTGGGTCCTCAGCCAGGTCCTGGCCGGCGTCGTCGCCGCCAGGGTCGTGGGGGCCAAGCACGGCGAGCAGATCACGACGCTCTTCCAGAACCAGGCCAAGGCCAACGAGGCCATCCGCGACATGGCCTCCGCCCAGGCCGAACAGGCCCGCCAGATCACGCAGATCGAGCGGGCCCGCCTGGAGTGCCGGGCACAGGCCGTGCGCGACTTCGTCGACAAGGGCGAGCACGTCCGCGTGATCGCCCAGCAGACGGCGTTCGAGCGGCAGGTGGTCGCCGAACTGACGGCGATACGCGAGAGCGTGGACAAGAAGCTCGACGCCGTCCACGGCCGCGTCACCGACGTCGCCAAGCAGATCGCGCGAATGGAAGGAGCCGCCTGATGGACGCCGCCGTCGAACGATCCCGCCACCTGCGTCAATCGATCCTTCGGGTGCTGTTCATCCACGCCGACGCCGGGCTGGAGATCGGCTACACCGCCGCCGAGCTGAGCAACCTGGTCGCCGATTCGATCTTCGGCAGCGACGCCGCCCAGACCGCCAGCCAGATCCGCGACCTGGTCGAGCTGAACCTGGTCCGCAAGGACGACGAGTCCGCCCCGCCGCGATTCCTGATCACCGTGCGCGGCAAGGATTTTGCCAGGGCCAACTACCCCTGGAGCAAGATCGACGTCTACACCGGGAGCCAGCACGCATGAGACTGGGACCGTCCAAGGCGTTCAAGCTGCTGGCCGTGGCCGCCGGACGGCAGGCCTCGCTGGCCGGCCTGGCCGGCGTGGACGCCGCCGACGACGCCGCCGTCGACGCCGCCTGCGCGGCCGTCGCCCAGGACGTCTCCGCCTGCCAGGTGAGAGACGGCCTGTGGGCCGAGTACGAGAGCCGCCTGCGGGACCACCGCACCTACGCCCTGGACGACGTCAACCGCTGGCTGGCCGACGAGCACGACATCCGCGTCGGCCGCTCCAGCGTCGACCGCGACCGCAAGCGGCTGATCGCCGCCGAGCGGGTCAACGAGCTGGCCTGCACCAAGATCAAGGCCGCCTTCGACCTGCTCAAGGACCTGCCCGCCAGCGACATGTTCGCCGGCGGGACCAAGCTGATCGGGCAGATGATCCTGTCCAACCTGATCAACTACTCCGCCGAGAGCCTGGAGGCGCTCAAGCCCGCCCAGATCATCACGATGATGGACACCTTCGGGCGGCTCAGCCGCGACTTCGCGACGACGCAACTGACCGAGGTCCGCACCGAGCTGGCCCGCCAGCAGCAAGGCAAGTTCGACGCCGAGGTCCGCAAGGCCCAGGCCGGCAGCCGGGACGGGAGGATCTCTCCCGCCCAGCTCAGCGAGATCCGCAAGGCCGTCTTCGGCGAGGCGGCGGCGTAGTCCACGAATGGCACGAATTAGGCGAATGGAAAAGACGCCCGCACAATCCGTGATCGAGCTGCTCGCCTACCAGCGAGAGAGCTTCCGCGATCGCTCGTGGATCACGGTGGACTGCTGGAGCCGCCAGGCCGGCAAGGACTTCACATCCTCCTGCGCCGCCGTCGATCGCTCCATGGAGGACCACCGCGCGTGGTACATCATCGCCACCACGCAGGGCCAGGCCGACGAGACGCACGACAAGTGCCGGTTCGTCGCCGACGTGTTCAAGCAGACCTACCGCCTCTCGGGCCGGATCACCGGCAGCGACTCGGCGGAGTACGTCGACTACGATCCGGAGATCGACGAGGCGTTCAAGTGCGTCGCCCGCACGCTGCACCTGCCCGGCGGCGGCAAGGTCATCTCGATGCCCGGCCGCAACGCCGACAGCGTCGCCGGCAAGACGGGCAACATCATCCTCACCGAGTTCGCCCTGTTCGCCGGCGGCGGCTACAACCACTGGCGCGTCATCTTCCCGCTGACCACGCGCGGCTACTTCGTGCGGGCGATCTCCACGCCGCGAGGCAAGAACACCAAGTTCAGCGAGCTGCGCAACAAGGGCGGCCGTGGCGTCAGCGTCCGCAACGTGGACGTCTACCGCGCCGTCGCCGACGGGCTCCAGCTGAAAGACCCCAACGGCAGCCCGATCAGCATCGAGGATCTCCGCGACCTGTACGGAGACCCGGTCGGCTGGGAGCGGGAATACGAGCTGAAAGAGTCCGGCGACCTGGAGGCCCTGGTCAAGTGGGCCCAGCTCACCGCCGCCTCCAGCGAGGGCGACGCGCGGCCGTTCAAGCTGGTCGAGATCTCCGACGACAGCGGCTACGCCGCCGGAGAGCTTGCCGCCCACCTGAAGGCCGTCGCCGCCGCGTGCGGGCGGCTGGAGATCGGCTGGGACGTCGCCCGCCATTCGCACCTGTCGTCGCTCTGGATCAACTACGCCGCCACGCCGACCTGGCCGCGGTCGCTGGCCGCGCTGGTTCTCATGCGGCGGACCACGTTCGCCCTCCAGCGCGACATCATCCGCGAGGTTTTTGCCAGCGTCCCCGGCTCGGTGGGCATCGGCGACTCGACCGGGCTGGGCATGGACTCCAACGAGACGCTCTCGCACCTCTGGCCGAACCGCTGGAGCGGGCTGAACTTCACCGGCGCCGCCAAGCGGGATCTCGGCAGCGTGCTCATGACCGCCTACGACGACGGCGGGCAGCTGCTGCCGTCGATGGACCGCTACAAGTTCATCGCGACCGACGTGTACGCCGTGCAGAAGGAAGGCGACGCGTCGAACCTCAAGCTGAGCGAGAGCGAGAACCCGCTGCTCCGCGAGTCGCACTGCGACATCGCCTACTCCAACGCCCTGGCCCTCAAGGCCGCCCAGACGCCCTGGCAGAGAGGACACCTATGGACGGCGTGACGACAGCCCGCACCCGTGCCGCGTCCGCGCGAGAGAAGCTGCGCAAGCTCATCCGCAAGCGCGACGCCGTGCAGTGGGAGATCGACTGCATCCACGAGCTGTGCCGCGACCTTCAGCTGCGGTGCCGGCACGCCCTGATCACGACCGCGCCAAACTGAGAGACCTCATGGACGATCCCTACAACAGGTCGGTGGTGGTCACGCCCTTCGGGACGGTCGACCCGTTCGCCGCGACGGACAAGGACGTGACGCTGACGGCGTACGGCCGGCTGTTCGCCGCCGGGCGCGAGGGCTCGCTGGGCTCGTCGGTGGACGCCCCGAGCGAGCCGTACCAGCAGGCGCTGTGGATCTACCGCTGCGTCAGCGAGATCCAGCGGACGGTGAAAGGCATCCCGCTGGTGCTCGCCCGCGACGACGCGGCGGCCATGGGCCGGCCCAAGAGCAAGGCGCTCGCCCGCCGCCGCTCGCGCGGCATCCGCCCGCTGCGCGGCTGCAAGAGCGTGGCGGTCGGCAAGGCCGCCGACGGCGAGCTGGTCGAGTCCGGACCGGCCGTCGAGTTGTTCGATCGCCCCAACGGCTACCAGGACTGGCCGGCGTTCGTCGAGTCGACCGCCGGCTGGCTGCTGCTGGAGGGCCGCTGCGCGTGGGTGCTGACGGACCTGAGCGGCGACCGCCCGCGCGAGATGCACGTCGTGCGCGGCGGGCGGATCAAGCCGGTCATGGAGCAGGACGCCAACGGAATGCCGTCCCTGTCCGGCTACCTGTACACCGCGCCGCGAACGGGCCGGCGGATCCCCCTCACGCCGGACGAGGTGAAGTACTTCTGCCTGTGGTCGCCGAGCGACTCGCCGCTGGACGGCATGGCCCCGGCCGTGCCGGCACGGCTGGCCACCGCCACCGACTACAACGCGTCGCTGTTCAACGCCAGCCTGCTCAAGAACGGGGCGGTGGCCGGCCTTGCGGTGAGCTTCCCCGGCGAGCTGAGCCCCGAGCAGCGGGAGGAGTACTCCGCCGCCCTGGCCCAGCGACACGCCGGCGCGGCCAACGCCGCCAAGAGCCTGATCCTGGAGGGAGGCGCCACCGCCCAGGACATGGCCCAGTCCATGCGCGACCTCCAATGGCACGAGGGCAAGCGGGTGACGCGCCTGGAGATCTGCGCCGCCTACGGCGTGCCGCCGGTGGTGGCCGGCTGGGTGGAGGCCGCCGGCGACAGCTCCGCCTACACCTCCAACGCCCTGCGCCAGTTCTACCAGCAGACCGTCTTCCCGTTCCTGGACGGCTTCACCGCCGCCATCGAGGAGATCGCCCGCCGCTTCGACGCGGGCATCGTCGCCTGGTGGAACGTCGAGGACCAGCCGATCGTCCAGGAGATGCGCCGCGAGCGGATCGATTCGGCCGCCAAGCTGTTCGGCATGGGCCGCCCGTTCGCGGACATCAACGACATGCTCGACCTCGGCCTGCCCGAGCGGCCCGGCGACGACGTCGGATTCCTGCCGGCCGGGCTGAGCACCGTCCAGGACGTGATCGAAGGGGCGAACATCCCGACCGTGGACGAGCCACTGGACGATCTGCTGGGCGGACTGGGCGGCCTTGGCGGGGGCGGCGACGCCCCGCCGCCCGCTCCGACGCCGCCAGCGGCCCCAGGAGGCGACGACGCGGACGCCGGCGGCCTGGGAGACGGCGACGAAACCGACGCCCCCAAGGGCCATTTACGGCCCGTTAACGGGCGGTCGCCGTCCCGGTACGAAGCCGTCGAGCGCGGCCTGGCCCAGGCCTGGCGGACGTGGATCAAGAGCTGGGAGCCGCTGGCCCGCCAGGTGGGCCGGATCATCAGCTCCCGCCTGGTCGTGCAGATGCGCAAGGTCCAGGCCGAACTGAAGCGAAACGCCGACCAGCTGCCCTCCGCCGGCGACAAGGCGCAGGCAAAAGACGCCGGGGTCATCGCCCGGATCCTGCTGCGGGTCTTCAAGGACGCCAAGGACCAGCGCACCTGGCGGGCGAAGGTGGAATCGTTCGTCCGCGACTCTCAGGAACTGGGGCTCAGGCAGGCCCTGAAGGAAGCCGGCTATGAGGGCGACAAGCTCGACGAGGCGCTGCGGACGCTGCTGGCCAACCCGGCCATCACCCGCGCGGCGGCCGAGCGGGCGCTGGTGATCTCGACCACCATCGACGACCGCACCCGCGAGATCCTCCGCCGAAACCTGGCCTCCGGCATCGAGGAGGGCGAGACCGTCAAGCAGCTGGCCGACCGCGTCCAGGACGTCATGGCCAACCGCCGCCGCGCGGCGGTGGGAATCGCCCGCAACCACGTAGGGGCGGTGCTCAGCAAGGCCCGCCACGAGGGCCAGCAGTCGTCCGGCATGACGCACAAGCTGTGGGTCTTCTCCCGTGGCGCCGGCCAGAGGCGGCCGGGCCACATGGACGCCGAGCGCCGCTACGCCAGCCATCCCTGCCCGATCGACCAGCCGTTCCTGATCGGCGGCGAGCGTCTGATGTACCCGCGCGACGAGTCGGCCTCGGCCAAGGAGACCGCCAACTGCCAGTGCGTCCAGGTCGCCCGGCGGATCCGCGAGCGGAAGGGCGCCGTCACGATCGCCGACTTCGCGCCGGCGATCCGGGCGCTGATGACGACCGCCGCGTGGGACGACGTGCTGAGGTCAAGAACGAACAACAGCCACAGAGGCACAGAGGCATAACATGCTCAACGAAAAGACCATCGACAAAGGCGACGAGCGGGCCCGCGACCGCTTCATCAAGGGCTTCACCCAGGGCGGCAAGGCGATCGACCTGGCCAGCCGCACGGTGGGCGGGATCGCCAGCACGATCTCCATCGACCGCGACGGCGAGATCGTCCTTCCGTCGAGCTTCGCCAGGCGGCTGGACGGCTTCCTGAAAAGCAACGTCCCGTTCGCGGCGGCGCACCTGCACCGCACCAATGACGGCGGGCCCACGCAGATCGGCTGGGTCAAGAGCCTGTCGGTCCAGGGCGACAGCGTGCACGCCACGTTCCAGTTCGCCACCACCGACCTGGCCGAGCAGTGGTGGAAGCTCGCCGCCGACCCCAACGGAAAGGGCATCGCGTTCAGCATCGGCTTCATCCCGCGCCAGTACGTGCGCGGCACGGCGGCCGAGCTGTCCGGCAAGTACCCCGAGATCTCCGGCGCGATCAAGGAAGGCGAACTGGCCGACTCCGACCCGCTGCTGGTCTACACCGACATCGAGCTGCTGGAGATCTCCGCCGTGATGGTGCCCTCCAACCGCCGCGCGATGCAGCAGCTGGCGGCTAAACTCTTTGCCAGTGGCCATGACGGCAAGGACGGCCCGGACGACCAGGCCGTGGCTGTGGAGAAGGCCGTGCGCGAGCTGGCCGCGCCGATCGTCAAGCAGGCGGTCGACCAGGCCCTGGCCGCCCAGGAGGAGAAGTACGACGAACTGTTCGCTGGCTTCGTCAGCGAGATGGACGATCTGAAAGCCCTGCTCCCTGGCTACCTGCGCAGCGACGCGGGCGAGTGCGAAGCCGACGGCACTTGCCCTGACCGCCGCCGCCAGGCGGGAGCGGGCGTCGGCAGCGGCAGTCAGCAGCCCCAGCCCTGGCAGCGGCTCAAGGACGCCGCCGCGCGGCTGGCCGGATCGGCCGGATAGCCGAGGACCCCAAACACAAGGAACACCGATGGAACACCTGAAGAAACTCTTCGAGCTCAACCAGCAGCTCGCCGAACTGCTCGCCGATCCGGCCGCCAACGCCGAGGCGATCCAGCAGATCATCCCGCAGATCCAGGAGAACCTGCAGAAGACCCAGGCCGCAGGCGGCCACGTGCCCGCCGTCGCCAAGATGCAGGCCGAGATGGCGCAGCTCAAGGCCAGCATCGACAAGCAGGCCGAGACCATCCGCGAGATGCAGAAGCTCGGGCTGCGCACCACCGGCAACGGCCGCGTGGCCCCGGCCGGGCTGACCGCCCGCAAGGAGATGCTCCGCGACGGGCGATGCTTCCTGGACAACGAGACCGCCCGCCGCTTCGGCGCGTTCGTCATCGCCCGCAACCTCCGCCTGGCCGGCAAGGCCGACATGATCCCCAACCACATCAAGGAGATCGAGCAGGACGTGCTGAAGTCCGCCGCCGAGCGCGTCAAGGCCGGCATGGAGGTCGGCACCGACTCGGCCGGCGGCTACCTCATCCCCGACGAGTTCCGCCCCGAGCTGGTCCGCAACGTCGAGGCTGAGGGCGTCTTCTGGACGCAGGCCCGGCGGATCCCGCTGGCCGGCATGGGCACCGTCAACATCCCCAAGCGCACCGGCGGGCTGACGGCCTACTGGGTCGCCTCCGCCGCCCAGATCACCGAGAGCCGCCCCACGCTGGGCATCCTCCAGCTCACCCCCGAGAAGCTCGGCGCGCTGGTCTACGTGCCCAACGAGTTCCTGCGCGGCGGGCTGCTGGCGGACCTGGGCAACTGGATCGGCGTCGAGATGGTGTACGCCTTCGACTACGCCCTGGACAACGCCTTCGTCAACGGCGACGGCACGGCCAGCTACGGCGGGATCACCGGCATCCTCCAGAGCAGCAACATCGCCTCCCAGGCGGCCGCCGACACCCACACCACCTACGCCACCCTGGACGGCACCGACTGGTCCAACTTCATCGGCGCCCTGTCCAAGGCCTACGCCCTGGGCAACGCCCGCTTCGGCCTCTCGCTGAGCATGGCGATGACCGCCCGGGCGCTCAAGAGCACCACCGGCCAGCCGCTCTACGAGCGGGGCGGCGACGGGCTGCCGGCGACCATCGACGGCTTCCCGTTCACCGTCGGCCCGCGCTGCCCGGCCAAGGCCAGCGTGACCGCGAGCGTCAAGTTCGGCTGGTTCGGCGACCTGAACCTCAGCCACCTGGTGGGCATGATCCGCGACATCGAGATCGCCACCAGCGAGCACGCGGCGTTCACCACCGACCAGACCCTCACGCGCGGCATCCTGCACGTGGACATGGCCGAGCAGGACGCCGACGCCGTCGTGACCATGAAGCCCGCCGCATCGTAGCGGCGAGCGGACCGCGAAAGGTAAGACCTCCTGGGGGAGGCCGATGCCACAGGCATGAACGAAAACGTGACCATGAAGCCCGCCGCATCGTAGCGGCGAGCGGACCGCGAAAGGTAAGACCTCCTGGGGGAGGCCGATGCCACAGGCATGAACGAAAACGTGAACAAGGAGACACGTATGAAACGACTCAGCCAGTTCAAGCTTCCGATCCTGTTGTCCGTCGCCATCGTCGCGTGCATGGCCCTGCTGCTGGCGATCGAGCCGGCCGGTTCGGCCACGATCGTCGGCGGGGCCCAGAGCGCCAAGGCTGGCACCGGCGGCACCACCGCCGGCACCTTCGTCAAGCTGTCGTCCGCCGGCACGATCGTCACGGCCACCGCGGTGACCGACAGCGTCGTCGGCATCGCCGAGATCACCGCCTCGGCCAACGCCGCCACCCGCTACGCGCCGCTGGGCACGCTGACCACCGTCACCAGCGGCGAGGCGATCAGCGTGGGCGACCTGCTCACCGCCGGCACCAGCGGCTACGCCTACGTGCTGGACACCGACGACGCGTCCACCCAGCGCGTCGGCGCGCTGGCCCTGACCGCCGCAAGCGGGTCCGGCGAGGACGTCACGGTGATCGTCTGCGCGGCCGTGTCCGAGCAGCGGCTCACCCTGGGCGGCAACGTGACGATCTCGTCCACCTACACCTTCACCACCGGCAGCGGCGCGGTCACCCTGGCCGGCGACGTCACGATCTCCGGATCCAAGACGTTCACCACCGGAACCGGGGCCGTCGGACTCAACGGCGACGTGACCGTCGCCGCCGGCAAGGACATCAGCCTCGCGGCCGGGGCCGGATACATCGAGGCCAACGGCACGACCACCGGCGGGATCCGCATCGACCCGATCGACTCCGGCACGTCCATGACGATCCTGGCCAACTCGGCGGCGGCCGCCCAGGCGACCGTCAGCCTGCCGGGCCTGACGTCCAAGATCGTCTTCGCTCCGGCCGGCGGTACAACCGTGGCCGCCGACGTGCTGGCGATCCCCGTGACCCACAGCTACGTGGCCAAGACCACCGGGGCCGACGGCGAGGCGCTGACCCTGGCCAACGGGCTGCCCGGACAACTGCTCACCATCGCCCTGGTCACCGACGGCGGAGGCGACGGAACGCTCACGCCGACCACCAAGAGCGGCTTCGCCACCATCGTCTTCGCCGACGCCGGCGACAACGTGACGCTGCTGTACGTGGACGACACCGTCGGATGGGTCATCGTCGGCGCCGCCGGCGTGGCGGCCGCGCCGGTGATCACGACCTCCTAATCCCCCCAACACCTTTCCCGCGCTGCCGGACGGCCGGGCACGGAGGCCCGGCCAGCCGGCGGCGGGTCCAACCAGGAGACACGCATGGCGAATGTCAAGGCGAAACAGCCGAGCTTCGTGCTGGTCGACGTCCCGTTCCCGCTGGCCATCGGCGGCGTGCGGGTCGGACCGGCCGAGGTTCCGCGCAACAAGAAGGGCAAGAAGCTCATGAAGCCCACACCCGTCCAGGCCGTCATAGAGGACCGCGACGCCAGGGCCCACGGGCTGAAGCCGATCCGCTCGGCGAGCATGGCCGAGTACGTCGACTCGATCCGCTCCTACGCATCCGGCAAGCCGTACGTCGTCAAGCCTGCGGCGGCGACGGCGGAGAAGGCGGCGACGGTGGAAAAGGTCCAGACCTGACCGCACGGGCATCGGCGGCTCGCCGCTGGGCGAGAAACCCCCGCCGTGTGGACGCCCTTACCAGGGCACGAATCGTCCACGAGCGGCCCCGTCAGACACGGGGCCGCGCCCCCCGCCCCGGCCAGGCCGGACGGGGCGAAGGGCGCGGAAGACCGCGACGAGTACATGGCTGACTATCGCTACATCTTGGGGCCGTACCTCTGGCGGTATGATCCGCTTGGCAGCGGCTATGTCCTGCCTGACCGGGCCGTCGGCTGTCTCGACATCGGGTCGGTCGCGGAGATGGGCATCGTCGGACAATCCCGCAGGTGCGGGCTGTTCTGGCTTCCCCCGGATGCGGCGGTCAATACCAGTATCTATGCCGACCTTGGACGTGGCGACTGCCGCGACCTGAAGGCCGACGCCGCGATGATCTCCGCGTGGGAGTCGCTGAGCGGGTATCGCCCCAGCGGCGAGACGCTGGTGGACCTGGCATGGGACCACATGACGGGCGGCGGCGACGTGGACGGCCTGGATGGACCGTACCCCCTTCGACCGCTCCGGACTGGATTCCTGCGGCTCGTGTTCGCCGGCCATAGCGAGGTCAAGCGAGAGCGGTTTGAGTGGGGCAAGCACCCGCACTGGCAGAAGGTGCGCGACTCGTACAAGCGGATGCTGAGCACGGCCAGGGGTCGTGCGATCGCCGGCGAGTTCCGCAATCCGCTGCCGGACGCCGCCGGTAAGCGGTTCCAGGTGGACCGGGAGTTTCACCTGGGCGTGGCCCAGTCCGCGATGGAGATCCTCGCCGCCTGCGGGCTGGCGGACTTTGAGGACATTCGGCCCAACGGCTGGGGCAAGAACGAGAAGCCCAAGGCGCACGGGACCACTGTAAGCGACAACTTCAATCGGTCGAATCAGAACGAGCTTGGATCGTCTAGCGAGGGCTGGGCCTGGTCGATCTACCCCAGCAACTCGTGGGACATCCTGTCCAACCAGGCTGCCTGCGACACGCAGGCGACCACCCTGTACGCCCGTTGCGGCACGAGCCTTGCCGGGGACGGGCACTACTCTCAGGTCGATATTGCCGCCTGGACGCCGTCCAGTACGCAGGCTGGAGTGATGGCGGCGGTGCTGCGCATCGGCGCGTCGATGGTGCAGAATCATGCTCGCTATCAGGTCAACGCTTACGATGGCGAGTCCAACACCCGAAAGGTTGTCGCGAGCGTCACCACGACGCTCAACGGGCCGACTGGCGTAACGGTGGGATCGCTGCCAGGAACGGTGTACCACCAGTACGACGAGAGCGACGCGTACGTCAGCAAGTACAAGGGGTCCACGATCCACACCGGGACCGACACGTCCCACCAGGGCAACCTGGACGTGGGGATGCTCTCGTACGAAGGGACCGGGACGACGCTGGCGGCGGACGATTTTGCGGCCGGCGACCTGGCGGCGGCGGCCGCCGTATTCCGGCGGATGCTAATGGGAGTTGGACTATGAGCGATTCATCGGCAACGGCAAACCTCGGCTCGGGCGGCGTCGCATTCGACGGCGACCTGATCGGCGGCGAGTTCATCCCGTTCAGCAAGCTGGTCTTCGGAGCCATCGGCACGCGGACGATCGTCGCCTCCGACGCCGGCCTGCCCGTCCACCAGCAGACCGGGGCGACCTGGGCGGTCAGCCTGGCCAGCCTGCCGGCCCTGGCCGCCGGCACCAACGCCATCGGCAAGCTGGCCGCCAACGACGGCATCGACATCGGCGACGTGACCGTCAACAACGCCTCCGCCGCCGGCGTCTACGTGCGGCCCGGAGACGGTGCGACCTTCGCGATCTCGGCCGCCAGCCTGCCGCTGCCCAGCGGCGCTGCCGCCGAGGGCACGCTCGGATCGGTCAAGACCGCCGTCGAGCTGATCGACAACCTGGTCCTGGCCGAGGACGCCGCCCACCAGAACGCCGACCCCGGCGTCCAGGTCCTCGCGGTCCGCTCCGACACGCTGTCCGCCCTGGCCGGGACCGACGGCGACTACGCCCCCCTCCAGGTCAACGCGACCGGTGCCCTGTACGTCGCCGTCAGCGGGACCGTCAGCGTCTCGGCCCACGCCGTGACCAACGCGGGCACGTTCGTCGTGCAGGAGAACGGCGCGGCGTTGACCGCTTTGCAGCTCATCGACGACGCGATCCATGCCGAGGACGACGCGCACGTCAGCGGCGACAAGGGCGCCCTGGCCCTGGCCGTCCGCAACGACACGCCCGGCGCCCTGGCCGGCAGCGACGGAGACTACATCCCGCTGACCACCGACTCGACCGGGCGGCTCTACACGCTGGCCGCACAGAGCGGCACGTGGAACGTCGGCACCGTCACGACGGTCACCACGGTGACGACGGTGTCGGCCGTCACGCAGATCACCAACTCCCTGCCCGCCGGCGACAACAACATCGGAAACGTGGACGTCGTCACGCTGCCCGCCCTGCCCGCCGGCGACAACAACATCGGCAACGTGGACGTCGTCACGCTGCCGACCGGCGCGTCGGCCGCCCAGGTCCAAGGCACGGTCGCCCACGACTCGGCCGCCGCGAACAACCCCGTTCTGCTGGGCGGCAAGGCGGTCAGCAGCGAGCCGTCGGCCGTCGCCAACGGCGACGTGGCCATGCTGCTGACGGACCTGGCCGGCAAGCTGCTCACGCTGCCCTACGCCAACCCGGAAAACTCCGTCAACGGATCCAACGCGGCCGCGATCACCGACACCACCAGCACGTCCATCATCGCCGCCCAGGGCGCCGGCGTGCGGGCGTACGTGACCGACCTGGTCATCTCCAACAGCCACGCCACGGTCGGAACGGTGGTCAAGATCACCGACGGCTCGGGCGGCACGGTGCTGTTCCAGTGCTACTGCGCACCGGCCGGCGGCGGCGTCAGCCACCGCTTCGCCGTGCCCATCAAGACCACCGCCAACACCGCCCTGCACGCGGTCTGCGTGACGACCGGATCGAGCGTGTACGTGACGGCCAACGGGTACAAGGGAGCCTGACATGACGGCGATCCTGGTGCTGTTCTTCTTTAACGCGACGCCTGCGGCGACGGCCTACGACGATCCGGTCGCCTGGCTGATGGCGGCGGGGAGGTACATCTAATGGCGACCAAGGGCGCGAGCTTCCACGTCCAGGTCACCGCCTGGAACACCTCCACCAAGGCCCCGCAGGCCGGCGACGCGGCCAACGTCACGCTCACGCTGGTCCGCGACGGCGTCGAGAGCGAGCCGTCCAACGCGCCGAGCGACCTGTCCAACGGCGAGATCGACCTGGAGATCACCGCCGCCGAGGCCGACTGCGACACGCTGACCGTCAGCGGGACCTCCGCGACCTCCAACGTTCAGATCATCCCGGCCAAGGTCTCCATGCAGTACTCCGCCCTCTCCGGCGGCACCACCGACAAGACCTACACCGTCACCGATTCGGTCAGCGGCTCGCCCCTTCAGGGAGTCCTGGTCGAGGTCTACACCGACGAGGCGATGACCAACAAGATCCGCCAGGGCACCACCGACGCCAGCGGCCAGGTCACCTTCAGCCTGAACGCGGGCACCTACTACCTCAAGCGGACCAAGGCCGGCTACAGCTTCACCAACCCGGACACGGAGGTGGTGTCATGACCTGGCAGGGCACGGGAACCTCGATCAGCGGCGGCGTCAGCGAGGACGCGACCCAGTTGTGCACGCTGGCCCAGGTCAAGCGGGCCCTCGGCGTCTCCGACAGCGACACCGACGACGACGACGCGCTTGTCCAGATCATCCAGCAGGTCTCCGCCCAGATGGAAGGCCTCGGCGGCGCCAACCGCCGGATGACCGAGCACACCCTGAGCTACGCCTACTTCGACGTGCCGCACGCCGGCTGCGACATCCTCTACGCGCCCGCCTGGCCGATCGTCAGCTGCGGGGCGGTGGTGGAGGCGGCGGACAACGCGTGGGCCTCCGGCACGACGCTGGTCGTGGACACGGACTACTACCTCGATTCCGACCGCGGCCGGCTGATCCGCGTTGGATCCTGGCTGACCGGTCGGCGCAGCGTCCGCGCCGCCAGCCTCAAGGCCGGATACGTCAGCCCGGTCACCAGCTCGGCCGGCGGCTTCGCCCTCGCCAGCGGCCAGGTGCTGATGCCGGCCGACGTCGTCGGCGCGGCGATCGCCCAGGCGGTGCACGCCTTCAACAAGCGGATCGACCCGGCCGCCGTCGGCCAGTCGGCCGGCGGGGCCTCGCTCAGCGACAGCGCCGTCGTCCTCGCCGGAGATCTGTTGCCCGGCGTGGCGGCGGTGATGAAGCGATACCGGAGGCTGCTGCCATGATCGTGGCGTTCGAGGTCGACGCGAAGAGCAAGGCCGACCAGCGGCAGATCGCCGCGGTGGGCGAGTCGTTCGTCGACGCCTGCGCGATCGGCCTGGAGGCGGCCGTCACGCTCGGGGCGGAGCTGATCCGCGAAAAGCTTCAGAAGCACGAGCTGGGCGTCAAGACCTCCGGCGGCTCGGCCGGGCTGACCGCCAGCGTGTTCGGCTGGATGATCGATCCGCTGGCCCCGATGGCCGCGTTGGGCGTGCCGTCCAACGCCCCGGCCGCCGCGTACGCCGCGATGCTGAACTTCGGCTCGGCCGGCCTGCCCGGCGGGCGGGTCTGGCCCGTGCGGGCCAAGATGCTGAGCATCCCGCTGACCGAAGAGGCGGATCAGTACACCTCGCCACGCGACATGAAGAACCTCCAGATCGTCCGCGCCGGCGGGCGGCTGCTGCTGGCGGAGGTCCACCCCGACGGCTCGATCACCGCCCACTGGGTGCTGGTGCCGTGGGTGGTCAAGAAGCCCACCCGCTGGTTCGATCGCGGCGTGGACCTGGCCATAGACGACATGGTCCGCGAGTTCGCCGACGCGGTCAGCGAGGCGTCCAACGCGGCCGAGCCTGGAGGGATGAACTAGATGGCCCACAAGGAACAACCTTGCAGCGCAGACCGAGCCGCACGGACGGGAATGAGCTATGGCAAATAAGGTGAACACCGCGATCGCCGCGATCCGCACGGCCCTGGCCGCCGTCGGCGGCGGCACGACGTTCAAGGCCGTCACCGGCAAGCTGGTCAACCCGCTGCGGGTCAAGGTCCGCCTGCCGTACTGCTCGGTCAAGGCGGGCGACTGCCGCCACGTGGGCGGCCCGCAGGCCAGCCGCCAGTGGAGCGTGCAGTACGTGGTGCAGATCGTCACCGCCTGCTCCAGCGACAGCGTCGAGCTGGAGCTGATCGACCTGATCGCGGCGGCCGAGTCGGCGCTGGACTCGGTCGGATCGGCGGCCGGATGCGTGGTCTGCCAGCCGCAGTGGATCGTGCAGGAGACCCTCGGCGAGACCACCGTGGCCAACTGGGCGATCGGCACCGGCGAACTCCAGATTACCGGCCCCTTACTGACGTCGTAACGGCCCGTCGATCGGGCCTTCAGGAGACACGACATGGCGAAAGAGAACATCTATGCGTTCAAGAGCTGCACCCACGGCGGCAGCGGAGTCACCGGCGCGACGCACGGGCAGATCGTGCCGACCACCGTCCACCAGCGGGACAAGCTCGCCCAGAACTCGGTGATGACCGACTGGGACCTGGCCGTCGTGGTGTTCGGCGTGGACCACGCGGCGCTCCAGGCCCTGATCGGCGCGGCGGCGGCGGACTTCGTGTTCACCGTCGAGGGCAAGGACGGCGCCGACGAGACGCACACCCTGGCCGACGTGCAGTTCGTGGAGGTCGTGCAGGGGGCGGACGCCGCCGAGCGGGACGCCGGCGGCAAGCTGCCGCCCTACGCCGTGCGCGGATTCTGCGAGAACGTCAGCCGCGACGCCTTTTCCGCACTCTGGACGTAGCCGCAGGCCTCTTGGCCCGGATAGGAGACAAACATGGTAGCCGATGCAAACAGGATCTACGCGTGCCTCTCGCTCACCAAGGGAGGCGTGGCCGTCAACGGCGTGACCCACTTCAGGATCACGCCCCAGCACACCTTCAAGCGCGACAGCATCACCAAGAAGGCCGTGGTCTGCCACAGCGAGGTGATGGTCGAGGTCTACGGCAACGACCCCCGCGCGCTGACGCTGCTGCTGGGCTCGGCGGCGGCCGCCGTGGTCGGCACCGTCCTGCGCGACGACAACAGCCAGGGCACCGAGACGCTGACCAACGTCCAGTTCGTGGAGGTGCTGACGGCGGCCGAGGTGCCGGAGGCCGACCAGGGCGGCAAGCTCGCCAGCTTCGGCATTCGTGGCTGGTGCCAGGGCACGGCCGCGGTTGGCACCAAGTGGGTCAGCGCGTAGCCATGGGCCACAGAGGCACAGAGTACACGGAGCATTTGATTCCATAGATCTCTGAGTCCTCTGCGTCTCTGTGGCGGAGTTGTTCGATGGCCGACAGGGAACTGAAAATCAACGTCTCCGCTCCGGGCGCCAAGCAGGCGGCCGAGGACATCAAGTCCGTCGCCGGCTCGCAGGGCCAGGCGGTGCAGGCCGCCGACGCGTCGACGGCCAAGGTCGCCGGCGGGGCCAAGGCCAACAAGGACGCGGCCACGGCCGCCGCCGATCACAAGGAGGCCAACAGCACCCTCAAGGAGAGCCTGTCCAAGCTGGGCCCCGAGTTCAGCATCCTGGGCGACGCCCTCGGCTCGCTGACGCTCAAACAGGGCGGGGCCGCGGTGGCCTGGGGGCTGATCGGCGCGGCCGCTCTGGGCGCGATGAAGCTGATCTCGATGTACAACGACTCGGTGGCCACCTCCGAGGAGAAGGCCCGCAAGGCCGCCGAGCACCTGCGCAAGCAGGCCGATGCCTACCGCGACGTGGCGCGCGGCCTGGAGGAAGTGCTGATCCAGGAGGGCCGCATGGGCGGCGGGCGGATCGAGACCATGCCGGCCGAGCGGGCCGTCAGCCGCCTGGCCAAGGCCAGCGACGAGCTGCTGCCTGGCGTGGCCGCCGCGCTGGGCAAGGAGAAGCTCTCCAAGGGCGCGGCGACCGTGGCGCTCATGGGCCCGGAGGCCAGCGACGAGGAGATCCGGCTGTTCGCCGTCTGGATGGCCGTCACGGGCAGCCAGATCGAGGACCCCTACGAGCGGCTCTACGCGTTCAACGCCTTCCAGAAGTCGCCGACGCTCCAGCAGCAGACGCGGGTCCTCTTCGACAAGCTCGCCGGAGACCTTCCGTCGGTGATGCGGCAGCACGGCATCGAGGAGCGCCAGGTCATTCGTGGGGCAACACCGGAGGCCCAGCAAGAGGACATCCTCAGCTCAATTGCCCAGGATCGAAACGAAGACCCGAACGAGTTCAGGAAAAGGATCGAGAAGTTAATACGGATCAGCAACCTCGGGCCAGGGAAGGTACGCGAGGAGCTACGCTCACTGGTTACCGAGCATCCGGATCTGGCCAATATTCGGGTAGAGCCTCCACTACCGGGCCCGCCGTCCTCTGCGACCTATGGCGATCTGATTCGGGCTCAGTCTGGCCGTGGAGGAATACGGCAATCAGGCGGGGTCTCTCTCGGAGAGGCGATCCACTACAACGCGCCCGTCTACCACGGCGGGACGCACTACCACGGGCAGCACAGCGACCCGGCCGGCGAGCGGGTCGTGAACCCGGCAGGGTGAGCACATGGCCGAGAACGTAGGCGGCAGCGACATCTTCGGATCCGGCGGGCACCTGTGGCTGTGGGGCCCGCGCCCGCAGGCGGTCAAGTCGCTCCGCACCGTCGGCGAGAGCGGCGCCGCCCGCATGGTGCTGGGCACCTACGAGCGGCGGGCGGTCATCCAGGGCCGCGACGGATCTGCGGCCTACCTGGTCGCGGCCAGCGACGCCGCGCTGACGGTGCTGGAGAGCGCCATCGAGACCCTCAGGCACGACGGCACGGTCTGCTCGTGGGAGGACGACGCCGGCCGAAGCGGAGACGCGCTGGTGGTGGAGGACTACCAGCGGCTGGGCCAGCGGGAGTACAACCCCGCCGGCACGGAAGTGTGGCAGGCCTACCGCGCCGTCGTGGTGGACCTGCTCGGCAGCTTTTAGGTAGGACGGCCGTCCCGGCTGTCCATTCGGGAGACGCGACAGGCGAGACGCCTGTCGGACCCAAAGATGGGCGTACAGGACCAACTGACTCATGCGGCGTACCGGCACTCGGCCCTGCTCAAGCGGGCCAGGCCGTCGGGCACGTCGAGCACCGACGCGCTCTACGAGGACGAGTTCGTCAGCCCGGACTCCGTGAGCCTGGTCCCGCTGGAGATCCGCGAGGTCCTCGCCCCCGGCGTGCACCGGGCGAAGGTCGAGCTGGACCTGGCCAACGCCGGCCTGCACGCCTGGCAGTGGCGCGAGGCGGTTGGAGTGGACGACCAGGTCCGCATCCTCCGCCACGTCCCCGACGCCTCCGTCCAGGCCACCGGCTCCAGCGAGATCGTCCTGTTCCAGGGGTTCGTCGCCGACGTGGAGCTGGCCTGGGGCGCGGCGGCCGAGCGGGTGGTGCTGACGTGCGTGAGCCGGGCCCACCGCCTGGCGGCCGACGGCCGCTACCTGGTCTACGGCCGGCTGATGGAAAGCCAGGGCGGCAGCGTGCGGCTCTACAGCTCCCTGCCGTGCGAGTTCAACGCGGGCGGCCGGCCAAACCGCCGCCGCCGGCAGATCTCCGGCCAGTGGGTCTTCACCCACGACGCCGATGCGACGGCGGCGTACTGGACGATGAAGGAGGCGGTCGAGTACCTCCAGGGCTGGTACAACTCGCTGACGCCGATCGTCCGCCACGAGATGGAGGACGCCGCCGTAGGCGAGCTGTGGGTGGACAACTTCGTCTCGATCGCCAACCTCTCCAGCGAGCCGGTCTTCGTCTCGGTGGAGGGCGTGGGCCTGTGGCAGGCGATGGCGGCCGTCTGCGACAAGCACGGCTTCGACATGTTCGAGTTCGTGGACGCCGACGCCCTGAACGTCATCCAGATCACCCGCCGCCACGGCGGGCGCGAGATCCAGCTGGCCAAGCAGGACGCCGGGTCCGACGCCGACCTGACGCGCACAAACCTGCACTCGGCCACCGTCGCCGAGGCCGCCAGCAGCGTCGTCGCCGAGCCGACGGTGGCCGGCGGAGCGACTCTGTACGAGGTCACGCTGGAGCTGTACCCGTGCTTCGACTTCTCGGACCTCACGCAGATCGAGGACGAGGGGTGGCACGTCTGGCCGCGCGACGTGGCCGGTCGGGCCGGCCTGCTCCAGTGGGACGACTACTGCAAGCGCTTCTGCGTGGGCGGGCTGCTGTTCAAGCCGCACGCGGGCCGGCTGTGGGACGCCAACACCGACGGCCGCTACACCGGATCGTTCCAGCACACCATCCCCACGCCCGACACCGCCCTGGCCGCCGGCCAGGCGTCGGGCTCGTGGCCGCTGATCCCGTTCAAGGCGCTGCCGATGCTCAGCCAGCAGCAGCTCCTGCTGGACGGCTCGCTGGGCAAGGCCCTGGCCGACGCCGGCCAGAGCGGCGAGGTGCTGGTGGAGATCTACTGGGGCCAGCTGGCCCGCTGGGAACCGCTGACCTGCCGTCTGGAGCTGCTGGGCGACCGCTTCGGCGTGCGGCTGACCGAGCCCAACCTGGCCGCCGTGATGCCGCAGGCCTGGGCCGAGACCGAGTACGGGCGCGACCCGACCACGCACAACCTGATGGCCCGGATGATCGACTCGCCCACCAACATCCGCCTGCGCATGACCGCCACCATCGCCGGCCCGCACCGCAACCTCTCGCGGCCCATCCGCACCGCCGCCGCCGGAACGATGTTCGCGACCTCCGCCTGGTACGACCGCGGCAGCCTGGGCCAGGTCCGCGTCCGCAGCGACGCAAGCCGCCAGATCGTGGACGCGATCGGCATGACGTACGCCGACGAGTCCGACGGCCGCGAGGTCGACCAGGTCGCCCGCGCCCTGCAGGCGGCGATGGAGGGCCGAAGCGTCGAGGCCGGGCTGCCGATCGAGTGGACCGACCAGGACGTCCGGCTGACCGACGTGATCACCGGCATCACGGGGATCCACTACGCCTTCGACGGCCAGTGCCGCACGCCCCGCGTGGTGGGCAAGACCACGCTGCTGGGCAGCGAGACGTACCAGCTCCAGCTGGCCACCGACAGCGGCCGCTTCAACGCCTCCATCCTGACCCCGCCGCCCCGAATCGACCGGAGCCGACTGTGAGCATCGTCGCAACAAGCCGCGTCCGCCTGAGCTGGCCCGCCGAGCAGCACGTGCCGCTGGGCGGGCGATACTACGTCTACGGCGGGATCGGCTCGGTCGGCTACGCCTCGCCGCTGGCCGGCCCGCTGCCCGCCTGGCCGCGCCCGCAGACCAAGATCGGCTTCGGCCTGGGCAGCTTCGGCGGCGGCGCGTGGGGCGTGGGCGACGCCGACGGCGTCGGCTTCGGCATGGGCCACTTCGGCTACGGGCCCTTCGGCATCGGCGGCGAGTCGCTGTCGGTCGACCTGGCCCACCTGGCCGACGGCACGTGGCACTTCGCCGTCTGCGGCTGCGACGCGGCGGGCAACGTCGAGACGCCGGCCGCCGTCACGACCAACATCGCCCTGGCCGGCCAGCCCGCGCCGCCCAGCCGTCTGCGGGCGACGGCGTACTCGGCCGGCGGCGGCGGCACGCTGAGCCTGGCCTGGACGAAATCGAGCGACGACAACTGACATCGAGGAGACCGTCATGACCGAAGACTACCTGGCAAACGAGGACCTGGCCGCCCTGGACGCCACCATCACCGCGCTGGGCCTGCCCCACGGCGAGTACGGCAGCAGCGACTGGCGATACTGGGCCTACAAGCTCGTCGAGAGGATGCAGGCGGTCTGCCTGCCGCTGGGCCTGCGGCCCTACAAGGACGACAGCGACGACCTGCACCTGGGCGTCAAGCCGGGGCTCTTCTTCAACCGCTCGGCGGCGGTCAGCTACGCCGGCACGTCCACCCAGGACCTCACCGACGACGCCACCAACTACGTCTACCTCACGCCGGCCGGCGTGTTGACGGTCAACACGACCGGATTCCCGACCACGCCGCACGTGCCGATCTGCACGGTGGCCACCGGCACGGCCTCGGCGGCCGGACTGAGCGGCTACTACGACATCGAGGACATCACGGACCTGCGGGGGCGTGCGGTGTTCGCGCCGGTCGGCCTGGCGACGGTGACCTTCGGGGCCGAGGCCGCCGACGTCATCCGCGTGACGGTGACCACCGGCCTGGCCCAGCGGCAGCGGGTGCGGCTGTGGATCGCCGCCGCCGACTACGGCACGCCCGACGCCACCGGCAACACCTACACGCTGGTCACCGGCACGGCGCTGGCCACCAGGACGGCCAACGCCGACTACGAGGTGATCTCCGACGCCAGCGGGATCGCCGCCTTCGACCTGGAGGTCAGCGGCGCCGCCAGCCGCTACGTGTTGGCCGAGATCGACGGGCGGATCGTCTCCAGCGGCGAGATCACCTTCGCGGCCTGATTCGTGGGCCACAGAGACGCAGAGGGCACAGAGCATTTATGGGTCTTGGACCGCTCAATCTGGACGGGCTGACCGACGGCGAGAAGATCGCCTGGCACGTCGCCTACTCGCGCGAGAGCGAGCGGACCGGCTGCGACCTCCAGAACGGCGAGCACGTCCATCGCTGCGCCGCGCACGCCTGGCAGCGGGTCTACGAGCTGGCCGGGGCCCACCAGCGGGCCCGCATCGCCGCGCTGATCGACCTCCGCGTGCACGGGCGGAAGGTGGAGGTCCCCGAGGACCTGGACGCCTCGGGCGTCGGCGTGGATCCCGTCCAGGACGCCAAGTGCCAGGCGGCCCAGCGGCAGGCCGATCGCCTGGCCCGCCGACGGGAGGCCGAGCGGAACATCGAGGCGATGCAACAGGCGTCGATGGACCAGCAGGACGCCAGGCGGCGTGCGGCCATCGACAAGCGGCAGAGTTTCCGCACGCTGTTCGCGGGGGGCCCCGCATGAGCTACCGCCTGTACAAGGGCGTCGGGGACGACCCGGCAGCCATCGACTACGGCACGATCGTGGACACGATCGCCAGCGGGTCCGCGTCGGCCAGCGTGGCCGGCCTGGGCCTGTCCGACGGCGTGTACTGGTTCGCCCTGCGGGCGGTCAGCGAGGCCGGCATAGAGGAGACCAACACCACCTGCGTGACCCGCGTTGAAATCTCCGGCGGCGCGCTCCAGCCGGCCCGTCCAAACCCGCTGCTGCGGGCCAGGGCCGATGCGATCGCCGGCGGCGGCGTGCGGGTGACCTTCGAGTACGACTCGGCCCGCTCGCCCGCGACGGCCGCGCGAGTCCGCGTCGCGGGCTTCGTCGCTCGGCGCCAGGTCCCTGCGGCCGGCGACTGGGCGGCGTACCTGGGCACGGCGGCGATCGTGGGCAGCAGCCGCCGTGGCACGGTCACGCTCAGCGGGACCTGGAGCGACGGCGAGACGCTGTGGCTGTGGGCCCGCACGGAGACCTCCGCCGGCGTCGGGTCCAAGGCCACCGAGATCGGGCCTGTCCGCGTGCGGGCGGCCGGCCCGGCGGACGTGTCGGCGATCGAGGCGGAGGAACTGTCATGATCGACCCCGTCACGCTCCACCTGTTGCAGCGGGCCCATGGCGACCCGATCGGACCGCGATACAACCGCGCCCCCCAGCGTCCGCCCGGCGGCGACGCGTTCGACAACCGCCTGCGCGTCGGCCGCATCATCAACGGCGTCAACTCCGCCGTCACGCCGACGCCGAGCGAGTTCTACCACCGCAGCTCGGGCGTGCTGGACGGCTGGTACTTCGAGGAGATCGACCCGTCCAGCGGGGCGGTGCTCGAAGCGCCGGACACCTACGCCAACTGGCTTCGGCTGCCGACGGCGGCCAGCGGGCACGACCGGTGGTTCCCGATGCCCGCCTACCAGCGGGTGCTGTTCGAGGTCGAGTACGACGCGGTCAACGGCTGGGAGTGCCGCCTGGTCGCCCCGAACCTGGGCTCGGCGGCGTGGCTGTGCGTGCTGAGCAAGAGCGGATACAGCGGCAGCGGCGACGACGACACCGCCGGTCGCGGCGGCCTGGCCGACGCCGGCCCGCCCAAGGTCTTCGAGACGTGCACGTGGATCTACGACGTGTACGACCTGTTCGGCAACCTGCTGGCCGAGGACCTGGCCCCCCAGCGGCCGCGCCTGCCCAACACGGCCTACTACTACGCCGGCGAGAGCGGCCGCAGCGACCGCGGCCTGGCCTACTGGCTGGGCGGCGGGTCGGACATCGTGCTGCTGGACACGTTCGGCGAGCAGCCCTACAGCTCGGAGTGCGCATGACCGACGGGGCGATCCAACTGGTGGACGGCGAGGTCCTGCTGGTCGACGGCGAGCTGGCCGTGGCCGAGGACTGCTGCTGCGCCGACGGCGGCTGCGCGGACGTCACGTGCGCCATCGGCTACCCCGTCGGCGTCACGGCCACCGGCACGGCCAGTTGCGTCAGCGACACCTACAACACCACCGGCGGCTGGTGCAGCGACGCCGACCTGGGCCCGACGTACTTCGACGTGTCGGTCACCTGCCAGCTGGACGGCACGTACCTGGTGGAGATCCTGCCGGTGGCGTGGATCGGCGCGGCCTTCAGCGGAACGGCCACCACCGCCGAGCTGACGTGCGACGGCGACGGCCACTACAGCGGAACGATCGTGCTGGACGGCGTCGACATCGGCGTCCTCAACGGCGGCTACGGTCCTGACTGGAGCGGCGAGACGGCGACGGTGGTCTTCTGAGGAGCGACATGGGCGAGTGCGGCAAGATCACGACGACGGTGCTGGCCAGGCGGATGGCGATGCAGGACGCCCTGGCCGCCTCCGGCAAGCTGAGGGCCCTGGCAGCCACGCGGCTGAACTGGTGCTGCACGGCCAGCCCCCAGCGCGGGCTGTGCCCGTCGATCGTCAAGGGGCCCGGCACGGCCGTCTGGTGCGCGGACCTGGACGCCTGCGCCCGCGTGGACCTGTACGAACTGATCCGCAGCGCGTCGGCTCGGTGCCGTCGCGGCCTGTGGTGACCTCTACGGAAGGACGGTGGTGAATGAAGCACCCATGGACGGTCGTGTTCCTGCTGGTGGTCAGCCTGGCGATGATCGCGTGCCTGGGCGGCTGCCGGCAGACCAGCGAGCAGCAGCTCGCGACGAGCATCTCCCTGTACGTGACGGCGGTGCGTACGGCCACGAGCCTGTACAACGCCAAGCTGCTCACGCCGCAGGAAGCCGACGCGTTCGAGGCGGCCCGCAAGGCGGCCCGCAGCGGCCTGGACGCCTGGATGGCGTGCCTGGCGGAGGGGCGCGAGGACGACATCATCCAGGCGGTCACGCAGTCGTCGCTGGCGACGATGGTGGCGATCCGCGACGAGGCCAAGACAAGGACGGTGAAGCCATGACAGACGACTCGACGAGCGGAACGGCCGTGCTGGAAGGCGCGATGGCCGCCGTGATCATCACCAACGCGATCGCCCAGTTGGCCAAGATCCTGGGCGACGTGCTCAGCGGAAAGCCCGTCACGCTGGACGAGCTGCGGGCGAAACTGAACCTGGCCGACCAGGCCGACGCCGACTGGGCCAAGGCCAGGCAGGCCGGCCAGGACGCCCCCAAGAGCGACGCGTAACCAGACAGGAAAGGACGGTTAACGGCACATGAACGAGGCATTGATTACCCAGATCGCACTTGCGGTCCCCGTGATCCTCCAGCTGGTCAAGCACTACTTCCCCAACGTGGCCGAGCGCGTCGGCGTGCTGCCCGGCCTGAGCGTCCTGCTCGGGATCCTGGCGGCGATCGCCATGACGCTCCCGGCCGCCAGCCCCCTGACGTGGGCCTGGGCGTACGCGGTGGCGATCCACGGCGTGGTGGGCGGACTGACGGCGGCCGGGCTGTACTCGGCCGCGCTGAAGCGGATCTTCGCGGCCCTGGCGGAGGCCAAGCCGCCCGCGCTGGGCGGCCCGAGCTGATACGCCTACGGATGGGCGCCCGCCACCACCCGCCGCCCATCCGGCACGTCGGCGTCGCGACTCGCGTCGCGGCCCGGCGCCGCCGCCAGGCCCAGGACCCCTGGCGGCGGCACTCCCCGCCCACTACGGCGACGCCTCTGGCGACGGGCGATGCCGCAGTGGTCGAGGGCTGCCGCCGCCGGCCGCTACGGCCGTCAGCGCAGCGCAGTTGACATCATGGACACCGGAGATCTTCGGGCGGTTCTCCGGATGGAATCCCCGACAGCCCAGGCCTGCAATTGTGGATTTCGACGCGGCTTGGGCTTATACTACGCGCCGGCGATGGTCGGAGCTCGGACGTGTTTTCGCCAACTGTCCTGCGCTTTCGCCAACTGTGATTGCGCCCTGTAGCCAGGGGGGCTGAATTGTCGGACAGCCCCAACATCTAACAACCAACAACAAACGACTACTTCCCCGCCATGTGTACCACCTCGGCCGGCGAGGGCGACTCGTCCAGCAGCCGGCCCAACCAGGTGGGCTCGCGATAGCCGTTGTGCCCCGCGATCCGCTCGAGGGCGTCCACGTACGTGCCCGGATCGCCGGTGGTCTGTACAGCCCAGGCGTGCGCCTGGCGCTCCTGACGGCGCATGTACGCCCGCAGCAGAAGAGTCGCAAGAGTCCACGTCAGCGCCCACAATAGCAAGGCCGTCGGGACCAGCGTGGCGGCGCCCGCCGGCCGCATCCACTCCAGCACCGACGCCACCGCCAGCACGCACGCCAGGCGCCCGCCCATATGAGCCAGGATCGTCTTGCGGCTGTGCCCCAGCCGCCAGTGGGCCAGCTCGTGGGCGAAGACCGCCCGCAGGGCGGCTGCGTCCAGCAACTTCACCAGCGATCGCGTGAAGACGAACGTCGCCCGCCCGCGGGTGGGGATGTACTGTGCCAGGGCCGGCTGGTCGGCCAGCCGTTCGGGTTGGCCCTCGCCATCGTCGGCAGGCGGGGCGACGACCAGGTTCAGCCTCTCCAGGCCGTGCTCGGCTGCAAGCTGCCGCAGCGGCTGGGCCTGGTCGCTCGCCATGCGGTGTTCATCCAGTTCCTGTGCGGGCACGTTCAGCAGGCGCCCCAGGTCGCGGAGGTCGAACATGCAGATCACGCCGGCCAGCAGGACGCTGAGGACGATCCAGACCCGCGCGGGGACCAGGGCGTAAGGGATGAGCAGGGCGATGGCGATGAGCACGGCCTCGCCCAGGTGGGCCTCGGCAGGGTTGTCGACCGACGGCGCAGCGGCAGGCGCGGCGCCTTGCCCCGTCGGGCAGACCGCCATCCGGACCAGGCAAGTGATCGCCCACATCCACAGCAGGTAGGCGGCCGCCCCGGCGACGGACAGCAAGGCGGCGTAGTAAGCGGGCCAGGCGCCGAGGCCCGCGCCGAGGCCCGCGCCGCGGAGCCACCGGACCACCGGCCCGCGGACCTGGCGTTCCAGAGCGACCGCGGCCAGCAGGAACAGCAACTCGGCGGCCGTCAGGGCCAGGCGGGCCCAGGCGGGCGCGGAGGCGCGGACGGGCGCGAAGGCGAATGCCCCCGTCGCTCCGCGCGAACGGCCCCGCGCGAAGCCTCGCGTGGGCTTAGGCGGTGAGGCGCTGACACGGTTGGAGGCAAGAGTCACAACCGGATTCTACCGGGACGATCGTCGGGTGGGAACAGCGTGAAGGAGAACGGCGAACGGGCGATCACTTCGCCTGCTTCTTGGCCGCCTGTGCGTGTCGTCGGCCCTCGATGATCCAATGGACCACGAGCAGGCCCACGCCGATGACCAGCCAGACGTCGGCGACGTTGAAGATCCAGGGGTAGAGCGATTCCTTCCGGATGGAGGAGAAGGTGGTCAGGCGGGAGCAGTCGATGAAGTCGCGGACCTCGTAGCCGATGGCGGCCATGCCGGGGATCCGGACGCTGGCGAAGAGGCGGTCGTAGAGGTTTCCGAGGGCCCCGGCCAGGATCAGGGCCATCGCCAGGTGGACGGCCCAGGCGCGGCGGTCGGAGGAGGCGAAGAAGAAGCCCACCAGGAGCATGGTGACCACGGTGGCCATCGCGACGGCCCAGCGGGGCATGGCCAGCCCGAACACCACGCCGGGGTTGGTCGAGAGCGTGAAGTGGACGCCGTCGACAACCGGGCGGCTGAGTTCCAGCATGTGGAGCATCTGGCGGGGCGTGAGGATGGTGGCGTACTGGGACTGGACGTCTCGGGCCCGCCCGGCCAGGGCGGGATCGTCCAGGAAGGAAGCGAAGACGAAATGCTTGGACAGCAGGTCCGCGGCCAGACCGGCCGCCGCGACCAGGACGAACACTGTGATCGCCCGCGTGCTGCGGAAGGCGGGCTGGAGGGCCGCTGGCCCGGGTGTCCCGGCGGGGCCGGGGGAAGCTGGATCAGTCTTCGTCATCCTCGCCCGCGTCAGCGCTCTCGATCTCGCTGACCTCGACGCCGTCACGGTCGTCGCGGTCGTCGTCGTGGTCGTCCTCGTCGTCCTCGCCGTACTGGCGGTGCCCCTCGGGCGGACGGACGAGGCCTTTTTCGAGCATGCGGGCGTATTCGATGCCGTACTTGGCCCACGGGCGGGCTCTCAGGCGGGCCAGGTTGATCGGTTCACCGGTGCCCAGGCAGACGCCGTAGGTGCTGTTGTCGATGCGCTCGAGGGCCTCGTTGATCTCCCGCAGCAACACCCGCTCGCTCTCCAGCAGGCCCAGGGTGAATTCCTGCTCATAGTTGTCCGTGCCGATGTCGGCCGGGTGGGTCGGCATGTTCGACAGGTCGCCCGAACCGTCCTGGCGGTTGGAGTGGAGGGCCTCGGCCGCAATCCCGGTCATGTCCCCCACCAGGGCCCGCCGCTTGGACAGCAGGATGTCGCGGAACTCCTTGAGCTGGTTCTTGTTCAGCGGCGTCTTGATCTTGATCCGCGGGTGCTGGCGGGCGGACTCGCTGGCGGCGGCCGGACGTACGCGAGCGGCTAAAGCCTTTTTCTTGAGGGACTTGACGGCTTTAATAGCCTTGGCAGCCTTGGCGGCTTTGAGGTCCTTGAGGGCCTTGGTTTTCTTGGCGGGCTTGGCGACCGCGGAGGACTTGCCCTGCTTGGCGCCGGGGCGTTTACGGGAGTTGTCGTTGGGACGAGTCTTCTTGGCCACGGGCGACAGTTCCTTTGGTAGAAGTCCAACTAACGCCGACAGCCCCTGCCAGCGCTCTCCACAGCCCTTGGTGGAGTCGTGTAGTATACTTTGCCCGCAAGGCGCTGTCAAGCGTACGACTCAGCATATCTTCGCCTGGCAAGTCCGGCGGGCGACAGCGGCGTTGGCGGGGGTCCTGTGCCCTCCCGCCGGGCGTACGCCAGCCAAAACATCGGCACAACCGCGGCAGGAATCCACCCATTTTTCGGGCGAAGCCGGCCCCGCGGAGACGAAGCGCCCGCAGCAGCGGGCATTTTGCCGATTGACAACCTGCCGTCTCGGCCGCTACACTCTTCGTTTCGTTTTGTGGCACACCGCGTACCATTTGGATTTCAGACAGGAAACGGATCATCGACATGGCCAAGAAGGTTGCCGGCGTCAAGAAGCACCTGTTCACCAGCGAAAGCGTCACCAAGGGCCACCCCGACAAGGTCGCCGACCAGATCTCCGACGGCATCCTGGACAGCCTCATCGCCAAGGACCGCTATGCCCGCGTCGCCTGCGAGACGCTGGTCACCACCGGGCTGGTGGTGCTCTCGGGCGAGATCACGGTCCACAACCACAAGGCCGAGGAAGCCATGCTGGCGGCCGAGGAGACCGCCCGCCAGGTCATCCGCGGCATCGGCTACGACGACCCGGAGACCGGCTTCGACTACCGCTCCTGCGCCGTGCTCAAGAGCCTGCACAGCCAGTCGGCCGACATCTCCCAGGGCGTCACGGCCGACAAGAAGAAGAAGAAGGAGCAGGGCGCGGGCGACCAGGGCCTGATGTTCGGTTTCGCCTGCAACGAGACCAAGAGCCTGATGCCCCTGCCCATCCAGCTCGCCCATCGCCTGACCTTCCGCCTCAGCGAGTGCCGCGAGAAGGGCGTGATTCCGTGGCTGCGGCCCGACGGCAAGAGCCAGGTGACCATCGAGTACGCCAACGGCGTGCCCGACCGGATCGACACCATCGTGATCTCCACGCAGCACACCGACAAGGTGGTCGACAAGACCGGCAACATCTCCGACGAGGCCAAGAAGGCGATCATCAACAAGGTGATCAAGCCCTGCGTCCAGATGGAGTGCCCCCGGATGTGGAGCGGGAAGATCAAGTTCCTGATCAACCCGACCGGGCGGTTCGTGATCGGCGGGCCGCACGGCGACACGGGCGTGACGGGGCGCAAGATCATCGTCGACACCTACGGCGGGCGCGGGCGCCACGGCGGCGGGGCCTTCAGCGGCAAGGACCCCTCCAAGGTGGACCGCTCCGCCAGCTACATGGCCCGCTACATCGCCAAGAACATCGTCGCCGCCGGCATCACGCCGGTCTGCGAGGTCCAGCTCTCCTACGCGATCGGCGTGGCCGACCCCATCAGCGTTCTGGTCAATTGCGAAGGACTCAGCAACGTCCAGGAAGACCGCCTCAGCCAGGTCGTTCGCGACGTGTTCCCGCTCAAGCCCCAGGAGATCGTCTCCCACCTCAACCTGCTGCGCCCGATCTACCTGGAAACCGCCCACGACGGGCACTTCGGCCGGTCCAACCCCAAGTTCCAGTGGGAGCGGACCGACAAGGTCGCCGCCCTCAAGAAGGCGTGCAAGCTGTAGAGATTGTCGATTCTCGATTGACGATAGTCGATTGAGAACCGGCGGTTGACGAGCCACCACTGAAAGGCCCGCGGGACGCTTCCCGCGGGCCTTTCTATTCCGGTCTTCCGATGGTCTCCCTCGCCCTCGCCGACCTCAAATCGCAGATCGACAATCGGCAATCGTCAATTCCGCCGCTTGTCCTTCTTGTTCTTCCCGCCCGGCCTGGGCCCGCGGTCGAAACGGGCCTCCAGCTCCGTCTTGGCCTTGCGCAGGACCTCCGGCTTATCGAGTTGGGCCAGCGCCTCGCCCAGCGGGTCGCCCGTCCGGCGGAGCAGTTCGGCCAACTCCTGGCGCAAGGGGCCGATCTCGCCCCGGCGGGCGGGGTCGGCGATCAGGTTGGTCCGCTCGCATCGGTCGCCGGTGAGGTCGTAGAACTCCTCCGGCACGCGGTAGAGGTAGAACTCCACCCGCTTGCGGATCTCGGCGTTGGTGTCCGCGGCGGCCACCATCGCCTTCCAGCTCAGCCCGGCCATGTTCTCGGCGCGGTAGCGGGTCTGGCCGTCGGACCAGGCGTTCCAGATGTACGCCCGCTCGCGGGTGCGGATGCAGCGCATGTGCAGCCACAGCCGCCCCGACGTCTGCCCGTAGAAGGTGAAGACGCGGTCCCAGCCGTCCATGGCCTGCCCCTTCATCGCGGGCAGGAACGACCGCCCGTCGATGTCCTTCAGGGGCGCCGCCCCAGCCGCGGCCAGCAGCGTGGGGGCAAAGTCGATGGTTGCCACCATGTGCCGCTCGTCCACGCTGCCGGGGCGGATCACGCCCGGCCAGCGGAGGATGAGTCCGCCTCGCGAGCTGTTCTCGTAGTTGTTGGTCTTGGCGAAGGGCAGGGGCATGCCGTGGTCGCCCCCGTAGAACATCACCAGCGTGTTCTCGCGGGCGCCGGACTCGTCCAGGGCCTTCAGCACGGCCCCCACGCAGTCGTCCAGGCGACGGACGGAGGTGTAGTACTGGGCCAGCTCGCGGCGGATGTCGCCCAGGTCCTCCAGGAAGCCCGGCACGCCGGTCACCTCGGCGGGCTTGATCCACCGGCTGGGCTCCTCGCCGCCGGCCAGGTTGCCCGGGCTGCCCGAGCCGATGAACGGGCGGTGCGGGTCGTTGCAGTTGACGTGGTGGAAGAACGACTTGCCTTCCCGCTTGGCCAGGGCCACGAACTCCTTGGTGACTTCGGCCAGCTTGCTCGGGTGGCGCCCGTTCTGCGGACGGGAGAAGTCCACGCAGAAGTTCTCGAACGGCTGGTAGTGAGGGTGCTTGCCGCCGGTCATGGAGATGAGGTAGCCCGCGTCGTGGAGCTGCTGGTTCATCGTGCGGACGTCGGGCCGCAGCGGCATGAAGCCCATCGCCCCGTTGCGGTGCGGGTACATGCCGGTGTGCATGATCTGGCGGACGGGCTGGCAGACCGCCACCGTGGAGTACGCGTGGACGAAGCGGATGCCCTCGCCGGCCAGCCGGTCCAGGTTCGGCGTGAGGTCCTTGATCGGGCAGCCGTAGCAGCCGGCCGCGTCGAAGTTCATGTCGTCCGCGACGATCAGGACGATGTTGGGACGCTTGGCGGTGTTGCCGGGGGCTGCCCGGAGCATCCGCGGGGCCAGCGATGTCAGCACGGCCGCCCCACCTGCCGACCGCAGGAATTCACGTCGTGTGGTCGATTGCATCGTTTGCTCCGCGGCTGGTGGTTTCGTTTCTCGATCCACAATCGTCAATCTACTCCGTGCCGCCCTTGGCCTTGAGCAGCTCGACCACGTCGGTCTTCTTGCGAAGGGTGGCCAGCTTGAGCGGCGTTCGCCCGGCCTTGTCCTTGGCGTTGACGGCGGCGCCCTTGTCCAGCAGCAGTTCGACGACGGCCTTGTGTCCGTTCAGGGCGGCCAGGTGCAGCGGCGTCCACTGGGACTTGTCGGTCGCGTCGACCTTGGCGCCGGCCTCGATGAGCACCTCGGCGACCGGGCGCTGGCCGGCGACGGCGACCACGTGCAGCGGGGTCTGCTGCTTGGCGTCGGTAGCGTTGGGGTCGGCCTTGGCGGCGATGAGGGCCTTGGCGCTGGCGGCCCCGCCGTCGAGGGTGGAGCGGCAGAGTTCATGGAGCACGGTCGAGCCGTCGTCCTTGACCGCCTTGGGGTCGGCCCCCTTGCTCAGCAGGAAGGCGACGCTCTCCCAGTGCCCGGTGGCGGCGGCGATGTGCAGGGCGGTGGCGTCCCAGGCGCCCTTGTGGTTGATGTCGGCCCCCTTCTCCAGCAGCATGTTGGCGATGCGGTCCTGCCCGTGGCCCATGGCGAAGTGCAGGGCGGTCAGCTTGGGCTTGGCCCCGGCTGTCTGGGCCTTGGGGTCCGCCCCGGCCGCCAGCAGCGTCTGCACGATCTCCACCCGCTTCATCTCGCTGGCGAACATGAGGGCAGACTTGCCTTCCTCGTCGGCGGAGTTGGGGTCGACCTTGTCGGCCAGCAGCTTCTTCACCGTCTCCACCTGCCCGTCGCGGGCCGCCAGGATCAGCGCGTCGCCGGGCTTGGCGGGCTTGGCGTCCTCCGCCCACGCCGCCGTCGCCGCCGCCGCCGCCACCAACAGAATCGTCATATGCCTCATGTCACGTCCCTTCGTCTAAAGTCCTACTTGTCAATGATTTCCACATCCTCGCCGCCCTCTTCCCGACCGCCCTCCACCGCCTCGGCCAGGTCGTCCAGCGGCGTGTGCTGGCGCGGCTGGGCCGTCACATGCCCATCGGCCTCCACTTGCCCGCGGAGTCGCCCGTCCGCGACGCCGTCCAGCAGGTCGATCTCCTCAGCCGCCTTCTCCAGGGCCGCCGGGACAACCGTTCCGCTGTCCAGCAACACCCGCAGCATCGCCGCCACCACCAGCCGCAACTCGTCGATCTGCCGGACCAGTGCCTCTCGCGACAAGTCGTCGACCACCGCCTCATCGTCGCGATCCCGGGCCTCGGACACCCGCTCGCGCCGGTGGGCGACCAGCCAATCGGTGCCCAGCCGGCCCGCCAGGTACGATCGAAACCAATCTGCGCCACAAGACATGGTCCACCCCTTTTCTAACCGGAGGTCATCTGCTTCACAAACGCCTCGTAATCGGCCGGCGTGTCGATGCCGGCGCCGTCGTAATTCACGCAGGCCACCGCGATGGCGTGCCCGTGCTCCAGGGCCCGCAGTTGTTCGAGTTTCTCCGCCTCCTCGGCCGGCGTGGGCGACAGGCCCGCGAACAGCCGCAGAAAGGCTGTGCGGTAGGCGTAGATGCCCAGGTGGAGGTAATAGCGGACATTGCCGGCCGCGTCGCGGTCGAAGGGGATGCGGCTGCGGGAGAAGTACAGGGCCCGGCGGTCGCGGCTGAAGACGACCTTGACGCGGTTGGGGTTGTCGGCCTGCTCGACCGGCAGCGGCGTGCAGAGGGTGGCCATGGGCGTGCCGCACGTCTCCAGCAGGCCCACCAGTTCGTCCACGCAGGCCGGCGGGATGTCCGGCTCGTCGCCCTGGACGTTGACGACGATGTCGTCGTCGGCCAGGTGGAGCTTGGCGGCCGCCTCGTTGAGGCGATCGGTGCCGCTGCGATGCTCGGTGGAGGTCATGACGGCCTGGCCGCCGAAGGCGGCGACGGCGTCGAATATCCGCTGGTCGTCGGTGGCCACCACCACGCGCTGCACCCGGCCCGCGCGGGCGACCGACTCGACCACGTGCTGGATGAGCGTCTTGCCCGTGCGGTCCAGCAGCGGCTTGCCCGGCAGACGGGTGGACGCGTAACGGGCGGGAATGATCGCGATCACACTCATGGGGCCATTGTCAATGGATCGTTGCTGATTGTCAATTGAATGCGACAGCCGAAGCCATCTCCCTTCCCCTAATCCCTAATCCCTATTCCCTGCTCCCTAATCCCTCGTCCCTGTTCCATGCTCCCTGTTTTCACGTTCCGCATTGCTGTATAATCCTGGTCGCAGGGAAAGGAGCGTGCCGATGCGCCAGAAGGATTCGATGAGCCGCCGGTCGGTGTTGTCGGTGGCCGCGGCGGCAGCGGCGATGGCGGCAGGAGGCCGAGTTCAGGCCCAGCCGACCCAGCCCCGGACCCGGTCCGTACCAGAACAGGAGAAGACGATGCCTGCGAAGACGTACACCAACGCCGAGTTCTACGACGCCGAAGGCAAGTTCCAGGGCGACAAGGCCAAACAGGCCTACTGGGACATGTTCGCGCGGTTTGGCTACCCCGTTCCCCAGACGCTGCAGAAAGGGATGTGGGTGCTGGACTTCGGGATGAAGGACTTCGTCCGGTGCGGGATGGCGGGCATCTTCTGGTACAACGACCAGGTCAACAGCTACTTCGGGCACGAGATCTTCCTGCTGCCCGGGCAGATGATCGCGGAGCACGCCCACCAGGCCACCTCCAAGGGCAAGGCCAAGATGGAAGCCTGGCACGTCCGCCACGGGATGATCTACACCTTCGGCGAGGGCGAAGAGACCAAGCCCTGCCCGGTCAAGCTGCCCGACAGCCAGCTCGACGGCGGCATCAGCGTCAAGAACTGCACCCCGCTCCAGCCGGGCGAGGTCGCCTCGCTCCAGCGCGCCACCGCCCGACACTTCATGATCGCCGGGCCCGAGGGCGCCGTCGTCACCGAGTACGGCACGTTCCACGACATGGACGGGCTGGTCTTCACCAACCCCAAGGCGAAACTGTAGACCCGCCGGCCGCCCAGGAGGCCATACCAGGACCACGATGCAGGAACTGAAGCGAACCGAACTAGCCGTCCGGGCCGAACGGGCCCTCCTGGTGTCCGTCTTGTTGCCCGATTCCAAGGCCGATCCGTCCGACCCGGTGGGAGAACTGCGAAGCCTCGCCCGCACGGCCGGGGCCCTGGTCGTCGACGAAATGTGCGCCAAGCGCCGCGGGATCGACCCGGCCCTCTACGTCGGCTCGGGCAAGGCGGAAGAGATCGCCTCCCGGGCGCAGATGAACGACATCGACGTCATCATCTTCGACAATGACCTCTCGCCCGCCCAGATCCGCGACCTGGAGAAGATCACCGCCCGCAAGGTCCTCGACCGCAGCGAGCTGATCCTGGACATCTTCGCCTCTCATGCCCGGACGGCCGAAAGCCGCCTCCAGGTCGAGCTGGCCCAGCTCGAGTACACCTACCCCCGCCTGCACCACATGTGGAGCCACCTGGAGCGCGTGGCGGGCGGGGCGTCGTCGGCAGCCGCCGCCGTCGGCGGCATCGGCACCCGGGGACCCGGCGAGAAGCAGCTCGAAATCGACCGGCGCCTCGTCCAGAAACGCGTCAACTACCTCAAGCGCCAGATCCACGAGATCGATCGGCGCAAGGTCCGCCAGGTCCGCAGCCGCAAGGACGTCTTCTCGGTCTGCCTGGTCGGCTACACCAACGCGGGCAAGAGCACGCTCATGCGGCTGCTGACCGGCGCGGACGTGCTGGTCGCCGACCGCCTGTTCGCCACGCTGGACACCAAGACCCGGCGCTGGTCCCTGGGCGACGGGCAGGAAGTGCTGCTCAGCGACACCGTCGGCTTCGTCCGCGACCTGCCCCACCACCTGGTCGCCAGCTTCCGCGCCACGCTGGAAGAGGCGATCCACGGCGACCTGCTGCTGCACGTCGCCGACGCCTCCAGCGACCGCGTCGAGCACCAGGTGCAGGCCGTCCACGACGTGCTCGACGAGATCGGCTGCGACCGCGACAAGGAATTGCTGGTCCTCAACAAGATCGACCGCATCAACGACCCCACGACCTTCACGCTGCTGCGGCGCCGCTACGGCGAGGCCCTGCTGCTGTCGGCCGCCACGGGCCAGGGCGCCGACGCCCTGGTGGAGGCCGTTCTTCACCGCAGCACGGGCGTCCAGGTCCGCGTGAAGTTGGAGGTCAACTGCGGCAACGGGCGGGCCATGCAGTTCATCGCCCGCCACGCCCGCATCGAGTCGCAGGAGTTCGCCGACTCCACCGCCCGCATCGAGGCGGTGATCGCCCGCAAGCACCTGGACCACCTCAAGACCCTCGCCCCGGACGTGCGGGTGATCTCGTGACGACGCCCGGGTGAGCCTGTTCGGCCCGGCTCGATCAAGTTCGCGCTGCACGCCCGCTTGTTTTCCCCTACAATACACGGCGGCGGGCGCCGGACCCGTCGCGAGGAGTCTTCATGCGTCGCACGCCGCACCTGTGGGTCTGCGTCTGCCTGGCGGCCTGGGCCTGGCCCGGGCGCCTGGCCTCCGACGGACCCCAGCCGCGCGGCGTGATGAGTTCATCCAGCAAGATCCTCTCTTCCGGCTACGACCTGAGCCTCAAGCGCGCCGGCGAGATCGGCGCCGACCGCCGGGGAAAGGACCCGCGCCGCGCCCGGCGGGAGGCCCTGGAGAAGGTCAACCACGAACTGGCCATGCAGTGGGCGATCAAGGCCCACGAGTTCGCCGACTCCATGCGCCTCCAGGAGAGCGAACACTTCCTGTTCTTCCAGGCCCTGGAGGGCCGAAACGACCGCCCCCTGGCGACGGTGGCTGAGCGGGCCTACCGCACCTGGTGCAACCTCATGGGCGCATCGAGCGACCAGGACGTCTGGTGCCGAAAGCTCCCGGTCTTCATCTTCCGCAACGCCGACCACTACCGCCGGTTCTGCCGAGACGTCGTCAACGGCCCGGCCGATCCGCCCGGCGGCTGGCACGGGCGGCTGCTCAACCTCGACTTCGTCTGCCTCACCACGTGCGAGAACCAGACCGCCTTCTACGAGCTGTTCGTCCGCCAGGCGGCGGCTTCGTTCTTCAATCGCCACGTAGGACGCAGCGTCAAGCCGTGGCTCCGCGAGGGACTGGCCTCGCTGGCGGCCGCCAAGGCGGTCGGCGGGACCAGCGACCAGGCCTACCGCGAAACCGTCCGCCGGGCCCTCCGGAAGCAGTCCGACGTGTCGCTCCTGCTGGACAAGATCGAGCTGACCGGCGACGAGCCGCTCCTGGCGTACGGGATGGTCCGCTACCTGGTCGCCATCGACGCCCAGGCCATGCGCCGCCTGGTCGCCCTGCTGTGCGAGAATCGCGGCGAGACGCAGGCCCTGGAGACCACCTACCGCCTCACCGGCGAGCAGCTCGCTCGCGAGTGGCGGGAGGCCGCCCTGCGCGAGGTCCCGCCCGGCAATTGACCGTTGACAATCGCGGGCCGACAACTGAAGATGCCGGCAGCGACAGGGAGGTCGCAGATGACGGACGCCGCACAACTCGACGACAACGAGTACGAGGCCTTGGCGTCGGCGCCGCTTCAGGCGGAACAAGCCCCGCGCGACCGGCTCGTTGAGGATCCTGCCGACGAGGCCGCCGAGGCTAGACCCGCCCGCTCCTTCGACCCGATGGACCTGGCCGAGCGCTTCGCTCAGCGATTCGCCTCCGCCGCCACTCCCCTGGCCCGTTCCACCTGCCGCGTGCGCTTCGCCGGACTGGCCCAGTTGTCGTGGGCGGAGTTCGTCGGCAGCGTCCGCGACCGCTCCTGCTGCTTCGCCGCCCCGCTGGATGCGGAGTTGACCGGGCAGGCCGCCGCCCAGGCGTGGCTGGAATTGTCGCCGCCGGCGGCCTTCGCCCTGCTGGAGGCCATGCTCGGCTCGGACCAGTTCCAGGTGTACGTGCCCGCGCGGGGGTTGACGACGGTGGAGCGCGGGCTGCTGGGGCGGCTGGTGCGGGCGGTCTCGCCGTCGGCCCCGCCCGCGGCGGATTGCGGAGGCTGGCCCCCCGCCGTGCCCGCGTCGGCCATCCTGGCGGCCTCGTACGACCTGGCCCTCAACGCGCAGATGGGCACGATACGACTCTGCGTCGCCGTCGAGAACGAGCAGGCCACGCGGATGGTCCGCCCCCTGGGGCGCCCCTGCCAGCCGCTCGAGATCTCCGTCACCACCGAGTACAGCGACATCACCGCCGACGACCTGGACGCCCTGGCGCCGGGCGACATCCTGGCCAGCCAGACCCCCGTCGACGGCGAGGTCATCGTCCGCGCCGCGGGAATCCCCAAGTTCACCGGCAAGCTCGGCGCCTCCGACGGCAGGCGCGCGGTCACCATCAAGAAACGGGTCTAGCTTTCAGTAGCCGGCAGTCAGTCCTTCGGCAACAAGGACTCCACTCCTGGCTCCTGACTACCGGCTGCCGGCCACAGACTACAGTTTCCACCCCTCCCGGTACGGTTGTTTCACAAACTCTTCCGCCTTCGGGCAGTTGGTCGCCTTGAGGGCCGCGGCGTCCCAGGCCAGCTTGCTGCCCGCGCGGAAGCTCACGCACCCCAGCAGAACCGTCTCGGTCAGCGGGCCGCTGTAATCGAACTTGCAGGTGGTCTCGCCGGCGGCCAGGCCCGGCATCGCCTGGCCCTTGCAGGCATTGATCCATTCCTGGTGATGGCCCACCGTGTTGGGAATCGTCTCGGCGGGCGGGGTGAAGCCGGCGTACTTCGACTCGGGCAGCAGCATCCGCCGGTTGTAATCGGCCAGCAGCATCCCCTTCTCGCCCACGAACAACACGCCCGAGGTCCACTTGGCGGGGTCGGTATTCGAATGCTTCGTCTTGGCGCCCACCAGCGCAGCCTGGCTCAGCAGCGCGGTCGGCCTCTTGCCGCCGTCGTACCAGGTCATCTTGACCGCCGGCAGCGTGCCGCGGGCGGGGAACTCGTAGCGGACCGTCAGCGACCGCGGGGTGGTCTCCGGGTGCACGGGCGGGCCCTCGGCCTCCACCGAGGTGGGATACCGCAGCTTCAGCGCCCAGAAGGGCAGGTCCATGTAGTGGCAGCCGAAATCGCCCAGGCCGCCGCTGCCGAAGTCCCACCAGGCCCGCCACTTGCCCGGCACGTAGCACGGGTGGTACGGGCGCTCGCGGGAGGGCCCAAGCCACAGGTCCCAATCGAGGTTGGGCGGGCACGAGGGCGTGTCCTTGGGACGGTCCATCCCGCCGTAAGACGCGCTGCTCCAGACGTGCACCTCGCGAACGGCACCCACCGCGCCGCCCTGCACCAGCTCGACCACGCGCCGATAGTTGGTCCCCGCGTGGATCTGCGTGCCGAGCTGCGTGGCCAGCTTCTTGTCGCGGGCCAGGTCCGCCAGCGTGCGGCACTCGAACACCGTCCGCGTCATCGGCTTCTCGCTGTAGCAGTGCTTGCCCATCCGCATCGCCATCGCGGCGGCCGGCGCGTGCGTGTGGTCGGGCGTGCTGACCACCACGGCCTCGATCTGCTTCTCGACGGCCTCCAGCATCTTGCGGAAGTCGCGGAAGGTCTTGGCCGAGGGGAATTTCGCAGCCGTCCGGGTGAGGTTGATCTCATCCACGTCGCACAGGGCGACGACGTTCTCCTTGGCCACGCCGCCCAGGTTGGCCGCCCCCCTCCCAGCCACGCCGATGACGGCGACGTTGAGCTTGTCGCTGGGCGCCGCCCCGCGGGCCCACGAGGGAACGATGATGGGCCCGGCGGCGGCCAGACCCCCGGCTGCTACGCTGCGACCCAGAAAGCCACGACGACTGATGCGAGTTGACATATCGCTCTCCTTGACTTGTCGGCGCTGACGCGCCTGAGAAGACAAACGCAGCCGACGCACGGGACATTCCGAAAAACCCGTTGTCCCCTGTTGCGGTGTTTCTACCGCTACAATGTCACAGGGAACGAATCATGGCCCAGACGAAAAGAGTGACGATTGAGATCGTCGGCATGCACTGCCAGGGCTGCGTGAACAACGCCGAGCGGTCGCTGCGCAAGGTCGACGGCGTGCGGACGGCCACGGTGAGCCTGGCGGCTAACCAGGCCGACGTGACCTTCGAGCCGGACCAGGTGGACGAACAGCGGCTGGTGAAGGCGATCGAGCAGGCGGGCTACGAGGCTCGACTGCCCCGCGCGGACGAGGACGGCCAGGAGCAGCAGGACCTGGCCGAGCGGCACGCGCAGGAACTGCGGAGGCGGCTCGTCCTGGCCTGGGCGCTGACGATCCCGGTGATGCTGGTCATGCTGCCGCCGATGCTCTTCGGCGTCTGGACCCACGGGCCGGCCCACTGGATCGTACAGGGCGTGGAGATCGTGCTGGCCGCGGCGGTGCTGTTCGTGGCGGGGCGGGGTGTGCTCCGCTCAGCCGTCCGCAGCGTCCGCTCGCTGGCGCCGAACATGGACGTGCTGATCGCGCTGGGCTCGCTGTCGGCGCTGGTGACGGGCCCGGCCTTCCTGCTGGCAGGCGGCCCGGGTGCGCACATGAGCTTCGCCGGCGTGGGGGCGATGATCATGGCCTTCCATCTGACGGGACGGCACCTGGAGGCCAAGGCCCGCGGCCGGGCCAGCCGGGCCATTCGCGAACTGGTTGAGCTGGGCGCCCGCGACGCCCGCGTCCTCCGCGACGGACAGGAAGTTCAGGTGCCCATCTCGCGGCTGCAGAAAGGCGACGTGATGGTCGTCCGCCCGGGCGAGAAGGTTCCCACCGACGGCCAGGTCGTCGAAGGGCGCAGCACGGTCGACGAGTCGATGGTCACGGGCGAACCCATTCCCGCGGAACGCAAGGAAGGCGACGAGGTCATCGGGGCTACCGTCAACCAGCGGGGCATGCTCAAGGTTCGGGCGACCAGGGTGGGGCAGGAGACCTTCCTGGCCCAGGTGATCGATCTGGTCCGCAAGGCCCAGTCGTCCAAGACGCGGATGCAGGAACTGGCCGACCGTATCACCGTGTACTTCGTGCCCGCGGTGGTGCTGCTGTCGCTGGCGACGTTCGCGGCGTGGATGCTCTTTCCTCAGGCCCTGTCCGCCGCGGCCGGGGCGATGCGGCCGTGGCTGGGGTACCTGCCGCCCTCGCACGTCTCGCCCTGGGCGGCTGCGGCCTTCGCCGCCATCGCGGTCCTGGTCATCGCCTGCCCGTGCGCCCTGGGCCTGGCCACGCCGACCGCGATCATGGTGGCCGGAGGCCTCGGCGCGCGACACGGGCTGATTGTCCGGGAAGGCAAGGCCCTCGAACTGCTCGGCCGGGCCGGGCGGATCGTGCTGGACAAGACCGGCACGGTCACGCAGGGCCGCCCCACCGTCACCGACGTCCGCCCGCTGGGCGAGGTGGACGAGAGGGACCTCTTGCAGGCGGCGGCTTCGCTGGAGCACGCCAGCGAGCACCCGTTGGCGACGGCCGTCGTGCAGGCGGCGCGGCAGCGCGGCCTGGAACTCAAGGACGTGCGCGAGTTCGAGTCGATCACGGGCAAGGGCGTGCGGGGCCGGCTCGACGCCGCCCTGGTGCGCGTGGGCAATCTGCACCTGATGGAAGAGGCCGGCATAGACGTGTCAGCCGCCCGGGCGGCCTTCGACGAGCTTCGCTCCGCCGGGCGGACCGCCCTGCTGGTCGCCCGCGACCGGGAGCTGCTGGGCGTGCTGGCCGTTACCGACGCCCTGAAAGAGGGCTCCAGGCAGGCGGTGGACGAACTCAAGCGGATGGGCATGACGGTGACGATGCTGACCGGCGACAACCGCCAGACGGCTGAGGCCGTCGCCGCCGAGGCGGGCATCGAGCACGTGCTGGCCGAGGTGTTGCCCGACCGCAAGGCCGACGAGATCCGCCAGCTTCGCCGGCGCAGCGACAGGCCGGTGGTCATGGTTGGCGACGGGATCAACGATGCGCCTGCGCTGGCCGAGGCGGACGTGGGCGTGGCCATCGGCACGGGCACCGACATCGCCATCGAGTCCTCGAGCGTCACCCTGGTGCGGGGCGACCTGGGGGCCCTGGTGCAGGCGGCGCGTCTGTCGCGGGCCACGCTGCGGGTCGTCCGCCAGAACCTCGGCTGGGCGTTCGGCTACAACCTCGTCGCCATCCCCCTGGCCGTCCTGGGCCTGCTCCATCCGGTCATCGCGGAGATCGCCATGGCCGCCTCGAGCATCACCGTCGTGGGCAACTCCCTGCGTCTGCGCCGCGCCTTGTAGGGACGCGCGCCCGGCCCCCGTTCCGCGGCGCCCCCGCCCGCCCGCGCGGGGGCAAATGCTTTCATTTCACCTGGAGGGTGGGTAATCTATGAGAGGTCAATGCGTTTGGCCAATCGACGCGGTTTGCCCATAGGAGATGGATATATGACGCAGGCGCCCAAGCAGAGTGCGGAGATGAGGATCATCGAGAACCTCAACAAGGCCAAGGCGAAGATGCTGGCCGAACTGCACAAGGTGATCATCGGCCAGGACCAGGCGATCGAGTTGCTGATGCAGGCGATTATCGGGCGCGGGCACTGCCTGCTGGTGGGCGTGCCGGGCCTGGCCAAGACGCTGATGATCTCCATGCTGGCGCGGGTGCTGAAGCTGAGCTTCAACCGCATCCAGTTCACGCCGGACCTGATGCCCTCGGACATCACGGGAACGGACGTGATCGAGGAAGACCTGACGACCGGGCGCCGGGCGTTCCGGTTCGTCAAGGGTCCGGTCTTCGCGAACATCATCCTGGCTGACGAGATCAACCGCACGCCGCCCAAGACGCAGGCGGCGCTTCTCCAGGCGATGCAGGAGTACCACGTCACCGCGGGCGGCAACACCTACGAGCTGGACCTGCCGTTCTTCGTGCTGGCCACCCAGAACCCCATCGAGCAGGAAGGCACCTACCCGCTGCCCGAGGCCCAGCAGGACCGCTTCATGTTCATGGTCAGCATCGACTATCCCAGCCGGGACGAGGAACGCTTGATCGTCAAGACGACCACCAGCGACGTCAAGGGCGAGCCCGAGGCGGTGCTGTCGGCCGAGGACATCCTGGCGCTCCAGAAGATCGTCCGGAAGATCCCGATCAGCCAGCACGTGATCGACTACGCGGTAAACCTGACGCGGGCGACGCGCCCCAGCGACCCGACGGCGCCGGAGTTCGTGAAGAATTACCTGGCCTGGGGCGCCGGGCCCCGCGCCGCCCAGTACCTGGTGCTGGGCGCCAAGAGCCGGGCCCTGCTGCACGGGCGGTTCAACGTGGGCTCCGACGACGTGCGGGCGGTCGCCAAGCCGGTCCTGCGGCACCGCATCTTCACCAACTTCAACGCCGACGCCGAGGGCCTGACCGCGGACAACATCGTCGAGATGCTCGTCAAGGCGGTGGGCGAGCCCAAGAGCGACGACTACAAGGACCGCAAGGGCGCCCGCCACGAGGAGACCCCCCGCGCACCGCTGGTCGCCCGCCCGGTCGAGGACGCCGAAATCGAGGGCGACGTGCCCAAGGCCATCCCCGTCGCCCAGCCCGTCCCGCCTCCGGAGGCGGAGCCGGACCAGCCGGCGGCGTCCTGACCCGCCTGCCGGCAGGCCGGGTGCGGAATGCGGATTCGCAGGTCCGACGGTCAAGGGACGATTCCAGTCTAACCCGCAGGGACAGAGAATGCCGATCGCCACTCGAATCACGCTCGCGGTCTGCCTGCTGACGGCAGCGGCCGCCGCGCGGGCGCAGAACGCCGGCCCCGCTGCCGCGGCCAAGGCGTGGCTGTCGGCTGCCCTGGAAGACCCCAAGAAGCAGGACGCGGTGCTGACCGCGCTGCGGGTGAGCGGCGACCGCGACGCGGCGCCGATCTTCGCGGCGCTCACCCGCAGCGGCGACAAGCGCCACCGCCTGGCTGCCACAGCCGCCCTGGCCCGCCTGGCGCCCGAGCAGGCCCCGCCCGTTCTGCTGGAGCGACTCCGGCAGGACAGCCTTCACACGATCCGGGCCGAGGCCCTGGCCCAACTGCTGGAGTTGAAGGCGATCTCCGTCGAGCAGCTCCAGGAAGCGGTGCAGATCGACGACGACAACATCCGCTGCCTGGCGGCACGGGGGCTGGTGCGATTGGGTCAGAAGCCCCAGGCCGGGGCGGTCCTGCGCAAGCTGGTGGAGTCGAAGGACCTGGCCACCGCCTGCCTGGCCCGCGCGACCCTGGTGGGTCTGGGCGAGGTGGACCACCTGGCGCCGCTGGGGGCGGCGATGCATGACGCGTCCACCGCCGACAGCATCGTGGCGCTGGTGCTGCAACAGGCGGGCGACGAGAAGGCCCTGCCCGTGCGCGAGCTGGCGGGCGAGATCGCCGGGTCCGCCCGGCCGGTGGCGGTGCGCGTGATGGCGTTCAAGACGCTGGCCGCCCTGGCGCCGGACGGGCCGGCCCTGCTGGCCAAGGCCATCCTGGAACAGAAGCAGATCATCCTTCGCGTGCACCTGATGAACCTGCTGTCGTCGGCGGACAACAACCGCCAGGCCCTGACGTCGCTGGCGGACGACGACGGCACGGTCGGCATGCTGGCGAAGTTGGAGCTTGGGCGGGCGGCGCAGGACGCCCAGGCTGGACAGGCTGCCGGCCAGGCGCTCCGCCTGGGGCACCCGGTGGTGGTGGACTACGTGCTGGACCGGATCGGCAAGGACGTGGGCGCCCATGGCGCCAAAACGGACTACTACACGGCGCCGCTTCTGGCGTTCATCCGCTCGCTGGACAGCGACAGCCGCGAGATGAGCGTGGCCCATATTCGGGCGGCAAGGGCGGCGACGCTGCTGTGCGACCTGGGCACGCCGGCGGCCATGGCGGGCATCAAGGAACTGGCCACCGGGCGACACGGCACACTCACGCAGGCGGTGGCGGGCGGCATGAGGTGGTCGAAGAACCGCTCCGTCTGCGACATCGCCCGCCTGATGCTGGACAACCCGTATCATGCCGTCGCCGTCGACGCCGCCATGACGCTGGGGATGTTCGGCGATCCCCAGGCCAGGGACCCCCTGGCCAGGCTGCTGGCCCGCCACGATCGCGAGCAGACTACGCTGGTGACGTTGGCGGCCTGGTACTTGCTCAAGATCGAGGGCCAGAGCCTGCTGGCCGCACAAGACCTGGCCAAGCAGATCAAGTAACCCCCCCTCTTCGCTCGCCCTTCGCGCGATTCGCCCGTAAGCCGGGCTTATACCTTCGCAAGCAACTTGAAGCCGGGGGTGTTTTCGGATACAGGAGAACGTGGAGCTTCGTCCGGGAAAAGGCATCGAACGCCGCCGCGGCCGCCCCTGCGGCGGGCCGCGAGGGAAGGCAGGCAAGCAATGTCGGTGGAATCTCCGCTGAGCACGGGTCTGGCCGGGCTGGACCGCGCCCTCAAGGGCGTGATCGCCGGCGACAACATTGTCTGGCAGGTCAACAGCACGGAGGAGTACCTGGCCTTCGTCCTGCCCTACGTGCGGCACGGGCTGGAGACGGGGCAGAAAGTGATCTACTTCCGCTTCGCCCGCCACGCCGAACTGGTCGAAGAGCAGGACGGAGTGGAAGTCGTCCGCCTGCATCCGGAGGACGGGTTTGAGACGTTCCTGGCCGAGATCCACGCGGCCATCGAACGGACCGGGCGGGGCGGGTTCTACGTCTTCGACTGCCTCAGCGAGCTGGCGGTTGACTGGTACAGCGACCAGATGCTGGGCAACTTCTTCATGCTCACCTGTCCGTACCTGTACGACGTGGAGGCGATCGCGTACTTCATGCTGCTGCGCAACCACCACTCCTTCCACGCGACCGCGCCGATCCAGGAGACGGCCCAGGTGTTTCTGGACGTCTACCGCCACCAGGGCAAGCTGTACATCCACCCTCTGAAGGTGCAGCACCGCTACAGCCCCACGATGTACATGCTGCACGTGTGGGAAGGCGAGCAGTTCACGCCCGTGACCGAGAGCGGCATCATCCCGCAGATCCTGACCTCCGTGCCGTGGCTGCAGCTCCACTCCAGCCACTACCAGCTCGGCGTGTGGAACCGCTCGTTCCAGCACGCCGAGGAGGTGCTCGCCCAGCACGAGCGGGGGCACTGCCCGCCCGAGCGGCTGAAGGACGCCTTCCACCGCGTGTTGCGGATGGCGATCTCGCGGGAGGAGCGCGTGCTGGAACTGGCCGATCGGCACCTTACGCTCAACGACCTGATCAACGTGGGCAAGCGGATGATCGGCACGGGACTGATCGGGGGCAAGACGGTGGGCATGCTGCTGGCCCGCGCGATCCTGCGCCAGGGCGATGCGAAGTGGCGCGAGGTCCTCGAGCAGCACGACTCGTTCTACATCGGCTCGGACGTGTTCTACACGTTCCTGGTCCGCAACGGCATCTGGTGGGTCCGCCAGAAGCAGCGCGACCCCCAGACGTTCCTGGAGGGGGCCGAGCGAGCCCGCCAGCGAATGCTCATGGGCACCTTCCCCGAGTACATCGAACACCAGTTCGCCCACATGCTGGACTACTTCGGGCAGTCGCCCATCATCGTCCGCTCCTCCAGCCTGCTGGAGGACAACTTCGGCAACGCCTTCGCGGGCAAGTACGAAAGCGTGTTCTGCGCCAACCAGGGCCCGCGGGCCAAGCGGCTGGAGGACTTCCTCTCGGCCGTGCGCACCATCTACGCCTCGACGATGAGCGAGAAGGCCCTGACCTACCGGGCCACCCGCGGGCTGCTCCAGCGCGACGAGCAGATGGCCCTGCTGGTTCAGCGGGTGAGCGGCCGGCTGTACGGCAACCTGTTCTACCCGCAGTTGGCGGGCGTGGGGTTCTCGTTCAACCCGTACGTCTGGAGCGAGTACATCCAGCCCGAGGCGGGGGTGATGAGGCTGGTGTTCGGCCTGGGCACGCGGGCGGTGGACCGCAGCGACGACGACTACACGCGCGTGGTGGCGATGAACGACCCGAAGCGCCGCCCGGAAGCCAACTTCGACGAGGTCCGCCAGTACGCCCAGCGCCGCGTCGAGGTGCTGGACCTCGAGGCCAACCAGAAGGTCAGCCGGGACGTCAACGACGTGGTCAAGGCCTCGGCGGGGCTGCCGGTGAGCCTCTTCGCCGAACAGGATGAAGAGATCCTGCGGCGGGCGGCGGAGCGGGGCATCCCCATGGACCCGCGGTGGGTGCTGACGTTCGACACGCTGTTCGCCCAGACCGATTTCGTGGCGACGATGCGGGAGATCCTCCAAATCCTCCAGAAGGCCTACGAGTACCCCGTCGACGTGGAGTTCACCGCCAACTTCTTCAACGGCGACCCGAAGGAGTACAAGATCAACCTCGTGCAGTGCCGCCCGCTCCAGGTCAAGGGCGGTGGAACGGTGATCGAGCCGGCGCCCCAGGTGCAGCGCGAGAGCGTGGTGCTGGAGGCGCACGGGGCGGTGATCGGGCCCAGCCGGGCCTGCTCCGTGGACCGCCTGGTGTACGTGGTGCCCTCGCAGTACGGGCAGCTCTCGATCAACGAGCGGTACAAGGTGGCCCGGTTGATCAGCAAGGTCTGCCACGTCAGAGACGCCCGCAACAAAACGGTGATGCTCCTGGGCCCGGGGCGCTGGGGCACGACCACGCCCTCGCTGGGCGTGCCGGTGAGTTTCGCGGACATCAACACCGTGAGCATCCTGTGCGAGATCGTGGCCATGCGCGACGACCTGGTGCCCGACGTGTCTCTGGGCACCCACTTCCTCAACGAGCTCGTGGAGATGGACATCCTGTACCTGGCCCTGTTCCCCAATCGCCAGGACAACTTTCTCAATCGCGAGTATTTCGAGAACGCCCCCAACCGCCTGGCCGAGCTGCTGCCGGAATCGGCGGATTACGCCCACCTGGTGCGGGTGATCGACGCCCCGCCGCTCAAGCCGGGCGAGGACGGGACAGGCATCCGCCTCAACGCCGACACGCTCAGGCAGCGGGTCGTGTGCTGGCGGAACGATACGTAGTGGGGGTCGGGATCCAGCGCAGCGGCCTGTGCGGTCGGCGACAGACCGCCTGGATCGTCGCGATCTGCTCCGTGGTAGTAGTTGACGCCTCGCGCCTGCGGGGTATACTCCGTTGTGCGGAGTGCCGGTCTCACGGGCTTGAATCTCTTTTGCAGTGAACGTGAACAGGGAGAATCACATGTCTGACGAAGTCATTCAACTGCCGAACATTCCTGCGGAGTACCACTACATTCAGCGCCTGGCGTGTGAAAAATGCGGCCAATCGGTCGAGGGGAACCGACTGGGGTCGAGTCCTTCCCCCGACGGCCGCATGCACGACACGTGGGACGTCACCTGCACCGGTTGCGGTGCGACCAAGCGGATCGTCTTGTCGGTGCCGCCGATGGACATCTTCAAGATGCTCGGACTGAACAAGCCTCAGTAGGGACCGGTCGATGTCTGGTGCGAACCTGCGCCTGCGGGTGGACCGCGCGTTCCTGGAGCAGTGGATGCACCAGGTGAACCGGTTTCTACTGGACGAGGTCCCCGACGGGGATGGCCTGGCTGTCCGCAGCGCGCTCTGCCAGGGCGCCGTCCTGGCCCAACTGGAAGAGCGAAAGGCGATTCCTGCCGGACCGGAGGGCCAGGCTCAGGCCATGGACTTGGCCGAAGATCTGGTGCGCCGGCTCTGGCCGCTGTTTCCGATTGGGTTCAGGCGGATGTTCACGGAGGAAGAGCGGCAGCGGTTCGGATACGTGGCCTGGTCCGAGCCAGGTTCCGTCCAGCACAATCTGCGGGCGACCGCGGAGCGAAGGCTCCTGTGCAGCGGGTTCCGTGAGACACTCGACGCGTACCCGTCGCTCAGCGAAGAGGACAAGGATGCCCTGCTCGGCCAGGCGCCAACGCCGGCGACCTGGGAGGACTTCCTCTCCAAGCGCCAGGCGGACATCCTGCCCCAACTGCCCCCGCGCCTGCTGGGCGAGGTACTGAAATGCCAGCTGTCGCGTCACCTAGGCCAGGTGCCGCCCGTGGAAAAGGCCAAGCTGCCGCCCCTGACCCCTTTTGCCGGACTGACCGGAGACATCTTCCGCTCGCTTGAGGCCAACGGCGGGCGGTGGCTTCCGCTCCTGCTGGCGCATCGCGCCCGCTTCGAGCACCCGCCCAGATCGACGCACCAGGACGTCTTGACGTGGCTGAGCACCCGGGACGAGTACCGCAAGGTGTTTGACGAGACGCTCCGATTGTTGCGGCGGATGGACGTGACGGCCCGGGAACTCGAGCAGTGTCTGTATCGCGTGACGTTCCCATTCTCGTACGAGGCGGCATGGCAGCTTTGTCTGTCCGAGAATTTCCTGGATGCCGGCTCGGGGCGGGATCGGCAGGACCGCAACCGGTCCGGCTTCCGCTTCTGGCTCGACCTGCTGAACCCCGGCGCGGTCGAGTTGGCTGGCATGTGCCTGGAGTGGCTGGGAGCTTTCATTGAGGACGCATTGCCGCTCCCGGCCGACCTCGACGAGTCCAGGCTGTTGGCCGGCTCTCCGCTGTGCTGGTTCCTGGAGCTGATCCGGCTGGGGAAGGTCCCGGAGGAGTCGTTGGCGCCGTTCCGCCGCCCGGCGGGACACGACGAGCCCGCCCCGCCGGTCAAGACGCCCCGCTCGCCTGTGCCCGTAGCCCGCCCTGCCAGGCCTGTCACCCAGCGCGTCATTCGCGTGTTCATCTCCTCGACCTTCCGCGACATGAATGCGGAACGCGACGAGTTGAACAAGCACGTCTTCCCCAAGCTCCGTAAACTGTGCGAGCAGCGCGGCGTCGCCTGGAGCGACGTGGACCTGCGATGGGGCATCACCGAGGAGCAGGCCGAACGCCACGAGGTGTTGCCCATCTGCCTGTCCGAGATCGAACGCTGCCGCCCGTACTTCATCGGTCTGCTGGGCGATCGATACGGCTGGGTGCCCGGGCGGTTCTCCGAAGACCTGATCGCCCAGCAGCCGTGGCTCCGGGAGCACCAGGAGCGCAGCGTTACCGAACTGGAGATCCTGCACGGGGTCCTTCAAAACCCGGCCATGGGCAATCGGTGCTGCTTCTATTTTCGCGACCCGGCGTACCTGGAGCAGATCCCGCCTGAACAGCGCAGCGACTTTCAGGAACAGGATCCGCGAGCCCGCCAGAAGCTTGCCGACTTGAAGGATCGCATCCGACGCTCCGGCCTTGCGCTGCGCGAGAACTATCCTGACCCCCGGGCGTTGGGCCAACTGGTCCTGCGAGACCTGACGACGGTAATCAACCAGGAGTACCCGGACGAGGCCAGACCCTCGGCGCTGGACCGCGAGCAGGCGGCCCACGAGGCGGTGGCCCTGAGCCGCTCCTGGACGTACGTGGCTCGCCAGGAGTACTTCGACCGCCTGGACTCGCAGGCCGCCGGCACGGGGCCTCCGCTGACGGTCCTGGGCGAGTCGGGTCTGGGCAAATCAGCCCTGCTGGCCAACTGGGGCCTGCGTTACCAAGCCTCCCATCCCGACGACCTTGTGCTCATGCATTTCGTCGGCGCCTCGGCCGCCAGCACCGACTGGACGGCCATGCTCACCCGGTTCATGGGCGAGTTGAAGCGGCAAACCGGTATCGAGCAGGAGATACCGGAGCAATCGGCCCAACTCCTGTCCGAGTTCGGGCACTGGCTTGCCCTGGCGGCGGAGCGGAAGCGAATCGTGCTGATCGTGGACGCCTTGAACCAATTGGAGGACCGCGAGGCCGCCCTCGACCTGGGTTGGCTGCCGTCGGCCCTGCCGGCCGGAGCGCGGGTAATCTGTTCGACGCTGCCGGGCCGGCCCCTGGACGAGATTCGCCGCCGCGAGTGGCCAACCTTGGAGCTCCAGCCGCTGACCGTGCCGGATCGCCTGCGTCTCGTGTCGCGACGCCTGCGCCGCTACGGCAAGCGGCTCAGCAAGCCTCACCGGCGCCGCATCACCCAGGCCCAGCCCTGCGGCAACCCGCTTTACCTGGTCGCCTTGCTGGAAGAACTGCGGCTCTTCGGCGACTTCGAGCAGTTGTCCGAGCGGATCGGATACTATCTGCAGGCATCGACGATTCCCGGGCTGTTCGATTTGATCCTCCAACGCTGTGAGAGGGACTACGAGCGAGATCGGCCGGGCCTGGTGGGCGAGGCGATGACGCTGATTGGCGCCTCGCGCAGAGGCCTGGCCGAGGCGGAGTTGCTGGACCTGCTGGGCGGGCAGGGGCAGCCGCTGCCCGCGGCACACTGGTCGCCGCTGTACCTGGCGCTGGACCATGCGCTGATCAACCGAGCCGGCCTGATCGACTTTGCCCACCTGTACCTGCGCCAGGCGGCGGCCGAACGCTACCTGCCGGACGCCGAGCGGATGCGCCGCCTCCACCTGCGCCTGGGGGAGTACTTTCAATCGGCCAGCGGGTTGCGGCGGCTGGAGGAACTGCCTTGGCAGTGGTCTCAGGCGGGCTGCTGGGACCGCCTGGTGCATCTGCTGACCCAGAGAGAGTTTCTTCACCAACTCCACCTCCAGGATTCCTGCTCACTGAAGCGCTACTGGACGGCGATCGAAGCCGCCTCCGCCTATCGAATGAAGGACGCCTACCGAGAGGTCCTGGAGCAACCTCAGAAGCACTACGCTTTCGCGTTCGACCTGGGGCACCTCTTTCACGAGAAGGGGTTCCTGAAAGAAGCCGCGACCCTGTGGTCCGCGGTCGCGGAGAAGTTCCGGGGTGACGGGAACGATGTGAACTTCGCGACTTGTGCCGTGAACGCCGCGCCAGTCCTTGCGGCGATGGGGCGCCGCGAGGAGTCCGCCAGCCTGATGCGCCAGGCCAACCAGATCTTCCGCCAGGGCGGGAATCACCGCGGCCTGATGACGGCACTGGGCAACGAGGCGGCCATGCGGCGGGACCACCTGTCACCCAGAGAAATCCTGCCCCTTCTCCAGGAGCAGGAAAAGCTCGCCCGCGAGTTGGGCGATCGCTCCACCCTGGCGATCAACCTGAACAACCAGGGACTGACCGCCAAAGACCTGGGCGACTACGCCGCCGCCCTGGAGTTCTTCCGGCAATCCGAGCGTCTCTGCCGCGAGTTGGGAGACCCGGACATCCTCCAGCACTGCCTGCTGAACCAGGCGACGCTGCTGCTGACGCAGAACCTGTTGGACCCGGCGATGCGGTTGCTGAAGGAACATGAAGCCGTCTGCCGGGCATCCGGCGACCGCAAGGGCCTGCTGGCCAGCCTCTGCGATCAGGCAATCATTCTGCGTCGCCAGGGGAAGCTTGACGACGCCGAGCGGATGCTCCTGGAGCATGAGCAGATGTGCCGCGATATGGCCTTCCCCGAGGCCATGGCGCTCAACCTCATCAATCGCGGGCACATCCTGAGGATCCGCCGCAAATTCGACCAGGCTCTGGACGCCTTTGGTCAGGCAGAGGAGATCTCCCGCAAGTTGGGCAACCTCCGCGGCGCGGAAGTCGCACTGGGCAACCGGGCCCACGTGATGGAAGACCGCATGGACAACGAGAGCGCGCTGCGCCTGCGAGACCAGCAGGAGAAGCTCTGCCGCGAACTCGACATACCCCTGGTACTCGTCCAGTGCCTGCTGAAGAAGGCGGAACTTCTGGGTGTTCCCATGGGCAGGCCCAAGGAGGCCAAGCCGCTCGTGAACGAAGCGGTCGAACTGGCCAAGAAGCTGGACCTGGATTGGCTCATGAAGGAAGCGCAGAAAGTGGGCGTCGCCGTCTCGATGGCTTCCATGTACTGATCGCTCACCTGCAAGGGTCAGGGTGGTTGAACGGCGTCGTCACGCACCTTCGGAGGGGTCGCGGTTGCCCCAGCTTCCGCTGACGCTACGTCACTTCTCGCTGCCCGCAAAGCCGAGGTACTCGTCGAGCCAGTCATCGGTGCGGAGAACGCCCTTGCGCTGGCGGAGGGCCATGCGCTCCGCCTTGCGCTGGGCGGCGTCGAAGAGGTGGCGGGTGGTGGCGGTGGAGATTTCCCGCGCGCTCTTGCCGTGCCGTCCGGCGAGCATCCGGGTCAGGTGCGGGGCGTGGCGGCGGACGAGTTCGTCTTCGAGGCAGACGATCGCCTGGGCCGAGCCCGGGTCGCCCTGTCGCCCGGCCCGGCCGTAGAGCTGGCGGTCGATTCGCCCGGCCTCGTGGCGCTCGGTGGCCAGCACGGCCAGTCCGCCGGCCTCGGCGACGCCGCGCCCGAGCTTGATGTCCGTGCCTCGCCCGGCCATGTTGGTGGCGACGGTGATCTTGCCGGGCTGCCCGGCGGCGGCGACGATCTGAGCCTCTTCGGCGTGGCGGACGGCGTTGAGGACCTGGTGCTCGAGCCCCTTGGCCGTCAGCAGCAGGCTGAGGTGCTCGCTGAATCGAACGCTGCGCGTGCCGACCAGGGCGGGCCTGCCCTGACGGTGCAGGGTCACGATCTCGTCGACCACGGCCCGCCACTTGGCGTCTTCGGTGGCGAAGACGCGGTCGGCTTTGTGCCGCCGCACGCACGGGCGGTTGGTCGGGATGACCACGGTCGGCATGTGGTAGATCTGCCAGAACTCGCGCCACGCCTCGGCCGCGGTCCCCGTCATGCCCGACAGCTTGCGGTACAGCCGGAAGAACCGCTGAAAGCTCACGCGGGCGTAGGTGTCCTTGGGCGGGTTGACGGTCAGTCGTTCCTTGGCCTCGATGGCCTGGTGGAGCCCGTCGCGCCAGGTGCGGTCCGGCATGAGGCGCCCGGTGAACTCGTCCACGATCACGATCTTGCCGTCGTCCACCACGTATTGCTTGTCCAGCGAGTAGAAATGGCGGGCGGTGAGGGCCTGCACCACCAGCTCCTCGCGGCGGCGGCGCCCCAGCCAGATGCCTCCGTAGTTGCCGGACAACTGGGCCAGGCGGTTCTTGCCCGAACTGGTCAGATCGACCTCGCGGTAGCGCTCGTTGACCCGGTAGTCGCCGGGCGTGCGGAGCTGATCGGCCAGCGCCACCGCCTGCTGGAAGGCCTCGACCTGCTCCTCGTTGGGGGCGTCGCCGGAGATGATGAGCGGCGTGACGGCCTCGTCGATGAGGATGGAGTCGGCCTCGTCGATGATGGCGAAGTGCAGCCCGCGCTGGACGACGCGGTCGGTTCCGCTGCCCGAGCCGTCGGCGATCTTGGCCAGCAGGGCCGAGGGCAGCCCTCGGAGCTTGCCCAGCGCCAGGCGGTCGCGGAGGAAATCCGCGGTGACTTCCTTGTTGGTGCAGTAGGTGATATCCGCCCCGTAGGCGCGGCGGCGGGCGGCGAGGTCGGTCTTCTGCTCGATGTAGGCAGCCGTCAGCCCGCAGAACTCGTAGATGCGGGTCATCCACTCGCAGTCGCGCTTGGCGAGGTAATCGTTGACGGTGACGACGTGGCAGCCTCGCCCGCACCAGCCCGCCACGGTGGCCGGCAGGGTCGCGGTGAGCGTCTTGCCCTCGCCGGTGGCCATTTCGGCGACGCACCCGTCGTGGATGGCCAGCGCGCCGGCCACCTGCACGGGGAAGGGCTTGAGCCCGATCTGCCTCGCCGCCACCTCGCGAACGACGGCGTAGGCGTGGTCGACCTGCTTGTCGGTCTGCCGTCCTCGGCGGAAGGTGTCGCGAATGGACAGGGCCTCCTCCCGCAGGCGGGCGTCGGTGAGGTCCTTGACGCCCGTCTCGAGCGCGACGATGCCCGCGGCGCGAGCGAGGAATCGCCGCACGCGGGGCAGGGAGCGGTTGGCCAGGCCCAGCAGCGAGTCCCATGCGGCGTCGAGGCCCTTGGGCAGGTCGCTGCCGCGACTTCGCTGGGCCAGCATCCGCCAGGTTGTGCTGGGCACGCTACTCACGTCAGATCGAGAACCTCCTCTGGACCAGTTGCAGCAGCGACTTCCACCATTGCTGGGCCAGCGGCTTGGAGGGCGTATCGAAGCGGACCACCACCCGCTGCCCGCTGAGCAGACGGGCCCCTTCCTGCGGGACGATGCGGACCTCGAAGAACCGCTCGGCCGCCCTGGTCCCCTGGCGGTCGTCGGCGGCGGTGGCGATCGACCCGCCCACGGCGTAGCCCAGCGCAGCCGAGGGAAGCTGGTCCTGCCCGGCCGGGAGGATCCGAACAATCGTGCCGGTGATCACGGGGTCGGGCCGGCCGAGCACGCGCATCTCGACCTTCTGGCCGGCCTGGGCGACGTCGGAGTCCTGGAGCACCGTGGCGCGAACGATGAGACGATCCAGACTGGCCACCAGGCCCACGCGCTGCCCGGGTTCGAGATAACCGCCCTCGCTGCGGTCGATCTGGGGCGAGATCCAAACGCCATCCACCGGCGGGCGGACCTCCAGTTCACCCAGGCGCGCCTCGATCAGGCGGACCTGGTCGCGGGCCTCCTGGAGCTTCTTGCGGTAGACCTGCGCGCGGTTGGCGTCGCTCTCGCCCTCGGCCTTGACCATCTCGGTGCGGGCAACCTCGACGTCGGTGCGGGCTTCGGCCAGCTCGACCTCCAGCTCGCGATTGACCAGCTTGACCAGCGGGGCCTGCTGGTTGGCCCGCACGGGTTGGCCCGACGGCAGGAACGATTGGAGGAAGCCCGGCTCGCGGACGTGGAGGATGGCCAGTTGCTCGGGTTCGACGACGCCCTCGGCCCGGAAGCGGTCGGGGGCGGGGATGAAACCGAGGCCGCCGATGATGGCGGCAAAGACCAGGACGGTGCTGATGATCGCCCGTCCGCGGGTGCGGAAGAGTTCGTTGCTGGTGGCCAGGTAGCGGACGAACTTGCCCAGCGGCACGAGCACCCAGGCCACGACGGCCGCCACCGCCAGCACGAAGCCCAGCAGGAAGAGCTTGTCGGCGATGAACAGGAGGATGCCCACGCAGATGACGACGCGGTAGAGGGTGGAGGCGATGCCGTAGAGAACGAACCAGATCTTCTCGCCGCGGCTGTGGGCGGGGTTCTGGAGGTTGCGGACCGACCAGGCGTAGCGGCGGACGAGGTAGTAGAGATAGTTCTTGGAACGCTGGGCGAGGTTGGGGATCTCGATCAGGTCCGAGAGGATGTAGTAAGCGTCGTATCGCAGCAGCGGGTTGCCGTTGAACAACAGCGTCGAGACGCTGGCCAGGAACATCATGTTGTACGTCAGCGCCCGCACGTCGGGATGGGCGGTGTTGGCCCAGACGACGCAGGCGACGGACGCGACGGCCAGCTCGACCAGCATGCCGGCGGCGCCCACCAGGGCGCGCCGGCCCTTGCTGCGGAACGCCCACGCGCTGGACGCGTCGACGTACGGCATGGGCGTGAAGACCAGGAACATCACGCCCATGGCGTGGACCTCGCCGCCCGTGCCCGTCACCACGCCGAACCGCTTGCAGGCGAAGGCGTGCCCGAACTCGTGGATCACCTTGATGATCACGAAGCTCAGGTACAGCAGGGGCAGGTTGGCGGCCAGATGCTGCGCGCTGAACACCTGCTCGCTCTGGGCGGCCAGCTGGCTCCAGTGCGTGACGGCGAAGTACCCCCCAGCCGTCAGCAGGAGCACCCACAGGACAAACCCGTACCAGGTGAAGATCCGCCCGAAGAAGCCCACCCAGCGATCCAGAAAGCGGTCCGGGTCGATCAGGGGGATGCGGATGAACAGGAGGTTCATCAGGTAGCCCTGGACCTCGCGGACGCGGCGCTTGCGGTAGCGGTTGAACAGGCCCTCGGCGTCTGGGGCCAGGTCGGCCTGGAGCAGATTGGACGTATAGAGCTGCCCCAGGAGTTGGATCGCCTCGCCCTGCGTGGGGGCCGAGTCTCCAAGTTGCTCATTGCAGATCTTCCAGACTTCGCTCACCGTCCGCCGCCCGTCCAGCAGGGCGACGAAGCGATAGCCGGGATCGTTCAGCCGGAAGAACTGGTTGTTCGACGGGTCCTGCACGACGTGCCAGACCTGTCCACGGAAGTGCTGGCGGGTGATCTGGACCGTGGACCGCAGACGAGGCCGGAGTTCGGCAACGCGATACCACGATTCGCTGAATGTCGGTCGATCTACGCCCATCGATCAGCGCCTACCACCAGAGCTTCATGCGGATCCAGTTGACGAGCTTGCGGGTCCAGATGCTGGCGTAGAGGCGACGGTCGACGTCGATCTTGGCCACGCCCTCCATGCCTGGGCGCATCCAGTCGGGCTTGTCCTTGAGACGTACGCGGACCTTGAAGATGTTCTGCTGCTCGACCACCTCGGCCACGGGGTTGATGCGTTCGACAACGAAGCCGACCTTTCGGTCGGGATAGGTGGCGGTGGCCAACTCGCCCTCCATGCCGGCGCGGATCTCGGCGATGTCCTCCTCGTCGACGGACAGTTCCGCCCGCAGGGTGTCCAGCGGGGCGACCTCGAACAGGATGTCGCCCTGCTTGACCGGCGGGCGATGCTGCTTCTCCAGGTCGCCCTTGGTCAGCACGCCGCTGACGGGGGAAAGGATCCTGGCCTTCTCCAGGCGGCTGTTGAGCAGGTCAATTCGGGCGGCGACGGCCTGTCGTTGGGCCTCGGCGACCTGGGCGTCGCCGATCTTGCCCTCGGTGCGGGCCTTGTCCGCCTGCTTGCGGTAGGCGAACTCCTGGCTCTGGAGAGCGAAGAGTTCCTTGTTCAACTCGCGGGTGTCCATGAGGGCCAGCACGGTCTTGCCCGCCTCGATGGCGTCGCCGGGCTTCAACTCCGCCTGCTCGACGGTGCCGTCGAACGGGGCGGCCAGCAGATGGACGCGGGTGGCTTCGAGGACAAACTTGGCGTCGGCGCGGTACTGGCCCCTGGCCAGGCAGAGGAACAGGACGAACGCGCAGCCGCCGAGGGCCAGCAGCTTGATCCAGGTGTGCTTGGGGCCGACGGCCAGCGCGGCGCCCTTGCGGAGGCCGGCGGCCAGACGGGCGCCCACCCAGCGGTCGTGCTCGTGGAGGTTGGCCAGCCGCGGCGTGACCAGTTCGCAGATCAGGCGGATCGATTCCACCTCCTCGGCTGCGAACGGCTTGTCGAGCGGGCGTTCCAGGCTCATCACGGCCATGGGCTTGCCCTCGCGTCGCAGGGGCAGGCACAGGATGGCCGTCGGGCCGTGGCGCACGGAAAGCTCCTTGGCCGAGCGTGCGACGAAGGTGGCCCCTTCGGGCGTGGGGTGCAGGACCTCTACGTCCTGGTCGAGACACTCTTCCTGGGCGGCTTCGATGTCCTGAACGAGCTTCATCTTGCGGCTGAACTTCTCGGTGTGGCTGAGAGCCCTGAGGTGGACGTATCGGCCCTTGAGGAATCCCAGGCCGACCCGGTCGGAGGCGAAGCGACTGGCCAGTTCGTTGCACAGGGCCATGGCCGCCCCGGTAAACCGATCGTGCTCGTTGACGGCAGCCAGGATATCCATGGCCAGCTTGAGCCGCTTGAGGTCGCCCTGGCGTTTGGACAAGGCCAGGCGCATCTCGTAGATGCTCAAGAGGCTGATGGTGAGTTCGAGCCGCTCGCGGCAGGCGATGAGCGTGGCGTTGTCGGCCGACTCGACGACGAAGGCGCCGAGCCCCGCGAACCCCCCGCCGGTCCGCAGGGGGATCATGACCAAGTGGCGTCGCGCGGGCTGCCCGTACAGGTCTGCCTGGTCGTGCAGGGGTTTGAGGGCGGTCTTGCCTCCGGCGATCACGCCGGGGGCCGACTCCACCGCGCGGGTCAACCACACCGGCGCCGACGCGCCCTGCGGCAGCGCGGGGTGCACTGCCAGCACTTCCGTCGTCCCGGTTGGATTGACGCGAAGGATGCTCCCGTTCTCAGCCGCCGTCACGTAGCACTGGACGGCCAGCAGATTCACCAGAAAGTGCTCCGGCGGGCCGTCGAACTGGCTGAGCCGTTCGATCAACTCCGCCGTGCTGGGCGGCTGCTGGTTCTGCGATGGGCTTTGCGGAGAGACCCTCGTCATGACCCGTCACCTGCACTGGCCGCCGGGCGGCCGGTAGGACTATTGCTGCTTGCTCCGCTTGGCCACGTCCATCTCCAACTCGCCGAACTGCTCCTCGTGACGGCGGATGAGCTGGCCCAGAGTGATGGCCAGTCGCTTGGCGGAATAGTAGTTCAGGATGACCCGCTCATTGACCTGGAAGAGGATCTCGGGCTGCTGGCCCTGCTGGGCGGGGACCACCAAGTTGAGCCCGAAGTCCAGCATGACTTCCTCGGCTGTCCCGTTGGTGCGGAAAGCGTTGGCGTAGCTGGTCTTCATGTTCCGCTCGTCGATGCGGAGACGGACCTGCTGCTGTCCGGTCTGCTCACGGGCCTGCTGGTCGATGGGCTTCTCGGCTTCGTTTTCGATCGGCATAGAACTCCCTGTTTCCTTTCTCTAGGGTTAGGAGGCTTTTCGGGCCTTGGCGGGCTGGGTGGTGGCGGCCGCCGCCTGGGCGGGCGGGCAGAACCGCACCAGCACGTGCTCGCCGGCAGGACGCTTGAACACGTTCTTGATCTCGACGCGGACCAGGCGGGTGTTGCTGGCCCCGTCGGCGACGTCACCGATGAAGATGATCGTTCCGCGGGTGGTCTTCCGCGGCTGGGACTCGCTCTGGCCGGGGAAGCGGAACTCCAACTCGGCCTGCTGCCCGCACTCCAGGGGGCAGACGGTCTCGAGGTCCACCGCCGCCTCCACCCAGAGCGTCTCGGTGTTGACCACGCGGAGGACGGGGTCCAGGGCGTCGACCGACTCGCCCGGGCGCTTGTGCAGGTGTTCGATCCGCCCGTTGGTCGGGCTGAGGATCCTCATGCGATCGACCTGCTGCGACATCTCGCGGTACTTGCGGACGGCCTGTTCCTTCTCGAAGCGGGCCAGGTCCACGGAGAGGGCGGCGATTGTGACGTCCAGAACAGCGTGCTCGACCTCCAGCTTCGTCGCGGCGTTGAACTTGGCAGCCGCCTCCAGCTTCTTCAGGTCCACCTTCTTCTGATCGAGTTGGGCCTGGGCGGCGTCGATGCGGATCTGATCGTCGGCCTGGGCCTTGAGTTGGGCCAGTTGCTCGCGCTCGGCCAAGTCGTCCTGCTCGACCAGCAGTTGACCGACCTTGACCTGGTCGCCTTCCTTGACGGGGATGGAGGCGATCTTGCCCGGACGGACAAAGGATAAGGTTAGATCACTACTGGGCTTACTGAGCCCCCGCACGGGTTCGCCAGCCCCCGCTTGAGCGGTGACCGCCAAGGCTCCAACAAACAGCAACCATCGTGTATATTCACTCATCGTGCGCTGTGCCCCTCGACAAACAACCATCCCGGATCCGTCGGACGCCGGGCCCGTACGGCAGCGTCCCAAAAGCACTTGCAGGGATTGACCCGCCGGATGGCCAAGTCCTTCTATTATACAGGTCGGCAGATTCTTCACAACTCTAAATCCCGCCCGGAGGCCTTGCGTGGGGCGGGTCGGGAGGCTATTGTTCTGCCGGTGGCACCGAGGAGAACACAACCCGTGGTGACGGTTTCAACCGCACAAGACGCCCTGCGCGTCAACCGGCGCCGACTGGGCGATCTGGTGCGTTTCGTGGCACGCTGCGAGGGGGCTGAACTGGCAGCGGTCGACCTGGCAGTGGTGGATGAATCCGCCATGGCCGAGTTGAACCGGCGCTACCTGGGCCACTCCGGGACCACCGACGTCATCAGCTTCGACCTCAGCGACGCCTCCCAGCGAGGAATCGCCGCCCAAGTGGTCGTCTGCGGGGACGTGGCCGCTCGCCAGGGGCCGCTGCACGGCCTGACGCCCGCGGAAGAGTTGATGCTGTACGTCGTCCACGGTCTGCTGCATCTGATGGGCTACGACGACCAGAGCGTCCGCGGCGCCAGTCGGATGCGGGCCCGCCAGGACGAGATCCTCGCCGCGTTCGTAGCCAAGCCGCGCACCCAAGGCGGCAGAGGCGCTGGGAAGGCCGTAAAGAAGAGTCCCGCCTCAACGGGGAAACGCAAGGGCCGCCATGCAGACGCTTAGCGAGATCCGCCGGCTGCTTGAGGCCCGCAACCTCGCGCCCCAGAAGCAGTACGGGCAGTGCTTCCTGGTCGATCTCAACCTCATGCACAAGCTGGTGGATCTGGCGGACCCGCCGCCCGGGCAGACGGTGCTGGAAGTGGGAGCGGGAACGGGCTCCTTGAGCGAGGAGTTGCTGGAGCGGGGCGGGCGCGTCGTGGCCGTGGAGATCGACCGCGGGCTGGGCGACCTTCTGGACGAGCGGCTGGGAGGGCGGCAGGAGTTCACCCTCATCCGCGGCGACGCGATGGGCTCCAAGCACTCCCTGGCGCCGGCCGTGGTGGCGGCGGCGGCCCCTTGTGCTCACCTGGTGTCGAACTTGCCCTACAGCATCGCCACCCCGCTGGTGGCCCAGTGCCTGGTGGAGAGCTGGCGGAGCGAAGCGGCGCACCCGGGCGCCGCCTGCCGCTTCGAGCGGCTGACGTTCACCGTGCAGCGGGAGGTCGCCGACCGATTCGCCGCTCCGTCCTCTACGGCGGACTATGGGCCGGTGAGCGTGCTGGTTGCCCTCCTGGGGACCCTCACGCCGGGACCGGTCGTACCGGCTGAGGCGTTCTGGCCTCGCCCGACGGTGGCCAGCCGGATCGTCCGGATCGACTTCAGCGCGTCCGGGGCCCGGCGCCTGGCGGACGTGGAGGTCCTCCAGCGGTTGCTGGCCCTGGCCTTCGGTCAGCGGCGCAAGCAGATCGGCTCGCTGCTGCATCGCTGCCAGGCACAGTTCGAGCCCGCGCGGATGGCGCAGGCGCTGGAGGCGGGGGGAATCGATCGCAGAGTCCGGGCCGAGAACGTGACACCCGAACAGTATCTCCATGCCGCTAACCACTTGGCTTGCCTGGAGTGACCGGCGCGCGCAGTCCGCACGGCAGCGACGGCGAGGGCCCAGATCAAGTTCGGCTTTCTCTTGTCATCGATTTCGAAAAGCGGTACATTACGTCCGGATTTCCCCAGTAGAAGGTGTGACACATGACTCAAGCAGGAAGAGGCCCTGCCGATAAGGGCGACAAGAAGCCGGCGGACAAGAAACCGGCTGAGAAGAAGTCGGCCGACAAGAAGCCCGAGAAGGCCCCCGCCGACAAGGGCGAGAAGAAACCGGCGGAGAAGAAGCCCGTTCAGCACAAGGGCAAGGCCTTCTTCGAGCGGGCCGACCAGGTCGCCGAGACGGGCAACTGGGACTTCGCCATCGAGTTGTACATCGATGGCATCCGCCGCGAACCGGACAACCTCGACCGCGGTCACAAGCCCTTGCGCGACGTCTCGCTCAAGCGCAAGGCCCAGCGAGGAAAGGGGCCGGGCCTGAAGGACACTTTCACCCACCGCCCCAGCAAGGACCCGTTGGTCAGCCTGGCCAACGCCGAGTATCTGCTGGCCAAGGAGCCCGGCTCGGTCAACTACATGCTCCAGGTGCTCAAGGCTGCCAAGTCGCTCCACGGGCAGGATGAGCTTGATCTCAATGCCGTCATCAAGTGGGTCTGCGACATCATCATGGAGTCCCAGAAGATCGCCCCCAAGGCGAACCTCCAGATCCTGACCCTCCTGATCGAATCGTACCATGACATCGAGGAGTTCCGTTCCGCCCTCCAGGCCTGCGAAATGGCCATGAGGGTCAGCCCCGACAACCCCAAGCTGATGGCGGCCGTCTCCGAACTGTCGGCCAAGTACACCCTCCAGAAGGGCAAGTACGGGCAGGAGGGGGACTTCACCAAGGGCGTCAAGGACCTGGACAGGCAGAAAGAGCTGATCCAGAAGGACATGATGGTCAAGGACAAGCGGTTCGTGCTCCAGGCCATCGAAAAGGCCCGTGAGGAGTATCTGGCCAACCCGACCGTGCCGGGCAAAATCAACGGCCTGGTCGACGCCCTCTGCCGGGTGGAAGACGAGGCCTACGAGAACGAGGCCATGGACGTCCTCCGCAAGGCTCACCAGGACCTCAACGCCTACCAGTTCAAGCTGCGCGTGGGCGACATCCGCATCCGCCAGATGTCGCGGCGCTACCGCGACCTGCTGGCCACCGGCGACAAGGCCGGCGCTCTGGAGCAGGCCAAGCGCCAGCTCGAGTTCGAGATGGAAGAGTACGCCGAGCGCTGCGCCAATTACCCGACGGACCTGGCTCTGAAGTTCGAGCTGGGCAAGAGGCTGTTCCTGGCCGGCAAGCACGACGAGGCGATCGCCGCCCTCCAGCAAGCCCAGCGCGACCCGCGGCGCCACGTGCAGGCCCTGAGCTTTCTGGGCCAGTCGTTCGCCCGCAAGGGGTGGTACCGCGAGGCGGGCGAGACCTTCCAGCGAGCCCTGGAGAGCGAACTGACCGAGGACCGGGCCAAGGAGGTCCGCTACCTGCTGGGCGACGTGCTCGAGAAGCAGAACGAGTTGGTCAAGGCCCAGGACCAGTTCTCGGAAGTGGCCCAGATGGACTACAACTACCGCGACGTCCGCGAGCGCCTGGAGATCCTCCGCAAGAAGATCGAGCAGGAGCGGCAGGGCTAGCACCGCACAAGGGACGAAAGGGACTCAAGCGACCCCAGGGACGTGACCCGGTCAGGGTGTCCTTTTGGTCTCTTGCGTCCCTTTCGTCTTTTTCATGGAGCGCACACATGCAGAGGCAGGCGAACCACGCGTCGAACCGGGGCACGAGCAGGCGGGAGTTCCTGGCGGCGGGTCTGGCTGCCGCGGCCGCGGCGGCGGGCGCCCGCCAGGCCGGGGGGCAGAGCGACAAGCCCGCCGACCGCCCGAACATCCTGTGGATCTCCATCGAGGACACCTCGCCCTGGCTGGGCTTCTGCGGGGAGAAATACGCGGTCACGCCCAACCTCGACGCCCTGGCCAAACGAGGCGTGAGCTACACCCACGCCTTCGCCACCGCCCCGGTCTGCTCGCCTTGCCGCTCGGCCATCATCACCGGGCGATACGCCACGTCGCTGGGCACGCAGCGACTGCGATCGCGATTTCCCATTCCCGACGGCTTCCGCGGCTACCCGCACTACCTTCGCCAGGCGGGCTACTACTGCACCAACAACGTCAAAACCGACTACAACACGTCCGCCGAGCCTCGTCTCATCCGCGAGTCATGGGACCAGTGCAGCGCCAAGGCCCACTGGCGCGGGCGCAAGGCGGGCCAGCCGTTCTTCGCCATCTTCAACCTGACCGTCACCCACCAAAGCCAGGCCTTCGAGCGGGCCAAGCCCCACCTGCCGCCCAACGAGCGACACGACCCCGCCACCGCCCCGCTGCCCCCCTACTACCCCGACACGCCGACGGCCCGGGCTACCATGGCCCGCGTCCACGACTGCATCACGGCGATGGACAAACAGGTCGCCCAGATCCTCGACCAGTTGCGACAGGACGGCCTGGAGGACGACACCATCGTCTTCTTCTGGGCCGACCACGGGCAGGGCATCCCCCGCGGCAAGCGGACCCTGTGGGACACGGGGCTGCTCGTGCCGATGATCGTCCACGTCCCGCCCAAGTATCGGCGCCTGGCCCCCGGCGCACCAGGCTCTGCGTGCGACCGCCTGGTCTACCTGATGGACCTGGCCCCCACCGTGCTGAGCCTGGCCGGGCTGGACGTGCCCGCGCATATGCAGGCACAGGCGTTCCTCGGGCCCAAGGCCGGGGCGCAGCGCGAGTACGTCTTCGGCGCACGCGACCGCGTGGACGAGGTCTTCGAAGTCTCCCGCTCCGTCCGCGACAAGCGCTTCCTCTACATCCGCAACTACATGCCCCACCTCTCGTGGAACCAGCCGGAGGACTTCTCCGACAACCTCGGCCTGCGACGCGAGATCACGCGACTGGCCGGCGAGGGCAAACTCAACGCCGCCCAACTCACTTACGCCGGTGCGACCAAGCCCGTCGAGTGCCTCTATGACACGCAGGCGGACCCGTGGCAGATCGACAACCTGGCCGACAAAGGCGAACACCAGGCCACGCTGGAGCGGATGCGCAAGGCCCTGCACGAGTGGCAAGTCCGGACGCGCGACCTGGGCTTCCTGCCGGAGTGGCAGGCCCAGAAGCTGAGCGAGGGCGGCCAGGCAATGTGCGAGGCCGCCGCCTCCGATGAAGCCTACCCGCTGGAGCGCGTCCTGGACGTGGCCGACCGGGTCGGCAAGACCGGACAGGTGGCGGAGTTCAGCCGCCGCCTGGGCGACGCCGACACGACGGTGCGTTACTGGGCAGCTGTCGGACTGCGAGCGGCGGGCAAGCTGGCTGCCGCGGCTGAGCCCGCCCTGCGAAAGGCCCTGTCCGATCCGTCCTCCCCCGTGCGGATCGAGGCAGCCGGCGTGCTGGCGAGCCTCAGCGGCGACAAGGAGGCGCTGGACCTGCTGGCCGGGATGATCGGCCAGAGCGACCCCCACGCCGCCCTCCATGCCGCCCGGACGCTCCAACTGCTGGGCGAGAAGGCCCGAGGCGTCCTGGCCGCCATGCAACAGGCCAAGCCCGCCAACGAGTACGCCCAGTGGAGTCTCAAGAACGCAGTGACCGCCCTGACCGCCCGACACCCAAAATGAAACCCTTCCTTGGAACCCTGCTCGTCCTGTTGTCCGTTGCCTGGCCGGCGCCGCAGGCCGCCGGCGATCAGGCCCCGCCGGCCCGCCCGAACGTGCTCCTGGTCATGACCGACGACCAGGGCTACGGCGAGCTGTCCGTCCACGGCAATCCGGTGCTGAAGACGCCCCACCTGGACCGCCTGCATGCCCAGAGTGTCCGGCTGGCGGACTTCCACGTCGCGCCCATGTGCACGCCGACCCGCGGGCAACTCATGACGGGCGTCGACTGCCTTCGCAACCGGGCCATGAACGTCTCCAGCGGGCGCACGCTGCTGCGAGCCGACCTGCCGACGATGGCCGACCTGTTCGCCGCGGCCGGATATTCCACGGGCATCTTCGGCAAGTGGCACCTCGGGGACAACTACCCCTATCGTCCCCAGGATCGCGGCTTCCACGAGACGCTCTGCTATCCGTCGTCGCACATCGGCTCAGCCCCGGACGCGTGGGACAACCACTACTTCAACGACACCTACCTGCACAACGGGCGGCGGCGGGCGTTCGAGGGCTATACGACCGACGTGTTTTTCCGCGAGGCGATGCGCTGGATGCGACAGGAGGCCCGCTCGGGCAAGCCGTTCTTTTGCTACCTGCCGACGGCCGCCCCGCACGCGCCGCACTTCGTGCCGGCCCAGTACCGCGAGGCGATGGACGCCCTGATGGCCAAGGCGAACCTGACCGCTCTGCGCCCGGGCGTTCGCGATCAACTCGTCCGCTACCTGGCCATGATCGCGAACATCGACGACAACATGGGGCGGCTGGAAGAGTTCCTCCGCGAGTCCCGCCTGGACGACAACACCATCGTCGTGTTCCTCACGGACAACGGCAGCACGTTCGGCCCGCGTTACTTCAACGCGGGCATGAAGGGCGGCAAGGTCACGCTGTGGGAGGGCGGCCACCGCGTGCCGTGCTTCATCCGCTGGCCGGCGGGCAAGCTGCGAGCGCCCGGCGAGGTGGGCGGACTGACGAACGTGCAGGACCTGCTGCCGACCCTGCTGGAGCTGGCGGGCGTCCGCACGCCCGCCCGGGCGACGTTCGACGGCATCAGCCTGGCCGGCGCCCTGCGGGGCACGAGCGAAGTGCCCGACCGGACGCTCGTCGTCCAGTTCAGCCGCATGAACCACCCGGCGCCCCAACAGGGCGACGCCTGCGTGATGTGGCGCCGATGGCGGCTGGTCCAGGACAAGGAGTTCTACGACCTGACGGCCGATCCCGGCCAGCAGCGCAACGTCATCGCCCAGCATCCCGAGCCGGTCGCCCGGCTGCGGGCCCACTACGCGCGATGGTGGCAAGGCGTGCAGACGGGACTGAACGACCCACTGCGCGTGGTGATCGGGCACGACGCCGAGCCGGAGGGCCTGCTGTCCCCCTGCGAATGGCACGACGTGTTTCTCGACCAGGGCGCGCAGGTCCGGCGAGGCGAGCGAAAGAACGGCGCCTGGCATCTCGACGTGGCGCGGGCGGGCGAGTACGAGTTCGAACTGCGCCGCTGGCCGCGGGAACGCCAGGCGGCGATCCGCGCGGCCCTGCCCGCTCGGACCATCACCGACGGCACGTTCCCCGCGGGCGTGGCCCTGCCCGTCGCCAAGGCGCGGCTGAAGATCGCCGACGTCGATCGAACCGCCGACGTGAACGATGCAGCCGTATCGGCTTCCTTCCGCGTGCCGCTTCCGGTCGGGCCGGCCACGCTCCAGACCTGGTTCCTGAACGCCGACGGGCGGGAACTCTGCGGCGCGTACTACGTGTACGTGCGTCGCGTGCAGACCTCGCCCCCGGTGAAAGTCATCCTCGACACGGACATGTCCGGCGACTGCGACGACGCCGGCGCGCTGGCGCTGCTGCACACGCTGGCCGACCGCGGCGAGTGCGAACTGCTGGCCACCGTCGTCAACCGGAAGGACAAGACCAACTCGTCAGCCGCCGCCGTCGACGCGATCAACACCTTCTATGGGCGGGGCGATCTGCCAATCGGCACGGACAAGAAGGGGCCGACCGACCTCCAACGGACCAGCGCCTACACTCGCGCCCTGCGCGAGGGCTTCGCCAACGACGTGGGCGACGACGACCGCGCGCCCGACGCCCTGGACGTGTACCGGCGCGTTCTGGCAGCCCAGGCGGACGGCAGCGTCACCATTTGCAGCGTGGGCGCCCTGTCCAATCTCGCCGAGTTGTGGCGGCAGGCGCCGGACCTGGTGAAGGCAAAGGTGCGGCGACTGGTCGTGATGGGGGGGCAGTTCCCCTCCTCCAGGAAACCCGAGACGAACGTCCGCACCCACCGCGAGGCGGCCCGGCTGGTGGCGGCCCAATGGCCGACCGAGATCGTCTGGCACGGGTTCGAGGTGGGCAACGTCCTGATCACCGGTTCGCAACTCAAGCGCACGCCCCGGAGCAACCCCGTCCGACGCGCCTACGAACTGCGCCAGCACGCGGGCCGCGCTTCCATCGAGGGGGGCCAGCCCAGCTACGACCAGGCCGCCGCCCTGTTCGCCGTCCGCGGAGCCGAGCCGGGTCTCTGGCAGGTGGTCTCCGGCGGGCGCGTCGAGATCGACGCCGAGGGCGTGAGCACCTGGACGCCCGACGCCTCCGCCAGGCACTCCTACGTCAAGATCGCGGGCGAGCCGCGGCGCCTGGCCGGCGCGATCGAAACGCTCATGGTGGCCGGGCCCGCGAAGTAAGCGGACTCGGCGTCCGGCTCAGGCCTTCAGCCCTTCGAGGTTCGCCTCGATCCGCTTGTTCTCCTTGATCAGCTCGTCCATCGTCAGGACGCACTTCCTGGCCGCCGCCTCGCGGCCGAGGATGCACGCCAGGTGCCCGTCGACAGCCCGCTGGGCGGTGTGGTTGTCGAACTTGCCGTTGACGATGTTGTCGTAGAGATCGGCGATGTTCTGTTGCGCCCCCTGCTCGAACAGCGGCCCGCACGTGCCGGAGTAGTGCTGCTTCTGGTCGCCGGTGCGGATGTAGTTCTTGCCCCCGTACTGGAGGTGGGCGGTGGCCTTCATTCCGCACAGGCTGGCAGACAGTGTCGTGATGTCGATGTTGTTGTCGATGCTCTGGGTGAAGTGCGTCCAGACCGTGCCGTCGGCGAACTCGTAGACCACGGCGGCCGAGTCCGTCCGGTCGCCGTGGGGCTGCTCGCGGCAGGTCCGCGAGAACCCGCTGGCCCGCACCGGGCGCTGGCCCAGCACCCACATCAGCCCGTCGATGATGTGGATGTCGTATGAGACGATCGTGTCGCCGCTCAGCGCCGTGTCCGACAGCCAGATCTGATCCTTGAGGCGGCTTTCGATGGTCTTGCCGATCACCGGGTCGGGCCAGGCGTGCCAGGCGATGCCGAACGAGATCAGGTGCACCATCTTGCCCAGCGCCCCCGCCTGGATCCGCTTGTACACCTCGTTGCAGGCCGGATCGTGCGGGAGCTGGTAGTCGACCAGGAAGCAGAGGTTCTTGGCCGTCGCCTTCTTGGCCGACTCGCCCACCAACAGCGTGCCGGGCACGTCCACCGCGACGGGCTTGGCCATGTACACGTGTTTGCCGGCAGCCACCGCGTCGGCGCCGTGCTGCGGGTAGAAGTAAGGCACGTTCAGAACCATGGCCACTTCGCAGTCGGTGTCCAGCAGCTTCTTGTAGCCGCCCAGCCCGCTGAAGCGCCGGGACTTGTCCACCTTGAGTTTGTTGCCCAGCGCCTGGACGTGGGCGTCGAAGTAGTCGGCCAGCGCGACGAACTCGTAGCCGCCGTGCTTGAGGAAGAGGTTGCTCAGCCAGGTCCCCCGGCCGCCGCAGCCGATCAGGCCGACTTTGATCTTTCGATCCCGCTTGGGCGGGGCCGCCGGCGCCGCCTTGGCTTCGGCGCCCATCACGCCCTTTCCCATGGCCAGCAAGGCCGCCGTCGCAGCCGCCCCGCCCAACACCCCACGCCGCGTCACGGATGTGTTTTTCGCGTCCATCGGGTTCTCCTTCCAAAGAACAGATCTCTCAGTGCAACTGTCGAAGGCCGCCGGGAATTGCGTCGCGCACCCATTCTACGACGGGCATGGCGAAAAGGGGATAGCGCAGAGCGGCAAGCTCCTTCTTGAAATTCCCCTCCAGCCGCTGAACAATGGTGCGACGACCATGGCAAGGTACAAGGTGACATTCAGGCCGGCTGACGTGACGGTGGAAGTGGACCCGGCGCTGTACCCCTACGGGCGTCACGGCGAGCCGGGCAGCCTGCTGGACATCGCCCTGACGCACGGGGTGGAGATCGAGCATGCCTGCGGCGGGGTGGGCGTGTGCAGCACCTGCCACGTGATCGTCGACGACGGGCAGGACAATCTCTCGTCGCCCGACGATGACGAGCTGGACCTGGTCGAGCAGGCGCCGGGCAACACGCTCCACAGCCGCCTGGCCTGCAAGGCCGTCGTCCGCGGAGACGTCGCCGTCACCATCCCGAACTGGAATCGCAATCAGTAGGTAGCCAGTAGCAAGTAGCCAGTAGCCAGTTGTCAGTTGCCATTCACAAGAAGAACCTCTGTGACCTCTGTGTCCTCTGTGGTGGATTCTGAAATGTCCAAACTCAATTGGTCGGACGCCGACGAGATCGGCTATCAGCTTTACCAGGAGTTCCGGAACGTGGACCCTCTGCACGTGCGGTTCACCGAGTTGCGCCAGCGGGTGCTGGGCCTGGCGGAGTTCGCCGGCGACCCCGCGGCCAGCAGCGAGGGCGCATTGGAGGCCATCCAGATGGCCTGGCTGGAGTACTTCCGCGAGGGCTGAGGTCAGTCGTCGATCGGCCAGGGGAACTCCACCAGCGGGATGAACCGGAAGTCCCGGTGCCACACCAGGCCCCACAGGTGGATCAGCTCCACGCGCGTGGACGAGCCGTCCGCGAAACCGGCGTGGATCGCGCCGCGGTGGCGATTGACGGCCACCCGCCCCATCATCCCCCCCGGCGGCTGGCCGCCGTAGGCCTCCACGGTCGAGGGCGTGTCGCTGTCGCGGGGAAAGCCGTTGTGCCACACCGAGTCGGTCACCACCGGCGTGAGCGGGCCCTGGCTGACCTCGCCCACGTGGCGAAAGTGCAGGGCGATCGGGCTGCCCCAGCCGGAGGTGGAGTGGAGCCAGGAGTTGGCCCCGTAGCTGCCTCCCCTCGAGGCTTCCACCGTATACGTGTTGCGGTTGAGCCACCAGTGATGGCGGCGCGAGCCCCATACCTGCGGCTGGGTGGTCTGGTCCGGGTCGCTCACCAGGTATCCGCTGGCAGCCGGGCAGAAGCGAACGTCGTCGCTGCCGCCGGCGTAGCGGGCCATCAGGTCCAGCCAGTGCGGCTGAGTGGGGTCGGTGGACGAGGGCGGATGGTAGCCCTGGTAGGCGGTGGTGTAGGTCGAGTGGGCGGTCACAATCTGGTGCTGGTTGCTCAGGCAGGCGACGTCCTGGGCCAACCTCTTGGCCCGGCTGAGCGAGGGCGTCAGGATCACCAGCAGCAGCGACAGAATCGCCACCACCACCAGGAGTTCGACAAGGCTGAATCCGCGGCGCATGCGCATGAGAAATTCATTGTAGCCGATGCGCCAGGCAGGGACCAGACCGGAATCGACGGAGGTGCTTTACCGCGCCAGGCGGCGCCGGGCGCGACGGATCACCGCGGGCCCCGCGGCCAGCAGGAGCAAAGCCGTGCACGGCTCGGGCAGTTCGACGGCGAACAGCCGGACGTTATCGAAGTACGTCTGGTTGCCGCCCGTGTTCAGCGCCGACAGGCGAATACCCAGGTCCAGGCCGGACAGCGATCCGTCGTACAGCACGTCCACCACCGACGTGGTGTAGAAGAAGCCCTGACCCGTACCGCTGAGGACGGTGTAGCCATTGTCGTCCACGCCGATGACCTGCCCGCCGGCCAGCAGTTCCACGCGATAGCCGGTAAACGTGGTGGATGAGCGATCGGCCACGTCCACCAGCAAGATGTACCGCGTCCCGTTGTGAACCGGCCAGCCGGTCAGCGTCTGCGTCAGGCTGCTTCCATTGCCGATCCAGGCGGACTGAAGCCCGTCGGAGGGCACGATCTGGCTTTCCTGCTCGAAGGCCCCGCCGCTGCCGCTGAGCACCCAGCCCGTAGCCCCGCTGGACCAGCCGCCGTTGGGTCCCACGTCCGGCGACTCGAAGCTCGGATTGACCACCGGGATGGCGGCCTCGCGGATCACGCTCATACGGACGCAGTCGTACTCGGCCTGGCCCATGCCCGTCGTCCCGCCGTTGCCCAGGCGGACGCGGAGGTCCGAGCCGAGGGCGACGTTGTGGTTGGCGGTGAAGTAGCCGCGGGCGGTCCGCCACTCGCCTGCGGGCACGGTCGGGCCGGTGAAGATGTTGAGGTTGTTGATATACCCCAGCTTCACCCCGTTGCCGGTGAGGCACATCTCGTGCGTGGCGTTGGGGCTGTCGGTACGGGCGCCCCATTCGGCCTCGACCACATAGAGCGTATCGGCCTCCAGCCTGCCCACGACGGGGGAGTCCATGCTTTGGCCGATGTTGACGAACCCCACGTGCCCGCCCGACGGGATGGGCTGGGTGAACATGGTGCCAGTGGGCGGGTTGAAGCTGCCGGCGTTGTTGGTGGAGCTGGGCGTCCAGGAAGTGGGCGTGCCGAAGCCGTTCTCGTTGAACCCGGGGAGTTCGAAGCTGGCGTTCGGAATGACGACCGGCGCGCCGATGTCCACCGGGCCGGGCACGCTGCCGGCATCGAAATTGAACGTGCCGGCCGCGTAGCGGTTGGCCGGGCCGCCGTCCGGCGTGCCGGGCCACAGGTCGGCCACCTGTCCGTAGCGCGCGCTGCCGACGAAGGAGATCAACCCCCCGCCGCTGTCGGTCGTCCACAGGACGGGCGAGTTGCCGTTCTGGTCGCTGGAGCTGAAGCCCTTGGCCACCACCGAGCCCTGGAAGCCCGCCGGCAGGATCAACGGAACGGGCAGCGGCAGGAAGCGGCTGCCTCCCACCAGCGTGCCGGGGTTGGCGGCGCTGAACGACAACGACACCAGTTGCTTCTGGGTCGAGCGGTCGAAGATCGATGCCGTGATCGTCCCGACAAGCCCGTTGGAGTTGGCGTCAAAGACGCCCAGGTCGGAGATGGTGATGGGCGAGGCGACGTTGAAGTCCATGCCCAGCGGCCCGCCCCAGCCCTGGTTGCCGGCCGTACCGGCAGGCACGACGTAGGCGGTGGCGCCCATCGCTGGCGGACACGACCACATCGCCGTCGCAGCCAGCACCGCACAAACCCAAACCACCTTCACGCACGAGCGATTCGTGCACATGATGGCCTCCTTTAGGCCTGAAGCCCGCGAAATGTCGCATCCTACAATGCCTAAAGGAGATTGTACCGCAGCTTGTCCGGCGCGCCAACAGGCAAAAGAGCGGGGTCTCACTCGCACGAGGCGAAGATCTCGCGGATCGCCTCGGGCGTGTAGACGGCGTTCAGCTCCCACCAGACGGCCTGCTTGGCCGCGTGGGCAACCAGGGCGTCCACCCCGGCGGCGTCGATGCCCAGTTCGCTGAGGCGCAACGGCGCGCCGAAGCCCGCCAGCCAGTCGCACAGCAGTTGGACGCCCCGCCGCGCGGCCTGGGCGTCGTCGGCCTCGCGGACGCCCATCACCTCGCGGGCGAAGCGGGCGACCCGTCGCGGCTCGCGCTGTGTCTTCCAGGCCATCCACGCCGGCTGGAGGACCGACAGCCCCGCCCCGTGGGCCACTCGCGGATACAGCGAGCTGACCGTGTGCTCGAGCATGTGGCAGGGCATCTGGAAGGGCCCGATCCCGGCCAGGGCCAACTGGTTCCACGCCAGGGTCGCCGCCCACATGAACGTCGCCTTGGCGTCGTAGTCGTCCGGGCGGGCCAGGATCGCTTCCAGGCTCTCTCGGACGTTGCGGCAGAGCCCCTCCACGTAACGATCCTGCACGGCCGTGTTCGGGTCCTCGTGGTTGAGGTACGCCTCCAGCAGGTGCGAGAGCACGTCGGCGGCTGCGTACAGCATGTACTGGCGGGGAACGGTGTCCATGACCGTCGGGTCGCAGATGGAAACCTTGGGGTACAGGTGCGGGCCGAAGCAGCCTCCGTCCTTGATGCGCGCCTCTTCGTTGGTGATGACCAGGCCGTTGTTCATTTCCGAACCGGCCGCCGGCACCGTCAGCACGTCCACCAGCGGCAGGGCGGCGTCGTAGGCGGCGGTTCCCTGGAAGACGTCCCAGACATCCGAGCCGGTGGCGATGCTGCCGGCCAGGGCCTTCGACTCGTCGATCACGCTGCCCCCGCCGACGGCCAGCACGACGTCTACCTTCTCGTCCTGACCGAGCTTCACGCCCTTTCGCACGTGCGACAGGACGGGGTTGGGCTGGACGCCCGGAAACTCCACGACCTTCACGCCCGCCTCGTTCAGGGAGCCAACCACCTGGTCATAGACGCCGTTTCGCTTGATGCTGCCCTGCCCGTAGACCAGCAGCGCCTTCCGGCCGTGCTCCTTGACGTGCTTGCCGACCGTCGGGATGGTCCCGCGTCCGAAAACGATCTTGACCGGATTCCAAAACTCGAAATTCTGCATGGGGAGGTCCTTGGCTGGTTCGTGAGACTACAACTTCTGTGCGATACAGATCATCTGCCCCGTTCGCCCGCCCCTCAGCAGCGACCACAGGCTCATCACGCCGACGATCATGCGCGAGCGGGCAAGTTTGCGGTGCCGTGCCTTGCCGGTGTCGTCGGCCAGGTAGGCGTAACTGTGACGGATGTTGGCCGGGCGACGCACGGGCCAGGTCCGCTCGACCTTGAAACCCGCGGACTCGATCTGGCGTTCCAGCGTGGCCCGCGTGAAATGCGTCAGGTGTCGCGGCAGGTCCAGCGGGAACCACGCCGGGCCGAACCAGTGGCGCTGGAGGCTGTCGAACCGCGGGACGGCCACCAGGAGACGCCCGCCGGGGCGGACCAGGCGCCAGGCGGCTTTCAGCGTGGCCGTCGGGCTGGGCACATGCTCCAGGGCCTGCCACATCGTCAGGGCGTCGTAGGCCCCTTCTTCCAGTTGCGTCCCCCCGTCAGGGGCCCCAAGGGCGGGCAGCGTGCCCAGGTGCATGGTCAGTCCGGCCTCGCGCCCGATGCGGACGGCGTCCTCGCTGAGGTCCATTCCCTCGGCCTGCCAGCCGGCGGCGTTCATCTTGGCCACGAACCCGCCGACCCCGCAGCCGAAGTCGAGCAGCCGCCCCTGCCCGGTGAAAGGCAGATAGCCCAGGTTGCGGCGGCTGCGCAGGGGCAGACGCCCCAACGGCGCGAAGGCCGTCCGCGTGATCACGGGTGAACTCGCGCCCAGCGGATAGCCGCGATAGTTGATCAAGGCCCATCGCAGCAGCCCGCCGGGAGCCTTGGCCCGCAGGGCGGCCGACTGATGGGGGCCGTACTGCTCGGGATAGGCCGCCCCCAGGCATTCGAGCGTCGGGCGGGGGCTCGTGCGGACCAGTCCGCACCGGACGCACTCGACCACGCCGAACTGGCCCGGCAGGCCGTGCAGCCGGTCGCGCCCGGTGATCAGCACCCGGGCGTCCGACGACCCGCAGAAGTCGCAGGGCACCTCCTCCAGGCGCCAGGGCCTGCCGTCCGGGAGGGTCGTGTCCGCACCGGCCGGCGACTCCGGAGCGGGGGTTGGCGTTTGGTTCTCCGACATGCGGGGTAGAGTAGTATGGAGGCCCGTACTTGGCAAGCAAATTGGCGGCTGTGGCGGCCAAGCAACAGGCGAAAAGGAGAATATCCAGCAGTGCAACGACACAGTACTAGAGCCGTCTCCCGATGGCGTTCGCGTTCATCGATTCTCCTGTCGTGATGGGGGGACACATCGAGTAACGCACCCATCCGTCGGGGGTGCGAACCACACGGCTTTTTTACCCTGGCGCCCTTGGCGCATGGGCAGACGGCTGTATAATAAAAGTGGAGCGAGTTCGTTGCGCAGATGCTCGTGCGAGCACTTCGACATTTCACGAACCTGGAAGGACAGCGATGAAGACCGGACGAATTCACAATCGGACGGGGGTTCTTGTTCTCCTCGGACTGGTGGCGGCCCTGGCGCCCGCGACGGCTTGGTCGGGACAGTTGGGCCTGACGGCGGCGGATTCCTTCTGGCTGGAGGACTATCGCGGCATCGGAAGCTACACGGTCGCCCCGCTGGCGAGTACGGCGCCGCAGAATCCGGCTGTTCCCGGCTTCGTCAACGCCTGGCAGAACGGAACCACCGTCACGTCCGCCTGGAGCGTAGCCGCCACAGGACTGGACCACCCGGTCCAGGAGGGCGAAGCGGGCGGAGCGGTGAGCTACAGCGGGTACGGCGGGGGCATTCGTCGCGTCCGGCATGACGTGGACTCGAGTGCCATCTCCTCAGGCAGCGGCGTGTTCTACCTGGGCGGGCTGCTGCGGCTGGACAGTAACGGCGACCTGACCGGACTGAACATCGCCGGCTTCTCTCGCGATCAGGGCCTGAACGACACGGACTACTTCGATCCGGCGGCCGCCAAGGACACCGAGGGCCTCCAATGGGGCTTCGAGGGCGACGGCAGCCAGATCAACCTGGTGCTGCGCCATCGTTACGACACCGACCTTTCCTCCACTACACAGACCCTCCGCATGCTCACCGAACCGGTGCTGAACAACGTGGCGGTCGGCACGACCTACCAGGTGGTGGCGAAGATCCAGATGAACTCCGTCTCGGGCGACCCGCGCGGCAACGACCTGGTCAGCGTGTGGGTCAATCCCGTGGACATCACCACCGAGGCGGCCGCCGGGGCCCCCACCGCCCAGTTTGTGGACTTCTCACTGAACACCCGGTCGTTCTTCCACGAGTTGGTGTTCGCCTCGCAGGACCTGGGCAACCAGGTGACCTACGACGAGATGCGCATGGGCACCGCGTGGTCGGACGTGGCCGTACGGGACCGGGCCGTCGCCTCGGAGCGGTTCGCCCTGTCGGCGGGCCCGCTGCACGGTCGAGGCAGCGGTTCGGGCTGGAGCGGGCCATGGAGCGTCAGTGACGGCGGGGCGAACCCCAGCCTGTTCCAGGTCCAGAACCCGGGCGCCCCGCTGGCCTTCACGGCCGCGGGAGTGGACGTCCACGGCGGGACCAGCGCCCTGCGGATGGCGGGCAACGGCTCGACCACCGCCCGCTACGCGGAGCGGGCGCTGAGCGAAGTCCAGAGCGGCGACGTCTTCGCCAGCTTCCTGGTCCGTTGGGACGGCGCGATGGACACCGGCGATCTCTTCGACGCGATGTTCTACAGCGGCAGCACGCAGGTGGGACGATTCGGCGCCAAGGTGAACGGCTCGGCCGACCAGGGCGACTTCTTCGTCGCCCTCGGGTCCAACACATCCTTCGTCAACCCGACCGGCGGGCTGGATTTCGACCCGCAGAGCGACCACCTGCTGGTGGCCCGGCTGTTCAAGACTGCCGGCAGCAACGCCTACAACGCCATTGCCTTCTGGCTGGACCCCGCCTACGCCGACTACAACGCCCCGACCTGGACGTACAGCAACAGCAGCCTGTCGCTGCAGACGATCGACGCCTTCCGCATGTCGGTCCGCGACCTGGACACGGGCAAGTTCGTCTGGATCGACGAGCTGATGCTGGGCACGTCGTGGGATCAGGTCGTCACGCTGCGGGAGTTGCCGACGGACATCCCCGAGCCGGCCAGCCTGGCGCTGCTGGCCCTGGCCTCGGCCGGGCTGGGCGGATACGTGCGAAGGCGGAGATGATTGTCGATTTGTGCATGGCCGTCGAAGAGGCCATGCCAATCGAAGATCGGCAGCCGCAAATCCCTAGGCTTCGTTCCTCATCAGGGCCAGGACCGTCACGTCATCGTGCTGGGGCAGCGACTGGCGAAAGGCCTCGGCCGCCGCGGTCACGCCCTGCACGAGGGTGTCGGCCCTTTGGCGCCCCAGTTCGCTCAAGGTCTGTTGGAGACCCTCCAGTCCGAACAGCGTCCCGTCGGCTGCGGCCGACTCGGTGATGCCGTCGGTGAAGGCCAGGATCCCGCTGCCGGGCTTGAGTTGGTCGCTGCGGCTCTTGAAGACCCAGGCGCGGTCGGTGCCGAGAGGCAGATTGTCGGCCTGGCCCAGCGGCTGGGGCCCCCGGTCGCCGACCAGCAGGGGCTGGGGGTGTCCGGCGTTGGCATATTCCAACAGGCCGTCGCCGGGGGCGAGCAAACCCAGGAACAGGGTGACGAACAGTCCTTCGGGCAGGTGATCGTGGAGGAAGACGTTGAGGTGGGTCAGGGCCTGGTCGCAGCGAGGGCAGAATTCCAGGATGTTGCGGAGGGCGGCGTGGAGGTTGGTCATGAGCATGGCCGCGGGGAGTCCCTTGCCGCAGACGTCGCCGACGGCGAAGGCTACGCGCCCGTCGCCGAGCGACCAGAGGTCGCAGTAGTCTCCTCCCACCCACGTCGCGGGCTGGTAGTGGACGGCGATGTCCAGGCCGGGCAGCCTCAGGTCCTTGGGCGTCAGGCGGGTCTGGATGTCGCGGGCCATCAGGAGCTGGTGGTCCAGCACGCGTTGCTCGGCGCGGGCCTGGGCCAGCAGCAGGTTCCGCCGGGCCAGGGCCACCTGGGCGGCGACGGCCTGCACGAACTCGAAGGTGTCGCCGATCGCCTGGTCGGTGGGCAGGTCCAGGTAGAGCAGGTCGAGGCCCTCTTCGTTCTCTCCCACCGGGGCGCAGAAGACGGTGTGGGGACGATCGGGGTCCTGTACGGTGAGCATGAGGTGGCGGCTGGCGAGGTTGGGCCCGCCCGCCATGACGGCTGTCCGCTCCGCGCAGACCGCCTCCAGCACGCGCCGCGAGAGGCGGACGCTTTCGCCCGCGGCGCCAAGGCCCTGTTCGGTGGCGACCTGGCTGGCCAGCACGACGGCCTGGTCCGCCACGGCGCCCTTGCCGGGCGAGATCTCCATGCGCAGCACCAGGGCGGCCGCTCCCGGCGCGCGGGCCAACGTGCGGCAGGTCTCGCGGTAGAGGCTGTCGGGGCCCGGCAGGGACGCCAGGCGGTCAATGATCGCGTTGAGCATCTTGAGCCGCGCCCGGGACAGGACGGCATCCTCGCCGCCGCGGCTGTGGACGATATGCTCGTCGTCCTCGCCCTGGACCAGTTCCACGGAACTCCGGCTTCCGGAATCGGGCTGGATGGTCGGCAGCGAGGGTTGCTCCAGGCGCAGACGGAAAGGCCCGATCTCCGTCGCGTCGCCCGGCAGCAGCACGTGGGCCGACACCTGCTGCCCGTTCACCCACGTGCCGTTGCGGCTCTGGAGGTCCTCGATGACCCACCGCCCGAAGGGGTCGCGGAAGACCCGGGCGTGCTGACGCGAAACGCGGTCGCTGGGCAGGAAACCGCCGCACTTGGTGCTGCGGCCCAGCACGCAGCCGCGAGGCGAGACTTCAAACGCCTGCTGGCCCTCAGGACCTTCGACGATCAATCTGGCGGACATGGCAGTCTCCCGAAGACGATTGTCGATTCGCGATTTGACTACAACCGTTGAAGATCAACTGACAAATCGACCACCGAAAACTGTCGATCCGTTCGCGAGCACCTTCCCAATCATCTGGATAGCTTAACGATTTTTATACCGCCGACTTGCCAGTACGGTTACAGCAGACGCCGGCCGCAGGCGAGTCGAAGACCGTCAATCAGTCCAGCGGCCCCTTGGGCGCCAGTCTGGGGCGCAGCGGCTGGGTCTGACCGCCGAGCATGCGGACACGGACGGCCTGGAAGCGGGCCGTGCCGCTGCGGCAGCCCACGCGGATGACGGGCATGCCCTGCGGGTGGGCCTTGTCCGGCGCGACCGGGGAGGCGTCCTTGGCCTGCCCGCTCCACTTGGCGTAGGCCAGGCCGTTCACGTGCACGACGACCTCCACCTTCGCGCCGACCGTCACGTTGGCCTTGACCGTGCAGGCCTTGCCGCTCTCGTAATCCTTCACCGAGGCGCCGAGCACCTTGCCGCCGACCTTGCCCAACCCGCCCTTGTCGCCGCTGACAATCACCGTGAGCGCCCGGCCCGAGCCGACCGGCAGATCGATCAGGCAGTCGCCCTGCTCGCCGGGCACCAGCCGCACCATCGCCTGGTAGCTGCCCAGCAGTTTCTCCGGCAGCGAGACCATCGCGTTGGGCGCCGCCCCTTCCAGCGTCAGCGAACAGCCGTTGAAGGCCCACTTGCCCCCGGCCACGTCCGCCTTCAGGTTCACCAGCGGCGTCAGGTCTCGCCACAGGCCCAGGCCCAGTTCCACATCGCCCATGCGGGAAAGGTCCTTCTCGCACTGGTCCATGACCATCTGCATGTCCTTGCGGGCGGTCTGGTCGTCCTTGTGGCCTGCCAGGTAGGCTCGCGCCAGCAGCACGCGCCGCCGCAGCAGCGTCCGCCGGGCCAGGTAGGAGAGCTTCTCCTGCTCGCTCTGCTCGCGGTAGAACTGCATCAACTCGCGGGCCTCCTCCTCGCTCAGTTCCGCGGGGGGCTTGGCGCACAGCGGGATGAACTTCTTGAGTTTCTCGTCGGCCTTGTCGTAGAGGAGCTTCTCGGCCTCGGCGGGGTTGTCGCGCTCCAGCAGCATGGGCAGCAGCAGGCTGCGGCGGATCACGTCGTCGTCGCCCTTTTCCTTGCGGCGGGCCTCCAGGACCTTGAGCTGCTTGTCCACCTGGTCGGCCAACTGCACCTCGCGGAGCAGGGCCTTGATTTCGTCGGCGCCGATGGCCTTGCCCGAGATGGCCAATCCCTGGGCCTGGCCCAGCACCCGCGAGGCGGCGGCCAGGTCGTTCTGGAGCAGGTGGGCGCGGGCCAGGGTGACCATGGCGTCCAACAGCTCCTCCAGGGCCTGGGCCTTGTCCAGGCCGCGGGCGGCGCCAAAGACCCGCTTGCGGACGTCGATGACCTTGTCCATCGCCTCAATGCGTTTCTGGTCCGGCTCGTCGGCCAGGAACTCCATGGCCTCCGCCGCCAGGGGATAGCCGACGGGGTTCTTCATGGCCAGCGTGTGGGCCTGCTCGCAGAGCAGGGTCAGCAGGTCGGGGTCGTAGTCGAGTGCCTTGGCGGCCTCCAGCAGGCGACGGGCCAGTTCGATGGCGTCCTTCCAGGCGACGGCCTTCTTCATGTCCTCGCCGAACTTCTCGTCGAATCGCGCTTTGGCCTCGCCCTCGGGCTTGACCGGCGGGGGATTGGCGGGGTCCGGCTTGGGCGGCTCGGGGGGCTTGGGCGCAGGCTTGGTGGCGGGCTTCTTGGGGCCTGGCTTCTTGGGATCGGGCTTTGTGGGACCGGGCTTGGTGGTCGGTTTTGGCGCAGGCTTGGTAGCCGGTTTGGTGGTCGGCTTGGGCGCGGGCTTGGTGGCCGGCTGAGTGGCGGGCCTGGTGGCGGGCTTGGTGGCCGGTTCGGGTGGCTTGGGCGGGGCCACCTCCGCCACCGTCAGGCGCCGATACCGCAGGTTACGGAAGGCGGCCGAGGTCGACTTCCAGGTCAACAGCCTCAGCCGTTCGGCTCCGGGGAGATTGGGCGGCGCCTTGGCCAGCAGGTCCGCCGTGGACACTTTGAGGACCTCGGCGTTATTCACGTAGCAGACGACCTGCTCGCGCGAGACCCGCACGCGCAACTCGTACCATTTCATGTCGTCGACAGCCAGTTGGGCCGCGGCCAGGTCCGGCCCGTCGGGCCCGGTGTAACGCAGACCCACGCCCTTGCCCGCACCGCCCAGGTGGACGCTGGCGCAGGTCGAGCGGACCGGCAGCATCAGATCGCACAGGGTGCCCGACCCGTTCAGGCGCATCGTCTCCAGCATGATCTCGTAATGCATGTTGGGGAAGTCGCCCATGTAGGCCGCCGCCGTCACCGGGGCCGCCTGCAGCATGATCGCCCCGCCCTCGGCGACGACCTGCCCGGCAGCCGGCTTCCACTGGCCCAGGTTCTGCCCGTCGAACAAGGGCGTCCACTCGACAACGGCAGGCAGGCCCGCGGTGTCGTCGCCGGGCGCGGGCGGCACGGGCTTGTCGAGCGGCGCCGGCTGGGTCGCCGGGGTTTGCGGCTGGGCGGTGGGCCCCTCGGCAACCTGGGTAGTCGGCGAATCGGGCTTGTCGGCTGGGCCCGGCTGGGTCGCCGGGGTCTCGTCGATCGTCTCGCCCCGGCGTCTAGCCTCGCGCCGGCGCTCCTCCTCGGCAATGCGGGCGATCTCGATGGCGTTGGTGCGGTCGCGCTCGGCCTGGATGGCCGCCAGACGTTTCTGCTCCGCCTGGGCGACACGATCCTCATCGGCCTGCTTGGAGGCGACCCCCAGGTAGATCGCGGCGGCGATACCCAGGATTACCACAGCCGCCGCGCTGATGACCACGGGCCAGAAGTTGCGCTGGACGAACTTCCTGGCGACGTAGGCCTTTGAACGGGGGCGGATGGTGAGCGGCCGGGTGCGGGCGTACAGATCGAGATCGACCGCCAGGGCGGCCGGCGAGGGATAGCGCTGGGCGATATCGCGGGCGAGGGCCTTGCCCAGGATCAGGTCGAGGTCCTCGTCGGCGGCGCTGGTGGCCCGGCGCAGTCGGAGGGCGTCCTGGTCGATGACGCGGCGGTACACCTCGAACTGAAGCCCGCCCATGTCGTGGGGGTACTTGGCCGTCAGCAGGCGAAAGAGGATGGCGCCCAGGCTGTAGACGTCGCTGGGCTCGGCGACCTGGTCGTGCCGGCCGGCGGCCTGCTCGGGAGCCAGGTAGGTCGGCGAGGCGGGCGTCTGGCTGGCCAGGGCCTGCTCCAGCGGCGAGACCTGGTCGGTGACGCGGGGCAGGCCGAAGCCGATGACGTGCGGCTGACCGTCGGGAGTGACCAGGATGTTTTCCGGCGTCAGGGCGCGATGCGTCAGGCCCTTCTGGTGGGCGGCCTCGACGGCCAAGGCCGCCTTCTTCATCAGTTCGGCGATCTGCTTGCGGTCCAGGCGATGGGTCAGGACGTAGCGGTCGACGGGCATGCCCTCGATCAGCTCTTCGGCCACGTAGCAGCCCTTGCCGCGGGAGACGGCGGTGTCGTACACGCCCGCGATGGCCGGGTGCTCCAGCCGGGCCGCCAGCTTGATCTCCTTGACGAACCGCTCGCGGATCGAGTCGTCCGCCAGGGCCGAATACGGGAAGACCGTCAAGGCGACGATCTTCTGGGAACTCAGTTGCACCGCCTTCCATGCGCCGCCCTGGCCTTCGAGGGGGCCCAGGATCTGGTAGCCCTCGACCTCGGGCGGCTGGCCGGCCGGTTCAGCGGGCGCGTGGGCGGCCTGCTCGGCCTCCTGCTGCTGGGCCGCAGCCGCCAGCGCGGCAGCCGCCGTCTCCTGCGACTTGTCCGCCTCGGGGCCGGGGGCGTCGGGGAGCGATTCGGATGATTGGCCGGGGGGAGTCTCAGAAGCCTGGTCGCCCGTCGAGGCCGGCGGCGACGTTGGCGGGGCGTCGGCGGGCGGAAGCGGCCCGGCGAAGACGGTCAGATCGTACCCCTTGAGGTGGACCGACTGCCCCACCGCAAGCGTCACCTCGCCCAGCGGTCCCAGCCGAATCGGACACCCCTCTGTCGCCCGGTCTTCATCCAGCTCCCGCCTGGTGACGACTTTCCCGTCTTTGACGACTTCCACGTAGGCCATGACTGGCTAACCTCTCGAGAGCGATACGCCGACGGAGCGAAACCACCACACGCCCTGTCAACTACGATACGCGCCGGTCGGCCTGGGGTCAAGGCTGCAGGGCGCCCCGCCAAGCGGCCAGAGGCCGGCCGTGGGCGCGCGCCCCTCGCCTGGCGCACGCTGCGGGCGGTTATTGCTCGTCCTGGCCCTCGGTCGGCGCGAGTTGTGCGTCCAGTGTTTCGTTCACCTTCCGCAGCAGGTCCACGTACTCCATCTGGGCGGCGGTGTACTTCTTGAACACGTCGTTGGCGACCAACTGGTTGTGAAGGTCCTGGAGCTTGCGCTTGTCTTCCACCTCGATGGGCTTGTTCTCTTCCTCCAGGTGGGCGATCTTGTCCGACTGTGCCTGGAAGTCCTGGAGCAACTGAAGGATGCCCGGCTGCTGGTTCAACTCGACCCGCGCGTCGCGAAGGGCCTTGGCCTGGGACGAGTCCGCGATCGACTTGCCCAGCCGCTCAGCCAGGTCCATGATATCTGTCATTGTCGTCTCCCAAAAGTGGTCCGAAACCGCCATCATACGGAACGGCAAGGCAAAACACACGCGATTCCTGGTTTTGTGCCCGCCTCCGGGAACCACTGGCCAGGGCCCGCCCGCAATGCTACAGTCTGGTCGTGCCGTTTCACCCGTCCAACCCGCAGGAGCCGCCCATGAAAGCGTCCGCGTTCGCTTGCCCCCAAGCCGTCAGCCGGCGCAGCGTCCTCCGCTCGGCCGCCGCTGCCGCCGCCGTGTCCCTCGCGGGCGTTGCCCGCTCAGCCGACCCCCCCGCCGCGCCGGCCGCCTACCGGGCCGCCGTCATCGGACACACCGGACGCGGCAACTACGGGCACGGGCTGGACGTGGTCTGGCTGAACATCCCCAACGTCAAGGTTGTCGCCGTCGCCGACGCCGACGCCAAAGGCCTGGCTGCCGCCGCCAAACGACTTGGCGGCGCTGCGCCCTACCCCGACTACCGCCAGATGCTCCAGAAGGAGAAGCCCGACCTGGTCAGCATCTGCCCGCGCCACCTCGACCAGCACCGCGACATAGCCCTGGCGGCCTGTCAGGCGGGCGCACGCGGAATCTACCTCGAAAAGCCCATGTGCCGCACCCTCGAGGAGGCCGACCAGGTCGTCGCCGCCTGCGAGCAGCACAAGGTCAAGCTGGCGGTCTCGCACCAGACGCGCTACTGCCCACGGGTGGCGATGGCCAAGAAGCTCATCGACGAGGGCGTCATCGGCAAGGTGCTGGACCTGCGGGCGCGCGGCAAGGAGGACCGCCGCGGCGGGGGCGAGGACCTGTGGGTCCTGGGCACCCACGTGCTCAACCTCGTGCAGTTCATCGGCGGCCAGCCGCTGTGGGGCTTCGCCGAGGTCCGCCAGGACGGCAAGCCCGTGGCCAGGGAGCACGTCCACGAGGGGGCCGAGGGCATCGGCCCGCTGGCCGGCGACGAGGTCCACGCCGTGTGGCGGCTGGCCTCGGGCGCGATGGCGTCGTTCGACTCGGTCAAGAACGCCCAGCCGAAGGAGGCCCGCTACGTCCTGTTCGTCTGCGGGACCAAGGGCGTCATCCGCATCGGGCACGGATACATGACCCAGGTGCATCTGCTGGAAGGCGCCTCGTGGGCGGGCATCGACCCCAAGGCGAAGTGGCGGCCGATCAGCTCGGCCGGCGTGGACCAACCCGAGCCCGTCAAGACCGGCGGGATGCACGGGGGCAACGAGACGGCGGTGAGCGAGCTGATCGCCTGCGTCGAGAAGGGAGGCAATCCCTCATCGTCCGTCTACGACGGAAGGTGGGCGATGGAGATGATCGTCTCGGTCTTCGAGTCGCACCGCCTGGGCCGGCCCGTCAAGCTGCCCCTGGAGAACCGCAAGAACCCGCTGACGATGCTGTGAAGAGGACGCAGAGGAGCAGAGGCACAGAGAGAAGAAAGAGAATGAGCAGATTCGTCTCTGTATCTTCTATTCCTCTCGTTCTTCCTCTGCGTCTTTGCGCCTCTGCGTCCGCCGTTGTGGTCAGTACGCCTTCAACAGCTTGGCCTGCGGGTAGTAGTAGCCGAGGATCTGCTCGCCGGACCAGCCCTTCTGGGCCTTGCCCTCGGCGCCCCACTGGCAGATCCCGACGCCGTGGCCGTGCCCGCGACCGTCGGTGAAGGTGAAGTGGTCGCCGACGTCGTTGATCTGGCAGTTCATGGAGTAGAGCGTCTTGCCGGCGGGGACGCGCCCGCGGAGCAGGGCCAGGCGGAGGTCCTCGGCGCGGATGCGGATGGACTTGCCCGCCGTCGTGCCGATCACGTCGATCCAGACGGTGCGCCCGTAGGACGTGGTGGAGGTCGCGCGGATGGTCGACACGCCGCCCAACTCGCGGGCCTTGGGGTAGCACACGGCCAGGGCGTCGTAGAGGTCCGTCTTGCTCACGCGCACCGCAGGCCAGCGGTAGCGGCTGGCGGCGCGGCAGTCGTCGCAGGCCTGCCCGCCCCGCAGCGGCGGGATGTCTTCGCACGAGCGGATCACCGCGGCGTCATTGACGCACCCGCCGCAGCACGAGGAATACTGGGCCAGGAAGATCCGCTCGCGCCCGGGCTGGCCGTACGCCAGCACCAGCCCGTGCGTGGATCGCACCGCCTGCCACGACTTGTCGGTCTCGGCCGACTGGCCGCCGTAGCACTGGCTGGATTCGTCGGCGCCCAGGTCGTAGTCCCGGCTGCCGCCGCCCTGGCGAAGGTTGTACAGGGCGAACGTGCGGGCGGCGACCGCCAGCGCCCGATACGTCTCCTGCGACCACGAGGCGTACAGCTCGCGCGGGAGGACGCCGGCCAGGTAGCTCTCCAGGTCCACGTGGTTGATCACCGCCACCTGCTCGTTGCCGCCCACGCGGAACCGCAGCCGCCCGCGGTAGGCGATCGGCCCCACCTTCAGCAGCCCCCCCACCGGTTCGAGGACCACGTCGGCCCCGTCGAGCATCATGGTGTTGAACGCCCACCGCCCGCCGGAGCGGCGCACGATGACGGTGGCGGCCGGCTCGGCTGACTCGCTCACCACCTGCGGGCCCACGTAAAGCCGATACCCCGCCGTCGTGGACACTGTGACCGAGTCCTGCGGGCGGACGATCAGCACGCGGACCTCGGGAACGCCCTTGAGGTAGACCGGCTGCCACTCCTGGACCTCCGGCCCGTCGCTCGGGCGGCAGCTCGGCAGCAGCAGCGGCCCGATCAGGCACCCCACCGACAGCAGCACCAGGGGCAGGACAGGCAGAAGTTGCCGGAGCCGGCCAATCGGCCGCACCGGCACGGGGAACAAATCCGTTCGGGGAGTCTCATCCATGACCACATCGTACAAAACCCGCCCGGCAGCGGCAAGCCGCTTCCACGGTTGCCGCCTGTCGGCCGGGTGACCATTGAGCCAGCCGGCCCGGCCCGCAAGAGAGCCGAGAACTTGCCGCCCGTGAGAACGTCGAATAGACTGCGACTTGCCGCACAAAGGGAAGAGTAATGAACGACGTCACGTTGCGAGTTTCGATGTGCCTGGCCGCACTCCTGCCGGGATGCGCTGCTCCAACGGCTGAATTGGCGACCACCCGTCCCGTCAGAAGCGACGCGAAACAGATCGTGCGCATCGTCCTGTATTCGTTCCCCGAAGGCGAAGGGAACTGGGCCGTCGCACACCGGGAGTTCCATCCTGGCGGGCTGGTCGAAGGCGGGCACGTCAGCGGAGGGCCTGACGCGCCGCGGGTGTATCTTGACAAGAAGCGGATTGGCGCGGAGCAGATCAAGCGGATATGGAATCAGGCCGAAGCCCTCGCGCGGGCCTGGCAGCCGGGCTGGTCCGTGGATCGGCGGTCCAGGCACCTGTCCATCGTGCTGAAGTACGAAGACGGAACCGAACTGCGGGCAGCCTGGGCTGCGGACCAGAAACCTCGTTGTCCGGAAGCGGAGCAGCTTCTGCGAGCTCTCCGCGAGGTCCAAGTAGGCGCGTGGTAGCTCTCGTGCCTACCCAGGTTCTCGCAGACTCGAATCCCCGCGGGCAGCCACGACGAAGACGCTCCGTGCCGCCGGCAGGCGCAGGCGGAAGGTAGTGGTGGGCGGCGAGTCGGCGGCGTTCTTTCCCGGCTCGCTTGGGCACGGGGCGATCCGCCCGGTGTGCGGGTCCCACGTCTCCAGCGCGAGCTTGCCGCGAAGTCGCACGGGCGTATCGACGGCCTGCTGGCTCGAGTTGGCGAAGAAGCATATCTCCCGCCCACCCTTGCGGACGTGGATGTAGGTCAGGTTGCCGTCGCGCACGGTCGGGCCGTCCGGGAACGTCACGTCGTACGGCTGGGGCGATTGGCCTTTGACGGCGTAGTCCAGCGCCTGGCGCAGGGCGTCGGCCGAGGGCTGGGGCAGGAAGAACGCTTTGCCCCCGGCGGCGTTGGTGTTGACGGGCTGGACGCCGGCCCGGTCGCCGTCGTCGCCCGCGTCCTGGCCGGCCGGGCCGGGCGGCAGCGGGACAAACTCGGAGATCGTCACGCAGTTGGTGCGATACTTTTGGATGACCAGCCGGAAGCGCCGCCCGCGGACCGGGGCGAAGGCGTGCGACTTCTGCGAGCCGATCGCCTGGCCGCGCGCGAGCGTCGTCCACTTGCCGCCCTGCTCGTCCCACACCTGCACGCTGTGGTCGGTGGTGCGGTCGAACGGCTCGCGGATGACCACCCGCCCCACCTCCGTCGCTTCCGGCAGCGTCACCTCCAGCCACTGCTCGCCCGCCTGCTTGTCGGAGCTGTTCCAGCGCGTGGCGTCCAGACCGTCGGCGCCCTTGTCGGCTTCGTAGCCGGGCCCGAAAACGCTCGAGGCCGCCGCCTGGGCCCTTCGCGGCAGGCTGGCCGACTTGCCGAAAACCGCCCGCACGTCGGCGGCCAACTGCGCGTCCAGTTCGACGCCCTCTGCCGCGTGTACGGGCAGTTGCGTGGTGGCGATAACGGTCCCGCCGGCGTCGTAGAACTCGCGCAGCCGTCTCATGCCGGCCGCCCGCAGCGTCAGCCCGCCGGGCAGGATCACGCTGCGGTACTGCTGGGCGTGCAGCTTGTTGTCCAGGCAGAGGCGCCGGTCGCGAACGCGGCAGCGCTCCTCCAGCACGTCCGGATGCAGGTAGGTGAAGTCGCGCCGCACCTCCAGCGAGAGCCTCTCGCCCACGTCCATGTAGTCGGCTTCGGGAACGACCGGCCCGCCGTCGTAGGGCTTGCCCACGTCGAAGACCGTTCCCGCGTGGAGGGCGGCGATGGGGTAGACGACGGCGAGGTCGGCGACGTGCGCGCCGCCCTGCAGCAGCAGGTTGAGACGGGCGATCCAGCGGTTGTACTCCGGCAAGGCCGACGCGTACGGCTCGGTCCGCCACGACAGCTCGGGCTGGAACGTGATCTTCCTGTGGTTGGTCCACACCGCGTGGGGCACCATGAAGTTCACGCCCTTGGCGTAGAGGTCCATGCCCATGCGGTAGAGCATGTCCACGGGCATGTTGCCGATCCCGCCGTAGGTCTCGCACATGACCAGCGGCTTGTCCCAGTTGCAGGCCGACGAACTGACGATCTTGTACGCCCGCTGGGTGCGGCGGAACGCGAACACCTCGTCCAGTCCGGGGATGGCCTGGTGCTGGAAGACCTTCATCAAATCGCCGCTGACGCTGGTGGCGTTGACCACCTGCTCCTGGTCCATGTGCCCGGTCAGCAGGACCTTGTGGGCGCGGCACCAGTCGTCCATGGTCTTGATGTACTCGGTGGCGAACAGTTCCGCCCGCAGGCCGAACATCGCGGCCCGGGCGGAGGCCGTCTCGGGGCCGATGTCCATCCACAGGGCCGGGTAGAGCGTCGCGCACGACCGGCCGTAGCGGGCCTGGAATCGTTCGTCGAAGTGCTCCGTCCACGCCCGCCCGTGGTTGCGGTAGAGCGTGGGCTCGTCGTAGAAGACGCTGTCGATGGTCGTGCCGAAGTGCGGGGCGAAGCGCTTGTAGTACTCCTCGTGCGTGATCTGGAGGAACTTCTCGGTGGCCTCGCGGTCGAGATAGTTCATGATCTTCTCCTCGCTGGTGCAGGTGAAGATCATGACGCGCCACCGTCCCTGGGGGACGGCCCAGGCCAGGCGCCCGTCGCGGACGCGGGGCGTCAGGTCCAGGCGCTGGAAGCTCTGGAGGTTCATGGCGGCGGCGGCCATCAGCGTGCCGGCCGGCGCTGCGAGGTCCACATGGGCGGGTCCGTCCACGTCCCGCTTGAGCATGTCCAGCCGCTTGAGCAGCAGGTGGGCGAATCGCTGGGGGAACTGCCCGCCGGCTGAGCCGCTGGGGAACCAGTACTCGTCGTAGAGGCACATCTTCAGCCCGAGCGCGCGGGCCTGCTCCAGGGCGGCGCCGTAGCGCTCGAAGTACGGCTCGCGGAGGTACTGCTCGCGCTCGACACAGGGCAGGATGCCGAACCCGTAGTACCCGCTGCGATCTCGGCAGGCCGCCATGATCTCGCGGATCTCCTCGCCCGTGGCGCCCGTCTTGTTCCAGAACCACAGCGGGCGGGATTTCAACTCCAGGGGCGGGTCGGCGAACGCCTCGCGCGAGATCGCCGCCTCGCCCATGGCGGGCGTCGCCGCGCACGCCCACGCCACCGCAAGCAAAGCAACAGCCGTCTTGTTGTGCCGGTCAGTCATGTTCTGGTCCTCGTTCAACAGGACTAACGCGAAACAGCGGCGAATGTGCCCGCCAGTCGCCGCGGCAGTCCCCTTCGGGGCCAGGGGACGCGAGGGCGGGCCAGGCCTGACCGCTTGCCGGGGAATCGTCCGGCGGCTATCCTTCAGCCGATGCTCTTCATGAAGAAGCGATTCTTCGCCGCCATTCGTAGCGGACGAAAGACCACGACGCTGCGGTTCTGGTCTCGCCCGCAGGTCCGGCCCGGCTCGGTTCATCGCGTGCGAGGGCTGGGGCGCGTGCGCGTGACGGCTGTCGAGCGCGTCGACGAGCACCGCCTCACGCCCCAGTGCGCCCGAGCGGATGGGTTCCGGACGCTCGCCCAACTGCGTCAAGCCCTGGCCGAGATGTACCCGCCCGAAGCACGGGAGGGCAAGCGGTTGTATCTGGTGAGCTTCGAGTATGTTGACGATGGCCCCAATGCCAATCCGAATGTTGTCTAACGTAGAGACTTCCTTCTTTTTTGCTTGATTAAGATTCTCCAAGCTCCTAAGATATGGCATCTGGTTGACTTGCAGACATAGGAGCCGGATTATGAGCCTGGGCGGAATCATCCGAGAGCGGCGCGAACAACAGGGCATGACCCAGGACCAGGTTTCCGCGCAGGCGGGAATCTCCAAACCGTACCTCTCGAACATCGAGACGGGCCGGTCGCGCAACCCACCCACAGATCGTGTCTTGCGATCGCTGGAGCGCGTGCTGAACTTCAAGCCGGGCGACCTGATCCGCCTGGCCCACCTGGACCGCACGCCCTCGGACGTCCGCGAGCAATACGAGCTGCTGGAAGCCCAGGTCAAGAAACTCCGCGGGCTGCTCAAGGTCCGCTCCGGCGGTGCGGAGGAACAGGGCGGCGAGGAGGCGGCGGAAGCGATCGCCAGCAACATCGACGAGCTCTCCAGCGGGACTGCCGTACCGGTAATCAACAAGGTGACCGCGGGCTATCCCTATCACTTCACCGACCTGGACTACCCGCCCAGCGTAGCCGACGAGTACGTCCGCTGCGCGGACCTGCACGACCCGCAGGCCTTCGCCGCCCGCGTGGTGGGCGATTCGATGCTGCCCGGCTACAAGCAGGGCGACATCGTGGTCTTCTCGCCCAACACCGCCCCCAACAGCGGCGACGACTGCTTCGTCCGCTTCGAGAAGGACAACTCCACCACGTTCAAGCGGTTCTACCAGGACGCGCCCGACGCCATCCGCCTCCAGCCGCTGAACAACAAGTACCCCGCCGAAACATACCCGCCCGAGGCCATCAACGGGCTCTGGCCGGCCGTATTCAAGATCGAACGACTGCGATAGTGATGACGGAATCGCAGCGCTTGCGGTACAATACCCTGCGTTGCGGGCCGGAGCCCGCGCAGAAATACCAGGAGACCCCCATGAGCCGTTCGTCCATGAATCGTCGGGACTTCCTCGCCACCACCAGCGCCGCCGCCCTGGCGGCTTCGTCCGCCGTCGTCGCGCCCGCGTCGGGCGCCGACCAGGGCCAGCCGACCAAGCCCATCGGGCAGGCCAAGGGCATCCATCCGGGACGCGTCGTCTGGGTGCATGACCCGGACGTGCTGGACTGGAAGGGCCCCGAGGACGGGCGATGGTACGAGGGCGGCCGCCTCAAGCAGGACCGCGTCAACACGATGATGTCGCGGGCCGTCTGCGCCCTGACCGGGGCAGCCGCGCCGAAGGACGCATGGGACCGGCTGTTCCGCCACCACAACGCCGCTCGCGGCAAGGGAGAGGCGGGCTACAAGGCCGGGCAGAAGGTCCTGGTCAAGCCCAACTGGGTGGGCCTGATCCACGTCGAGCCCAACGTCGACCACGAGAAGTGCACGCTGATCCGCCGCGAGAACTACATGAACACCGCCCCGCAGATGCTCATCGCCCTGCTGGGCCAGCTCGTAGAGGCGGGCGTCAAGCCGAGCGACATCACCGTGTCGGACACCCTGGCGTGCCTGGTCAACGAGTATTACACGCCGCTGAGCAAGGCCTTCCCCCAGGTCCGCTACGAGAACCACTCCGACCTGCCCGGGCGGGTCACGGCCAAGAACTCCGACGTGCCGCTGTACTGGTCCTGCCGCCCGGAGGGCAAAGACAAGGACGTCGTGCCCACGTCCTTCGCCGAGGCGGACTACCTGGTGAACTTCGCCAACCTCAAGTCCCACCGCGGCGCGGGCGTCACGCTCTGCGCGAAGAACCACTACGGCTCGCTCGTCCGCACGCCCCCGCAGAAGGGTTTCTACGACATGCACCCCGCCTGCTTCGCCAAGAAGACAGGCATCTACCGCCCGCTGGTGGACCTGCTGGGCCACGAGCACCTCGGCGGCAAGACGGTGCTCAACCTGATCGACGGGATCTTCTCCGGCCTGCACCCCAGCGACCTGGCGCCCAAGCGGATGAAGACGTTCGGCGACAACTGGCCGTCCAGCCTGCTGGCCTCGCAGGACCCGCTGGCCATCGACTCGGTGGGCTTGGACTTCCTCCAGGCCGAGTGGACCGACTTCCCCCACCAGGTCGGCGTGGACGACTACCTCCGCGAGGCCGCCCTGGCCAGCGATCCGCCCTCGGGCACGTTCTACGACCCCAACCACGACAAGCCCACCCAGCGCCTGGCCAGCCTGGGCGTCCACGAGCACTGGAACAACCCGCAGGAGAAGAAGTACTCCCGCAACCTGGGCGCCGGAAACGGCATCGAACTGGTGGCTGTGAAATAACGTCGTCCGTTCAGCGGCGGAGCTTGCTCCGCATGTGAGCGGACGGAGTCTGCACCGCGCGTGGGCGGTTGACACGCTGCCTGACAGTCGTGTGCTTGAATCCGCGCGGTCATTGGTTGCGCCGCTACTGACAGGAGTCGCGCTGATGCACGTCCGGTCGGGCATACGGGTGTTGCCGCTGGTGTTCCTCGGGGCGGTATTGCTTGGCAGCGTCATTGCTGTGCCCGCGGCGGCGGCGCCCGCGGTAGGGTTCATCGCAGCCGCGGCGTCTCCGGAGAAGATGGGCGCCGAGGCGAAGGCCGCCTGGCAGGTCGCGGCCCGGCTGGCGACGGCCAGGCTGATCCTGTGCCCGTCGGACGGCACGTTCGTGGACGACCGGGGCCAAGCCGTGGTGCTGGACACGTTCGGCGTCCTCTGGCATCACGAGGGGGACAGCGTCGAACTGACGGCGGCCCAGGGGCCGCGGTCGATCCAGGCCCTTCGCAAGCGCGTCGCCGACGGCGGCGGACTGTTGCTGAGCGGCTCGGCCCTGGCGATGGTGCATTCGCTGGGCATCGAGCCGGCCGTGCCGCGGCGCGGCGCCGGCGGACAGGACGACTACTTCGCGCAGGTGATCCCCGTGCGGACGCACCCGGTCTTCGACGGCCTTGTGGCCCCGCAGGCCGAGCGGAAGGCGATCCCCATCTCCGACGCGGGCTACCAGGCCTATTCCGACTTCCAGGGCACGGGCGGGCCCACCACGGGCATGCTGCTGGGGCGGGCGGCCTCGGCGGCGGAGAACCCCCTGGCCGAGTACGCGTGCGGCAAGGGACGCGTGATCGTCATGGGCTGGCGGCTGCCCTTCTACAGCCACACGCACAACGCCCACCGTTCCAACCTCGAGCGTCTGACGGGCAACTGCCTGACCTACCTGGGCAGCAGCTCGCTGTGGCAGAAGATCGTGCTGGACAGCCGCCCCGTGCCCGCGTCCGCCCGCCCGGGCGTGCCGCCCGACCAATGGGAGCCGCTCGCGCTCGCCATCACCGATCTCGGCCGGACGTTTGAAGGCCGCTACCCCAAGGCGGCCGACTACCTCGCCCGGCTGGAGGCGATGCGCAAGGCCCACGACCAGGCCCAGCGGGAACTGGCCTCCGGCGGGGAAGGCAAGGCCGCGGCCCTGTCCAAACTGGCCGAACTCGTGCAGGAATTCTCCGCCCTGCGGCAGGAGGCCCTGCTGGCCAACCCGCTGATGCAGTTCGAGCGGTTGCTGCTGGTCGAGCGGTCCGCCGCCAACCTCGCCCTGCCCGCCAACCACGAAAGCAACGCCACGGGCATCCGCTCGGGCAATCTGAACAACCGTCTGTGCGTTCTGTCGCCGGTGCGGCCGGAGGGCACGCTGGCGACGCTCTACCAGCCGCCAACGGGCACGTTCGTGGGCGACCTGTGCCTGCACTTCGACGCCGACCGCGTGCTCTTCTCCATGCCTGGCGCGAACGGGCGGTGGCAAATCCACGAGTTGAGCCTCGCCTCGCCCACGCTGCCCGCGGCGCCGGGGGCCCCGCGCGAGCTGCCGCTGATCCGCGAGGCAGACGTCGACAACTACGACGCCTGCTACCTCCCCGACGGGCGGGTGCTGTTCACCTCGACCGCGCCGTTCGTCGGCGTTCCCTGCGTGTACGGCGGGGCCCACGTGACCAACATGTACCAGCTCCAGCTCGACGGCTCGATCCGCCAACTCACCGTCGACCAGGAGCACAACTGGTCGCCCCGTGTCCTCAACAACGGCCGCGTGCTCTACCTGCGATGGGAATACGCCGACCTGCCTCACGCCCACTCGCGCCGCCTGTTCCACATGAACCCCGACGGCACCGGGCAGATGGAGTACATGAGCAGCAACTCGTACTTCCCGAACTCGTTCTTCTACGCCAAGCCGATCCCGGGCCACCCGAGCAAGGTCGTCGGCATCGCCAGCGGGCACCACGGCAACGCGCGGATCGGGCGGCTGCTCATCCTCGACCCCGCCCGCGGGCGTCAGGAGGCCGACGGCGTCGTCCAGGAGATTCCTGGGCGCGGGCGCCAGGTCCAGCCCATTATCCGCGACCAGTTGGCCGACGGCGTCTTCCCGCAGTTCCTGCACCCCTGGCCGCTGAGCGAGAAGTACTTCCTCGTCTCGTGCCGCCCCGCGCCGCACTCGCCTTGGGGCGTGTACCTGGTGGACGTGTTCGACAACATGCTGCTGTTGAAGGAGTCGCCCGGCCAGGCCCTGCTGGAGCCCATCCCGCTGGCGCCAGCGCCCCGCCCGCCGGTAATCGCCGACCGCGTGGACCTCGCCCGCAACGACGCGGTGGTCTACATGAGCGACGTTTACCGCGGTCCCGGCCTGCGGGGCATCCCCCGAGGAGCGGTCAAGAAGCTCCGCGTCTTCACCTACCACTACAGCTACCGCGGCATGGGCGGCCTGCTCGGGGCCATCGGCATGGACGGGCCGTGGGACATCCGCCGCGTCCTGGGGACCGTTCCGGTGGAGGCCGACGGGTCGGCTGCCTTCCGCGTGCCCGCGCGCACGCCCATCGCCGTCCAACCCCTGGACGGCGAGGGCAAGGCCCTCCAGCTCATGCGGAGTTGGTTCACCGCCATGCCGGGAGAGAGCATTTCGTGCGTCGGCTGCCACGAGCAGCAGAACACCCCGCCGCCCAACTCGCAGTCGATCGCGGCCCGCCGGACGCCGTCGGAGATCGAGCCGTGGCACGGGCCGGTCCGCGGCTTCGCCTTCTGCCGCGAGGTCCAGCCCGTGCTCGACGCCCACTGCGTCCGCTGCCACAACGGTTCGACAAGCTCACCACTCGACGGGAGCAAGATCGCCGACTTCCGGGCGGACCAGAGAATCACCGACTGGTCCTCGGCCATCGCGGGCCACGTCAACCCGTCGGTCGGCGGCAAGTTCTCCACCGCCTACGCCGAGTTGCACCGGTTCGTCAGGCGCCCGGGCATCGAGAGCGACATCCACCTGCTTTCGCCCATGGACTATCACGCCGACTCGACCGAATTGGTGCAGATGCTCCGCAAGGGCCACCACGGGGTGCGGCTCGACGCCGAGTCGTGGGACCGCATCGTGACGTGGATCGACCTCAACGCCCCCTACCACGGAACGTGGACGGAGATCGTCGGGCGCGGCGCCGTTCAAAACGTCTCGGCCCGCAAACGCGAGATGATGCGCCGCTACGCCGGCATCGACGAGGACCCGGAATTGATCCCGCCGCTCGCGACGATCCCCGCCCCGCCGGCGGGAGCCCCGGCGCCGGCGGCGCCGCTCGCGCCGCCCGCCTGCCCCGGCTGGCCCTTCGACGCCGAGCAGGCCCGCGCCCGCCAGGGCCCCGCCGACCAGGCCCGCCGCACCGTCGAGTTGGCCGAGGGCGTCACGATCGAACTCGTGCGCATCCCCGCGGGCGAATTCATCATGGGCAGCCCCTCAGGGGCCGACGACGAGAAGCCCCCCTGCCGCGTCCGAATCGACAAGCCCTTCTGGATCGCCCGAACCGAGATCACCAACCGCCAGTTCGCCACATTCGACCCGCGCCACGACAGCCACTACGAGTCCATGCACGGCTACCAGTTCGGCATGCACGGTTACGCGATGGACAAGCCCGCCCAGCCGGCCGTCCGCCTGAGCTGGAACCAGGCGATGGCCTTCTGCCGCCACCTCAGCGCCAAGACGGGCCTGAAGTTCAACCTGCCCACCGAGGCCCAGTGGGAGTACGCCTGCCGGGCCGGCTCGGGCGGACCCTTCTGGTACGGCGGCCCGGACAGCGACTTCTCGAAGCTGGCCAACCTCGGCGACGCCAAGCTCAGCGAGTTCGCCCTGGACACGTTCATCCGCGTCCGCGTGATCGCCAAGCCCAACAAGTACGACGACTGGGTGCCCAAGGACGCCCGCTTCAACGACGGCGTGTTCGTCACCGCCGACGCGGGCTCCTACCAGCCCAACCCGTGGGGCCTGTTCGATATGCATGGCAACGCCGCCGAGTGGACCCGCTCGGCCTACCGCCCGTACCCCTGGGCCGACGACGGCCGCGACGACCCCGCCGGCGCCGAGCGCCGCGTCGCCCGCGGCGGCTCCTGGTACGACCGCCCCAAACGCTGCACCTCGTCCCACCGACTGCCCTACCAGCCCTATCAGCCGGTGTTCAACGTCGGCTTCCGGGTGGTGATCGAGGAGTAGCTCGTAGTGCGGCCAGCCCGGCACGCGCGTCCTGGTCCGGCGCACGAAGGCCCGCCCCGAGTGGCTGCTGACGGCGGTGGAAGCGAAGTAGCCAACCGCCCGTCCGGCAGACGGTAACTCATTTCGCACGTACGCCGAGTTGACGCTCGTTCCTGGCTTGCGACGATTCGCCCCCGCGACCGTCCACCCCGCGAAACGCTGATTCCTGCATGTCTCAAGGCCGGAATCCGCCACGGCCGCACACGTACGTCCCGAGAAACCCGAATGAGGAAGCGTCCCGAAAGGGAGTAGGCAGAATACCGGGGGTGGGTTAGAATAGACTTACGCTTGGCGAAGGGAGAATCTGACAAGTCATCTGGGGCGGCGCCGAATGGACTCGGGGAAGTTGCTGCGAATCCGGATGCGCGCAACGACTCAAACGGCGCAGTGACATCATGAACCGAAACAGGTTTCTACGCGTGCTTGTCGCCGTGCTGATCGTGGCGACGTACTCTATCTTCATTTTCTGCGACCATCAGTTCATCGAGTATATCGGGAGCGAAGACGCCCCCATAGAGACGGCTGGGGCGATAGCCTTCCTCCTGGCCGCCGGTCTCCTATTCTGCGCCTATCTCTGCTCCGTCGGACGGGGAAACACGTTCGAGAAGACCACAACGCGAAGAAATGCATTCTATCTGATTCTCGCCCTCGTGTTCTTCGTCTGCTTTGGGGAAGAAATAAGCTGGGGGCAGAGACTGTTCGGCTGGGACACCCCTGACGCATGGAATCATGTCAACTTGCAGCACGAAACGAATCTGCACAATCTTCGTCTGTTCCAAGGTTCCATCGGCCAGAACCACGTGGCGTTCTCCCTGCTGAACCACAACACGTTGTTCGCAACATGCGTTCTCGGCCTTTGCGTTGTCATTCCGTTGCTGAACCGGCTGTGGGGCAGGGCTTCTTGCTTCCTGCGACGAATACGGTTCCCGGTCACGCAACTGTGGATCGGAGGTTTGGTTGTTCTGAACTACGCTCTGTTCAAGATCACGGTCAGGATGAGTCCGTCTGTCTGCTACGACTGTGCTCAGGAAGTCAAGGAGAGTCTCTACTCGGTTCTCCTGGCCGTCTTTGCCTTTTGTGAACTGACGCGAGTTGTCGCCAGACGGACTCGACACGAACGGGGACAAACACAACCTGCCTCAATGGACTCGGGCCATAGGCTCAACGGATCGCTCCCCGCCCAACACGTTTGAGAGTCACCTCCCCAACAGCAAGCCCCCCGCCTCGCGCGGGCGGGCCTGACGCTTGACCGGCGCCGGCTGCGCCGGTACCGTTGCCACCGGGCTTGTTTCGGCGCGACGGTGGATCCCCGGCCGGGAGAGTGCCGAGCGCCGCAGGCGATTGGCCGCCACAAGCAGGCCTTCTCCTTGGCACGCATCTCGAGGGTATCGGAAGCCTCGTCGGCGAACGTTCAGAAAGGAGAGCGACCGTGAAGACGCTCGCGTGCTGGACCGGCATCGTCCTGACCGCCGCCGCCCTGGCGGCCGGGCCCGTCAAACCGCTCGCCTTCACCACGCCCGTGAGCGCGACCCGACAAGACGGCAAGCTCCTGATCGAGTTCGCCCTCTCGCGCCCCGCCGACGTGGAGGTCTCCGTGCTCGACGGCAAAGGCGAGGTGGTGCGCCACCTGGCAGCCGGCATGCTCGGCGGCGCCGGCGCCCCGCCGGCGCCGCTCCAGGCGGGACTGGCGCAGAGGCTCCACTGGGATGGCCGCAACGACCGCGGGCAGGCTGTGAGCGACCCAGCCGGCTGCGCGGTCCGCGTTCGGGTCGGAATGGGCGTTCGGATCGAGAGAATCGTCGGCGGGGACCCGTACGCCTACTGGTCGCCGCTGAGCGGGCAGGGCGATCACGCGCAGTGGAAGCTCGCCGGCCTGGAGGCCAAGGCGGACGGCCGGGTGTACGTCCTCGGCCACACTACGTTCTACGGGCACCCGGCGCTGCGCCAGTACGACGCCCGGGGCAACTACGTCCGCACGCTCTTTCCGCCTCCGGCCGGCCGGGCCGCCGAAGACGTAGCCGGCTGGGGACTGAACGTGCGACCCGACGGGACCTACACGCTGCGGGCCTGCTACGGGTGGAACTCGGCCGTGCCGAACAGGCCGCCGCTGTCCGGGGGCGGGGGCGGAGGCGGAACCTGGTGCGGGCTGCTGATGCCCACGCCCGACAGCGACAGCCTCTGCGTGATGACGCCTCCCCGCGTGGGGAACACCCGGATGACGGTCGCGGCGGACGGCACGCTGCGGAAGGTCGAACCGGGGCCGGTCCTGGAGAGCCAGACTCTGCCCAGGCGGCTGACCGGACCTTTCTATTCGGCATTCGCGCCCGACGGCAAGACCCAGTACGTCAGCGGCGTCTGCGCCGCCGATGAGAAGGGCCGCCCCCTGACGACCGGCCCCTGGCGCGACGGCCAGGTGTGGAAGGTCGACGCCGCAACGCGCAAGGCAAGCCCCTTCTTCGCGCTGGACGAGACCAACTCGACCGCCGGCCGCGAGGCGATCGGCGACTCGGGGCCGAACCCGTACGCAGCCCTCCAGGGCCTGACCGTCGACGCCGAAGGGCGCGTCTTCGTCTGCGACCGCCAGAACCGGCGCGTCATCGTGCTCGATCCGCGGGGCCAGATCCTCCGCGCGATCCCGGTGGCCAACCCGGACGCCGTGGCCGTCCACCCGAAGTCCAGAACGCTCTACGTGACGACCCGCTTTGGCAACTACAGCGGCAACGGCGAGCTGAAGCTCCTGAAGCTCGCCGACTGGAGCCGGGATGACGCCCCGGCCCAAGCCCTGTCGCTGACCGGGGGCGTGGGCAAGTTCCCCGGCTGCTCGCGCCTGGCGGTGGCCCAGGACCGAGGCGAGGTCCTGGTGTGGGCGGCGTACGTGACGCTGCCGGCCCGCGTCTATCGCGACACGCAGGCGGGCCTGGAACTGGTCAAGGACTTCTTTCAGGCCGGCGGTCAGCGGGCCCTGGACCTGAGGCACATGATGTTCGATCCGAAGACCGGCGACGCCTACGTCAGCGACGGGCATGGCTTCCTCTTCCGCGTCAGCGACTGGAGGAACCCGAAGTTCGAGCTGTGCATGCAGGACGACAAGACGAGGCTCAGCGCGTCGAGTATCGCCATCGACGCGGTCAGCCGCCATCTGTACACCCACTTCCACTGGAAGAACGGCGTGTTCCGGTGGGCCATGGACGCCGGGCGGTTCGCCCCCGCCCCGGTCGGGCAGCACGGACACCAGGTCACGCAGCAGATCACCTGCTCGTGGATCTTCACCGGCCTGGGCGAGCGTGGAATGGCCGCCGGCCCGGGCGGCGGCCTGGCGACCCTGGGCGTCGTGCCGGACAAGCAGAACCGCGCCGACGACTACAGCGGGCCGCTGCACTACTTCAGGCCGGACGCCGCGAGGGCGCCCTGGCAGCCGCTGCGATTCAAGAAGTTCGGCGGCGCCAGGACGAACTCGGGCGGCATCCGCTTCGACCTGCGCGGGAACCTGTACGTAGGCCTGCGCGACGGGCAGGCCGCGCAGCCCCCGCCGCCCGGCTTCGAGAAGGACCGCGACTTCGCCTCCAGCACGGGGCGCATCTACAAGTACGCGCCGACGGGGTCTATCGAGGGAGGCGACCTGTTCCCGACCGAACCGGCCGCACCGGCCAAGGTGTACGACGTGCTCTACGGGCCGCTCGCGCCGGAGTCCAAGACGCCGCGGTTCGGAGTGGACGGCTGGGGGAGAATCTACTACCCGACGGGCCTGCTGCCTCGGGTGTCGGTGATGGATAACGAGGGCAACGCCGTTTTGGCGTTCGGTACGTACGGCAACCGCGACTCGACGGGCGGGCTGGAGGGCGACCTCGTGCCCACTGGCGACGTGCCCCTGGGCTGGCCCAACAGCGTCGACGCGAGCGACGACTTCGTCTGCGTCAGCGACATCCTGAACGTCCGCCTGCTGCGCCTGGCCAAGACGTTCGCCCTGACGGCGACGATCGGCGTCAAGTGAGGGCCTCGCGCCCGTTCACACCAGGTTCTCGGGGTTCAGGCACTCGAGTTCGGGCAGGACGAACTTGCCGTCCTTGCGGACGAGCCGGTCGTCGAAGTACATCTCCCCCCCGCCGGCGTCGGGGGTCTGGCGGAGGACCAGGTCCCAGTGGATCACGCTGTGGTTGCCGTTGTCGGCGTCCTCGTAGCTCTCGCCCGGGGTGAGGTGGATCGAGCCGGAGATTTTCTCGTCGAAGAGGATATCCTTCATGGCCCGGGTGCAGTACGGGTTGAGGCCGATGGCGAACTCGCCCACGTAGCGGGCCCCCTCATCGCTGTCCAGCACCTCCAGCAGGTGGTGCGGCTGGGTGCTGGAGGCCTCGACGATCCGCCCCTGGCGGAAGACGAATCGCACGTCGTTGTGCGTCACGCCGCGGTAGAGCGTGGGCGTGTTGTAGCGGATCACGCCGTTGATCGAGTCGCGCACGGGCGCGGTGAACACCTCGCCGTCGGGCACGTTGGCCTTGCCGCTGCAGCCGATGACGGGCATGCCCTTGATGCTGAAGGTCACGTCCGTATCGCCGGGGCCGACCAGGCGGACGCGGTCGGTCCGCCCCATGAGTTCCTGAAGCGGCTGCATGGCCCGGCCCATGCGGGCGTAATCCAGCGTGCAGACGCGGAAGTAGAAGTCCTCAAAGGCCTCGGTGCTCATCTCGGCCAGTTGGGCCATCCCCGCGTTGGGCCAGCGAAGCACCACCCAGCGGGTCTTGCGGACGCGAATCTCCTGGTGGACGCGGCGCCAGACGGTCTTCTCGTGGAGCTTCTGGCTGTCGCGGGGGACGTCGGACAGCTCGCTGACGTTGGGGCTGCCCCGCAGGCCGATGTAGCACTGGACGGCCTCCATCTGCGTCCGCTCGACCCGGGCCGACAGGTCCCACTGCTCCTCCGTGCCGACCAGCATCAACGCCCGCGTGACCTGGGCGCTCTTGAGCAGCACGTGAGGCCGCCCGCCCGCGGCCGCGATCTGCGCCACCAGCAGGCGGATGAAATCGTTGGGGATGTCGATCGCCTCCACCAGCACGTGCTCGCCGGGCTTGACGGCACAGGAATGGCCCACCAGCAACTCCACCAGCTTCTGCATCCGCGGATCGGTCATGTCGTTCCTTGTCCTTTCGCAACCGGGGGGATTATACAGCATCCGGGGCCAGGGCAATCGCATGTAATCAACCGGTGAGGATTTTGAGCAGGTAGTCGTGGTCCCAGCTGCAGCACTTGGATTTTGTCTTGATGCCTACCTTGCGGGTTTGGTCCTTCTTCAACAGGTTCAACG